>JAPPOQ010000005.1 GCA_028817895.1 Ahrensia sp.
AATCCTCGCGCGATGCCCAGCATCGCTCTGCGGTATTCTCCTTGCCAGATCGAAAAATCCATCCCATCAACCTGCTTCAATCGGGGCGAGACTTGCTCAAACCGGCGACCGTTTCGAAATTCACATGGAACGCGATGCTGCTCGCAAGCATGGGTTTGGAGACCGCATTGCTCATGGTCTGCTGGTGCTCTCCATTGTTGATGGATTGAAGAACCAGACACCGGCGCAGTTCAAGGCGCGCGCATCACTCGGTTGGGACTGGACCTTCCGTGCCCCGGTTTTGGCCGGTGACACCATTGGCGGCACGATCACGGTTCACCAAAAGCTTGAAACGCCAAAAGAAGATCAGGGGGTCCTCTTGCTCGATTTTGACATCAACAACCAGCGCGAAGAGACCGTTCAGCAGGGAAGCAACAAGCTGCTTGTCTATCGATAAATGTGACCGACCTCTGCCGCGATCAGGGCGGTGACGGCGAGATGGTTTGGCAGGCAAGGCTGGCAGACAGTCCAATTCGAGGACTCCGGCATCAGTTTCGTGCTTGCGTGATCGTCGGATGTTAATTAACTAATTGGTTACTTTGTTGTTCGGATCGGCCTGCCTGCCTTGGGTGGCAACGCCACGCGAACATGCGTTGGAGGAGAACTCGAAATGTCCATTTACTATACCAAGACCTTTCAGCGCGCTTTTGGGACATTTCCGCTGAAGGGCGATGAGTTGCTGGCTTCCATTGAAGCAGCAGCGAAGACCGGGTTTCGCGCTTTTGACACAGCGCAAATGTATGAGAATGAAGCAACGACCGGTGAAGGATTGGCCAATACCGGCATTCCACGAGACGAACTTTGCATCACCACAAAAGTCAACATTGAGAATTTCTCGAGCGAAGCTTTCCCTCCCAGTGTGGAGAAAAGCCTTAAAGACCTGCGCATCGACTATGTCGACGTGCTTCTTCTGCATTGGCCACCCGCCGATGGTCATATCGCTCCTTCCTTACGGATGTTGGAAGATGCCCTGAAGCGCGGTCTGACACGCAATATTGGCATCTCCAATTACACGGTGGCGATGATGCGGGAGGCTGTTGAAATCGTTGATGCTCCGTTGGTGACAAACCAAGTTGAGTTTCACCCGCTGCTCAATCAGGACAGACTGATGGCTGGCGCAAATGAAGTTGGCATTCCGCTGTCTGCCTACTGTTCGGTTGCGCGTGGCGAGGTGTTCAAGGAGCCGACTTTCGCTGAAATCGGTGATACCTATGGAAAGAGTGCCGGGCAGGTCGTGCTGCGCTGGATCCTGCAAAAGGGTGTGAGCGTCAATGTGATGTCAACAAATCCGGCCAACATCCAATCGAATTTCGACATTATGGACTTTACGTTGAGCAATGTGGACATGGCTCGAATCGATGCCCTTACGCACCGCAACTATCGAATCGTCGGCAGGGATCTCGTACCCTTCGCGCCAGATTTCGACTGAGCCGATCTGGCTCCAACCGACATCACGATCTGCGTTTTGAGATCGGCCGGTCGATCCGTGAACGTGTCGAAAGCCAGTTGAATGTCTTCCAATGCGTAGTCGGCGCCGGTGAATGGAGAAGTGTCGATCCGTCCATGGGTCAGCATGGTGAGAGAGTCATGCATATCCTCGCCCATGCCTGCCACTGATCCCTTGAGCGAATTCTCCCGAAGGATCGTGTCGAGAATATCAACCTCCAAAAACTCCTGTGGCCCCGTCAAACCAAACACGGCAATGTGGCCTCCCTTGCGGATCAGCGTTTGGGCAAGTGCGTAGAGGTCTCGCTTGCCGACACTCTCAATAACGATGTCGGCACCTCGGCCATCGGTGTGTTCCAGCACCGCATCGCGAAGATTGCCAATATCCGAGACCGCAACATCCGCACCGCAGCGTCTCGCCATGGCCGCACGCTCTTGGCTGATGTCGGCAACGATGATCGGAGCCGCTCCAATTGTGCGCAAAAGCTGGACGTGAAGATTACCGATCGGCCCCGCACCCAGCACCACAACGGATTGAGCAAAAGTGACCTTGGCCTTTCTTGCAGCGCGGACAACGCATGCCAGCGGTTCGGTCAGCGCCAGCACTTGCGCGTCTACATGACTTGGAGCCAGAATGACCAAGTGCGCAGGCACGCTGATGTAGTCGGCAAAGCCACCATTAATGGTAATGCCAAATTGCTCCATCTGCGGGCAGTTGAGAATTTCGTTGCGCCGACACCAATAGCAACGGCCACAACCAATGTTGGTGTCGATCACCACCGGTTGGCCGATGGTCAAATCGGTTACATCGCGCCCAACTTCAGCAACCGTTCCGGTAAACTCGTGACCGGGAATCAAAGGCAGTTTGTCGGCCGAATAATGGCCATTGAAGATGTGGATGTCGGTGCCGCAAATTCCGCAGCGTTTGATCTTGATGAGTGCTTCATTTGCGGCCGGCTCCGGTATGGGCAGTTTGCGCAGTTCAAACCGACCGGGTTCCACCAGGATCGCTGCACGCATGTCTCCCATCACACCCTCCGTTACTTGACGATCCGAAGCTTGGTGCGATCAATTGTCAGGCCGATCGCAATGATCAGGATAATGCCGAAAATCATCTGCTGCTGCGTGGCTGCGACTTCGAGATAGACCATGGCCGCCCGGATCACCATGACGATCAGTGTTCCGATGGCTGTGTTAAGAACGCCTCCAACGCCGCCAGTCAAGGGCGTACCACCGACAAGCACCGCCACGATGGCAAGCAGTAGAAATCCGTTGGCCAAATTGGCGTCACCGCCTGAAAGCTTGACGGAGAAGATGAGCCCGGCGATGCCCGCAAAACCGCCTGAAATGGCAAAAGCCAGAATCTTGATGCGGTTGACATTGAGCCCGGAAGCAACGGCTGCCAGTTCGCCGGCTCCCACCGCCTTCAGAGAACGCCCAAAGCTGGTTCGCGTCTGCAGAAACCAGGCGAGCAGAAGCAAAACCGCAGCAATGATCAGTTCATGGGGAACGCCTGCCGTGTTATCAAACATCCAGCCGAAGCTCGCATTGCGCAATTCGGCATCCATGTAGAGTGCGCGCTGGCCGGACAGGTATTTTGCCACAGAGAGGGCGACAAAGCCCATCGCCAGGGTCGATACGAATGACGGTACGTAAAGCCGTGTCGTGGCATAGCCAGATATGGCACCGATCAGAAACCCGGCCGCAATACATATGACCGCAACGGCGATGCCAAATTGGGCAAGGTAGACCGTGGCAATCACCGTAACCATGTTGGCCAGCTGCTGAACGGAAAGGTCAATGCCACCGATGTAGATGGCGAATGTCATGCCCAGCGCCATGATAAACAGCGGCACAACATCTGCGGTCAGTGAAACCAGGCCAGCGGGGTTGAAGAAGCTGGGATTGGCGATGCCCACCAATGTACCAAGCACGATCAGAGTAATCCAGGGAAAGTGAGGTTTGATGCGTTCCATCGACATTTTCACCTCCCTTAGATCATGTGATGCAAGAGATCGTACAAGGACGGCTTCTGCGTCAGAAAACCATCAAAGCGCTGCTGAGCTACGCCATCTTTCAAAACGATGATGGTGTGTGCCAGGCCGATCGCTTCTTCAAGCGTGTCAGCAACCAAAATAATGCCGACGCCAGCGTCCGACATTTCGCGGATCATGTCATAGACATCTTCCTTCGCGCCGATATCGAGGCCGCGCGTCGGGTGATCCAGCAGCAGAATGTCGGACCCGCCGGAGCGCCATTTGGCCAGAACAACCTTTTGCTGATTGCCTCCAGACAACCCGCCGCAATCCTTGTGTTCCGAAGGGGTCTTTATCGCCAGACGTTCGATCCATTGGCGCGCTGTAGCCCGCTCCCCGGAAACATTCAGAACGCCTGCTCTCGAATAATTTCCAAGCTGACTGAGCGTCATGTTTTCAAAGACGTTCATTCCCGCGACAATGCCTTCAACCTTCCTTTCCCGTGGCGTGTAGCCAATGCCCGCAGCGACGGCGGCTTGCGGCGAGAAGCGAGCGACGGGTTTGCCCCGGACGCTCAGCTGTCCCGAAGTCGGATGCTCCATTCCAAAGATTGTGCGCAGAATGGCCTCACGACCGGACCCCTCCGTGCCCACAAGGCAAAGCACTTCACCGGCATGCAAATCGAACGACACGTTCGAGAATCTGCCGCTGACCGAGACATCTTCAAGGCTGAGCAACGGTGCCTGATCGCTATAGGCTTTCTGCAACTGCTCGCGATAATATTCCTTGTCAATTTCGCGGCCGACCATCTTGTGCTGAATGGCATCAATGTCTGCCACGTCGCGCGAAACGACATCCACCACTTCTCCGTCCTTCATCACATAGATGCGGTCAGAGATCTCCAGCACCTCCTCCATGCGATGCGAAACGAAGATGAAAGAGGCTCGATTGCGAAGATCGCGCACAATGCTGAAAAGAAGCTCCACCTCTTCGCGTGCTAGAACCGACGTGGGCTCATCAAGCAGGATTACGAGGTCGCCATCAACTCTCTCCTCCAACGTGAGCACCTTGGCAAGTTCAACCAATTGACGCTGGGCAAATGACAGGCTGGAGGTGATGGCTGACGGATCGATGGCCAGCTTGACCTTCGCGAGCTGGGCTTTGGCCGCCTCGGCCATCGCTTTCCAATCGATTATGCCATAGCGGACGAATTGCTGCTCGTAACCGAGGAAAATGTTTTCCATCACGGTGAGATTGGTGATCAGCGACTGTTCCTGAAAGACCATTCCGATGCCGTGATGCATCGCCTGGCGCGGATTGGAAAAACGAACCGTTTGGCCGTCGATCTCGATACTGCCTGAATCCGGCTGATAGGCACCGTAGATCACCTTCATCAAGGTTGATTTCCCAGCGCCATTTTCGCCCACCAGGCCGATGATCTCACCGCGACCGATGTCGAGGTCGACCGCGCTGAGCGCCTTGACCCCGGGAAACACCTTGTCGATTTTTCTCAGTGCATACATGTTCGGCTACTTCACGAAGGCGACAGTCTTGCGGTTTGTCGACAAAACAACCGCGGTAATGACCAAGATGCCGAGAACCGCATCTTGCACGAAGTTTGGTAGGCCGATCACGACCATGCCATTGTTGATGACATTGACGATGAGTACGCCGACAAGCGTATTCCAAACGCCACCGATGCCTCCCCACAAGGCAGTACCGCCGACAACCACCGCCGTGATTGAGACAAACATGAAGTTGTTGCCGGTTGCCGTTTCCGCAATTCCGATCCGGCCCACCGCCAGCAATGCTCCGATGGCGTAGAACATTCCAGCAAGCATGAAGGCCAAGGCGCGGACCCGACCGACATTGAGCCCGCTGGAGGTGGCCAGTTCCTCCCCGCCGCCTATGGCATAGAAATTTCGGCCAAGTTTGGTGTGGCTCTGAATGAACCAGGCCAGCACCAGACAGGCCAGTGCGACATAGACCATGATCGGGAAGTTCAAGAATCGAATGGTCAACAGCGACCGGAACAGCTCGTCCTCAACCCGAACCCTGTCTCCGCCCGTCAACAAGAGGGCAAAGCCCGTACCCACAAATCCGATCGCCAGCGAGCACATGAAGGACGGTATCTTGAACCGCACATGGATGAGGCCGTTCAACAGGCCGACCGCCGCTCCGACCAATAAGGCGAGTGGCAGGGCCAGCCAGGCGAAACTGGCGAGTGTTCCGCCGAGCGCGATGAATGCGAACGCGAAGATCACGGCGCAGACCGACACTGTGCCTTCCATGGAAAGGTCGATCGAGCCCATGATGATGATGAAGGTGACACCGATGGCCACCATCAGTGCCGGGGTGGACGCGATGGCGATGCGCGCAGCATTTCGTACCGAAAAGAAACGCGGTTCGATGAGCGCAAAGAGGCAGATCAAAGCGAGCAAGACGAGCAACGGAGCCCATCGAATGAGATTGTCTCGCGTCAGCCAATTATTCACGAACGCCCCCGAAGATACGCTTTGTCAAATGAAACGGCGCGCAGGCTGCTGCGCGCCGCCTCCATATCAGCAGTCCAACCTTGTTGGCACCGCCGACCCCAGGGAGAACCTGCTACTTGTACTGGATCTGGCCGTTGGACGGTCCCCAGAAGTCCTTCCAGTCGTAAGTTGGAACGTTTTCGAGATACTTTGCCTTAAAGTCGGCAGCATCCTGCGGCGTGACCATGATGGTCGGGCCGTAGAATTCGCGATGTTCGTTCGGTTCCTCAGACGGTTTGAACGCTCCCGTCGCCGCATGATAGGCCAAGGAGGCTGTAACGCCGCCACCCCAATGCGGGTTGGTGAAGACTGTTGCCAGGATGCGGCCTTCGCGCACCAGATCAACCGCCTGCGGGTTACCATCATAAGTGACAATCGGAATGTCCATTCCCTCGGCGCGCAGCGCCTCCAGAACACCGTAGCCAATCGTATCGTTGGCGCAGTGCACACCGCTGATCTCGTCACCATAGCGTGTGATGAAGGATGACATGATCTGATTGGCTTTCTGCGTATCCCAGTCAGCCGGCTGCGCATCAAGCAACTCCACATCCGGATAGTCCTTCAGTGCGTTTTTCAAACCCTGCAAGCGTTCGATGGCCGGGTTGTTGGAGGCGATGCCACCGAGATGGACGACGCCGCCCTTGCCACCGATGGCGTCCAGCAGGATGCGCGCCGTTTGCTCGGCGGGCTTTTCGTCAGACCACGTCATGTGAGAGACGTAGTTGTCACCAAAGTCCCATGGGTGGAGATCGTCCGTCTTGTTCCAGATGGTCGACACATAACCACCTGCGGCTGCCACGGCTTCGACCACCGGACGGCAGTTGGGTGCATCATTGGTGTCGATTGCGAGCGCGACTTTGCCACTCTCTTTTGCCATCAATGCCTTGACGTCAGCGAGTGACTTCTCAGAAGAGCCTTCATTGATCAGGTGGACAAGCGCATCTTTTGATTTCCCGAGGCTCTCCACAAAAGCCTCGCCGCCAGACACAATCTCGTTCCAATAAGGGTTGGTGCGGTTGCGATAGCTCCAAGCAATGGCAGGATCGTCATGGGTTGCCGCCTGAACCGGTGAAGGGCCGAACATCTTCAGCGCGGCTGCGCCGGAAATGCCATAGGCAGAGGCGAGTAGGAAGTTGCGTCTGCTGACCTTCTCCCGCTCGATGAAATCCTTGATGAAAGTAGACATGAACCGAAAACCTCCCTTGGTTGTCTCAGTCGTTGAGGCCTGAATCTTGCGGATTGGGAAGCGTCTTCCGCAACCGCCACCGTTGCACACTGTGCCGATGAGGAGCGCATTCAAGCGCATGATGCTAATTAACGCAACAGTTAGTTACTTGTTTTGACGATGACTGACGGGCTTTCCCATCTGCGACCGCAATGGGTTTTGACGACGCGCGTCGCGTTTGCTTTATGAGGCGGTGAGGTTCAGGAGACTCTCGTGACTGCGCAGACACAAAAGCCAAAGATCAGGGATGCCGAAGCCACACGAGCCCGGATACTGGCGGCTGCAAAGGTGGAGTTCGCTCGCTTCGGATTGGGTGGCGCCAGAGTGGACACCATTGCGGAGAATTCCGGCGCCAATAAGCGGATGATCTATCACTATTTTGACAGCAAGGAGAACCTGTTTCGCGAAGTGCTGGAAGCCGCCTATGTTGATATTCGCTCAGCCGAGCAGGCGCTTGATCTCGACGCGCTCGCGCCGCGCGATGCGCTTGAAAAGTGGATCCGCTTCACCTGGGACTATTATCTCGCCAATCCGGAGTTCATCACTCTGGTGAACAGCGAAAATCTGCACAGGGCCAAGCATCTTGAGGACAGTCAGGCCATCCGAGTGATATCACGTCGCTTCGTCGCCAGCACCAAGGACCTGCTGGATCGCGGGGTGGATGATGGTGTTTTCCGTAGTGACATTGACCCCGTTCAGCTCAACATCACAATCGCGGCGATTGGCTACTACTACTTGACCAATCGTTTCACCGGCTCGATCGTATTTGAGCGCGATTTCATGACGCCGGAAGCGCTGGAAGAGCGATTGGCCTTCAACATTGAAACCATCATGCGGCTGGTTTGCGTTTAAGCGGACTATTGCGGCCGACGCCCCAGCAGACTGCGGCCGCGAATCAGGTCGGCTCCTTTTTCCGCTATCATGATGGTGGGAGCATTGGTGTTGGATGAGTTGATACGCGGCATGACGGAACTGTCGCACACCCGCAATCCTTCAAGACCATGAACCTTCAGGGTTGGGTCGACGACGGCCAACTCGTCTCTGCCCATTCGGCAGGTGCCGACCGGGTGATGCTGGGTCTTTGCATTCTCGCATCCATAGCGAAACAGCGCCTCCTCTCTTTGCACGCTGCTGCTGGGAAGGCGTTCGGCTTTCAAAAATGGTTCAAGCTGCGAATGTCGCATGATCTCGCGCGCCATTGCGAGCCCTGCAAAGTGACGACGTCTGTCTTCAGGTTCTGCCCAATAGTTGGGATCGATCAACGGTGCGTCCTTTGGGTCCGAGCTCTTCAGTCGCACCGTGCCGCGCGACTTCGGGCGCATATAGGCGACATTCAAGGTCACGCCGCCTTGTTTCATAGCGGCGACCCCGGCTTCAATTCCTGACCCTTGGCCAAAATGAAACTGAAGATCGGGACGCGATTGTTCTTCGTCGGAATACCAAAAGGCCCCGGTTTCAAAGAGGCTGGAGGCGGCAGGACCGCTTTTCAACGTCATATATTGAAGTCCAGCTCTCGCGGCATGAAAGGGCTTGGCGAAATGGTCGTAACTGTGACGCCCCGTGCACTCGCTGATCACGAAAAGGTCGAGGTGATCGTGAAGATTTTCACCAACGCCAGGCAGGTCGTGCAATGGCCTGATCCCGACAGACTTCAGATGGTCGGGCGGGCCTATGCCCGACAACATCAAAAGGCGAGGTGATCCGATGGCACCGCAGCTCACAATCGTTTCCTCATTGGCCTGCAGCACAGCCGGACGGCCATTCTCGATGACCTCGACCCCCACGACCCTTTGTCCCTCAAGCACGATCCTTGTGACAGGTACATCTGTTCTGACAGTCAGATTCCTGCGACCGCTGGCCGGCAGCAGAAAGTCTCGCGCGGTCGATGACCGACATGCGTCCCTTTGGGTGAGTTGGTAGAAGCCGCATCCGGCCTGCTCAGCTCCGTTGAAGTCTGCGTTGAACGGCATTCCCCAGGATTGAGCAGCGCGAACAAATGCATAGGTGACCGGCAGGAGCGCCGTGGGTTGCGAGACGCCTAACGGTCCGCCCGCTCCGTGATAGGCGTTGAGGAAACTCTGATTGTCTTCTGATCGGCGGAAATAAGGTAGCACATCCGCATAGGACCAGCCTTGGCAGTCGAAATCTCTCACCCAACCGTCATAGTCATCGCGATGTCCGCGCGTGTAGATTTGTGCATTGATCGTTGAGCCACCACCCAGCACATTGGCCTGCGTGTACCATAGGACCCGATCCTGCATGTGCCTTTGCGGAACCGTTGACCAGCCCCAGCTGGCAATGCCTCTTGTCATTTTGGCGAAACCAGCAGGGATCGAAAACAGCCGTGATCTGTCTGGGCCGCCAGCTTCCAACAAAAGCACGCTTGCTCGCTCATCTTCAGACAGGCGTGCAGCCAGAACACATCCGGCAGACCCACCGCCAACGATGATGTAGTCAAATTGTGCCGCCACGCGTCTCGCGATCTCTCCGCTCACGCCTTACTTGAGTTCTTTCATATCGACTTCATTCCCCCACCACCATATTTGTAACCGCACTAGTAACCGATCGGTTATCAATAGGAGAGGGTGGTGAAGTCAATTATTCGGCATGAAATAGCGGCAACAACCGCACGTGATATCGTTGCAGCGGCCGTTGATTATGCGGCTGGAAAGGGCTGGGCTGTTTGCGCTGCGATCTGCGATCCTCGTGGCCACATGGTGTCCTTGGCGCGCAGTGATGAGGTTATTGCACCAGCCATTCAGTTTGCCATCGACAAGGCCTACACGTCGGGCACGCTGGGAAAGTCGACTCAGGCATTTTTTGGTAGAGCAACCGCGCGGCCAGCTCTCGCCATGGGGCTTGCCAATCGCGAACGAATCCTGGTGTTTCCTGGTGGGATTCCTATCATCAGCGCAGAATTGTGTCTTGGCGGGCTGGGCGTTTCCGGCGCTCAGGACGAGGAAGATGTCGAATGCGCAAGGACAGTGCTGGAACGGTTCGGTTTCGACGTGACCGAGTGAGTCTTCCGGCATACTTGTGCGGATGAAGGGCGGCCTTCAGTTCCGCCTATCGAGCGCGTGGCGCCAATCATTCCAGCCACCATCAACGGATGAAGGTGCGGCATGCCAATGCGGCATGGGTTCACCCGTCGCGGGGTCCTTCGCCGGGATCGGCAACATCATGATCCGCTTGCATGCGCGCTTATAGTCCTCTTCGGACAAAAACTCCTCCTGGATGTCATCCCAATCGCGTCCATCGGGGTAACCGCCGCACATGTGGATGTCCTCGGCCATTGATGTCATCTCATGCGACACACCGGCCGGCATTACGATCACATCTCCGGCCTCAATGCGAACCTTGGTCCAGCCGCCTTCGCCCACAGACAACGAAAACTCCATCCAACCCTGTGCACATCCAAGGCACTCATGCGTCGTCGAGTGAAAATGCGCATACTCATAAATGCCCGGATAATCCCAATTGTTTGACCAGCCATTGTTGCGAAAATGCTCCTTGACCCTGTCTGCGCCACCACCCGGAATGGCGTTTCGATGAACGAGCAGCGGGAAACGACTGTTGGGAATCATCCCCTGTGGTGCCGAGGAATAGGACTCTGTGACTATGGACATGGTAATTTTCCCTTCAAATCAGGACCAATCGATCTCGTCCAGCGGCTTTGCAACCGCCGAGATCGGATTTTCTCAAGTCACTAAATGGTTACTTATTTTGTTTCAAGGCCGCGAATGATCCCGCGGAGATTGGCGGCCACGCTGTCCACGATTCTTTATTTGACCCGACAGACCCTCGGACTTGGAAAAGCCGTTTGACAAAGCGCGGCCAATCATAGCCTTATGGTCACGGCAGGCTGCCAGTCCGGGTCCGTGAATCATGACCTTGCAAGTTTGTTTCAAAAGATATGATCGTCGCGCCACGGGGTGCGACCTGGTTGTTTAGCGGTTCGCTTTACACTCGCTCACCGCATCGGAGGATGCGGTGGAAAGTCAGTTCAGACGCCCAAGCGCCAGCATGCCTCACTCAAAGAACTTACGCCTTGCCACGGATATTGGCGGCACTTTCACGGATACCGTTCTGGTTCAGGACGAGACGATCCTTGCCTCCGCGAAAACCCTGACGACCCAAAAGGACCCGGCTAAAGCCGCATTGCAGGGCGCCGCGATCGTCCTTAAGCAGTCGGGTCACAGCCTTGGTGACGTTTCCGGCTTCATTCACGGCACAACGCTGGCGACGAATGCCCTGATTGAAAGGCGAGGCGCGAAGGTTGGCACCATAACGACACACGGTTTTCGTGACATATTGGAGATCGCCTATGAGCGGCGCTACTCGCAATATGACATCGGCTTGGTGAAGCCCGATCTTCTTGTAGAGCGCGACCAGGCATTCACGGTGCTTGAGCGTATGTCGGTTGACGGCAAGCCGTTGATCGAGCTGACCGAGAAAGCCGTTGAGGAGCTCCTTGCGCAGTTGGAGAAAATCGACGCGCAGACCATCGCGATTTGCCTGCTGCACGCCTATGCCAATCCGACCCATGAGCGACATCTGCGCGATGTTCTCAAGTCAAGGCGTCCTGATCTCGACGTCTCTCTTTCCTGCGAAGTCAGCCCGGAAGCGCGGGAGTTCGATCGGCTCTGCACGACGGTTGCCAACGCCTATATCCAACCTCTCATGAGCGGTTATCTGCGCAGCTTCGCAGAGCGATTCGCGAAAGAAGGCTTGATCTGTCCTATTCTCATGATGACGGCCGGAGGCGGAATGTGCACCATTGAAGCGGCCTGCCGTTTCCCGATCCGGCTGGTCGAGTCGGGACCGGCAGGAGGTGCCATACTCGCTGCCCGCATCGCCGAACAGGCGGGGCTGGATCAGGTTCTCTCATTTGATGTCGGTGGCACGACTGCCAAGCTTTGTCTTATCGACAAGGCGACCCCGCAAACTGCAAGACAGTTCGAGATCGCGCGTGCTGAGCGCTTCATCAAGGGATCGGGAATGCCGGTGCGCATTCCAGTAATCGATATGATCGAGATCGGTGCAGGCGGAGGGTCGATTGCAACGGTGGATCGCCTGGGCCGGTTGAAGGTTGGTCCGCAAAGCGCCGGTTCTGATCCCGGTCCGGCTGCCTTTTTGCAAGGCGGGCAGGAACCCACCGTCACCGACGCCGACATCGCCCTTGGATACATTGTGCCGGATTCGTTTGCTGAAGGCCGCGTTGCGGTGGATGCAGATGCTGCACGCAACATACTGTCAGAGAAAATCGGATCCGCACTTGCTCTCGATGCCACTACCGCCGCGGACGGTGTCAGCCGCATGGTTGATGAAAGCATGGCAAGTGCCGGGCGAATGCACGCAGTCGAATCGGGTAAAGACCTTGGCGATCGCACAATGATCGCCTTTGGCGGCAACGGCCCCTTGCACGCCACTCGCGTTGCTCGATCAGCAGGCGTGTCCACGATCCTTATTCCCACGAGTCCCGGGGTCGGTTCCGCCGTAGGGTTTCTGCATGCGCCGGTATCCTTTGAGATCGTGCGGTCTCATTATTCGCTTCTGGAGACTGTGGACTTCAACTCCCTCAACGCTTTGCTGGACAGCATGGCGAAAGAGGCCAGCGACATCGTCGTTCAAGCCGCTCTGTCGGCGAAGCTGGTTGAGCATCGAACCGCCTTCATGCGCTATAGCGGGCAGGGGCACGAGATCGAAATCGAGCTGCCAAATCGCGCTCTCAAACAAGACGATATCGGTGCGCTCACAAACGCGTTTGAGGCCGAATACAGCAAACAGTTTTCGCGCCCCGTGCCGGGAATGGAAATCGAAATTCTCAACTGGGGTGTTCGCATCGCGACGGCGAAACAGGTGCCACCGAGACCAGGAAAGATTTCCACCACGCGTCCCGTCGCATTTGAGCGGTCACAGGCGATCCACTGCGACCTGGAGGGGCGACCCAGAAAGGCGGCGTTGGTGCCACGCGCGGAGCTGAGACCAGGCGACACTCTGGAAGGACCGGCGCTGATCGTCGAACCTCAGACAACGACGCTGGTCTCAGCGGATTTTAGAGCTCATGTCGACGCTATGGGCAATCTTGTTCTTACCCAAAAGAGCAAGGGAGCGAAGCGGTGAGCAAGTTTTCTTCAGCCATGCTTCAGGTCATGTGGAACCGCCTGCTCGCCCTTGTTGAGGAACAGGGGCAAACGCTGATCCGCGCAGCGTTCAGCCCGATCGTGCGGGAATGTGGAGACATATCGGCGGGGATCTTTGATGTGCGCGGCCGGATGCTGGCGCAGGCCGTTACCGGCACGCCGGGGCATATCAACACAATGGCAGAGGCCGTCATTCATTTGATCAACCGCTTTCCCATCCAGTCGATGAAGCCGGGTGATATCTACATGACCAACGACCCCTGGCTGGCGTCGGGCCATCTCAACGATTTTTTGCTGCTCATGCCTGCCTTTCGCGAGGGGCAAGTTGTCGGCTTCACCTCCTGCACCTCTCATCTTGTAGACCTTGGCGGCCTCGGCATGGGCCCGGAAGGCAGTGACATCTATGATGAAGGTCTGCTTATCCCGCCCTGTAAGCTGGTGGAGGAAGGCCGGCTCAACACATTTTTGATGGACCTTGTCAAAGCCAACAGCCGCGAACCAATTGCCAATGAGGGCGACATCTATGCATTGATCGCGTGCTGTGAAGCGGGCGCAAGGCGACTGGTCGAAATGATGGACGAGTACCGGATTGCTGATCTCGACTTTCTGGCCGACTACATCATCGAAACGTCCCACCGTGGAACGTTGGAAGCCATCGCTGCAATACCGGAGGGGACTTATCGCAATGTGCTTAAAGCCGATGGCTATGAGAACGCGATTGAACTTCATGCCACGCTCACCGTGACCAAGGACGCCATGCATGTGGACTTCGCCGGGACATCGGAATGCTCGGCCAAAGGCATCAATGTCCCGCTGAACTACGCAACGGCCTATACGGTTTTTGCTCTGCGTTGCATCGTCGGACCAGACATACCAAACAATGCCGGCTCGCTGGCCCCGTTCTCCGTGGACGGGCCACAAGGTTGCATTCTCAATGCGCTCAGACCGGCACCGGTTGCGATGAGGCACACTCTTGGACAGATGACACCGGACCTCGTGCTTGGCTGTTTGCATCAGGCTTTGCCGGACAAAGTGCCCGCCGAGGGGGCGTCCTGCATGTTTGATCTTCCCATGCGTCACGCAGCCGAAGTCGCCCGCAAGGGCGGCAGGCGATTTGCAGTTGAGCTGGTCCATAATGGCGGCACAGGAGCCCGCCCCTATGCCGATGGATTGTCTGCCACCGCCTATCCGTCGGGCGTTTATGGCAGCCAGGTTGAAATCACCGAAGCTGTCGCGCCAGTGACCATCTGGCGACGCGAACTCCGGCAGGACTCAGGTGGGGCAGGTCAATTTCGCGGTGGACTTGGTCAGCGCATCGAAGTGACTTCGGCAAATGGCGAGCCTTTTCTCGTCTTTCTATCGGTGGAACGTTTGAAACATGCCGCCCGTGGTCGATGTGGCGGGAAGCCCGGTGCTCCGGGTCGGATACGGTTTCGCGGAGGCGATGAAGATCTTCCCGGCAAAGGTGAGCTGCGCGTTGAAGAGAGTGACCATCTGATTTTTGAGACGCCCGGCGGCGGCGGCTTTGGGGATTCACGAGATCGCGATCCGGCGGCACTTGCCCGTGATGTTGAGCGAGGCATTGTCAGCACAAGTGCGGCAAAGCGAGATTATGGGAGCAACTCATGATCCGACCGCTCCCTCATATCGAAGCCATGCGGCCCTACGCGCTTGCTGACCCGCTTGAACCGGGAACGATTTCACTTGCACAAAATGAGAGCGCCTTCCCACCCAGTCCGCGCGCTGTCGCCGCCGGCGAACAGGCCGTCAAGCAATCCCTCTTATACCCCGATCCTGACTGGACGGAATTGCGGCAAGCAATCAGCGATGTGCGCGGTCTTCCGGTCGAGACGCTTCTGTGCGGTACCGGTTCCATGGAGCTCATCGGCGCCGTCATCGGCGCCCATGCGGGTCCCGGCAATACCGTGGTCGCAACGCAATATGCCTACGCCTTCGTCGCCACGGCCTGCACGCAGATAGGTGCTGCCTATGCGCAAGCGCAAGAACGCGATCTCACGGTCAACGTCGATTCCATTCTGGCGAGACTGACGGCTGACACGCGTCTTGTCTTCGTCGCCAATCCGGGAAACCCCACAGGAACCGCAATACCCAACACCGAAATTGTCCGACTGAGGCACGCTCTGCCCGAGCACGTGCTCCTGATTGTCGATCAGGCTTACGCCGAGTTTCTCGACGAAGAACAACCGCCGACTGAAGTCTTCTCCTTGGTCGATCAGGGCAACACAGCCGTCATTCGCACCTTCTCGAAGGCCTATGCATTGGCGGGCGCGCGTGTCGGCTGGGGTTGCTTCCCACGGCAGACAGCACAGCATCTTCGCAAAGTGCTCAATCCAAACAATGTCAGCGTGGTTTCACAGGCCATGGCGACCGCCGCCATGCGTGACCAGAAGCATATGCGACAGATCGTGAAGAAAACTGCGCAAATCCGGGATGGTTTTGCACAGACCGCAAGGAAACTTGGCATCACGGTTCGCAACAGCAACACCAATTTCCTGCTGTTGCAGTTTGACGATCCCGCCACAGCTGATCGTGTTGATCAAGCGCTTCGACAAAACGGGCTGCTGCTGCGGGCAATGGGCGGCTACGGCCTGCCGGATTGTCTGCGCATCACTATAGGTGAACAAAGCATCATGAACCGGGTGTCCGATGTTTTGAAGGAAGCCATGCGATGAGCCAAGACGCCCGAAAAGGACCAAAAATTGGCGTGCTGGTTCCCTTCACCAACACGAACCTGGAGCCAGACATGCTGGCAATGTGCCCGACGGGATGCACCATGCATTTCCAGCGGCTCGGCGGATATGATGTCGAAGAAATACCCGACGCGGAGCAAATGGCAGGCCTCGGCGCCTCGGACATCGATCATGATTTGCGCATGATCGCTGGAGTTAGGCCCAAGGCCGTTATTTATGGCTGCACCTCTGCAACACTCACTCACGGGCCTCGCTTCGATCGCGATCTGGCGGCCAAGATCAACGCGAGGACCGGTGCCTTTTCCATAACGGCAGCGGGATCGCTGATCACGGCGTTACAGGCGCTCAAAGCAACGCAAGTGGGCTTTGCATCGCCCTATGTTGGAGACATCAACGATCAGGCCATCGCGTTTTTGGAGCAGCACTCTGTTGAAACGGTGCAGCGGGCCGATATTGGCCGCGCACTCGACAATTACGGGCAGGGCGAACTCTCGCCGAACGAGGTTTTTGAACTTGCCCTGAAGGCCGACACTCCACGGGCTCAGGCCATCGTTTTGAGTTGCACCGACATGCGCTCGGTCGAAACCATTCAGCACATTGAGGAGGAGGTGGGAAAGCCCGTGGTCGCGTCCAATCAGGCCATGATCTTTTCCCTGTGCCGACTGCTTGGCCTCACTCGTAATCCGGGCATGCCAGGCATGCTGTTTGATCGATTGTAGACTTCAAGTACCTCATATGGGCAGCCCCTTGTCATCCTTGACGGTCGTCAAAACGATCTCGGAGCGCACCTGAGCCACCTGAGGGTGCGGCAGCAACTCCCTGTGAACAAACTCAGCAAAATCGGCCAAGGTGCGGGTTTCGATGTGCAGCACATAGTCGGCATCGCCGGAAACCGACCATGCTGTGCGTACGATACCATGTCGCTCCAGAAAGCGAGCAAAGGCGGCAGCGGTGTCCTCACCATGCGAACGCAGATTGACCCGTGTGATCGCCCGCAAGCCAAAACCAAGCGCCTGTGGATCAAGTTTCGCACCATAGCCGCTGATCAGCCCCAATTTCTCGAGGGCAGTACGGCGCCTTGAAACCTGCGATGCCGAGAGGTGAATTTGTTCACCGATCTTCGCATGCGTTTGGTCGGAATCGGCCTGAAGCGCTCTCAGAATTGCAACATCAAAGCGATCAATGCTCATCGAGTGCACATAATCTATATTTTCTGCAAAGCCTGTGCATCACGATGATTGCGCTGAGCGATAAACGCAACCCCATTGCGAGGCGGTTCGTTCATAAGATTGCAGGCCATCAACGCAAGGACATGAACAATGGGACCGTTTCCGCATGACGCACCAAAGGCGCAGATCACGCCTGCCAATCCAGCGGGCACGGATGGGTTCGAATTTGTTGAATTTGCACATCCTGAGCCGGAAAAGCTGCGCGAATTGTTTGCCAAGATGGGCTATGTTCACACGGCGACACACAAGACCAAACGGATTGAGCTTTGGCAGCAGGGTGACATCACCTATGTCATCAATGACGAACTGGGCAGCCATGCGCGTCAGTTTGTTGACGAACACGGCCCGTGCGCGCCCTCCATGGCCTGGCGGGTTGCCGATGCAGACCACGCATTGCGTCACGCTGTGTCGAAGGGCGCCGATGAGTTCGTTGGCCCCGGAAAGACCATGGATGTTCCCGCCATTGTGGGAATTGGAGGATCGCTGATTTATTTCATCGACACGTATTACGAGGCCTCTCCTTACAATGAAGAGTTCAACTGGCAACGCAACGCCCATCCGGAAGGGCTGGGATTCCATTATCTCGACCACCTCACCCACAACGTCCACAAAGGAAATATGGATGTGTGGTTCAAATTCTACGGTGACATCTTCAACTTCCGTGAAATCCGCTTCTTCGACATTGAAGGCCAATATACCGGCCTGTTCTCACGCGCGCTTACCTCTCCTTGCGGGCGCATTCGCATTCCCATCAACGAGGATCGCGGTGAAAAAGGGCAGATCGTCGAATATTTGAAGCGCTACAATGGCGAGGGTATTCAGCACATCGCTGTTGGTGCTCGCGACATCTATGAATCAGTCGATGCCATCGCCGAACGCGGCATCACCTTCATGCCCGCCCCACCAAAGGCCTATTACAACATGAGCAAAGAGCGTGTGACCGGGCATCGGGAGCCGCTTGATCGCATGATGAAACACGGCATTCTCATTGATGGCGAGGGCGTGGTAGATGTTGAGGGCAAACCGGGCGGCGAAACCCGCATTCTGTTGCAAATCTTCTCCAAGACGGTGATTGGTCCCATCTTTTTTGAGTTCATCGAGCGCAAGGGCGATGACGGTTTCGGTGAGGGCAACTTCAAGGCCCTGTTCGAATCCATCGAGCAAGACCAGATCAGCCGCGGCGTTCTCGAAACCAGCTGATCAGCCTTCACGCCGTGATCAAATTCTGCCACATGAACGCATTGGTGTGCGTGAGTGGTCGCGTTCGAATATGGTGTCAGCAAAGAACATGACGGCTCTCTTTGCGGTCAACGATTTGGCCTATTTTCGAGCGCACCGTCAGCCACTTGCCGAAGCGTTGGTTGATCGCGGCTATCGCGTCATCTTGCTGGCTGATCCGGCGCGCGTGGAGCCTGTTTTGGACGGCGACCCCTGGGAGCTTCGGCCCGTCTCTGTCGAGCGGCACCGTTTGAATATCGTCAAGGATGCAAAACTCGCTTTGGCGATCGCAAAGCTGGTGCGAAACGAGAAGCCCGATCTGCTTCATTTGCTGACCATCAAGCCGGTGCTCTTTGGCGCACTCGCCACTGCGTGGATTGTTTCCACGCAGCAACGTCGTTCCCTCAAATCCGTTTGGACATTTCCCGGACTTGGAACCCTTTTTGCCGGTTCATCTTCTCCGGCAAAACGAAGATTTGTGGAATTTGCCCTCAAGCTTTGCGCCAAGCGCCTGAAACCCGTTGTAACCACCGAGAACACGGCCGACAGTCGCCGCCTCGCCAATGGTGCGCTGCTGGGAACCGGCATTGCGCCATCAACGCTGAATGGAACGGGTCTCGATTTGGAACACTTTCGTCCCGCACAATGCAGCGCGAAAAAAGGTATGCTGGTCTTCGGCCTTGCCGCGCGTTTGCTGAAAGCGAAGGGCGTAGGAGCCTTTCTCCATGCTGCCGAAGTTTTGTCAGGCAAGGCCAAGTTTGTACTGGCCGGTCTGCCAGCACCTGGCAATCCTGATGCTTTCCCGTTGGATCAAATCCACAAAGCGGTTTCGCGGGGCCATGTCGAGTTTCATGAAGGCGTTTCGCAAAGGCAGATGCCGAGCCTTCTCAGATCAATTGACGTGTTTTGCCTGCCCACCACCTATCCGGAGGGGCTCCCGCGCTCTTTGATAGAGGCGGCTGCCTGCGGATGTGCCCTGATCGCAACCGATCAGGAGAGCATAAAAAGGCTGGTCGAAGAGGACAAAACCGGCTGGTTGATTGGCGCTGATCAGACGCTGGCCGCGCAGCTGGCCAAGCGGTGCGAGAACGCCATCGCCAACCCGGACAAGGCAAGAGCGATGGGTAAGGCGGCGTCCGTTCATATTCGAGGGCTCGGCGTGAGCGACCAGGACGTCATCAATCAGTTCCTGACCCTTTATGGGTTGGAGACAAATCCATCATGAGGCTGGATTTGCCGAGACGGGAGACGCTTTTTGCCGAGTCGGGGCGCAATTGGCTCGCTTTGATCCTCTTTGTCATTTGGCCACTGCTTCAGATCGCATTGCCGCGAACATTGCCTCTGTTTTTCGGGATTGCGCTTTTGACGTTGTGCAGCTTTGCTCTGATCGCTCGGTTACGCGGAGAACCGGACCGCTTTGCGCAGGGCTACTGGTCGTTCAACCCACGCGATCCCTTGCTCCTGCTGGGCCTTCTCTATCTGACACTGATGGCTGTTTCGCTATCGTGGTCTCCGATGCCCGAACGCGGGATCAAAGACATCGCAGTCCTGTTCGGCGCCCTCATAATTGGGCGCTTGTTCGTGCTCGAGCTGGCCAGAACGAGGCTGCTTTCGGCAACGATCTTTGCGGTCATTGCGCTGTCGATTGGCGCATTGGCTATGATTGCCGAGACCTGGGGCATCAGCAGCTTTCACGATGCGCTTCTGGACACCAACTTCATCTATGACCTCAATCGTAACGCTGCCTGGCTTGTTCTGCTGGGATGCGCAGCATTGGCGGCATTGCATGCCGGTCGTCACATGGTGATCGCAGTAGCTGTCGCTACGATGGTCTTGTTTGCCATTTTCAGTGGCGAGGGCGAGGCAGCAAAGCTGGGTGCTTTGCTTGCGATCGCTGCGATGGTCGTTGCGACCTACGCCCCGACATTGATCAAACCGCTTGTCGGCTTGATGGCGCTTGCTGTGCTGATGATGCCGCTATTGTCGGCTTCTCTGGCCAAAACCGACGGCACCCTGCGGATACCAATTCCAGAAGCGGCCAATGCGCAACATCGAGTGGCGTTGTGGCAGGACTATTCGCAACTGGCTTTGCAGCGACCTGTCTTGGGCTGGGGTGTAAAAGGTGATCGCATGCTTGGGGAATCCGGGCTTGCTTCGCGGCGCGCAGGCGAACTTGGTTTCGGGGATGAAACGACATCGCCGCACAATATTGCGTTGGAGATATGGGTTAACCAAGGAGTAGTCGGAATCGCAATCGTCATCAACATGTTGCTTGTACTGGCGTGGAGAATATGCGAATTGCCAAACTGGCCGCGCGCTTCCGCTTTTGCAATGTTGACGGCGGCATTTGCTGTATCGATGACCGGCAGTTCCTTTTATCAAACTTGGTGGATAGCGACTATCGCCAGCAGTATTGTTATGTGGCACTGTCTTGCGAGGAGACGGGAGCCACGCAGTACCGAGTAGGGCCATGACAGTCAACAAAAGGGGAACCAGTGGTGCCAGAAATTGAGGCACCGTTTCTGTTCACCCAGATTGTCCTGGCCGCAATTTTCTGCGTTTGGTCGGTCTATGCTGGCGTGAGCATCCGAAGGCTGCCAACCGTGGCTCGATATGAAGCGTTTTTGCTGTATTGCTGCATGACGGCTCCCATCGTTGGCGTAGCAGGGTTGGCTGATCTGAACTGGATCGTCTTGCTCGTTCTGATGTTTCTGTGTTGGCCGCCATCGGTCATGTATGCAGACCGCCAGTTGAGAATCGGCGTGTTGGGTCGCGCTGGATATTTTCGTCTTCTCGCACGCCATTCAGGCAGTGTTGAAGTGATACGCGATCTTGATGACCTTTCGCGCATTGAGGTTCTGGTTGTGACCCCGGAACAGCTCGACGAATTGTCAAATCACGAAGGTTCTCATGGAGAGCTTTACAAGGCGGTCGTTACCAATGAGGTCGATGTCAGATTGTTGGCGGATTATCTTGAACACTCATTCGGCTGCTCCAATGTCGGAAAGCCTCTGAAAGAAACTGCGGCAAACCTTTATCGGTTCACGATGTTTGAGCTGGCCAAGCTGATCACGGAAAAGGTGATTGCCGTAACTTTGCTCATCACCCTCTCCCCTCTGTTTCTAGTGGTCGCGCTTCTCATCTGGGGTATTGACGGACGACCACTAATTTACAGGCAGCCTCGCCTCGGACGTGGCGGAAAACCCTTCAAGATCTTGAAGTTTCGAACCATGCAGGACCTTGAAGAGGAAGATAGACCACAAATTACACGGCTCGGTGGCTATTTGCGCTATTTTCACCTGGACGAACTCCCGCAGCTCATCAACATTCTGCGCGGTGAAATGGCATTTGTCGGGCCGCGCCCGGAGTGGGTTTTGCTGACCGATGATGCCCAAGCGCCAGAAGACTATTGGCTCCGATTGGCCGTGAAACCAGGTCTGACCGGGTGGGCACAGGTCAATTACAAGCCAACCTACACGAAACGGATGCGCGAACGGAAACTCGGTTACGATGTCTATTACATCAACAATCGAACCTTCTTCATGGTCTCCCTCATCTGGATGCGCACATTGTGGATGTTGTTCCTGGCACTGTTTGGCAAGGCAAGGGGCCGCAGCCTGGACGAAAGCCGCGATCCGAAGTCGCAATAGACTCGACGTCTCAAACGCTGAACTGAAAGGGCGCAGCGCACTTGCCAGCGATTGCGCGTGGTGTAGGACCCTTCAATTCAGTCAGATCAAATCGATTCGGGCATGGAAGAGACTTTGCAAAAGCCGGTCCGCGCGATCGGTCAAAAACTGAACAACACACAGCTGGCCGCCGAAACACTCGTTCGACAGGCGATTGAGGTGACGACGGAGTACGCCTTTTCGGTCCTGGGCGCCATCATCCTTATCTTTGTTGGCTTTTTTCTGGCCGGGATTGTTTCGCGGGGAGTTCGCCGTTCCCTGCAACGCTTGCGACATGTCGATATCACGCTTGCAAGCTTCCTTTCCAACATCGTCAAATATGCGATCTGGATCCTCGTCTTCGTCATGGTGCTGGGACAGTTTGGCGTTCAGACAACATCCATCATCGCTGTGCTGGGTGCGGCAGGCCTTGCAATTGGCCTCGCCCTGCAGGGAACGTTGGCCAATATCGCTGCTGGCATCATGCTGCTGATTCTGCGCCCCTTTCGCGTCGGGGAGTACATAGACGCGAACGGCATCACAGGAACCGTGGAGGAGATCGGCCTGTTCACCACCGAGTTGAAAATGGTGGACGGTCTGTTCGTCATGGCTCCCAACAATCAGCTTTGGAACTCGTCGATCGTAAACTATTCAAGACATCCCACGCGGCGTTTCGAGATTATCGTTGGCATCGATTACGACGACTCGATGCAGGAAGCGCGCAACATTCTCATGGACATGGCAACCAGCGACGAACGGGTGCTGGACAATCCAGCCCCACAAACCTTCGTCGCAAACCTGGGAGATTCATCGGTTGATGTGGGTCTTCGCGTCTGGACCAAAACGTCTAACTACCTAGCCTTGTCGTGGGACCTGACAGAAGCGGCCAAACAACGCTTTGATGAAAACGGTATCACTATTCCCTATCCACGCCGCGAGCTCATACGACGCCGCGACAAGGAACCGGACTGAACCGTCAAGACGCCATAGCAACCATCCGTTGCGCCGCTTCAAGCAGCCTGTCTTCTGGAACAGTGAGGCTCAAACGGACAAAACTGGCAGCTTGCGTTCCAAAAGACGTGCCGGGCATCACGCTCACACCATTTTCCAGCAAGCGCCGGGCAAAGGCCTCCCCGTCCAGTCCTGTCGCGCTGACATCAACAAGCATGAACATGCCCGCCTGCGGTTTCAATGGCTTCAGCACCGATCGTTCAAATGCTTTCATCAGCGTCGTTATGCGCTTTTGATAGGCGGCAGCCATTTGCGCACCAACCGTTCCTGGATGGTCGAGCGCATGCACCGTCATGTCTGCGATGAAAGGTTGATTGCCAAACAGCAGTGCTTCTGAAAGCGGCTGAATCCTGTCCATCACCCAGGGCGGACCGGCAGCCCAGCCCGAACGAAAGCCTGGCGCGGCGTGTGATTTCGATATGGATGACACGGTTATGGTGTGATCGGCGAGAGCTGCCTCGTCAAAAGGTGATGCAAACAGATGCCCGTAGATCAGCGTCTCGTAGACCTCGTCGCTGATGATCCACAGACCGTGCTCTCGACAAACAGAACCGATTTCAGAAACGGCCTCCCTGCTCAGTACCGCTCCGGTTGGATTGTGCGGATTGTTCAGCAGAAGTACCTTTGCGTTCGGAACCATGGCATCGCGCAGCTGATCTGCGGTTAGGCGAAAGCCATTGGCTGCATCCATCGGCACAGGAACGAAGTCCGCACCGGTCATGCGCACCACGCCCTCATAGGTCGCGTAGTTGGGATCAGGCACCAGCACAGCGTCTCCAGCCTCAACGAGACCCTGCATCACGATGGCCAGCGCAGCCTGCGTTCCAGGAAATGCCAAAAAATGTGCGGGCGAAATATCGCGTCCAGTTCGTGCTGAGTATTTTCGTGCCAGTGCTTCCAGAAGCGCAGGCTCTCCCTTGCCAACGGAGTAGCGCGTGCGACCACTTCTCATTGCCTGTTCAGCGATGCCGATGAGGTCGGTTGCCATTGGAAGATCCGGTTCGCCAATGGTGAGTTCTATGAAATCCGGGTCTTTCAGCGCGCGCTGACGACCCATGAAATGTACCGCCCAGCGCTGTGTTCCGAGCGCCGCGACACGGTTGAGAACGGATGCTGTTGCCAACTCAGCCATGCATGCCTCGCGCCGTTTCGATGATCGCATTGAAGGCGATATCGATATCTTCTTCGCGCATGTCGAACTGACCTGCAACGAAGCGTATTGCGACCTGCCCGTCATGATCAGTTTGCGTCAGATAGATGCGACCATCATCGTTGATCGCATCGGTCAGTGCGAGATTGTGGGCGTCGAGGTCACCTGCACTTTCGGGCACATGGCGGAAGGAGAAGAGGGACAGAACCGGTTCCGTAACGATCTGGAAACCCGGATCGGCCCGAAGCCTTTCGGCCAGCGCTTGTGACCAGGCCACATGGTTTCGAATGCGGTCGCGCAGGTCTTCAAGCCCATAAAAGCGAAGCAGGAACCAAACCTTCAACGCGCGGAAACGACGACCAAGCTGCACAGACCATTCGGAAAAATTGACGATGTCGTCCTTGCCTCGGGTCTTTAGATAGGAAGGCTTGATCGCCATGGTTCGGGTCAGCGTTTCCGGGTCGCGCACCAGATGCAGGGAACACTCCATCGGTGCGCCAAGCCATTTGTGTGGATTGAGCACGATGGAGTCAGCGCGTTCTGCTCCGGACCACAAAGGTCGGAACTCCTCGCAAATCATCGCCGAGCCCGCCCATGCGGCATCGAGATGCGTGTAGAGACCTTCCGCCTCTGCCACATCACAGATTGCGGCAACATCATCGGTCGCGCCAACAGATGTTCCACCAACGCAAATGACGATCCCGGCAGGCTGCAATCCGGCTGCCCGATCATTGGCGATGGCGCTCTTGAGTGCGTCGACATCCATGGCAAAATGCGGTCCAGGCCCAGTGGGTATCTTGACCAGATTGTCCTGCCCCAATCCGGCGATCCAAAGCGCCTTGTCGATGGATGTGTGTGTCCTTCCCGAGGCGTAAATGCGCAAGGGTGCCTTGCCAAAAAGGCCTTCCTTGTTGCCCGAAAAGCCGAGCGCTCTCTCGCGCATGGTGAGCACAGCGCAAAGTGTGGCGGAGGATGCGGTATCCTGAAACACGCCGGAAAAGGCGTCCGGCAATCCAACGGCTTGACGCAACCAGTCCGTCATTTTCATCTCAAGCTCGGTTGCTGCAGGCGAAGTTTGCCACAGCATGCATTGTGCGGCGAAGGACGTTGCAAGCTGCTCGGCAAGCTGTGCGGCTGGCGCGGCGTTCGACTGGAAGTAAGCAAAGAACCGGGGATGCTGCCAATGGGTCATCGCGTCGGGAATGACGCTTTCAAAGTCGTCGAATATGGCCTCCATTGGCTCGCCCTGTTCCGGTGCATGCGCACCAATTTGCGCTGCAACCGCACCGGGTTTCACCATTGGGCGCACTGGTCTGTCGGCTATGCCCTCAAGATAGTCTGCGCCCCAATCGGCAGCCTTGTGCGACCAGGCGCGGTAATCGAAGTCCCGCATCGCTCAGCTTCCGTCTGTCTTGGCGCCCATGGTGAAGGCGATCTCGCCGATCCCTTCAATGGATGACACGACATGATCACCGGGAAACAAGGGCCCGACTCCGGCAGGCGTTCCGGTCATGATCAGGTCACCGGGCGCCAGCGCAACATAGGTTGAAAGCTCTGCGACAATTTCAGGCACTTTCCAAACCTGCTGCGCCAGATCGCCGTCCTGTCGCGTTTCGCCATTCACGGTCAAATGAAGGCGGCCCGCATCCGGGTGGCCGATAAGACTGGCCGGCATGACGGCGCTCATCGGTGCCGAATGATCAAACCCCTTGGACATATCCCATGGCCGCCCACGCTTCTTGGCCTCAGCCTGAAGATCGCGGCGGGTGAGGTCGACGCCCGCAGCGTAGCCAAAAACCATATCAAGCGCCTGAGAGGCATCAACATTTGCCCCAGCGCGTCCGATGGCCACGACCAGTTCGGCCTCATGGTGAAGATCGCCAGTGCGCGGCGCGAAAGGCATTTCTCCCTCTCCCTGCCAAACTGTATCGGCGGGCTTGGTGAAGAAAAATGGCTGTTCACGATCCGGGTCACCACCCATTTCAACCACGTGATCGGCATAGTTGCGACCGACGCAAAAAATGCGCCGTATGGGAAAACGATCGGCCGTATCGAAAACAGAAACGGCCGCCTGCGGGTGAGCTGAAAACACATACGGCATTGAACATCTCTCCGGCCGTTTTGTCGCATGTGCTGTGTGGCAGATCGGCACGATTTTGGAAAGACAAGCGCATCGGAGAGTGATGGAACAAAACAGCAACATTCACGTGACCGGCACAGGGTGCATCGGAGGCCTTATCGTTAATGGGCAACAAGATCAGTCTGCCGCGCAGGCTGGAAATTCTCGCCGATGCCGCAAAGTATGATGCATCCTGCGCTTCCAGTGGGACGGATAAACGCGCATCCGTCGCCAAGGGCAGAATTGGCTCCACGGAAGGGTCTGGCATCTGCCATGCCTATGTGCCGGATGGGCGATGCATATCGTTGCTGAAGGTGCAGCTCACCAACTATTGCCAGTATGACTGCCTGTACTGCATCAACCGTATTTCTTCCAATGTGCCGCGCGCCCGGTTCACGGTCGAAGAGGTCGCCCAGCTCACCCTCGATCTTTACCGGCTGCGGCTGGACGATCTCGAGCGGCTAAGCAATGGTATAGAGAAGGCAATGCCTTTCATCACTGCCGAAGACTGGCAGCCGGGAGGCTCGACCGACCTGGCCAATCTGCGCGCGCGATTGGACCCCCTACCCAGCAGCTTTCCCTGTTTGGTGGACGATGCTTGTCTTTCATCTCGGTGGAGAGGATGATTTTGACGGTTGGAGGTCAGCCGACAAGGTTGCGCTGCAACGAGGCCTGGCCCCCAACAGATCGAATTTCATACAGACGCCGCCGGGGCAAGCCTGTTTGCGCTTGAAGAAGACCCGGCGCCAGTTTCCCCGGCTCTGGCCGATCCGCAACCCCTGGTGCCAAAACGCTTTCTTGACCTTGCGCGAGCGTTCGTTTGCCACAGTGACGGCGAGCTTTTTTGCTGCTCTACCGTTTGCTGCTGCGACTGCAAAGCGACCGTTTGTTGCTGCAGAAAGCTGCGGACCCGGACGTTCATCGCGCCTACAAGCATGATGCGGGCTGAACCCGGGCCGCTGCCGGGAGATCAGGAAGACTTGCAGGGCGGGCCCATTGTTGGTCCGGCAGGGCGGCGGCTGCGAGAGGTGATGCAAGAACTCGGAGAAGCCCTTGAAGATTGCTATGTCACCAATCCGGTAAAGCACTTCAATTTTGTGGCGCGCGGCAAGCGGCGGCTGCACCAGAATCTGTCTGCCACAGAAGTGGATAGCTGTCGCTGGTGGCTTGGTCGCGAGACGGATCTGGTGCGGCCAAAAGTTGTCATTGTCTCGGACGATCTGCTTTGCGCGGTGTGATCGGCAAATCCAGACCCCATGCGGAAATGCGCAGCATTGTCCATTAGCTTTCCGGCCGGGCACGAATGGTTGTGGCGCATCACCCATCCTACATTTTGCGATTGCCAGACGCAAAATCTTAGCAAGCCGCAGGCAGACAGTTGCAAGCGATCTGCGCTTCGCTCTCTCCTTGCTTGGAGAAGATGATGAGCGCTCACTCATAGCATAGGCATGCAATGATGAGTGATCGGTGATGTCTCCATTGCCGCCACAATTGTTGGGTCTACGGCATCCAGATTCTCAACTCCCACCTCCTGTTCAATCATGACACAACGCATCCCATCCGTGGCTGTGATGGCTGCGATCGGCCTCACGCTGGCTTCCCTCACCCTTGTCTCAACTGCCGAGGCTCAAACCGGCAGCGCTTCCTGGTATGCCCTCGACGGTCGAAAAACGGCCAATGGCGAGCGAATGAATTGGAAACTCATGACGGCCGCACATCGCCGCCTTCCTTTCGGCACCCGCATTCGTGTCACCAATCTGCGCAATGGACGTTCGGTGGTACTGCGCATCAATGATCGAGGCCCGTTCGCCAAAGGGCGGGTGCTGGACGTATCCAAAGCGGCTGCCATGAAGCTGGGTTTTCTCCATCGTGGCCATGCGCGCGTGAAGATTGACGTGATGGGCTGACGATTTCACCGGTCTGGCCAGTTGCTTCGCAGCACGTGACTTTCTAAAACGCCGCCGCAACGCACAGCGTGAAAGCCTGATCCATGACATCATCTCCCCATCGCTTCACCGGCACTGAAGACTACGTTGCTGGCGACGACCTCACCACCGCCGTCAATGCCGCGATCACGCTGGAACGCCCCTTGCTCGTTAAGGGCGAACCGGGCACGGGAAAAACGGAACTCGCCAGGCAGATCGCGAATGCACTCGGTCTGCGCATGCTGGAGTGGAACATCAAATCCACCACCAAGGCACAGCAGGGGCTTTACGAATATGATGCGGTGTCGCGGCTACGCGATTCCCAGCTTGGCGAAGAGCGCGTTCACGATGTGAAAAACTACATCAAAAAGGGCAAGCTCTGGGAAGCCTTTGAGGCGGACGAAAAGGTGGTTCTGCTCATCGATGAGATCGACAAGGCGGATATCGAGTTTCCAAACGACCTTTTGCAGGAACTCGATAAGATGGAGTTCTATGTCTATGAGACAGACGAGACGATCCGTGCTCGCAACAGACCAATCGTCATCATCACATCCAACAATGAGAAAGAACTGCCGGACGCGTTTTTGCGTCGCTGCTTCTTTCACTACATCGCCTTCCCGCAGGCGGATGTGTTGCAGCAGATCGTCGAGGTGCATTACCCTGGCATCAAGCAACGTCTGGTTCGAGAAGCGCTCACGCAATTTTACGAGATCCGCGACACTCCCGGTCTGAAGAAGAAGCCAAGCACATCCGAAGCGCTAGATTGGATTCGTCTTCTGGTTGCAGATGATGTTGAACCCGAAACGCTTCGCGAAAAGGCCACCAATGCTCTGCCGAAGCTTCACGGTGCTCTCTTGAAGAATGAGCAGGACGTCCATCTGTTTGAGCGCCTCGCCTTCATGGCTCGAGCTAAAGGCTAAGGCCAGTCAGCGACGGAATGGACTGATCCAAAAGGGCAGTTGACTAGGATTTTTCATTCACGCCCGCTGCGAGCATGTACTTTCTGATCAGATCACAGCCCTTGAGGAGTGTTCCGATACTGCAACACACTGTTTTCGAGTAAAGAAGAAGCGGGTCGAGGTTTCTATGGAGGGAGGTGCGTTTGACCTCCAAGGCGAAGAAGACACTGGTCTGCCCGAAGACATCGCCTTTCTTGAAAAGTTCGGATTCGGGCGCGAATTACTGACTTGCGTTGCGCGAAGGGCGCACGCATTCGATATCAGTGCCTCGGACTGCATGCTGGCCAATGGGTTGATCGCGGAACGCGACTATTACCGATATGTCGCCACCGAGCTTGGGCTTGAATTTGTCACCGAGACCGGCCGCGGTGGCCATCCTGACATCACATTGCCGCACCCACGCGACCTTCACCGAATGAGCCATATGGTTCAGGTCGAGGACATCGATGACCCGGCACACCCCAGTCAGTTTGGACGTCACAATGTGCACATTGCGCCCGACTGCCGCCAATTGGAAGCGCTCAAGACATGGCTTTCACGACATAACGGTTCCGAAACGAGGCTTCGGGTTGCGCCTTTATCGGTAAATCGTGCGGCGCTCGAAGAACGTGGCTCCAGTGGTCTGATTTCCCAGGCGGTCAACGGCCTGCGCAACCGCTACCCGGTCATATCCGCCCACAGGGTGTGGACCCCCAGGCAAGCGGTGGTGTTATTGCTGATCTTGCAGGGCTTGGCTGCGCTTGCCTTCTTCTCGCCGCCCGCAGTGGTTCACATCGTGCATATCGTGGCGAGCCTGTTCTACCTGGGCTGTATCGCTCTGCGTATGTTGGCGGCCGCCTATTTTGGCCAGTCCAACCGCCTGCGAGGATCGGTCAAATGGTCTGGCGTGCACAATGACAGCGCGCTGCCGGTCTATTCTGTGCTTGTACCGCTGTACCAGGAGCAAGGCCAGGTTCGCGATCTGCTGCTTTCTCTGGCAGCGTTGAACTGGCCAAAGGAAAGGCTGGAAATCAAACTCATATGCGAGGCTGACGACCCCGCAACGATCAAAGCGTGTCGCCGGGTCATTTCGCAACAGAAGCTGAATTGCGCCTCGGTCATTGAGGTGCCGATGGCGGAACCTCGCACCAAGCCCAAGGCTCTGTCCTACGCCTTACAATTGTGCAGCGGATCTTTGATCGTGGTCTATGATGCAGAGGATCGACCACATCCGCTACAGCTACGAGAAGCCCATACGGTGTTTGAAGCATCGTCTGATTCCATCGCGTGCCTGCAATCACCGCTCACCATCCGCAACCATCGAGACGGAATGCTGGCAAAACTATTTGCTATTGAGTACAGCGCTCTTTTTGATGGCCTTCTGCCCTTTCTTGCTGCCATCCGGGCACCTGTCCCGCTGGGCGGGACGTCAAATCACTTCAGACGCGAAGCTCTCGATGTGCTTGGCGGCTGGGACCCTCACAACGTGACAGAAGATGCTGATCTCGGCATGCGCATGGCCCGCATCGGCTACCGCTCGGCCATGCTCAGTCTGCCGACAAAGGAAGAGGCTCCGGTCGATCTTGGGGTGTGGGTGCGTCAACGCACCCGGTGGTTCAAGGGCTGGTATCAGACCTGGCTTGTTCACATGCGCGAACCGATCAAGACAACGAGACAGCTGGGCCTTCGCAACATGGTTCTGTTTCAGCTGCTGATTGGGGGCATGTCAGTCTCCGCTCTGGTCCACCCCTTTCTCTTTTATTTTATCGTCGCAGATTCAATTGGGCTGGCAACGAAAGACAGTTGGCGGCAGTCTTTCGGCCCATTGATTGTGCTGGACATAATGACCGTCCTAGCTGGTTATTTGTCATTCGCCTGGTTGGCCTGGAAGGCCCTGCCATTGCGAAAACTGGGCGCGTTGCGGATCTGGTTGTGGGCTTTGCCGGTTTATTGGATGCTTCTTTCCGTCTCCGCTTGGCGCGCTCTTTGGCAATTAAGCCGCAAGCCTCATCTTTGGGAAAAGACCCCGCATCGGTTGAGCGAGCCGGCAAGCGCGGCCGAAGAGCTCAGTTTGCGGGCGCAGCAATCGGCCTGAAATGTTTGGAGAGTTTCAGGCCTTGTGCCTGATAGTTCGAGCGCAGATCAGCGCCATATAGAACGCTTGGCTGTTCGCTCATGCGTTCATAGAGAAGCCGACCTACGATCTGCCCGTGTTCTACGATGAAGGGCACTTCGTGGCTGCGCACCTCCAGAACGGCACGCGCGCCTGTTCCGTCCGCCGCAGCATGACCGAAACCCGGATCAAAAAAACCGGCATAGTGGACCCGAAACTCGCCGACCAGCGGATCAAATGGAACCATTTCCGCGGCATGGTCTGGCGGAACATGAACCGCTTCGCGTGACACCAGAATGTAGAACTCATCCGGATCCAGTACGAGATCGGCAGAGCCGCGATTGTAGATCGGCTCCCAATAATCGAGGACTTCGCAGGCCGCTTTCTTGTCAACATCAACAACGCCGGTGTGGCGCTTGCCGCGATATCCGATCAGACCACTGTCATCACCCGTCAGATCGATCGACATCGCAATGCCCCGCGCATCGATATTGGGTTTGTCCGTTGCAACCAGCGTTTGGGCCTGATGCAGCGTCACCAACTCATTGTGATCGAGCAACGCCTCGCCGTTGCGAAAGCGGATCTGCGACAGCCGCGAACCTGATCTCGCGACGATTGGAAAAGTGCGCGGAGACACCTCCAGATAAAGAAGCCCCCCATAGCCCTTCGGAACAATATCGAATTGCTGGGCACCATCTGTGATAACGCGCGTAAAAATATCTAGCCGCCCGGTGCTGCTTTTTGGGTTTGCTGAGGCCGAAATATCGTCCGACAACTTCAGCCGTTCCTGAAGCTCAACGATGTAGACGCAGCCCGTTTCCAGAACCGCCCCTGTTGTTAGATCAATCTCATGCAGAGCAAAGCGCTCAAGTTTGTTCGCAACGGCCGTATCAGCGCCGGGCAGGAAAGACGCGCGCACGCGCCAGGCCGTCTTGCCAAGACGAAGATCAAGGCTGGCAGGCTGGATCTGATCTTCGTCCAAAGGCGGCGCAACGAGGTTGCCGCGATCAAACAAAGCGCCAATCTGCCGATCGTTGAGAATTCCCGGAACCATGGCGGCAGTCTTGAAACGTCGATTGAATTGACGCAACGGCGAGCTTCGATTATCACCGGATTGTTGTGGTGATTTGGCCGGTCGGCTTGCAGCCACGTTAAACAAGTCGCTAAAGGGCCGAAGCGGGAGACAACCTCTCGCATTTGGAACCGGTTTTGCGGCATCGCGAAGCCGGTTTTTTGTTGCCACTTCGCGTTTTGCAAAAGGGGTATGTGATGAGCAGGAACGACTGGAAAGCAGCAACCAAACTCGTTCATGGCGGCACGACGCGGTCCAGCCATGGCGAGACATCCGAAGCGCTCTATCTGACGCAGGGTTTCGTCTATGACAGTGCCGAGTCTGCCGAAGCCCGCTTCGCGGGCGACGAGCCGGGCTTTGTCTATTCGCGATATGCCAACCCTACCGTCGCGATGTTTGAGCAGCGCATGTGCGATATGGAAGGTGCCGAGGCGTGTCTTGCCACCGCCAGCGGCATGGGTGCCGTGTCCGCGGCGCTTTTGTGTCAGGTCCAGGCGGGTGACCATGTCGTTGCGGCACGCGCCCTTTTCGGCTCATGCCGCTATGTCGTGGAAAAACTGATGCCGCAATTCGGCGTCGCGTCGACCCTTGTCGATGGCAAGGACATCGAAGCATGGAAAGCGGCCATCCGCCCGGAAACGAAGGTTCTGTTTCTGGAATCGCCAACCAATCCAACTCTGGAACTGGTCGATATCGCTGCCGTCGCTCAGCTGGCCAACGAAATCGGTGCCACGCTGGTGGTGGACAATGTCTTCGCCACCCCACTGCTGCAAAAGCCGCTAGATCTGGGCGCGCATGTGGTTGTTTATTCGGCGACCAAACATATTGACGGGCAGGGGCGTTGTCTCGGTGGAGCAATTTTGTCCAGCGCAGACTGGATTGATGAAAATCTCTATGACTATTTCCGCCATACAGGTCCAAGCCTGTCACCCTTCAATGCCTGGGTTCTGCTGAAGGGATTGGAAACGCTTCCGTTGCGCGTTCGCCAGCAGACCAGCAATGCGGAGGCCTTGGCCGAACATCTGGTTCAACATCGCCGCGTGTCTCGGTTGCTCTATCCGGGCCACCCCAGCCACCCGCAGGCCATACTTGCGAAACAGCAAATGCAGGGCGGATCGACATTGATCGCCTTTGAACTCGAGGGCGGTAAGGACGCCGCCTTTGCCTTTGAAAACGCGCTTGATCTCGTTCGCATCTCCAACAATTTAGGGGATGCAAAAAGCCTCATTACTCATCCAGCTACGACCACGCACAAGAACCTGACGCAAGAGGATCGGGATGCGCTGGGCATTTCGTCCGGCCTTGTGCGACTTTCGGTGGGACTCGAAGATGTCGACGATCTCTTGTCCGACATCGACCAGGCTCTGGCTCATTTGTGATCGATATCGCGGTGTCGAGGTGTTGATGACCTCTTCGCTCTCGCAAGGTAGTTTGCGCGATGGATGATTCGTCTTCTCTGCCGCGCTGGTCACTTAAGCGTAGCCCACGCGACAAGCGGATAAGACCTGTCATTCATAATTCAATGAGCGCACAGCGCGACGATGAGGCTTGGATGGCGGCATTGGCGGATCAGGTCAACAATCGCCTGCAAACGGAGCCTACGGAAAGTCCCACAACGCCTGTATGGAAAGGCTGCTGCATCCATGCCGTCAACGGGGCTGAACTTATCGCCGACCCTTCGGGCGTCGCTTACTGGCCGAGTGAAGACACGCTGCTGGTCGCGGATCTGCATTTGGAGAAGGGCTCGTCCTTCGCCCGTCGGGGTCAACTCTTACCTCCCTATGACACGATGGAAACGCTGAACCGTCTCGACGCCGCAATCGATAAATGGAAACCGCAGCGCCTCGTCTCGCTTGGTGATTCATTTCACGATGCGCACTCCCATAAGCGGCTTTCAGGTGAGGCAACGGCGCTTCTGGCGCAGATGATGGCTGGGCGCGACTGGCTTTGGATCAGCGGCAATCACGACCCCGAGGCTCCAAGTGGTCTGGGTGGAGACGCAGAAAGTGAGATCTCAATTGGCGGGCTAACTCTGCGACACGAACCCAGAGTCGATGCACTGCCGGGAGAAATTGCCGGTCATCTGCATCCCAAGGCGAGACTGATCCGTCGCGGCCGGCACATTCGACGTTCCTGTTTTGTCGCTGACCGTAACAGAATGATCCTGCCGAGCTTCGGGGCCTATACCGGTGGCCTAAACGTTTTCCATCGCGCCTTTGCCGGTCTGTTCAACGACCGGGATTTCCATGCGCTGATGCGTGGTGAGGAGCAGATATATCGCATACCAGCTCAAGAACTCGCGTAGCAAAATCTTGCTCGACATCGACAGCTACGTGCATCGTGGGCCCAATCGACGCCCCCCGCGAGCCGGCAAGCTTGAGTCGAACTCTGACGCCGACCTCCTTTGAACGATCAGGCTGGACAGAGAAATTTGGTGGAGCTAGCCGGAATCGAACCGGCGACCTCTTGCATGCCATGCAAGCGCTCTCCCGACTGAGCTATAGCCCCGAACAATTGCGGCATCGCCGGGACGATGCCTTCGAGTGGCGCCAATTCTGTTACCGGCACCAGCGGCGGCGTTTTAGGGGACGCCACCGATCAAAACAAGCAATTTGTTGTCGGCGGATGATCAAGTTTCGTCGTCGTCATCACCCTTGGTGGGAATAATGTCGGACAGACTATCGTTACCCTCGTCATCTTCATCGAGAAACGGACCATCTTCATCGTCATCATCGCCATCATCGTCCAGCTCGACATCCGGAATGTCGGTTGGCACGTCATCATCGTCGTCGCCATCGACCGTATCGCCGTCGTCGTTTTCTGAATCTTCAAGGCTGATGATTTCGGGGCCATCGACGTCCACATCATCTTCATCATCATCGGCGGCCTTGCTTTCGGTTTCCGCCTCTTTCTCAGGCTTTGCCTTTGCAGTTTCAGCGGCGGCTATCTCAAATATCGTACCGCATTTGGGACACACAATCGGGTCCCTGTTCAAATCATAATACTTCGCACCGCATTCAGGGCATATGCGTTTTTCGCCGAGTTCGGGTTTTGCCAAGACGGGCCTCGCATCGATGTCGGGTGAAGACCGGCGAAACTCTGGTCACCCGGTCAATTGAAGCGTCGGTCTAGCGTCACATGTCAAAGGTGTCAAAGGGATAAAGCCATGGCAGCCACGTGACATGTTGCGCATTCGGTCGTAGACAAGCCACACCTGATTTTGTTCCTCAACGCTTGTTCCCCCACGCTTCATGACCGATCCAAAGCATGACCACACCGCCATGCCCATGACGGCGCATCCAGGCGCGACGCTGCGGGGAACGGTGGAGGTTCCCGGTGACAAAAGCATCTCCCACCGTGCCTTGTTGTTGGGAGCAGTTGCCAGTGGGCAGACCCGAGCCACCGGGCTTCTGGAGGCCGATGATGTCATGGCAACCGCAGGAGCCATGCGCGCGCTGGGTGCAAATGTGCAAAAGGTGGACCGCGCTTGGCTCATCGACGGGATGGGCAATGGTGCGTTGATGCAACCGGATGCACCACTTAACTTCGGCAATGCAGGGACTGGCTCGCGTCTCTGCATGGGTCTTCTGGCAGGTTATGATTTCCCGGTGACTTTCGTTGGCGACCCATCTTTGTCGTCTCGTCCGATGGGACGGGTGCTGGATCCACTGCGCCAAACCGGTCTTCAGGTTGAAGCCGCGGAGGGCGACCGACTGCCGCTGACCATCCATGGGGCTCCTCTTCCTGTGCCGATCACCTATCGCGTTCCAGTTGCATCGGCGCAGGTGAAGTCTGCCATTCTGCTCGCTGGCCTCAACATTGCCGGCATCACCACCGTCATCGAGCCGGTCAAGACACGCGACCATACCGAAAAGATGCTCGCCGGTTTTGGCGTGCACATCGAGATCAAGGAAGACGGTGACGGTGCGCGCCACATTTCCGTGACCGGCCAAACCGATCTGACGGCGCAGGACATCACCGTGCCGGGCGATCCATCTTCGGCAAGCTTCGCCATCGTGGCTGGACTCATCGTTCCGGGATCCGAGTTAACGGTGAAAAACGTGCTGCTGAATCCGACGCGGACAGGTCTTTTCGACACGCTCATAGAGATGGGCGCCGATCTTGCCATCGCCAATCGACGTGTTTCCGGCGGTGAGGACATCGGTGACATCACGGTAAGGCATAGCCAGCTGCGCGGTGTGACGGTTCCCGCTGAACGCGCACCCTCGATGATCGATGAATATCCGGTTCTTTCCGTCGCGGCCGCCTTTGCAGAAGGTGAAACCCATATGCAGGGACTGGAAGAGCTGCGCGTGAAGGAATGCGACCGACTGGCTGTCACGGCCACCGCGCTTGCAGCCAATGGAGTTGACTGCACCGAAGGTGAGGGTGATCTGCGCGTACGCGGCGGAAAAGTGCGCGGCGGCACGACGGTCAAAACCCATCTGGACCATCGTATTGCGATGAGTTTCCTCGTCATGGGGCTGGCTTCGGAAACTCCTGTAGGCGTCGATGATACGGTGATGATCAACACGTCCTTCCGAGAGTTTGTGCCGCTGATGACGTCCCTTGGCGCCAAGCTGTCGTGAGCGCCCTTAAAGTCCAGCGATTGCTCCATGCCGAAGGTCTGCCCTTGCCATCCTACGAGACGTTGGGTGCTGCCGGCATGGACCTGCGTGCGGCTGTTGATGAGACGCTCACATTGGAAGTCGGGCAAAGAGCATTGGTACCGACCGGGTTGGCAATTCAGCTTCCAATGTCGCATGAAGGCCAAGTGCGCCCGCGGTCCGGCCTTGCCGTCAAGCATGGCATCACCGTGCTCAACGCGCCGGGCACGATCGATGAGGACTATCGGGGTGAAATCCATATACCTTTGATCAATCTGGGTGATGCACCCTTCATGATCGAGCGTGGTATGCGGATCGCCCAATTGGTCATCGCGCCTGTCCGCCAGCTTGCGGTTGAAGAAGTTTTGGAACTGGAAACCAGCGCACGGGGAAGCGGCGGTTTCGGCTCAACCGGGGTTTGATCCACGGAGGCTCAGCAGTCACCCCATCGCTTCCTCGATGATGTTTTCAGCGGCATCCGCCAGCAGCATATCATTGGCCTCTCCGGGAACGGACTCTTTGCCGATCTCCAGCATGATCGGCACGGCGAAGGGCGAAACCTTATTGAGGTCTTTGTGGACGATGTGGTTCTTGATGCGGGCCAGCAAATCGCCCACACGACGGATGTCCAGCAGGCCAGCGGCGGCATCCTCCCGCGTTGCCCGCATGAGAATGTGATCTGGTTCATGCTCGCGCAACACGTCGTAGATCAGATCGGACGACACGGTGACCTGACGGCCGGTCTTTTCCTTGCCCGGATGGTTCTTTTCGATCAGGCCTGCGATGAGCGCGCAGTGCCGAAAAGTGCGCTTCAGCATGAAGGAGTCGTCCATCCAGCTTTCCAGATCATCGCCCAGCATGTCTTCATCAAACAGGCCTTGCAGCGTCAGGCGACCATCGCTGATCATCGCACCGACATCACCCAGTCCCCAGATGCAGATGCAATAGTCGGTGGCGACAAAGCCAGTGGGCTGCGCCCGAGCGCGCTCCAGACGCTTGGTGAGAAGCATTCCCAAAGACTGATGCGCCAGGCGTCCTTCGAACGAATAGGCGACGAGATAGAACTTCTCCCCGCGCGGGAAGGTTTCCACCAGCATTTCGTCACGGCGAGGGATGACGGACTTGTCGCGCTGAATACACAGCCATTCCTGAACTTGCGGTGGCAGGCGTGACCAGGTTTCAGGGTCTGCAATCATGGCGCGGATATGATCGGCCAGATAGGTGGTGAGTGGAAACTTCGAGCCGGCATACATCGGCACAAGCGGTTCTTGAGACACCGTGCGGGTGCAGATCGCCTCATTTTCGCGGATGCCTTCGAAGCGCAGCACCTGACCAGCAAACATGAAGGTGTCGCCATAGACCAACTGCTCGACGAAATACTCCTCCAGCTTGCCGACAACCCGACCGCCGCGCACAGCTGCCAGCTTGCCTTTATCCCATTTGGCAAATTTCAGAACCCGAACATTGAGTGATGGCGCGTCATAAATCGTGCCGGTGTTCATGCGATATTGCTGGGCGAAACGCGGATGGGTGAGACACCAGCTGCCATCGGCGGTTTTCCTGATCTTGGCGTAACGCTCATAGGTTGCCAGCGCATAGCCGCCGGTTGCGACGAAGTGTACGGCCTGTTCAAATGTGTCCCAGTCAAGTTCCGAATAAGGGGGCGCTGAGATGATCTCCTGGTACAGATCATCTTCGTGAAACGGCTCCGCCACCGCCATGCCGAGTATGTGCTGGCACAGAACATCCAACGCGCCGTCGCGCAAAGGCGGCGTGTCCTGATGTCCCAGATAGTTTGCATCCAGCGCCGCCTGGCATTCCATCACCTCAAATCGATTGGCGGGAACGAGAATGGCGCGGGACGGCTCATCCATGCGGTGGTTGGCTCGGCCTATACGCTGTGCAAGGCGGCTGGCTCCCTTCGGCGCGCCCATATGCAGCACCAGCTCGACATCGCCCCAGTCAATGCCGAGATCAAGCGTTGACGTTGCAACGATTGCGCGCAGCGCGTTTCTGGTCATCGCGGCTTCGACCTTGCGCCTTTGCCCGACATCCAGCGAACCGTGGTGGAGCGCAATCGGCAAAGTGTCTTCATTGATGCGCCACAATCCCTGAAACAGAAACTCCGCCTGGCTGCGCGTGTTGACGAAGAGAATCGCTGTGCGGTGCCGCTTGATGATCTCATAGATTTCCGGAACAGCATGACGCGCCGAGTGGCCCGACCATGGCAAACGCTCTCTGGTATCCAGAATCGTGATATCGGGCTTTGCTCCTCCCAAAACCTCAATCAGCCCCGCTTCTTGAGAGTTCAAACTGTTGCCGGTGTTTTGAGCAACCAACCAGCGACACAGATCAACAGGTTGGGCCACAGTTGCCGACAGCCCGATGGTTTGCAGGTCGGGTCGCAATTTGCGCAATCTCGCCAGACCCAGCGCCAGAAGATGTCCGCGTTTGCTGGTCACCAGCGAGTGCAACTCATCAAAAATGACGTAGCGCAAATCCTTAAATATGTGCCGCGCATCCTTGGCAGCAATCAGCAATGCGATCTGCTCCGGGGTCGTGAGCAAGATGTCCGGCGGATTGATTTTCTGGCGCGCTCGCTTGTGCTGCGGCGTATCACCCGTTCGCGTTTCAACCTTGACGGGCAACTGCATCTCGTCAATCGGCGTGCCTAGATTTCGTTCAATGTCGACGGCCAGAGCTTTCAGCGGCGAGACATAAAGCGTGTGGACGGACCGGTGCGGTTCGCCGGGTTTTCGGGGAGCTCGGGAAGCGAGTTCTGTAAGACTGGGCAGAAAGCCGGCCAGTGTTTTGCCAGCACCGGTTGGCGCGATCAGCAGCGTGGAATCACCGCGCTGCGATCTGGACAAGAGATCAAGCTGATGCGCTCGCGGTTGCCAGTTTCGAGCTTTGAACCAGTCGAGGAAGGGCTGCGGAAGCAGGCCCTTCGCATCATCCTGGTTGCCTTGGTGTTCCGCGTGCAGCGTATCCGACATGGTGAAACCTTACAGCAGCTCAGACGCATGCTGCAAAGGAAACTCAAATGCCGGACTGCTCCAACAAACCCTTCAGCGACGTTTGAGGCCTTGGCCCAATGTGCTGGATTACCTCCGCCGCGGCCAGCCCACCAATTCGCGCGCATTCGGCAAGCGGGCGCCCCTGGGTGAAGCCAAACAGAAAGCCGGATGCATAAAGATCACCAGCGCCCGTGGTGTCTTCCAGCCTGTCGATGCTGTGAGCACCAACCGCGAACGTTCCGTCGCGATTGAGCGCTATCGACCCATCTTCGCCTCGGGTGATGGCAGCCGTCGCCACATCATCGCGGATTGCCGACAGTGCACTGTCAAAGTCCGACGTCTGATAAAGAGACAACAGCTCGGCTTCATTGGCAAAGACGATATCAACTGTTCCGCTGCGCATCAGTTCAAGAAACTCGTCGCGATAGCGGTCAACGCAGAAGGAATCTGAAAGGGTCATGGACACCAAACGGTCATTGTCATGGGCGATCTGTGCGGCAAGCCGGATCGCTTCCTTTGCGCGCGGCGGATCCCACAGATAACCCTCGAAGTATGTCACCTTGGACGCAGCGACGATATCAGCATCAATGTCATTGGGACCAAGTTCAACGCAGGCACCCAGATAAGTGTTCATGCTGCGCTGCCCGTCAGGCGTGACGAAGATCATAGAGCGCGCCGTCGGCGGCTGGTCTTCAAGCGGATTTGTGTCGAAATTCACCCCAATGGCACGAATGTCATGAGTGAACACGCCGCCCAGATGATCATTGGCAACCTTGCCGAAGTAAGCAGCCTTGGCACCGAAACTTGCCAGCCCAGCAGCCGTGTTGCCGGCGGAGCCACCCGACGCCTCGATCGCCGGTCCCATGGCGGCATAAAGATGCTCGGCTCGCGGCGCATCAATGAGATTCATCGCGCCCTTGATGATGTCTTCGCGCACCAGAAAATCATCATCAGCCTTTGCGATAATGTCGACAATCGCATTGCCAATTGTGAGTACGTCAAATTTTGCGTCTTGCATGTGTTGTTCCGTGGCCATTTAGAGCAAATCTCGCCCAGATTGTATCGTTTGAGCGCAGGAAATTTGTGACCTGACATTCCTTGATGCAGGGGGGCGCGTGCGACGCCGTGGTGCGGGCACCACAAGTTCGTGCGCAACACGGTCAGGGCGCAAAGAAACAAGTTCAAACGATTGCAGATTATTCTTCATTTTCATTGCTTGCTTGGGTGTCTTTTCCGCTCTGGGGGCGTCGAAATCCTCGTGCGATGCTCAGCATCGCTCTGCGGTGTTCTCCTTGCCAGATCGAAAAATCCATCCCATCAAACTGCTCCAATCTGGGCGAGACTTGCTCTAAGCTGCGCGTGCTTAGCGACAGATGTCTGCCATGAAAAGGGGTGGTTGAACTTGCACGCGCTGAATGGGGGCACCATGTCATTGCGGTATCCGTGCAACACCGTGTCCGCATCCCAATGATAGTTTCCGCGATTTCCAAGAGCGTCAGCCAACTGTTCTCAAAGCCTTTCAGAAGTGTGTTCTGGAAAAGCATTGGCCTGACAATCGCGCTTTTAATCGGACTCTGGTTTGTTCTCGAAGCGGCTGCGTCGGCTTTCCTGCTGCCCTTTCTGGCCCCCTATCCCTGGGTAGCAACCGCTATCTCATGGCTTCTGGGTGCAGGATTGGTGATCGGAATGGGCTTTCTGGTGGCTCCGGCGGCATCGATCTTTGCCGGTGTCTTTCTCGACGATATCGGCGAGGCAGTTGAGGCGGCGCATTACGCTCAAGACCCTCCAGGTCGTCCGCTTCCGCTGGCCCGGTCCATCGCAATCTCACTGAAGTTCTTCGGCCTTGTTCTGGTCGGCAATCTGGTTGCTGTGGTTCTGGTACTGTTTTTCGGCCTGGGTGCGATCATCTTCTTTGTGCTGAACGGCTATCTGCTTGGCCGGGAATATTTCCAGTTCGCCGCATTGCGCCATATTGAAGAAGCGCGCGCACAAGCCTTGCGACGCAAACATGAGGGAACGATCTTTCTTGGCGGTCTGGCCATTGCTGCGCTACTCGCAGTTCCGTTTGTGAACCTGCTGACATCGCTCTTTGCCGGAGCCTTGATGGTCCATCTGTTCAAGGCGCTGAACGCCGCAGAGGCTTAGCAAATGGGTTTCAATCCTCAATCAGGGCAATAGGCGCGGGAACGTCGCACGTTTTTTCCTTGGCCTTGCAGAGATCGGCGATGATGCAGACTTCGCAATCTGGCTTGCGTGCCTTGCAGACGTAACGCCCGTGCAAAATGAGCCAATGATGAGCGTGGTAGAGATAATCCGCAGGTATGCGCCGCTCCAGAATGGTTTCCACCTCATCGACCGTCTTGCCTGGTGCCAGACCCAGACGATTGCCCAGCCGAAAGATATGCGTGTCGACGGCAATTGTGGGCTGCCCGAAAGCCATGGAAACCACGACATTGGCCGTCTTGCGTCCGACTCCGGGCAGAGTCGTCAGCGCGTCACGGTCGCGCGGAACTTCGCCGTCAAAATCGTCGATCAGGATCTGGGACAATCTGATGACGTTTTTCGCCTTTTGTCGATAAAGGCCGATGGTCTTGATGTGCTCCCGCAAACCATCTTCTCCAAGCGCCAGCATCTTTTGGGGCGTATCGGCCACCGGAAACAGGCGCGCTGTCGCCTTGTTAACACCAACGTCGGTGGCCTGTGCAGACAAGACCACAGCCACCAAAAGCGTATATGCGTTTACGTGATCCAGTTCGCCCTTGGGCTCAGGACGCTGCTTGCGAAAGCGCTCAAAGATCTCGCGCAATTCCGCCTGCGTGTAGCGTGAGCGCGGCATGCACTTTCTGCGCGCCTGCGGCGATTTTCTCGTTTTTCCATCCATGGCAGGCATCTATACTGCTGGCATGGCTTCACACAATGGCTCCGTCGACGACCTCCTATTCGCCGCCAGGCTGACACCCTATCGCTCGCTTTGTCGTGACGGGTTTCGCTTGCTGATGGGCTGCATCGGGCTGGTATGCTTCGTGGTTGGGCTGGTCTTTGCAATCGCCGGTGTCTGGCCAGTGTTCGGCTTCATGGGTCTCGACTTTGCGCTGATCTACTGGGCGTTCAAGTCAAATTATGCATCTGCCAAAGCCTATGAAGATGTTGAGGTCTCGCGCGAACATGTTTCGCTTCTGAAAGTTGCAGCCAATGGCCGTGAGAAGCGCCATGACTTTCCGCAATTCGGCACGCGCCTTGAAATCGACCGCCATGAAGAGATTGGAATCACGCAGATGCGGATTGCCAATCGCGAACGCGCGGTGCCGTTTGGGTATTTTCTCAATCCAGCTGACAGGGAGAGTTTTGCACGCGCCTTTGGTCAGGCTCTCTCGCGTGCCAAACGCTAGCGTCTTCAAAAGTGGCAAGTTTCGGGTGGTTTGCCTCGGCCAGATGCGGTTCGGTGGCGACAATTGACAACAGGGAGGCAAAACCATGCTCGCCACCGATCTGAAACCCTCCGCAAATCTCAATGCCGCTCATGGTGACTACGAAACCGTTCGGCAGGTTCTTGAGCACATCACCGAAAATTGGCGCGATCAACCAGAATTGGACGAACTTTCAAGGCTGACCGGTGTCGAGCCGACGCGGTTGCAAAAGACCTTCACGCGCTGGGCCGGTCTGTCCCCAAAAGCCTTTTTGCAAGCTGTGACGCTCGATCATGCAAAGCGGATGCTGCATGATGGGATGCCCATACTCGATGCCAGTCTGGAACTCGGTCTGTCTGGCCCCGGCCGTCTTCATGATCTTTTCGTTACTCACGAGGCCATGTCGCCGGGTGTTTACAAGGCGGGCGGCGAAGGGATCACCATTCACTGTGGCTTCCATGATTCACCCTTTGGCGAAGCCTTGATCATGGCGACGGATCGCGGGCTGACAGGACTGGCATTCGCTGACGCCGAAGGTGCTGTCACAGCCGGGCGCCATGATGGCGAGAAGGCGCAGTTCACACGCGCACGGGCGCTTGCTGATATGAGGGAGCGTTGGCCCAAGGCCAAATATGTTGAGGACGTCGCGTTCACCGCGCCCTTTGCGGCTCGGATTTTCGACCCCGCGCGCTGGCGTGCGCAGGAACCGCTCAAAATCGTGTTTATCGGGACGGACTTTCAAATCCGGGTTTGGGAGGGTTTGTTGAAAGTCCCACTGGGACAAGCGACAACCTATTCAAGTCTTGCGCAGGATCTCGGCAAACCAAGCGCGGCCCGAGCCGTGGGGGCCGCCGTTGGGCGAAACCCGATTTCCTTTGTGGTGCCCTGCCATCGCGTATTGGGAAAGTCGGGACGGCTGACGGGCTATCATTGGGGCCTGACCCGCAAACGGGCTATGCTGGGCTGGGAAGCCGGCATTGTGGGCACCGCGGCATGAGCCAGGCAAAATCCTCAGCCTTTGCCGACAAGCTTCTCAGCGCCGAAGACGTCGTGACAGTATTCCGGCTGCTCGGTCGCAACATGCCGGGCAGAACGCGCGATGCGAAAGGCCCCAAGGATCAGCCCAACCCCTTCCGGTCTTGTGTGTCCTGCATGCTGTCAGCGCAATCGCGTGACGAGAACACAGCCAAAGCGTCGGCGGCCCTGTTTGCGCTGGCGGATACGCCGCAAGGCATTCTTGCCCTGAGCGATGAGGCAATTGCTGAGGCCATCAAACCGTGCGGGCTGTACAATATGAAAACCCGCAATCTCAAAATGATGTGTGCCTATCTTCTGGATGAGCTCGACGGCGAGGTTCCGCAAAACCGCGATGGATTGATGAAATTGCCCGGCATCGGTCGCAAATGCGCCGATATCGTCATGAGCTTTACCTTTGGTGCTGATGTGATAGCCGTCGACACCCATGTCCACCGCGTGAGCAATCGTCTGGGTCTGGCGCGCGGCAAAACGGAAGCGCAGACTGCACAATCACTCGAAGAGCGGTCCCCGGCATGGGCCTTGCGAGACGGGCATTTCTGGCTGCTGCAATTCGGAAGGACGGTATGCGTTTCGCGAGTCCCCAAATGTGAGGCTTGTTTCCTCAGTCACCTTTGCCCTTCGGCCTCGATCGCGACGTGAGAAAAAGTCAGGCGAGACTTTTGGCAAAACGCTCCCGCAAAAGCTTCAGCTTTGGATCGATGTAGGCCCTGCAGAACGGGCGTTGAGGATCGGTTTCGTAATAGTTGTGAAACCGTTCATCGGACGGTTTGAAGCCCTTGAAAAGCAGTGCGTTGGTGACCAGCGGCTCATCGAACCCGCTTGCCAGATGCGTGAGCAGCTCTTGTGCCGGTTCGAACTGCTCATCATCGAAAGCGTAGACGGCGCTTCGATATTTGCCCCGCATCGAATGATTGGACGTGCTGGCATGAGTGCGCAAATGAATGTCGATCAACGACCGAAGGCCGATAAGGCCGGAATCGAAATGCACGATGACAGCTTCCGACCAACTCTCATGCGGAGGCAATGAACGGATGAAGCCCTGCTCAACCCGTTCGACACCTTTCAGGGACTGGAAGACGGCTTCCGTACACCAATGGCAGCCACCACCCAGCCCGATTCTCTGCCCGCTCAATGGCGGAAGAAGCCGCGACGATTGCGGAACCCGCTGCGTACCCGGCGCTCCCCATTGGGTCCGAAAGCCGGGCCATCCGTAAAGACGCGTGCGCGATCAAAGCCGCGAACATCACCCCGGAAATGACGGTGCCGCCTTATACGATTGCGATGCGCATGGCTGCGCTTGAACCTGCGATGACGGTGAAAGCTACGCTTTTTGAAGCCCACTTGCGTAACATCAGCTGTCCCCGTCTGCGAGTTGGCTACCAGACCACTTGCTGGCCCAATCGGAGCCGCCTGAGCTGCCAGGGGCGCTGCTGCAAGGGCGATGGATACCGCGATCATTTTGAGTGAGAATTTCATGGCGCTGTCCTCTCGGTTTGCCGACCGCACTATTTGTGTTGTCTGACAGAGATTTAGGCCTATTGAGATGCGACACAACAGCTCTCACGCTTTCGTCAGGGAGGTTTGATATCACGCATCTCAACGTCGACAATATACGCCATGCGCTTTGACAAACTTTTGCGACCGACACCGCGGGGACTCTACTGTCCACCCGGCGATTTCCACATTGATCCAGTCATGCCGGTTGCGCGCGCTCTGATCACGCATGGTCACGCAGATCATGCGAGAGCAGGCCATGGCGAAATTTGGGCGACGCGGCAAACGCTTGATATCATGGCGATCCGATATGGTGCGGACCACTGCCATGTGGCGCATGTCGCCGATTTACGAGAGACGTTTAAGGTCAACGGGGTCACGGTCGGCTTCTGGCCGGCGGGGCATGTACTGGGTTCGGCCCAAATCCTGGTCGAGTATTCAGGATGCAGGATCGTTGCGTCAGGAGATTACAAGCGCCGCAGAGACCCTTCTTGCGAACCGTTTGAGCCAGTCGCCTGCGACGTCTTTATCACGGAAGCCACCTTTGCTCTGCCGGTGTTTCGCCACCCCGATACGCAGGGGGAGATTGACAAGCTTCTTACTTCGGTTCGGCATTTTCCTGAACGAGCGCATCTGGTTGGCGTTTACGCCTTAGGCAAGGCGCAAAGGGTCATCCGACATCTGCGCGAAGCCGGCTATGCAGAACCGATCTACATCCATGGATCACTGGCGCGTCTGTGCGACTACTACGAAAGCCAGGGATATCCGCTTGGTCCGTTGCTTCCGGCAACCCTGGACAAAGGAAAGAAGGGCGACTTTGCAGGAGCAATCGTGCTTGGCCCTCCCTCAGCGCTGAACGACAAATGGGCGCGCCGCTTTCCCGACCCCATTTCCTGCTTTGCAAGCGGATGGATGCAGGTGCGCCAACGCGCCAAGCAGCGCAGCGTCGAGCTGCCTTTGATTCTATCTGACCATTGCGACTGGGACGAGTTAATCGACACGATCAGCGAACTGTCGCCCAAGGAGATTTGGGTCACCCATGGACGAGACGATGCGTTGGTTCGCTGGTGTGAACTCAATGGCCTGAAGGCGAGGCCGCTTCATCTGGTGGGATATGAGGAGGACGCCGAGTGAAGCCTTTCGCCACGCTTTTGGACCGTTTGGTGCTCACGCCGTCACGCAACGCCAAACTGCGCCTGCTGGTGGATTACTTCGAGCAGGTGCCGGACCCCGATCGAGGATACGGCCTTGCAGCCATCACGCGCGATCTCGACATCGTATCGGTCAAACCCGCCATGCTGCGCAATCTTGTTCATGAACGCATGGATGAGGTGCTGTTCAAACTGTCCTACGATTATGTGGGGGACTTGGCCGAAACGATTGCGCTTGTCTGGGACAATGACGTCACGGTCACATCTACAAAGGATGCTGACTCCAGCCCTCGCGATCACAACGGCGCGCCTCTGCTCTTGTCGGAAGTCGTCGAGCGATTGCAGCGAATGGGAAAGAGCGAGGCCCTCAAGCAGGTGTCGAGCTGGCTCGATCAACTGGACGCATCTGGTCGCTATGCTCTGCTGAAACTTATCACTGGCGGTATGCGCATTGGCGTGACGGCGCGGCTGGCCAAGCAGGCGCTTGCGCTATTCGGGCAGCGCCATATCGACGTTGATATCGTGGAGATTGAGGAACTTTGGCACGGGCTTGAGATTCCCTACACTGATCTGTTTGCCTGGTTAGAAGGTGATGCGCAAAAGCCAGTCCAGCGCGCCGCCGCTCCGTTCCGGCCTGTTATGCTGGCCAACCCACTGGCCGATGGCGACATGCGCAAGCTCGACCCTTCCGACTATGCGGCTGAATGGAAATGGGACGGTATTCGCGTGCAAGCGACCTGTGAGGCTGGAACAAGACGGCTCTATTCGCGCACAGGAGACGACATCGGCCGTTCTTTTCCCGATCTTCTGGAGCATATGAATTTCGAAGGCGCCCTTGATGGCGAACTGCTGGTCGGGCGTCCCGGCGATAAGGGCATCGATATCGGAAGTTTCTCCGATCTTCAGCAGAGGCTCAATCGCAAGACCGTGTCGAAGAAGCTGCTCGCCTCTCATCCCGTCATTGTTCGCGTCTATGACCTGCTGGCGGAAGGCGAAACCAACTTGCGCGAAGCAGATTTTTGCCAGCGCAGGGAAGCTCTGGAGCGTTTCGTTCCGTCACTGGAACCGACGCGCTTTGATCTTTCGCCGCTCGTTGATTTCGAAAGCTGGGATGAACTTGCGTCCGCGCGCGAGAATGTCCCGCACCCCATCATTGAAGGCGTGATGATCAAGCAGTGGAACTCGAGCTATGTGCCCGGGCGTCCGAAGGGACCCTGGTTCAAATGGAAAAAGGACCCGATGCTCATCGATGCGGTTCTCATGTACGCACAGCGCGGCCACGGAAAACGCTCAAGCTTTTATTCCGACTACACCTTCGGTGTGTGGACAGGCGAGGGGTCGCTGGTCCCCGTTGGAAAGGCCTATTTCGGCTTCACCGATGACGAGTTGAAGCAAATCGACAAATTTGTACGCGACAACACAGTGGAACGCTTTGGGCCAGTGCGATCCGTGCGTGCTTCGAAGGATTTCGGCCTGGTTCTGGAGATCGCATTTGAGGGAATTCAGCGATCAAGCCGACATAAGAGCGGTGTCGCGATGCGTTTTCCGCGCATCAGCAAGTTGCGCTGGGACAAGCCACCCGCTGAAGCGGATACGATTGAAACGGTCGAAGCACTGCTTGATCCTGCCTGAGAACCGCGCGGTGACGACTGTCAGTCGATGCGCTTTAACCCATTGGAAAAGCGCTTCCAGTTTTCAACATAGTGTGCTGCCGACATCTGCAGCATTTGCAGTGCCTTTTCATCCAACTCACGCACAGCCTTTGCAGGCGATCCCACGATGAGGCTGTGTTCGGGAAACTCCTTTCCCTCTGTCACCAAGGCCCCCGCACCGACAATCGAACCGGCACCTATCTTGGCGCCGTTGAGCACGATCGCCCCCATGCCGATAAGAGCATTGTCGCCAATGGTACATCCATGAAGCATCGCTTTGTGACCGATTGTGCACCCCTTTCCGATGGTGAGCGGAAAGCCGAGATCGGTGTGCATGACCGTGTTTTCCTGGATATTTGTTCCCTCGCCAATGCGGATCGGTTCATTGTCACCGCGAATAACAGCGCCAAACCAGATGCCGACATCTTCGCCGATATGCACATTGCCGATGACATGAGCATCCGGCGCCACCCAATAGCGGTTCTCATCCGCAATCTCGGGTCGTCTTCCATCAAGTTCATATAGGGGCATTGGCGTTGACCTCCTGTGGCTGGCCCGATTCTCAAGCGGCTTTAAGTTGTTTGATGGATGGCATTCGCCGTCATGACAAGGCGACGGGCTGTTCAATATCCGCGTTTGGGATCAACGACATTTGTAAGTGTCTCCCCCCGGCGGTAGCGGGTCAGATTGTCGCTGAACATTTCGACAGATTTGACCTCCCAGCCCTCAAAGACGGACGAACAATGCGGCGTGATGACAACATTTTCGTAGGCCCATAATGGATGATCATCGGGCAGAGGTTCGGTGCTGAAAACATCGAGCGCCGCTCCACGAATTAGATCGGAATCGAGCGCATCGAGCAGCGCTTGCTCATCGACCACTCCCCCACGCGACACGTCGATCAAAACCGCCATCTCCTTCATCGCGCGAAAGGCATCACTCGAGATCAACGCCCGGGTGCTTTCAACCAACGGAACGCACACCGCCACATAGTCAGCCCGCTCCCACAATTGGCTAAGCTCGCTTACTCCATGAACCGCATCGACACAGGCTACTGGCTGCGGTCTGGCACGCACACCAAGTGTTTTCATTCCATTGGCCTTGGCAAGCCTGGCCACTGCCTGCCCGGTCTTTCCCAGACCGATGATCAAGACAACTTTGTCGGCAATCGGTTCAACTTGCCCGGCGATCCATCTGCGGCCCCGCTTCGCTTCCAGAAACTGCGGAAGACGCAAGGAAAAATGCAACATCATGCCAAGCACATATTGCGCCATCATATCCGCTGCCACGCCAGCAGCATTGGTTACGGTCAGCTTGTGCGGGTCCCATGGATTCAAGTGATCGGTACCCGAACCGCCAACCGACACCCACTTCACCGTTTTCGAGTCAAGCAAGGCCGCTCTTGGAAAGTCAGGGGTACCTGCAAATCGAACGGAATAGACAATGTCTGCTCGGGTTCGTGAGATCACATCCGGCAGATCGCGATAGGTCTCGCAGCAATGAACCTTCAAGTCAGGGTGCCGGGTCTGCAGAACCTGCTTCGCCTGCATCGCCTTGTCAGAGTGCACAATGACAATCGGAGTCTGCATCGCTTGATCGCGGGAATGTGCTTGGTCGCTCATGCAAGCCCTGACGCGTTCTGTCCAGTCTTGTCAACGGGTGGTGCCCATCTGACTCTGGCGCATTGCATTTGGAGCGCGTCCCCATCGTCTCGCACGTCGATCTAATGCGCCTCGTCCCAATTGTCGGCGGCGCGGGCGTCAACCTTGAGTGGAACTTTCAGCTGGAGCACGGGGAGTGTCGCCGATTCCATGACTTTGCTCACGAGTGGAATCGTGTCATCGACTTCTCTTTCCGGCACTTCGAATATCAGCTCATCATGGACCTGCAACAGCATCCGCGCTGAAAGATTGGCCTGGTCCAGCGCTGCATCCATGCGAACCATGGCGCGGCGAATGATGTCCGCAGCACTTCCCTGAATCGGCGCATTGATCGCTGCGCGCTCGTTGAAGGCACGCATGGATGGGTTCGACGCCTTGATGTCCGGATAGTGCGCCTTACGGCCAAAGATCGTCTCCACATAACCATGCTCGCGAGCGAAGGCCTTGGTTTCCTCCATATAGTCCTTGATGCCTGGAAATCGTTCAAAATACATCTTGATGTAGTCGGCGGCTTCGCTGCGTTCGATGCCCAGATTGTTGGCCAGACCGAATGCCGAAATGCCGTAAATGATGCCAAAGTTGATCGCTTTTGCCTGACGGCGGATCATCGGGTCCATTCCCTCAACCGGCACCTTGAACATTTCCGACGCGGTCATGGCGTGAATGTCGACACCATCTTCAAAGGCTCGACGCAGTTGCGCGATGTCGGCGATATGGGCCAGCACACGCAATTCAATCTGGCTGTAGTCGGCGGAGACGAGCTTGTGACCCGGTTCGGCGACAAAGGCCGTGCGGATCTTGCGGCCTTCTTCGGTGCGCACCGGAATATTTTGCAGATTGGGCTCCGATGATGAAAGGCGACCGGTGGAGGTCGATGCCATCGCGTAGGACGTATGCACCCGTTTGGTGTTGGGGTTGATGTAGTTCGGCAGAGCATCCGTGTAGGTGGACTTCAGTTTCGTCAACTGCCGCCAGTCAACAATCTTGCGAGGCAGTTTGTGACCTTCGGCTGCGAGATCCTCCAATTGCTGCGCGCCCGTCGCCCATTGGCCCGTTTTGGTTTTCTTGCCACCCGGCAACCCCATTTCACCAAACAAAATATCACCGAGCTGCTTGGGCGAGCCGATGTTGAACCTCTGGCCAGCGATCTCGTAAATCTCGTCTTCAAGCTGCGCTGCTTTTTGCGCCAGATCGCCGGACAGGCGAGACAGGATTTGCCGGTCAACACTGATCCCACGGGCTTCCATCCGGCAGATCACATCGACCAGAGGCCGCTCCAACCTCTCATAGACCACATTCATGCGTTCCGCGATCAACCGCGCTTTGAGCACCTGCCAGAGCCTCAGCGTGACATCGGCGTCTTCCGCAGCATAGGCGGTGGCCTTGTCGATGGGGACTTTGTCGAACGACACCATCTTTTTGCCCGATCCCGCAACATCCTTAAACGGGATGGGCTTGTGGCCAAGGATCGCCTCTGACAGGGCATCCATGCCGTGCTTGTTGCGCCCTGCATCCAGGGCATAGGACAACAACATGGTGTCGTCGAACGGGCCAACTTCAATTCCATAGCGCGACAGAAGCAGCCAGTCATACTTCATGTTTTGCGCCACCTTCAAAACACCCGGCGCTTCAAGAAGCGGCTTGAGCAGTGCCAACGCCTCCATCCTGTCAATTTGATCCGGATCCAGTCCCTCGCTGAACATGTCATCGTCACCCGATGACCCATCCTTCAAATGAGCGAGCGGCACATAGCAGGCAGCCACTGCGCCATCAATACGCGCAATGGCGAGGGACACCCCCACCAGATCGGCCTGCATCGCATCCACCGAAGTAGCTTCAGTATCCATGGCAACGACGCCAAGATGCATGGCTTCATCAATCCAGCCCTTCAAAGCATCAAGCGAGCGCACAGTCTCGTAGCTGCTGTGATCGATCGCGACGCCCGCCGCAGCGGTAACCTTCTGATCTGCGAGATGCTTCGGTGTGTAGACACCGTCTTGCTTGGCTATCGCATCGGACGCCGCATTCGCATCCCCATCGAAATCCGGGCCTCTTTGCTCAAATCCCTCGACATCGATCTCTTCGGCTTCGATCTGGGAAGCTTCCGTCTCTGTTGCAGCAGCCACACGGCGCGTCAGCGTATTGAGCTCCATGCCCTTGAGGAATGACACCAGTTTTGGACCATTGAGTGGATGCAGCCGCATCTCATCCAGCTGCACGTCGATTGGCGTTTGCGCATCCAGCGTGACCAGCCTTTTGGAAAGCCGCGCCTGATCAGCAAACTCGATCAGGTTCTCGCGTCTCTTGTTCTGCTTGATCTCGCTGGCACGCTCCAGCAACTCCTCCAGCGTTCCGTATTCATCCAGCAACTGCGCCGCCGTTTTCGGACCGATGCCAGGAACGCCCGGGACATTGTCAGTGGAGTCGCCATTCAGCGCCTGCAAGTCGATCATTTTGTCGGGGTCAACACCGAATTTGGCAAACACCGCTTCGGCGTCGACAATGACATCCTTCATCGTGTCATACATGACCACCTGATCAGTGATGAGCTGCATGAGGTCTTTGTCGGAGGACACGATGGTGACGTCAGCACCGGCCTCCTGAGCGAGGCGAGCATAGGTGGCGATGAGATCGTCAGCCTCATAGCCCTCCTTTTCGATGCAGGGCACATCGAAGGCGCGTGTTGCCTCTCGGATCAGCGCAAATTGAGGGCGCAAATCGTCCGGCGGCTCGTCGCGATTGGCCTTGTATTCCGGGTAGATCTCGTTGCGAAACGTGGTGGAGGAGTAGTCGAAAATGACCGCGAAATGAGTCGGCACCACCCCCGCCGCGGTGTCGCGCGCATCCTGCAGCAGCTTCCAGAGCATGTTGCAGAAGCCTGATACAGCACCGATCGGAAGCCCGTCTGACTTTCTCGTGAGCGGGGGAAGGGCATGATAGGCCCGGAAAATATAGGCCGATCCATCGACCAAAAAGAGATGATCACCCGTCTTCATCTGCCCTCAAAATTCTCGTAAGGTCTTGCAAAAAATACATATTCTTGGCTCATGTCTATGCGCAAAGCACATGTTGTCTTCTGCCATTATCATAGCGCACAAATTTTCATTTGGTCGATACATCTATCACCTGACGCACACGCGATTGTAATTCACTTGTCATTTCGCCTCCTTGATAATGCCTGTTGCGCCGCACAATTTCAGCGCCAGGGGCGGCGCAAAGTCGACCTTACCGCATCGCAAATTTCTGTAGCTGCGGGCCATGTTCTCCGCCCTTTCCCTCTCCTGAGCGGAGTGCGTGGCAGCCTCTGGCGGCCCTGGTCTTTCTTCCCCCGAAAGATCAGGGTTCCGGTGGAGAGTATTGCAACATTTCTTTTGACGCTGCGACCAACACTTCTATTGTGCGACCAACAGCAGACCGGAGATGCGAAATGAGCGCTTCCCTCGATACAGCCCTCGCCCATATCGACAAAAATCTCGACGCTTCGCTGGAACGCCTGTTTGCGCTGTTGCGCATCGAGAGCATTTCGACCGATCTAGCCTACAAGCAAGCCTGCCGGGATGCCGGGCAATATCTGGTCGACGAACTGACGTCCCTCGGTTTTGACGCGAGTCTTCGCGATACGCCTGGCCACCCCATGGTTGTGGCTCATCATGACGGTCCGGCTGATGCGCCGCATGTGTTGTTTTACGGTCATTATGACGTTCAACCCATCGACCCAATCGAACTGTGGGACAACCCACCCTTTGAACCCGTTGTGAAAGAGAGGGATGGTGCGAAGCGAATTCACGCCCGCGGCGCTTCCGACGACAAGGGGCAGTTGATGACCTTTGTGGAGGCCTGTCGTGCCTGGAAGGAGACGTCTGGGACCCTGCCATGCCGTGTCTCCATCCTGTTTGAAGGAGAAGAGGAATCGGGTTCACCCTCGCTGGAGCCGTTTCTTGAAGCGGCCGCGCAAGAGTTGAAGGCGGACATCGCTTTGGTGTGTGATACCGGTATGTGGGACCGTAACACGCCGGCGATCACCGTGTCACTGCGCGGCATGGCCACCAGTGAGGTCACGATCCATGCTGCCAATCGCGATCTTCATTCTGGCTTCTATGGCGGAGCCGCGCAGAACCCGATCCACATACTCTCCAAAGTACTGGCGGACCTGCACGATACCGATGGCGGCGTGACGCTGGAAGGATTCTATGACGGCGTCGAGGAGGTGCCAGAAGACGTCAAGGCGGTTTGGAACTCGCTCGGCTTCAGCGAGGCCGAGTTTCTGGGTGACATCGGCCTGTCGGTTCCTTCCGGAGAAAAAGGCCGCAGCATTCTTGAACAGACCTGGGCGCGTCCAACGGCGGAGGTGAACGGCATCACCGGTGGCTACACTGGCGAAGGCTTCAAGACCGTCATTGCGGCCCAGGCATCGGCGAAAGTGTCTTTCAGACTGGTTGGAAAGCAGGATCCCCACAAAGTCCATGCCGCCTTTAGAAAGCACATTGAAGCACGCCTGCCTGCGGACTGCCGCTATGACTATATTGAGCACGGTTCCGGCCCTGCCACCCAGCTCGACTGGGATCTGCCGCAGGTTAAACTGGCGGCAGATGCACTGTCCGATGAATGGGAAAAGGAGAGCGTGCGCATCGCGATGGGCGGTTCAATTCCCATTGTTGGCAACTTTAAGGATCAACTTGGTATGGACTCGCTGCTCATCGGCTTTGCCCTGCCTGACAACGCGATCCACTCGCCAAACGAGAAATACGACCTCAAAAGCTTTCACAAGGGCACCCGCTCCTGGGCGCGCGTATTGGAGGCGTTGGCGCAGTAGTCAACGCGTCGACCAAATCACTCCGCCGGTTGCAGCGAAGCTTTTGGCCCTGTTGGCCGTCTCCACGGCGTCCCTGGAAGGATAGCCCAGTTGGGGCGATGGAACAGGAACATACCGAGGCCGATGCGTTTGATGATCGCATAACCGATGAGCGGGGTCGCGACTCCAATCAGCGTGCAAAGCGCCGCCATGGTGCCTGCATCAAGCCAGGGTGCGAATTTCAGGAACAGAAGCCGTGAAACCACCATGGGCAGGAAGAACGCCAGATAAACCACAATCGAATTCGCACCGGCGTGAACCAGCGGGGCAAAGGCAACAAGGCGGCTAACCAGGGCGGCAAACACAATGATGGCGACCGCGCCAGCCGAACCAAGAGCAAGCGACACGAGCGGCAGGCCGGACCAACCAAACTGGACGAGCGCGCCGTTCACAACACCCCAGCAGACCAGCAGGACAAGAGTCGACATCACATTGGCGCGTGCCCAGTCTGCCAGATCGAACAAACGCGTGGCGAACAGATAGCCCGCCACAAAGTAAACAAGACGGGCGCAGAATTCATCGATCAAAACCCATCCGTGATGGACTTCGGTGACACCGAAAACGCCACCCAATGCCTGCGAAATGCCTTGGGTGTTGATGGGCAGAATTTCCAGCACCACCGCAATTGCCAAGAGCCAGTAGGGTCGCGACCGAAAAAGCTTGGTGACAACGAAGAAAACTGGCAGCAGATAGATGAACCACAGGGTGCCAAATGGTTGCACAAAGGCAAAAGCGAATGAACGCAATACGCTGGAGACGCTTTCTCCATCCATGACGGCAAAGCCGCCCTTGAAGGCGAACTGTATCGCCATCCACAGCACATAAAAGTAGAAGAAGTGCAAAACTTTGCGATCGAGATAGAGCCGCCACGGGCGATCGATCGTAAGGCTGAGAAACAGACCCGAAATCAGAAAGAAGTCCGGAATGCGAAACGGCTGCGCAAAGGCTACAACCGCATGCATCCAGCCAGTCTCACCCGAAGCCTTTTCGAGGCCGAGCGTGGTGTGCATCATCACCACCAAGATGATGCAGATGCCTTTGGCTGCATCAACCCAATCGACACGGCCACTATCAGGCAATCGATGTGCAAGCGACATGAGACGTTCCTTTACAGGCCGCGTAATGCGGCTCAATTCGTCCCAGTTTCCCAAAGTCGGATTAAACGCTTCTCAACGATTGTCGGTGTTAACGCGATTGTGAAGCGCATGGTTAATCACTGGCTTTACCGGCAATTAAAGTGCCGCGCCTAATATTAAACCGTGAGTAGCAATCGGCCCTGTGCGCCGTGTTCGAGCACATGAGTTGGGCCTGCACGACATGGGCAAAAAAGCGACACTTTCCGCCCGCAAATCCGGCAAGGCGCAACCAAAGTCTGATGTTGGCTCACCCAAAAAGACAAAATGGCCCAAATCACGTCGGCTGCGATGGTCGCTACGTGGCCTCTATTGGGGCAGTGTTCTAGGACTTTGGGGGCTGATTGCCATTGCGGGGATCGTTGCCTTTTACGCCGCGCAACTTCCCAGCGCTAAGCACTGGGTTGTCCCGGAACGACCGCCCAATGTTCGAATATTGGCTGCTGATGGCAGCCTGCTCGCCAATCGAGGACTGACCGGTGGTGAAGCTTTGCGACTTGAGGAGATGTCACCCTACATCCCTCAGGCCGTGATTGCGATTGAAGACAGACGTTTCCATCTTCATTTCGGTTTCGATCCGATTGGCTTTACTCGGGCTATGATACGCAATGTCAGCGATGGTCGGTTGCGCGAGGGTGGCTCGACGATCACCCAACAATTGGCCAAGAATCTGTTTCTGACGCCAGAGCGCAGTTTTGGACGCAAGGTTCAGGAGCTCATTCTCGCTATCTGGCTGGAAACCAAATACACCAAGGCCCAAATCCTCGAACTTTACCTCAACCGGGTTTATTTCGGAGCCGGAGCAACCGGCATCGACGCTGCATCGCGCCGTTATTTTGGAAAGCCAGCGCGCTACGTTACGCTGCCGGAAGCCGCCTTGCTGGCAGGCTTGCTCAAGGCGCCTTCTCGCTTCTCTCCTGCCAACAATCCCGATCTTGCCCAACGCCGCGCGCGGGTGGTGCTTCAGGCCATGCAGCGCGAAGGCTATGTTAAACCGGGGCCCGTCAACGCGGATGCAGTCGTTCCCAGCGAGCATGCACGCCACTTTCGCACCGGCGCCCGCCACTATGTCGCCGACCTTGTGATGAAACGTCTTGAGGGTCTTGCAGGCAAGGTCACGCAGGACATCATCGTCACCACCACAGTGTCGCCCTATCTGATGGCTGCTGCAGAACAGTCTCTCAAAACTGCACTCGATGACCATGGACAAAAGCGCAAGGTGAGCCAAGGAGCGCTGGTCACACTGTCTCCCGATGGCGCTATCCGCGCGCTGATCGGCGGGCGCGACTATGGCGAGAGCGGCTTCAACCGTGCGGTGGATGCCAAACGTCAACCCGGGTCCACATTCAAGACCTTTGTCTGGCTCACCGCTCTCGAAAACGGCATGACACCCCAGACCATGATGGATGATACCCCGGTACGATACGGCACATGGCAACCGAAGAACCACAATGACCGCTACTTTGGCGAAGTTGAGCTTGGCCATGCTTTCGCAGAATCCTCAAACACCGTGTCGGCGAGACTAACGATGCAATTGGGGGCCGAGCGCGTTGCGCGAACTGCGAAACGCCTGGGAATCGCGTCGCCTCTTGCCGCCAATGCGTCCATCGCGCTTGGAACATCGGAGGTCAGTCTGCTCGAACTCACATCCGCCCACGCGCCGTTTTCCAATGGTGGAATGCGGGCGGAGCCATGGATCATCAAGCGAGTTGAGAAACTCAAAGGCCGCGGCAAGACCAAGCTCGTATATCGGCGCACGTACTCGCAGCCGCGCCACGTTGTTGAGCCGCAACATCTGCACGCCATGAACATGATGTTGAGCGGCGTGATCAAACACGGCACAGGCCGATCAGCGCAACTCAACGGTCACGTGGCGGGCGGAAAAACTGGCACCAGCCAGAACTTTCGTGATGCGCTGTTCGTGGGACACTCAGCCCACATGGTCACCGGGGTCTGGTTCGGTAATGACGACAACAGCCCGACCAGAATGCTAACCGGCGGATCACTGCCGGCACAAGTCTGGAACGACTTCATGACAAGCGCCCATCGCGACCTGCCCTCGAAACCTCTGCCGGGTGCGACGCTTTTGACGCTGATGCCACCACAGGCGCTGGCTATACCGTCTCGTCGCCCGAAACGCGAAACCGCGCTTGCCGCACTTGATGAGACGCAAACTGAAGACCAAATCGCCGATTTGCGCGATCGGGTTGAAACCGTGATCAGGGACCGCGCAAGACGCACGATCCTCGATCTGCTAACGGGTCAGTAGAGCGGCAATTCTCAGGCAGCTTTGGGAGCAGCGTCCAGTATCTCGGCTTCGACATGGCTTTCGAACTTGCGGAAATTCTCGATGAACATATCCACCAGCGTTGCGGCCTGCCGATCATAATCGGTGGTGTCCGTCCAAGTGTGGCGGGGGGTCAGCAAGGCTGTGTCGACACCAGGAACGCTGACAGGCACCTCGAAACCGAAATTTGCGTCGCGGCGCATGTCAACAGTATTGAGGGAACCATCCAGTGCGGCGCTCAGCAGGGCTCGCGTTGCCTTGATCGGCATCCGGCTGCCTTCACCGTAGCGCCCGCCGGTCCAGCCGGTATTGACGAGCCAGCATGATGCGCTGTGTTCGGTAATCTTCTGACGCAACAGATCACCGTAGACACGTGGATGACGCGGCATAAAGGGTGCGCCAAAGCAGGTTGAGAATGTGGCCTGCACACCCTTCACGCCCTTTTCAGTTCCGGCAACCTTTGCGGTGTAACCAGACAGGAAATGGTACATGGCCTGTTCCGGAGTAAGGCGCGCGATCGGAGGCAATACTCCAAACGCATCGGCCGTCAGCATGATCACATTCTTCGGGTGACCAGCCAGTCCCGCATCGGAAGCATTGGGAATGTAGTGCAGTGGATAGGCAACGCGTCCGTTCTCAGTGATGGTGTCATCATCGAAGTCCGGCTCGCCCGTCTCCTTGTCGATCGTCACATTCTCAAGCACCGAGCCCCATCGACGCGTCGTGTCATAGATCTCTGGCTCAGCCTCTCGCGACAGGCGAACGGTCTTTGCATAGCAGCCACCTTCGAAATTGAAGATACCGCGATCTGACCATCCATGCTCGTCGTCACCCACAAGCGTGCGCGAAGCGTCGGACGACAGGGTGGTCTTGCCGGTGCCGGACAAGCCGAAGAACAAGGCTGCGTCGCCATCGTCACCGACATTGGCCGAGCAATGCATCGGCATTACGCCCTGCTGCGGCAGCAGGTAGTTGAGGACGCCGAAGACGGACTTTTTAGTTTCGCCAGCATATTCCGTGCCGCCGATCAGAACGATGCGCCGGGTCAAGTTGACGGCGATCACGGTCTGCGACTTGCACCCATGTCTGTGTGGGTCGGCGCGAAAGCTTGGCAGGTTGATGATGGTTAGTTGAGCGTCAAAGTCTGCCAGTTCGCTTTCAAGCGGGCGGCGCAGCAAATGACGGATGAACAGTCCATGCCAAGCTCGCTCAAGATAAACCCGCACGCCAATCCGGTGGGCCGGATCGGCGCCGCCGAACAAGTCCTGCGCGATCAGCTCTTTGCCCTGCGCATGCGCCTGAAAATCGGCAAACAGAGCGTCGAAATGTCCCTCGCTCATGGGCTGATTGTTGCCCCACCAAACCTCGCCTTCCGTGCCTGCGTCGCGAATTGTGTATTTGTCAGTTGCGGACCTGCCCGTGTGCTTGCCCGTGGAGACGGAAAACGGCCCACCTTTTGGGTCATCGCCAGCGGCTTCCACGCCTTCACCTCGTGACAGTGCGATATCGTAGAGCATCTGCTCATCATCGTTCCAACGAATGGTAGCGGCCCTGTTCAACCCAACGCTGTTCGGCCCCTTGGCTTCGTTTCGAATTCCGGTCTGCTCCACGGCACTCACTCGCTTGTTTGTTGGCTGACGCGCCCGAACGGCCGCTCCAAAGTGGTGGGCGGTCGAGATCGCGAAAGTCTTCCCAATGGGTTGGATCGATGCGGACACTATGCAGCGCCGCCAAGTATGACAAGTTAATGACACGGCCTTATTGGGCCTTCATTCACCGGCTAATCGATTAAATGTAGGACCGTCCCGAAAAAACACCCCTTATCGTAAATGGACCTACTTTTTCGCCTCTGTAGGCCGCTTCTTGGCAGCGCCCCCATTTCACCCTAATTTTGGTTGAGAGACTGGCGCCGTCGCGGGCAGCAGGGCCCGCATTTCCTTTTTCCTGCGGAGATATTCATGCCCACTATCGCTTTGGTCGATGATGACCGAAACATTCTCACTTCAGTGTCGATTGCTTTGGAGTCCGAGGGCTATCGGGTCGAAACCTACACAGATGGCGCTTCGGCACTGGACGGACTGACGGCCAAACGGCCCGATCTTGCGATCTTTGATATCAAGATGCCACGCATGGACGGCATGGAGCTGCTGCGTCGATTGCGCCAGAAGTCTGATCTTCCCGTGATCTTTCTCACCTCCAAGGATGATGAGATTGATGAACTTTTCGGGCTGAAGATGGGTGCTGACGACTTCATCACCAAACCTTTCTCGCAGCGCCTGCTGGTAGAGCGTGTTAAAGCAGTTCTTCGCCGCTCAGCCGCACGCGCCGAAGGCGCTGCACGCGAGGATGGCCTGACATCAAACGTGCTGGAGCGGGGCAACCTTTCAATGGATCAGGAGCGCCACACCAGCATGTGGAAAGGAAAACCTGTCACCCTCACTGTGACGGAATTTTTGATCCTCTTCGCGCTGGCACAACGCCCCGGTGTGGTGAAATCACGCGACTCACTGATGGATGCGGCCTATGATGACCAGGTCTATGTTGATGACCGCACCATCGACAGCCACATCAAAAGGCTGCGCAAGAAGTTCAAGGCTGTTGATGATGATTTCGACATGATCGAGACGCTCTACGGTGTCGGGTACCGCTTCCGGGAAGGCTAACTTTGGCAGACACTGCCTATTTCGACAGTTCAACCGACACCTCTTCTGTCAAGCGGGAAGCGGCGCCAGACCGCGATTCCAGCTCAGAAGACCGCGGGCGTGTAGGCGCCAAGCATGCACCATCTTCCAAAGACGCTGCATACGACCAAAGGAAAACGCCCCCAACTCGCGAGCCCAAGCCGCCTCGCAAGACGCGACCAGGTTTTCTGACACGCATATCGCGCATCTCGTCACGCACGCTGTTCAGCAGTCTTACCCAGCGTATTGTTTTTTTGAACATCGCAGCTCTGGCGGTTCTGCTGTCGGGCATCATGTTTCTAAGCCAGTTTCGCGACGGGCTGATCGAAGCGCGCGAAGAAAGCCTCCTCACTCAGGGCGAGATCATTGCGGCTGCAATTGCTGCACAGGCCCAGGTGCAAACAGACTCCATAACACTTGATCCTGAACGCCTGCTGGAACTGCAAGCCGGACAGTCCACCTTTCCCGGCTCCAGCGATTTCGACGCTCTGGACTTTCCGATCAATCCCGAACGCGTCGCACCGGTTCTGCGCCGCCTCATCTCACCAACACGCACACGCGCCCGCATTTACGATCGAGACGGATTGATCATTCTGGACTCGGCGCGGCTGTATTCGCGAGGGCAGATTCTGCGGTTTGATCTGCCGCCGCTTTCGGGAAATGAGGACTGGTTCTTCGAGCGTTGGTGGGAGAACACAAAGGAATGGCTTTTCTGGTCAGACCTTCCCATCTACGAAGAAAGCGTTGACGGGAACGGCACCGTTTACTCGGAGGTGGTGACAGCTCTGACGGGCGGACCCGGCACCGCGACACGACGCACGGCGCAGGGTGACACTATTGTATCTGTCGCCGTACCCGTGCAGCGCTTTCGCGCCGTTCTGGGTGTACTTCTGTTGTCGACCGAAGCGGGCGATATCGACTCCATCATCCGCGAAGAGCGCTTGGCGATCCTGCGCACATTCGGCGTTGCGGTGGCGGTGGCTGCGCTGTTGTCAATCCTGCTGGCGTCAACTATCGCCAGACCCTTGCGGCGTCTTTCCGCGGCGGCGGAGCGTGTGCGTATGGGCGGAAAGTCGCGCCAGGAAATTCCCGATTTCTCAGGACGGAGAGACGAGATAGGCTTGCTGTCAGCCTCGTTGCGCGACATGACGGACGCGCTCTACGCGCGCATTGAAGCCATTGAGAGCTTCGCCGCCGATGTCAGTCATGAACTGAAGAACCCCCTCACCTCGCTGCGCAGCGCAGTGGAGACCCTGCCACTTGTCAAGAACGATCAACAACGTGAGCGCTTGCTCGGCATCATCAATGATGATGTGGAACGTCTTAACCGACTCATATCTGATATTTCCGATGCGTCACGACTGGATGCTGAATTAGCGCGTGAGGACACGCGGCCTGTCGATCTGTTCATGCTGTTGCGTTCCATCCATGCGACCTATGCAGACATGGCATCACACACGCTCGCCGACGTGCCGCAGATCACTTTCCAACTGCACGGGAAAACGATTGAAGCGGGCGCCGTATCCGCTCCCGCATCCGAGCAGCATTGGGTTGTGCTGGGTCATGAAGGGCGTCTTGGCCAAGTGATCACCAATCTGGTCGAAAATGCTCGCGGCTTCGTCCCTTCGATTGGCGGACGCATCACACTCGACCTGTCCCAACGCGGTCGGTTGGCGGTCATCACCGTGACCGACAATGGACCCGGAATACCTGCAGAAAACACATCGAGAATATTCGAACGCTTCTACACGGATCGGCCCGGAGCCGATGCCTTTGGGAAAAACTCCGGCCTTGGATTATCAATCTCACAGCAAATCGTTGAAGCGCATGGTGGGCGCATTGTCGCCAACAATGTACCGGCGGATCAGGGCACGGGCGCCGTGTTCACCGTGATCATTCCGCTGGCACAGATGCGCTCTTCCCGTTAACATCGGGCTCTGTGTCAGTTGCTGGTGGCGGCATTTTTACCCTGTTGAACAGCAGCGCTTGAAAGAAACAGAAATTGGTTGCAAGCCTTGTGGACCGTGCGATGATTGCGCGCCCTTTCCGCGACCAAGGTCACTCATACAATCTCACTATGATCGGACTCGTCCTCGTTACGCACGGCTCGCTCGCCAAAGAGTTCCAGCACGCTTTAGAGCATGTTGTGGGACCGCAAACCCAGCTGGAAACCGTGTCCATCGGGCCGGATGATGATATGGAACAAAGGCGCAGAGACATTCTCGACTGCGTTGGCAAGGTCAATACGGGGCGGGGGGCGATCATTCTCACCGACATGTTCGGCGGAACACCGTCCAATCTTTCCATCTCGGTGATGGAGCCCGGTTTGATTGAAGTGGTTGCCGGGATCAATCTGCCCATGCTGATCAAGCTGGCGGATTCACGGGTCGCTGACCCGATGGAGGTTGCCCTTGAGAAAGCCACCGAGTCCGGCAAGCGTTATATCAACATCGCCAGCCGGGTGCTTGCCGGAAAATGAGCGAGAACGTCACACGGCGATTGAACATTATCAATGCACGAGGACTTCACGCCCGCGCTTCACGCAAATTCGTGGAGACAGTGCGTCAGTTCGACGTCGAGGTGGCCGTTTCGCATCAGGGCGAAACGGTTGATGGCGATTCCATCATGGACCTGATGATGCTTGCGGCTTCCAAAGGCTGCTCCATAGATGTGAAGACATCGGGACCGGATGCACAGAAGGCGATTGACGCTTTGGACGCTCTGTTAGCAGATCGCTTTCACGAAGAGGTTTAGGGCAAGGCTTTAGTTAAAGCCGCCGCAGCGACACGCGGTCGACGGCATGGTTGGTGCCCTTGTGCAGAACAAGGTCCGCTCTTTGCCGAGTTGGCAGAATATTCTCGTGCAGATTGGCCAGATTGATGCGTTCCCACAAATCCCGCGCAATGGCCAGAGCAGTGTCTTGCGACACCTCACTATAGCGATGAAAGAATGACGCTGGATCGCGGAAGGCCGTCTCACGCAACCGCATGAAACGCTCGACATACCAATTCTCGATCACCGCCTCATCGGCATCGATGTAGATTGAGAAATCGAAATAATCCGACACGAAAGGGACAGAGTCTCCATCCTTCGGCAACTCACTTGTTTGAAGCACATTGATGCCTTCAAAAATCAGAATATCCGGCCTTTCGACTGCGACCTCCTCACCCTCCACAACATCATAGACCAGATGGGAGTAGACCGGTGCCGTGACACGCTGATCACCGGCCTTGATCTTGGACAGAAAGCGCAAGATCGCGCGACGATCAAAGCTCTCGGGAAAACCTTTGCGGTCCATCAGCTCAAGTTCACGCAGCTTGGCGTTGGGAAACAGGAAACCATCCGTTGTGATCAAATCAACCTTCGGACTGGCGGGCCATCGCGACAACAGCTCTTTCAGGATGCGTGCAGTGGTAGACTTGCCGACCGCAACGGAGCCGGCGATACCGATGATGAAGGGGGTCTTCTGGCCGCGCAGATTTAGAAATTTGGCGCGTTGCTTGAACAGATTGATGGAAGACTCAACGTGGCTCGCCAGCAATCGCGACAGCGACAGATAAATGCGTTCCACCTCCTCCAAATCGATCGGGTCGTTTAGCGAACGCAACCGCAACACTTCTTCTTCGGTGAGCGTCAGAGGGGTATCAGCGCGAAACGTCGCCCATTCGTCGATCGAAAAGTTCAGATAGGGCGAGGTTTCAACCACCATGGCTTAAAGTGCCTCGCGAGATGCTTTCTCAGCGACGCCGGACTGCGCGCTACGTCGTTGCAACTCATCAAGCACATCTCCAAGCGCAACCCCTTTCATGTGCAGAACCACAAGCAGGTGGTAGAGCAGGTCTGCCGCCTCGTCACGCAACCCATCCCTGTCGCGCGCTATGGCGGCAACGACGGTCTCTACCGCCTCCTCCCCAAGCTTTTCAGCAGCCTTCTCGACCCCGGAACTGACCAGCTTTGCCGTCCAGGACGAGCCATCCGTGCTGCTGGCCCGGCTCGCTATGATCTTTTCAAGATCCTGCAAGGAAAATTCAGCCATGATGGTCTCAGTCGATCTTCTCGCGCACAGCTATCCCGGCATCAGCCATATGCGCCTTGGCGTGAGCGATGGTAAAGGTGCCAAAGTGAAATATCGAAGCCGCCAAAACTGCATCGGCATGACCTTCGGTCACGGCTTCGACAAGATGCTCCAGCGCGCCCGCTCCACCCGACGCAATAACGGGGACAGACACCGCATCGCTGATCGCCCGCGTGAGCGGCAAGTTGTATCCGTCCTTGGTGCCGTCTCGATCCATGGAGGTTAACAGAATTTCACCAGCGCCTTTGGCCACCATAAGTTGAGCAAATTCCACGGCATCAATGCCTGTTGCCGTGCGCCCGCCATGGGTGAAAATTTCGAACCGATCCGCTTCGTCAGACTGACTGACTTTCTTGGCGTCGATTGAAGCAACGATGCACTGATTACCGAACTTGTCGGCCGCGCGTGCAATGACATCCGGATCATTCACGGCTGCCGTATTGAACGAAACCTTGTCGGCACCAGCCAGCAAAAGCTTCCGCACGTCCTCGACACTGCGCACACCGCCGCCCACCGTTACCGGCATGAAGCAAGCCTCGGCTGTCCGCTCAACAACGTCATAAATCGTATCGCGATTGTCAGACGAGGCCGTGATATCAAGGAAGCACAACTCATCAGCCCCGGCTGCGTCATAGGCCTTCGCCGCCTCGACCGGATCACCTGCATCGACGAGATCGACGAAATTGACGCCCTTGACGACGCGACCGTCCTTAACATCCAGACAGGGTATGATGCGGGTTTTCAGCACGGGGATTAAGCTTAGACGATGCCGCCATAGATGCTGCGCATGGCGAGGGTCAGCTTCGGCTTATCGAGCGAGATCTCTGCCTCGATCCCTTCCACGAGCTGCGCGTCTGTCCAACCATCCTCCGCGCGATTGATCATCCACATCCGCGGTTCAGCTTGCTCAAAAATCAGATAATGTTGAAGACTGTCTATCGCGCGATACTCGTTGGCCTTCTCACCAAAATCCTGCGCCATCGTCGTCTTTGACAGAATCTCCGCGATAACCAAAGGACGCTGTGTCGTCATCTCGTTTGCGCCATCCCTTTCCCGTACCAGAACGTCGGGATATCGGACGCCAGCCTTTGTCAAAACACCAAAATCACTCGATAGGGCCGTCAAATTATCGGGTAACCCCGCTCTCAACGCAGCGCAAAGGGCGCTGGTCACCTCGGCATGGAAATAGGTGACATTCGTCATCATGGTGGAGACAACTCCGTCCACAAGCTCGTGCTTGCCCTCAACCCCCTCAAAAGTCGTGAGAAATTCATCGACCGTGTAGGACCTTGCGGATACTTTCTGATGAACGTTCATGCGCTTTCCTATCACAGCATTGTGGTTTGGAGGAAGTCACGGAATCCGTTGGAAGTCTCCTCACATCTCGTTCTCACCGCCCCAATCGCTTTTCCGCTGCGGCTGACGCCTTGGCATGAGCGAAATACAGCAAGGGCTGACACAGTTCGAAAGTTCTTCGCGAGGGATTGAGCACACACATCCAGCTCATCCAGCCATAGATTGGATGCGGCATGATCACATCAAGCGCTTTGAAGTCGTAGTCACCTTCAATGATCTTTCCCTTACCAGGCCGCGCGGGCGGACTGCCGAACAGTTCCTCAAAAGCTCTCCGACCCGGTCCGAAGTTCAGTCGATAGACAGCCTCACGATCCAGCGCTGAAGCGCGATCATTGTCGCCATCCTTTTGTTTTATAGTTGCAAAATAGGCACCTGAAGGCAGCGCCCTGCCCGGATTCACGAAAAAGCTGGTCTCGCCCCAGGCACCCTTTGCCACGACATGATCAAACGTCTCGACGATCCAGCTTGAGATGACTTCGGCTGTCACGCGGCGCCCCGCAATCTCTCCAATGCCAAAGCGGGGTCTATGCGCCCGTCATACAAAGCGCGACCAGTTATGGCGCCTTCCAGGATTTGGGCGTCGTCTAGTGTCATGCGCTCGATGTCATCCATGGAGGCCAACCCACCTGATGCGATTACGGGAATAGGCGTTGCGCGCGCGAGGTCAAGCGTTGCCTCCCAATTGATGCCTTTGAGAACACCATCACGATCAATGTCGGTATAGATTATCGCCGCAACGCCGGCCTTCGCAAAGCGGCCGGCAAGATCAATCGCGCTGAGCGATGATGTTTCCGCCCAGCCTTCAACAGCCACCTTGCCATCCTTGGCGTCGATGCCGACAGCAACGCGATTTGGAAATCTCTCGCAGGCCTCGATCACCAGATCTGGATCACGCACGGCAATCGTGCCGAGAATGACACGTTTCACACCCTTTTCGAGCCAATACGCGATGTGATCGAGGGTACGGATGCCACCACCAAGCTGAACCGGCAAATCAATCACCGAAAGGATGGCCTCCACTGCCGCACCGTTGATGGCTTGCCCCGCAAACGCACCGTCAAGGTCCACCACATGGAGCCAGTTGAAACCCTGTCGTTCAAACTCCCGAGCCTGTGCGGCCGGGTCGGAATTATAGACGGTGGCTTGCGCCATATCACCCAGTTTCAGGCGCACGCATTCGCCACCCTTCAGATCGATTGCAGGAAAAAGGATCATGGGGACCAGTCAAGAAAGTTTGCGATGAGAGACAGGCCAAGTTTCTGGCTTTTCTCCGGGTGGAACTGCGTACCGACCATATTGTCGCGCGCGACGATTGCGGTGACCGGCATGCCGTAATGGGTTGTGGCGATGACTTCGTCTGGGTTGCGTGCAGCCAGATGATAGGAATGCACGAAATAGGCATGAAGACCGTCATCGCCTGTCTCAATGCCATTCAGGAGTGGGTGCTTGCCGGTGGGGTAAATCGTGTTCCATCCGATCTGTGGGATTTTCAGCGACACATCAACTGGCTGCATCATCACCACGTCACCAGCGATCCAGCCAAAGCCGTCTGTCGTCTCCTTTTCCAGGCCGCGATCGGCCATCAGTTGCATACCCACGCAGATTCCCAGAAACGGGATGCCTTGCTCGACGACACGGCTCTGCAGCGCTTCCACCATGCCGGGCACTGCATCGAGACCTGCACGACAATCGGCAAAGGCTCCCACCCCCGGCAGGACGATACGATCTGACCTACTCACCACATCTGAGTCCGATGTCAGTTCGATGTCGGCGTCCGCACCGCTTTCACATGCGCTTCTTTGAAATGCCTTGACGGCAGAGCGAAGATTTCCCGACCCGTAGTCAATGATGGCAACGCGCATGGTCATCGTTCAGGATCACCCATTAAGCCGAACGACAGATCGTCATTGCCGCGCAATGATGGGGCACGACGAAGCGGCGTTGAGATCTTGATGGACCTGTCTTCCTGCGAAGCATCATGCGCGTCGAAATGCTTCATCAAAGCCACCTCTTCATCCAGGGCGTCCACAACATCAACCATCAAATAGCCGCGGCGCTCTAGCGCGTCTCGGCGCAGCTGGTGGCCTTCCAAGAACAGATAGAGCGCTGGCAGTCCGCCAAGAAACAGAGCCGTGGGTGCGAGCGGCGTGAACAACACGATCAGCACAACGAGGGTAATCAATCCATAGCCCAGAAGTTCGAGCATAAGACCATGTTTGATCAACCAGAAGGGTGGAAAGATGAGCGCCCATTTTGCGGTCGCTTCGGGGATGGCAACGGCATTTTGCTCGCGCGCCTCACCCTTCAGTTCAGGTCTCACATGGATCGTGTGCAACACCGGTCAGTCACTCAACGTGCCCTTGGTGGACGGCACCGCATCACCCAGTCGAGGATCGGTCTCCACAGCCTGGCGAAGAGCGCGCGCCACTGCCTTGAAGCACGTCTCTGCAATGTGGTGAGCATTGTCGCCATGGCGATTGTTTATGTGCAAAGTGAGCCGCGCGCCCTGCGAGAAAGCCTGGAAAAACTCGCGAACCAACTCCGTGTCAAACTGACCGACCTTCTGACGCGGAAAACTGACATTGAAAACCAAAAATGGACGTCCTGACACGTCGACGGCACAATCCGTCAACGCTTCATCCATGGCCAAAGCACATTGACCATAGCGACGAATGCCGCGCCGTTCCCCCAAGGCAACGTTCAAAGCCTGCCCCAGAGCCCATCCGCAATCCTCCACTGTGTGGTGATCATCAATGTGCAGATCGCCATCGGCTTTCACTGAAACATCCATCAGTGAGTGCTTGGAAAGCTGTTCCAGCATATGATCGAAAAACCCTACGCCGGTCTGGATATCGAAAGCACCCGTGCCATCGATATCCAGCGCGATCGAAATATCGGTCTCGTTCGTTTTGCGGTCGATCTTGGCTTGGCGTGACATTGCGGCGTTGCGAGAGTTGTTCGGCGTTTCGCTGTTCCCTATCAGGCTTGCGACCTCGTGAAAACACGCCGATTTGCAATCGCACCAACGCGCCATACATACAGCGCAAATGAGCCCACTTCTGACGGAGGTGGCCGATATATCGTGTTGGAGCAAACAAGTGAACGAATCCGAACAGGGCTGGCCGCCAAAGGTCCATGCCACCACAATCATCATGGTGCGCAAGGGCGGCAAGGTCGTCATCGCCGGTGACGGTCAGGCCTCGATGGGCAACACCGTCATGAAATCGAACTCGCGCAAGGTGCGACGTCTCGGCAAGGGCGATGTGATTTGTGGTTTTGCCGGGTCAACCGCTGACGCTTTCACACTGCTGGAGCGTCTGGAAGCAAAGCTGGAGCAATATTCCGGACAGTTGATGCGCGCCTGCGTGGAAATGGCGAAGGACTGGCGGACTGACCGCTATTTGAGGCGCCTTGAAGCCATGATGCTGGTTTCCGACAAGGATGTCTCTCTGTGCATCACGGGCGTTGGTGATGTGTTTGAGCCCGAAGAGGGAATCATGGCCATTGGTTCAGGCGGAAACTACGCACTCGCTGCAGCCCGCGCCTTGCAGGACACCGAGGCAGACGCCGAAACCATCGCGAAGAAAGCCATGACCATCGCTGCCGATATCTGCGTGTTCACCAATCACAATCTGATTGTTGAAACGCTTGATGCTGACGGCTGATCGCTACGCCGGGGTATTCATTTCTTTGAGTTGGTCTGTCAACGCTTGGGGCAAGTCCTCAAGGGCGTCACTGAGATGGTGACCAATGCTACCAACGCCCTCGGCAACTGATCGAGGTGTGCTGTCATTGTTATCAAAGACCCGCCAATGACTGCTGAGCGCGGCATAGGCATGAAAATTGGCAACCGAGCGGTCAAACCGGCGATGTATGTCCTCTTCTGCGACATGGTGACCGCCTTCCGCCACACGCCTCTTCACCCGCTCGACGCAAATCGATGCATTCGCGACGGCAAAGTATAGCAAATTGACCCTAGCACCGAAGCGCCGAGCCCTCGCGATGAGTTGAAGATATGTCCTGCCTGAGAGTGTGGTCTCAAGGGTTACTACAGGATTGCCATTGAGGTGACGGCCTTCGATGAAATCATTCAAGCGAGAAAGCACGATGCGCGCCGCTGCAACCTGTTCTGCCACAGGATCAAAGGGCGACAATCCACGCGCGATTTCGTCCAGATTGACAAAACGCCTTGATCCCGTGACTTGCTGTATATGCTCTCGCGCATAGCGAGTTTTGCCAACTCCGTTGGCGCCACCGATGATCCACAAAGTGCGCAGAGCTGGTTTTGACATCGACCGGTTTCGCAATCTCGTTTCGGCTTCCTATCTAACAGCGAAAGTCGCAATCGCGAAAATCAATACGAGTAACTGCATGACCAATTTCTCTCCCCGCGAGATCGTATCCGAACTCGACCGCTACATTATCGGACAGAAAGACGCCAAACGCGCTGTCGCCGTTGCCATGCGCAACCGCTGGCGTCGCCAGCAGCTGGAATCACCCATGAAAGAAGAGGTGATGCCGAAAAATATCCTCATGATCGGACCAACCGGTGTCGGCAAGACGGAGATCTCGCGGCGCCTCGCGAAACTTGCCGGCGCTCCCTTTGTGAAGGTTGAAGCCACCAAGTTCACCGAGGTCGGTTATGTGGGTCGCGATGTCGAACAGATCATTCGTGATCTCGTTGAAATCGGCATTGGGCTGGTTCGCGAAAGGAAACGCGAGGAAGTTAAGGCAAAGGCGCATATCGCGGCGGAAGATCGTGTGCTGGATGCGCTGGTCGGTGCCAACGCGTCACCCGGCACGCGAGCGAGTTTCATCAAAAAGCTGCGTGAAGGTGAACTCGATGACAAGGATATCGAAATCGAAGTCGCCGACTCAGGAAATCCGATGGGCGGTTTCGAGATACCTGGCATGCCCGGCGCCAATGTTGGCATGATCGACCTTGGCGAAATGATGTCCAAAATGACCGGTGGGCGCACGAAGAAGCGTAAGACAACGGTAAAGGAAAGCTATGAAATCCTGATTGCCGAGGAAAGCGACAAGCTGCTCGACGATGAACAGGTCGTGGAAGAGGCAGTTCGCGCCGTTGAAAACAATGGCATCGTTTTTCTCGACGAGATCGATAAGATTGCCATCTCCGAGAATGTCCGTGGCGGGTCTGTGTCTCGCGAAGGTGTGCAGCGCGACTTGCTGCCGCTTGTCGAGGGTACGACCGTTGCGACCAAACATGGTCCAGTAAAGACCGACCACATATTGTTTGTCGCATCCGGCGCCTTTCATGTGGCGAAACCGTCCGATCTTCTGCCGGAACTGCAAGGGCGCCTGCCGATCCGCGTCGAACTGCGCGCGCTCACCAAGGAAGACTTTGTGCGTATTCTCACCGATACAGAAGCAAGCCTTATTAAGCAATATGTCGCGCTGATGGGCACCGAGGATCTGACGCTCGATTTCAGCGAAGATGCCATCGATGCTCTGGCGGATGTTGCGGTTGAGCTCAACGCCTCCGTTGAAAATATCGGTGCACGTCGTCTGCAAACCGTGATGGAAAAAGTGCTTGAGGAAATCTCTTTTGACGCGGCCGATCGTGGTGGTGAGACGCTCACCATTGATGCGGAATTCGTGCGCGCCAATGTCGGAGACCTGGCCAAGAATACGGATTTGTCTCGCTACATTCTGTAATCTGAAAACCGGTTGCACAGGCGCGGCGGGTGACCTATCCACGCCGGATGATCCGATTGCTGCCTGTGTTTTTGATCTTTTCGCTGCTGTCGCTTGGAACGGCGACGGCAGCGTCGTTGGTGCCGCCTGGCAACCGCAACGCGGAACAACCCAAAATCCCGTCAGGCTCAGTAAAGCGCAGCAAGCGTATCGGCTTTGAGCGCAAATATGAGAAGATCCGTGATCTTTTGGCGAGAGATCGCAAATTGGTCAGCAAGATCAAGAACGCGGCCAAGACATTCGCGATCGACCCTATCCATATTGTTGGTGCTCTGGTCGGTGAACACACCTACAATGTCGACGCCAAGGACCGGCTGCAAAGCTACTACGTGAAGGCGCTTGCCTATCTGGGTCAGGATTTGTCGTTTGAACATGACGGCGAACCGGTGGAGCAGTTCATCGCCCGATCACAGTTTCGTACATGCAGGCAACACCGGTTGAACTATGACCGATGGACGTGCCGCGAACACATTTGGGACACCCAGTTTCGTGGCAAGACCGTTGACGGGCAACCCTTCCCCAATGATCGTTTCGGTCGCGTGTTCTTCCAACCGCTGTACGCTGGACAGACGTTCGGGTTGGGCCAGCTCAACCCGCTAACAGCACTGAAAGTGAACGACCTTGTACGCTCAAAACTGCGTCGTGAACCGCAGCTCTCGGTACGACGCGCGCCGCAGATCTACAACACCATCATGGAACCGGATTCAACGCTGATCTACATGGCCGCTGTGCTTCGCCATGCCATAGACAGTTATCGCGAGATCACCGGTTTTGACATTTCAGAAAATCCCGGGATCACAGCTACTCTTTACAATCTCGGCAATGTGACTGTGCGTGCACAGTCCTTGAAGGAAAGGAACGACAAGCGCCTTGCCCAAGGTCAGGAGGTGCAATGGCCGCAGGAAAATTACTATGGCTGGCTGGTTAACGAAAAACTCGAAGAGCTACGCAGCATTCTCTAACGCTTCGAGCACATCGGCCAAAAACGTGTCCAGATGATCGGTTGCAAAGTCGATGGATGCGTCTCCTGCCCGCTCGTGCTCCCAGCTCTCCGCTGAGTGGTGCGATCCGTACATCGGCAAAACGAGAACAGTACACATGCCCAATTTGCGTGGAACGTCGAGATTACGCGGCATGTCTTCAAACATCACCGCTTGTGCCGGATCAACCGCATGAGTCTGGAGAAACTTGTGATAGGGTGGTTCAGCGGGTTTGGGCACGAGGTCAGATGCAACGATATCGAACCAGCCGTCGAAGTGTTGGCTGATGCCAAGACGCTGCGTTGTGCGCCGGGCATGGAGAACATCGCCATTTGTGAAAATGTGCTTGCGGCCGGGCAGCGCGGCGATCAACTCACCCAGCGCCGGGTTTGGCTCGACTGGCGAATAGTCGATATCATGCACCTTTTCCAGAAAGTCATGCGGGTCGACATGATAACGCTCCATGAGGCCGCGCAAGGTCGTGCCATATTCGCGGTACATCGCCTTCTGAAGCTTTCGCGCCTCGTCCTTCGGCAGATCGAGCAAGTCCGAGACATAATCTGTCATCTTCCAGTCAATCTGGGCGAACAGATCGCTGTGTCGCGGATACAGCGTGTTGTCGAGGTCAAACACCCATTCGGTGACCCCGCCAAACGCTGCGAGTAAATCCTCAATCGTGTGATCAGTCATCGCGCTTGATCATGGTTCCCGCGCCGTGGCGGGTGAACAGTTCCAACAGCACGGAATGCGGGACCTTACCGTTGACGATGACCACAGCTTCGACACCGCGTTCTATCGCGTCAATGCAGGTTTCAACCTTGGGGATCATCCCACCGGATATTGTGCCGTCGGAGATGAGCGCAAGTGCTTGTGAAACCGTGAGAGCTTCGATGAGCGCTCCATCCTTGTCGAGCACACCCGGGACATCGGTCAGGAACAGCAATCGATCGGCATCCATCGCGCCCGCGATTGCACCTGTGAAAGTGTCGGCGTTTACATTGTAGGTTTCACCATCATCGCCATAGGCAACCGGCGCGATAACGGGGATCAGACCCGCCTCTGCAACGGTATCGATGACGGCGGGATTGACCCGAACCGGTTCGCCGACAAACCCCAGATCGACGATCTCTTCAATCCTGCTGTCAGGGTCACGAACGCTGCGCTGCATCTTGCGGGCACGCAGCATGTTGCCATCCTTGCCGCACAGGCCGATGGCGCGCGCACCCTCCGCATTGAAATCAGCCACGATACCTTTGTTGATGGATCCCGCGAGCACCATTTCCACGATTTCTACCGTGGCCTTGTCAGTTACTCTCATGCCGCCCTTGAACTTGCTTTCAATGCCCATCCGCTTGAGCATGGCGCCGATCTGTGGCCCGCCACCATGCACGACTACAGGCTGAACACCGGACTGGCGCAACAGTGCAACATCTCGTGCAAAAGCACGACCCAGCGCAGCATCACCCATGGCGTGCCCGCCGAATTTTATGACAACGCGTTTGCCGGCATAGGCCTGCATATAGGGCAACGCCTGCGAAAGGAGGCTCGCCTGAATGTCTCCACTGATCGAACTGATTTCGGTCATTGAAAGGATGTCACCTGCGGATCAAAAAACAGGGCAATGCCACCAAAGCGCCTCACGACAAAGATGGCAACAGGCCCGGGAACCAATCGTAGAGCATTGCAAACAGAAGCAACCCCAAGACGATTCGGTAGATCACAAAAACCAGAAACGATGTGCGCTTGACGACCGCCATCAGGATCGCGATCGCTGCCAGTGCGGCAAAAAAGGTGAAGAAAGCTGCCCAAAGAGCATCAGCCGGAACACCCCCCCCCTGCTGATACGCTTCCAGCGCTGTGAACAGACCTGCCGCCGTGATCGCCGGAATGCCAAGCAGAAAGGAAAAGCGCGCGGCCTCCCCCCGTTCGAAGCCAAGAAACCGTGCCGCCGTGATTGTGATTCCCGAGCGGCTCGTGCCGGGAATTAGCGCGACCGCCTGTGCAACGCCGATGATCAAAGCGGGGGCCAGCGTCATGTCTTCCATGGATTTGACGCGCTTGCCCACCACATCCGCAACGTAAAGGAGAACCCCGAAAAAAATCGCTCCAAAAGCGACAACTTCAACCCCGCGGATCGCATCTGAAATGCCGGAGAACTTCAAGACAGCGCCAAATATCAGTGCGGGTATCGTTGCCAGCGCAATGTAGAGCGCCATGCGAGACCGCTGCGTCTTTTGCCCTCTGACCAGCTCGATACTTCCGATGGCGAGTTGAATGACATCGCGCCAGAAATAGGCGAGAACCGCAAAGAGCGACCCGATATGCACCATGACATCGGTCACGATGCCCTGATCCTGCCATCCTGTGAAAGCGGGAATCAGGATGAGATGCCCCGACGAGGAGACGGGCAGAAACTCCGTCAGTCCCTGCACGATGGCCAAAACGAGGATCTGTTCGATGCTCATGGGCGTATCCGCTGCGAATCGGCTGACTTGCCGCCATAATGGGCGGCACCTATAGAAGGGTTTGGTGAGACTTCAAACCAACACGCCATTGCGCAGGGGCCGCAGCGCAGGCAACTGCGGGCATGACATGACACAACTCTACCACGCCACATTGCATGCCGGGTCGCGCGCCGTACGCTTGATGATGGTTGAGTATGGTCTCGACGTCGAACTCACCGAAGAACGCCTGTGGGAGCGGCGCGCAGAGTTCCTGGACATTAATCCAGCAGCCACTTTGCCCGTGCTCATCGATGAGCACACCCATGTCATCGGAGCGCAGCCCATCGGGGAGTATCTGGATGAAACACATGGCGCCATGAAGCGGGATCGGCGGTTGTTTCCTGAGGACGCTGCGGGCCGCGCGGAAATGCGACGCCTGATAGACTGGGCGCTGATGAAGCTGGAAAGTGAGGTAACGCGCTACGCAGTCAATGAACTAGTCACAAAACGCATGATGCCGCGCGGCGCGGGCGGCGGTGCACCGGACAGTCAGGCCCTGCGCGCGGCACGCACCAATATCAAATATCATCTCGATTATCTGGGTTGGTTGGCATCGCAACGCAATTGGCTTGCCGGCAGTCGATTGACGCAAGCAGACCTTGCCGTTGCCGCATCCTTGTCCGTGCTGGACTATTTGGGCGAAGTGAAGTGGGACAGCGCGGAAGCCTTGAAAGACTGGTATGCCCGCATCAAGTCACGGCCCAGTTTTCGCCCGCTTTTGGCTGACCGGGCACGCGGCATTCCGCCCGTCTCTCACTACGCTGACCTCGACTTTTGACCAGGACCGTCAAACTTCGACTCCATCTTGAAAGGGAGGCCAGGTCGCTGGGCTTTGATGCGCTCGGTATCGCGACGCCAACCGGTTTTGATGACGCTGCCGTAAGACTGAAACTGTTCGTCGAAAGAGGCCATCACGGTTCTATGAGCTGGATGGAAGAGACGCTGGCGCGTCGCTGCGACCCGACAACATTGTGGCCCGATTGCCGGTCCATCATCATGCTTGGCATGAATTACGGCCCTGACTGCGACCCGCTTGCCACCCTTGAGCGCTCAGACCGTGGTTGCATTTCCGTCTATGCGCGCAACCGAGATTATCATGATGTGATCAAGGGCAGGTTGAAGACGCTTTCTGCCAAGATTCTGTCAAAAGCCAACACGCTTGGCCTTGACGGGGACGTGAAGGTGTTTGTCGACACAGCACCGGTGATGGAGAAACCAATAGCGGCGCGCGCGGGCCTCGGCTGGCAGGGCAAGCACACAAATCTCGTTTCGCGTAACTTCGGTTCATGGCTGTTTCTGGGGTCGATCTTCACCAGTCTTGACCTGCACGCTGACGAGGAGGCTGCGGACCATTGCGGCTCCTGTCGTGCCTGTCTCGACATCTGTCCGACCAGTGCTTTTCCAGCCCCCTATCAGCTCGATGCGAGGCGCTGCATTTCGTATCTGACGATCGAGAACAAGGGGCCAATCCCGATCGAGTTTCGCAAAGCCATGGGAAACCGGATCTTTGGATGTGATGATTGCCTTGCGGTCTGCCCCTGGAACAAATTTGCCAATGAGGCCCGCGAAGCGAAGTTGAAGCAAAGGGCGGAGACCCATGCACCGCCACTTCGCGACCTTTTGAAGCTGGATGATGAGGGTTTTCGAATACGATTTTCAGGATCTCCTGTAAAGCGCATAGGTCGCAACCGCTTTATCCGCAATTGCCTCATCGCCGCGGGCAATTCCGGCGACGCTTCGCTGCTGCCCAAGGTCGAAGCCCATCGCGGACATGACGATCCGGTGTTGGCGGACGCTGCTGATTGGGCTCGACAAGAACTGGAGCACATAGTTTGACCGTATCAACACCAAACGCGCTTCACTCTTTGGCTGGTGCGGATGTCCTTATCATGGGCGCAGGCTTTTCCGGCCGGTTTATCGCACATGCCTTTGCGCGCGACGGAGCGCGAGTGATCGGGACCACCCGAGACCCGGACAGATTTTCCGAGCTGCAAGCATTGGAAATCGAACCGGTGTTCTTTGATGGATCGACACTCAATGACGCGCTCCGAACTCAGCTTAGCATGTGTTCGCATCTCATCATCTCGATTGCCCCTCCGCGCCAGGAGAAGGATGACCATGATGTAGTGGACCCGGTCTTGCGCAGTTTCGCTGGCGCCAGACTGAAGGAGATGGCACCAAATCTGCGCTGGGTCTGTTATCTTTCGACAGTTGGTGTCTATGGCAATCATGACGGGGCATGGATCGATGAAGCCACGCCGGCAAAGCCGGTTTCTGAACGCTCCCGGCAACGCGTACGCACAGAGAATGAGTGGCGCAAAGTCGCTGCGGTCGCCGGAGTTCCACTTTCGATTTTTCGCCTGTCAGGCATCTATGGCCCTGGTCGCAACGCTTTGATGTCAGCGCAAAAAGGAAAGGCCCGACGGCTCGTCAAGCATGGCCAGGTGTTCAATCGTATCCATGTGAGCGACATCGCAACGGCAACTCTGTCGGCCGCGCAACGACATGCCAGCGGCACCTTTAACGTCACCGATAATGAACCCGCTCCACCGCAGGACGTCGTGGCATTTGCGCATGAGCTGATGGGCAAGGAGCCACCGCCGGAGATCGACTTTGATACCGCCGAACTTTCGCCCATGGCCCGCAGCTTCTATGGCGAGAACAAGCGGGTCAGCAATGCGAAATCCAAAACTGAACTCGCCATGACCTATGCCTTCCCGAACTATCGCGAAGCGCTTTCGCAGATGTGGAAAGATGGCAGCTGGCGTGGCTAATTCTTCCGGCGTGTCTTGCTGCGCATCCAGAACAGGAAGGGCAGCGTCACGAAATACATGGTGATGCCGTAAACGCCGGACGGCAGGCTGAAAGGTGGAAGACCGTTCAGCGTCTCCACGATCAGACTGCCAACCGTAATGCCAAGGGTTGAGTTTTGAACGCCTGTCTCAATGGCGACAGTGGCGCGTTCTGTGACATCGAGCCCAGCAACTGTGCCGAGACCAAAGCCGAGCAGCACCAATACGATATTGAGCACGATCAAGAGCGGCCCAAGAACCACGACATTTTCTATGAACAGCGTCCAGTTTGCGGCAAGCGCTCCCACCACAATGATGATGAAAAGAATGCTGGCGATACGCGAGATGGCCGGTTCTATACAAATGATGGTTGCCGAGAACATGCGGCGCAGCGCAACGCCAATGGCCACGGGCACCGCCGTGATCAAGAACATCGAAATCGCAAGCGTGGTCACATTGATGGGTGGAGCATCTGCACCCATGAAAAAGTCTGCCGACCAGGAGACGAATATCGGAACCGTGAAAACCGCCAAAAGAGAGACCACCGCGGTCAGCGTGATGGAAAGAGCCAGCGCCCCTCCGGCGAACTTCGTCATAATGTTGGAGGTCACACCGCCAGGGCAGAACGACAGGATCATGACGCCCACCGCCAACTCACCCGTCAATCCGAAGGCCAGGATCAAACAAAGCGTGATGAGCGGCAGCAGCACAACCTGAGAAATCGCACCGATCGCAAAGGCTTTCGGAAATTTCGCGACACGAGAAAAGTCAGCCAATGTCAGGCCCAGACCCAGTGAGAACATGATGAATGCCAGCGACAGCGGCAAGAACACCTGCAACAGAATATCCATGAACTTTCCTCCTCCATCACCAGAGCGCGCATTGATCTGCCGACAAAGCGAGCCGATTGCAAGCGCGCAGCACTTTGCGCTTGAGTGTCAACAAGCGGTTGGCCCATGCTGAACAGCGCAGGTTCAACTTCATCTTGATCAGCGAGACGCCAATGACCGCCAACATCTCGATTGTAACGCTGGGCGTGGATGATCTTCCCGTCTCCACCCGCTTCTATGAAGGGCTTGGTTGGGTCAACACCACTGCCTCGCAAGACAGCGTGACCTTTCTGCAAGGTCACAGCGTGGTGCTTGGCCTGTATGGCCGCAGCGCGCTGGCTGAGGATGCGGAAGTCGAAAACATTCCGGCCGGGTTTCGCGGCGTTACACTTGCGATCAACTTACCCTCGCGCGCGGCCGTTGATGCCTTCTTCAACAAGGCACTCGGCACCGGAGCATCGGCACAAAAGCAACCCCAATCCGTTTTCTGGGGCGGCTATTCCGGCTACTTCGCTGACCCCGATGGGCATTTGTGGGAGGTTGCGCATAATCCGTTCTTTGCGCTCAACGAGGTGACCGGGCAGCTGCAGCTGGAGGCAAAGTCGTGAGCGCCACTCTCGTCATCATCGACATGCAAAAGGCGCTTGATGATCCGCGTTACGGGACGCGCGGACAGCATGACGCTGAAGCCAATATGGCGAGATTGCTCACCCATTGGCGTGACCTTGGTAATCCGGTGGTTCATGTACGTGACAATTCGCTTGATCCGGACTCGCCCTACGCGCCAGGCAAAGCCACGCATGAGTTCAAGCCGCAGCTCGCACCTCTGCAACACGAGCCGATCATCGACAAGCAAACCAACAATGCCTTCATCGGAACTGATTTGATGCAAGTTCTGGAAGAGTTTGGGTCCTCGGATTTGATCGTCTGCGGTGTGCATCTTCACCAATGCGTCGAGTCCACCGTGCGCATGGCGGGCAATCTGGGCTTTCTGGTCTTTCTGCCTGAAGACTGCGTCATCTGCGTTGATGTCCTTGACCGCAAAGGCAATCGCTGGACGGCTGATCAAGTTCATGACTTGACGCTTGCGATCCTGGATGGCGACTATTGCAAGGTGGTCTCATCTGCTGATCTTATGGGGTCAGCGGCTGACGGAGTGATTCATTGAGAGATGCAAGCGATCTGCCCGCCGAAATTGCCGGAAAATTTTCTGTCTTTGATTGGCGAAATGCTATCGCCATTCTCGCCTCTGTACACCAATCAAAATTCGATGAGATCCTGACGGTTCTTGGCAATTTTGATCTGAAGCACAGCTTTGTTGCGAAGGGCGGCGGAAACAAGTCCAAGATTTCTCGTTACATTGATGAGAAACTTGGTGCTCTGGGTTGGGTGGAAACAGGCTTCGACACGGAAATCACCGTGGATGGCATGCCCAACCCTTCCCCTACCCACAAGATCGACTGTTACAAGGATAAGGTGGCGCTGGAAGTTGAATGGAACAACAAGGACCCATTTTTCGATCGCGACTTAAACTATTTTCGTTTGCTCTACGATCTTCGGGTCATCGATGTCGGCATCATTGTCACGCGCGATACATCTCTTGAAACCGTTTTAGGAGAAGTCGGTAGATCAAAGACAACCTATGGGAAGGCCACGACGCATACAGAAAAACTGTATCCTAAGATTCAAGGTGGTGGCGCTGGTGGCTGCCCTGTCCTAGTGTTCGGCATCACATCGGGGGCCTACATTGATGACCGATAGCAATTTGGACACGATGTTGGATTTTGCCAGCCGGGTGCGTGGCAGAAAATTCTCGACAATCTTGGCGGATCCACCCTGGCGCTTCACAAATCGTACGGGAAAAATGGCGCCGGAGCATCGCAGACTGAGCCGCTATGAAACGATGACCCTGGACAACATCTGCGAGTTGCCCGTTAGCGACGTCACGGAGTCGACCGCGCATCTGTATTTGTGGACACCCAATGCATTGCTACCCGAAGCTCTCAAGGTCATGGACGCTTGGGGTTTCACCTACAAAAGCAATTTGATCTGGCACAAGATCCGCAAAGATGGTGGTTCTGACGGTCGTGGTGTCGGGTTTTACTTTCGCAATGTGACAGAAATGATTCTGTTCGGGGTCAAGGGAAAGGGTGCCCGAACCCTTGCTCCAGGGCGACGTCAGGTGAACTTTATGGCATCTCGCAAACGGGAGCATTCTCGCAAACCGGACGAGCAATATGAAATCATCGAGGCCTGCTCACCGGGACCATATCTCGAGCTGTTTGCTCGGGGAACGCGGGATGGCTGGTCGTATTGGGGTAACGAAGCCAACGATGCTTACAAGCCAGACTGGCCGACCTATCAGCACAACTCCGTTTCAAGCAGACGGGAGGCAAACGAAACCGCATCATGACCAATCCACTCCCGCGCTGGGTCGACTATGGACTGATGCCGCTGATCAATGTGGCGGTGGCGTTTGTCATATCCGGGCTGGTGGTCCTGTTTGTGGGAGAGAACCCGTTTCAGGCAGCCTATCTGTTGGTGCGCGGCGCGTTTGGTGGCGGTTACAATCTCGGCTTCACACTGTTCTATGCCACCACTTTCATCTTCACTGGTCTTGCCGTCGCCGTGGCCTTTCACGGCGGGCTGTTCAATATTGGCGGTGAGGGCCAGGCCTATATTGGCGGTCTTGGTGTTGCACTCATTGCCCTGTCGCTGGACACAGTGCTGCCCTGGTGGCTGACCTTTCCGCTTGCCGTGTTGGGCGCTGCCCTGTTCGGGGCCGCCTGGGCCTATGTCCCCGCCGTGCTGCAGGCCACGCGTGGCAGCCACATCGTGATCACTACGATCATGTTCAACTTCATCGCATCCGCCCTGATGGTCTATCTGCTCACGGGCTATTTGCAGAAAAGCCCGACGCTTGGCCCGCGCTCGCGTGACTTCGAGACAGGTGCGCAGATACCGAAGCTTGACTGGCTGTTCAACCCGTTTGGTGTCGATGTCGGCTCGTCACCACTCAACATCGTTTTCCTGCTGGCGCTCGTGATGGCTTTGCTCGTGTGGCTTCTGATCTGGCGAACACGTTTTGGCTATGAAGTGCGCACGTTGGGGATCAGCCCTCGCGCCGCCAATTATGCCGGGATGCGGGATGTGCGCATCATCGTGATGACCATGATGATCTCCGGCGCTCTTGCGGGAATGATGGCGCTCAATCCAGTGATGGGCGACCAGGGACGCCTGCAGCTCGATTTTGTCGAAGGTGCCGGTTTCGTGGGCATCGCCGTTGCTTTGATGGGCCGCTCTCATCCGGCCGGAATCGTCCCCGCTGCCATTCTGTTCGGGGCGCTCTATCAGGGCGGTGCCGAACTGGCCTTCGACATGCCCAACATCACGCGTGATATGATCGTCATGATCCAGGGGCTGGTGATCCTGTTCGCCGGGGCGATGGAGTATATGTTCCGCCCCGCACTTTCGCGTCTTTTCATGCGGATGCCATCCCCCGGAACAGCAGCGCGTCAGGAAACGGCATGAGAGAAAGTGGGGCTAACTAATGTATGTAAATGCCTTTTGCTGCGCCGTGCCGAACGCCAACAAGGAGGCCTATATCCGCCACGCCTCCATCTTCGCCGAGATCATTCGTGCGCAAGGGTGCCAGCGCTACACCGAATGCTGGGGTGATGACATTCCTGATGGTGAAACGACCTCCTTCACCAAGGCGGTTCAGGCGCGAGACAACGAGTCGATCGTTCTCGGCTGGGCCGAATGGCGCTCCAAGGAAGATTGCGAGAAAGGAATGGCTGCGGCCATGCAGGACGAGCGCATGCGCGATATGGAGATGCCGTTTGACGGCAAGAGGCTGATCTTCGGCAGCTTCAATTCAATCATCGAGGTCTGACTTGGAAACGCTGGTTCAGCTTCTTGACTTGACGGTCCGCTCGGCGGTGCCGCTGCTGCTGGCCTGTTTGGCCGGGCTCTATTCAGAGCGCTCCGGCATTGTTGATATTGGACTTGAAGGAAAGATGCTCGGCGGTGCCTTTGCCGCCGCCGCCGCGGCCGCGGTGACCGGCTCGGCCTGGCTGGGCATAGGCGCCGGCATCATGGTGTCCGTTGGGCTGGCTCTCATTCACGGCTTCGCCTCCATCACCAATCGCGGCAATCAGATCGTGTCAGGTGTCGCGATCAACTTCATCGCAGCCGGTGCGGCCGCGCTTTTAGGCAATGCCTGGTTCAACCAGGGGGGACGAACCCCTCAACTCGGATCGGAGCAACGATTCAATCCGCTGGAACTTCCACTCGCCGAAACTCTCGGACAGATTCCGATTATCGGCATGCTCTATGAGGAGCTGATCTCGGGACACAATCTGATCGCGTATGTCGCTTTCCTTATGGTGCCCATCACCTGGTGGGTTCTGTTTCGCACACGCTTCGGTCTTCGCCTGAGAGCCGTTGGCGAAAACCCCGCTGCCGTGGACACAGCAGGAATCTCGGTCAGCTGGGCACGGTATCGGGCTGTCATCTGCTGCGGAATTTTGTGCGGCCTGGCAGGTGCCTATCTGTCGATTGGGGTATCCGCCGGTTTCGTGAAAGACATGACCGCCGGTCGCGGCTTCATCGCGCTTGCCGCGCTCATATTTGCCAAATGGCGCCCAGTGGCCGCCATGTGGGCCTGTCTGCTGTTCGGCTTTTTGGGGGCCATCGAGATCCGTTATCAGGGTGTTGATCTGCCGGTAGTCGGCGTGTTGCCGCTGCAATTGATGCAAGCCCTGCCCTACATTTTGACCGTGATTCTGCTTGCCGGCTTCATCGGAAAGGCGATCCCGCCCCGCGCCGCAGGCATACCCTATACAAAAGAACGGTAATGAGTGCCGACCTCTTCAAGGCCGCCAAGGATGCTATGGCCAAATGCCATGCTCCATACTCGGACTATCCGGTCGGTGCAGCGTTGCGCTCATCGTCCGGTTCAATCCATGCCGGATGCAATATCGAAGTCGCTTCCTATCCCGAAGGCTGGTGCGCTGAAACGACCGCCATCGCGCATATGGTCATGGCCGGCGAAACAGAAATCGCCGAAATACTCGTGATGGCGCAGAAACGGGCCAAAGCAACCCCATGCGGCGGCTGCCGACAGCGGCTGGCAGAGTTCGCGTCGAGCGACACGCCAGTTCATCTTTGCGATGAGACCGGTGTGGTTGAAACCATGACACTCGGCGCACTTTTGCCGGCTGCCTTTGATCTGGAGGTCTGATCAATGACGACTCTGCCGTCGGCACTAAATGGATTCGTACCCGAAACGGCCCTCGTACTCGGTTCAGGCCTAGGCTCGCTGGTTGAAGCCGTCGATGCTGTGCACCGAATCGATTATGATGATCTGGACGGCTTTCCGCCGAGTGGTGTCTCGGGCCATGCAGGAGAACTTGTTGCCGGGCATCTTTCCGACCAAAGGGTCGTGGTGATGTCCGGTCGGGTGCACTATTATGAGCACGGCGATGCGGCAGCCATGCGCGCACCGTTAGAAGCTTTGAAGGCTGCTGGTGTACGCCGCATCATCCTCACAAACTCGGCCGGTTCCATCGACTCGGACATGCCGCCGGGTTCGGTCATGCAAATCGAGGACCACATCAATTTCTCCGGGAGCAATCCGCTGATCGGAGAGCCGAGCGATGCCCGCTTTGTGGGTCTGACCAACGCCTATGATGAGGCCATATGCTCTGCTTTTGCCGAGGCTGCCGATGAGTTGAGCATCACGCTGCACAAAGGTGTCTATATGTGGTTTTCCGGCCCCTGTTTCGAAACACCGGCCGAAATCAAGATGGCGCGGCTCATGGGGGCGGATGCGGTTGGCATGTCCACCGTACCAGAAGTGATCCTGTCACGTTTTCTCGGCCTTGATGTTGCAGCTCTCTCAGTGATCACCAATTTCGCTGCCGGAATGACCGGGGATGAGCTTTCACATCAGGAAACCAAGGACATGGCACCCAAGGGCGGTGAAAGGCTGGCAAAACTCATCGCAACCGTTTTGGAGAAAGGTTTCGCATGACGCCCGAGAACAGAAAACTTGCAGCGGTACGCGCGCTGCCTTTGGTCGACCTTACCGATCTCACCGAAGGGTGCAGCCTGGCCGATATCGACGCGCTGTGCGAACGAGCCCAAACACCACATGGTCCAGTTGCCGCAATCTGCATCTGGCCACGCTATGTAGCCCGCGGCAATCGCAATTTGCGTGGAACCGGTATTCCCGTCGCAACGGTTGTCAACTTCCCCGGTGGCAATCAATCCATCGACATGACGGTCATCGAAACACGCACCGCGATCGACGACGGCGCGGCAGAGATTGATCTGGTGATGCCCTATGGCGCATTTCGAGCCGGGAACCATCAGGCGGCCACCGATATGATTGAGGCCGTTCGTTCCACATGCGGTTCGGATGCGCTTCTCAAGGTCATTCTTGAAACAGGCGAGCTTGCTGATGACGCGCTCATTCGTGGGGCAACGCATATGGCAATCGCTGCAAGGGCGGACTTCGTGAAAACCTCAACGGGCAAGGTGCAGGTGAACGCAAGTCTGGACAGTGCCAGAATTATGATGAGCTGCATTGCCGATGGTCACCGGGACGTCGGATTCAAACCAGCCGGGGGCATAAAGTCGACCGAAGACTGCGCGGCCTATCTTGCTGTGGCGGACAAGTTGCTTGGTGCTGACTGGGCCAGTGTGAGGACATTTCGGTTCGGCGCCTCAAGTGTGTTGAGCGATCTGCTTGCGGCGCTCGATGGGAAAGCAGCCGAAACAGGTTCCGGTTACTGATCGAACAGCGTCTCACCTGCGTCGCCGCAACCGCACGTAAAGCGCGCCCTCTCCACCATGGCCAATGGAGGCTTCTCGAAAGCCGTTGACCAGCGGCAGAAAGGCAGGGAGCGAAAGCCATTGCGGGACCATGCGACGAAGTACCCCTTCTCCAGACTTCCCCTTGCCGGTAATCACCAGAACGATGCGGCGCTCCTGACCTTGCGATGCTTGCAGAAAATCGAGCAACGCGATTCTCGCGCGTTCCTGTGTCATGCCATGCAGATCAATGCGACCGTCAATCTTCTGTTTGCCCTTGGCGAGCTTTTTGAACAACCGATCTTCAAGTGGATTGACCCCTTTGGATGCTTGGTCCGAGCTCGGCAGTCGCTTTGTTTTGGGTCGTGAAAAGGGAGACGGAGACGCGGGGCTTGGCCCGGTTGGGTGAGTTGTCCGTGTCGTTCCGCGGAGTGATCCTTCTCCCATCAGGCGGCTCATCTCATCTTTGAGAAACTCTCCCCTACTGTGAGCCAGGGGTGTTGTGGATGCCGCAACCCGCTTCCACAGATGCTTGTCTTCTTCGCTAAGCAGACTTTGCGACTTTTTCCCTCTGCCTGTGTTTTGACCTTTCATGAGCTTTCGCTTCACAAGTCGCAGCGCGGCCAAAGCACATACATGTCCATATCGTGATTGACGCTGCCAGCAAGCATACCAGCCTCCGCACCACTGCCTATGAAGATATCCGCCCTTGCTGGGCCGACAATGGCTGAGCCGGTATCCTGGGCGATCATAAGTCTCTGCAATTGTGCCTCATCGCCAGGCAATGGCTCTTTCGTTTCAATCCAAAATGGAGTTCCGAAAGTGTGCAGCTTCATATCCACGGCCAAACTACGCCCCGGTGTCAGCGGACAGCCTGCGGCGCCCAGCGGTCCATCCGAGATTCGCAGATCACTGACCTCGCGGAAGAAAATGTAAGAGCGGTTCAGAGCGAGAAACTCGTCCAGCTCGTCGGGATTGTCGCGCATCCATTCAGCCAGCCTGTCGGCTGTCATTGCCAATGGAGGAACACCAAGTCTCTCGCTTAGAACGCGCCCCAGCGACGTGTAGCGCTGGCCAGATTTTCCATCGAAGCAAACTCGCATCTGTTCGCCATTTGGCAGTTTAAGGCGTGCGGAGCCTTGAACATGAACGAAGAACTGATCGACGCGATCGTTCAGCCAAACAAGCTCCAATCCTCGATTGCTCAGCGCACCTTGGTCGATCGCCCCTCTGTCATAATACTCAACAAGTCCTTCAGGAGTCTTGCGCGCAAAGCGAAAATAGCTGTTCATCCCCGCAGGCCGATTTTCATCTGCGACATCAACCAGATCGCATGGGCGCTTGTAGAGCGGATACTGAAAAGGCCCGGTCCTCTCGAGCGACGCGGGCAGAACCGGTTCGTAATATCCGGTCAGCTTGCCTTTGGACGATGGCGCGATGCGAAACGGCTGAAACCGCATTTCAAAGAAACGACGAGCCTCCAGCTCGCTGAGATCACCCAGACGATTGGCCGCCTCGACAAGTGAAAAAACCTTGTACCCACAGCTTCCGAACTTCTTGGTGATGGGCGGCCCCTTTGCCCATCCCTTCAAGCTGGTTTTGAAAGTCTCAAAGGCGGCTGACGTCCTGTCGGCGCTCCAGCCAGGCAGGTTATCGAAACGACATGGTTCCCAGTCGCTTGGAGGGAGAACCGAGTTCACCGGATCTGTTAGCTCGCATGACATACCAGTGCAGGCAAAGCGAGCGCGGCTCGCTCAGGCGTCCGTCGCGACCAGGCTCCAGTTCGGATCACGCGACTTGACCGGGCGGGCAAAGGTCCAAACATCGGTGATTTCCGCCACTTCCTGAAGATCGCCATCGATGATGTTGTCATCCTTGTCGAGCGTCGCAGAGATCATCTGGCTCACAAAGCGCACTGTGATCTGCGCCTCTTCCTTGACCAGCTCCGCTCCCACAATCTCGGCTTTCTCAATGCCCACAAAACTGGAGTTGACCTTTTCATAACGTGAATTGCGATCATCAATCGCCGCGGCAAAATTGTCATAGACCTCACGGGAGAGCAGACCCTTTAGAGTGCGTTTGTCGCCATCGGCATAACCCGTCACGATCATTTCATAGGCCATTTTACCACCGTCAAGAAACTGGTCCGGATCAAAGGCCGGGTCGCGCGCTGCGATCGCCCTCAAACCCTTGGCAAGAGCTTCATTATCGCCAGCAATTTGCGCGATGCGTTCTTCATCAGTTTCGGCTGAAACCTTGTTGTCGCGTCCTCGGGCATTCGGAAGCGTCACGACATTATCGTTGGTTTCAACCGGCTTAGCCTGGTCGTCACTGCCCACATAGGGGTCATAAGGCGGGCGCTCCGTCCCGTTGCGCGTGCCCAGGACGCTGCGCAGTTTCCAGAACACAAAAACGGCGACGGCCAAAGGCAGGAGTGTAAAGAGATCAAATTCCATCTGTGATGTCGCTCGCCGGTCAAAAAATGAGAAATTGCGCCCGAATTCTCTCGATTGTAGTTCGCATGGGGCTTCATTGATATAGGGCAAAGCGCATGGTGTTCCAACTGCGCCGGTCCAGCCATTTCATTCCTAGATCGGTGAACCTATATCTGCGTCATGCCCTTCGCCCTCATTCCCTTTCTGCTGCTCGCCATACCAATTGTCGAAATTGCCGCATTCATTGTGATCGGTGGTCAAATCGGCATTGGATGGACCCTGTTGATGGTGCTCGTTACGGCCATCATCGGCACGATTTTATTGCGCAATCAGGGACTGCAACTGATCGAGCAAATTCGTCGTGAGACGGATGCTGGCCGTGTTCCCGCAAAGGCGCTGGGTGAAGCGGCCATGCTGTTGGTGGCGGGTATCCTTTTGCTGACACCCGGCTTTGTGACCGATGGCATAGGTCTTCTTTTGTTTGCACCGCCGGTTCGTGCCGCGATCTGGCGATTTCTTGCGGCTCGCATCACCGTCCAGGCCGGGCAAACGCAGTTTCGGTTCAACCAAGAGCACGAGACGTCGCGCCCGTTTGACGAGGGAGACAAAGTTGTCGATCTCGACCCCGACGACTTTCAATCGGGACCAGCCAATCCTGACTCTCCTTGGAACAAGAACGGCTAGGCCGTCTGCGGCCGCGCATTCGTTTGTGCCACCATCAAGTGGCCCGGTTGCAAGGCAAAAATGGGCATGTTAACCGCTGCCAAACACTTCTTAGCCACCGCCTGCATGGCGTGACGTGGCAAATTACCGACAGGATTTGAAGATGGCCAAGGAACCCGAAACGGGCGCAAAACCGGATGAAACCGCAACAGCCGCCAATGGCGATGCGAAAGCTGCCGCTCCGTCTCTCAATGTTCTGGCGCAATATATCAAAGACCTGTCATTTGAGAATCCGCATGCGCCCAATTCTCTGCGGCCCCGCGAAAAGGCTCCGGAAATCAACATCAATATCAACGTGAATCCCAATCCGCTTTCCGAGACCGACTTTGAGGTCGAGTTGAAAATGGAGGCAACGGCGGGCGAAGGTGCGGACGCCATGTTCAATGTAGAGTTGACCTATGCCGGTGTTTTCAGGTTGCAAAACATTCCGGAAGAAGCCAAAGCGCCGGCCATTCTGATTGAGTGTCCGCGTATGCTTTTTCCCTTCGCGCGCCAGATCATTGCAGATGCGACCCGCAATGGTGGCTTCCCACCACTCATGATCGATCCCGTAGACTTCGCTGCACTCTTCCAGCAGCGCATGGCCGAGGAGCAGGTTCGCTCAAAGGTCGAGAGCGCCTCAACCAATTGAGTAGGCGCTCGCTGGGCCACTCATCACTGGTAACAGGTCGGCATCGCTAAGGGCTTCAAGTCTGCCAGCGGTGCCATATTGCTGTATCCCCCATGGACTCGACAAAGGTGCGGTGCGCAAGCCGTTCCTCTTCTGTCAGCCTTTCTGGCAGGGGAGTGGGACGTTCGCGCGGCTGGCTTGATGTGGTGACTTGCTCATCCATGGACTGCGGCGCGGGCTCAACAGCTGCCACGTCCAGACCAAGGCCAGCCTGTCGTCCGCCGGTTAGTTCCAGATAGACGTCGAGCAGGAGCTCAGAGTCAAGCAATGCTCCGTGCAGGGTACGATGAGCATTTGAGATGCCGAATCGACCGCACAATGCATCCAGACTGTTGCGCTGGCCGGGAAATTTCCGCTTCGCCATAACGAGCGTATCGATCACACGGTCATCGCCAATGGGTGGACGGCCGACACGCCGAAGCTCGGCATTGAAGAAACCCATATCGAAGGTCGCATTGTGAGCAACCAGTTTTCCTTCGCCGAAGAATTCCTCGAATTCGTCAAGGATGTCAGCAAATCCCGGCTTGCCCTCCAAGTCCTCCACCGAGATCCCGTGAATCGCTTGGGCATCGGGGTGAATCGCTCGATCACCCGGATGAAGATAATGGTGAAACGAACGGCCGGTGGGAAATCTGTCGATCATTTCAAGAGCGCCGATTTCAATGATGCGGTCGCCATCAGCTGGACTCAAGCCGGTTGTTTCGGTATCGAAAATAATCTCACGCATCGTTCTTTATCCGCTTTGACCAGTTCCCCTCTGTAACCTTTCGAATGATCTCGCGCACCGCAGCACGAGCTGTTTCCATGCCTGTTGACGTATCGATAATGAAGTCGGCACGTGATCGTTTTTCCGCATCTGGCGTTTGGCGTGCCAGGATTGCTTCGAACTTTGCTTCTGTCATGCCCTCTCGTGCGAGCACACGCGCTCGTTGAACGTCGGGCGGAGCGGTCACAACGATGATCCCATCCACTCGGTCTTCGCTTCCGGTTTCAAAGAGCAGCGGGATGTCGAGAATGGCGAATATGTCCTCGCTCATCTTTGCTAACCGTCGAAATTCAAGCTCCCGATCCCGAACCATAGGATGAATGATCGCTTCAAGGCGCTTCATGGCGTCAGCATCGCCGATGACATGCGTTCCCAGTTTGGCGCGGTCGACAACGCCCTCCACCACGCTGCCAGGAAATGCAGCTTCGATCAGGGAGGCCGCCTCGCCAGCATAAAGATCGTGAACCATTTGATCCGCATCGTGAACGCGAATGCCCTCGTCTCGAAACATTTGTGACGTGGTCGTCTTTCCCATTCCGATTGATCCGGTGAGACCGAAATACAGCGTCATGCCCTTTCTCCAAGATCGCGCAGCACGATGTTGCGCACGGTGTCATCCACGTCGGGCCGAACACCGAACCATTTCTCGAAACCCGGGACTGCCTGATGGAGGAGCATGCCCAATCCATCCACATATGGCATGCCGGACATCTTCGCTCGTTCAAGCAACGGTGTCATCAAAGGGGAATAGACGATATCACAAACCACTGTATCGCGAGCAAACATGGTTGGGTTGATTGGCATCGCGCCATCACCCATGCCGACAGAAGTGGTGTTCACCATCACTGCGGCTTTAACGGCATCCTTGGGCAGATCGTCAAACCCAATAGCTCGGCACGGTTCCCCAAAATGACGCGCAAGCCTCTGCGCCTTTTCCACCGTTCTGTTGGCGATCCAAACTTGTTCAAATCCTCTTTGCTGGAGAGCGTAGATAACCGCCCTCGCCGCGCCACCAGCGCCCGCAACAACCGCCCCGCGCTGACACTGTTCCGGCCGTGACCAGTGCGGAACCCGTTCGTCGAGATTGGCAAGAAACCCATAGACATCCGTGTTGGTCACGCAGATTGTGTCGCCCTCTAGCCAGAGAGTGTTGGCCGCACCGAGCATGCGCGCTGTCTCGTCCACCTTCTCGGCCAATGCGAAGACGGCTGCTTTATGCGGCAGCGTGACATTGCCACCAACGAAATCTCCATTTCTGAACTTTCTGACAAATTCCGTCAGATCGTCAGGCCCGCACTCGACCTTCTCATATGTTCCACGGAGACCGTGACGTTGAAGCCAATAACCATGTATGAGAGGTGAGCGCGAATGCTTCACTGGCCAACCTAAGACAAAGGCCCGCTTGGTTGTACCATCAGCCATCGATTGCACCTTCGTGGCGCAAAGCGCCCAACAGCGGAATCAGGGGAAGTCCGATGATGGAAAAGAAATCCCCTTCGATCTTCTCGAACAGCTGAGCTCCGGGACCTTCAATCTGATAGGCACCGACGCTGGCCAGAACCCCGTCACCGACTTTGGCAAGATGTCGACCAATATATGCGGGATCTAAGTCCCGCATGGTCATGGCGCAGCTTTCGACGTGCCGCCAAAGCGTGTTGCCATCCCGCACGAGAACGACGGAGGAATGAAGATGGTGCGTTTCGCCGGACAGCAGCAACAATCTGCGCCGCGCTTCTTCCATGCTGGAGACCTTGTGCAGAATATCCTCACCCAAAGACAGGATCTGATCGCAACCGATAGTCAGCTCCGAAGGGTTTCGATCGCTGACATCATGCGCTTTAGCCTCCGCCAGAATTGTCGCCCGGTCCGGCGGTGTGGTGCCCGAGCCATCAAGCGCGGCCTCCACTGCGCGTTCATCAATGTTGGCTGACTGCTGCTCAAAATCGACACCTGCATTTCGCAGAAGGGTTGCGCGATGACGGCTGGCTGATGCCAGAGTGATGCTGTGACTTGGGTCAGTCATCCAAACGGCTCTCAACATGCATGGGGTCTGCTTTGGCAGAGGCTGGCTTTCGGCGATACAATGCCAAAATCGCCGCCGCTGTTTCTTCCACAGATCGTTTGGAAACGTCGATCATGGGCCAGTCATTGGACTGGCAGAGTTTGCGCGTCCAAGCCAGTTCCTCAAGAATACTGGCTTTGTCGGCGTAGTTGTCGTCCTTCTTCTCATAGTCGCTTGCCATGTCGTAGGCCAGCAATCGATTTTCACGCACTTGCAGAATCCGCTCTGCCGATGCGACCAGCGCTACAACCATGGGGCGCTTGGCGGTAAGAATTGCATCCGGCAGATCGTTTCCGGGAACAAGCGGAACGTTGAAGGTTTTCATGCCGCGTTGCGCGAGATGAATAGATGTCGGCGTCTTTGACGTGCGACTGATCCCTATCAGAATGATGTCGGCTTGCTCCACATCAGCCGGCAAGTTCCCGTCATCATGCGTCATGGCGAATTGTATGGCTTCCAAACGTCCGAAATAGTCTTCGTCCATTTCATGTTGCGCACCCATGCGACCGGACCGACGATCACCCAGAAACGCTTCGAATGTTTCGATCACCGGTGCGAGCATGTTGTGAGATGGCACACCCATCTTTCGGCAGCGTTCTTCCATAATGGCGGCGAGCTTGTCGTTGACGAAGGTGTAGAGCACCACACCCGGCGTTTCATCGACACCCATCAGCGCCTTTTCGAGATCTCTTTCATTGCGGACCATTGGCGTGACATGCTCTATCGCCCGCCAGGCAGGATATTGCGCAGCGGCTGCTCGACCAGCAGTGACGAGCGTTTCTCCGGTCGAATCTGAAATCAGATGCAAATGGAAATAGGTTTTCCTCGAAACCGTCTCGCGCGCCCTACGCAGCCATTTTCGCATGATGAAGCGATCCGTGTTCGCGAACTGTCGTCTTTTTCAATGTGACCCCGTGACCTTATTGTGGATAGATCGAAGGACGCTGATTTGCCATCATCATTATGCCTGTTGCGGCAGATTTCTTCCACATTCGAGATGCTGTGGACATCACAACGCACAAGGCTTTGGTAAAAAGGGTAGCCCTGCGTTGAGGGACTGCATATACCGAAGATGCATTGTTTGTTCAGAGATGATAGATTCTCAAACTATTGATAAAAATAGCAAAACTGGGTTTTCCAAACTATTGCTTGAGATGTGGACGAATGAGTTTACACCATGCCACCAACCGGACCATCTGTGAATTTCGTTTGGAAGACTCTCAATCCACAGCGATCACAGACTCTAAAAAGAATCAGAATCCAATCCCAGTGATCTCCTTTCTGAGCGGTGTTGTGGGAAAAGAAGACCATGAGTGAAGGCGCAGCCGAAAAGACTCCAGCCGCTGCAAAGAAAAGCCGACGAGCAGTGATGCGGGTGATGGAGGGTGAGGCACTAATTCCACCACCCATCTGGATGATGCGGCAAGCTGGCCGATATCTTCCAGAATACCGAAAAGTGAGACAGGAAGCTGGGAGCTTTCTCGATCTTTGCTACACACCGAAACTGGCAACCGAGGTGACCTTGCAGCCCATACGCCGTTTTGGTTTTGATGCTGCCATTCTTTTTTCAGACATCCTTGTGATCCCTGATGCGCTGGGTATCGATGTACGCTTTGAAGAGGGCCGCGGACCGGTGTTGCAGCCGGTGGATGCTCTGGCCATTCAAAAACTGTCTTCCGACGGGGCGTTACGGCATCTTGTGCCAGTATTGGAAACTGTTGAGCGTTTGCGAGCCGCCCTGCCCCATGAGACGACCTTGCTCGGTTTTTGCGGAGCACCATGGACCGTTGCGACCTATATGATTGCGGGTCACGGCACACCGGACCAAGGACCTGCCAGGCAGTTCGCGCTCAATCAGCCGGATGCTTTCCAGCAACTTATCGATATGTTGGTTGAGGCTTCGGCGCAGTATCTGATCGCGCAGATCAAAGCAGGTGCTGACGCTGTTCAGATTTTCGATTCATGGGCGTCGGTTCTGGATGCAGAGCAATTCTCGCGCTGGTGCGCCAAGCCTGTTGCTGAGATCGTGAAGCAGGTTCGTTCTGAAGTCCCGGAGGCACGCATCATCGGTTTTCCAAAGGGCGTAGGTGCCTTCTACCGAGACTACGCTGCTCAAACTGATATCGACATGCTGGGCCTAGACTGGACGATCCCGCGAACCTTTGCCCAACAACTCCAGAAGGACACGCCCGTTCAGGGCTATCTCGACCCTCAACGCCTCATCGCTGGTGGAGCAGCGCTTGATCAGGGTGTTGATGATATTTTGGAAGCTCTCGGTGCTGGGCCACTGGTTTTCAATTTGGGGCACGGAATCACCCCACAAACGCCAATCACCCATGTGGAGCAAATGATCGCCCGGGTCCGCGGAAAAGCGTAAACGAAAGGGTCTGTAGCATGGATCTATGGGTCAAGGCTGCTCATGTGATTTCCATCATCGCCTGGATGGCGGCGATGCTCTATTTGCCGCGGCTGTTTGTCTATCACTGCACTGCAACGCCAGGCGGGGAGCTCGATGAACGCCTGAAGGTGATGGAGCGCAGGCTCATGAAAGCCATTATGACACCAGCTATGTTGGCCAGCTGGGGTTTTGGCCTTTGGGTCGCTGCGCTTTATGGCGTTTGGGGCGAGATGTGGTTTGTTGCTAAATTGGCGTGCGTTATCGCCATGACTGCTCAGCACTTTGCGTGTGTATCGTGGCTGAAAGCCTTCGCTGAAGACCGAAATGAACGTTCTGAGCGCTTTTTCCGGATCATGAACGAGGTGCCAACGCTTCTCATGATCGCAGCTGTGGTTCTGGTGATCGTAAAACCGTTTTGATGGTTTGTGTATTGATCACTTTTTGCAACGCGCTTGCAAAACTTGACGATGACGCCTAGAAGCCACCAACACCGCGTGTGCTGCCCCTTGCGGGTCCCGCCCTTGAGCACGGTGTCTTCTTGAAAAAGAGATGCTTCGGAAAGCTCCGAACCGGTTTCCAAAAGAGATATTTGCGAGTGTCACGAAGCTGGCTGTGGCATCGCGCATGGAGGCCCCATGGAACAGGTGAAACTTCTGGACCTGAAGTCAAAGTCGCCCACTGACCTCATCAGCTTTGCCGAAGAACTAGACGTTGAGAATGCGAGCACGCTGCGCAAGCAGGAGTTGATGTTTGCTATCCTCAAAACCCTGGCGGACGATGATGTAGAGATCATCGGCGAAGGCGTTGTCGAGGTGTTGCAGGACGGCTTTGCCTTTCTGCGCTCCCCAGAGGCGAATTACCTGCCGGGCCCGGATGACATTTATATCTCCCCGTCTCAGCTTCGGAAGTTCTCCTTGCGCACCGGCGACACGGTGGAAGGCCCCATTCGCTCGCCCAAGGACGGAGAGCGCTACTTTGCGCTGCTGAAGGTCAACACGATCAATTTTGACGATCCCGACACGATCAAGCACAAGATTCACTTCGACAATCTGACACCGCTTTACCCGGAAGATCGCTTTCTGATGGAAGTTGAGGACCCCGAGGCAAAAGATTTGTCAGCTCGTGTCATCGATCTAGTGGCGCCGCTTGGCAAAGGTCAGCGCGGTTTGATCGTCGCTCCGCCGCGAACGGGCAAAACAGTTCTGCTGCAAAATATCGCCAAGTCGATCACGGCCAATCATCCGGAGGCCTTTTTGTTGGTGCTCTTGATCGATGAGCGGCCAGAAGAGGTGACAGACATGTCGCGTTCGGTGAAGGGTGAGGTGATTGCTTCAACCTTCGATGAACCGGCAACACGGCATGTTCAGGTCACGGAAATGGTGATCGAAAAGGCCAAACGTCTGGTGGAGCATGGCCGCGATGTCGTTATCCTTCTCGATTCGATCACCCGCCTTGGTCGCGCCTACAACACGACCGTTCCATCCTCCGGCAAGGTCTTGACCGGTGGTGTTGATGCAAATGCGTTGCAACGACCGAAACGCTTCTTTGGCGCAGCGCGAAACATCGAAGAAGGTGGGTCATTGACCATTATTGCAACGGCACTCATCGACACGGGCAGTCGCATGGACGAGGTCATCTTTGAAGAGTTCAAAGGAACGGGCAACTCCGAGATCGTTTTGGACAGAAAGGTGGCCGACAAGCGCACCTATCCGGCTATGGACATCCTCAAATCCGGCACTCGAAAAGAGGATCTTCTGGTTCCCAAGGCGGACCTGCAGAAGATCTTTGTCTTGCGCCGGATTTTGTCGTCCATGGGCAACACCGATGCGATTGAGTTCCTCATCGACAAACTCAAACAGACGAAGAACAATGCGGAGTTCTTCGACTCCATGAACACATAGACCAAGTCACACAGTCGACGGACGCTCCTCGGGGGGACAAGGAGAAGGGCTTCCGAAAAGACAAAGTGGCCGGGATTAAAGACTCGATTCGCATACGTATCGATTCTCTTCGGCTGGGCGATGAGTTTCGTCCTGCGTGGCGACTGAAAGGTATCGGCCATGGACACGATCTTTGCGTTGTCTTCTGGGTCCTTGCCCTCCGGCGTCGCCGTCATCCGTATCACTGGCGATGGCTGCGGCGTGGTTATGGACGAGATGCTTCAGACCAGGCCTGCGGCGCGGGTCGCCACACTCGCTTCCTTGTGCGATCCGACCTCGCGAGAGGTGCTCGATCGTGTTCTTGCGATCTGGTTTCCTGCTCCTGCAAGCTTTACCGGCGACGATGTCCTCGAACTGCACTGTCACGGGGGCGTAGCGACGATCACCGCGATTTTGGATACGCTTTCTGGTTTGCCCCACTGTCGCATGGCGGCAGCCGGCGAGTTTTCCCGCCGAGCTTTCGAAAATGGCAAGATGGACCTCACCCAACTTGAGGGTCTTGCCGACGTTCTTGCTGCCCAGACCCTTGCCCAGCTGCGTCAGGCCAACGACCTGGCAGCGGGCGGCTTGAAATCGCTTTGTGAGAGGTGGCGGGCGGATTTGATTCGGATCCGTTCCTTTCTGGAAGCCGAGATTGACTTTTCCGATGAAGGCGATGTGGAAGAGGCGGCTTGGGACACTCATCGCGACAGGCTTGAGCAGCTCGAAATGGAGATGAAGCAACATCTCAACGATGCCAATCGTGGACGCATTGTTCGAGAAGGGTTAAAAGTTGTTCTGGCCGGACCGCCCAACGCTGGAAAGTCGAGCTTGCTCAACGCCTTGGCCAAGGACGAAGTTGCTATCGTATCACCCCAAGCCGGAACAACGCGCGATGTCATCGAGACGCATCTCAACATTGATGGCTTTCTTGTTCGAGTTAGCGATACAGCTGGGCTTCACGACTCTGACGACGAGGTCGAACGGATTGGCATGAAGCGTAGCCGGGAAGCCATGTCCAAGGCCGATCTGGTTCTGTGGCTTCAACCCTGCGATGAACCGCCTCCTCGTCACCCTCCGCAGCTGCCGGACCACGCAAGGATAATCGGCTCGAAGTCCGATCTCGTGGACAGTCCAGCCACCATTGACGTGACGTTCTCCTGCGCCACTTTGAACGGGGTGCAGCCGGTGGTTGATCTGATATCAGAGGTCTGCTCGGAGCGAGTGGCGCAGTCTGGATCACCCGATGCCGGTGTGGTCTTGTCACGCCAAAGGCATCGCGAATGTGTATCCACTGCGGTTAATCATGTCGCAGCCGCGATGGAACCGGGATTGGATGCAGAATTTGTGAACGAGCATTTGCGGTTGGCGTCCCACAATATCGGACAGTTGGTTGGTCATGCGGATGTTGAAGACCTGCTCGATGTGATCTTCAATGAGTTTTGTATTGGAAAATGATTCACGTGAAACACACATTATCACTTATCATGAGTCCCATGGCCTTTTCGTTTCACGTGAAACGCTGCGTCTTTCCTGGTGCGAGGTGAGTTGTGCAGAGCTTTGATGTCATTGTAATTGGTGGGGGTCATGCCGGCACCGAGGCAGCGGCAGCAGCCTGTCGCATGGGAGCCAAGGTCGCTCTTGTGACCCACTCTTTCCGAACCATCGGAACCATGTCTTGCAATCCAGCAATTGGGGGATTGGGCAAGGGCCATTTAGTTCGTGAGATCGATGCCCTGGATGGGCTGATGGGTCGCGTAGCCGATCAATCCGGCATTCAGTTTCGGCTTTTGAACCGGCGCAAGGGACCGGCTGTAAGAGGGCCAAGAACGCAGTCTGACCGGAAACTCTATCGTGTGGCAATGCAGGCCGAGATATCGAGCCTCGATCTGCTCAGTGTCGTTGAGGGTGAGGCGGTTTCCTTTGAGGTAGCCAACGGTCGAATTGCTGGTCTTGAGCTGGCTGATGGTCGGCTGCTTAAGGCGCCCAGTGTCATCGTCACAACGGGCACTTTTCTGCGTGGCCTCATTCATATGGGGGATGAGAAGATTGCAGCTGGTCGGATGGGGGAAGCTCCGGCTGTTTCCCTTGCCGATCAATTGATGGCGCTGAAGCTGCCGATGGGGCGGTTGAAGACCGGTACGCCGGCGAGACTGAATGGCAAGACAATTGACTGGGATCGGTTGGACAAGCAGGAGGCGGATGCGGAGCCGGTTCCATTCTCTACCCTGACCGAAAAGATAACAGTTCCGCAGATTGCTTGCGGCATCACGCGTACAAATGCTCGCACCCATGACATCATTCGCGACAACATTGTTCGGTCAGCCATGTATTCGGGCCAGATCGACGGGGTGGGGCCGAGATATTGCCCATCGGTTGAAGACAAGATCGTGAAGTTCGGTGATCGTGACGGTCACCAGATCTTTTTGGAGCCCGAGGGCCTGGATGATGACACCGTTTACCCCAACGGTATATCAACCAGCCTGCCGAAAGACGTGCAGGATGCATTCATTGCGACGATAGAGGGTCTCGAACAAGCCGAGATCCTGCAATATGGATATGCAATCGAATATGACTATGTCGACCCGCGCTGTCTCTCATCCGCGCTTGAGGTGAAGGCTTTGCCGGGCCTCTACCTTGCAGGGCAGATCAACGGGACGACAGGATATGAGGAGGCAGCCGCTCAAGGCCTGGTGGCCGGTCTCAATGCGGCTCGTCAGGCCTCCGGTGGTTCCCCGATAATGTTCAGTCGAACCGAGTCCTATATCGGAGTGATGATTGATGATTTGACCAGACGGGGGGTCAGCGAACCCTATCGCATGTTTACGTCGCGCGCCGAATATCGATTGAGCCTTCGAGCGGACAATGCGGATCAGCGACTAACGCCCGTCGGCCTGGAGCTGTGCTGCGTTGGACGCGAAAGAACGAGCGCCTTTGAAGTTAAGAGCGGCGAACTGCAACGCGGCAAGGAGATGCTAAAGGGGCTGTCCATCACGCCACGGCGGATGGCGGATTTCGGTATCAACGTCACACAGGATGGTGTGATGCGGACTGCCTGGACCATGCTGTCCTACAATGATGTAGATGTCCAAAAGCTAACGGAAATCTGGCCAGAATTGCGGACAATGTCGACTGACATTGCGGATCAACTTTCCATAGAGGCACGTTATGCGGTTTATGTTGAGCGTCAGGCGGCCGAGGCGAACAGTGTTCGCAGAGACGAAAACCGCAAAATTCCCGATGATTTTGATTTTGGACAGGTTCACGGACTGTCCAACGAATTGCGAGAGAAACTGGAGCAGTGGAGACCTTCGACGATCGCACATGCCGGCGACATTGAAGGCATGACACCGGCGGCGCTCATGCTGATCATGGGGGCTTTGAAACGACTTGAGAAAAGCGCGGCATGACCTTTAGAACGTCGGGCCTCGACGTTTCACGTGAAACAAGCGAGAGGCTGGCCATCTACTTCGACCTATTGTTGCAATGGAACAAGCGGATAAATCTGATCGGGCGCGGCACTATTGCCGATATCAGGGATCGCCATATGGCTGACAGCCTCCAACTGCGTCCGTTCCTGCGGGCGCGGGAAGAGGCCGTCGATTTGGGGAGTGGGGCCGGTTTTCCAGGGGTGGTCATTGCCATGATGCTTGCAGAGCAGGGCGGGGGAAGCGTGACGATGATCGAAGCGACCGCCAAGAAATGCGCCTTTCTGCGTGAAGTGGTTCGTCAGACCGATCTGAATTCGACAGATTTTTCAGTTACGATTTTGAATGGGAGAATCGAACAAGCATTCCTGAATGCTCGAGTTGCCACTCTGATAACAGCGCGGGCTTTGGCATCCCTGGATATGCTCTTCGAAATGTGCGCCGACGCGATAACGGGTGAAACGCGGGCCTTGTTTCACAAGGGTGAGCGTTTTCAGGAGGAAATCAGTGCAGCGCAGAAGCGCTGGCGATTTGAGCATGAAGCGCATAGGTCTGCCGTCAACCAACAATCGGTGATACTGGAAATCACGCAGTTGAGGCGTCGCTCAATGGATGAGCAGGCAACATGAAAGACCCACACCCCATGCGCGTCATCGCCCTGGCCAATCAGAAGGGGGGCGTGGGAAAGACAACAACGGCTATCAATTTGGCCACGGCGCTTGCAGCCATTGGCGAAAAAGTACTGCTTCTCGATCTTGATCCTCAGGGCAACGCCAGCACCGGGCTAGGTGTCCCCAAGGACGAGCGAGAACCTTCGAGCTACGATTTGCTTCTCGCCGAGCGACCCTTGTCGGACGTTTCGCAAGAAACCGCCATTCCGAGGCTCCACATCGCGCCAGCCACTCTTGATCTGCTGGGTTTGGAGATGGACATCGCTCAGTCTCCTGACCGTGCATTCAGGCTCAAAAAGGCACTTGCGGCTCACAGCGGTGGCGATCCACAATTCAGCTATGTGTTGATCGATTGTCCGCCTTCATTGAATCTATTGACCCTAAATGCTCTTGCGGCATCTGAGGCCATTCTCGTTCCACTGCAAACCGAGTTCTTCGCGCTTGAGGGCCTGAGTCAGCTTATGCAAACGGTTGAGCACGTGCGTTCGACTTTGAACCCCCAGCTCGATATCCTCGGCGTGGTTCTGACAATGGCGGATCAACGCAACAGACTCACGACGCAAGTCGAAAAAGACGTTCGCGAAACGCTGGGTGATCTTGTCTACAAAACAATCATACCGCGCAATGTGCGCGTTTCGGAAGCTCCATCCTTCGGCAAACCGGTCCTGCTCTACGATATGAATTGTCCCGGCAGCAAAGCCTATTTGCAGCTTGCCTCAGAGATTATCAGGCGCGAAAAGGCGTTGAATGCTCACGATCAATAGCCGTGATGATGTCGGCAAGAACGAGGAAACAACATGCAGGATGATCCATCCAAAAAACGCCTAGGTCGCGGACTGGCAGCTTTGATCGGTGAGATGGACCAACCTCTGGCTGTCGCCACTCCTCAATCCAAGCCTGCGCTCTCGGCCAGCGACCGATTGGTTGCAATTGAATCCGTCACGCCCAACAGAGCAAACCCAAGACTGGATTTTGATGACGAAGAGCTGGAGGAACTGGCGCGCTCCATAAAGGCTCATGGCGTGGTGCAGCCCATATTGGTGCGACCAGCGGGGTCTTCTAACCACGAGTGGGAAATCATTGCGGGGGAAAGGCGATGGCGTGCCGCTCAACGAGCAGAACTGCACGAAGTTCCGATTGTCATTCGAGAGGTCAATGATCGTCAATCACTTGAATTGGCGTTGATTGAGAACGTCCAACGCAGCAATCTCAACGCAATCGAGGAGGCGAAGGGCTACAGCCAGTTGATGGAGGAGCACGGATATACACAGCAGGAACTGGCTAAGGAAATCGGCAAGAGCCGAAGCCACATCGCAAACGTGCTGCGGCTCATGAAACTGCCCCAGAAAGTGCAGGATATGGTGACCAGCGGTGACTTGTCATCCGGCCATGCGCGAGCGCTGATCGGTCATGACGATTGCGAGCCGCTGGCGGACAAGATCGTGTCCGACGGTCTCTCCGTCCGCGAGGCGGAACGATTGGCTGCTGGTCAGGATGGAGCGAACAAAATTGTATGGGAGAGGGGCCGCCGTGACAAGCAGCGGAGGTCTGCCGACACGTTGGCGCTCGAAGACAGGCTGACGCAATATCTGGGCCTGAAGACGGCAATCAAGGAGGGCCGGGGTGAAACCGGCCGCGTCAGCATATCCTATCGAGACCTCGATCAGTTGGATGGCTTGGTTCAACGTCTTCTGAAATAGGGTGGCGCCTCTACCGCCGCTGCCTCGCAGCTTGAAGAGACACTGCCAACAAGGCCGTTCTGAAAAGCTGCTCGGCAAGTTCCGGTTTGCTTCGGCTTTCAAGGGAGACCTTTTCCAGGCGAGAGAGTACGTCAACCAGACCTTGTGATGACCAGGCTTTGAGAGCTGCTTCAAAACTCGCCCGGCGCGAGAAGTGAACGGGTGGGCGCGACCCGCCGATTACCTTGGCAATGGTTTGGCCGGATGCTCGCATCGACTGGGCCAAAGCATGCAGCATCTGCACATGCCGTTGGACCGCACCGATCATCGCCTGAACGTTCTGGCCACGGGCGATGAGCCGACGCACAAGCCGATCCGAAGCCTCAGTATTTCCAGTCAGTGTTGCATCTGCAAGTGCATTGAGATCAGATGCCCCAAGATCGCCGAACAAGGTCTCGATATCTGCAAGATCAATCGATTCGGACCCGTAAGCGTATAGAGCAAGCTTATCCAACTCGGATTTTGTGGCGAGCCGGTCGTCTCCAAAGGCATTGAGGAGCCATTCCTTCGCATCTGGCTCAATCCTTTGGCTCGTTTTCGCAAACGCTTCATCGACCAGACTAGCAATATCACGCGCGGAATCCGGATAGCACGGAACGGTCAAAGCGTTTGATGCTTTTTCGATTCGGCTCCGCAACGGACTGGACTTCTTCAGGTCTCCACCTTCAATGATGAGTGTGCAGTCATCGGCGGGCTGATCGATGAGGCCTTGCAGCGCTGTCACTATATTGCGGTTGGTGCTGCCCTGAATCCAAACCACGCGGTGCCCACCAAACATAGATACAGCGTAGGCTTCGTCCGCAACCAGTGCTGGATCACTCGCGACAGCATCAGCGGTCAGTTTAACAGTCGTCAGCGGATCGGACATATCGGCTCCGCTGGCCAGCGCAAGCGTTCTGGCTGCATCTGCCACGCCGCCAATGTCGGGGCCATAGATCAGATAGGTCTGGTAGAAAGGAGTCGGCCTGGTGAGGTACTGCTCAACGTCCCGGGCTTTTAGAGCTGCCATTGATCGTCAGAGCTGGGCGATATCTTGCGCGATGGCCAGCCTGAGCAGTTCTGCAATCTCCTGTGCAGCGCGGTTCTGTGCATCGCGCTGCGCTCGTTTGTTTGAGAGGCTTTGCGGCGTGCGATCATATGCAGCCAAGGACTGACGCCTCCCAAAGGCGACAACTTGGCCATTGGATTTGTCAACGAGCTCATAACTGGCACGTACGCTCACCTGAGCGGAAGTCGGCGCGAGGCTGTTGGACTCAATGGACAGTGTACGCGTGAATGTGCGCACATCCAGGGCGACCCGATATTGTCCGCCTTCCTGCAACTCGCCTCCATTCATGGCAAAGAGCAGCCTGTTGCGCACCTGTTGAGCGGTGCGGTCGTTTACTGGGTCAACGTCCGTGGCTTTCAATATGTCGGAAACGCCAGCTGCGACATTGCCGGAAACAAGGGCAGAATTGCTGCGCGCAGCGTTGAGCGGTTCCACCGTGCATCCTGCAATCATGGGCAGCAGAGCAAGCAGACCAGCGCAGACAGATCTACACGACAACATTGACGATCCTTCCAGGCACCACTATCACCTTTCTGGGTGAATTACCAGAAAGCGCCGAACGAACAAAATCCTGCTCCAGAACGTGAGCCTCGACAAGGTCTGGTTCGGCATCTGGTGAAACGGATATCTCACCCTTCTTTTTGCCGTTGATCTGAACCGGCAACACGATCTCTTCGGCCACCAGCAAACTTTCATCAAAATCAGGCCACGCGGCTGCGCTGACGAGATCTTGATGCCCCAAGACCCGCCAGCATTCTTCCGCCAGATGCGGCATCATCGGCGCAATCATTTGAACCGTGATGGTCATCGCCTCTGCAAGCGTGGCCCGGGTGACCTTGGCAGTGCGCATCGCCTGTTCAATCGCATTGACCAAAGTGTAGATCTGCGCAACGGCAGCGTTGTAGCGCAAGCCAGGGATCATTTCGTCAACATTGGACAAAGCCAGATGCGTCGCTCGCCGGAGTTGCATGTTGGCCTCATCGTCTCCGGTACTTTCCGGCAAATTCGCAATCGCCCCGACAAGCCGCCAGACGCGCTGAACGAAGCGATGTGCACCTTCCACGCCAGCCGACGTCCAGATCACATCCCGGTCCGGCGGAGAATCCGATAAGACGAACCAGCGCGCCGTGTCGGCCCCATAGGTTTCGATGATGTCGTCGGGGTCCACGGTATTGCGCTTGGATTTTGACATCTTTTCGATGCCGCCAATCGGCACTTCGGCTCCATTGTCCTTGCGAAACGCGCGTCGCCCATTGGCCCCCTCCTCAATGGAGAGCTCGGCTGGCTGAAACCAGCCCATATCCTTGTCACCGTAGATTTCGTGGACGACCATGCCTTGGGTGAACAGGCCTTTGAATGGCTCCTTCACATTCAAATGGCCGGTGATGGACATGGCGCGAGCAAAGAAGCGCGAATAGAGCAGATGCAGAATCGCGTGTTCAATACCGCCAATGTACTGATCCACCGGCAGCCACCGATTCGCAGCCGAAACATTGGTTGGCGTCTGGACCGTATTGTCTGCAAACCGGGCAAAGTACCACGATGAATCTACGAATGTGTCCATCGTGTCGGTCTCGCGCTTGGCGTCGCTGCCGCATTTGGGGCAGGCGACGTTACGCCAAGTCGGGTGTCGGTTGAGCGGATTCCCCGGTTGGTCGAAGGACACATCATCCGGCAGCGTTACCGGCAAATCCGCCTTTGGTACGGGGACCACGCCACATGTCTCGCAATGGATGATGGGAATTGGACAGCCCCAATAGCGCTGGCGTGAAACACCCCAATCGCGCAACCGAAACTGAACCGTTCCTCTGCCAATGCCTCTCTCTTCGGCCCAGGCGATGGTGGCTTCGATGGCATCCTGACCCGTCGCAACGTCCAGACCGGCGGGCTGATTGATCCAGCGCACCGTCTGCGTTTTGGGCGGCACGAACGCTGTGTCAGCGACGTTCGACGGATCGTCCATCGCAACGAAAGTGTCGATAACTGGCAAGCCATATTTGCGGGCAAAATCCAGATCGCGCTGATCGTGAGCGGGACATGCGAAAATCGCACCGGTTCCGTAGCCCATGACAACGAAATTGGCGACATAGACCGGCAGGGTCTGATCGTCATACAACGGATGACGAACCTTCAAACCCGTGTCGAATCCGCGTTTCTCCGCCTTCTCCAATTCCTCTTCCGAAGTGCCGGAGCGGCGCACATTAACATTGAACTCGGCCAGTTCTGCATTGTCTTTCGCCAATGCCACGGACAGCGGATGTTCCGGCGCCAGGGCGATGAAGCTCGCGCCAGCCAGTGTGTCCGGTCGGGTCGTGTAGATATCGATGCCATCATGTCCGGCCACGGCTTGCGTGAGCTCGAACGTCATTTCCAGACCATGCGACTTGCCGATCCAGTTGGCCTGCATCAGCTTGACCTTGTCGGGCCAGTTATCGAGCGTGTCGAGTGCGCTCAGCAATTCGTCGGAGAAGTCCGAAATCTTGAAAAACCACTGCGTGAGTTCGCGCTGCTCCACAGCCGCGCCCGACCGCCAGCCCTTGCCGTCAATGACCTGCTCATTGGCCAACACGGTCATGTCGACGGGATCCCAATTCACCTTCGCATTCTTGCGATAGACCAGTCTGGCCTCCAGAAAATCCAGAAACAGGCTCTGTTGCTGGTGGTAGTAATCGACATCACAGGTTGCGAATTCGCGTGACCAATCCAGCGACAACCCCATCGATTGCAGTTGCCCTTTCATTGCTTCGATGTTGGCATAGGTCCAAGTGCCGGGATGCGTCTTGTTGGCCATGGCGGCGTTCTCGGCAGGCATGCCGAACGCGTCCCAGCCCATAGGGTGCAGCACTTCGAAACCCTTGGCGCGCTTGTAGCGCGCGATCACATCGCCCATCGCATAATTGCGCACATGGCCCATATGGATGCGGCCAGAGGGGTAGGGAAACATCTCCAACACATAGTAGGTCGGTTTGCCCTCCTCCGGTTCGCTGGAAGCCTCAAATAGCTTTGCTTCGCTCCAACGCGCTTGCCATTTGGCTTCTACCGATTTGGCGTCGTAACGCTCGCTTGCCATTACCTGAGACTTCATTGAAACGGGGAAGAACGCGCGCTAGTCACCAGAATTGCTGGGTAAGGTCAACAGGCGCGAATTTGCGGGAAGCGTATCCATGTCTCATGCCAATCTTGAACAGGTGAAGCGAAGAATCGAAGCCGCTTCTGCGAGCGAACCAGACGTCACGCTGATCGCCGTATCCAAAACATTTGGCGCAGAAGACATCGCTCCCGTTCTTGACGCCGGTCATCGCATCTTCGGTGAAAATCGGGTTCAGGAAGCGCAAGGCAAATGGCCGCAATTGCAACAGCGTTACAACGGCGTTGAACTGCATCTGATCGGACCCTTGCAGTCCAACAAGGCGGCTGCCGCTGTGGCGCTGTTTGACGTTATCCAAACTGTTGACCGCGAAAAGATTGCCAAAGCGCTGGCCAGTGAAATGCGTAAGCAGAACAAGCACCCATCGCTTTTTGTTCAGGTCAACACAGGGGAGGAGCCGCAAAAGGCTGGTATCCCGCCGCAGAATACATCGGCCTTTGTTGAACGCTGTCGGGATGCTCATGGCCTCACCATCGATGGGCTAATGTGCATCCCACCGTTTGACGAGAATCCAGGCCCGCATTTCGCCTTATTGCGCAAACTCGCTCGCGAGTGCGCATTGGAGAAACTGTCCATGGGTATGTCAAGCGATTTTGAAACCGCCATCGCTTTTGGCGCCACCCATGTGCGTGTGGGCAGCGCGATTTTTGGAAGTCGAGGCTGATCTGGCAGGACCGTGGCGGGTCAGCTGCGGAACCGGTCCCGCAAAACAAATTTTTGAATTTTGCCTGTGCTGGTTTTCGGTAGCTCCTCGAAAATCACCGTCTTGGGGCATTTGAAGCCCGCAAGATGCTCGCGGCAAAAGGCGATGATCTCGGCTTCGGTCGGGTTACGTCCCGGTTTCAGCTCGACAAAGGCGCAGGGTGTTTCGCCCCACTTCTCATCTGGCTTTGCAACCACCGCTGCTGCGAGCACGTCCTCGTGACGATAGAGCACCCCTTCGACTTCAACCGATGAGATGTTCTCGCCGCCTGAAATGATGATGTCCTTCGAACGGTCCTTGATCTGGAGATAGCCACTGGGGTGCATAACGGCGAGATCGCCGGAATGGAACCAGCCACCCGCGAACGCCGCTTCTGTTGCCTTGGGGTTTTTGAGATAGCCCTTCATGACGACATTGCCGCGCATCATGATTTCGCCCATCGTCTCACCGTCTGCCGGAACGGGTTCCATGGTCTCGGGATCAGCGACCATCGCATCTTCCAGCATGGCATAGCGCACGCCTTGTCGCGCCTTCATCTGAGCGCGCATGTCCTGGTCGAGATCGGCCCATTCTTCCTGAACAAGGCATTCCACGACATGGCCGTAGGTTTCGGTCAGTCCATAGACATGGGTGAGTTCGAACCCGGCACTGCTCATCGCTTCAAGAACAGATGGCGGCGGCGGCGCAGCGGCAGTGTAGACGCGAACACGCCAGTCAAAGCTGCGTCGTTCGGCGTCATCAGCATTGATCAGCATTGAGAGCACGGTCGGAGCGCCGTTGAAATGCGTCACGCGATGACGAGCGATGTTGTCGTACAGCGCAGCGCCAGTGATGTTGCGCACGAGAACCGTCATGCCGCCAACAATCGCCAGAGCCCAGGCATGGCCCCAACCGTTGCAATGAAACAAGGGAACGACCGACATGTGGACGGGAAAGTCGCCCGGCCGTTCGCCCGTCATGGGCCAAGCGGCAACGGTTCCCATCGCGACCAGATACGCGCCACGGTGATGCACCACGACACCTTTGGGGTCGCTCGTTGTGCCCGACGTATAGTTCAGCGAAATAGCGTCCCATTCATCCAACGGCATAGACCATTGGTGAGTCGCGTCACCTTTCTGAAGAAACGCCTCATAGTCAGTTGAGCCGAGCCGTTCGCCCTCTGGCTCGCCCGTCTCCAGATCGACAATATCGATGACCAGAAGTTCTGGATCATCCACCGCCTTGAGCGCTTTGGAGACTTGCGGTGCAAAGCGTGTATCGGTGATGAGAACTTTCGCTTCGCCATGTTTGAGAATGAAAGCGATCGTTTCAGCATCAAGGCGAATGTTGATCGGATTCAGCACCGCCCCAGACATGGGTACCGCAAAGGTCGCCTCAAAGATTTCGGGAATATTGGGTGCGATGATTGCGACCGTGTCTCCCTTGCCGATACCGGAAGCCGCCAGCGCTCCAGCGAAGCGCACGCATCTCTCATAGACTTCACCCCAGCTTCTTCGTGTCTTCCCGTAGACATAGGCTGGCCGTTGACCGAAAACGTCGCGCGCGCGGCGGAAGAAACTCAAGGGGGTCAGTGGCGCATAATTCGCATCGCACCGATCAAGCCCGTTGTCGTAAGGGGAAGTCATAGCAGAGGGTCCTTCAAAACAGTCGCGCAAATCTATGGGAAGAGGTGCCCTCCGAAAAGATGGTTTGATCGTTCACTGGTGGTCGGTGAAAGCCAAGGCCGTTAAGCATGTCTCTATACAGCCGGGTAATCTGATAAGGTTAAGCTAGCTGCGCACTCATTGAGATGAGGAGGTGCCAGTGAGCCATTCACTATCGCTAGGGATGTCGGGCACATTAGCGTTCACCCTTGTTGGCGGGATGAACCTGTTCGCCGGCTACGCTTCGGCAGATCAGGAGTCACCAAGCATGGTGCAACTCGGCAAGCCCGCAGCTCAATTGCGCGTAATCGGCTCTGTGCCCGAGCGAGGCCCCGTGTCCCTGCAGCTTGGTGAATTGCGCACTGATGATGCTGCTCTGCCACCACGAGCAACCACGATCCACCATCGTATGAAAATGCGAGCAGCGAGGCGGTTGTCAGACGGAGCACCAAAGCGGAGCAGGTAGACCTCTCTAAAGACTGTCGTCAAGCGCAACATCACGCGTTGCGGATCGGATGGACACGGAAAAACCTGCCATCACGTCTATCAGCACCATCAATGTGAGCAGGGCAAAGATCGTGGTCGATGCAGCCGGCACGAGCAGGAACTCGACGACAAAGACCAGCAAGACCAGAGTGGAGAATAGGTGATCGACGATCGAGGCGCTGCCGACACGCGTTGCCTTCAAGACCTCGAAAAACAGGATCACCAGCCCAAAGGCCAACAACGCCTCGCCCAGACGAACCGGCAGGTCGACACCTGAGATCATCGACAAAGAAAACAACACGCTATCCCAGGATATGACCTCTCCGGCCAATCCAAACGCCAGGCCGTTATAGGCGATCAGAACCAGCAACATCAGCGGGAAACTTGTCAGGACTTTCATGGCCAGGCCTCTATGCGGGGACGTGCGGGTTGAGGGAGAAAAAGCAACAAAAAAGGCGGGTGTCGCCACCCGCCTCGATATATCAGCAATCGCGGTTCGCCTAGACAGCGTCTTTTGGTTCCAGAATCTGGCGGCCGCGATACATGCCGGTTTTCAGATCAATGTGATGAGGGCGACGCAGTTCACCCGAATTTTTGTCTTCCACATAGTTCGGGTTTTTCAGCGCATCTGTTGAACGGCGATGGCCGCGCTTCATGCGTGTAATCTTACTCTTTGGGACAGCCATTGTCGTGCTCCGTCTTGTCCTGTCAGCGCTAACGGCCACATCCGCTGCGGCGAAGGCGTGTCCGTTCTCGGTCATGCGTGTGAATTGAGCGGTGATATACATCAATTCGACCTCAGCGCAAGAGCAACGCTGTTTTGCAGCGCAGCTCTTCGTTTTTGAACGATCAGCCGGTCAAAGGCTTCAGGGCAGTGTAGATCTCCCGATATCGTGCCAGCCGTTCTGCATGACGACCAAACTGTTCATCATTGGGTTCAAATACGACATCCGTCTTTGGTTTTTTCGCAACCGCGGCGACACTGGCATCACCGGTTGCCAACACGGCCAGCCTTGCCGCGCCCAGGGCCGGACCGGTCTCTGCATCGGCATAACGGGTGATGGCCATGGCCAGCGCATCGGCCATGTTTTGCAGGACAAAGTCGCTTCGTGCCCCTCCACCAATTGCCGCCGGTGCGGTGATTTCGGTCCCGGCCTGAGCCAGCGCATCACGCGCATCGCAGAAGGAGTAAGCGATAGCGTCCACCACCGAACACATCATCTGGCCACGGTCCGTCGATGGTTCCAGCCCATGGAAGCTGGCACGTATCTTGGCATCATTGTGGGGAGTGCGCTCACCCGTCAGATAGGGCAAAAACAGCGGCGTTCGATCTGTGTCGGCCCTTTGTGCATCCGTCAGCAAAGCGCCGATTTCGCCATTTGAGACGCTGGCAAACCAACTCATCGGGCTCGCACCATTGAGCATGGCGGCCATCTGAAACCAGCGATCCGGGACGCAATGCGCATAGGCGTGAATTGCGCTTTCCGGGTTTGGTCGGTAGCTGTCATTGGCGATGAAAAACTGACCCGATGTGCCAAGGGAGATGAATGCGTCACCGTGATTGACGGCACCGATGCCCATGGCGCCCGCGGCCGCATCGCCACCCCCGGCAGCAACCAGTACGGACTGGCTCAAGCCAAGCTGCTGCGCGGCATCAGCGGTGAGCGAGCCCGAGACCTGCGTTCCTTCCAGCAAACCGGGCAACCAGGAGGGTTCGGTGGCCGAAGCGCCGCAGATCTCCTGTGACCAGGTGCGGTTTTTTTGATCCAGCCACATCGTCCCGGCAGCATCGGCCATGTCTGTGGCCAGTTCGCCTGTCATTTTCAGTCGCACATAGTCTTTCGGCAGCAGGATGTGAGCAATGCGTCGGTGAGTCTGTGGCTCATGGCGAGCAATCCAAAGCAGCTTTGGCGCGGTGAAGCCCGGCATCGGCGGAACTCCGGCGATTTGCCCGATCTGCGGCAATGCCTCTGCCATCTTGACGCATTCAGCGTCACTGCGACCGTCGTTCCAAAGAATTGCAGCTCGCAAGGGCACTTTTTTGCGGCCAAGCAACACCGCACCATGCATCTGCCCGGACAGGCCAATTGCCCTGATCGCGGACCAGGCCTGAGAATTTTCGGCCCGAAGATTAGCGGCGCAATCCAATGTTGCCTTCCACCAGATATCAGGATGCTGTTCACTCCATCCGGCATGAGGGCTGCTCGACTGCAGGGGAGAGGATGCCGTCTCGACGACGTTGCCGTTCTCATCCATGATGAGGGACTTCACGGCAGAGGTCCCGATATCGATACCCAGATACATCAAAGCGCCTATTTGCCGGTTACTTCAGCGATACGCTGCTGAAGCTCTTCAAACTTCTGCGCAGTAATCGGACCGACAATCTTATGTCGCACAATTCCTTGTGCATCCACGAGCAGAGTTTCTGGGATGCCGTAGAAACCCCAGTCTATCGCGGCGCGCCCGCGCTCATCGGTCCCCACATTGGAATAGGGGTTTCCAAGAGAGCCGAGGAAGCGCAGCGCGTTTTCCGTGTTGTCCTTGTAGTTGATGCCCATCACTTTGATGTCGTCACGTTGCGCCAGGGCCATCAAAACCGGATGTTCGGCCCGGCAGGGCGCACACCAGGACGCAAAGATATTCACCAGCGTCACGTCGCCCTTCAGATCATCGGTTGAAAGCGCAGGAACCGGTTGCCCCGCGTCGTCCCGCAATCCAGCCAAGGGCGGAAGTTCGAATGTCGGTGCGGGTTTGCCAATCAGTGCGGAAGGCAATTCCGAGACGTCCCGACCAGAGAGCAACTGCATCGCAAACACAATAGCGAGCGCACCGAAGACCAGGACCGGCGCCATGAGCCAGAGGCTACGGCGTCGCGCAGGCGGTGGAGTCGCTTCGGTCTTGTCACCTTCAACCATGCGGTCTTTTCCGGCGAAGACCGGCCTCTTCCATCCTTGCCAGTTTGTCGCGTCTTTGGCGTTGAACGACCAGAACCCAGACGATCATGGACATCAGAACGACAAAGGTGACGCCATAGGCACTTGCGATGAACCCAAAATACTGGGTGCCGAAGAGCGAATCGAGAAGGTTCATGATGCCGCCCTCGATGGGTGAGCCAGCTTGCGCTGCGCGGTTCTGATCTGGCGTCGCCAGACCTCGTTACGCATGGCCATCAGATGAAGCGTTAGGAACAGCAACAGGAATGCCAGGCCCATGGTGAGAAGCGGGTACAGAAATTCCGGCGCCAGTCGCGGTCCCCCCGCACGCAGGACGCTGGCTGGCTGGTGCAATGTGGTGAACCAATCGACGGAAAACTTGATGATGGGAATGTTGATCGCACCGATGAGCACGGTGATCGCCGCCATGCGTGCTGCCCGTGCCGGATCCTCGATCGAGCGCCACAGAGCGATCAACCCCAGATAGATGATAAAGAGCACCAGGAAGGATGTGAGACGGGCGTCCCAAACCCACCAGGTACCCCACATGGGGCGACCCCAGATCGAGCCTGTTGCGAGACCAAGGAAAGTGAAGGCTGCGCCCAGCGGCGCTGCGGTTCGAGCGGCGACATCGGCCAATGGATGGCGCCAGACGAGCACCCCAAGCGCTCCCGACACCATGACCATATAGGTGCCCATCGCCATCCAGACGGAGGGAACATGCACGAACATGATGCGGACCGTGCGCCCCTGCTGATAGTCGTCGGGCACCGTGAAACTCATCCACAGACCTATTGCAAAGGTGACTGCGGTAAGGGCGGCAAGAAAGGGTAGGACAACGCGCACGAGACCCAGGAATTTTGTCGGGTTTGCAAGATCGGAGAGCGATCGAATGCGTGGCGATGCTTCAACAATCGACATGAGACCGCCTTATCTTGTCATGACGAATTGAGGGCATCAGAAACCCATATGGGATAGCATTTACCAAACTGCCTACACGCGACCCTGTTTCAACGCAAAGGCGGCGCCAATAGGGCCGATGACCGCAAAAAAAAGCGAGATGGCGGAAACGAGCAAGAAAGGCTGAAGAAACGGGGCGGCGTCCTGGGAGGCACCGCGCACCGCGCCGACGGCAAATATCACCACGGGTATGCATAAGGGCAAAACCAGAATGGAAAGCAGCACGCCGCCGCGCGCGAGAGAGACGGTGACCGCAGCACCAACGGCGCCGATGAAGGAAATGGCTGGCGTTCCGACAGCCAGGGTCGCAACGGTGGCGACGATAGCGGTTTCATCAAGGCTCAAAAAGATGCCGAAGAGAGGTGCGACCAAAGTCAACGGCAGACCCGTTGTCAGCCAATGCGCCAGCGATTTGACGAACACCAAAGCGGGCAGGGGATGGTTCGACAACATCATCTGATCAAGCGATCCATCCTCCGCATCCGCCTGAAACAGACGGTCCAGACCCAGCAAACCGGCAAGCAAGGCTCCGGTCCACAGCGTCGCGGCGCCCACGGCGGAGAGCAGCTGATTGTCCGGCCCAATCGCAAAGGGCATGGCGACCACAACTGCAAGATAGAACAGCAAGGCCGTTGCCGCGCCGCCGCCGGAGCGAAGCGCCAGAGCCAACTCCCGCTTGAGCAGAACGATCACCGCGTTGCCACCAGATCAAGGACATTGGCGCTGGCAACGTCTAGCGGAAGGTGTGTGGCGGCGATGATGATGCCGTCGTCTTCCAGATGCGCCTGCATCAAATCGACGAATTGCTGCGCCGATTGTGCATCAAGACCGGACGTGGGTTCATCCAGCAGCCAGACCGGTCGCCAACTCACCAAAAGCCGTGCGATGGAGGCCCGTCTTCGTTGCCCGGTGGAAAGATGCGCAAAGGGCACAAAATCAAGTCCGGTCAGCCCAACCATATCCAGCGCTTCGTCAATGTCGAGATGCGGTTGGCCTGCAAAATCCTGCCAGAAGGAGAGATTTTCACCAACGCTCATCGCAGGCTTCATCGCGTTTTCATGACCCAGATAGTGGCAAAGCTGCGGCAGTTCGGTTTCTCCAAACTCCTCATTGCTCGACAGGAAAATCGTGCCGGCGTCGAGCGGCAGAAGACCGGCCAGTGCGCGCAGTAATGTCGATTTGCCGCTGCCATTCTCACCGCGTATCAACAGTGCCTCGCCGGTTTGCGCTTCAAAGGATAGATCGCGGATCACGACATCCTCTCCGCGCGATATCAGCAAAGAGGTCGCCGTGATCTTCATCGCATCAAATCAGACCAGACCGGCGATGGAGCGGGCAAAATCGCGGGCTTCAAATGGCTCCAGATCGTCCGCCTGCTCGCCAACCCCGATAAAGAAGATCGGCAATTTATGCTTGGCCGAGATGGCAACGAGGATGCCGCCGCGCGCCGTTCCATCGAGCTTGGTCATCACAAGGCCGTTGACGCCTGCAACATCCTTGAAGATCTCGACCTGATTGAGTGCGTTCTGGCCCGTGGTTGCGTCGAGTGTCAGAAGCACTGTGTGCGGGGCGTCGGGATCCTGCTTTTTGAGAACGCGAACGATCTTCGCCAATTCGTCCATCAGTTCCGTTCGGTTCTGCAAGCGTCCGGCCGTATCCATCAGCATCACGTCATGGCCACCTTGCCTGGCTTCTTCATAGGCATCGAAGGCCAGACCAGCAGCATCAGCACCGAGCGCGCGCGACACGATCGGTGAGCCCGTTCGATCGCCCCAGATCTTCAACTGTTCAATGGCAGCGGCGCGGAACGTGTCTCCGGCAACCAGCAGAGTTGAAAATCCGCCATCGTTCAATTTCTGCGACAGTTTGCCGATGGTGGTTGTTTTGCCCGAACCGTTGACGCCGACAACCAGAATGACATGCGGCCGATGGTCCAGGTCGAGTTCCAGTTCAGCCGCGACGGGATCGAGCACCTTCTCGATTTCCTGCGCCATCACATCGCGAACCTCTTCGCTGGTGATGTCCTTACCCATACGTTGCGATGCCAATGTGTCGGTGATCGCCATCGCCGTGTCGACGCCCAAATCGGCGCGGATCAGCACATCTTCGAGATCTTGCAGCGTGTCTTCATCGAGCTTGCGCTTGGTGAAGACGCCGGTGATCGATTCCGTCAGCTGGTTTGAAGATCGCGCAAGCCCACCCTTGAGCCGTGAAAACCAGCTCTTCTTCTGTTCAGGCCCTTCCGCCTGCACAGGTGTTCGAGCCGGGTCAGATGGAACCACGATAGGATCAGGCTCAGGCTGTGGTTCCGGTTCTGGCTCGGCTGGCGGAGCTGTGGCTGCTTCTTTCTCAACCGGTTCCAAAGCGGCTTCGCTGGCCACTGACTCAATTGGCGGTTCGGGTGTCGGCGATATCGGAATCTCAGGCGCAACATCCGCAACCTGCGTGGTTTCCCGAGGTGGCTGCAATCCTTCATCTGCGGTTGCGTCTCCTTGGGCCTCTTCTGCAGCCAGTGCTTCCAGACGCTCTTGCCCTTCTTGCCGTGCCTTTTCCTGTTCGACACGCTCGCGCTCAACTGCTTCAGCCTGTCTGTTTTGCTCTTCAATACGCCGTTGTTCTGCGCGCTCTGCCTCCTCTCTTTGTCGCTGAAGTTCTTCCTGTTCCGCCTTCTCTGTTTCGGCTTGGGACTGTGCCTCCTGTTGTGCCAGTTGCTCGGCGCTGGGCTCTTCCGGCTCCGGCTCGGACTTCTTGCCAAACTTGAACAGCCGCTTGAAGAAACCAGGCTTCTTTTCGGTCATGGCTGAAAAGCCGAAGAGGAGTGTTCAGCGGCGAGCGTTTGGCCAATCAGTCTTTTGCCGTCATCGCCGGTGATGCGCATGTCGACAAGGCGTCCCTGATCAGCGCCCTCGGTGATGACAGGCGTGAACTGCCTTGTGCGGCCAATGCCACCACTTTCCACCAGCACCTGCGCCACGCTGCCATGCTGGTTGGCAAGGTGTTGCTGCAAGGCTGCATCACCCTTCACGCGCAACCGCGAGGCGCGCTCTTTGACAAGCTGACGGTCAAGTTGCGGCATGCGGGCGGCGGGTGTTCCATTGCGCGGGCTGAAAGGAAAGACGTGCAGATGCGTTAGCCCGGCCTCCTTCACAATATCGAGCGAGCGCTGAAACATCGCCTCAGTCTCGGTTGGAAATCCGGCGATGATATCGGCGCCAAACACAATTTCGGGACGCGCAGCACGCGCATTCTCACAAAATCGGATCGTATCGTCGCGCGAATGGCGTCGTTTCATGCGCTTCAGGATCATGTCGTCGCCGGATTGCAAAGAAAGATGCAGATGCGGCATCAGCCGTTCATCGCCGCCGATTGCCTCTAACAAAGCATCATCCACTTCAATCGAATCGATGGAAGAAAGCCGAAGCCGCAGCAGACCATTCACCTTTGTGAGAATGGCCTGAACGAGACGACCCAGTGAGGGTTTGCCCGGCAAGTCAGCGCCCCATGATGTGAGATCGACCCCCGTCAAAACGATCTCGCGATAGCCATTGCCGACCAATGTACGAATTTGCTCGACAACTTCTCCGGCGGGCACGGAGCGAGAATTGCCGCGACCATAGGGAATGATGCAGAATGTGCAGCGGTGGTCGCATCCATTCTGCACCTGCACGAATGCACGGGTGCGCCCTTCGATCGCTTCCACCATGTGAGATGCCGTTTCGCGCACATCCATGATGTCGGCGACGCGCACTTTCTCGAACTGGTTGACGCCAAAGTCCGGCAGCTTGCGATAATTGGTTGTGGAGAGCTTCTCCTCATTGCCCAGAACGAGATCGACCTCTGGCATTTCAGCAAAGGTTTCTGGCTCCGTCTGCGCGGCGCACCCAGACACGATGATGCGTGCATCTGGTCGTTCACGTCGCGCTCGACGGATGGCTGCTCGCGCATCCGCAACGGCGCTTGCAGTCACGGCGCAGCTGTTTATGAGCACAGCACCATCTTCAAGACCGTCAAGACCGGCAGCCTGGGCCTCACGGCGCATGACCTGCGATTCATAGGCGTTGAGGCGGCAGCCAAATGTGATGACATCAAGCTTGCTCATGCCGCCCGCTCCCACGCACCGGTTGCGGGATCGAAAAACCCATCAAACTCGTGCTCGGTCGGACCGGTCATCAGGATGAAATTATCTTCGCGCCACTCAATATGGAGCATGCCGCCGGGAAGCGAAACATCGACCTTCCGCCCGGTTTTTTTGAGCCGATATGCGCAGACTGCTGCGGCACATGCGGCGGAACCGCAAGCCAGTGTGAGTCCGGCTCCGCGCTCCCAGGTTCTCAAGTCCAGACTGCCGTTTCCGGCGACTCGAGCGATGGAAATATTGGCACGTTCGGGAAACAGCATGTGATGCTCAAGCATCGGCCCGAATTTGTCGAGCGCATAATTGTTCACGTCATCTTCAACCCAGAAGACTGCGTGCGGATTGCCGACATTGACGACCGATGGCGTGTGCAGAACCGGATTGTCGATGGGACCGACCTGAAGCTGAATGCCGGTGGTGTCAGCAAACTCTTCTTCCAGGGGAATCTGATCCCACTCAAACCGGGGAACGCCCATATTGACGGTCACCATACCGTCTTCACCGCGGATAGCCTTGAGCGGATGACCGTCCACCTCAAAGGAAAAGAACTTTCCATTCACCGGCACGTCAAGTCGTGTCACCACACAGCGGGTTCCGTTACCACAGGCGCCGGCGCGCGATCCGTCCGAGTTGAAGATCTCGATCACAGCGTCCTTACCGATGGGACCAGGTGCATGAACCGCCATAAGCTGGTCGAAATGTGTTTCCTCATTCTGCGCCAGGGCGATAGCCGCCTGTGCCGTGACGTGATCACCGCGCGCGCGCATATCGGCCACGACAATCTTATTGCCGGCACCGTTCATCTTCGCAAAAGGAGCCATCGTCTCACTCATAATGCGGCCTATATGGCTGAGGCTTGCATCAAATGCCAGAGACACTCCGCGACGGAGCGAGACCTTCGATCAATCGGACAGATCAGCGACGCAAAGAGGCACGTGTTTTCCTGCATCACGCGGAACCGTGCCGTCTGCGCGCGGATCGGGGTAGGTTTCATCTTCGCCTCCGACAATGCGAAAACCGCGAGCCTTGTAGTTCTCCAGTGCAATCGGATGGTCAAGCGTGCAGGTATCTAGCACAAGTGGTACGTTGCGCTTCCCGGCGTGGACAATGGCGCTGTCGAGAAGATAGCGGCCAAGTCCCCCGCCAAGGAAACCCGGCAGGAGCGCGAAGTAGCGAATTTCGGACTCGTCGTTGCTGATTGTGTCCAGTTCATAAAATCCAGCCGGAACGCCGTCGCAATACATGACCATGATAAGGATATGGTCCGGTGAGATCAGCTGCATCAAGTCCTCATCGCTTCGCCGACGTCGATCACCCCAAAGATAATCCTCACCTGCGGTGTGATAGAGAAAGCGATAGAAGGCGATCGTCGGTTTCTTCGCATGCGTGATTGTAATGCCGCTGCGCGGCGCCACCGGTGGCGCCACGGAAGCCGGGTCGTCAAGTTGCAGATACCAGCGATAAACGGGAAGATGGCCGCGCGGAATGTCGGTGCGCGCCAACTGGCGCTGCCATTCTCTTTCATAGTCTGTCATCGGCATGACCGGTCAGCTGCGGGTCGGCGCCCGTTTGGGAACATCCCAGACTTCACCTGGCTGCAGCCTTCGAAACACGTCTGCGGAAACGCCATGCTTGGCGCGAGCGGCATCGAGATCGGCGATCTGATCCTCGATGGACTCATCGGTAAGCTGAAACGTTCCCCAATGATGGCCAAGCGTCATCTCTGCGCCGCATAGGAGGTGACCGCGTACAGCTTCTTCCGGATTTTGATGTTGCGGCTTCATGAAATGGCGTGGTTGGTAGGCAGCAAATGGAAGGATCGCCAGGCGGAAGCCACCATATTTGTCATAGGCCGCCTGGTAATTGATGCCGCGATGAAAACCGGTATCGCCTATATGATAGATCTTTCCCATGGGGCCTTGAAGCACGAAGGCGGCCCATAGCGCATTGCGACGATCGCTCAGGCCACGTGCTGACCAGTGATGCATGGGTTCAAGCGTTGCGGTCACGCTGTCAGAAAGCTGGATCGTGTCGCCCCAGTCACCGACTGCGACACGGAAACTCGCATCATGCGAGCGCAGGATCGTATCATTGCCAAGCGGGGCGACGACGAGTGTTCCATGCTCACGGTGCAGCCTTTGCAGCGTGGCCACATCCATGTGATCGTAGTGATTGTGCGACAGAAGAACGACATCGATCTTCGGCAAATCCTCAAACGCGATGCCCGGAGGGTTGACCCGCTTGGGCCCAGCGAAAGTCACGGGGGAGGCTCTTTGAGACCATAGCGGATCGGTGAGAATGTTCAATCCGCCAGTTTGCAGCAACACCGTGGCATGGCCGACAAAGCAGGCGCGCAAAGCATCGCCCTCAACACGCGGCGGGGGCTTGTCCTGAAAGGGAGACGGGTAGCTATCAGGCCATGTTTTTCGCCCGTTGCCCAGCTGCCATTTTATGAGATCGACAAAACCCTTGGGCGGTTCACCATCCGGGTTGAAGAAGTTGACGCCATCGAAATGATCGGTAACCGGACCATCATAGTAAGGGTTTCTTGAACGAGCGATAGCGAGCGATCCAATTCCTGCGGCTGCGCCACCCAAACCCAACATAGCTGCCCATTTGAGGAACAGTCTGCGTCTCATCGCGATACCGGGTGTTGAGCAAGATCACAGCGATACTGAGACCAAAAACAATTGGATTCAATAGGGATAGTCGGAAACCTTGGGCTTCTGTGCCTCACCAGCACGACGTCCCTTCGTGTTTGTTTCCTGAACGGGTGCGGCCTCGGCATGATCAGGCGGCAAAGCAGCGGCAGACAAATCCATCTGCCGCTTGCCGCCCGGGGCCGGTTCGTTTCCTGAGATCATCATCGTCATCGGTCTGTCCCTCACAGAATGCGTAACGAATGGAATGGTTGCGTGTCTAAAGCCCCAGTTGCGGGGAATCCGTGAGATTTCTCACGAGACGGTATCGCCCGCGTTGGGACGACTTTTCACAAGATGTCGAACACTATCTGCCCGGCTTTGACATTTCGCAAGGCGCCGATCGTTCAATCCTTCTTGACGAACCCTTGATCGCAGACTTATACAGCCGCAACTCTAGCATTGATGCCATGAGCCACTGACTGCATGACGCCGGAACAGGCGCTGCAGAAGTCACCACCCGCCAGCGTGATACGCCCGCGGGTGTTTTTTGCGTGTGGTTTTGATGGGTTGATGACACTAACTGGGTGAGATCGTCTCACCGGAGAAACGTAACCGGCATGTTTGAATCGCTGTCAGACAGGTTGAGCGGGATTTTTGACGGGCTGACGCGCCGTGGCGCGCTGTCGGAAAAGGACGTCAACAGCGCTTTGCGTGAGGTTCGCCGCGCGCTCATCGAAGCGGATGTTGCGCTGGATGTTGTTCGCTCCTTCACCGAGGCGGTACGCGAAAAGGCGCTCGGCGCCTCTGTCGTTAAGTCAGTCACCCCCGGCCAGATGGTCGTCAAGATCGTCCATGACGAATTGGTGCGCATGCTCGGCGAAGAGGATGCCGCGATCAGCCTGAACGCTCCGGCGCCGGTCGGTGTGATGATGGTTGGCCTGCAGGGTTCGGGCAAAACCACGACCACCGGCAAGATCGCCAAGCGCATGCAGGACAAGCAGAACAAAAAAGTTCTGATGGCTTCGCTCGATGTGCGCCGTCCGGCCGCGCAAGAGCAGCTGCGGCAGCTTGGCGAGCAGACCGGTATTGAGACATTGCCGATTGTTGCTGAACAGACACCGGTTCAGATCGCAAATCGTGCTGTTCAGGCGGCGAAACTGGGCGGGTTCGATGTCGTCATTTTTGACACGGCGGGCCGCACTTCGATCGACGAACCGCTGATGGCGGAAATGGCGGATATCAAGGCCGCTGCCAAACCGCACGAAATTCTGCTCGTTGCCGATTCGCTCACAGGTCAGGACGCCGTCAATCTGGCGCAGAACTTCGACAGCCGTGTCGGCATCACCGGCCTCGTACTGACACGTATTGACGGTGATGGGCGCGGCGGTGCCGCGCTCTCCATGCGTGCCGTGACAGGCAAGCCGATCAAACTTCTCGGCACGGGTGAAAAGATGGATGCGCTGGAGGATTTCTATCCCAAGCGCATCGCTGACCGTATTTTGGGTATGGGCGATATTGTGTCGCTCGTCGAAAGGGCATCCGAGACTATCGACGCGGAGCAGGCTCAGGCCATGGCCGCGAAGATGAAGAAGGGCCTCTTCGACATGGACGATCTGTCCCAGCAACTCGGCCAGATGTCGAAAATGGGCGGTATGGGGTCCATCATGAAAATGATGCCCGGCATCGGCAAGATGGCCAAGCAGATCGAGAGTGCCGGGATCGATGACAGCGTCTTCAGGAAGCAGCAGGCGATCATTTCGTCCATGACGCGCAAGGAGCGCAAGACGCCGAAACTGCTCAATGCTTCGCGCAAGCGCCGCATCGCCGCCGGTTCAGGATCGACCGTGCAGGAGGTCAACCAGCTTCTAAAAATGCATCGGCAGATGGCCGACATGATGAAGGCGATGTCAGGCAAAAAGGGCAAGGGTCTGATGGGCAAGATGGCGGCCGCGATGGGCCTTCCCGGTGGCGGCATGCCGGGAATGGGCGGCATGCCAGGCGGAATGGCTGGCGGAACGCCCGATCCAGCAAAGATCGAAGAGATGGCCCGCCAGATGCAGGGCATGGGCCAGATGCCGAAGCTGCCCGGTCTTGGTGGACCGAAACTTCCGGGCCTCGGCGGTTCGCCCTTTGGTGGTAAAAAGAAATGACACTCTCGGTTCTTGATATTCCGGTCATCGAGACGGATCGCCTGATCCTTCGGGGGTGGCGCGAGGGGGATGTTCCGGCAATCCGCGAACTTGTCATGAATGAGGAAGCCACACGTTTTATCGGCGGCACCTCAAAATACTGGCAACCTTTCCGCACGCTTTGCATGTTCATCGGACATTGGCACTTTCGCGGCTTCAGCTTCTTTGCCGTCGAAGAAAAGGCATCGGGCGAATGCATTGGGTGGTGCGGTCCATGGAAGCCGGATGGCTGGCCCGACAACGAACTGGGCTATGCATTGCGCAAGAGTTCTTGGGGCAAGGGCTACGCGACCGAAGCGGCGAAAGCGAGCCTGAGATTCGCCTATGGATCGCTTGGCTGGACGACGGCGATCAGTTGCATTGATGCTGACAATCACGGCTCCCAGGGCGTTGCCAAACATCTTGGTGCGACTCTGGAAGCGAAAGATGTGGAGGTGACGGACTTTCGCTGTGACGTGTGGCGCCATCTGCCGCCGCAACAATTCATGGAGCAGTTCGCATGACACCCATAGAACAGCTTCATCAGTATCGTGCCTCGATCGATAATTTCGATGCGGCGCTCATACATATTCTTGCCGAACGCTTTCGCGTCACAAAGGCGGTTGGAAAACTAAAGGCACAAAACGATTTGCCGCCCTCTGATCCTGCGCGAGAAGAAGAGCAGATCGCCCGTTTGCGCCGATTGGCCGAACGTGCCGATCTCGACCCGGATTTTGCCGAAAAACTTCTCGAATTCGTCATTCGCGAAGTCATTCGGCACCACGAACAAGCGCGCAGCTAGTCGCGCTTTCAAACCAATCAGACATGAACACCTGAAGGACAAACACTCATGGCTACCCGTATTCGTCTGGCCCGTGGCGGCTCCAAGAAGCGTCCATTTTACAGCATCGTTGCTGCCGACGCTCGCGCCCCACGCGACGGCCGCTTCATTGAAAAGCTTGGCACATACAATCCGCTTCTTCCGCGCGATGCTGAAAACCGCGTCACGCTGAACAAGGAGCGCATTCAACACTGGCTCGATCAGGGCGCTTTGCCGACCGACCGTGTCGCTCGCTTTCTGGATGCTGAAGGCATGGTGAAGCGCGAAGCACGCAACAATCCCAACAAGGCGAAACCGGGCAAAAAAGCACAGGAACGCATTGAAGAGAAAAAGCAGAAGGAAGAGGACGCCCGCGAAGCCGCCGCCGCTGCCGAAGCCGAAACCGCTGAAGCAACTGAAGCGCCCGCCGAAGAAGCTGCGGCTGAATAGCGTATCAAGTTAATCATCTGGGAACTTTGAATAGATATTGACACGAAGAGTTTAACGACTCATATGATTCGTATCCGTTACGCCCGTAGGCGGGCCTATTTTTGAGCCCTTTCGCTGCAATGCGGAAGGGCTTTTTAGTTGATTTTGGAGTGTGTCATGCTTGTAGCCGTTCTGATCGACGGAGGCTATCTTCGTGCCGAGGCCAGAAAATATAGATACAACCCAGACTTCATTGAAAAATTCACTCGGTCAATTCTAGCAGAAGATGAACAGCTGTTTCGGGCATTTTACTACGATTGCGATCCGTTTGTGGGAGAGCTCGAACTTCCTGTTTCGGGTAAGAAGCGAAAATATGAGGCAAGAGGTTGGCTCGATATTCTGGCCACCAAGGAACTATTTGCGGTTCGTAGAGGCGTTTTGAAGTTTAGGGGTTTCAAACCCAAACGAGTGCCGGTAGCAAGCAGTACTTTGTCGGACGATGAATTTCGCCCTGACTTTGAGCAAAAGGGAGTGGACATGCGGATAGGTCTGGACATTGCCACCTTTTCCAGTTCCGGAGCCGTAGATCGAGTAATTTTGGTCACGGGGGATACCGATTGCGTTCCGGCAATGAAACATGCCCGCATAGCCGGTCTACAGATGGTTATTGTTCAACTTCCAACGAAGAGCCTGTCTCGAGAACTTCTTTGGCATACAGATTATTGCCGCCAGGTCGAATGGCCGAAAGATGCAGAGTTGTTTCAACCTTCCAGTTGAAGATGCGCCCCATGTCCGTCCTCCTGGCTCGTATCGGCGCGCCGCACGGGATCAAAGGTCATGTGCGAGTCAAGGCCTTTGGCGACCCGCAGGCGCTCGATTCATATGGTGACCTGTTCACCTCAGACGGTCGCTCGCTCACAATCAAAACGATGCGAGCGTCCAAATCGGTTATGATCGTCAAGTTCCAGTGTGTCGATACGCGAGAAGCTGCGGAGGTTTTGAATGGGTGCGAACTCTTCGTGCCCCGCAGTGCTCTTCCAGATCATGAGGACGATGACGAGTTCTACGTCGCTGACCTCATCGGTTGCGCAGCGCTGGATAAGGCTGGCACGGCTTTGGGTACGGTTCGCGATGTTGCCAATTTCGGTGCAGGAGATTTGCTGGAGATCGCCCCCCCAGATGGGGACCAGAGCTGGTATCTCGAATTTTCCGAGACGAACGTTCCGCATGTCGATGTAAACGCAAAGCGGGTCACCATTTGCAGACCAGACGAGGTGAGTGAGCGCGACAGCGATTGATCCCACCCACCTACGTGATAGGCTCTTATGGGTCGCCATTTGCCCAAATGTTGGCGGACATGCCGAGACTTTTCACCGGATTGGAAGTTCCAGCAATCTTGCGCACACGCCTGTCGTTCCTTCAATCAGGGTTGGACGGTGTGCGCTGGGTTGAACCGGGCGATTTCCACATCACACTTCGCTTCATAGGCGATGTTTCGCCGCGCATGGCCGATGACATTTGCGAGGCGCTTTCGGGACGGGACTGGACGGCACCCAATATTGCACCCGGCGAGTTGAAAGCATTCGGAGGCTCCAAACCAAGTTCGATTTGCGTTTCGATCAGTGATGACAAGAAGTTGCAAAGGCTGGCGGCCTCTCAGGAACGGCTGATGCAATGTCTGGGATTGCCGGCTGACAGCCGAAAGTTCAAGCCGCACATCACACTGGCCCGGTGTCGCGGGTCGGCGAAGTCGGAACAGGTGGCGCGGTATCTCGCGCAAAATGGCGGCTTCTCAGCACCGGTTTTCGAACCATCGCGGTTTGTCTTGTATTCGGCCAGAGAATCGTCCGGCGGCGGACCCTATCATGTCGAAGAATGCTGGGATTTTACCGGTTGAACATCTAGAGCAAGTCTCGCCCAGATTGGAGCAGTTTGATGGGATGGGTTTTTCGATCTGGCAAGGAGAACACCGCAGAGCGATGCCGGGCATCGCGCGAGGATTTCGACGCCGCCAGCGCGGAAAATACACCCAAGCAATTAGTGTGCAGGGCAGTGAAAATTAAGATTGGTCCGCAATCGTTTGAACTTGGTTCTTTGCGCCCTGACTGTGTTGCGCACGAACTTGTGGTGCCCGCACCACGGCGTCGCACGCGCCTTGTCAGGTCACAAATTCCCTGCGCTCAAACGATTCAATCTGGGCGAGATTTGCTCTACCCGTGTTGCGCGTTGATGATTCAGATCACAAAGACAGGAAGCAGGCCATGGCAGAGTTGTTGAGCGATGAAGCGCGCGAAAGAGCGCTTTCCGGTCTGGACGACTGGGACGGCTCGAGCGGCAAATCGATCGCCAAGACCTTTCGATTTGAGACCTTCGCCCAGGCCTTTGGCTTTATGGCGACCATCGCGGTGATAGCTGAAAAGATGGATCACCACCCGGACTGGACCAATGTCTACAACCGGGTTGAAGTCACCCTTTCAACGCATGACAAGGGTGGCGTGACGCAACTCGACATTGACCTCGCCGCCGCCATGAATGCCGCAGCGTCCTGAAGATGCCCTTACTTCGGTGCCATGCGGATCGCACCATCAAGGCGAATGCACTCGGCGTTCAGCATGCCGTTTTCGCAGATGTGCTGAACCATAAAGGCATATTCGTCCGGATGCCCCAGACGCGAAGGAAACGGTACGGAGGCTGAGAGCGATTTTACGGCCTCCTCCGGCAGACCTTCAAAAAGAGGCGTTTTGAACAGACCCGGCAGAATTGAACACACGCGCACGCCATCCCGCGCGAGATCGCGAGCGATGGGAAGCGTCATGCCCTTGATACCGCCCTTGGAAGCCGAATAAGCGGCTTGTCCAATCTGCCCGTCTTCCGCCGCGACGGATGCGGTGTTCACAATCACCCCCCGCTCGCCGTCTTCAGTCACCGGATCAAGATCAACCATGCCGGCGGCGGCATGCGCTATGCAGTTGAAGGAGCCGATGAGATTGATTTGAATGGTCTTTGCGAAGGCTGCGAGATCATGCATGCGAACATCGCCAGTGTTTCGGTCACGTGACACGGTTTTCATGGCGATGCCGATTCCCGCACAATTGACCAGAATGCGCGCCACACCGTTTTGTGCGCCGGCCTCTGCGAAGCCGCTGGCTACGCTTTCGACATCGGTCACGTCTACGGCATGGAACGTCCCACCAATATCCGCTGCTACGGATGTGCCTCGGTCAGCATTTCGGTCAAACAGGGCCACCTTGACGCCGAGACCGGCAAGTCGACGTGCCGTCGCCTCTCCAAGGCCGGATGCACCACCGGTGATGATGGCTGAAATATCGTTTGAAAGCTGCATGGTGAGAACTCTGGATGCGATTGGACGTTTCGCGTCAGTAAACCGCGCCAAACTTGCAGGCAACAGCCTCCCGCACCATATCAGTTGAAGGGAGTAAGGCTGTGAAAGGGGTTGAAATGGATCGAGCAGACATCGACAGGGTCATCACCCCGCTTGAAGGCGAAAAAGCGCACGCTCAGGAGAAACGGGTACGTGAAGAATTCTGGCCCAAGTTCCAGCGTTTTGCATCGCGGCTGCCCTTTGCCGAAGACGTTGCTGCGGCGTGGTTTTGCGCAATTGACCGCGACACGCCGTTGCGGGCCCGTGGAGCGCTCCTTGCAGCGCTTGCCTATTTTATCATGCCGCTCGATTTTGTGCCCGATTTGCTGGCCTTTGTTGGCATGGGCGACGATATTGCCGTGCTCACCGTCGCGATCACCACTTTGAAGGCGCACATTACAGACAAGCATCGCGAGCAGGCCCGCGAAGCCGTTGCTCAGGCTGGCCAAGCTGGGCCAATATCGGGCGAGCCGATCAAGGGCGATCCAACAATGCGTTGACGCCTCCTCGCGTAACAATTCGACATCAACTCACTCGGACAGACCATGATTTCTTTCCCACGCGCGCCCTTGGGCGCGATCCTCGCCGCCGTCCTTTTGACAATTTCAATGCCCTTCGCTGCATGGTCATCGGACGGTGACCATTCCGGCCACAACCATGATGCCGCCACGGTTCAGCATGGCGACATCATCATCAAAGGCGCCTGGACACGCCAGACACCTCCGGGTGCCAAGGTTGGCGGTGGCTATCTCACCATCACCAATGAGGGTCAAACGGCGGATCGCTTGACGGGTGGCGCCGCTGCCTTCGCGGCTTCGGTCGAGATCCATGAAATGTCGGTCAACGATGGTGTTATGAAAATGGCGGAACTGGCCGACGGGCTTGAAATTGAGCCGGGTCAAACCGTTGTGCTGAAGCCCGGTGGGTTCCACATTATGTTCATGGGGTTGTCGGAGATACCCATGGAAGGAGACACGGTCAATGTGACGCTCACATTCGCCAATGCGGGTGAGGTTTCCCTGAACATGCCGGTTGCTGCGATTGGTGCGACATCGCTCGATGGGAAAGCGAATGCGCATGGGGGACACAACCATTCCCATGGCGACCACACCCACGATCATGACCATGATCACGGGACGGAATCCAACTAAGAGACTTCGCGAATCGTCGCGGCGCTATTTCTTGGGCGCCGCGACACGGTAGCTGAGTGGAAACAACTCAACGCCCCATCTGGCGCGCACCAACCCCCAGAGCCCATTCGGCGCCTTCAGCATTACGATGATAGCCACAACGCCCAGAATGATAAGATAGGTCGTGCCGAGATCGGCCAGCGTTTCACGCAGGGCGAAATAAATGAGCGTGCCGATAATGGGCCCCTCAATCGTACCGATCCCCCCAATAACAACAATGAAGATCACGAAAGCGGTCCAGTCATTGACGGAGAAGGCGGCATCCGGCGTGATGCGCAGCTTTTGCAAGAAAATCAGTGCACCGGTGCATGCGGCTAATGCTCCGGTCACCACATAAACGATGAACTGGCTGCGCCAGATATCGATACCAAGCGATCCGGCCGCCAGTTCATTGTCTCGAATGGCGGTGAGCGCCAGTCCGCGTCGCGAACGCAAAAACAGATAGACTATGGCGAGAACAGCGACGACCAATCCCAACGCCATCCAATAGGTTGTCCATTCGCGCATGGTCCGCCCCGAGGCGATTGACCTGACTACCTGTACCGGGAGCGATGTTCCCGACCCGCCACCCAGCGCTTGAACTTGCGCGAAGCCGAGGCGAAACACTTCCGCGATCACCCAGGTGCCGATGGCGAAATAGGCGCCGCGTAGGCGGAAAATCAAAAGCGCGACCGGCACTGAAATTGCCGCGCCGAGAATTGCGGCAAGCCCGATGGCGAGTATGGGATGGATGTCCAGAAAAATCGTAAGCGCGAACAGAACATAGCCACCAAAGCCGACATAGGCCTGCTGTCCAACCGAGACGAGACCCGCATATCCGGCCAGCAGGTTCCACAGGCTCGCCAGAGCGAGATAAAGAAACAATTCGCTCATCAACCGCATGTCCGCGCGACCCGCCCAGAGCGGCGCGGTTGCGAGGATCGCCAGCACAATGAGACCAAAAATGGCGGCAGCACGAGAGGCGGGTGAGGAGCGATGGACGGTGTGGGAAGGTCTGCTCATAGCATCAATCCGTCATGCGTGGGAACAGGCCACGCGGCTTGATTGCGAGGATCAGCAGAAAGACGACATGACCGGCAAGCACCTGCCAGCCGGGATTGATCTGTCCGCCAATGCTCTGCGCCACGCCCAGGATAACGCCGCCAACCAGAGTGCCCCACAAATTGCCAAGCCCGCCAATGATGACTGCCTCGAAGCCGAAGATCAGTCGTCCGCCCCCGACGGACGGGTCGAAGCTCGTGCGCATGCCAAGAAAGATCCCGGCCACAGCCACCACCGCCAGTGATAGCGCCATAGCGAGGCCAAAGACGTGACGTCGGTTCAACCCCATCAATTGCGCAATGTCCTGATTGTCCGACACGGCTCGGAACGCACGACCAAGCGCGGTCCGGTAGAAGATGAACTGCAATCCAGCAATCACTGCGACGGCAACGGCGAACATAAGAAGTGGCAGGATGCCAATTGAGATACCGCCCATGGTCATGCTGGCCGTGTCCAGCACTCCGGAATCAAGCTTTTGCGGATCTGCCGAATAGGCCTCAAGAAGCGCGTTCTGGATGATCACTGACAGGCCGAATGTGACGAGAAGCGGCGGCAGAATGTCTCCGGTCAATGTCCCGTTCAAAATACCGCGTTGCAGCACATAGCCAAACAGCGCCATCATAGGAACAACCAGCAACAGCACAAGGAGAGGATGCAGGCCAAGCAGCATTGAAGCGGTGAGTGCCAGATAGGCGGCGAGAATAATCAGGTCGCCATGGGCGATGTTCACCAGCCGCATGACGCCGAAAATTAGCGACAACCCGGCAGCGATCATCGCGTATAGTCCGCCGAGCAAAATGCCCTGAATGATGGCGTTCATCCAATCCATCTCAGCCTGCTCTTCTCGTGTCGGTCATGGTTTCACACTCCGAAATAGGCACGCGAAATCTCCTCCCGGCTGCGTTCGCCGGGCTTTCCGTCAAGCGAAACACGCCCTTCCTGAAGGCAGTAGAACCGGCTGGAAACGGACAAAGCTTTGGTGATGTCCTGCTCGACAATCACGGCACTCATGCCATTGGAAATGATATCGGGCAGCGCCTCATAGATCGATTTGATGATGACCGGTGCGAGACCAAGGCTCAACTCATCGATCAACAGTAGGTCGGGATTGGACATGAGCGCGCGACCAATTGCGACCATCTGTTGTTGCCCACCCGAAAGGGAGGTTGAGGCCTGGTTGCGCCGCTCATGCAGAATGGGAAACAATTCATAGATGCGCGCCAGCGTCCATGCACCTTCTCGTCCCACCTGCGTACCGATGAGCAGGTTTTCCTCGACCGAAAGCGATGGAAAGAGCTGCCGTCCTTCCGGCACGAGAGCGATACCGCGTTTGGAGACTTCGTCCGCCCGCAGACCGCCGATGGACTCTCCCTTGAAAACGATCTGTTCCGGCGCGTTTCGCATCAAGCCGCTGAGCGATCGCATGAGTGTGGATTTGCCAGCTCCGTTGGAACCGATGATGGCGACCACCTCTCCTGCGGCAATCGACAGATCGATACCGTACAGCGCCTGGAAATCTCCGTAGTGAGCATCGAGCGCCTTGATCATGAGATCAGCCATGGCCGACCTCATCCATTTCGATCCCAAGATAGATTTCCTGAACTTCGCGACTGGCCATGATTGCCTTGGGCTCGCCGCTTGCAATCAGCTTTCCAAAGTCCACCACGGCAAGACGATCAACGATCGCGAGTAGCGCATGCACAACATGTTCGATCCACACAATCGTGATCCCGCTTTTGTGAATGTCCCGGATCGTGTCGACCAGCGAGACGCATTCGGCTTCGGTCAGGCCGCCCGCGATTTCATCGAGCAGCAGAAGTTTTGGCTTGGCGCAGAGGGCGCGTGTCAGTTCAAGACGCTTGCGATCAAGCAAGGTGAGTGACCCGGCAACCGTGTTGGCTTTATCGAGAAGTTCGGTCCGCTCAAGAATATCCAGACAATGGTCCGACGCTGCCTGACCACTCATGCCCGCGCCCTGCGTTGCCGCGACAAGTGCATTTTCAAAAACCGTCAAGCCGCCAAAGGGCTGCGGCACCTGAAAGGATCGTGCCATGCCCATCCGGCAACGCTGCGCTGCGCTGCTGCCGGTTACATCATCGCCCATAAACCGGATCGTTCCACTATTCGGTGCAAGCGTGCCGGTGATCAAATTGAACATGGAGGTCTTGCCGGCCCCGTTCGGCCCGATAATGCCCAAGGCCTCGCCCTGTTCGACAACAAGGGTCGTGTCGTCAGCGATGACGACCGCGCCGAACGACTTTGACAGATTCTGCAACTCAAGAATGGCGGTCATGACGGACCTGAATGGCATCACCCCGCACGAGCATCGTCACGCGGGGTGATTGTCGCGATCAGGCGAGCAGCTTCAACTCGCCGGTTGTCGGAATCGCCGGAGCGTTGCCATTGGCGACGATCTTCAGATCAACGGCGTCGCCATCCCGCTGCCACTGCCCCGAGACAAGTGGTGTCTTGGAGACATTCTTCACCGGACCACTTGACCAATCGACGGCACCGACCATCGTGTCCAGCTTGGTTGCGGCGACCGCAGCCGTGATCGCTTCCGGGCTGTCGAGATCGTCGGACCGCGTGATGACATCGGCCACAACTTCAAACAGAGCGTGGCGGAAGCCGATTGGCTGTGTCCATGGCCGGCCCGTCGCTGCCGTATAGCCGTCCGCCAGATCCTTCGCCGAAGTTCCGGTGAGCGATGAAGAGAAGGGGTGATTGGGTGACCACCAAACTTCAGAGGAGAGGCCATCGCCGCGCTCGCCGAGCGATTCGATGACGGACGGGAAGAGCAAGGCCTTGCCGACCGTCACGATTTTCGGAGTAAAACCCTGCTGCGCGGCCTGCGACCAGAAGGTTGCGAAGTCCGGCGGGATCATCACACCTGTCACGATCTCGCAACCGGCATTCTTGAACGCCTGAATCTGGTTGGAGAAGTCGTCCGACAGGGGCTGATAGCGACCTGGATCGGTGAGTTCGTATCCCGCCGCGGCAAAGGGCTTGGGTAGACCGAGTTCAGGGTCACCCCAGGCATTCCCGTCAGCATCATTGGGGAACAACCCGCCGACCTTCTTAGCGACATCCGTCTTGCCCCACATGTCCAGAAACGCGCCGATCACATCTTCCAGACCCCAGAAGAAGTGGTAGGTGGATTCAAAACCGGTTACCGGGTCGCCCTGACGACCGAAGAAATAGGGCTGCCATGGGCAGTCCGTGGTGATGCAGGGTGTGCCGTTGACTTCCGCCTGATCCGCCACCGGATTGGTCGTGTCTGGCGTTGCGGCACCGGTGATGATGTCGACCTCATCACTCAGCAACAATTCGGAGGCAACTTCTGCCGCGCGGTTGGGGTTGGACTGACTGTCTTTGACGATGATCTCAACATCATAGGTCTTGCCATTGTTGGTGAGGCCGCCCGCAAGCTTCTCACGAATACCAGCCAGAATATAATCATCGGCTTCCGCAAAGCCGGCCAGAGGACCAGTCTTCGGGCTCACATAGCCAACCTTGATCACCGGATTGGCCGCATAGGCCCGCGTATGGCGCAAAATGGCTGGAGCCGTTACCGCTCCCGCGCTCAATGTCAGAAAGTGGCGGCGACTCGGTGTCGTGAGAATGCGTTTCATGGTTGTCCTCCCAATAGTGGCGTCCTGCACAGATGCGATGTGCCGGCCGCAAAGTGCCAGTTTAATCCGGCGTCCTCCCTCAAAACTCAAAAGCGATGCAACAGCAGATCGCCTTATGTTGCAAGCGCCTATCCCGCCGTGTAGCCGCCATCGGCATAAAGAATGTGGCCCGTGTAAAAATCTGACGCTTTGGATGCAAGAAACAGGAGCGGACCGGCAAGGTCTTCCGGTTCACCCAGACGTCCCTTGGGAACACGCGACAGGAAACCGGCGCGCACAGCCTTGGCGTCGTCATTGTCTTCAAACATCCAGGCGGTCAGTGGCGAGCGAAACACGGTTGGGGCAATGGCGTTAACGGTGATTCCGGTCGGCCCCAATTCGCAGCCCAGCGCCTTGGTCATGCCATCGACTGCGGCCTTGGAGGAGCAATAGGCAGTGTAGCCTGCCGGATGCCCCAGCAGCCCGCGCGCCGAAGAAACCAGAATGATCTTGCCGCCATCACTTTGCCCCGACCCGATCTGCGCCTTCATCTGTTTTGCTGCCGCCCGTGCGATCAACCAACTTTGCGTGACATTGGCATCCATCACATCGGCAAAGGTATGCGGTTCCATCTCGTCGATCTTGGCGACCTTGTTCATGCCGGAAGCAACGACGAGAATGCCGATCTGCCCGAAGGCCTCGACGGCTTTTGCAACGAGCGATTCACAGATGATCGCATCGCTCGGGCGCTCATTTATTGTGAGCACTTCGGCACCCATGCTCTCGCATTCGCTGCCAATCTCGGTGAGTGCATCTGCGTTACCTGCGGTGAGAACAAGTTTGCAGCCAGCCCCCGCCAGCACACGTGCGGCCACCATGCCGAAGGCGCCCGACGCTCCTGTGACAAGGGCGACTTTTCCGGTGACGTCAAACAGCGACATTGGGTCTTTAGGCAGGCTCACGGGGTGCTTCTCTTTCTATCTGGCGGCATTTGGCGGATATGGCATCACCACCAGCATCTTGCAGATATGGTTGGACCGGTTTTCGATCTGGCGCACCTCGTCAGGTGCGATCGTGCAGGAATCGAGTGGGCCAAGCACCGTATCCTCACCATCGATCGTGATTGTCATCTCACCTTCAAGGACGACATAGACTTTCTCAAAAGGCGTTGAATCGGGACCGGCGCCTCCGCCGGGCAGGAACTGGCTCAAGCCGATCCATTGATTGGCTGGACCGCCCTCTTCAAACCCCTGAAGCCGAAGACCGGTCACACCCCAATGATTGAGTGCTTCATAGGGCTGTGCATCGCCAAAGCGTTTGACCAGCATGGATCAAAAATCCTCACCCGGCTCGATGCGGTAGCTTTGCCCTTTGTCCATCATGGCGACGAGGCGGATGATGCAGCCATCGCCGCGGTCCCAGTTCCAGGGGAAGAAGGCAAAGGTGCAGCGCTTCCCCGTCACCCGGTCGAGATTGCCGCCGACATTTTCAATGCCCAATATGCCGTTTGAAAAAAGCGTGTTGTGGACCGGTTCCCATTCCGGGAAGTGCTCCTTCCAGTCCACACCACCTGACCACTCCAGATATTCCTGCTCCAGATGCGGCAAGATAGGGCCGTTACGCTGCGGCCCAATCGCCGTTGCCAGTGGGTGATCATTGGCTTGGGTGTCGTGTCCCACGACCTTGACGCCTTTCTCCACCATCCAGTCTGCGGCAGACGGGACGAGACCGGGGCAATAGGCAAAATAGTCGCCATCCTCATAGCGCTTGTGCCAGCCCGTATTGATAATCAGCACATCATTTTTGCGAATGGCGTGACCGCAGGCCTTTTCGAGATCATCCGCCGTGATCTGCTCCCATTTTTCTTTCGGAACCGAAACGACGATGCCGGACCCGAAGAAATGCGGTAGCGGTACCTCATCGATGAACGGTGTGCCCTGCACCACATGGGCGGGCGCGTCGATATGGGTGGTGACATGCATGGTTGTCGTGATCGTTTGCGACAACACACCGGATTTCGCCATGTAGTGTTTGCGCTCGATATGGACATCGTCGAAATACGGCCAGTTCGGGCACTGAAATCCGTATCGATGGGACAGGTCCACGAATTCCAGCCCCATATCGTTGTTGTCGTTTTCCTGAAACTCGATCCCGCGAATCGTGATGGCCATGCGGCTGTCCTCCTCATTCCCCATCACGACGATAGGTTTGTATTGCATTGCAGTCAACGCGCGGATATTTGTATCGCATTGCGGTACAAATGGATTTCGGGATGGAAGAACGTCGGACAGGCATTCAGGTGATTTCCCGCGCTGCTGACATTTTGCGCACTTTACGGGATGAAAAGAACGGTCTTAGCCTTGGACAAATTGCAACTAAGGTCGATCTTCCGCGATCAACAGTACAGCGTATCGTGGGGGCGCTTGTTAAGGAAGAACTGGTAAGCATATCGGGGGGCCGCAACGGAATTCGTCTAGGACCGGAAATCCGAAGCATGGCTGATGCAGCATATGTGGATACGGTTGCACTTTGCCGACCGTATCTGGAACAACTCTCCGAGGAGACCGGAGAGACAATCGATTTGTCGCGTTATCATCGAAGCGCGATGATTTTTGTCGACCAGGTTCAAGGAAGGCATCGGTTGCGAGCGGTTTCTTCCGTTGGAGAGGTCTTTCCCCTCACGACAACGGCAAACGGGCTCGCCGCACTCTCCATCATGAGTGATCAGGACGTGATTGAGGCAACGGAAGCCGAGTGCATCGTGCGCCGCATCGACACCAGCGCCCTTATCCAAAAGCTCAACGAGATACGCTCAATGGGTATGGCCTATGACATTGACCGACATACGGTCGGTATCAGCGCAGTCGGCTTTGCATTTGTCGACCGCTTTAAGGTTATTCACGCCATTTCGGTGCCTATTCCCTCAAGTCGCTACGATGAGGCGCATCAGAAGGTGGAAGCAGCCTTGCTTTCCGTTCAGGATGCCATAGTGCAATTGCACGAATAATTGCGAGAATGGCATGCGTGCGGTCGCACTGGCTGCGTGCAAAAGCGGGGGAGAGCATGGCCGATATTGAAACAGATGTCCTGATCATTGGAACCGGACCGGCTGGCGGGTCCATGGCGGCGTTGCTGTCGAGTTATGGCGTCGAGAACATGGTGGTGAACCGCTATCGCTGGCTTGCCAACACACCCCGCGCTCACATCACCAATCAACGGACGATGGAAGTTTTGCGTGACCTTGGCCACGATGTTGAGGCGGAGGCCTATCTCCACGCCACGCCCAACACGCTGATGGGCAACAACGTATTCTGCACATCACTGGCGGGCGAAGAGCTTGGCCGGCTGCCGACCTGGGGCACGGCGCCCCATTCGGCGGCGGAACATGCCTTGTCGTCGCCAACCCACATGAACGACCTTCCGCAGACCTTCATGGAACCTCTGTTGTACAAGACGGCCTGCTCGCGCGGCACACAAGGCCGCATGTCGACAGAGTACGTCTCCCATGAACAGGACGCGGAGGGCGTAACGACAACGTGTCTGGACCGACTGACCGGCAAGGAATTCACGATCCGCTCGAAGTATCTGATCGGTGCGGATGGCGGAAATTCGAAAGTTGCGGAGCATGCAGGTCTGGACTTTGAAGGGCAGATGGGCGTCGCAGGGTCGATCAATCTGCTGTTTAAGGCCGACCTTTCCAAATATGTCGCGCATCGCCCCTCGGTCCTCTATTGGGTGCTGCAACCCGGATCGAATGTTGGTGGCATCGGTATGGGTGTGGTGCGTATGATCCGCCCCTGGCACGAATGGCTCGCCATCTGGGGATATGACATAAACGAACCGGCTCCCGAGGTCACAGAAGACTTCGCCAAGGAAACCATTCGCAATCTCGTTGGCGATCAGGAACTGGAGATCGACGTCACGTCCGTTTCGACCTGGACGGTCAACAACATGTACGCCAAGTCCCTTGCCAATGGTCGTGTCTTTTGTGCGGGAGATGCGATCCACCGCCATCCTCCATCCAATGGATTGGGGTCCAACACGTCCATCCAGGACGCGTTTAATCTGGCATGGAAGATTGCGATGGTGCTCAAGGAGCAGGCCGGCGAGGGTTTGCTGGCCTCCTATCAGGCCGAACGCGCGCCCATCGCCAAACAGATCGTCACCCGCGCCAACCAATCCATCGACGAATTCGGGCCGATCTTCGGAGCGCTGGGCCTTCTTGATTCCATCGATCCTGTCACCATGCAGGCCAATATGGATGCGCGTATCGACAACACCGAAGATGCTGAAAAGCAGCGGCAGGCCATTGCTGAGGCGATTGCTTTCAAGAAATATGAGTTTGACGCGCATGGTGTGGAGATGAACCAGCGTTATGTTTCAGACGCGGTGATGGGAGACGGAACCGGAGCACCCGAATTCGAGAAGGATGCCGAGCTGCACTGCCAGCAGACCAGCTTCCCAGGCGCTCGGGTGCCCCATGTCTGGCTCTACGACATGGCAGGAAACAAAACTTCGACCCTCGATCTGTGCGGTCAAGGTCGCTTCACCATTCTTACCGGCATTGGCGGCGATGGATGGGAAGAGGCAGCCGCCACCATCGGCGAGGAACTTGGCATTGAGATCGCAGTCCACAAAATCGGACCGCGCCAGCACTGGCAGGATTTCTCGGGCGACTGGATGCGTGCGCGCGAGATCCGCGATGGCGGGTGTCTGCTCGTCCGCCCAGATCAGCATGTCGCTTGGCGCTCGCAGGCCGCCGTTTCCGACGCGACGGAGCAGTTGCGGAAGGTGACAAGAGCGATACTAGCGTTGTAAGTTAGTAGCTATCGCTGCGCCGCGATATGCTTGGCGATGGTGCCGATGATGTCTTCAATCGTCGCATCAATACTGACGCTGAACACATTCTCATCCGAGCCGGGAATTTCGAGCGTTGCAAACTGGCTGTCTAGCAGACTGGTCGGCATGAAATGGCCCTTGCGGGCTGCCATGCGTGATCCGATTAGGTTTCGCGAGCCGTCAAGATAGATGAACTGAACCGGTTCATCCGCCTGTTGGGAAATTAGTTGGCGATAGCTGCGCTTGAGGGCTGAACAGCCAATCAGTGCCACCCCCTCAATTGAGGCGAGCTTGCGGCCGACTTCGGTCAACCATGGCCACCGGTCCTCATCGGTGAGCGCTTCGCCGGCGCTCATCTTGTCGATATTGGCCTGCGGATGCAGGTCATCGCCATCGACATAGGTGCCGCCAATTTTCGCAGCGACACCTTCTCCGATTGTCGACTTGCCGCTGCCAGCAACTCCCATGACGACGAAAAGCCGAAACGCAGATGAAGAAGCATCAGAGTGAGGCTGTGATTCCACCGTCGACATATAGGATGTGTCCATTAACGAAGCTTGAGGCGGGCGACGCCAGAAATATGCATGCGCCGATCAATTCTTCAACCTGACCCCATCGGCGCGCGGGCGTCCGCTGTTCCAACCAGGCGCAGAAATCACGATCTGCCACCAATTCTGCATTAAGCGGTGTATCGAAATAGCCCGGAGCAATCGCATTGCATTGCAAGCCATGGCGCGCCCAATCGGTCGCCATGCCCTTTGTGAGATTGCCAACCGCGCCTTTTGTTGCCGCATAGGGTGCAATTCCCGGTCGTGCCAAAGCTGTCTGCACGGAAGCGATATTGATGATCTTGCCATGGCGGCGTTTGATCATGTGCTGGGCAACGGATTTGCCGACGTAGAATGTGCTGGCAATGTTCGTGCGCAAAAGCTGTTCAAACACGTCTTCGGGAAAATTCTCCAACGGAGCACGATGTTGCATACCGGCATTGTTGACGCAGATATCAATTGGCCCAGTCTGCGCTTCGAACGAATCTACTGCTGAAGAAACGGCATCCGCGTCTGTTACGTCAAACGATGCCGTGTGGATTGTCGCGCTCAATGTTTTGAGACGTTCCGCAGCAGCAGCGAGTTTTGCGCGGTCCCGCCCATTCAACAGGATAGTGGCCCCCGCTTCAGCAAGCCCTTTGGCCAGGGCGTATCCGATGCCTTGGGAAGAACCGGTGATCAGCGCCGTTTTACCTTTCAGGCTGAACTGATTGAGGTTTGGATCACTCATGACCTGGATCGCCCATGGCAATATCCCGCAGCGCGGTTGAAAATCGAAACGCGAAGCCGCCTCATATCGACGCCCCTTTGCTTGGCCGTGGCAAGAAACGCAGAGTCATGCGGAGCGCAACGCGGCTGATACCCGACTCGACCCGCCGCCACTGTGATGAGAATGACAGATTGCAATGGCGAGCGCGTCAGCGGCATCGTCGCTGTCCCATCGCGCCTTGGGCAGCAGCCTTTTGACCATCATCTGAATCTGGCTCTTGTCGCCATGGCCAACGCCGATCACCGACTTTTTGACGGCATTTGGGGCGTATTCAGACACGTCCAGACCCGCCAATGCGGGCACCAGTAGCGCGATGCCCCGCGCCTGGCCGAGTTTCAGAGTGGCTGTTGCGTCTCGGTTGACGAAAGTGTTTTCTACTGCCGCTTCCAATGGCTTCCAATCATCGATGACCTGCTTCAAGCCATCGTGCAACTGGCACAGCCGGGACGCGAGGTCGGTCTTCGCATCTGAGCGCACCGTGCCGGCGCCCATAAAGGTCAACGAGGAGCCTTGTGTTGCGACCACACCCCAGCCCGTATTGCGCAGGCCGGGGTCGATACCGATGATGCGCACGGGTTCATCCATGTCCGATCACCCGCCGCTTCTGGTCATTACATCATGGCAAAGATGCGAGCGGGGCCACCGGTGCCGCCCTTGTGCTTTGGTGCCCCAACAACAAGGGTCGCACCGCTTTCGGGTACAGCGTCGAGATTGGCAAGGTTCTCAATCCCGTAACGACCGGATGGCAACCACGCATAATGAGTGGCGAAATCAGCAGACGGGCCGTGGTCGAGCGACAGCGTATCAACAGCCATGGCCACAGCACTCGTTTCCTCCATCAGCATCTTTGTGGCTTCGGGATGGAAGCCCGGGAAATGTAGCTTCTTTTCGGCGTCTCGCCCGGTATAGGCCGCCTCGTCGCCGGACTTTGCCGACCAACCAGAGTTCATGGCCACGCAGCAATCTTCTGGTATGTCGCCGTTTTTTGCGATCCATGCCTTCAAGTCATCGGGAGTTACCTGCGCGTCCGCGTCGGCTGCCGCCTTCTCCCTGATGTCGATCACAGCCAGCGGAATGACAAGATTTTCAACGGCAATTTCATCGACCGATGTTCCATCCGCAGAGAAATGCAGTGGTGCATCAATATGTGTTGCGGTGTGTTCGTTAATCGACAGATCAAACAGGTTGAAGCCGTGTTCCTTGAAATTGAATTTCTGCTCCATTGAGATTCCGGGAACGCCGAAGAATGTCGGAAATTCCGGGGCCAGAGTGTGTGTCATATCGATGACTTCACCCAAAGCGGTCTTAGCCCCATGCCCGCCGGCGACTGCCGGTTGTGCTGTCAGAGTTGCCGTCGCCGTGGCCGTAACTGCCGCTCCTGCACTTGCCTTGAAGAGATCACGTCGCGACAACATGCGCTGTTTGACGGAATCGATGACGCAATGATGGCACATGCTGAGAATCTCCAGGCGGGTTGGGTGTTGATCGCAGCAGTGTGATACGGTTTGCAACAGGTGCGCAAGGGGCACCAAAGAGCGAGATGCAGCAGCAAGCTTCAGTTGTCGCGCTGGCGTCCCCATGGTGAGGCGCGCTCGGATTCGGCTACCTGCGGTGGAAGTTGCGCACCCTCCTCCAGTTCAACCGCTTCGGGGACCATCACAACCCGATCGAACAGAGGAACCGATCTGCGCTTCATCAGACCGACCAGTACCACACCGGCGAACGCTCCGCCCACATGTGCCGCCCAGGAAATCTGATTGCCGCTGTCGACCAGATACATGATGATCTGAAAGCCAATCCATCCCGTCAGTACCCAAACAGCTGGCAACTTCAATGGAATACGGCCAAAGAACAGGCCCCAGATCTTCATTTTTGGATGCAGCATCAAATAGGCGCCAACCACCCCTGCAGCAGCGCCGGACGCTCCGATCAAGGGCGCATCGGATGTTGGAAAGGAGAAGGCGTGAAACCAAGAAGCTGCGAAGGCGCAGGCGAGATAAAATATGAGGAAACGCAGATGCCCCATCGCGTCTTCAACATTGTCGCCAAAGGTCCAAAGAAACAACATGTTACCCGCCAGGTGCCAAAGGTCGGCGTGGAGGAAGGCTGCCGTGACTGCCGTTGCTCCATACCAGCTATCCGGCAACAGGCCCATCTCGGGCGGCAGGACCCGCAGATCATTGCTCACCGATGGTACGTGACCAAGCGCTATCGCGGCGAAGCGGTCAAATCCCGTCAGATCCAGGAGAAAATATACGGCGATATTGATCGCGATCAGGGTGATCGTCACCCATTGCAGCGAGACATGCTGTATCGCTTTGCCGTCATAGAGCGGAATAAAGATGCGCGTCGCTCCCCTTCATCAAGGCCAAGACACCTGTCGGAGTGCCCATGCTGGTGGCCTCTTTCAGCGATTGTCTCCCGGCACCCACAAGACATCCTCACTGCCACCGCGATTGGCGCGTCTGGCGGCAACGAATAGAAAGTCAGACACGCGGTTGATGTAGCGAATTGTGCTTGGTGTAACCTGCTCACCGGGCTTCTCGGCCAATTCAACGATGAGTCGTTCAGCCCGGCGGGCAACCGTGCGTGCCACATGCAGAGCGGCTGAGGCGGGTGACCCGCCCGGAAGCACGAAAGAGCGCAAGGGCTCCAGATCTGCGTTCAGCAAATCAATATCCGCCTCGATGCGCTCCACCTGCGTGTCGATAATGCGCAGTGGTTCGTAGTCCAGCTGTTCCTCGCTCTCAGGTGTGGCGAGGTCAGCTCCAAGATCGAAAAGATCGTTTTGAATGCGCTGAAGCATAGCGTGCAATTCGCCATCGTCCTTGCAATGCAGGCAGGACACGCCGATGGCTGCGTTGGCTTCATCCACCGTGCCATAGGCATCGACACGCAGATCGTATTTCAGCCTGCGCTCACCCGTACCCAGCGACGTTGTGCCGTCGTCACCCGTCTTGGTATAGATCTTGTTGAGAACGACCACGACGCGCCGTCCGGGGCGTCAAAACTTGTAGCCGAGACGCACGGATGCGTTGGACAGGCCACGGTTGCTGTCGTCATCCAGCAGTTCGGCATGTGACAGATGCTCGACCTGGAAAACCAGGCTGGCTTGCGGCGAAAGGTTGAAGCCAACCGCAAATGACTCTCGGAAAGTGAGGCTAGAGCCGAGGCCGGCGCGGGTTGGATTGGGCAGCGGACGCGCCCTGTCTTCGCCATTGTTCAACCCGGCACCGAAACCGAGTTCAAAAAACAGGATATCATTGGCACGATATTGCCAGGTCAATCCGGCATAGACGTAGTCTGTGCCGTCACTGTCGAAATTGACCATGCCGCCAATGTGAAAGCGCGGCGTGGCCAAAACATGCAGAAAGTCATCCTTTGGTTCGGCGCGCATATCCCATTCAAACTGCCGAAACAGGATTTCCGCATTGAGACCAAACTGATTGTCTTCCGGGTGTCCGCTATCCAGCCATTCAGGCTGCGCCCAGGTTCCCCCAAAGCGGGCTTCGTCGATGATGCCGTCAAAAGCATGGGCGGGCGCAGACAGTCCAAAAACGACCGTCACAACCATAAGCACACGGGAGACAATCCCTCGCGGAAAGCAAGAATTCATCAGCACGACCCCATTGGCGACTTCATGTCGCGTCGAACCGGTTAACGACTTGTCAACTCTTTAGCCAAGCCAGCGTGAATCGCAAGGTGGAGTCTCGAAATGGAAGAAAGCCCGCGTCTATCGTGACATTATCACCACAATGACGATCACGATCACTGCGATGGCCTGCGCGGCAACGCGCATGCGCATGAGTTTTTGCGACGTGTTGCCCGGCCCGGCCTGCATCATGTTCCACAAGCCGCGCAGCAGAACCAGGCCAACAATGGCGCAAAGTACTAGGATGAGGATACTGGTCCATTGCATGGGAGGGCATTCCGCTTGCTGTCTGGGCGTGATTTAGGGGTGACCGGCCTGATTGCCAAGGCGCGATCCTGACGCAGGAGACTTAAGCGATACAAGCGCCACAGCGAAGGCGCAAAGACCCATGCCGGACAGTTGCATGAGCGTTAGCGTCTCATCAAACAATGCATAGGTCATCAAGGCCGCGACTGCCGGCACCAAAAAGAACATGGCCGACAGTTTCGACACCGAGCCGTTTCGGATCAGCCACATCAGAAGAAAGATCGCGCCGACCGACAGAATAAGGATCGACCAGAGCATTGCGATGATCAGTTCAACGGTCCAGTTCATCTCGCGCGTTTCGAAGAATGCGGACAAGAGCGCGACGGGAATGAATGCGCCGACATATTGCAAGGCGGTAGACGTTCGTATGTCCATGCGGCCGCCTACGCCCTTTTGATACAAAGTGCCAAGCGTTACGCAGACCATGGCGAGAACGGTAACGCCGACGGTCTGCCAGGTGATGCCGGACGCAGTGAGGTCAAGGCCTGGTAAGATCACCAGACAAACTCCGGCAATGCCGAAGGCGATGCCGATCCAGTGACGCGGTGTAATGGTTTCGCCAAGAAACAGGCCGGCCAGAATGGCCGTCAGCAAGGGTTGCAACCCGACAATTACCGCCGCGACACCGGCTGGCATGCCGCGATCAACGGCCCAGAAGATGCCACCCAGATAGACCCCGTGCAGAAGAACGCCGATTGTAATTGCATGAACAGCATCTGCGCGACCCGGCCAGCGCGCGCCCATCAAGAAGCTGAAACCAGCCAGCAATGCGCAGGCCGCCGCAAATCGGAGCGCGAGAAATGTACCTGGCTCCGCATAGGGCATGCCGAGTCGAGCGCCGACGAAACCGGTGGCCCAGAGACACACAAACAGCAGCGGTGCCAGCGCGGTGATGGTGGACGGAAAATTCACTGAGGGATAAAGCAGCCAGATTGGTTGGGCGATCGGGCCAGAAACGGATGAGTGTGATATTGTGGGCGCGATAGCCGATATTGTCATTCCTGTCTTCTGTCTTATCGCGCTGGGTTACACCATCGCCCGAACCGGCTATTTGAAGGAAGCGGCTGGCGACGGGTTGACCGATTTCGTTTTCCGCGTCGCAGTCCCTATCTTGCTGATGAAATCGATTGCCACAGCACAGTTCGATGCGGCGGGCGGTTGGTTGGTCTGGATCGCTTTTGTCGCGACTTACTTCAGTGGCGTGGTGGTTGTCTGGACTGCTGCGATGGTTCTGATATCGCGGGTTTTCGGTCGCGATCAGCGCGCTTCCATGATTTCCGGTGTGGCGGCTGGTTTTGCCAATCTCGTTTTGATGGGCATTCCGTTGGTGCAAAGAGCCTTCGGAGATGAAGGCCTTCAGACGTTCTTCATTCTTCTGTCTGTGCATCTGCCGGTCATGATGATCATTTCGACATTTGGAATGGAGTTTGCAGCACGCGCCGACGGTGTCGGCCAAACCCCAATTAGCCCGGCGACCATCGCTGCATCACTTGCGCGGAATCTGCTGAAGAACCCTTTGATCGTTGGAATTTTGATCGGGCTCGTCTGGAGGCTCTCTGGATTCGGACTGTCAGGTGTGGCTGAACAGGTGCTCGATCTGCTTAGCGCCACCACGGGACCACTCGCTTTGATTGCGCTTGGGGTCGGGCTCACAAAATATGGAATCAGGGGCAACCTTGCCCCGGCTATGGCTTTGTCTGTTTTGAGCCTTCTCGTGATGCCGGGCATCATCTGGCTGACAGGCTCTTTTGTTGCCGACCTGCCGACGCATTGGATTGCGGTTGCGGTGGTCGGCGCTGCATCCCCGACTGGGGTGAATGCCTATCTGTTTGCAACCCATTTCAAGACAGGGCAGGGGCTGGCCACCAACACGATCGTTTTGTCGACGCTGGGCTCCATCATTACACTTCCGTTCTGGTTGGCGTTGGTCGTCCTGTAACGGCAATCGGGGCGAGATTTGCCTTAATTTTCCGTAGCCGTCTTGCATGCCGAACACATGCCCCGAAGTTCAATTGTCGATTTGCTGGGAGAGAACTCCAACTCGCGTGCCAGCCCTTCAATGGCTTTCGACAATCTGTCTTTGACGAGTTCCTGAACGCCGCCACACGTCTCGCAAATCGTGAACAGAACGGTTTTCTCCTTGCGCCCGTCGCAAGCGGGGTGTTGGCAGGCAACGAAGGCGTTCAGGCTTTCAAGGCGATGCACCAGGCCGAACTCCACCAGCTTGTCCAGCGCTCGATAGACTTGCAGCGGCGCGCGAACACCGTCGCTGCGGATTTCATCGAGAATCGAATAGGCGCTCATGGGTCCTTTCGATCCAGCAAGAGCCGACATCACAAGCGACTGGTTCTTGGTAAGGTCGGCGCCAATGTCTGTGCGTTTGGTCATCAATCGGCTCCTTTCGAGCTTGCTTTTTGCTGGCGACGAAGGGCTGTCGGCAAAGGAAGAATGGATATCAAGAACAGAAACAGCGCCGCAACGACGATGCTCGGCCCGGCCGGGCTGTCCCATTCGAGAGAGCCGAACAGGCCGGATACAACGGCGGCAACACCAACCAATGCGGACAGGATCGCCATCTGCTCGGGACCGCTCGCGATTCTGCGGGCGGCGGCGGCCGGGATGATCAGCAACGCCGTTATGAGCAGGACCCCCACAATTTTCATCGAGATTGCGATCACTGCCGCCATCAAAAGCATAAAGATGATATTGGCGCGTTCTGGCCTCATGCCCTCGGCTTGAGCCAGTTCCAGATTGACCGTTGCGGCAAACAGCGAGCGCCAGATTGCGGCAAGCGCAAGGAGCACAACCGCACCCCCTGCCCAGATGATGGCGATGTCAAGCCGCGTGACGGCCAGTATGTCTCCGAACAGGAAACCCATCAGGTCAACGCGTATCCAAGTCATGAACGCCAGAACAACCAACCCCACTGCCAGGGCGGAATGGGCAAGTAGGCCAAGCAAAGCGTCAGACGACAACGACGCCCTTCTTTGAAGCAGCAGCAAGGCAAGCGACACGCAGACCGAAACGCCAAATACGGCGAGCGTGATGCTCACTTCGAACAGCAGCGCCAACGCAACACCCAAAAGCGCGGCGTGGGACAGAGTATCGCCGAAATAGGCGAGACGCCTCCAAACAATGAAGCAGCCAAGCGGACCGACAACCAGCGCAACGCCGACGCCTGCAAGAATCGCTCTGGTGAAGAAATCATCCAGCATCGCGGCCAACCTCCTCAACCGCTTTTGCAGAAGCACCGCCTTCATGCAGATGAGCGTTTTCAACCGTGGGTGTTTCTGAAACGCTGCCATCGGCATGTCGGATGCGCCCATCCGGCAGATGTTCGTGATCGTGGTCATGCTCATAGATCGCCAGCCCGGCAGAGGCCCGAGCGCCAAACAGGGCCTTGTATTCTGCACTGGTGGCAACCTTGGACGGTGTGCCGGAGCAGCACACATGACCATTGAGGCAAATGACCCGGTCGGTTGCCGCCATCACCACATGCAGATCGTGGGAGATGAGCAGAACACCGCATCCAAGCCTGTCGCGAATGGATTTGATCAAATCATAAAGGGCGACCTCGCCCTTGAAATCGACACCCTGCACCGGCTCATCAAGCACCAGAAGATCGGGCTTTCGAGCGATAGCCCTCGCCAAAAGCACGCGTTGAAACTCGCCCCCGGAAAGCGTGATCACCTGGGATTGGGCAAGGTGCATCGTATCGGTCGACGACATGGCCTCCTGCGCTTCACTGCGGTTCACATCGCCGGTCAGCCGCATAAAGCGCTCAACGGTTAAGGGCAGCGTCCAGTCAATGGCCAGCTTTTGAGGAACATAGCCCACGCGCAGACCTTGGCGCTGAACGGCAACGCCCTCGTCGGGCTGGATGATGCCCAGCGCCATCTTGGCCGTTGTTGACTTACCGGAGCCATTCGGGCCGATCAGCGTTACGATTTCGCCAGCAGCGACACTCATGGACACGCCATGAACCATCCATTTGCCGGAACGCTGCACGCCGGCACCGGTGAGCGTGATCAACGGGTCTGTTTTTTGCAGCATGTGCCCTCGATCAGCAGCAAGTCGGCCAGCCAAGGCGGGAAAGCGCGCTTGCTATGGCACATGTTATATCGTAACACAAACACCAGATCATTCGCTGTGCTGACCGCAGATTCATTGTCCTTGGAGCTAAACCATGCGCCTTCTGAAATCCATCCTTCTGGCCTCAACCTTGCTTTCCACAAGCGCCCTTTCGGCGCAGGCTGATGTTAAGGTCGTAGCCTCGATCAAGCCTGTCCACTCGCTGGTGGCCGCTGTGATGGAAGGCGTGGGTGAACCGGGTCTAGTTGTCGAGGGCGCTGGCTCGCCGCACACCTATTCGTTGAAGCCGTCTCAGGCCCAAATGTTGCAGGATGCCAATGTCGTATTCTGGATCGGTCACGAAATGGAAGCGTTCCTTGAAAAGCCGGTCGAAGCGCTCGGCAACAACGCCAGGTCCGTCGAACTGATCGACGCTCATGATCTCGTGAAACTCGAATTCCGTGAAGGCGGCGCTTTTGATGCGCATGACCACAGAGAGCATGCGGACCATGACGATCATGACCACAATCACGGCAAGAAGGCGGAAACCTCGCATGATGACCATGACCATGAGGGTCACGATCATGAGGAAGCCAAGGCCGAACATGATCACGGCCACGATCACGGCAAGAAAGCCGAAGCCTCGCACGATGATCATGACCATGACGGACATGGTCATGAGGAAGCCAAGGCGGAACACGACCACGATCATGATCATGAGCATGATCATGGCAAGAAGGCTGAAGCTTCTCATGGTGATCACGACCATGGCCATGAAGGTCACGCTCACGGCGCGTTTGACGCTCACATCTGGCTTGACCCGGTGAACGCCAAGGCCATGGTGCACGAAATCGAGGAAGCACTGGTTGCGGCCGACCCGGACAATGCGGCGACATATGAAGCCAATGCCAAAGCCGTCACTGCCAAGCTTGACGCGTTGATTGACGAGGTCTCGGCCGAACTCAAGCCGGTGCAGGGCAAGGGCTTCATCGTGTTCCACGACGCCTATCAGTATTTTGAAAAACGCTTTGGTGTGACTGCCTCAGGTTCCATCACAGTCTCGCCCGAGGTGCTGCCGGGTGCGGAGCGGGTCACAGAGATTCGCGCCAAGGTGAAGGAATTGGGCGCGGCCTGCGTGTTTTCCGAACCTCAATTCGAGCCGAAACTGGTCGCGACGGTCACCGAAGGCACATCAGCCAAGTCCGGCGTGATGGACCCACTTGGCGCGACCCTGGATGATGGACCCAAGCTTTACTTCAACCTGATCCGGGGCATGGCGACATCCGTCAAAACCTGTTTGGGCGAAGCAAGCTAAACCAAACCTCAAATCACCAACGGGCGGCTTTGACCGCCCGTTTCTTTTCCTCAGAGATGTAATGTAATAACATATGCTAGAACAACGCCTCCCCGTTACCGTGCTTTCCGGCTTTCTTGGTGCCGGCAAGACCACGCTGCTGAACCATATTCTCAACAACCGCGAAGGCATGCGCGTCGCCGTCATCGTCAACGATATGAGCGAAGTGAACATCGATGCAGGCCTGATCCGCGATGGCGGTGCCAATCTTTCCCGTACCGACGAACAGCTGGTTGAGATGACCAATGGCTGCATCTGTTGCACGCTGCGCGATGACTTGCTTAAGGAAGTGAAGGAACTGGCCGATCAGGGACGGTTCGACCATCTGCTGATTGAATCAACTGGTATTTCGGAGCCGCTGCCGGTGGCCTCCACCTTCGAATTTCGAGACGAAGACGGGGAAAGCCTGTCTGACGTTTCGCAGCTGGATTCCATGATCACTGTGGTGGACGCTGCAAGCCTGCTGAATGACTATGCCTCCAGCGACTTTCTGCGCGACCGTGGCGAAACCATGGGAGACGAGGATAATCGAACGTTGGTCGATCTTCTGGTGGACCAGATCGAATTTGCTGACACGATCATCCTCAACAAGGTCTCGGCGACCACGCCAGGTAATCTCGATGCCGCGCGCAAGATCATACGTGCGCTCAATCCAGATGCTGTTTTGATTGAGACGGATTTTTCTCGCGTGCCCTTGTCCGATGTGCTGGGCACCGGGCGCTTCGATTTCGACAAGGCCCATGAACATCCGCTTTGGTACAAGGAACTCAACGGGTTTGCCGATCACGTTCCCGAAACCGAGGAATATGGTATCCGGTCTTTCGTCTATCATGCCAAGCGACCGTTTGACCCGATGAAGCTTCAGGCCTTCATCAACAAGCCTTGGCCGGGTGTTGTCCGCGCCAAGGGTTTTTTCTGGCTTGCCACGCGCCCGCAATATGTGGGTGAGTTGTCGATGGCCGGCGCATTAGTGAAGACAGAAAAGCGCGGACTGTGGTGGTCAGCGGCACCCAAGGAGTATTGGCCGGATGATCCCCAATGGTACAAATCCATGGAACCCTATTTCGATCCAGTCTGGGGTGATCGGCGTCAGGAGCTCGTATTCATCGGTTGCGATCCGATGGATGAAGCTTCCATCCGCAGCGCTCTCGACGCCTGCCTGCTCGATTCAACCGCATTCGTTCCGGATAGTTGGACATCGATGCCCGACCCGTTTCCGTCCTGGGCGGCGAGGGCAGCATAATGTTGCAGAGACAGATCATTGAGAACGCGGCAGTTGGCGTTGGTGTCATCGACTCCGTTGATGAGATGAACCTCATCCACAAACCGGGTGTGGCTGCGGTCATCTGGCGGCGCCAACCGCAACAGGAATTTCAGCGCTGGATCGACACTTTGGACCCTGCACGCTTGCCTGAAGCACGCCTGGTGCTTCAACCGACCACGGTGGCGAGTGCGGTTGAGCACCTCTTCACCATCTCCAATATGCCCGTGGATGAGCATCGCCATTTTTTGGTTGAAGATATCGCCACGCTCGCCCGCAATTTTGCAACTGTGATGGGGTCACCCTATCTGCGGCTACGCCTCGATGTGGTGACCGACAATGCCTGCCCGAAATTTCACATCGATGCCGTCAAGGCACGATTGCTTTGCACCTATCGCGGGTTGGGCACGCAATATGCAGTCTCACCGGACGGAACTGAACCCGACAGGGTGTTTTCAGCGCCAACAGGCTCGGCGATGATTTTGAAAGGGATAAAGTGGCCGGAGCCGCCGCGCTCTGGTCTTCTGCACCGCTCGCCCCCCATTGAGGGAAGCGGCGAAACGCGTCTTTTACTTGTGCTCGATCCTGTGGACGAGGAGGCGGTCAGCCCGGACACTTTGCTCAACTGACATGGTGACCTCATCTGGGGTGATCTTTGATCCAGCTATCTTGGATACCAATATTGCGCGGAGTCCTCGGCACGATCGATAACGGTGAAATTGTTGGCGAAAACACGATACTCGTGGCTCCATTCCCCATCCGGCCACTGAACCCGAACACGCGCACGTTCTGCAACGCCCAACCCCACATGCACAAAGCCTAGTTGCCCTGAAGCATGCCCACCGCCGATCTGCACGATGCGGGTCTGATTGAGGTTTCCCGTCTTGATGTGGATCTTCGCCCCAACGGCATTTCTGTTAGCACCGGTGTTTTGAAGCTCTATCGCGAGCCAGTTGCCCATCGAACGATGGCCCCAATCTGCTCGCGCACCGCGATTGCGAAAAAGGCTTGTCGGACTGCCCCGATTGACCACGAGCAGATCGAGCATGCCGTCTGCGTTGAAATCCTCAATCACTGCACCGCGCCCCTTCCGATCAAGCGCGATCCCAGCTTCAGCTCCCCGTTCCGTAAAGCCATCGGCGCCGTTGCCCATCAGCAGATTGTCGGGATCGAAAGCGGCGAAGTCGGGCATAGCCTCAACATTGCCCTTGGCAATGAACAGGTCGAGGTGGGCGTCATTGTTAAGATCCGCAAATTGCGCGTGCCATCCAGTCGAAGGCTTCAAATCTGCGCCCTTATAGGGGCGATGTGCGGTCACACCCTTGTCGAATGCTATGTCGCGATAGTGAGGGCGCGTTTCGTCGGCCTCTTCAGCGAGCGTTTGCAGCTTTGTGTCGCCCATGGAGGTGAGCGCATATTCGGGCATGCCATCGCCATTCAGATCGGCCTGCGCGATGCCCATGCCCCAGATGGTGAGTGGCTTCCAGCCTTCCGCAGTTCTGTACAAGCGGGGCGGGGAACCGGACCGCATCTGCCAAAGCTGCTCCTGGCCGCCACGATGATACTGCCTGTCATTGGTGATGCGCAAATCGGCCTGGCCGGAATTGTTCCAGTCCGTGAAGGCGAGGGAAAGCGAACAATGCCCGGGCGTCAAAGCTGTAACTTCGTACGTTCCTTCAGTCCCGACGGGTCGGTGCAGCGTGTTGTCTTCGCAAGTGCCCCAGGGGGAGCCGGGTGCGGTTTGGTCGACATAATTGCCGATCGCCAGAGTCGGGCGCTTGGCGTCCTTCTCCCAGATGGCAGAAAAACCCGTGGACCAGGCGCGACCACCATCGAAACCGAGGGACCGATTGGCAACCGCGAACTCGCAATCGCCCAACCCCTTCAGGATCAGGTTTTCACCAAGACGCAGCAGCACAACGTCGGTAACGGCATCATTATCGATATCGATTGGGTAGGCACCTAAAACCTTGGTGGATCGATTTTGCCCGAGACCGAGATCTTGGCTTTGAAACTCAAGGGCACCGCCGGCCAATGAGCGGTTAACGAATAGCTGGGCAGGGTTTGCGCCACCGGCAAGCAACAGATCGGGCATTCTGTCGCCATTGCAGTCGAAACTCGCAGCCCCACCACCAACGAAATACTCCCAAGGGCCGTCATAAACGTGGTCCAGTCCCGCTTCGCTGGCCTGTTCGGTCAAGGAGGGCGTGTCGAACGGAAACTCTGCCTCGGCGGATGGCGGTGCCTTCGCGATTTCAATCCCTGTCGCCATGGCAAGGGTCGAGACTGACGTAACGGGCAGGGCAAGTGCCAGGGTCAGGGCAAGTTTCAGGGCGAGGCTATTCGACGAACTGGACATCACCTGCCCCCAATCCTGAGAGACCGGAGAAACGCGATCAAGGCGCGCCGGTCATTGTCGGTGGCTGCCGCATAGGCATCTCTGCTGCGCCGAGCATCGCCGGCATGCGCCCGGATCATTTCATCGAGTGTCGTGATGTCATTGCGGTGACCATAGGGGGCAGTAGATCCGATGCCCCAAAGTTCGGCCGTGGCAAAGGACGTTCGGTCCACAAATCGCTGCGCCAGCAATTCGTTGCCAAGCCGTTCGTTGGCTGCATCCGTCATTGTGTGTCGCTTGAGATCACCAAATAGCGGGACGAGAACGTCACCCTGCTCATTGCGCGGTAGACGTCTTGCCCAGTCGAGCAGGCTCAAATCGTAGACCGCTGCGTCTTGCACCTGTCCTCGCGCAAGTGTCCCGGCTGCATCGAGCGGACCCGGATCGGCAAACTCCAGAGAAGAGAGTGGCAGAGCGGGAATATGACAACTGGCGCATCCCAGATCATTGAAGACGGCACGCCCCTTCTGGGCCAGTGTCTGCCATTCTTCATTGCCATCAAAATCTTGCACAGGAGCGGGAAGGGTTGCTTGCCATGCGACAAGTGCGGAAACATCTCCAACTCCCAATTCGTCCTCGTAACCGTCCTCGTCAAAGTCTGCACTCGCCGTCCAGCGTCGTCCGAACCGCTCACTGGCCTGCATTCCATGGTGGGCGTTCATGGCATTGATTGTGAACTGACGCAGCGACCCAATGACTCCCTTCTGCCCAAAGGGCCGGATGACCAGATCGGCATCCACTCCTTCGAGCTTTGAAAGATCAGCCAGCCCATCGGGACGCGCCGTAAGGCTGCCAAAGCTTACCCCCTTGGTCTCAAGCGCAATAGTCACGGCCGCATCCGTGTTGCGCGCTTTTTCAATCGCCCGCCTGCGCTGGTCGTGCAGATCGCTGGTCATTTCACGCGCCAGCAATTCGATGAGCCCTGCCCCCATCAGGTGATTGGTGCCGCGCTCATTGGAAAATTGCGGATCAGTGGAATCAAAATCCGGCAGGGTGAAACCCTCCGCGACAAATGTCGTGGTCGCAAAATCCCCCGCGCCTCCAATGACGGGATCGTTGTGACAGGAGGAACAGGCATTGGCATCCGGCCCGGATGTGCGGGCAAAGCTTAAACGAGCGGCATGGCGCGGCTTGGTGGGAATTATGGCTTGTGTGGCGCGCGGACGTCCGGCTCCGTCAAGTGTCGTGAACTTGGCGGAAAACAGGGCTTCTCCGGTCTTTGTGAGTTGCTCAAGTTCCGAGCGCGACAGCGTTCCTGAAGGCGTTGAGGAAACCGCACCAATTGCCGCAGTGCGTTCATTCCAGATCGGGTTTTCGTGTTCAGCTGCGGTAGCCATCAGCGGTTGGCCAAGTCCAATGGCGATACCGAGTGTGAGTGCAAAACGTCTCATGCGGCCACGTCCTTCTCCTGCCCGCGTATCGACTGGGCTGCATCATTTTCCATCAGGGCGGCAATCGCGCAGCCCTCCAACACAAGTGCACTTGTGTCTTCGTAGCTGGAAAGCTCCAACGGACCGTAATGCTGCGATCCGGTGGCCGACGAGATGGCCTTTCGAATTGAGGGTTTCATCAGATCGAGAAATATCATTCCTCGCCCGACAAGTGCGACCGGAAACTCATCGACGAGCGCAAACAGATTGGCGATGCCCGCGCCAATGGCGTCTCCGGCCTGCGCAATCGCCTTCATTGCCAGAGGTTCTTGCGCCATGGCGGCATCACGAATTTCATGAAGATCACCAACGTCGACATGGTCCGCCGGTTTTTGCGTTTCCGATTGCCCCGCGGCCACACGAGCAATGGCATAATCACCCGCATAGGCTTCGATGCAACCATATTGCCCGCAACGGCACAGCGCCCCGCCCGGTATGTGGTTCATATGCCCAAACTCTATCCCAGAGGAGCGCGTGCCATTGACCACTTCGCCGCGCAGAAACAGGCCCATGCCCACACCATGCGACAGCAACACGGCTGCAAAATTCTCGCTGTAGAGATCGGGTTCACGCCAGTTCAATGCGCGCACGATCATGTCGCAGTCATTGGCAATACGGGCGGGAGCTGCGAAAGCGTCTTCCAACCACTGTGCAATGGGTAGGTCACGCTCCTGCGTTACGGGGGACCAAAGCAGTCTGGTTCCGCACACGCTGGTCACGCCCTGAAACCCGACAGCGATCTGCGCCAATTGGCGGCCCGATCCAAGCTTGTCTTGCACGGAACGAACACTGCCCAGCAGAGCAGACTTGATGGTTTGTCGATCCAACTTCTTGCCATGCAGCGACATTGTGGAGTGAGCAACGATGCCGCCAGCATTGTCGATCAAAGTTGCACTGACATTTCGCAACTCGAAATAGACCGCACAGACCAACGCGGCCTGCGGGTTGAGGGATAATGCGATCTTGGGCCGACCTCTTCCCTTGCTGCGTGTCGAATCGCTGGCGACATAGCCTTCCTCTATGAGATCGGTGACGATGGCGGAGATGGTGGCGGCGCTCAGCCCCGTGGATTTGGCGATGGCTGCACGGGAGACCGGCGCGCGTCGACGCAACTCGGCCAAAACCTTGTGCCGATTGAGGTCTCGCACCTGTTCCAGGCTGCGCGATTGTCGTGCCGATTTCTCTCCCATAATTCAGATGTTGACACAGCTAATCGATTTAGTCACTATTTATTTCGAGGCTCGAATTAAATGGTCTCGCGGAAGCTCGTTCCGCTTCACCCCAGCAAATTGGTGTTCGCACCGGGAGGAAATCATGAAGAAGTTTGCAAGCGCGCTGATGCTCGGCGCCGCATTGAGTGTCGCTGCCGCAGGCGCGGCCTTTGCCGATGGCAAGAAGATCGGCGTCAGCTGGTCGAACTTCCAGGAAGAGCGTTGGAAGACTGACGAGGCGGCAATGAAGGCCGCGATCGAAGCCAATGGCGACACATACATCTCTGCCGATGCGCAGCTTTCCGCTGCCAAGCAATTGTCAGATGTGGAAAGCCTGATCGCACAGGGCGTTGATGCTCTCATTGTCCTATCGGTTGACTCCGGTTCGGTGGGCGCTGTTGTTGATAAGGCCGACGCCGAAGGCATTCCGGTGGTTGGTTATGACCGACTAATCGAAGACCAGCGCGCCTTCTATCTCACCTTCGACAATAAGGGCGTCGGCAGCATCATTGCGGAGCAGGTTCGTGCCGCTCAGCCTGAGGGAAACTATGCCATCATCAAGGGCGACAAGGGTGACCCGAACGCCACCTTCCTCCTGGAAGGCATGATGGAAGTCATCGGTGACGACGTGAAGGCCGGCAAGATCAACATCGCTTGCGAAACCTTCACCGATGGCTGGAAGCCAGACAATGCTCAAAAGAACATGGAGCAGTGCCTCACATCCCAGAACAACAATATCGACGCTGTTCTGGCTGAAAATGACGGCATGGCTGGTGGTGTCATCGCAGCCCTCGAAGCCCAGGGGCTGAGCGTTCCCGTTGGCGGACAGGACGGTGACCACGCTGCGCTCAACCGCGTCGCTCGCGGCACCCAGACCGTTTCGGTTTGGAAAGACGCGCGTCAGCTCGGCGCTGCGGCAGGCAACATTGCTTCGCAACTGGCCGACGGCAAGAAGCTCGACGAAGTTGAGGGTGCCATCAAATGGTCCGGCGGTGCCAATGGCGTTGAAATGAACGCTATCCTCTTGGCGCCGACCCCGATCACCAAAGACAACATCAATGTCGTGATCGAGGCAGGACATATTGCCAAAGACAAAGTGTGTGAAGGCGCTGTCGAAGGCGTCAACGGTTGCAGCTGATCACGCTCAACCCATAACCACCAACCGCCCTTTCCCGGCAATGTCGGGAAGGGGCAGGCTCAAGGCTTTGTCCCATGTCCGATACGTCTGATACGACGCCCGCTCCCGCGGGCGCGGCGAAGGCTGACAACGAATCCGCCTTCACCCGCTTCATGCGCGCAACCGAGATCGACGCCCGTCTGCTTGGCATGATTGCCGCTTTGCTGGTCATCTGGGTTGGCTTCCACCTCTACGGTGTGGTGGTCAATGATTTCGGCGCCTTTTTGACGGCGCGCAACCTTTGGAATCTTTCCGTCCAGACAGCCTCCATCGGCGTGATGGCGACCGGCATGGTGCTGGTTATCGTAACACGCCATATCGACCTGTCGGTCGGTTCCATTCTTGGCCTGTGCGCCATGTCTATGGCGATCATACAGGTCTGGTGGCTTCCGGATATTCTGGGCATCGGACATCCCATGATCTGGATCATCACGGTGATCTGCGGACTGGCCATAGGCTGCGCAATTGGGGCCCTGCATGGTTATCTGATCGCCTTTCTGGGCATTCCCGCCTTTATCGTTACGCTTGGCGGTCTGCTGATCTGGCGTGGCGTTGCCTTTCTGCTGGCCCGCGGCGAAACAATTTCTCCCGTGGACGACACCTTCGCTCTGCTTGGAGGTGGCCCTTTCGGTTCAATCGGAGCCACGGGCAGCTGGATTGTCGGCATCATCGGCTGCGCGGCAGTTGTGGCGCTCATCATCATGGGGCGCAGGCAGCGGCAGAAGTTCAATTTCCCCCAGCGGCCGGTTTGGGCTGAAGGCACGCTCATCGCAGTGGGCTGCGGTTTCATCATCGGCTTCGTGGTGCTCGTCAACTCCTATCCATGGCCGCGCGGGATCGTGCGCCGCTATGTCGAGGCCAACAATATTCAAACGCCGGTGGAGGACATCTTCATCTCGCACGGTTTTGCCATTCCGGTCCTCATTCTCATCGCCGTGGGTGTCGCCATGACGTTCCTGACCACCCGCACGCGGTTTGGCCGCTATGTCTTTGCCATTGGTGGCAACCCTGAAGCTGCGGAACTGGCTGGTATCAACACGCGCTGGATCACGGTGAAGATCTTCGCCCTCATGGGCACTCTGGCCGCTTTGTCGGCGGTCATTGCGAGCGCAAGGCTGAATTCGGCTACCAACAATCTGGGCACGCTGGACGAACTCTACGTCATCGCAGCGGCTGTGATTGGCGGGACATCATTTTCTGGCGGCATTGGCACGATCTATGGCGCAATTCTCGGCGCTCTGGTCATGCAGTCACTACAAACTGGCATGGTGTTGATCGGTTTCGACGCAGCCATCCAGCAAATCGTGGTGGGCTCGGTGCTTGTTGCGGCGGTCTGGATAGACACGATCTACAGGCGGAGGCAGAAATGAGCACCGCAAACACAACTCCACTGATCGAGATGCGCGACATCTCGATCGCTTTTGGCGGCATCAAGGCCGTCGATCACGCTACCGTCGATCTGTTTCCTGGCGAAGTGGTAGGCCTGTTGGGGCACAATGGCGCGGGCAAATCCACGCTTATCAAAATCCTCTCGGGTGCATATCCGCGCGACGGTGGCGAAATTTTCGTACGCGGAGAAGCCGCCAAGATCGACAATCCACGCGACGCCAAGGCCTATGGTATCGAAACCATCTACCAGACACTGGCGCTGGCCGACAATGTCGATGCCGCCGCCAATCTCTATCTGGGTCGCGAGTTGCGCACCCGTTGGGGCACGCTGGATGATGTCGCCATGGAGGCTGAAGCCCGCAAGGTTATGGGTCGATTGAATCCGAACTTTCAGCGCTTCAAGGAGCCGGTCTCCAAGCTTTCCGGTGGTCAACGACAGAGCGTTGCCATCGCGCGAGCGATTCTCTTCAATGCGCAGATCCTGATCATGGACGAACCCACTGCGGCGCTCGGTCCGCAGGAGACCGAACAGGTCGGTGATCTCATCAAGCAGTTGAAGAAAGACGGTATCGGCATCTTTCTGATCAGCCACGACATCCACGATGTGTTTGATCTGGCAGACCGCGTTGCCGTTATGAAGAACGGGCAGATGGTCGGCTATGCCAAGACCAGCGATGTGACCAAGGACGAAGTGCTCGGCATGATCATCCTTGGCAAATGCCCGCCCGGAGCGATGCCCGGACCTGGCGCGATGAAGGACTGATCAAGACGGTCGGCCAAGATGGATCGATCTGGAAGATCGCAGCGGCGCTTTGGTCTTCCGCCCACCTTCTCGGATTAAGGTTCTGGCCCGTTCAAGAATATCGGCCCATTTCAGACATTGGCGAGGTTACGAGATCAGACCGGCCTGACAGGTTGCTTCGACACCTTCAATCCATGCGCGTGCATCCCAGTTGCGGCCGAATTGTCTGTCGGTGCGCGAAGCAATTATGGATGTGCGAGCGTAGAAATCGAAGCAATTGGTTCCGCGTTGCCAGACTTCAAAGCAGCCTCCGGTCAGCTCCTGCGGCTGGTACGAAAAACACAGCAAATCCAGGTCAAAAAACATACGCCCAACCGACAAGCGTCCGTCCTGAACATAATCGCTGGTGCCGTCCGTGTTGAAATTCTCCGCCCAGCTCTGCCCATCCGCATATTCGCCGATCAGCCTTTTGCCGAACAGGCGAGTGGCAATCTGCGACTGGTTCAGTGGGGTGGACGCAAATTGAGCGGAAGCTGGTGCAAATGGGAGCGTCGGTGCCGCCAGCAGGATGGCGGCAATTGACATTCCTCGCATCGCCGCTAAAACGCCAATCATGTTTGCGAAGGCTGTCAAAACGAAGACCACCTCGTAGCTGTTCTCTCCCGTGCTCTCCCGGGAGGGAGCGGTGCGGAAAGCGTGTGTCTTGATCGGCACCGCGAAATTGGAGAGATCAGGAGCATCATCATCATGGGATACAGAATTGCAATCGTCGGCGCCACGGGCAATGTGGGCCGAGAAGTGCTTTCCATTCTCGCGGAACGGCAGTTTCCGGTTGACGAGATCGTGGCGCTGGCATCACGCCGCAGTCAGGGCACTGAAGTCTCGTTTGGCGACAAGACGCTCAAGGTGAAGGCGCTCGACAATCACGATTTTTCGAAGTCCGACATCGCCATCATGTCGGCGGGCGGTTCGCTGTCCACGCAATGGGCGCCAAAAATCGGCAAGGCGGGATGCGTGGTCATCGACAACTCCTCAGCCTTTCGCTATGACCCCGAGGTCCCATTGATCGTGCCGGAAGTGAATGCCAATGCGATTGAAGGGTTCTCCAAGAAAAACATCATCGCCAATCCCAACTGCTCGACGGCACAGCTGGTGGTCGCCCTGAAACCTCTGCACGAACGGGCGAAGATCAAGCGCGTGGTGGTTGCGACCTATCAATCCGTTTCCGGTGCCGGAAAGGAAGCGATGGAAGAGCTGTTCAATCAGACGCGAGCCGTATTCGTTGCTGATCCGGTCGAAGCGGGCAAGTTTACCAAACGAATCGCCTTCAACTGCATCCCGCATATCGACGTCTTTATGGATTCCGGCGAAACCAAGGAAGAATGGAAGATGGTCGCCGAGACAAAGAGGATGCTTGATCCAAAGATCAAGCTCACCGCCACCTGCGTGCGCGTGCCGGTCTTTGTCTCTCATTCCGAAGCGGTCAATATTGAGTTTGAAGATGAGTTGTCTGCCGATGAAGCGCGGTCGATCCTGCGCGAGTCGCCTGGTTGTCTCGTCGTCGATAAGCGCGAGGACGGTGGCTATGTCACGCCGTATGAAGCGGCAGGCGAAGACGCAACCTACATTTCACGCATTCGAGACGACTCAACGGTGGAGAACGGATTGAACATGTGGGTGGTCTCGGACAATTTGCGCAAGGGTGCGGCGCTGAACACCGTGCAAATCGCCGAACTTTTGGTGAATCGTGGCCTGCTCAAACAAGGTTTGAGCGCAGCGCCTGAAATGGCCTGAAGCCCGAGGGGTGAGACTTAACTTTTGGCGCAAGGCGTTCTGACTCCTGAAGCGGTCCGTGGGCCGCTTCAATCGGTCAAAAGAAGACAGCTTTCTTCTTTGGCGGTGTATCGGTTATGCCCGGATCATCGGGTCGTTTGTCAATCACACCGTCGGCGTCTTCATCAAAATTGGCGTTCTTGTAAGGCGTGTGGCTGGTAGCTCTGGCGGCTTTCGGCTCAGTCTCTGACCTTGGCGATGGGTCACTTGCGGGCTTGGGCGTCGGCTGAATGTCATTGTCGTTCTTTGGCAGCTTGGTTGCTGACGGCACCTCATCCCTTGTCTCTTCGTCGGCAGCCTGCTCTTTGTCAGATGAAGGATCCGAGGGCTCTGCGTCCTGAGCCTCCGCGGCCGCAACATCTTCAACCGGCCTTTTTGGGTCATCGGCCTGCGTGTCCGCGGTCTGCATGTCCGCCGCCTGAGTGGGATCATCCGCTTTCGGCAGAGTTTCCGGGTCTTTCGGTGTGGAGGTTGGTGATTGCGCTTCGCCTACGGTCTCAGTCTCGAGGACGGCAACCATCGGTTTTGGCTCTTCATGAGCCAGGTCACTGTAGTCGATAGATCTTTGCGGGCCGTCTATGCCTTCCACCGGAACCCGCCATTCAAAGGCGCCAATGTGCCCGGTGACGGGCGAAACCGGTGCCCAATGGTCGGACACAACGCCATCTGCTGTCCAGGCCGGATCACGCGGCGCGCTCACAGCCCGCGAAAGCCATTCACGCACCCGGCCCCGGTCACCATGTTCGGCTTCCTCAATATCGGCCATCAAGAGGCATGCGCGTTCCGTTGCGCCGTTGCGCAAAACCGACTGCATGGCATCGCGCGCCTGTTTCCACTCGCCAGCGTCCAGCGCAGCGCGGGCGACCGCCATCTGCCCTTCGGGGCTGTGGCCGCGCAGAGTGGCCAGCTTTTCGGCGCGTTTCAGCCGGTCAAGCGTTGAATCGCCTGAGCGGAGTTGAACATAGGTCTCAGCGATTTCAGGATGTGGCGACTTCTTCCACGTCGTCTCCAATACTTTTGCAGCCTTGCGCAGATCACCGGTGCGGGTGCCAAGGCGACCGACCAAAACGGCGGCCGGGACGAAAGCCGGGTCCAGCTTGTGTGCCGCCAGAGCATGCGCTTTGGCCGCATCGGGGCTTGCACCCTCTTCCTGTTCGGCCAGGGCAGTCAGAATAACTGTGCGCTTGGCTTTGTAGTCGTCTTTCTCAACCAGTGTTGCGGCTCGGTTGCTTTCCAGCTGATGCAAAGCCTCTTCCCAGTTTCCGGCGAGCGCCTGACCCTTGAGCACAGCCTGCGCCGCCCAAGGTGTGCTGGGAGCATGCTCATTGGCCTCCAGCGCGAAATGAGCCGCAGCCTCCGGTTCGTTCTCCCGCTCGGCTTCGACGTAAAGTCCACGCAGCCCCAGAAGCTTTGTTTCATCGTGATGGGTCATCGCCTCAAATTTGAGACGGGCATCCTGCCGCCTACCTTCCAGAATGGCTGTTTGCGCGTCGAGCAGCGAAACGAGCGGTTCATCTTCCAGAAGTTTGCCCGATTCCTTCGACAGTTTTCGCGCGGTTGGTGCATCTCCAGCGCCCGCTGCTATCAGTCCGCGGGACAGCGCCCTGTAGCCCTTGTCGCGACGACGCCCGCTGCGCCAGCGTCCAAACGCCTGCGGTGAATGCAAAACGGCGGAAATAACCCACCAAACCATCATGATGGTAACAATAACAATGGCCAGTACGATGACCGCCTGCAGCAGGGTGACGCGATATTCCAGATTTTCGTCCAGCCAAGGCCAGGCGATGGCCACTGTTCCAGGATTATCGGCAAGCCAGGAAAATGCGATCGCCGCAGCGAAGAGAACCAGGACAAACAGTGCAAGGCGGACCATATGGACGCTCCGATTGGCTCATTGGGTGAAACGGCGCAGCACGAGGCCGCTACCCGTCGCTGGCAGATGACAAGACCGCATCGATCGTTCCACGAACAACCGTATTGGCGGTGAGCCTTGCCTGCAAGCGGGCATGCCAGTCTTCACTAACGGCTTGCGCGGCCTCCGGCAGAGCGGACCAGACCTGCGAGGCGCGTGACAGATCGCCACTTCGCAAGGCGGCGCTGATCTGCGAGATGCGCGCTCTTGGGCTGTCACCTTCAATTTCGCCAATTGGCCGCACATCAACCAAAGCCCGTGCTCCTGCGGCAAGTCGCGATGCGAGGCCGCCATCTTCCAGGGGACGTGTCGCATCTTCGATTGCCGTTGCAACCGTTGTTTCAAACTCGCTCGCCAACTGCGAAACGGGCGGAATGCCACTGTCGGCAAACGCATCAAGCTGCCCCAAATCGTCGGCGCCCGCAGCAAAATTGCGGAGATTGGCGAGAGAAGCTGCAAATGGCTGTCCGCTATCAATGTCGCTCTTTAGCGCCGCAGCGGCGATTGCAGCTGCGGCCCGTCTGTCGGCACCATTCTCAAGCCGCTCCCGCAGGGCGGCAATATCGGCATTGATCTGCTCCAGCCCCGTGTCCACCGCGGCCAGCCGCGCGCCCAATTGTTCGATGCTCGCGCCCATGGCCGTCTGTTGCGCCGTATTGGATTCGGCACTTTGCGACACGGCGGCAAGTTTTTTGTCGACATCGCTGCCTAGGGTGGCGATTGCAGCTTCAAGGTCAGCCACAGCGCTGGCCAAGCGTCCTTCGCCAACAGCATCGCCGGTCGAAGACGGCGCGGCCGGCTCGCCAGCATCCGGCGCAGTGGATTGTTGGGAAAGGCTTTCCTTCAAGGCCGCAACGTCGTTGCGCAATTCAGCCATGCTCTGCGTGAGTTCAGAGTCCACAGCCGGTTGTGCTTGGCTGGAAAGAGCTACGAGGCGCTCGCGCAACTCTGCAATATCGGCCTCCAATGCTTCGCTTGCCTGCGCAGCCCCCTGCTCAATGGCAGAGATTTGTTGGTCGACAAGCTGCGTGACTTCGGACTGGCTTGCGCCCGGTTCGGGAAGATTTGCGATCTGCCCTTCAAGCGTTGACAAGCGTGCCTGCATGTCGGTGAGGGCTTGTGACGCGTCGTCTGAGCCTCCGGGCGTACCAAGAAAGCCCGCAAATTGAAGCAAGGCGGCGAGGCAAAGCGCAACAACACCACCGATGCAGGCCGCGATCAGGCTGGAACCGCTGCCGCTCTTCTCTGTTCCTTTCGACCCGCTGCTCATTGGCGGGGGTGACTTTTGCGCGTCACGTTGTGCTTCATTCTTTGGTTGCGTTGCCGAACCAGTGTTTGTCTCGGAACGGCCAAATGACGATCCGCCTTCTACCTTCTTTGGCTCAGCAGGAGTTTCGGATTTTGCTGAGGGTGCCTTGGCCGCTTCGGTCTGCGCCTTTGCTGCACTCACATCCTTCGCGTCCAGATCGATTGTCACGGGCTTTGTTGCGCTTTTTCTGTGTCGCGGTGTGCTGCTTCGTGTTGAAGATTTTGCGCCCTTCGTGCCCGAAGAGCTCGAGGTGGATTTCATTGCCATCGCGTCTGTTTTCCCGAACACGGCGCAGATCAGATCGCAGCGCCCCAGTCTGTCTCAACTCTAACGCATTATCGCGCTGCGAGTCAGTGATTTCCTTGCAATAAGAGTAAACGCAATGCCTGTTCATTGGGTTGCTGCGCATGAATGCAGTGTGAACCGAGTTCATCCGGTAGTGCTTCGCAGATTGCCTGGCTAAGCGCAAAGATCTGGGATGGGGCGCGAAGCTTCTCCGCTTTCAGCAATTGCGCAAATCGGCGGGCCGTGCGTGCGGAGTACAAAAGCACGCCATCGAACGCACTTGTTCTCAACATGTCGGCGACTTGCGGCGCGAAGGCTGTTGCGTCTTCCATCGCGTATAGAGGCCAAGGCAGGCAGGTTATGCCGTGCTCTTCCAACGCCGACTTGAGGTCAAATGCCGGTCGCAAAACACAGGGGTAGAGGACAGTTGACGTGGCACTGGCGTTCTTGCGTGCATGGTTTGCAAGGGTCTGAACGAGATCGTGGCCATCGCCCTTGCAGGAGTGGACGCGCGCAAAACCTGCTTCCTCAGCTGCAGCGGCTGTCGCATCCCCAACGGTGAACAGTGGGTGGGCCAGCCGTGCTTGCTCGGGCCACCGGCGCACCAAGGCATCAACCGCATTGCGGCTCGTCACGGCGACATTGTCGAACGAGCCGCTGGGCTGCGGCAGATCGAGAAAGTGGCGCTCCAGCATGGGGCTGGAAAGTACCTCATGGCCATCACTTTGCAGAGCCAGCACCGTAGCAGCGGCCTGATGCTGCGGCCTGGTTACAAGCAAACGCACGCGCTAGAGCAAATCTCGCCCAGATTGAATCGTTTGAGCGCAGGGAGTTTGTGGCCTGACAAGGCGCGTACGACGCCGTGGTGCGGGCACCACAAGGTCGTGCGCAACACAGTCAGGGCGCAAAGGACCAAGCTCAATCGATTGCAGATTATTCTTCATTTTCATTTCCTTGCATAAGATTTGCTTGGGTGTCTTTTCCGCTCTGGCTGTGTCGAAATCCTCGCGCGATGCCCAGCATCGCTCTGCGGTGTTCTTCTTGCCAGATCGAAAAATCCATCCCATCAAACTGCTCCAATCTGGACGAGACTTGCTCTAGTCCTGCGTTTCCAGTTCCGCCATCTGCAATCCGTCGAGAAGGTCTGGCGTTTTGTTCATCGCGGCGGCACGCTTGCGGCCCTTTTTGGCCTCGCAGTAGCTCATGCTCCAACGCACCTCACCATGGTCCCGACTGTTGGTGGAGATAACGATCTGCTGCGTTTTGCGCGGCTTTCCCGGCCCAGAAAAGTAAAGGCTCTCCTCAAGCTGCATCGGCGCATCGATACAGGTCATGGTCCAGGCATCACCCGTTGGCCCCGCCATCAGAACCGAATGACCTGATGCGAGATGACTTGAGGATATATCTGGCGGCAAATGAAAGCGTATGGCGATATCACGCGGTTTGTGGCCGCCGCCTATTGTTGTGAAACGGTCTATTCCGTTCAACTCCGTGCCATCAGATGAAAGAAACAGTTCGCGCTCATGCACTATTCCGAATTCGGGGCCGTAGCCATCATGCGATGCAACAACGTGCTGATAGGCGTCATTGTCTGACCGGTGCGCATCAACATGTTTGGGCGCATGCAGAAGTGGTGAGGGCAGCATGGAACGCAACCGCCCGGGCATCACAAACTTGCTGGATGAGGTGTTGTCGATCGTCGCAGTGCTATGGGCTGCCGTGGTACGAAAATAGGCTGCATAGGCTTCGCGACGCGCTTCGGTGACGCCGCAATTGGTAATGAATCGCGTCTTGGCGCATGACAGTTCAAAGGACAGTGTGCCGCCCATGGAGCGCCGGGCGGAGCGTCGGCTTTCCGGCTTGCCCGTATCCATCAGGACCACGGTGTCGTTCGCGGCCAAGCGCTCATAGCCTGAAAAAATCGCCGATCTCACAGGCTTTGGTGCCCCTTCGCAGCGCCGCATCACGGCTCTCATCAGACTGTGCGGGGTGGCGCCCGTTCCGTTGAACTGCGCCAGTTCGCCATTGCTGTGAGAAAAGAAGTGCAAAGCGGCGTGAATGCGATCGATTGTCGGTTGCAGCTGGGCTGGCAGCGCCACGCCGCCATCCATGTAGAGATCACGCAGTGGCAGCAGATCAGCCAGCAAGTCCAGCAGGAAAGCCGGATTGCGCGAAATGTGGCCACCGTCTGGAAAGATCTGCCGACTCAGTTCACGGTCGAGATCTCGTGCAGCCCCTCTGATGGTTTTCTCCCGACCGGTTAGGATCAATGAGCAGAAGGCCAGTGCGATGACCGTAAGCAGTCGAGGCCGACCATGTGGCGCCGCCGCAAGATTGGTTCGCAAATATCGCAAATGCCGACCGATGGAGCGCATGACGGCATCGGCATGCTCGCCCTTGCCCGTGGCACCGATGAGATGCGCATGTGTGAGCCAGGAGATCAGCCTTTGCGCTGTGGTCTCGAAATTCCACGCGCTGCTCTTGAACTCGTCATTCCATAGGCCGATCCAGTCACCGACCAGCCCGCGCCCATGAATACGGGCCAATCTGGTGTCCGCCGCTTGCAAGTGGCGCAACCAGCGAAAGCCATGCAACTCGCTCCGCCAGTCAAGATCCTGATCATCCATCTCAAAAGGCGAGACCGCGCTGGCAAAGACGCTCACCCCCGCTAGATGGAAATGCCCACAGTAATACTGCTCGGCGTGTTCCGGTTCTGCGGGCCGGATGCTCTCTGGAATCTGGCGGAAACCGGCTGGTGGTGAACCGCGATATCGCCAGGTGTAGAGGATACCGCTGCGTGCGCCGCGCAGGGTCTGACGCGTCAACTCATGGCCGATCAGTGCCGGAATTGCGATGAACTGTGGTGCGCGCACGGTGTCGAAACGGAGTTGCGATCTTGATTCGCAATCATAGGCCTAAAGTCTATGGTCCTCCACCTGTGTTGCAAAAAGTGAAGAGGCTCACGCCAATTTTGTGAAGCGCGCCACGAAGAAGCCATCCAGCCCGGACAGGCGCTGCGCATCGAAATCCTCGGGCAAGCCCAACTCCTCCAGACCCTTCCCGCTGGGAATGGTAGAAAGATGGTGCGGCAATGTGCGCAGCGTGCCTTGCTTGGTGATCGCACCCTCAAGCCCCGAGACCTCCGCCGCCTCGATTGGGTGAAGCGCAAGGTCAAGTGCATCCAGATCCAGAGTCGCGACAATATCTTCGCCTTCTTCACGCAGGATCGAGCAATTGGCGAAAACCAGACACCCACCTGGCGCAACGAATTCGGCGGCCCGTTGCAGCATGGCTTTCTGGAGCTTGGCCAGGTCCGTCACGATTTCTGCTGATTTCGTCCATTGAACGTCAGGGTGTCGGCGAATGGTGCCCGTCGACGAACAGGGAGCATCCAGCAACACAGCGTCGAATTTTGCGTCGGGTTGCCATTCGAGAAGATCGGCTTCAACGCAGTTGGCTGACAGTCCAAGCCGCTGAAGATTGGAGCGCAAGCGCCTCATGCGTGGCGCAGATTGTTCCACAGCCGTAACATATGCTCCTAAAGCGGCAAGTTGCGCCGTCTTGCCGCCCGGTGCAGCGCACAGATCGGCTACAGATTTGCCGCTTATGTCACCCAACAATGTCGCTGGCACAGCCGCCGCTGCATCCTGTATCCACCAGGCACCTTCGTCATAGCCCGGCCATTGCGTGATGGAACCGGTCTTTGGCACCCGCAAAGATCTGTCTCGAAGCACTATGCCGCTGAGCTTCTGTGCCCAAACCTGCGGGTCCTCTTTGACAGTCAGGTCAATGACGGGTTCCAGCATATGTATGGTGGCAATCGCCTGCGCCCGATCACGACCATAGTCTTTTCGCAGCCTTTTAAAGAGCCAGTCTGGAGTGTTCAGTCGCGCAAGATCGGCAGTTGTGTTTGCTTGAGATGCGCTCTCGCGTTCACGAATCAGTCGTCGCAGCACGGCATTGCCGAGCGCCGCAAAGCGGGTGCTGCGTTGATCGCCCTTCAGTGAAGCAACGGCAAGATTTACCGCTGCGCTGTCGGGACTTTCGAGGAAGAGGATCTGAGCGGCGGCAACATGCAATGTGTGCAGCAGGTGCCGGGCATTCTTTGGCGGCCTGCTCTTCATGAGCCGGTTCAGTGCATAGTCGATCTCTCCACGATGGCGGCAGGCGGTGGTGACGATAGCGCGCAGCAAGGACATATCCGCATCCGAAAGCGCGTTTACCGACGCGGGGCCGTGGCGTGAATCAAGCAAGCCGTCGAGGCCGCGTCCATCATCGATGATCCGGACCAGAACGGTGGCGGCGGCCTGCCTCACAGCAAGGCCAGGCAGATCCACTGGCGGATGATCTGACGGCTTGGATTGTGGTTTTCGCGATTTCGTCTTGCGCCGCGGTGCCCCCTCGCGCGTCATCCCCACGGGCCGCCCTTTTCGTCGTTACCGTCGTCTTGCTTTCTGCCACCACTTTTGCGCCGGGGGCCTATGCCAACGCTCCATGGCCCGCGCCCGCCGCTGCTCGGCGGGGCTGAGCGGCCCCGTCGCCTGGGCTGATTTTGCGGTGGCGGTGCTGATTCTGTTTCCGCAGGTGGCGCGCGTTCTCCCCATGGCGCTTCCGCTTCCACTGGGGGCGGAGCCGGTTGCGGCACTCGCTGCGGTATCCCACCCTGCTGTGACCATTCCTGATGCAAAGCCTGCAAGGCGGTGATGCGGTTCTGCGTGTTTGGATGCGTTGAGAAGAGATTGTCCATTGTCTGCCCCATCAAGGGGTTGATGATGAACATATGCGCGGTGGATTTGGCCGATTCCGCTCGATGGTTGGGAATCCGCTCCGTCCATGCCTGGATTTTCTCCAGCGCCGAAGCCAGCCAGAGTGGATTGCCGCAAATTTCAGCGCCATCGCGATCCGCTTCATATTCCCGCGTGCGGCTGATCGCCATCTGCACCAGTCCTGCCGCCATGGGTGCCAGAATGATTGTGGCAAGAATGCCAACGATCCCGAGCGGATTGTTACGATCACCGCGAAAGAAAAAGGCGAAGTTTGCCAGCATGCCGATTGCACCCGCAAGCGTTGCGGTAATGGTCATAATCAGCGTATCGCGGCTGCGGATGTGGGCCAGTTCATGCGCCATGACAGCGGCGACTTCCTCGTCATTCATGCGGTTGAGCAGTCCGGTGCTGGCCGCAACCGCGCCGGTTTCAGGGCTGCGGCCCGTCGCGAAAGCGTTGGGCTGGTCTTCGTGCAGCACATACACTTTTGGCATGGGCAGCCCTGCATTTTGAGCGAGTTTTTCAACCATAGCGTACAGTTTTGGATGCGAACTGGCATCGACTTGCTCGGCATTGTGCATTTTCAAAACCATCGCCCCGGAGTTCCACCAGGAGAACGCGTTCATCCCAAGCGCGACGACAAAGGCAAGGATCATGCCCTGTTGACCGCCAATCATGAACCCGACGGCCATGAACAGGGCTGTCATGCCAGCCAGCAACATGGCGGTTTTGACGAGGTTGAACACGGTGGCGAATGGCTCCAATGATCACACTATGCGTGAAACGGGCCGAATATCGACATCGTTCCCGATTGAATAGATAGGAGCACAAGCCTATCTGCTTCAAGTGAAACAGTCCTCAAGTCTTACAGAGCGGCAGGTGCAGCATGGCGGGTAAGGAGCCGATCAAACCGTCGAGGGAAACGGCACAGCGCGCAAAGGCAGAAGCAGAAGCCCGACGTGAGGCGAAGCAGGTCGAAGCGGCAGAGACAGAACTTGGTGGCCGCAAGGGTCCCGACCCAGCCCGCTATGGCGATTGGGAAAATAAGGGCATCGCCAGCGATTTTTGACCCACGCGGCGGCTGGCCTTGTTGTCAAAATCTGGACGAACATGAAAAAGGGCCGCTTGCAACAGGTGCAAACGACCCCTCGCAATTCTTGGTCCGGAGGGTCCGCAAGATCGACGGTAACGTCAACGCTTGAAACCGAAGCCCGGTTTTTCAGGACTAACGGAGAGGCTGCTCCCACGCTTTTCCTTCAAACAAAGACCCGACCGGCTTCATGAAATTGCTCGACATCAGATCACCTCCTTTCATTGCGTTGAACACGCGCCAAATATGGCACGGATTCGCGCGATGGCAAGATGCTGCTTTGCGATCGGAGTTCTTGGGTTCTAACCCAAGAAACGCTGGCAATAGACTCTGACCACAAGGGTCGGAAATCGCACAGCCAGTGACGAAAAATACCGATCGTCATTTGCATGGCGCAGCTATTATCGGTGCTGGGAGGTCCCGAAATCATGACGAACAGTCGCCCAAACATTCTGGTCATCATGGCGGACCAGCTGGCGCCGCATTTCACCGGTGCTTACGGGCATGCAATCGCCAAAACGCCGCATCTTGATGCGCTTGCTGATCGAGGAATGCGCTTTGACGCGGCTTATTGCAATTCACCGCTCTGCGCGCCGTCGCGGTTCTCCTTCATGTCGGGGCAGTTGATCAGCCGCATCGCAGCCTATGACAATGCCAGCGAATTTCGCGCCAGCGTTCCGACATTTGCGCATTATCTGAAAGCGCTCGGCTACCGCACCTGCCTTTCCGGTAAGATGCATTTTGTCGGACCGGACCAGAAGCACGGTTTCGAAGATCGCATCACCACCGACATCTACCCGTCCGATTTCGCCTGGACACCCGATTGGGAAGCGGCGGATGAGCGCATCGACAAGTGGTACCACAATATGAGCACCGTCAAGGAAAGTGGCGTCGCGCAGGCCACTTTCCAGATCGACTATGATGATGAAGTCGCTTTTGCGGCGCGGCGCTGGCTGTTTGATGCCGCACGCGGCAAGGCGCAGGGAGACGCGGCGCCCTTTGGCATGGTGGCAAGTTTCATCCATCCGCATGACCCATATGTGGCGCGCCCGGAATGGTGGAACCTCTATAGCGATGACGAAATCGACATGCCGGCTCCCGCTCCACCCCTGGAAAATCAAGATCCGCTTTCGCGGCGTCTGATGGATGGAATAGAGGCGAGCTATACGCCGCTTACGTCGGAGGAAGTGCGCCGCGCGCGGCGCGCCTACCTCGCCAATGTCAGCTATTTCGACAGCAAGATTGGTGAACTGGTTCAAACGCTGGAGGAGACGGGAGAGCTTGACAACACGGTCGTCATCGTGACGGCGGACCATGGTGACATGCTTGGCGAGCGCGGCCTCTGGTACAAGATGAATTTTTTCGAACATTCAGCGCGCGTGCCCTTGGTGATGGCGGGGCCGGGCGTCGCCAAGGGGTCTGCAAGTCATGCCTGCTCCCTCGTTGATCTGCTCCCGACCTTTGTCGAGATTGCGGGTGGCGATGAGAGACTGTTCGGCGAGCCGATCGACGGTCGCAGTCTCATGCCTCTGGCGCGCGGCGAGCCCGACCCGGTCGATGAAGCGATTGGCGAGTATTGCGCGGAAATGGCCGCCTGGCCTGTGTTCATGATCCGCCGTGGGCCGCTCAAATATGTTCATTGCGACATCGACCCGCCGCAGCTTTACGATCTGTCGAAAGATCCGATGGAAACGACAAATGTCGCGGACGACCCTGCCTATCAAACGGCGGCAGCCGCCTTTGCTTTGGAAGTGGAGGGGCGCTGGGACAGCGCAAAATTGCGAGAGGATGTGATCGCGACCCAGAAGTCCCGACGCGCCCTGCATGCGGCCATGGAGGCCGGTGCGGGCGAGCATTGGGACTACAATCCCCCCAGCGATGCGAGCCAGCAATATGTGCGCAACCACATGGACTGGACCATCGCTGCGGCGCGTTATCGCTTTCCGCCATTGAACGAGAAGGATGGCACATTATGAAGATGGCTTTGGACCAACGGATGCTGAATGACGTCTCGGCGGGCTATGATGATGATCCGCGGCGCTCGCTTTCACTCAATGCCGAGGCCTACACACAGGCTGGTTGGTTTAACATGGACCGAAACGCAATTCTCGCACGATCATGGCAATGGGTCTGTCATGTGGAGAAGCTGCGTGAATGCGGTTCTTACTTGACCTGCGAGATTGCGGGCCACCCAATCGTGCTCACCCGCGACCAGAACGGAGTGCTGCGCGCCTTCTACAATGTGTGCAAGCATCGCGCCCATATGTTGCTTTCCGGTGAGGGCACAACCAACCGTATCATGTGCCCCTATCACGCATGGGTGTATCGGTTGGACGGGCAGCTGGTGCGGGCGCCGCATACTGAAAGTCTCGTCAACTTCAACACATCCGATATCTGCTTGGACGAAGTTCAGGTGGAGGAATTTTGCGGTTTCGTCTTTGTCAATCTTGATACGGACGCAGAGCCGCTTCGCGATCAGTCAGGCGATCTGGAAACGGAAATCCGCTACTGGGCACCGGATATCGACCAACTGACATTCGGGCATCGTTTGACCTATGAGATCAAATCGAACTGGAAGAACATCGTCGACAACTTTCTGGAATGCTACCACTGCCCGACCGCGCATAAGGACTTCTGCGATCTGGTCGACATGGACACCTATGAGGTGACCACGCATGGCATTTATTCCAGCCACATGGCCGATGCCGGGACGAGCGCCAACAGCGCTTATGATGTCTCCAACGCGACCGTGCGCACCCATGCGGTTTGGTGGCTTTGGCCAACGACTTGCATGATGCGCTATCCGGGTCGGTCGTCCATGATCGTGCTCAATGTCATCCCCGCCGGGCCAGACAGGACGCTGGAAACCTACGACTTCTTCCTGGAAACGCCGGAACCGGATGAGATGGAGCTCGACGCGATCCGGTATCTCGATGAGGTTTTGCAGGTCGAAGATATCGCGCTGGTGGAAAGCGTGCAGCGTGGCATGAACACGCCGGCCTTTCAGCAGGGGCGCATAGTCCACGATCCGGATGGGTCGGGAAAATCAGAACATGCCGTGCATCATTTCCATGGGCTTGTTCTCGACGCTTACCGACAGGCTGCTGCGGCATGATGCTGGCTGGCAAGATCGCCTTCGTAACCGGAGGAACCGGCGGCATCGGTACGGCCATTTGTGAACGGTTCGAGGCGGAAGGTGCAACAGTAATCGCCGCTGATCTCGCGGATAAGGGCGGGGCCGAGCGCTTTCACCACTTTGACGTAACCGACGAAGCGGGCATCATCGCGACCTTCGACCAATTGGCCAATGAGCATGAGCGCCTGGACATTCTGGTCAATGCTGCGGGCATCGAGATTGAAGAAACCATCGAGAACACCACGCTGGAACAGTGGAACCGCATCTTTGCCATCAATGTCACAGGCATGTTTCTGACATCGAAATATGCGCTGCCGCTGTTGCGCAAATCCAGTGGCGCCAGCGTGATCAACTTTGGGTCTTATGACGGTTATATCGCCGATCCTGGCCTCGCCGCCTATTGCGCCACCAAGGGCGCCGTGCATGCGCTGACACGCGCCATGGCCTGCGATCATGGGCCCGAAGGCATTCGCGTTAATGCAATCTGCCCCGGTTATGTCGACACGCCCATGCTGCAAAGTTTCTTTGAGGGCGAGGGGTCAGGCGGCGATGGCGGTACGATTGAAACGCTGCAACAGGCGGTGCGAGACGTTCACCCCATGCGCACTTATGGCACACCGCAAGACATCGCTAATCTCGTCAACTGGTTGGCAAGCGACGAGGCACGCTATGCCGCCGGCCAACTCTGGGTGATCGATGGCGGTCTGTCAGCGCAAGTGCAGCAGATGAAGCTGTGAACGGTTCACAGACACTTGCCGGAAAGCGCGCGCTGGTGACCGGAGGTCGTCAGGGCATTGGCCGCGCCATCGTTGAAGCATTCATCCGCCAAGGTGCGCAGGCGGAAACCTGCGGTCGCGGAGCGCAGCCCGATAATATGCCGACGCCATGTATTTGGCACAAGCTTGATGTCGCCGATCCGCAGGCCGTGAACGCATTGGCGGCTCGTTCGGTCCCGTTCGATATTCTGGTCAACAATGCCGGTGTTCAAGTCGAGAAGACTGTGACCGAAAGCAGCGATGCCGATTGGGACCTCGTCATGGGCGTCAATGCGCGCGGCGTCTTCAACATGTGTCGGGCTCTTCTTCCGGCTATGAAAAAAGGCGGGTCGATAATCAATATCGGATCGATCTCCGGCAAAGTCGCGGACCCGTCCATGGCGCTCTACAATGCCTCCAAGGCCTTTGTGCATGGGCTGACGCGGTCCATCGCGATTGATCACGGACCCGACATTCGCTGCAATGCGATCTGCCCCGGCTGGATTGAAACGGGCATGTTGGATGCCGGGTTTGATCTCGCTGATGATCCGCAACGGGCGCGGCAGGATGCGTTGGCGCGCCATGCTGCAAGACGTTTTGGCAGGCCGGAGGATGTTGCAAATCTCGCCGTGTGGCTGGCGAGCGATGCGTCTTCCTTCGCCACCGGCCAGTGCTACACAATCGATGGGGGACTGACCGCTGCATCACCCCTCAATCCAGGCCTGTTTTGATGCCGAAGGCCCAGCTGCGCGTTGCGATTGCGGGCTTTCAGCACGAGACCAATACCTTCATTGCCGAACCGACGCGACTCGAACATTTCGAGATGGCCGATAGCTGGCCCGGACTGCTTGAAGGCGATGCTGTTATCGAGGGCACGAAAGGTATGAACCTTCCCATTGCTGGTTTTGCAGAAGCGGCCATGGCCCATAAGAGCGTCACCCTCGCGCCCATTCTTTGGTGTGCCGCCGAACCCTGGGGCAAGGTGAGCGATGCAGCCTTTGATACGATCAGGCGGCGCATTGTCTCTGGTCTGATGGGCGAACCACGCCCGGATGGCATCTATTTCGACCTGCATGGTGCCATGGTGACGCAAAGTTTTGAGGATGGCGAGGGAGCCTTGCTGCAAGCCATCCGCGACGCAATCGGCGATGGCATCCCCATTGTCGTGAGCCTCGACATGCATGCCAATGTGACGTGGAAAATGGTCGAGCTTGCCGACGCGCTGACGATTTACCGCACCTACCCGCATCTCGACATGGCGCAGACCGGTGCGCGTGCCTTTACGCTCCTTAGTCAAATCATGAACGGCAATCGCCCTGCCAAAGCGTGGCGGCAGGGAAACTACGCGATCCCGCTTCACGCGCAACATACAGGCACGGAGCCGGTGCGTGGCCTTTATGAAGCGGTTTCTGAGCAGGACCACGGGCAAGTGTCCGTGGATCTGGCGCTTGGCTTCACTGCATCAGATATCGCTGATATGGGACCGTCCGTTGTGGCCTATGCGCCAGACCAAAGGTGGGCGGATATGCTTGCTGACAATCTCGCTAACAGGCTGAAGGCAGCTGAGTCCTACTTCGATGCGCTTCTGCTTAGCCCGAAGGATGCGGTGGCGCAGGCCCTCGCTTTGCGATCGGACAAACCCGTCATCATTGGCGATGTGCAGGACAATCCGGGTGCCGGCGCGACCTCTGATACGACCGGACTGTTGCGTGAACTGATTTCCCAAAGCGCGCCAAGTGCGGTGCTTGGTCTGATGCATGACCCGCATCTTGCCAACCAAGCCCATGCGGTTGGTGTTGGGGAAGGCTTCGAGGCCGCGATTGGTGGCACACATGCTGGCGACGCTCCGCTCACGGCCAATGTCACGGTGGAGGCGCTCAGCGACGGGCAATGCGTCTATACGGGCGCCATGTATGGCGGCGGCGTCGCGACGATGGGCCTAACCGCTCTCCTACGGCTTTCGGGTACTGGAACACGTATCGTGGTTACCAGCATTCGCAATCAGTGCCTGGACCAAGCGCAGTTCCGACATCTCGGGGTGGTGCTCGAAGAAGAGGCGATCATCTGCGTCAAGAGCACGGCACATTTTCGCGCGGATTTCGAAGGGCTGGCTTCGCATATTCTACTCACCGCAGCGCCAGGCGCGTTTCCCTGCGAGCTTGAAAAGATCGACTATCGCTATTTGCGCAACGGTGTTCGCCTAGGTCCAATTGGGCCGCCAATGCGTGCTCAGTGATCAGTCTGGCTTACTCACGTGCGGGCACAACCGTGCCGCTGCATGAACCAAAGCCAATGCGATAACCCTCACCCTGCGCGAAACCGCGAAGCGTCAGCATGTCACCATCCTCCAGAAAGGTTCGTTTGCTGCCGTCATCGAGCGTGATCGGCTCTTTGCCGCCCCAGGCCAGTTCCAGAAGCGATCCCCAAGCGCCGCGTTCCGGCCCCGAAATGGTGCCAGATCCCAGAAGATCGCCGACCCTCATGGCGCAGCCTGAACTTGCATGATGCGCCAATTGCTGAGCAGCGCTGTAGCAGAGGTGTTTGGTGTTGGATCGACAAATGATTGTCCCGACTTGCGAGTCTCGTGGCTTCAACTCCACGCTCAGTTCGATGTCATATCCCATCGGGCCCGACTCCTGCAGATAGGGAAGAAGCGGGACATCGCGTGGTGGCGCCGCAACGCGAAACGGCGCAAGCGCCGCCCGTGTGATCACCCAGGGCGCGATGCTCGTCGCGAAGGCCTTGCCCTGAAACGGGCCGAGCGGCTGATACTCCCATGCCTGAATGTCTCGTGCCGACCAGTCGTTGAGAAGCACATAGCCGAAGATCATATCACCGGCCTGCGCCACGGATACAGAGTCACCCATCGCCGTGGATGCTCCGACGACCGCGCCCATCTCCAGTTCGAAATCCAGACGTCTGGATGCTCCAAAGTGCGGCGCGTCGGCATCCTGCGCCTTCAATTGACCTTTTGGACGGGTCACCGGCGTGTCGCTGACAACCACCGTCGAGGCGCGCCCATTATATCCGATTGGCATATGCAGCCAGTTGGGTGGAAGAGCGTTTTCGGCTCCCCGAAACATGGTGCCGACATTGGTGGCGTGATGCTTGCTCGCGTAAAAATCGGTAAAGCCACTCACCGCAAATGGCATGTGCAGGCGCACCGAATATACATCGAAAAGCACCCGCTTCTGATGTGCGGGCAAGTCCTTCAGCTTGAGTGAATTATCCACACGTAACAGATCGGTCAGCCTGTCCCGCACATGGGTTTGGGCCGGGCTGCCAAGCGCCATGAAGGCGTTCAGGCTGGGTTGCGAAAACACGCCTGGCTGCGGCAGGTCGAAGTAACCAAGCTCCTCAAGGGCGGCGAGGTCGATGATGGTCTCGCCAACAATCGTGCAGCATCGCGGCCTCTCATCCTTTCTTGAGAAGACGCCATATGGCAGATTGTTGAGCGGAAAATCGCCATCCGGATCGTTGCCGGTCACAATCCAGCTTTCAACCAATGCCGACATTCACTTGATGCCCGGCGTTCCGTCGAATTTGCGCTCCAGTCCGGCCCAGCAGTCGATGTAGTCGTCCTGAAGTGTGTCGAGATTAGCAGCGAACTGGGTGAGTTGCTGCGGAAAGCGCGTCTCGAACATGAAAGCCATCGTATCGTCGAGTTTCTGCGGACCAAGCTCCACATTGGAGGCCTTTTCAAAACCGGCTGCGTCAGGGCCATGGGGGAGCATGAGATTGTGCAGGCTCATTCCACCGGGAACGAAACCCTCTTCCTTGGCATCGTAGCGCCCTTCGATCAGCCCCATGAACTCACTCATAATGTTGCGGTGATACCAGGGAGGGCGAAACGTGTGTTCGGCTACAAGCCAGCGCGGGGGAAAGACCACGAAGTCAACGTTTGCCGTACCCTCTTCACTGGACGGCGCCGTCAGCACGGTGAAGATCGACGGATCGGGATGATCAAACAGAATGGCCCCCACCGGTGAATAGTGGCGCAGATCATATTTGTAAGGCGCGTAATTTCCGTGCCAAGCCACAACATCGAGCGGGGAATGCTCAAGCTGCGTGACGTGAAATCCCCCACACCATTTCACGGTGAGTTGGCAGGTCGTGCCGTCCTTGTCTTCCCAGGCGGCGACAGGCGTCTTGAAATCGCGCGGATTGGCGAGGCAATTGGCGCCAATCGGTCCGCGATCCGGCAAGGTGAATTTCGCGCCGTAGTTTTCGCAGATATAGCCACGCGCTGCCGGAACGCCTTCGCCAAGCATGATCTTGAACATCATGCCGCGCGGGATGATCGCGATTTCCAGTGGTTCCAGGTCGATCAGACCCAGTTCGGTGAAAATGCTGATGGAGCCCTGTTCTGGTACTATGAGCATCTCGCCATCGGCGTTGAAGAAATATTCGTCCGGTGCGTCCGCGTTGAACGCATAGAGATGTGCTGCCATCCCCGATTGCGAGAGCGCGTCGCCTGCGGTGGTCATGGTTGAGATGCTGTCGATGAATGTGACCGGGTTCCTCGGCATGGAGACTGGCGACCAACGCAGCTGGCCAAGCGGCAGGCCATGCTCAACAAGATGCGGTGCAGTTTTCCAGCCTGGTTTCTCCGTGGCTGTGAAGTGACCGGAATGGCGAACGCCGGGGCGGATTCGATACAGCCACGACCGTTCATTGGTGCCACGCGGTGCTGTGAAGGGTGACCCCGAAAGCTGCTCGGCATAAAGGCCGTAATTGCACTTTTGCGGGCTGTTCTGGCCCTGCGGCAGCGCACCGGGCAAGCTTTCGGTCTCGAAGTCGTTCCCGAAGCCGGGCATATAGGCGGATGAAGCGTTGTTCATTGCACCATCTCCCAGAGAACGGATTGTGATGGTCTGTTTCTCATCCGATCAGATCAGCTGACGATCTTCAGCTGCTTCTCAAAAAACCGCAGCAATGTTGCAAGGTCGTGCCCGCGCTTCACGACGGTACCGGTATTGCCAATGATGCAATAGGCACCCTGTTTGCGCGCAAGGCGGGGATGTTTTTCGATACGAAAAAGCGGCGTTTCATGCGCCTTGCGATAGACCGAGAAAATGGCCTGGTCCTTGAGCTGATCGATCGTATAATCGCGCCATTCGCCAGCCGCGACTTTGAATCCGTAGATGCGCAAAATGGCGGATAGTTCATGACGGTCAAAACTCACCTGTGACGGCTTTGCCGGGTTGCCTGTCGAGGAAATGACGATGTTGGTCGTTCCAGAGGAGAGGAGTGGGCGCCTCGCATTGAGGTTGATCAAATCTGCCTCATCGTCGCTCTGCCTCTTCGCGCTCATTCAGCAAGCCTCCTCCGTCTTGACAATCAAACTGGCCGTCCCATCGCGACAGACCCCTTTGGCAGCGCGAGTGTGCTGATTTCGCCTGGTTCTGTCCAGCCAAAGCCGAATCGGCTTCCGGTCCGGTCAATCAAGGCGAAACAGTCTGTAACACCAGTTGATCGTTTCTGCTGCAAATGCCGCAAATCTGCCCCAGTTCAGCCGCGATTGCGCCGTGTTGACGAACGACGCTTTGCATGTTGTCCCGAACGTTTTGGCCTAAATCCAGTCCTGCGCTCAGCCCATAGCAGGTGCCTTTTGGTCAAACAGTCTTTTCACGGGCCCAACGCACGGCCACCAGCCTCACTGCCCATTGCGGTGCTGTGCGGGACCTGCTCTTCCCCTGAGCATGGTGCAATTGCAGGACCGGCCATTTTCCAAAGTGGGATGGCCGGTCTTTTCATTTGTGGGTACGCTCGTGACCACCGTGCTTGGGGTGATCGCAGAAGGGGCGCAAGAAAGTCTCGTTCAGCCTTCCATGTCCTGTAGAACAGTTGCCCCGATGATCGCTCCAGGAGTGCCAGATGAGGTGGTCTCCTGAAGCAGGATTGCGCAGGAGTCGAAGCCCTTTTTTTTCAGTTCCGCCAGCGGCAAGGTCACGTCGACTTGCCCGTCCGTCATCATGCCCAGGACGGAAAAATCGCGCACGACATTGTGGTAGGAGATGGTGCGCCCGCGATTCTCGCCGCGTTCGATTTGCACCTGCTTCTGCCGATCAAAGTAGACAATCCAAAGCGTGGCGTCGCCGGCATCCGCCTTGGCTGAGATGTGCACAGCTTTTCCAATGCGCTGTGTTTCAAGCGGTACTGTCAGCCCCTTGCCTGATGATTGATAGGCGGTGCGCAGCGCCTCAATGTCGGCTAGGCGAGAGCCGACGACATGGTTACGCCCATTCACAACGGCTTGGGGCGTGTAAACGCCGCGACGCGCAAAGGAGACCGCATAGCGGCGCTGTCGATCCGTAAAGCGTTCGTCGGAGAAAGTGTCGCGCCAGCCCAGATAGTTCCAATAGTCGACATGCCATGACAGAGCGAGCACATCGTCTTGCTTGGCATAGTCCGACAGGATTTTGTCAGCTGGCGGACAGGATGAGCAACCTTGCGAGGTGAACAGCTCGATCACGGCGGAGGGGTTTTTGTCTGCGGCATGCGCGGAGAACAGGCTTGCAAGAAGCGCAAATGCGACAATCATGATGCCGCGCGGATGTCGGTACTTGGTCATATCTGGACACAAGCGCAAAAAGGGCTTCACTCGCAAGACACGAAGCGGTGAGCGCCTATCCCGGGTTGCTCGGCGGAGCTCGGGATTACTGTGCCCTGCGTACCAAAAAGGCGGTCGACAGCCCCATTGCAATGAGCGCACCCCCGCCAGCGCGCTGTAGCCAGGTCATCGCGGCAGGTCCAGTCAAGCGTCTGCCCAAACCGTCGCCAAGCAGTGCATAGGCAAGCGCATTCAGTGCCGCCAGCCCAACAAAGGTTACCACCAGGATGATAAACTGCGGCAAAAGCGGTTGTGACGCGGAAACAAACTGCGGAACGAATGCGATAAAGAAGACGATGCTTTTCGGATTGAGCGCAGTGACCGCTGCCGAGTGCCAGAAGATTGAGGATGACAAGCCGCGGCTCACGGAAGCAGTGCGATTCATCGACACCGACTGCGCATCGCGCCCCGCAGAACGTAACAATTGCCAGCCCAGCCATACGAGATAGGCGGCTCCAATCCATTTTATGATCGTGAAGAGTTGCGCTGATGTCAGAATCAGAGCGCCCAACCCGGCCAGAGATGCCGTCATGGCGATCAGATCACCAAGCGCCACGCCCAAAGCCGTAGCGAGGGCGACCCTGCGTCCCTGAGAGACAGCGTAGCTTAGAACCAGAAGCACGGTTGGCCCCGGAATGAGCAGCAGAGCCGTTGATGCGGCGACAAAGGTCAACCACACGTCAAAACTCATAGTCTGCTCCGCTCAGTTTACTTTGGCCTGTGGTGCCGTCACGGGCCATACCTATCAGGCCATGCCCGTGCCCGCCTGGTCTTTTACGTCGATGCGATGATCATGCGGCCTCAGCGTTCAGATTGCGCAGCACGTAGTGCAGAATCCCTCCGGCGCGGAAATAGTCCAGTTCGTCAGCCGTGTCGATACGACTCAACAGTCTGACAGTTTTCGTAGAACCGTCGGACATTTGAATTTCCGCATCAATTTCCTGCCTCGGCTCCAGATTGGCAAGGCCACGGATGGTCACCTTTTCCGTTCCCGTCAGGCCAAGTGAGGTCCAGCTGTCATCGCCGGTGAAGACCAGCGGCAACACACCCATGCCCACAAGGTTGGAGCGGTGGATACGCTCGAAGCTTTCTGCGATCACGGCGCGCACGCCCAACAGACGGGTGCCCTTCGCGGCCCAGTCACGCGACGAGCCGGTGCCATATTCCTTGCCGGCAAGCACGACCAGCGGCGTACCTTCCTGGGCATAGCGCATGGCGACATCATAGATGGCTCCCTGCTCGCCCGATGGCACATGCACCGAATAGCCGCCCTCGACATCCTGCAACATGGCATTGCGGATGCGGATATTTGCGAAGGTGCCGCGCATCATCACGTCGTGATTGCCGCGCCGAGACCCGTAGGAGTTGAAATCGACCGGGCGCACCTGATGCCCTCGCAAATACGCGCCAGCCGGGGAGTCACCCTTGATAGCACCAGCCGGAGAAATGTGGTCAGTGGTGATGGAATCCTTGAAGAGCGCAAGCACATGAGCGCCTTCGATATCTTCTACCGCGTCGGCCTGCATCGACATGCCCTCGAAGTAGGGTGGATTTTGTACATAGGTCGAGGTTGAATCCCACGCATAGGTATCTCCGCCACCTGCATCAATGCCGCGCCAGGCATCATCGCCCTTGAACACATCGCCGTAGCGGCTGCGGAACATCTCTTCTGTCACGGTCTCGCGCATCAACGCCGCGATCTCGTCAGACGATGGCCAGATGTCTTTGAGATAGACATCATTGCCTTCCCTGTCCTGCCCGAGCGGGTCAGTGACCAGATTGGTATGCATGGACCCAACCAGCGCATAGGCTACTACCAGAGGCGGAGAGGCCAAGTAGTTGGCGCGCACATCAGGCGAGATGCGCCCTTCAAAGTTGCGGTTTCCTGAGAGGACGGAACAGGCAACGATATCATTTTCATGAATGGCTTCGGAGATTTCTTCCGCCAGCGGCCCCGAATTGCCAATGCAGGTCGTGCAACCATAGCCCACAAGGTTGAAGCCAAGGGCATCGAGATCATCCTGCAGATTGGCCTTGTTGAGGTAATCGGTCACCACCTGCGAGCCCGGAGCCAAGGACGTCTTCACCCAGGGCTTCACCGTGAGCCCTTTCGCCCGCGCATTGCGCGCCACCAGTCCCGCAGCGATGAGCACGGATGGGTTCGACGTGTTGGTACAGGATGTGATGGCCGCGACAACGATGTCGCCATCGCCCATTCGATAGGAGCTGCCCTTGACGGGATAGCCCATCACTCCAGCGGGCATGGATTCGCTCTGTTTCTGCGCTTCGCCCTCATCCATGAAACGGGCTTCTGCGCGATCGCTGGGCGGATCGAGTTTTTCATCGCCCGGCTTCAGTGTTTTCAGGGCTTTGCGGAACTCGACATCCGCCTCAGCCAGAACAACACGATCCTGAGGTCGTTTCGGCCCCGAAATCGAAGGCACAACCGTTGAAAGATCAAGCTCCAGCGTGTCTGTGAATTCCGGATCGGGCGATGATGTATCGCGCCACATGCCCTGCGCCTTGGCATAGTCTTCCACCAATGCGATGCGGTCCTCATCGCGACCGGTGGCCTTCAAATAGTTGATCGTGTCGCTGTCAATGGGGAAGAAGCCGCAGGTTGCGCCATATTCGGGCGCCATATTCGCGATTGTTGCCTGATCTTCCAGCGATAGATTGTTGAGGCCCGGTCCGTAGAACTCCACAAACTTTCCGACCACGCCCTTCTCGCGCAGCATTTGCACGATCACCAGAACAAGGTCGGTCGCCGTGATGCCTTCCGCAAGTTCGCCTTCCAAGCGAAAGCCAATGACTTCGGGGATGAGCATGGTCACGGGCTGGCCGAGCATGGCCGCTTCTGCCTCAATGCCGCCGACGCCCCAGCCCAGAACCGAGAGGCCGTTGACCATGGTGGTATGCGAATCTGTGCCCACAAGCGTGTCGGGATAGGCGACAGTTTCTCCGTCCTCCTCACGGGTCCAGACTGTCTGCGCCAGATACTCCAAATTCACTTGATGACAGATGCCTGTGCCGGGAGGCACCACACGAAAATTCTCAAATGCCTGCTGCCCCCATTTCAGAAACGTATAGCGTTCGCCATTGCGTTCATATTCGCGGTCGACATTCTTCGCAAAAGAATTCGCACCACCAAAATAGTCGACCATCACCGAATGATCGATCACGAGATCGACCGGAACCTGCGGGTTGATGGTTGCCGTGTTTCCGCCAAGCATCTGCGTCGCATCGCGCATTGCTGCCAGATCCACCACCGCAGGAACGCCGGTGAAATCCTGCATCAGCACGCGTGCCGGGCGGTAGGCGATTTCCTTTCCGGACGATCCTTTCGTATCCAGCCATTGCGCGACGGCGCGGATATCTTCATCCGTGACCGAACGACCATCTTCAAAACGCAGCAGATTTTCCAGCAATACCTTCAGCGAATAGGGCAAACGTGACGCGCCGGTCAGGCCGTTTTTCTCCGCTTCCTTGAGGCTGAAATAGGTGTAGTCCTTGCCATTTACGGTAAGGGTGGATTTGCATTGGAAACTGTCGAGCGATTTGGCCATGCGGGTCAATCCTGAGTGGCTGGCGAAGATAAAGTCGCTTTAGTTCTAAGGGATTGACCAAACAGCGTCCAGACGAGCCGGTTTGAACTTTCGGAGCGGTTTCGGCATTCCTATAAGCAATGTGAAGGTGAGCATGAAAAACGGGCAAGATATCAAAATGGCAAGCGAAGCGGCACAGACCGAAAAAGTCAGTCCGGGCTTGAAACTGCTGCTTGAACTCGGGCCTGTTGCGCTGTTCGTGCTGGCCTATAATTTCGGCGACCAGCTGGTTCCAGTTCTCGGGCTAACCGGTGTTTTGGAGAAGCCGATCTTTCTGGCGACCGCAGTGTTGATGGTCGCTACACCGATCAGCATCGCAATTTCCTGGATGATGACACGAACGCTTCCCGCCATGCCGATGGTGACGCTGGTGATCGTCTCCATTTTTGGCGGGCTGACGATCTATCTGGAGAACGACACATTCATCAAAATGAAGCCGACTATCGTGAACACGCTGTTTGGCCTTGCGTTGTTCGCCGGTTTGGCGATGGGCAAGAGCTTCCTGAAAACGCTGATGGACGCAGCATTTGATCTGACGGATGAAGGATGGCGAATCCTGACCTTTCGCTGGGCACTGTTTTTCTTCTTTCTAGCTATCGTCAATGAGGTGGTTTGGCGCTCTTTTTCAGAGGGCTTCTGGGTCGGTTTTAAATTCTGGGGTATGACGGGGCTGACGATGATTTTCATCCTATCGCAGACCCCGCTTCTGCAGCGCCATTCATTGGACGATGCAGAGTAGCCACCGTCCGGCCACGCCATGACGTTCCGCGCTTCCATTCTTACGCTCTATCCGCAGATGTTCCCCGGGCCTCTTGGCCATGCGCTAGCAGGGCAAGCGCTCGAACGGGGTGACTGGACCTGCGAGGCTCGCAATATTCGCGACTTTGCCACAGACAGACATCGCTCCGTTGACGATACGCCCTATGGTGGTGGTGCAGGCATGGTTTTGCGCGCTGATGTGCTCGCTCGCGCTGTCGATCATGTTTCGCCAGCGGACGATGCGCGTCCCAAGTTGCTGATGAGCCCGCGCGGCAAACCATTGACGCAGGAGCAGGTGCGTCAACTGGCTGTCGCCGAAGGCGTCGTGATCATTTGCGGCCGCTTTGAAGGCGTGGATGAACGCGTGATTGAGGCCCGCAATCTTCAGGAAGTCTCGATAGGAGACTATGTCTTGGCCGGTGGGGAAGTTGCGGCGCTGGTCTTGCTTGACGCCACAATCCGCCTGCTGCCAGGCGTCATGGGCAATGAACAGTCCGGGTCATACGAAAGCTTTGAAGCGGGCCTGCTGGAGCACCCGCATTATACGAGGCCAGCCGAATGGGAAGGTCGTTCAGTGCCCGATGTTCTCACCTCAGGCGATCATGCGAAGATCGAAGCCTGGAGGCGCGAGCAGGCCGAGAAGCTGACACACAATCGACGGCCCGACCTGCTTGAAGGAAAATGAGGTGACGCTCCTCCTGAAACTCGAACATCTTGCCTTGTTTCTGGCAGCCCTTGTTGCCTACTGGCTGTTTGCGGCCTTTATCCTCGTGCCGGACTTGTCTTTTGCGGGCTACATTGCGGGGCCAAAGACTGGTTCGTTTTGCTACAATGCCTGTCACAGCTGGCTTGGCCCAGTCGGTCTTTCTGCCACAACGTTGCTGCTCGACTGGCAATTAGAGCAAATCTCGTCCCGATTGAATCGTTTGAGCGCAGGAAATTTGTGACCTGACACTCCTTGATCCAGGGGCGCACGTGCGACGCCGTGGTGCTGGCACTACAAGGGATTCTGTAGTTTTGAGCGCAACACAGTCAGGGCGCGAAGGAACGAGTTCAAACGATTGCAGATTACTTTTCATTTTCATTGCCTTGCACATCATTTGCTTGGGTGTCTTTC
>JAPPOQ010000042.1 GCA_028817895.1 Ahrensia sp.
ATGCCCAGCATCGCTCTGCGGTGTTCTCCTTGCCAGATCGAAAAATCCATCCCACCAAACTGCTCCAATCTGGGCGAGACTTGCTCTAACGACCCCTGATGCGCGGATCGAGCGCGTCGCGCAAGCCATCGCCGATGTAATTCACCGACAGCACGGTCAGCGAAATGGCCAGACCGGGCCAGATCACCCGCGATGGATATTGCTGCAAATAGTCCGTCGCATCATTGAGCAAACGGCCCCAGGTCGGGAAATCCGGCGGGAAACCCAGCCCGAGAAACGACAGCGCAGACTCGGTAATGATCGCCGTCGCAATGCCCAAAGTTGCCGACACCATGATGGGCGAGAGCACATTGGGCAAAACATGGCGACCGATCATCCGCCGCGGCGGCGTGCCGATCGACCGGGCTGCCAGCACGAATTCCTGCTCTTTCAGCGCAAGAACATCACCGCGCACGATGCGGGCCGTCTGCATCCATGAGGTGATGCCAATCGCGGTAACCATTAGAATAAAGATGCCGCCCTCCGGCCCAAAGGCTGAGTTCAGACTTTCGCGAAACAACATCACGATGACCAGCAGCAGTGGCAGCAAAGGCAGCGCCAGAAACAGATCGGTAAATCGCATCAACGGGCCGTCCAGCCGCTTGAAATAGCCTGCAATGACGCCGATCAGCGTCCCCACCAGCAAGGCTAGCAGCATCGCTGTCATCCCCACCGCCAGCGAAACCTGCCCGCCCGCCATCAGCCTTGCCAGCATATCGCGTCCGAGCTGGTCGGTGCCGATTGGGTGCGCCCAGGTCGGGCCGCTGTTGCGGGCACGGATGTCGATAAAGGTCGGGTCATAGGGCCAGATCAGCGGGCCAATCGTCACGAACAGGATAATGAATATGAAGAATATCAGACCCGCCATCGCCCCCTTATGGGCGGCAAACTGGTCAAATACGTCCCGCCACTGCGAACGTGCGGGGCGTGATGGGCCTTCTGCAGCGTCTATCATGGCCTGATCGACCACGGTCTTGGGTGCTGCACCATCCTGCACTACGGAAACGCCTCCTTCCACATGGTCGGGGTTTCGAGCCGACCTTCCTATCGCCTTGTCTGTTGAACGATCAGTCATAGCGAATCCGTGGGTCCATAATGCCGTAAAGGACATCCGCAATCAGGTTGAACAGAACGATGAGAACCGCGAACATGAAGGTGAGGGTTTGCACCGTAGGCACATCCCCGGCCTGGATCGAAATGATCAGAAGTTGGCCCAACCCGTTCACCTTGAAGACCTGTTCAGTGATGATCGCACCACCGAAGATCGCCGGCACACCGAGCGCGATCACGGTGATCACCGGAATGAGCGAGTTGCGCAGCACATGAACCAGAACCACGGTCTGCTCTTTGAGACCCTTCGCCCGGGCCGTGCGCACATAATCTTGATTGAGATTGTCGAGCATCGATGCGCGCAGGAAGCGGCTGATCTGTGCCGTGGTTTGTAAGGCGAGCACCATCACCGGCATGATCATCTGCTTGAACTGGACGACGAAACTGTCCCAATCCGTGACCGTGTGGGTGGTGTCGTAGATAGAGGGCAGCCACCCCAGCAGCACTGAAAAGATCACGATGGCGAGCACGCCGGAAAAGAAGGGCGGGACGGAAAAGCCTATCATCGAGACCAGCGTTCCCGCATTGTCGAACCATGAATATTGTCGGTAGGCCGATATGATGCCGATCGGCAGCGCGATCAGGATGCCGACAATGTAGGACGTGCCAACCACAATCAGCGTCTGCGGCATGCGCTGGATGACGATGTCCATGACCGGCGAACGGGTCTGATAGGAAATGATGCGCTGGCCGACTTCAAAATTCGTGCCGAACCACTGATTGGACCAGTAGAGCGGTTCGGAAATCATGAGTTGTTTGAGCCAAAGGTAGAATTGAACCACCAAAGGCTGATTGACGCCAAGAGATTCTCGGATCTTTTCGCGCACCTCCGGCGGAATTGTGAGCGGCAAGTTCGCCGTTGGATCAGATGGCGACAGCTTCACGATAAAGAAGATGACGAAGCTGATGAACAGCAGGGTCGGGATTGCGATCAGCAATCGCCTGATCGTGTAATTCAGCATGAAACCCCTGCCTCAAACCCGGCTTTGCTCAACTCATCTATCGACGGTCAGTCCCAGCGCACAGCGTCGATGGAGAAGGTGAGGAAAAGAAGAGGGGCGACACCAAAGCGCCGCCCCAACACATTCGAACTGTTACTTCTTACGGTACCAGTCCTGGATGTTCCAAAGCTCGGTGTCCCAGTCACTGATCAGGACGCCGCCAAGCGAATTGGCATGCGCCGACACACCGCCGCGGTGGATCAGCGGGATGATCGAGTAAGACTGCATCAGCATGTCATTCATCGCTTTGGCGAGTTTTGCACGCTCTTCCAGACCAGCCGTTTCGCTCATCTTCTTGGAAAGGGCATCATATTCTTCGCTGCAGAAGCGCTGAATATTGGAACCCTGCCACTGCGTGTCCGGACCAGGAATTTCCTTGCACTGCCAGTTGGCCATATAAGCTTCCGGATCAACACCAGCAAAGTTGTTGGTGTACATCTCAATGTCCGCATAGAACTTCTGGAAGGTATCCGGGCTGGCTGGATCTCCACCGAAGAACACCGAAGCGTCGATGTTACGAAGTTCGGTTTCGATGCCAATCTCCGTCCACCACTGCTTGATCAACGCCTGTGTGTCCTGGCGGACGGCGTTGGTCGAAGTCTGATACAGGACTTTCAGCGGCATGCCGTCCGGCGTTTCGCGGATGCCATCGCCATTGGTGTCCTTGTAGCCTGCATCTTCCAGCACCTTCTTGGCGCCTTCAATATCCTGCACCTTGCAGTCATCATTGGCGGTTGACGCATAGGCTTCAGGCGCGGGCAGCACGTTACAGGTGACCTGGCCACCAGCACCATAGCCGACTTCCACCAGCAGAGCGCGGTCGATGGCCATCGACATCGCCTTGCCCACATTCGGGTCGGTCAGGAACGGATGCGCCTTGGCTGTCGTGGAACGGGCATCGCCAAGCGCCGGGTCAGGATCGGTCTGGTTGAGATGCAGACGCTCAACGGAAGTGCCAAATGCCGTCACGACCGTGCCGTTGCCCTTGTCTTCCATGGCTTTCAGCACGGTCGGGTCGATCTGCAGGTTCCAGGCATAGTCGAACTCGCCGGTTTCCAGAACCGAACGTGCTGCACCTGCTGCGTCACCGCCGCCCTTGAACAGAACCGAAGCGAAGGCGGGTTTGCCTGCTTCGCGGAAGTTCTCATTGGCTGTGAACCGGATCACATCGTTGGGCTTGAACTCAGCAACGGTGAAGGGGCCGGTGCCGATCGGGCCAAAGTTGGCTTCCGTGCATTCGGGAGCTTTCGCGCCCAGGCAGTCAGCGAACTGCGCGGCCTGGATGATCGGGCTCTCGGAACCCACCAGTGCGGTGTATGGGAACGGCTTTGGAGCGGAGAAGCTGATCTTCAGCGTGCGATCATCAAGAGCTTCCATATTTTCGACGCCGTCGAAATAGCTCGCCTGCGCGCAACCGCCATTCGGATCGGTGCAATATTTCCAGGTGAAGATTGCGTCATTGGCCGTCAGCGGTGTTCCATCCGACCAGGTCACGCCCTCTTTCAGCTTCCATGTGATCGACGTCAGATCAGCGGCAACGCCACCGTTCTCAACGGTCGGGATCGACTCGGCGAGCCACGGCTGAATGGCGCCCGTATTATCGAAACGCGCAAGCGATTCCAGCACGAGGCTGGCGCTTTCGACCTCTTTCGTGCCGCCAGAAAGATATGGGTTCAGCGTTGAGGGCGCTTGCCAATAGATGATCTTGACTTCGCCGTCGCGGCCGCGCTCGCCTTCATGACCATCAGCCAGAGCCGATGTGGTGGCAATCGCAGCAGCGGCGGTCGTCGCCAGCAGCAATTTGAGGTTTTTCATTGAGGTCTCCTTGTTGGATATTTCTCTTTTGGTTCTGTTCCTGTGCCGGTTGAACACCGGTTCTGTAGGGTTGTGCGCTTTCGGCATCGAAAGCGATTGACCGTCGCTAAACGGTGTCCGGCGTTCCTTCTGCAAGAACCGCCGGATCGTTCGTCATCTCCGCGAAGTGGCAGGCGACGAACTGTCCTGGTTCGATTTCACGCCATTGCGGCGCGGTCGTAAAGCACTTTTCATCATTTAGTTTCTTGGCCAGCGGGCAGCGTGTGCAAAACACGCAGCCTTCCGGCGGCTTGGAGGGGCTTGGAACGTCGCCCGTCAAAATGATGCGTTGCCTGTTGGCTTCAATGTCGGGATCGGCGACCGGCACCGCAGAAAGCAGGGCCTGCGTGTAGGGATGGCGGGGTGTGGCAAACAGCGCATCGCGAGGAGCCAGTTCCATGATCTTGCCCAGATACATGACCGCAACACGATCTGCGATGTGACGCACCATCGACAAATCATGGCTGATAAACAGGTAAGTCAGCCCGCGTTCCTGCTGCAAATCTTCAAGCAAATTAACGACTTGCGCCTGGATTGAGACATCGAGCGCGGCGATGGGTTCGTCGCAGACAATGAAATCAGGATCGAGGGCCAAAGCGCGCGCGATGCCGATGCGCTGGCGTTGCCCACCGGAAAATTCGTGCGGGTAGCGATTGATGTAATCCGGGTTGAGACCAACCGCATTCAGCAGTTCTTTGACCCGCTCGCGCCGCTCTTGCACCGTCATATCGCGATGTTCGATCAGCGGTTCGGAGATGATCGATCCAACGGTCATGCGCGGATTGAGGCTCGCCTGCGGGTCCTGAAAAATCATCTGCATGCGCGGCCGCATACGTCTCATATCGCCTTCCGAAAGCGCAGCAATGTCGCCACCCTCGAACTCAACAGAGCCATCGGTGGGATCATAGAGACGCAGAACCGCCCGACCGGTGGTTGATTTGCCACAACCGGATTCGCCGACCAGACCGAGCGTTTCACCACGGTAGATATCAAAAGACACACCGTCGACTGCCTTCACGGCACCAACCTGGCGGCGCAGCAGCCCGGCATAGATCGGAAAGTGCATTTTCAGATCATCAACGCGGACCAATGTCTCGGCGGCGGCGCTCATGTTTGATCCTCCAGCCAGCAGCGCGACTGTTGGCCATCACGCACATCAAACATGGGTGGATTTTCATCCAGGCAACGCTGATGGACGTACTCGCAACGCGGCGCGAACGGACAAGCCTTTAGCGGCCCTTTCAGGTTCGGAGCCTGACCGGGAATGCTGACGAGACGCTCTTCGCGCGTGTCGCCGTGGGCAAATTCATGGCTTGGTAGCGTTTGCAGCAACGCCTTCGTGTAGGGATGTTTGGGATCATCGTAGAGATGTTTGACCTCGGCATATTCCACGATCTGCCCGCCATACATGACTGCAACCCGGTCTGCGATGCCGGCCACGACACCCAAATCATGCGTGATCCAGATGATCGCCATACCCAGCCGTTCACGCAGTTCTTTCACCAGTTCGATGATCTGCGCCTGCACGGTGACGTCTAGAGCGGTGGTCGGTTCATCGGCGATGAGCAGTTTGGGGTCACAGGCAAGCGCAATCGCGATCATCACGCGCTGGCGCATGCCGCCGGAAAACTGATGCGGAAAGTCTTTCAGACGTTCTCTGGCCGAGGGTATGCCGACAAGTTCCAGCAGTTCAACCGCCCGCTCCATCGCATCCGCCTTGGAAAGTCCCATGTGAATGCGTAGCGGCTCGGTGAGCTGAAAGCCCACGGTGAAGACCGGATTGAGGGAGGTCATCGGGTCTTGAAAGATGAAACCGACATCGCCGCCACGAAGATCGCGCAGCGCGTTGGTGCCAAGTTTCAACAGATCCTGACCGCCAAAATGGACTTCGCCTGATGTGATCTCTGCCGGTGGCATGGGCAACAGCCGCAACAGCGACATCATGGTTACGCTTTTGCCCGATCCGGATTCGCCGACAACGCCCAGCAATTCGCCGGGACGCAAAGAGAACGTCACGCCATTAACGGCATGAACATCACCATCCTGCGTGTGAAAGACTGTGTGGAGATTGTCGACCGTTATCACTGGTTCGCCGGAAACGGCGCTTTCGGTCGTGGGTTGAGGGGCTGAGGACGCAACCATGGAGGGGGAGACTAGCGCCATGATTTCGCAACGCAAGCGACCTTGCATAAAAAATCGCAGGAGCAGTTGGAGGCTCAATTCACAGGTAATCGAAGGAAGTGTGCACAAAGTGCGGGAAAGCCGGTTGCCGCCGCATTGCAGCCGCTCAAATGCCGCATTTCTGGAAGAAACCGAATGAACCCGGCGTTTTTGCACGCCATTTACCCGACATTTACCAAGCAAATTGAGCGGCATTTAATGATCTTTGCTTAGCATTCGATCACCAAAAAGATGCCCTCTTACATCGCAGGAGTCCGGCAAATGAGCCAGACCATGACGTCGACCCGCCCTTCCCGATTTCTCATTATCGCAGCACTCGCGCTGGTGACCGCACTGACGGGCTGCGCCAATCGCAAGAACCAGATCCCAGGAAATGCCAGCGAACTCGGCATAGGAGCTGGTGCAGCCGCGCCCGGTTCCACACAGGAATTCACCACAAGCGTCGGAGACCGCGTGTTCTTCGAGACGGATTCGTCCGCATTAACCGCAGCCGCACGCACGACACTTGACAAGCAATCTCAATGGCTTGCTCGCTATGGTTCCTATCAGATCACCATTGAGGGCCATGCCGATGAGCGCGGCACGCGCGAATACAACCTGGCCCTCGGCGCGCGCCGCGCCGCCGCGACAAAGAGCTATCTCGTCTCTCGTGGCATTCCCGCATCACGCATGCGCACGATCTCTTTCGGCAAGGAACGTCCGGTTGCCGTGTGTGACAACATTTCCTGCTGGTCGCAGAACCGCCGCGCGGTGACGGTTCTGACCGGTGGCGGCAGCTGATAGCGCGCATCGCAACTCACACCATCAGCCAGAGAAAACTCATGAAATCAACAGTTTGCGCTTTCTTTGCTCTGACCCTGCCCTTCACTGCTACGGTAATGGCGCAACCGCCTGTGCCGCCAGCGAATGTGTCTGTTTTTCAACTGGCGCAGGCTGATGCCAGCTTTGAGGTTCAGCAGTTGCAGGAAGAGGTGCGTCGGCTAAACGGCAAGGTGGAAGAGCTGAATTTCCTGCTGATCCAGCTTCAGGAAAAGCTGCGCCGCATGGAGGAGGACAATGAAATCCGCTTCCAGGAAATTGAGGAAAAACAATCCGGTACGGTCGGCTCCCGCGATGTTGACGTCGCTGCAAATGATGGAGGCAACGACCGCCTGGAAAAGCCTGAGCGCGCCGAAACGGCGCCCGAGCCTCAAACGTCGCAGCAAACGGTGTCCCAATCTACCTCGCAACCAGCCCCTACGGCACCGGCAAAACAGCGTAATTTGGCACCACGAGCGCTTGGCACTCTGACCTTTGATGCCAATGGCAATGTCGTTGATGCGCGCCCTGACGATGTCCAGAATGCGGGCCTGAGCGATCCTGCCGCCGGGGATGAAGCGCTCAACGCCTCGGAGTTTGGCGCGACGCCGGACGAAGTGTTCAAGGCAGGACTTAACGCTTTAGATTCAAGGGATTATCCCACAGCACGCCGTGCGTTTTCCGCCCATCGTGCGGCTTGGCCGAACGACCCTCAATCCGGCGAAGTGCTTCATAATCTTGGATTGGCGCATTTCTGGCAGAAAGAATATTACGAGGCCGCCAACGCCCATCTGGAAGCGCATAAGGAGCATCCCGGAGCACCAACCGCACCGGATAATCTGCTCGGGCTGGGGTTGGCGCTTGCCGGACTGAACCAACGCGAAGTTGCCTGCGCAACCTATGCCGAAGTGCTCAAGCAATATCCGCAGGCACAGCCCCGTCTTGGTGAGCGCATCAAGGACGAACAAGCCAGCGCAAAATGCTGATTTTGGCGCCGAAAACCCCAAATTTGCGCATCTCCGCCATGGTCTGAACAGCCCCAACGGGGCATGAAGAGGCATGATCCTGCCATCCGCACAGGCCAGACGCGTCTCCGCCCATGCGAAAATCGTCGTCGCCGTGTCGGGTGGTGGCGATTCCATGGCCATGTTGCACTTGCTGGTGGCCGCCAAACGTGACGGCCGGATCGCAAGCGACATTTGCGTGGCAACTGTCGATCACGGGCTGAGAGACGGCTCAGCTCAGGAAGCAAAATTCGTCGCAAGTTGGTCGCAAGAATTCGGACTTTGCCACCAGACTCTGAAATGGTCGCCACGCTTGCAAGCATCGTCGCAAGCGGCTCGCCTGGCGAGATATGAGCTGCTCGCGCGTCACGCTATCGATATCGGCGCGACGGCGATCCTTCTTGGACACACTGTCAATGACCAGGCTGAGACCGTGCTGATGCGTGCGCAACGCATGGTGGGCGACAGCGCAACGCGCGGCCTCTCCGCCATTCCACCGTTGGCGCATTATTCTGTCGCTCCCGGTGAGCGGGTCACATTGCTGCGCCCGTTGCTGACGGTTCATCGCGAGGCGTTACGATCCATGCTCAAAGAAGCGGGTCTGCCCTGGATTGATGAACCCAGCAACGAGGATCTGCGATTTGAGCGCATCCGCGCCAGAGCGGCCCTTCGCGCTGACCCCGACCTGCCCGGTCCGCAACATATTGCCGAACTGGCTGCCCTTGCCCAACGAAGCCGACATTGGCTGAACGCGCAAGCCGAGTCGGCTTTGGATTTGCATTTGCGCGTCAGCAATGAGGGCAAACTTCACCTTGAACGAGCCCATCTGCCAAGGGTGGTCAGCGAGCAGGTCTTTGCCTGTCTGATCTGCGTCGTCGGTGGGGGTGAACACTGGCCCGCCCCCTCAAAACTGCACGATCTGGTTGAGGCCTATGGCGACGGACTGCCGCTTCGCCGCAATCTTGGCCGGGCGCTGGTTACAATTGATGCTTCAGGAGCGAGGTTTGAGCGGGAATCGCGCAATTTGCCAAAGGTGGAGGATCAAGAGAGTGGCCCGTTTGATGGCCGCTTTTTCATTCACCAGGACGGAACCATGCGCCCCTTCATTCTGGCGCTGGAACGGTTTTGCCCCGAGAGTGACCACGCACTGCGCGATGCCGTCTGCCGAAAACTCTGTCAGCGCTTCGAACCTGCGCAAAATCAGGAATGAACCCTTCTTCCGCTGGCGCGTTCAGCATAGAACGAAGAAGGGGCAAGCATTTGCCGCATATCAGCCTTTGCGCCTTGGCAATGCAACCTGCAAAACCTATCTTCGATCTGGTGCAGACCCGCATGTTGGTCTGTTGGTGACACTGGTCACCTGAAAGCCTGGATCGGGAAAGTCGAATTCATGAACACAAATTTTCGCAACATCGCCTTGTGGGGCCTGATTGCCCTTCTGCTGATCGCATTGTTCCAGATGTTTCAGTCTCCGGCCAATCAGGCCAGCACGAGCGAAATTGCTTATTCGACCTTCCTCGATGCGGTAGAGCGCAACCGCGTGAAGTCGGTGACGATAGCTGGTGAAAAGATCACCGGAACGTATACCGATTCCAGCACACGATTTTCCACAGTGGCGCCCAATGATCCCGAACTGGTAAAGCGGCTCGAAGCGCAAAACGTCGAGATTTCCGCCCAACCGGTCTCAGAGGGGCGCTCAACGCTTGGCAGCCTGCTGATCACCTATCTGCCCTTACTTCTGCTCATTGGCGTTTGGATTTTCATCATGCGCCAAATGCAGTCTGGCCAGGGCAAGGCCATGGGCTTTGGCAAATCCAAGGCCAAGCTGCTGACCGAAGCGCATGGACGCGTGACTTTTGACGATGTGGCAGGCGTTGATGAAGCCAAGGAAGATCTGGTTGAAGTTGTTGACTTTCTGCGCGATCCGCAAAAATTCCAGCGGCTTGGCGGCAAGATGCCCCATGGTGTTCTGCTCGTCGGCCCTCCCGGGACGGGCAAGACGCTGACGGCACGTGCCGTGGCCGGAGAGGCCGAAGTGCCGTTCTTCACCATTTCCGGGTCCGACTTCGTGGAAATGTTCGTCGGTGTCGGCGCAAGCCGTGTGCGTGACATGTTTGAGCAGGCCAAGAAAAATGCGCCCTGCATCATCTTCATTGACGAGATTGACGCCGTTGGCCGCCATCGCGGTGCGGGCCTTGGCGGCGGCAATGATGAACGCGAGCAAACGCTCAACCAGTTGCTCGTTGAGATGGACGGATTCGAAACCAATGAGGGCATCATTCTGATCGCGGCGACGAACCGCCCGGATGTGCTCGACCCTGCCCTTCTGCGTCCCGGTCGTTTCGACCGTCAGGTTGTCGTGCCGAACCCGGACATTATGGGCCGCGAGGCGATCCTTAAGGTGCATGTGAAAAATGTTCCGCTAGCGCCCAATGTCGATCTGAAAGTCGTCGCTCGCGGCACGCCGGGCTTTTCCGGTGCCGATCTGATGAACCTCGTCAATGAGGCGGCCCTGCTCGCAGCCCGCCGCGAAAAAAGGCTTGTCACGGCGCAGGAATTTGATGATGCCAAAGACAAGGTGATGATGGGTGCCGAACGTCGCTCCATGGCGATGTCGGAAGAGGAAAAGCGCAACACTGCTTATCACGAAGCCGGTCACGCCCTTGTGGCGATCACCGTGCCGTCCTCCCATCCCGTTCACAAGGCAACCATCATTCCGCGCGGCCGCGCACTGGGCATGGTGATGCAATTGCCGGAACGTGACCAGATTTCCATGAGCTATGAGGAAATGACGTCACGCCTGGCCGTCATGATGGCGGGCCGCGTGGCCGAGGAACTGATCTTCGGCAAGAAAAACGTGACCTCCGGCGCACAATCCGACATCGAACAGGCCACGAGACTGGCCAGAGCAATGGTCACGCAATGGGGCTTTTCCGACAAGCTCGGCAAGGTCGCCTATGGCGAAAATCAGCAAGAGGTCTTCCTCGGCCACTCCGTCGCGCAGTCGAAAAACGTGTCAGAAGAGACAGCGCAGATCATTGACGAAGAGGTGCGTCGCCTGATCGATGACGGGTGGAAAGAAGCCAAACGCATTCTGACGAAGCGCAAGAAGGACCTTGAGACTTTGGCCCAGGGGCTGCTCGAATATGAGACGCTGACCGGTCAGGAGATCGACGACCTTCTGGACGGCAAGCCGCCTGCGCGCGACATGGGCGACGATACGCCTCCCTCACGCGGCAGCGCTGTTCCGAAGTCGGGATCAAAAAAGCCAAAGGACAATAAGGGCGGCGCAACGGGCGGCCTGGAACCACAGCCTTCCTGACCAGATAGTTTCGCACCGGCTCATCTCAGCCGGTGCGGCAGACTGAAGCGCGCAACCAAACGCAGGCTGCGTTAACCACACGGCGCAATTCACAGTCTCTCTTTACCCACTCTTTTGATTTGCAGCCGATGATGCCCGCGGCGGAAGCCTTGATTGTTTTGGTGTTTTTGCCTTCTGCGCGCGAATGACTAGGGCATTGCCCCAAAGCGGGCAACAGCGCGTCACAATTTGTGAAAAATGGGAAACGTGACATCTGCTATACGCGGTTCTCAAGGGGAGAATCACAGGTTCGGTTCAAATCGCGCTGCGGGCGAATGCGCACGGTTACACGGTTGTCAGAAGTAGTTGGGTGATGGTTTGATGAGCGACAAGCGCAAATATTTTGGTACGGACGGCATTCGCGGCTACGCCAACCGTTCTCCTATGACCGCTGAGACGGCCATGAAAGTTGGCATGGCCGCAGGTGTTTCCTTCAAGCGAGGAAATCACCGGCACCGCGTCGTGGTTGGCAAGGATACACGCCTTTCCGGCTATATGATCGAGAACGCGCTGGTTGCCGGCTTCACCGCAGCGGGCATGGACGTGTTTCTGCTTGGTCCCGTGCCGACCCCGGCTGTGGCGATGCTCACGCGGTCTTTGCGGGCAGATATCGGCGTCATGATTTCGGCCTCCCACAACGCTTTCCATGACAATGGCATCAAGCTCTTCGGCCCCAACGGTTTCAAATTGTCGGACGATCTGGAGCGTGAGATTGAGCGCCTCATGGATGAAGACCTGACCAACCGCATGGCTGAAGGCAAGTCTATTGGCCGGGCGCAGCGTATCGAGGGCGTTCACGACCGATATATCGAAACGGCCAAGCGCACACTGCCCCGCAAAATGTCACTCGAAGGCCTGCGCGTTGTCATCGATTGCGCCAATGGAGCGGCTTACAAGGTCGCGCCGCAAGCGCTTTGGGAATTGGGCGCCGAAGTTGTCACCATTGGCGACAAGCCGGACGGCACCAATATCAACGAAGAATGCGGCTCGACCTTCACGTCCACATTGCAGCGCAAGGTCAACGAGGTTCGCGCCGATATCGGCATTGCACTCGATGGTGATGCTGACCGCGTCATCATCGTCGATGAGAAGAGCAATGTGGTGGATGGCGATCAGCTGATGGCCCTCGTCGCTCAATCCTGGAGCGAAACGCAACGCCTTAACGGTGACGGAATCGTTGCGACCATCATGTCCAATCTGGGTCTCGAGCGGTTTCTACAGGGGCTGAACCTGTCACTTGCCCGAACTGCCGTTGGAGACCGTTATGTGGTCGAGCATATGCGTCGGAATGGCTACAATGTCGGCGGTGAACAATCCGGTCATATCGTGCTGTCTGACTACGCGACCACAGGTGACGGACTCGTGGCCGCGCTTCAGGTTCTCTCGGTGGTCAAGAATTGGGACAAGCCGGTCAGCGAAGTGTGCAATCGCTTCGAGCCTGTGCCGCAAGTGCTTAAAAATGTGCGCTATTCGCAGGGCGAGCCGCTTGAGAACAACAAGGTTATCGATTGCATCGAGGAAGCACGCCAGCGCCTTGCCAACAGCGGACGTCTCGTCATCCGCAAATCGGGCACCGAGCCGTTGATCCGCGTGATGGCAGAGGGCGATGACGAAGCTCTGGTCGGTCAGGTGGTTGACGATATTTGCAGCACCTTGCGCAGCGCTGCCGCATAAGCCAGGCAAACTCGACCCTTCAAGGTTGTTGATGAGCGCTTGAGTTGGTCTTGGCGCGCGTTTGTGCGAAGCTGCGCCTTGGCCGATCGATCAAAGAGCTGCGCAATGCACTCAAGTTGCACGCGATTAACAGTCGCTGCCTTCCTTTATGCTCTCCTGACCGTTTCCGGGATCGCGTTGGCCTCTGCCTGGGCGCATGGGCCGGGTCAGCATGATGATGATCGTTACGTTGGTTCGCAAAGCGGCTCCAAACAGCCAAGCGACGGTTCGGCCACAATCATAACACCGGAAAGCGCTGAATTTGTTCGTCTGTCAGTGCAGGCGCTCATCGGGAGTGATGAGGAACGCGCGAAAGCGCTCGATTTCTTTGTAAAGCGCGGCGAGCTTGATATCGTGCCGACACTGGTGCTGATCGCGCAGGTGGGCGGCGGCCACAAGCTGGTGTTGAAGGCCATCAATGATCTCACCGGGGCGTCCATTACCAATTGGCGTGAAGCGATGTTGTGGCAGGAGGCCAATCCGCAGATCGTGCCGCATCCAAGCTATGTCTCGCTGAAGCTGCGCCATTTCGCCAATATTGACGCCGCCTTTATGGACTACTTCAGACCCGACTTCATGGCCCCGGAGCGGATGAAGATCCGCTTTGAGGAAATCACATGGGGCGGCGTGAAGGCGGACGGCATTTCCCCGCTCGACAGGCCGAAAATGATTGCTGCAGAGGATGCCGATTATCTGCTCGACGATGATCTGGTCTTCGGCGTGGCGATCAATGGTGATGTGCGGGCCTATCCGCTGCGCATCATGGGTTGGCATGAGATGCTCAACGATGTCATTGGCGGCGTACCGGTGGCACTGGCGTATTGCACGCTTTGCGGCTCCGGCATTCTGTTTGTGACCGCGACTGAAGGGCGAAAGGAACCTCTCATCTTCGGGTCGTCGGGCCTGCTCTATCGATCGAACAAGCTGATGTTCGACCGCGGAACCAACTCGCTCTGGAACCAGTTCACCGGCAGACCCGTGATCGGTCCTCTTGCGCAGACTACACTTGCGCTAAAGATACGCCCATTGGCCATCACTTCGTGGAAACTATGGAAGGCTAAGCACCCTAGCAGCGAAGTCTTGTCTCTGGAGACGGGCTTCTATCGCAATTACGATTCAGGGGTCGTTTATCGCGATTATTTCGCCAGCCCCGAATTATTGTTCCCGACAATCGTTGGCGATGAAAGTGTGGCGAAGCGCAAGGACTATGTGTTCGGCGTTCGCGCTTTTGGCGCGGCGAGAGCGTGGCCGCTTGTCGCTTTTGAAGGGCAATCGGTGATCAATGACCGGATTGGAAGCACCGCTCTCGTCCTGATCGGCAATCCAGCGACCCGCACCGTGCGGGCCTATCGACGTGAGGCCGGTGAACACTTTGAGGGAACAAGCGAGAAAGAGTTAACCGGACCCGGCGGAGCCTGGCGCGTCAGCGAAGATTTTCTAGTCGGACCATCAGGTGAAAAACGACCGCGCATTGCCGGCCACATTGCCTACTGGTTCGCGTGGGACGGTTATCTGGGCGCCGAAAGCACGCTTTATGCCAAATGACAACAAACAATTCTGCGTTCAATCGCAATATGGCCCTACATGCGGCGTAGGTCAAAGCGTTGAAAATAAGCCATAATCCGATCCGAATCGATTCGGCTTCTCTCGAATGCAACTCCGGGCCTTCGCCATTGCTCCTCGGCCTGACCTTTGAAAGGACACTCATGACACTCTCCAAGTTTATCGCCGCCGCCGCACTTGCCCTTGGCTTGTTCAGCCAGACAGTGGCACATGCACAAAGTGGCATTCAGGTCGGCCAGCTCAATTGCGAAGTCGCGGGAGGGCTTGGCTTCATCTTTGGGTCGTCGAAAGACATGGTGTGCGCCTTCACACCCGCCAACAGTTCGGAGCCGATCGAGACCTATGGCGGCGTGATCAACAAATATGGTCTCGATCTTGGTGCCACTGGTCGCACAGTGATCTTATGGGCCGTCGTTGCACGTGAAAGCGACCTTTACGCACCCGGCGCGCTGGCCGGCCGCTATGTTGGCGCCTCCGCAGAGGCTGCTTTTGCAGCAGGGCTTGGAACCAATGTTCTGGTGGGCGGTTCGGCTGAAAGTTTCGCCCTGCAACCGGTCAGCGTTTCAGCGTCCACCGGGATCAATGTGGCTGTTGGACTATCAGAAGTCGTTCTGACACGCCGGTAGGCCCATCACCGGACCAAAAAGCAAAAAACCCGGTGCTTTGACCGGGTTCACTGAATCTACTCGAACGATTGGGCTGTAACGTCTCGCGTCAGCCCGCTTCGGCCATAGGTACGTCGTCTGGCTCACGCAGCACATAGCCGCGGCCCCACACAGTCTCGATATAGTTGGTTCCACCGGTCGCAGAGGCGAGCTTCTTGCGAAGTTTGCAGATGAACACGTCGATGATCTTGAGTTCCGGCTCGTCCATGCCGCCATACAGATGGTTGAGGAACATCTCTTTGGTCAGAGTCGTACCCTTACGAAGCGAAAGCAGCTCGAGCATCTGATATTCCTTGCCGGTCAGATGCACGCGTTGTCCGTTAACCTCCACCGTTTTGGCGTCAAGATTTACCTTCAGGTCACCTGTGGTAATCACACTCTCCGCATGGCCCTTCGAGCGGCGTACGATAGCCTGAATCCGGGCCACAAGCTCGTCCTTGTGGAACGGCTTGGTCATGTAGTCATCAGCTCCGAAGCCAAGACCGCGAACCTTGTCTTCGATACCGGCCAAACCGGAAAGAATGAGGATGGGGGTTTTGACCTTTGATAGACGCAGCGTGCGCAGAACCTCATAGCCCGACATGTCGGGGAGGTTCAGATCAAGCAGGATGATGTCATAGTCGTAGAGCTTGCCGAGATCGACGCCCTCTTCGCCAAGATCAGTCGTATAGACGTTGAAGCTTTCGGACTTCAACATGAGCTCGATCGATTGTGCGGTGGCGCTGTCATCCTCAATGAGCAAGACTCGCATGTCATTCCCCTTGCGTGGCTAACCAATGACCAAACTGCCACTGGCTCTGTTTCCGTGAACTACCCAAACGCAACGATGATGCAAAACGGTTAACAAACTATGATTCGACAAGGCAAGCGTTTATATGTCGAATTGAGTTCTTTGCCGTAACTCGTTGATATTTCGGATTATTCAGCCTTGTTCGTGATTAACGCATCACTTTAACCATGTCGAATAGCGCCAAAGTCGCGCAAATCCGGGCTTCAGGAGTGCAAATCACCTCTTGAAATCGCCCATAGTATTAACCGCCCGGGTAAATGAAGTGTTACTCGAAACGCTTTGGCAATATCGCTTAGCAATATCCTAATGGGTCATTCGGCCCGAAAGACTGCTCAAAGCCTTCACCTGGCATGGAAATTTCGAATGTGGAGACAATTTTAACATTTGTGGCGCATTCTGGCGGAGTCGGTGGCGTTCTTTACCGACCCTGCCAGTGTATCGGCCGGTTGAGTATCGCAGTTGATGCGGGGAGTATCGAGTATGAAGTCGCGTGAAAGTGTTTTGCGCCTGAAGCGTTTCCAAGTTCAGGAAAAGGCGCGTCAGGTGGCCCAGATCGAAACAATGGTCACACAGTTTGAATCCATGGCTTCCGATCTGGACGCTCAGATCGCCTATGAAGAGAAAAAGGCCGGGATCGACGACGTCAATCACTTTGCTTATCCAACCTTTGCCAAGGCCGCCCGTTTGCGCCGCGAAAACCTTACGACGTCGATCAGCGATCTGCGTGATCAGCACGCCGCCGCAAAGCTTGCTTTGGCAGAAGTATCGGAAGAGCTTGAAAAAGCGGAGAAAAAGGAAGAGCGCGACGGAAAGTCAGTCGAGATTGAACAGGTCTCCGACTATGATCGTGCTGCGATGATCGGCTGAAGCCATCGTCCGCTTCTAAAGCAAGTCTCACCCCAAAAGGCAGCTTTCAACCAAATTTTTCGGCAAACGCGTCCTTCAACGCAGCATAGTTGTCGTCCGGCTGCCGCCTATAAGCCAGACCGGACAGCACAACCCAGCTTTGCGCGCTGGCTTTCCAAATGTGGCCCACTGGCTCAAGCCAGGATCAGTCATCCAACGTGCCAGCCTTAACGCTGTCCCCACTTGCCGGTCTGCGCCCGCGATGCGAGATTCGTGAACCGCAGTCCGGGCAGAACGAGCATTCGAATTCGGTCTTGAGTCCTTCGTCTCGCGAGAATGACACAACGCGCCCCGTCGTTTCCCATGCGCCCTGAGGCAGTCTCAAAAGCCGACGAACTCTGACGCTGGCACTCGCTGCAATGACAGCAATACAGCGTGGTGGGGCGCTTTGTGACACGGTGGCGCAACTGCCCGCACTGGCAGCCGCCGGTAAGTGGCAGTTGCGGAACTACGGGCACGCTTCACAAATCCTTGCAAGAGAGCCCCTGCCCGATCGTTCGGGATCAGAAATGCTCTGCACACTGTGGTCAATGCGTGTTCTGCTTGTTGGGGCGGACCACTGTCACCGTCTTGGTACCGGAACTCGTCGCCACAGGCGGTTCTTCCTTGATACCGAGATTGACAGCGCGGCGGGCATTTTCCTCGTAAATCTGCTGGAAACGACGCAACCCGGCATTTTCCTGCTTGGTCTGCTCCAGTTCCTGAAGCAGACGGGCATAGCGGGCATTTACCTCCGAGATTTCTTCATTGGCGTCCATGAGCGCCTTCTGCTCGCTTTCGCGCAACAAATTGGCCTCGACAAGACGGCGTTCCACCTCTTCCGCCGTGCCCCGCGCAACCTTGGCGACCGCCTTGGCCGAGTTCATCTCATTCTGCGCCTGGTTGAACATCTGCGTGCGCACCGTGATCTGCGAATGCAGCGAGTCAATCTCGGATTTCAGCGAGTAAATCTCGGCTTCGCGACTGCGTAGCCGGTCGGCGCTGTAGCGCTCCTGAGACTGCATTTCTTCGCGCATGGATTCATTGCTGGACCGCAGCTCAAGCAGTTCGGACTTCAACTCTGCAATGCGTTCCTTGCTGTCGCGCAAATCAGCGTTGAACTTGTCCCTGTTGGCCGACACGCGTTCCAGATTGATGGTCATCTCATTGACCTGCTTCGACAAGTTGGAATTCAGCGCCAACTGTTCGGTAAGCTCACGCTCCAGCCTTTCGGCTGTCTCTTCCAGGACTTGCTTTTCGGCTGCAATTTCATTGAGTTCGCTCGCCAAACCATTGGCCCGCGTGTCAAGCTGGTCGCGCTGGCGCATCAGCCCGCGCAATTCGCTTTGACGCTGATCAACGGTTTCGGCAAGCTCGTTGTTTTCCGTGCGAACCTCTTCGAGAGCTTCGCGCAGTTCGACGATGCGGTTGGCCTCCGCCAACAGTTCGGAATCCTTTTCAGCTGAAGAGATTTCAAGCTGCGATACTTGCTGAGCAAGCGCATTGATCGAGCGATCCTTTTCGCTGACAGCTGCTTTCAGACCGCTGATCTCTTCCAACTCAATTTCAGAATTGCGAAGAAATTCCTTGAACTTCTTCATATTGTCGCGCGCGCGGGTGGCAAACAATTCGCTGCGAGTCAGTTGGTCGTCGAAATAATTGATGTCGGCGCGCATGCTTTCCAGCACGCGTTTGCGCTGTTTGTCGCCTTCGGAAAGTTGCGGCACATCTTGCAGCAGGTCTTCCTCGGACAATTGCAGATCGACCTCTGGCAGTTCGGCAGGCTTTGCCGGCTCGGATGCAGGTGCCGGGCTGTGCTCAATCATCTTGGGCGGCTCTTGCGCCCGTTTCTGCTCGTCCCCGAAACCTAACATCGAAAGAAACCGAAAACCTGCCATCATGATCGCCTTTGTGATCGCCCTTGTGTGCGCCCTGTGGTCGCATTCATGGGCACCGCAATGCCCGCCCTGTCAGGCTGCACCATCATCCCGTTTGAAAACGAGTCATCCCGTTTCGGAACGAGCGCATGACGCCGCCTGAACACTCCAAGCGTTGACCCTACACGCTTGAAATTCAAACACTTGCAACACTCTCTGCAAGCGAGATTGACTGCTGTACTGACATCGGATTGTCGCCGCGCAAGCCTGAATCAGATTTTAACCCCAATTAACACAGTTTTCGAGTGCCTTTTTTCAATTCATTGCGGATTGCGGAGCGGTCACCTTGTTTCTGCTGCCAGATGCGATAATTTCCGTCTGGCGGCGCTCTGCGATGATCAGGGCCGAATTGGGAATGGACCTGTGGCAGAGGCAAGCAAGAGAATCTGGACGGTGGACGCGCTCGCCAAGCTGGCAAGCGGCAATCGCCGGGAGGCGGGCGAGTTTCGCCTTGGCGCCAGCGCACTTCCCCTGCCGGATGCGGCAAACGACCCGGATACGGAGCTGGAACAGCAGGTTGTCGACGAGCTTCATGAGCGGGAATGGGATATGGCGGCCCAGGATTTCGACGAAGACGCGCTTGATGACGAGCCGGTAGTAGCCCCGGCTGCGCAACCGCTGAGCAAGTCAACGGACGATGCGCTCAACAAGTTTAAGCAACTGGTGCAGCAGAACCGCAAACCCACCGCCTTTGCCCGCGAACCCTCACCGGAAAAGACGCTGGCTGGCAATGCGCTGCTGATGAAGGCGCAGCAGGAGGCCAACAAGCTGGCCGAGATCAGCGCATTGGCCAAGCGCCCTGCGCCAAATGCTGAAGTCCCAAATTCAGACATCGATGAAACCGCCCATCGCGATCCAGCAAGCGACGAGCATGCCGTCGAAACGATGGCTGGTGTTGAGGCGACAAAAGTCACCGACCCGGATGCTTATGAGGAAATGGCGAGCCAGCAACTTCAGCAATTCCTGGAGGAGAAGGGCGAAGGTCATCTCACTCAGCAGGATGAGGTTGGCGAAGCCGCCGCGGATGAAACGGCGCTCGACATCGATTTCTTCAAACTGCGGCGCAATATGCGCTTTCTGCAATTCCAGTGCGAAGTGGGCAACAGCTACAATCAGGAAATGCGGCAGCAATTCAGCGAGGCGCTTCAGGCCTTTTCGCACATCAATGTGCGCTACAAGGAAATGCATCAGCGTGAGTCCGAGCGGCTCGACCTGACGCGGCAATTGGAGCAGGCGCGCAGGGAAATCACCGAGATTGCGGACGCAAAAACCCGTGCCGAGGCGGAACTTGCGCGCACCAAGGCTTCCATGGAGCGCAGTCGCAAGGAATATGGTGCGGCAGTCTCAGAATTGGAGATGGATCGCGATACGGCGCGGGCGGAAACGCAGGCCGTGCGCAAGGATTTGGAAGCGCAGCGGCGCGACTATGTGGCCTTGTCTGAGGACATGTCTCAATTGGAAAAGTCTGCAGCACGGGACAAGGAGCAGGCCGCTCTCATGGAAGCGGAGACTTCGGTCTTGCGCGATGCGCTCACCGAGGCATGCGATACGATTGCTCAGGATATGTCGTCACGCATGATGCACGAAACGATGCTGCAGGAACTGGAAGACAAGGTTGCCCAGCTCGAACATGAGGCAGCCTTGGCCGGCCGCGGCAGAGGTTAAGGCCACCAGAATCAGTTCAGGTGTCCTGACGGTCGTTCAGCGGGCGGGGGCACGTCGTCACCGTGTTCCCGCACCCAGCGCAGCAAAATCAGTCCTGCAATAAAGATGATGATGAGCGCGGAAAGGCCGACCTGCTGACTGCCGGAGGCTAGCGTGAACAGGCCGATCATGGCCGGTGCCAGAAAGGATGTCGCTTTGCCCGACAGAGCGTACAGCCCGAAAGCTTCCGTCATTTTTCCGTCCTGCGCCTGATCGGTCATCAGAGTGCGCGATGCCGCTTGTAGCGCCCCGCCAGCAGCGCCGATGAGCGCACCGCAAATGTAAAACATAATATCGGGAAGCGCGAACGGCCCGGGTGCCGGCTCAATTGGGATCATCAGCAGCGTTGAACGGTTGGTGGTCACGATGCCGATGCACACGACAATCAGCACAATGATCGACAATTTGATGACAAAGCGCGGCCCCTTGGCATCATCCAGCCTGCCGCCGAAAAACGCTCCCAAAGCGCCGGTGATCGCCGCCAGAATGCCGAACACGCCGAGCTGGGTGACGCTCCATTCCAGCACACCGCGCGCGTAAATTCCGCCAAAGGTGTAGAGACCATTCAACGCGTCGCGATAGAACATTGAAGACCCCATAAAGGCGAAGAGGCTCGGCGTTTCCGGCAGTTTCACAATCGTGGTCTTGAGCGATCTCAAGCCTTGCACCACGGCGCCGTCTACCTTGGCCTTACGCGCGACATCCGGCGTAAACAGAAAAAACGGCAAGGCGAAAACGACATACCAAAGCACCGTGAACGGACCGGACGCCCGTTCGCCGCCGCGCGGAATTTCGTCAAGCCCCGCAACAGGGGGAACGCCAACCAGGGTCGCGCCGCTGCCAGGCGATGCCTCCACCATCAGCGCCAGAACGATGATGAGCGATATGACGCCCCCCACATATCCAAGCGCCCAGCCCGTACCGGACAAGCGCCCCAATTCGTCGCGCGGCACGAGATCGGGCATCACGGCATTTGCAAAAACGAGCGCGAATTCAATGCCGAACAACATCACACCGAAAGCAATGAGCACCAGCAGCGCATTATCGACCTCGCCGGGGCGGGCAAACCACAAATAGCAGGCCCCCAAAATGGCGATCAGTGAAAACAGCGCGATCCAGGGTTTGCGAGGCCCGGACGCATCGGCGACCGCTCCCAGAATAGGAGCCGCCACGGCTAGAGACAGGCCCGAAATGGTGAGCATAGCGCTCCACCAGGTCTGACCTGTCACCGGATCCGGTGCGACTTCAGCAGCAAAATAACCCGCGAAAATGAAGGTGACGAGAAGAGTGTGATAGGGCTGCGCCGCCCAGTCAAACAGCATCCAACTCCAGATGCCCTTCTTCGACACTTTCGGTGCCGAAGGCTTGCCCGGCGCTGCGTGCAGCGCTGCGCTATCGCTCATGACCGTGACCCCTCAAACGCGTCGGGCAGACGCTAGAGCATCTGACGGCAACATTGAAGTGTGGAGGAGAGAATTTCCAACGAAGGGACGCGTGCGCGCGGCGCTTCACCATTGGCCACAAAAAAGGGCGCCCCGGGGAGCGCCCTTGATCGACTTTATGTCGTGTCCGCTATTCCTGATTGCCCATGAAGGCGAGCAGGAACTGGAACATGTTGACGAAGTTCAGATAGAGCGACAGCGCACCCATGATCGAAGACTTCGCCATCATCTCGGCATTGCCGACGACCATGTCATAGGTGTTCTTCAGACGCTGCGTATCCCACGCCGTCAGACCAGCGAAGATCAGAATGCCGATCACGTTAATCGCGAACTGCAGCGCTGACGATCCCACGAAAATGTTCACCAGCATCGCGATGATCAGGCCAAACAAGCCCATCATCAGGAAGGTGCCCATCGCCGACAGGTCTTTCTTGGTTGTGTAACCCCACAGGCTCAACGCACCGAAGGCCGCAGCGGTGACGAAGAACGTCTGCACGATCGAGCCGGAGGTGTAGACCATGAAGATCCACGACATCGAAACGCCCATCAGCGTCGCGAAAGCGTAGAACAGACCCGTCATGGCCGGTTTCGACAGTTTGTGAATGCCGAATGACAGGACGAGAATGAACGCCAGCGGCGCGAGCATGATCACCCAGCGCAGTGGGCTGGTGTAGATCAGCCCGCCCAACGCGGTGAGCATCGTGCCATTGCCGAGTTGCCCAACTGCTTGAGATGGATCGGACGTTGTTGCGAAATTGGCGACGCCAAGCGCGGCAATTGCGGTGACAGCCAGCGCGGTTGCCATGTAGTTGTAGATGCCCAGCATGTAGCTGCGCAGACCCTGATCGATTTCCGCCGGGGCCCTTGTCTGGGTGCCGGTCTGGTACCGGACCTGGTCTCTAAGATCAGCCATTGCGATCCCTCTGTTGAATAGGTTGAAAGCGCCGAACCACCGGAGCCCTTGTATTACTGGAGGCAGGAAAGTTCTGCAGACCCTCTGACAATATGAGCGGCGATATCGGAATTTTCAAGGCGACAAGCGGCGATGGTTAAGCGAAATCGGTGGTTTGGGACGCCATTTCACTCGATTCTTCTAAAGTTCGCGAAGCACAGGCGCGGCTTTCTGCCCCAACACCCGCCAAGTTCCAATCAGCCCAAAGCCAACAGTGAAAATCAGCGCAGCAACCACGGTTCCCACAGCAACGGAGGGTAGAAGGGTGAAGGTGAAGCCCATGATCTGCGCGATCACGAACCAGGACGCGATGCCTCCCGCAATAAGAGCAAAGATCGCTGTCGCCACGCCCAGCATCGCATATTCGGCGACATAGGCTCCGATCAGCACGCGTCGTGTTGCGCCAAGCGTTTTCAACACCACGGCGTCATGAACGCGCGCCCGGTTGCCTGCCGCCAGCGCTCCGCCGAGAACGAGAATGGATGCAGCCAGAGCGAGCAGAGCGGCCGCACGGATTGCTGTCGCCAATTGTTCGATCAGCCCGTTGACCGCCGTCAATGCGTCGCGCACCCGCACGGACGTTACGGTTGGGAACCGGGATGTGATCCGGTTGAGGATTTCCCCGTCCCGTTCGGATTCTGCGGCTGTTTCCGCATCGCCCAGGGTCGAATTTTCATCGACGCGCAATGTTGCAAGATGGGCGTGCGGCGCACCGGCAAAGGTGTTGGGCGAGAACACCATCACGAAGTTCATCGAAAGCGACTGCCACTCCACATTGCGCAGACTGGAAACAGTTGCTGTGATGTTGCGACCAAGCACATTGACGGTGATCTTGTCACCAATCGCGACGCCCACTTCACGCGCTTCTTCGGCAGCAAATGAGATCAAATTTTCGCCGGAATGATCAGCTGCCCACCACTCGCCTTCGGATATGGTGGCATTTTCAGGTTTCGTGGCCGAATAGGTGATACCGCGATCACCCCGCAGAACCCATTCGCCGCCCTCTGCCGGTTTGATTTCTGCTGCCGGAACATCGTTGATTGAGACGATTCGCCCGCGCAGCATGGGCGTCGTCTGGACACTGCCCTGCGGTGCCACTTCGTTCAGAGTTTCACGGAAGGCATCATACTCGCTGTCCTGAATGTCGACAAAGAAGAAATCCGGAGCCTTCTCCGGGATGTTCGCCGAAATCTGGTTGCGCAGATTGCCATCGATCAGCGCCAGCGCGACCAGCAGGGCAAGCCCAAGACCAAGCGACAGCACAACAGAGGGGGTGAGCGCACCGGGCCGGTGAATGTTGCCCACAGCCAGACGCAGCGGAGCGGATTTCAACTGCGGCACGCGCCGCGCCGCCGCCTGAATGGCGTTCGACACGACCCGCAACAGCAGGAAAGAGAAGGCGATTCCGCCAACAAAGGTGAGCGCAACGCGCTTGTCAGCCGCCTGCCAAACCGCAAGGGCAATCAGAGCCGCAACGACAAGGGCCGTCAGCGCCACGAAGACGGCTCGGGGCCATTGAGCGTTTTCACGCGACGCATTGCGGAACAGGGCTGTCGCGGGAATGTCGCGAGCCTGCCCGAGCGGCCACAGCGCAAAGGCGAGTGCGGTGAGCAATCCGTAAGCGATAGCCGACAGGAACGCGGCTGGTTGAAACGCGCTGGCACTGCCCATCGGCAAGACACCGGCAAGGGCGGCCTTGGCAACGACCGGGAGCGCGCCGCCTATCATGAGGCCGATTATGACGCCGATCAGCGCCAGAAGCATGATTTGCGTCAAATAAACCGCGAAAACGAAACCCGCGGGAGCGCCAAGGCTTTTGAAGGACGCGATGACGTGGCGCTTCGTATCCAGAAAGGCGCGCGTTGCATTGGCCACGCCAACGCCACCGACGATGAGGGCGGTCAGACCTACGAGCGTGAGAAACTGCGAGAAACGCTCCACATTGCGCGTGAGAGCCGGGGCCGCATTGGCACGCGACCGGACATGCCATCCCGCTTCCGGGAATGCTTCCTTCGCCTGCTCTGCCACCGCTTTGACGGTGTCGTCCGTTGGCGCGTCGAGCAACAAACGCATGGTCCAGTTGACGATGGAGCCGGGCTGCACAAGTGCCGTTCGATCAAGACCTTCGCGCGACATCAAAATGCGTGGCGCAAGCGAGAAACCGTCGCTCACGCGGTCCGGCTCCGTGGTGATGGTTCCGCCGACCGTAAATTCGGCAGACCCGATTTTCACAGTATCACCCTGCGCCGTGCCGAGCGTTGTCAAAAGCAGAGGATCAACCAGCACAGTCTCCGCATCCAGAGACACGTCTGCCGGCCTGGCGACGAGCGCGCCTTGCAACGGCCAGGCGGTGTCCACGGCCTTCAATTCGATAAGTGACTGATTGGAACCGTCCGGCAATCGCGCCATGGCACGCATCGTGGCCGATTCCGAAAGCGTTCCACGCTCCGCAAGCCAGTTGCGTTCATCGGGCGTGAGTTGCCTTTGCACCGTTCGGAAGGCGAGATCACCGCCCAGCAGGGTACGCCCCTCTTCCGTGATGCCCGATGTGATGGAGAGCGCAACGGCATTGACGCCGGAAATGGCAGCGACACCCAGCGCAATACAGGCCAGAAAAATATAGAAACCGGACAGCCCACCGCGCAATTCGCGCAACGCAAACCGCAATGCCAACGCATAGGTCGCGCCCCGCGCCTCGTCGTCTTCGACAGGCGTAACGCGCTCGACGGACGCTTCGGCGATGCTCATGCGGCCTCCTGCGTCTGGCGTTCGATCTGCCCGGCATGAACGCGCAGCACTTCATCGCATTGCGCTGCAAGCGAGGGATCATGGGTCACCAGAACCAGCGTCGTGCCACGCTCGCGTTGCTTGGTGAACAGCAATTGCGAGATCTGCGATCCCGTGTCGCCGTCAAGATTGCCCGTCGGCTCATCAGCCACGAGGATTTTCGGATCAGGCGCAAGCGCACGCGCCATGGCAACACGCTGCTGCTCGCCGCCTGACATCTGCGCCGGATAGTGGGTGAGCCGTTCCCCAAGGCCCACGGCGCACAATTCCTGCTCCGCTTTGTTGAACGCATCCTTGTCACCTGCAAGCTCAAGCGGAACGGCGACATTTTCCAGCGCCGTCATGTTCGGGATCAGGTGGAAAGACTGGAAGACGATGCCGATATTGCGGCCTCGAAAGGCGGCCAGCCCGTCTTCGTCCAACTGGGAAAAGTCTTCGCCCGCCAGGACCACCTTTCCGCTATCGACCCGCTCCAATCCGGCCATCACCATCAGCAGCGTCGATTTGCCGGAACCTGAAGGCCCCACAATGCCAATCGACTTGGCGGAAGGGACGGCGAGCGATATGCCGCGCAGCACATGCACCTTTGAGGCGCCTTCACCGAGTGTCAAGTGAATATCGTCAAGCTGGATGACAGAAGAGCTGGTTTGAGGCATGTGCATCCCGGGTTTTGTGCTGGCCTCAAAACGGCCCGCTTTTTGCGGAGTTTGAAGCCATATGGATGATGGTACCGGGTTGTTAAAGAGATGGCGGTTGTAAAGTTCCGTAAAGTTGCTGCTAAATTTTTCGCGCTGGGTGCCTTTTGCCTCTTCGCGTTGGCAATGATGTTGCCGCAATCGGCATCTGCGGACGATGAAACAAAGACCATTGTCGTGCTGGGTGATTCCCTCGTTGCAGGCTACCAGCTTGCAGCCGGGGAAGGCTTTGTCGATCAGCTACAGATAGCGCTTGAAGAGAAGGGCATCCCCGTTGAGATCGTCGGTGCCGGCGTTTCAGGCGACACGACATCCGGTGGTCTGGCGCGGCTGGACTGGTCTGTTCCTGATGGTACGGACGGGGTGCTGCTGGAGCTTGGTGCAAATGATGCGCTGCGAGGCTTACCACCTGAAACGACGCGCGAAAATCTCGATGCCATGATCACGCGGCTGCAAGAGCGCGGCATCAAAGTGCTGCTCGCTGGCATGCTCGCCCCGCCCAATATGGGCGAAGACTACGCATCCGCTTTCAACCCGATCTATGCGGAACTCGCCGAGGAACAGGGCGTCGCGCTTTATCCGTTCTTTCTCGACGGCGTGGCGGGTGAGGCCAATCTTAATTTGGGCGATGGCATTCACCCCAACCCGGTCGGCATAAAGGTGATCGTGCGCAAAATTATGCCGACAGTTGAGCGCTTCATTCAGGACATGCGCCCGACGCCGTAATATTAGATGTCACGACGCGTGCATCGGTCAGCTTCTGTGCCGGTTCCCCCGAGCCGGGTTGAAGCAACCATTCACTGGATTCCAGCCACAAGGGCTGGAATGACGGGGTAGAGACACAGGCGTCAGGCCGGGACTTCGCTGCCGTCATAGGCGAAGACCTTGCCCGTATCGGTTGCCCTCAGCCCGTCAACTACGTCCAGCATCATGCTGGTTGCATGAGCGGGCAAGAACAGTTTTCCATCGGCGACATTGCCCTGAAACGGTGCGGAAAGTTGAGTGTCGACGGTGCCCGGATGCAGGCCGATCACCACACCCTCTTTCCACCGCCTGGCATGCTCAATCGCCGCCGTACGCAACACTTGATTGAGAGCAGACTTTGCCGCTCGGTACCCGTACCAGCCGCCAATGCGATTGTCGGAAATCGAGCCGACTCGCGCCGAGAGTGCCGCAAAGACCGATTTCGCATCCCTGCGCATCAGCGGCAAAAAGTGACGGGCGACAAGCGTTGGACCAATCGTGTTGACGTGAAAGGCACGCGTCAACCGCTCTGCATCGAGATCGCGCAGGCTTTTTTCCGGGCCGAACTCACCGTCATGCAATAGTCCTGTCGCGACGATGACCAGATCCAGCGGACCTCTGGCTTTCGCCTTTTCGGCAGCAGCTTCGATCGTTCCAGCATCAGCATAGTCCAGCCGATCCGCCTGAACCTTTGGCGACGCAATCGGCGCAACGCCCTTGCGGGACAGGCAAAGCACGGTCTCCACCTCCTTGCGCTCGACAAGATGCTCGGCAAATGCAGCCCCGATGCCGCCGCTTGCGCCAACGATGACGCAATTGCGCGATGCCCAATTGCTCATGCGCTGGCCGCCGCCTGGGCCGCACGCATCTGCCGCTTACGCTCAATCGGGTCGAGCACACGCTTGCGAATGCGGATGGATTGCGGTGTGGTTTCCACCAATTCGTCATCCGTGATGTAGGAGAGCGCCTTTTCCAGCGTCATCTTGATCGGCGGGGTCAGCTTGACCGCATCATCCTTTCCGGCGGAGCGAATATTAGTCAATTGCTTGCCCTTCAGCACATTGACCTCAAGATCATTGCCGCGCGTGTGCTCGCCGACGATCATGCCCTGATAGACCTTGTCACCGGGCTTGACGATCATTGGCCCGCGATCTTCCAGATTGAACAGCGCGAAGGCCACGGCCTCGCCGTCGCCGTTGGAAATGAGCGTGCCTGTATGGCGCTGCGGGATGTCCCCCTTATAGGGCTGATACTCAAGGAACGTGCGGTTGAAGATCGCCGTACCGCGCGTGTCCGTCATCAATTCGGTGAGATAACCAATCAGACCACGCGTCGGCGCATGGAACACAAGGCGCGTGCGCCCGCCACCGGAAGGCTTCATCTCAATGAGATCGGCGCGGCGTTGCGACAGTTTTTCAACAACCGGGCCGGAAAACTCCTCATCAACATCGATGACAGCTTCCTCAATGGGTTCGATTTTCTGCTCGTTCTCATCTTCCTGCATGAGAACGCGTGGGCGGCCAACGGTCAGTTCAAACCCTTCGCGCCGCATAGTCTCAATCAGAATTGCAAGCTGCAATTCGCCCCGGCCGGCAACCTCATAGGCATCACTGTCCGGCATCTGCGAGACACGCAGCGCGACATTGCCTTCAGCTTCCTTCAGAAGACGGTCGCGAATGACGCGGCTCTGCACCTTGTCGCCCTCGCGACCGGCAAGTGGCCCATCATTCACACGGAATGTCATGGAAAGCGTCGGTGGATCGATGGGCTGCGCTTCGATCGGTGTGGTCACACCCGGCGCAACAAGCGTATCGGCCACAGTCGCTTTGGCGAGACCGGCAATGGAGACGATATCACCCGCAGAAGCTTCGATCACGGGCTTGCGTTCCAGCCCGTCGAAAGACAACACCTGCGTGATACGCCCCTGCTCGACGGTAGAACCATCCTGCGCAAGCGCTTGAACCGGCATATTGGTGAGCGCCTTGCCTGACGTGATCTTGCCCGTGAGAATGCGGCCCAGATAGAGATTGGCCTCGATGGTCGTTGCCAGCATGCGAAACGGGCCATCTTCCACTTTCGGCTCCGGCACATGCTCCATCACAAGATCAAGCAGCGGCGCCATGTCATCCTTTGGGCCGTCCGCATCCAGCGCCATCCAGCCTTCCTTGGCCGAACCGTAGAGCGTGTGGAAATCGAGTTGTTCCTCATCGGCATCGAGCGACGCAAAAAGGTCGAACACTTCGTCGAGCACCCAGTCGGGGCGCCCGTCCGGCTTGTCGATCTTGTTGATCGTCACGATGGGTTTGAGGCCGATCTTCAGCGCCTTTTGCAGCACAAATTTCGTCTGCGGCATCGGGCCTTCCGCTGCATCGACCAGAATGATCGCGCCATCCACCATGTTGAGAATGCGTTCCACCTCGCCGCCAAAATCCGCGTGGCCGGGCGTGTCGACAATGTTGATGCGCGCATCCTTCCAACGGATCGATGTGACCTTGGCGAGGATCGTGATGCCACGCTCCTTTTCCAGATCGTTTGAATCCATCGCCCGTTCCTCGACCTGCTGATTGTCGCGAAACGTACCGGATTGCTTCAGCAAGACATCAATGAGTGTCGTCTTGCCATGATCGACATGCGCGATGATCGCGATGTTGCGAAGGGGCATGAAACTGGCCTGAAAAGAAGTGAGCGTGCGCAGATGCTGCGGCTAACGCGACGCTATATAGAAAGCCCGCCCTCAATAGGCAACGCTCACTCTCGGGCGAGATCTCCCAGCAGATTGGCCGCGACTGTCAGCCTCGAGACCGTGGCCTGTTCACTCTCCACGATACCGCGCATCTGATTGCGCGTGCGCGATACCGCAGCATCATTACGCTTCAGCCAATCCTGCGTGCTCGACTCGCCGGCCAGAATTTCAATCGTAATGTCACGACGGGCCTTGTGCAGGCTTTGCAAAGCGCGGTCGAGCGCCAGATTGTCGTAGTAGTCATTGGTCTCCAGCTGCCGCGCCGCCTGCATGATACGGCCAATGCGGAACGCTTCCGTCACAGCAAAGAAAACCGTCGCCGCCTTGCTGAGATCGGCCTTTGTCTGACGGGCGGCGAACAGAATATCCGGAACAAGCCCGGTGATCTGCATACGTGCCAGCGCCAGCGCCGTGTTCTGTGGAACGCCGCCATCGACGAAACGGTCACGATCCGCCATCACACGCTCACCCAGGAAATCCGGCGCAACGGTTTCGATGCCGTCGCTGAGCTTCTGCACAGCACCGCGATAGGCTTTCACTGCCGACTCAATCCCACCGGAGAAATCTTCGTAACGAACGAACCAGACGGTTTGCGACAGAACACGCTCCTGAACGATGTCGTAGAGTTCCAGTTGCAGATCGCCGGAGATGTTTGTGTCCAGCGCATCGATGGAAGCGTTGATGGCCGGAAGCTGAAACACGTCGCGAACCGTCGCATAGGCGCGGGCCACGGTGCTGATCGCCGCACCGGTTCTGTCAGACACGCGCGACAGGAAGGTCGGTCCGCCTCGATTGACCAATGAGTTCGCGAGCACGGTTGCGATGATTTCCCGCCGCAGCCTGTGCCCCTCGATCTGGTTCGCATAGGCCTTTTGCATTTTGGGCGGAAAGTAGCTGACCAGCATATCGCGGAAGTATGGATCATCCGGCACATCGGTATCGACAAGATCATCCAGCGCGACGATCTTCGCATAGGCGAGCAGAACGCCGATCTCTGGCCGTACCAAAGTTCTCCCCGCGGCCTGACGTTCCGCCATCTCAATGTCGTCGGGCAGGTCTTCCACATCGCGGTCGAGACGGCCTCGACTTTCCAGCCATTGCATCAGCCTGTGTTGGTGGACGAAAGCCTCCATGCCGCGACGCTGCGACAGCGAAATGGACAGCGTTTGCAGATAGTTGTTGCGCAGCACCAGATCAGCAACGTCTTCCGTCATGCTTTCCAGCAACGTGTCACGACGTTTGCGTGATAGCTTGCCGCTCTTCATCGCTGCCGCCAGCGCAATCTTTATGTTCACCTCGACATCGGAGGAATTGACACCGGCGGAGTTGTCGATTGCATCGGAGTTGCAGCGCCCGCCATGTTGGCCAAACTCAATGCGTCCCGGCTGGGTGACGCCGAGATTGGCGCCCTCCCCGATCACTTTGGCGCGCACCTCCTTTGCCGTGACTCGGATGGCATCATTGGCGCGATCATCGGCGTCGGCATTGCTCTCGTGGCTCGCGCGAATATAGGTGCCGATGCCGCCAAACCACATCAGATCGACGGGTGCACGCATGATTGCCGACATTACCTCCTGCGGCGTATGCGTGCCCGCCTCAAATCCAATCGCCTCGGCGGCAGCCTTGGACAGAGTGATCTTCTTTGCCCCGCGCGAAAAGATGCCGCCGCCCTTGGAAATGACATCGCTATTGTAGTCCTGCCAACTCGACCGGCCCTTATCGAATATGCGCTTGCGTTCCTTGAAGCTGGCCTCGATGTCGGGATCGGGATCGATAAAGATGTCGCGATGGTCAAAGGCTGCGATCAGTCTTGTCTTCGGAGACAGCAGCATGCCATTGCCAAAAACGTCGCCGGACATATCGCCCACTCCGGCCGCGGTGAAGGGCTCCGCCTGGATGTCACGATCCATCTCGCGGAAATGGCGTTTCACGGCCTCCCAGGCGCCGCGTGCTGTGATGCCCATCGCCTTGTGATCATAGCCCGCAGAACCGCCCGATGCGAATGCATCATCAAGCCAGAAATCATAGTCCTGCGAGATCGCATTCGCCGTGTCGGAAAAAGTCGCGGTCCCCTTGTCCGCGGCCACGACGAAATAGGGATCATCACCATCATGGCGTACGGTTTTGGCCGGTGGCTTCACCTCGCCCTCGACCAGATTGTCGGTCAGCGACAACAGTGAGGATATGAAGATGCGATAGGCTTCGCGTCCTTCCTGGAAGACGGCGTCGCGGTCTCCCCCCACGGGCAGTTGGCGCGGCAAAAACCCGCCTTTCGACCCAACGGGAACGATGACGGCGTTTTTGACCTGTTGAGCTTTCACCAGTCCGAGCACCTCGGTGCGATAGTCCTGCGCCCGGTCAGACCAGCGCAGCCCGCCGCGCGCAACCGGGCCGAAGCGAATATGCGTTCCCTCTACCCTTGGCGAAGAAACGAAAATCTCGCGATGCGGCACTGGTTGGGGCATAATGCTGATCGCGGAGGGATCGAACTTGAATGCCAGCACCGGCGCTGGCGAACCGCCCACACCATCCTGCTCAAGCAGTGGGCAGAAATAGTTGCTGCGCAATGTCGCCTGAATGACGTTGAGGAAATCGCGCAGGATACGATCATCTTCGCTGGACGTGATCGCTTCCAGCGCGGCATTGATCTCGGCTTCCAGCGCACCGACACGCTCGTCGCGCTTCTTCTGGGCCGGGTCGAAGCGGGCACAAAACAGATCGGCCAGCTTGCGCGCAACATCGGCGTGACGGGCCAGCGCATCCGCCATGGACTCAGCCGTGAATCGGCTACGAATCTGGCGCAGATAGCGTGCATAAGCGCGGAAGGCCGCCGCTTCGCGCCAATGAAAGGACGCCTTCAGCACCAGCGCATTGAAGGCATCATTATCGACACGGCCCGACCACACGGCATGCAGCGTCTCCTCGAGTTCAGGCTTCCGGCCCCAGATCGCATCGCTGTCACCATCCGCCTCAAGCTGCATGTCGTGCAGGAACAATTGCTCTCCATCGGATCGCTCGAGTTCAAAAGTCGATTCCTCGATCACCCGAAAGCCGAGATTTTCGAGCATCGGCACACGCTGAGACAGCGGAACGGCCTGATTGAGGTGAAAGAGCTTCAAGGAAATGCGCGCGCAGTCTTCACCATCTTTGGAATCGTGGAAATCGACCGACAGCTGGCTTTCATCCTCCAGCCTGTCCATAAGCGCCATATCGGTCACAGCGGAGGACGGCGTCATCTGATCCTGATATGCCAGCGAGAAAGCGTAATCCGGCTCGATGCCGCCATTGGCCTGCAACAGCCGATCGTCCCAGGTGCGCGTAATCTCCGTGACTTCAGCCTCAAGAACTGAGCGCTCGATGTTGGGAGTGCGGCCCTTTGAACGTCCGATTATGAAATGAACGCGGGTGAGACCATTCTCCAGAAAGCTTGGAAAGAAGGTCGACAGGTAGCCATCAAAAGCCTGCGCAAAATAGGCCCCGATGCGTCGCCGCACATCCGTGTCGTAGCGGTCGCGCGGGACGAAGACGATGATGGAAACGAAACGGTCGAACTTGTCCGGCCGCACCAGCACGCGGATGCGCGGTCGTTCGTCCAGCGCCGATGCGATGATGGCAAAATCCGTCAAACGCTTGGCGCTGATCTGAAACATCTCATCGCGCGGCCAGTTCTCCAGAATGTTGATGAGCGATTTGCCCGTATGGCTGGACGGGTCGGCTTCGATTGAATCGAGAACGGCCTGCGCCTTGTGGCGCAAGACAGGTATCGTCAGAACTGATTTTGTGTAGGCCGTCGATGTGAACAAGCCAGCAATGCGCAATTCACCCGCCAGCTGACCATCAGGCGTGTAACGTTTGACGCCGATATAATCGAGATGTGTACGACGGTGGACGCTGGAGCGCACATTGGCTTTTGTGATGATGAGCGGATCGGGTCGAAACAGGAAGGCCCGAATTTCTGGGGTTAGCATCATTGGCTTGCCGCCTCGTGCCATGAGCATGAGGTCCGGATCACGCAGAATGCCCATGGCGCCTTCCTTGAGAGGCTCAAGTGTTCCGCTCTTTTGGTCTCCCCGATATTCGAACTCACGCAGACCCAGCAGCGTGAAATTGTTGTCGCAGATCCACTCCAGAAACTGGATGGCTTCCGCGATATCCGCTGCCGGGGCGGGCGGCGGATTCGTGCGAAACTCCACGATGATGCGACCGATGCGCGCCAGCATGTCTTGCCAGTCTTCGGTCACCACGACCACTTGATCGAGAACATATTTCAGATCGCGCTGAAGCTGTTTGCGCCTCTGCGCCGTGGTCTCATCGAGCACGATCTGCACGAGCGATGCCAGTCCGCGTTTGTCCCGATCGATGAGGGGATGAAGCACAAGGCGGGCATCGATGTCGTGGCGCGACAACTCAGCCAAAATGGAATCAAGAATGAAAGCGCGATTGGCCATCACCGCTGTGATCAGTGTCTGGTCGTCCCCAAGCGCTTCGACTTTGAGAATGCGTGACTTGCGATCACTCAGCGCATCGTAAGCGGCGACCAAGATGTTTGTGAGCGCCTGCGTCGGCTGAGCCTTGAGATCATCGGTCACCGCAGCGGCGAACAGGTCTGTCGCCAACGCGCCAACCGTGTTCTTGCGATTCTCGGGCAGCGCCGCCCTCACCGCCGCTATGATTGTCTTGACTTCCTTGCCCGCAGCCTTTGCCATAAGTCCCCTCCCCGACGTCGTTATCAACGTCAATGCGCATCCTCAGAACGTGACCATGGCAAATTCTATTCAAAAAGGCATCATCGCACTCGATCTTGAACAGGAAACACCACATTCCGAAGAGACAGAGGCCTATTTTGACCTGTGTCGAGAGAAGCTTGGCCTCGTTCCCAACGTGCTTGCGGCCTATGCCTTCAACGAGGCAAAGCTGCGAACCTTCACCGAGATGTACAATGATCTCATGCTCGGCGATTCCGCTCTGACCAAGCTTGAGCGAGAAATGATCGCTGTCGTCGTCTCATCGATCAACAGGTGCTTCTATTGCCTGACAGCGCATGGGGCGACGGTCCGCCAGCTTTCAGGTGATCCGCAACTGGGCGAGATGCTGGTCATGAATTTTCGTGCAGCAGATTTGGACAAGCGCCAAACGGCTATGCTGATCTTTGTCGAGAAACTGACCGAGGCACCGGCAAAAATCGTTGAAGCCGACCGTCAGGCGCTTCGCGATGCCGGGTGGAGTGATCGTGACATTTGGGACATCGCCAACATCGCCGCCTTCTTTAACATGACCAACCGCGCGGCGAGCGCCACCGACATGCGCCCCAATGAGGAGTATCACGGCCAGGCGCGTTGACGGAGACATTCCATCCAATACGGAAGTCTCGCTACGCTTTCACACTTTTTGGTTTTGATCCAGAGCAAGTCTCGCCCAGATTGGAGCAGTTTGATGGGATGGATTTTTCGATCTGGCAAGGAGAACACCGCAGAGCGAT
>JAPPOQ010000004.1 GCA_028817895.1 Ahrensia sp.
AAGGAGAACACCGCAGAGCGATGCTGGGCATCGCGCGAGGATTTCGACGCCGCCAGAGCGGAAAAGACACCCAAGCAAATGGCTACAAGGTAATGAAAATAAAGAATAGTCTGCAATCGTTTGAGCTTGTGTCTTTGCGCCCTGACTGTGTTGCGCACGAACTTGTGGTGCCCGCACCACGGCGTCGCACGCGCCTTGTCAGGCCACAAAGTCCCTGCGCTCAAACGATTCAATCTGGGCGAGATTTGCTCCCACCGAACCAGACTGACATCAAAGAGGCCACAGCATGAGCAAAAGCGCAAAAGACTTTCTGGAAGAGGCCAATGCAGCCGTGCCCCGCATCCCCGGCGCCGAAGCGATTGGCAAACATGGTGGACAAGCCATTTTCGTGGATGTGCGCGACTCCGCTGCAATCGCCGGAACTGGCACGATAGCGGGTGCCCTGCGAATTCCGCGCGGTATGATGGAGTTCGCAGCAGACTCTTCAATCGAGCAAATGCACAACCCGGCGTTGAAAAAGGATGCCGAGATTTTTCTCGTCTGCGGCGCAGGTGGCCAGGCCGCCTTGGCTGGCAAAACGTTGAAAGATATGGGCTTTACCAATGTGACCAATATTGGCGGCATTGGTGAATGGAAAGAGGCTGGCGGCCCGGTCGAAGACTGAGAAAGCGCCTCGACGCAAAAGTTCCAATTTCGCGCTTTGCAGCAACCGTCGGTTAAGGCGCATCGTGTAGCCTTGACTGGTTGTTCAAGGCTTGGAGCGGCCAACCGTGTCAAATGGTAAATCAGAACCGAAGGGCATCGTTGAACGAGCCATCTTCTTCATCGCCGGCTGCGGAATGGGGGTGCTCGGCGTGTTTCTGGCCTGGCAGTGTTACCAATGGGCCATCTCACCGTTTGAATTCCCGCATCGATGGTTGTGGTGCGTTGCGTCCGGCGGTCTTTCCTTCTTCCTGCTGCGCGGCGCTTGGTTCACGGTGATGCCGGAAGGCAAAGAAGACGATTTCGAGGTTCTTACCTGATAGGAAACGCGGAACCACGGCAGCATCAAAGCAGCGTTCCCTGCTCCTTTGCCGCTCCTACAAAGCCAGCAAACAGCGGATGCGGGGCAAAGGGTCTGCTTTTCAGTTCCGGATGATACTGCACGCCGATGAACCACGGGTGCTGGTCCCGGGGATATTCAATCGTTTCCGGCAACACGCCATCCGGTGAGAGCCCCGAAAAAATCAATCCCTCCGGTTCCAGCTTTTCCGCATAAGCGTGGTTGACTTCGTAGCGGTGGCGATGCCGTTCCGAAATTTGAGTGTCACCATAGGTCTGCGCAATCAACGTGCCGGGCTTGAGATGCGCCGTGTAGGCACCAAGCCGCATCGTGCCGCCAAGATCACCTTCGGCCATGCGTTTTTCGAGCTGGTTTCCCTTCAACCATTCCGTCATCAGCCCCACGACCGGCTCGTCTGTTTCGCCGAACTCGGTGGACGAGGCTCCTTCAATGCCAGCCAGATTGCGCGCCGCTTCCACAACCGCCATTTGCATGCCGAAGCAGATGCCCAAAAACGGAATGCGGTTCTCACGCGCGAAACGCACAGCCGCAATCTTTCCCTCGCTGCCCCGTTCGCCAAAGCCGCCCGGCACCAAAATACCGTCAACGGCAGCCAGATGCTCGCTCGGATCTTGCGATTCCAATTCATCGCTTTCGACCCATTTGAGATTGACTTTGACATTGTTCGCCATGCCGCCATGAACGAGGGCCTCGATCAGACTTTTATAGGCATCTTTCAAAACGGTATATTTGCCCACAACTGCGATCGTCACTTCACCTTCGGGATTGTGGATCTTGTGGGAAATCTCTTCCCAAACGCCCATTTGGGGTTTTGGTGCCGGATCGATGCCGAAAGCGTCGAGCACCTGCTGATCAAGCCCTTCGGTGTGATAGGCCATGGGAACGTCATAAATCGACTTTGCATCAAGCGCCTGTATCACCGCTTCGGGGCGCACATTGCAGAACAGGGCAAGTTTCTTGCGCTCGGAGGGCGGAATTTCGCGATCGGCGCGCACAAGCAATATATCGGGCTGAATGCCGATGGACCGCAATTCCTTCACCGAGTGCTGCGTCGGCTTAGTCTTCAACTCTCCGGCAGCGGCGATCCAAGGCATGTAAGACAAATGCATATAGATGCAGCCGCCACGCGGCAGATCATTGCCAAGCTGGCGGATGCTTTCAAAGAACGGCAGGCCCTCAATGTCGCCAACGGTTCCACCGATCTCGACCAGTACGAAATCGTAGCCGTCATTGCCTTCCAGAACGAAGTCCTTGATGGCATCCGTAACATGGGGAATGACCTGAACGGTCGCGCCCAGATAATCGCCATGGCGTTCCTTGGCGATGATGTCACGATAGATGCGGCCGGTGGTAATATTGTCCGCCTGATTGGCGGGGCGCCCGGTAAAGCGCTCATAATGGCCCAGATCCAGGTCTGTTTCGGCGCCATCATCCGTGACGAAGCACTCGCCATGCTGATAGGGCGACATCGTTCCCGGATCGACATTGAGATAGGGATCAAGCTTTCGCAGCCGAACCTGATAGCCCCGCGCTTGCAGGAGCGCACCCAGAGCCGCCGAAGCCAACCCTTTGCCCAGGGAAGAAACCACGCCGCCGGTTATGAAAACATATCGCGCCATGGGCGTTGATGCTTAGAGCGCTGAAGCAGATTCGCAAAGAGGCAAATCCAGCCGAGCGTGCGTTATGCACACTCGCACCGCTCATCCGTGCCAGTTGTGCAGACTTACTGCGATGTTGGTACGCCCGTATCCTCACCCGTTGCCGCCCCGCCCTCATTTTGCAGGTCCTGCAAAAGCGTGTCCGCTGAAGGGGCCGCCGGCGCAGCGCCATTTTCGGTGGGCGCACCCGTTTGCTGGCTCGCATTATCCAGAATCGTGTTGGTGCGGCTGTCGCCAGTCGCGATCACGCCAAGCGCAATGGAGGTGAGGAAAAACCCGGCAGCAACCACAGTGGTCGTTTTGGTGAGAGCATCCGCAGCACCGCGAGCCGACATAAAGCCGCCACCGCCGCCACCACCAATTCCCAGCGCTCCACCCTCGGAACGTTGCAAAAGAACCAGCACGATCATGGCGATAACGAGCATGATGTGAATGGTGATCAGAACGGTGACCATGAGGAAGCCTTGAGGATTGTTCGATACTGCGCGAGCATGGAATGCAAACGCCGCTGCTTAGATCAAGCTGGGCGAAATGCCAAGCCGCGCTCCGCTTACACGTCGCGATACACTTCGCATATGGCGAGGAAATCCTCCGCCTTCAAGCTTGCGCCGCCCACCAATGCGCCATCCACATTGAGAATTGAGAGAATTTCCGCGGCATTGCCCGGTTTGACGGACCCGCCATAGAGGATGCGCATACGCTCCCCAGGACCGCCAAAGCGCTCAACAAGACGATCACGCAACAAAGCGTGAATGCTTGCAATATCGTCCGGGCTTGGCGTCTTGCCAGTTCCGATGGCCCATACCGGCTCATAAGCAATGATGGTGTTGGTTTCCTTCGCCCCATCGGGCACCGAGGCCGCAAGTTGGCGAGACAGCACGGCCTCCGCTTCACCGGCATCATATTGCGCTTCGGTTTCGCCAATGCAGACAATCGCCGTTAGCCCTGCGCGCCAGCAGGCCACTGTTTTTGCGAGCACACTGGCATCAGTCTCGCCATGATCGGTGCGGCGCTCCGAATGGCCGACGATGCACAATTCGCCCAGGCAGTCTGCGATCATTTCGGCGGAAATATCGCCCGTATGCGCGCCGGAAGCCTCAGCATGACAATCCTGCGCACCAACAATCAGCGGTGTATCTTCGGACAGCGTTGTCGCCACGTAGATCAACGTGGCAGGTGGACAAACGGCGGACTCCACCTTAGCCGCCAACTCATCATCGAGACCGCGCGACATCAGCGCCAGTTGGTCCAACTGGTCGCGCGCGCCGTTCATTTTCCAGTTTCCCGCCACGAGCGGCTTGATATCGGGGGTCATGCTTGCATACCTCGACGATGCCTGTCACCGCCATTGGGTTCGAATCCTTCCGTTCTGGATAGGGACATTGCCGCGCCAGATCAACGCATTGTCAACGCATCTGTCGCTTGCCGATGATGGCGACACTCCATATGTTGCGGGCGAATTCGCCGCTGCGTTGCAGGAGATACGACATGCTGGGATCGTTGCGCACATTTGTTGGAAGCTGGGTGGCAAAAGTGCTGCTGGTGCTGCTGGTTGGCAGTTTTGCGCTTTGGGGCATCGAGGGCGGCATGTTCGGTGGCAGCCATTCGCAGGCCGTAGCGACAGTGGGCGAAACGACGGTCAACGCCAATGAGTTTGTGAGCACCTACAATCAGTCTCTGAACCAGATGCAGCGTCAATTGGGGCGCAGATTGACCCGCGATGCCGCCCGCACTCTGGGTATTGAGCGGCGCGCTCTTGGCCAATTGGTGGCCTGGGCAACACTCGATGAGTATGCGCGGCGCAACGGACTCTCGCTTTCTGAAGATACGCTGGCGCAGATGATCGCCGAAAATCCAGCCTTTCAGGATTCAAGCGGTGCCTTCAACCGTGATATCTTCACCCGCGCCACCTATCAGGCGCAGATGCGGGAATCCGATTTCATCAAGATGCAGAACGCCTCCGCCATTCGCAATCAGTTGACGCAGGCCTTTGCAACCGGCCCAATCCTGCCCGACGTGTTTGAGAACGCGCTCGCCCGCTACTCCGAGGAGGAGCGCCGCTTCCACTGGATCCGCATTACGCCGGACATGGCCGGAACCCTCCCGGAACCCAGCGATGATGATCTTGCGACCTATTTCGAGGCCAACAAGACAAGCTATCGCGCACCGGAATATCGTGCCATCACGCTTTTGACGCTGGAGCCGGAAACGATTGCCGACCCGAGCACCATTTCCGATGAGCAGGTCAAGGCCGATTATGACAGCCGCATAGACACCTACGCACAGCCCGAAAAACGGCGCGTGCAACAGATCGTTTTTGCATCGCAGGAGAAGGCGGATGAAGCCGTCAAAACTTTGCAGGAGGGCGGAATTTTTGAAAGCGTACTGTCCAACAATGATGTGCAGATTTCCGATGCTGATCTTGGCCTGCAGGCGCAAAGCCAATTGCCGTCTGCCATTGCGGAACCCGCCTTCGGTCTGCCTCTGAACGAGACGAGTGACATCATCGACGGCCCATTCGGTCCAACCATGATCCGGGTTACGGAGATTGAAGCGGCCAACACCACGCCGCTTGAAGTGGTTGCCGATGACATCCGCAAGGATCTGTCGCTGAGACAAGCTGCTGACACGATCATCTCCTTGCAGGAAACAATCGATGACCGCCGCGCCGGCGGTGTCGCTTTGTCGGATATTGCCGATGAGCTTGGATACAAGGCGCGGCTGATCGAAGCGGTCGACAGGTCCGGTCAGGATGCGAGTGAGACCGCAATCGAGGACCTACCTTCATCATCAAACCTGCTGCGTGAAGTTTTCCGCAGCACGATTGGTGATCAGCCTGCACCGATCGATGTCGGTCAGGCCGGTTATGTCTGGTACGAATTGACCGGCATCACCGAGGCGCGCGACCGCGCGCTAGATGAAGTGCGCGAAAGGGTGGCACAAGACTGGAAGGCAGCCGAAGCCTCCAAGATGGTTCTTGCGAAGACCGAAGACCTCAAGGCGCGGCTCGAACAGGGTGAAACTGTGCAAGCCATCGCAGCAGAACTGGAGGCCGAGATGCAGACGACCGCCCTATTGAAGCGGACAGGACGCGTCGCTGGCTTTCCAAATGACGGCGTGTCGCAAGGCTTTGCGGGGGATGACGGCCATGTCGCGATCATCAACCCAAACACCGGCGGCGACAAGATTTTGCTGAAGGTCGCAGAAGTGAAGCTTCCAAGCGGTACGGATGCCCAACTGTCGGACGAATTGAAGGCGCTCAGCAATGACGGCGCCGCTGAGGATATTCTCTCTCAGTTGATCTCGAACTTGCAGAGCGAATACTCGGTCACACAGAATCCCGCTCTGATCGATCAGGTGCTTGCCCGCGGCCAGTGATCGGCCCCATAAACGGCCAAACACAGCCCGAATTTCTGATCTGGTCATGAGCGATTTCAAACATCACATCAGTCTCGCTGCCTCTGGTATGCCATTGACACGCGAGCAGGCGCAGGATGCCTTCGACATCATGATGTCGGGCAAAGCAACGCCCAGCCAAATTGGTGGCTTTCTCATGGCGCTGCGGGTGCGTGGCGAAACGGTTGACGAGATCGCTGGAGCCGTGTCCTCCATGCGCGCCAAAATGCGGCGTGTCGAGGCGCCGCTAGGCGCAATCGATATCGTCGGCACGGGTGGGGACCAGTCAGGCTCCTTCAATATCTCAACATGCGCGGCGCTTGTGGCCGCAGCCGCCGGTGCAAAGGTGGCAAAACACGGCAACCGCGCATTGTCCTCCAAGTCGGGCACTGCCGATACGCTGGAAGTGCTGGGCGTCAATCTTGATCTGGAACCGGAGGCCATAACCCGCTGCATCGAAGAAGCCGGGGTTGGCTTCATGTTTGCACCGAACCATCACGCGGCCATGAGGTTTGTCGGGCCAAGCCGGGTCGAGCTTGGCACGAGAACGGTCTTCAACCTGCTCGGGCCGCTCTCCAACCCTGCTGGAGTGACAAGACAAGTGGTCGGCGTGTTTGCACCGCAATGGGTGGAACCACTCGCCCATGTCCTCAAGGATTTGGGATCACAATCCGCTTGGGTAGTGCATGGCGACGGCATGGATGAATTGACAGTGACCGGTGCCACAAAGGTCGCCGAACTGAAGGATGGCGAGGTGCGCTGCATGGATATCATGCCGAGCGATGCAGGCCTCGACACATACAGTTTTGAGGATTTGCGCGGTGGCGACGCAAAAACCAATGCAGAGGCGCTCAAGCGCGTTCTGGCCGGTAAAATGGGCGCTTACCGTGATGTCGTGCTGTTGAATGCCGGGGCTGGCCTGTTGGTCGCCTGCCTAGCTGATACGCTTGAGGCCGGAGCCAAATTGGCCGCCGCCGCAATAGATGATGGTCGCGCGCAAGCTACTTTGGCAAAGCTTGTCGAAACCTCGCAGGCGGAAACGCAATGAGCGACATTCTGGCGAAAATCGAACGCTACAAACGCGAGGAAATCTCAGCCGCAAGAGCCGCCGTGCCATTGGCAGAACTGAAGGCGGCCGGGCGGGACGTTTCCACTCCACGCGGTTTTGCGAAAGCCCTGCATGCCAAACAACAAGGCGGCGACTATGGGCTGATTGCGGAAATCAAAAAGGCTAGCCCGTCCAAAGGTCTGATTCGGGAAGACTTCGACCCGCCCGCTCTCGCCCAAGCTTATGAGAAAGGCGGAGCCGCCTGTCTTTCTGTGCTCACCGATGCACCCTCTTTCCAGGGCGCGCCGCAGTTCCTGATGCAGGCCCGGAACGCTACCACCCTGCCCTGTTTGCGCAAGGATTTTCTCTACGACACCTATCAGGTTCATGAAGCGAGAGCATGGGGAGCCGATTGCATTCTCATCATCATGGCAGCGGTTGATGATGACACCGCCGGGGCACTTGAGGAGACGGCTTTCGAATTGGGCATGGATGCACTGATCGAAGTGCATGATAAGGCGGAAATGGAGCGTGCGCTCACACTATCGTCGCCCCTGATCGGCATAAACAATCGCGACCTCAAAACCTTCCGTGTCGATTTGGCCACGAGCGAGACCCTGGCTCCGATGGTCGGCGAAGACCGTCTCGTGGTCAGCGAATCCGGACTGTTCAATCCGCAAGATCTGGCACGCATGGCGAAGATTGGCGTGACCACCTTTCTGATCGGCGAAAGCCTGATGCGCCAGCAGGATGTTGCAACCGCAACCCGCAATTTGTTGCAGATGCCCGCCATGCAGTCGGGCGCAGCCTAGAGCAAGTCTCGTCCAGATTGGAGCAGTTTGATGGGATGGATTTTTCGATCTGGCAAGGAGAACACCGCAGAGCGAT
>JAPPOQ010000034.1 GCA_028817895.1 Ahrensia sp.
TTCTTTGCGCCCTGACTGTGTTGCGCACGAGCTTGTGGTGCCCGCACCACGGCGTCGCACGCGCCTTGTCAGGCCACAAACTCTCTGCGCTCAAACGATTCAATCTGGGCGAGATTTGCTCTAGTCACCCGGCTTCGGCTCCGAAATCGGGTTCCACACCATCCTCATCCTTGCCGGTCGGTTCATCGAGCAGCTTCTCACCGATCAGTCCGGCATTTTTGCGGATCGCGGTTTCGATCTCATCCGCAATTTCAGGATTTTCCTTCAGGAAGGTTTTTGCGTTTTCCCGCCCCTGCCCCAGCCGCTGACTGTCATAGGAAAACCACGCCCCGGATTTCTCGACAATCCCGGCTGTTACGCCCAGATCGATCAACTCACCCATTCGCGAGACACCTTCGCCATACATGATGTCGAACTCGACCTGCTTGAAGGGGGGAGCAAGTTTGTTCTTGACCACTTTGATGCGGGTCTGATTGCCCACCACATCATCGCGATCCTTAATGGCGCCGATGCGGCGAATGTCGAGGCGCACGGAAGAATAAAATTTTAACGCATTGCCACCGGTCGTCGTTTCCGGCGAACCGAACATGACGCCGATCTTCATGCGAATCTGGTTGATGAAGATCACCATCGTGTTGGAGCGTGAAATCGACGCGGTCAGTTTCCGAAGCGCCTGACTCATCAGCCGCGCCTGCAAACCGGGCAGTGACGCGCCCATTTCACCTTCAATCTCAGCACGCGGGGTGAGCGCAGCTACAGAATCGACCACCAGAATGTCGCAAGCCCCGGACCGGACCAGAGTGTCCGCGATTTCCAAAGCCTGTTCCCCGGTATCTGGCTGCGATATCAGAAGATTTTCCAGATCGACACCGAGCTTTCGGGCATAGACCGGATCGAGAGCATGCTCGGCATCCACGAACGCGCAAATGCCGCCGCTTTTTTGAGCTTCTGCCACGCAATGAAGCGCCAAAGTGGTCTTGCCGGACGATTCCGGCCCGTAAATCTCAATGATGCGCCCCCTGGGCAAACCACCCACGCCAAGCGCGATATCGAGACCCAGGCAACCGGTCGGGATCGTTTCAATCTCGACGGCCTGCTCATTGGCCCCAAGTCGCATGATTGAGCCCTTGCCAAAGGCGCGCTCAATCTGACCGAGCGCGGCTTCCAAAGCCTTGGATTTGTTGTCCACCTGATCGTCCTCAACCACTTTCAGCTTTGGCGTCGCCATCGTCTCGTATCCTTATTTCACGGGAACTGATCCGTTGCAATTTTTCGAGTGTACCAGTTTTGTTCTTATTGTGCAACACATCTAGGGTGTTGAAAAAACGCGCTTTACAGAATTTGTTCACATTAAGTTCCTGAAACACCTGCGCGCAATTATCCCCTTTGAGCATGTAAAACATATAGGGAACATACGATATAGATGCGGATGACTCCCCTTTATCCCCGTTTCGTGCTCCAATGTCATAATTGGCCACTATATGAGTCGAGGAACTGGGTGGGCGGCATCAAATGGCCAAGATGGGTTGTCGTGACGCTGGTTTTGGCGACCATCTTCAACGTATTTGTCGCGCTATCTTGGGTCATGACTTATTGGGCAGGCAACATGCCCGCGAACAAGATCGCGCCGGAAAATCTGTATGCGCTGCACTTTCAGCTTTTCGAAATTATCTTAGCAACGCTCGCTGTTGGATTAGGTGTTTTTGGGTTCGTGGGGTACGGCGCGATCCAGGTGAGTGCGGAGAAGCGTGCCGTAGAGGTGGCAAAAGATGTTGCTGAACGAGCATATGAAGTGGAACGCGCCAAACGTGAAGCCCATGCGGAGTCAACGCAAGAGCCTGACTTACAGGGCTTAGATAGGGGAAATGTGAAACGCCAAAAAGAGGGAGGAGAATTATGACTGCATATTCAACCTTCAATGAAATTTTGGCGAATCATCAGCGCCAATACCCAGTTCAAACCGTTCCAATCGCTACTGCGTTGGGTATTGAGGTTTATAAGGCAAGCGGGTTGCCGGACACAATCTCCGGCAGAATTTATCGGTCATTTGAGGACGGGGGTTCGTCTGGATATGCGATTGATGTCAATGCCGATCATCATGAAGTTCGCCGCAGATTTACGATAGCCCATGAAATCGCTCATTTTGTTTTGCATCGTGACAAAATTGGCGATGAGATGTTTGACGACTATCTGTATCGAAGTGGGCTTAGCAACAAACAAGAGTGGGAGGCCAACGCGCTTGCGGCTGACATACTGATGCCTCGTCATTTGATCGCAGTCGCCAGATCGAACGGACTAAATACGGTGCATGAATTGGCCATGGCTTTTAATGTGTCAGAAACAGCCATGAGCATTAGGCTGGGAAGGCCAGCATAGTTCATGACCGAACAGGAACGCTTCGACAAACTCCTTACCGCAATGGTGTCAAAGCCACCGCTGGACGGGGAAACGCCTGTAAGAGAAGTTCCAGCATCAAGTGAGGTTCACGGCGAAGGCTCGCACGAAACTCGAACTCCCAAAGGTAAGTCTGCAACCACTTCTTAGAGACGTGAATGTAGGTGCCTTCAATTCTCTCCTAACCGCAAACCATGCTGGCCAAACTTCAATCAATGCAAAGGCGCCCCCGCCTTGTCGTGGTGGGAGCATGCGGCGTTGACCGAAGCTTCCGCGCGTCCACGCCTCTGGTCATGGGGTGCTCAAATCCGGCACGGGGCATTGAGACGCTCGGCGGCGCTGCGCTGAATGTGGCCAGCAACCTCGCTGCTTTCGGTGAAAATGCGCATGTCATCAGCAGCGTCGGCGATGATGATGCCGGACGACATATCGCCGCGGAACTGAGGCGTCGCGGGGTCACACCACATCTACGAGTGGACAGCGAATTGGCAACGGCGAGCTATACCGCCTTGCTGAACCCGGATGGCGATCTTGCCATTGCGGTCAACGACATGGCGATCTGCGAAGCCTTTCAAGCAAGTGTGGCGGAGCCGAGGATCGCAAGTCTGAAGGCGGACGACACGCTGATCATCGACGCTAATCTGCACAGTGGTGCCATCGAGGCCTTGGTTGGGCAATGCGAGCGGCTGCAAGAGCGGCCTCGTCTGGTTGCATTGAGCGTTTCTGCAGCAAAGGCGCCTCGTCTGCTTCCCGTACTTTCCAGGATCGACATGCTTTTTTGCAACCGTTCCGAGGCCTCCGCCCTGACGCATGCTCCAAAAGACGCAAGCATGAACGCGCATCTGAGCGCGCTGTCTGCCGACGGTATTGCGCAAGCCGTCGTCACAAGTGGAGCCGATGCTGTGGGGATCGTTCGCCATGGCGTGAGCGACGAACTGAACATCGCCCGCACTGCCCAAATTACCGATGTAACAGGTGCGGGTGATGCTCTGGTGGCGGCAACCTTGTCCACCCTCACCGGCGGCGCTGATCTCAAGACGGCTGTTCGTCAAGGCGTCCTGGCGGCGCAAGCGGTTTTGCAGGTCGAAGGCCCATGGCGATCCGACCTCGCTCAAGCTATTGGAATGACGAAAATGCGTGCCAGTGAGGTGGCCCCTTGAGCGATACGGAAGCAGTCAACAGTCTGGCCAAACCCAGCCATGCCGTTGCGCAAGCTTTGCAAGCAGGCGCCCCGGTTGTCGCTCTTGAATCGACCATCATCACCCATGGCATGCCCTTTCCACAAAATCTGGAAACCGCCCACCGTGTGGAGGCAGAAGTGCGCGGGCAAGGCGCCACACCGGCCACCATCGCCGTCATCGATGGCGAATTGTGCATCGGTTTGGCAGATCATGCGCTGGAACAATTGGCTCAAACCGATGATGTGATGAAACTGTCGAGGGCAGACCTCGCTTTCGCCATGTCGCAGAGGCGGACCGGCTCCACCACCGTCGCGGCGACAATGATGGCAGCCAAACTCGCAGGGATTGGCGTATTTGCCACGGGCGGGATAGGCGGCGTTCATAAAGGTGCCGAGGAGAGCTTCGACATTTCCGCCGACTTGGAGGAGTTCTCACGCAGCGACGTGATCGTGGTATGCGCGGGGGCTAAGGCGATTCTTGATCTTGAAAAAACGCTGGAAGTTCTTGAAACCAACGGCGTTCCTGTAATTGGATATGGTTGCGACGAACTTCCTGCCTTTTGGTCGCGAGAAAGTGGGCTGAGTGCTCCCCTGCGCCTCGATTCCGTTCAGGAGATTGCAGACCATGCTGCTATGCGCACAGCGATGGGCGTTGGAGGCGGCACGATCGTCGCCAATCCGGTGCCGCAACAAGCCGAATTGCCGCGCGAGGAGGTCGACACCTACATCGCCAAGGCTCTCGGCGAAGCAAAGACGAAAGGCGTGACCGGCAAGGATGTAACGCCTTTTCTTTTGCAACGCATTTTTGAGCTGAGCGAGGAACGATCACTGGAAACCAACATCGCGCTTGTGCTGAACAATGCAAATTTGGCGGCACAGATTGCGGTTGCCATCTGCAGCCGCGACAGCGCGACTGTTGAAGCAGCAAGGCTTTGAAACCGTCCAGCCGTTATTGGCTCTTGCTAGCTGCGCCGCGTTGCGGCAAAGGAAGCCGCTGAGGGGCGTTCATGGTGATTCATGTCGCGGTATTCGCAAGCCTGCATTGCAGGTGTTTGCTGCTTTGACATCGAAGATCGGGCTAGGACCCATTGATTGTGTTTATGAAGCGATCATCCGTATCCGCGCCTTCCGTTCTTTCGCGCTTGCCGGTTTTATGCGCCATGCTGGCGGCCCTCACCCTTGTGTCGGCATGCACGACCACCAGCGTACTCAACACGGCCCCATTCGTTCCGCCAAGCGCGCGCTATGCCGCCATTGTGGTCGACGGCAATAGTGGTCGGGTCCTGCATTCAACACGGCCTGATGCAATCCGCTTTCCCGCATCGTTGACCAAGATGATGACCATGCTCATGCTGTTCGAAGCGCTTGATCGTGGTCAGATTTCGAAGTCCACCCTCATTCCGGTGTCCTCTCGTGCGGCCAGACAGCCCGCCTCCAAACTGTGGCTCAAGGACGGGTCCTCCATCACGGTTGATAAGGCTCTGCAGGCGCTTGCAGTGAAATCTGCCAATGATGTTGCCTATGCAGTGGCGGAGTTTTTGGCCGGGAGCGAAGCCGCATTCGCGCGGCGCATGACGGCCAAGGCGCGTTCGTTTGGCATGAAGTCAACCACATTTCGCAATGCTTCCGGCCTGCCGGACAAGCGGCAAGTGACCACCGCCCGCGACATGGCCAAGCTCGGTATCATTCTGCGAAAGCGTTACCCGCAGCATTACCACTATTTCGGGCGCCGCTCGTTCGCCTTCCGGGGCAAAACAATCCGTGGCCACAACAAGGTCTTGGGCAAAGTGCGCGGGGCCGATGGGATCAAGACCGGTTACACCCGTGCTTCCGGATTCAATCTGGTTACATCGGTGCGCGCCCGCGGCAAAAGCGTGGTGGGTGTCATTCTTGGTGAAAACAGCGGCAAGTCGAGAGACAGGCACATGGTGTTGTTGATCAATCGCTTCCTGCCCAGCGCTGGGCCGCGCTGATCGTGCAGCCGTCGCGCGACATTTCGCGGCTGTTGGAGATCATGGCCGCCCTTCGGGATCGCGACACGGGCTGTCCCTGGGATGTTGAGCAAACCTTTCGAACCATAGTCCCCTATACGATTGAGGAGACCTATGAGGTTGTCGATGCGATTGAGCGCGATGACATGGACGATTTGCGCGAAGAGTTGGGCGACCTTCTCTTGCAAACCGTCTTTCATGCCCAGATGGCCAGGGAAGAAGGCGCGTTTGACTTTGGCGAAGTGGTGGAAGCCATCACCACGAAGATGATCCGTCGCCATCCGCATGTCTTTGGCGACGAGGACGCTCGCACAGCAGGCATGGCCAAGGGGGCCTGGGACCGCATCAAAGCGCAGGAAAAGACCGAGCGCGCGCAGCGTCGCGCCAAGGCTGGCTTGCCACCAAAGAAAGAGGATGGCGCGCTGCTCGATGCCGTTCCCGCCGCCATGCCGCCGCTGCTCGAGGCACTCAAACTTCAACAGAAGGCCGCAAAAGTCGGTTTTGACTGGAATGATCCGCAAGCGGTTATCGCCAAGCTCCGCGAAGAAACGGCTGAAGCCGAAACAGCCCTCAACAACCATGATCGCGACGCGCTGGAAGATGAAATCGGTGATCTCTTCTTCACGCTGGTCAATCTTGCCCGTCACCTTGATATCGACCCCGGCTCGGCGCTGCGACGCTGCAACGGAAAGTTTCGCAGAAGATTTGCAGACGTCGAGAACGCTTTCGGCGACAAATTGAAAGAGGCCAGTCTGGATGAGATGGAAGCCGCATGGGTCACAGCCAAGAACTCGGAAAGCGCAGGCTGAGGCGCGACGCGGAGTCAGACGTCGTTTTGGCCTATCCGCTCGTCCAGCGCCGCGTTCATGGTAGGAGCGACGCGTAGGGTGAGATCCACAGACCCGTCCTCCTGATCCTTTCGGTCCACCACCTGTGTGTTGGAATAGATCCAGTTCAAATGGCGCATCCGATCAAGCGGTAAGGAAATCTCGCGCAGAGTGCGATCGCCGCCAACTCGTTGCTCGACCATTGTCAGCAGCGCGTCGGTTCCCTCCCCGGTGATGGCGGAGACGAAATAGGGACCGTCTTCCCTGGGTCTGACTTGCTGCATTGTTGCCAGATGATCTGCGTCCAGCAGGTCGATCTTGTTCCACACCTCGACAACGTTGCGGTGACCATCATCCCCGATCCCCAGCTGATCGAGAATGGCGTAGACGTCCTGCGCCTGCGCAGCATTGTCTGGATTGGCCGCATCCCGCACATGCAAAATAAGATCTGCCTCGATCACCTCTTCCAACGTTGCGCGAAACGCTGCGACAAGATGAGTGGGCAGATCGGAGACAAAACCAACGGTGTCGGAAAAGATGGCCAACGTGCCCTGCGGCAATTCCAGACGCCGCAGCGTCGGGTCCAAAGTGGCAAACAGCATGTCCTTGGCGACGACCCCTGCGTCTGTGAGCCGGTTGAACAGTGTCGATTTGCCCGCATTGGTGTAGCCGACAAGCGCCACGACCGGATGCGGCACACGTTTGCGCTTGGCGCGGTGCAGCGAGCGTGTTCTGCGTACCTTTTCAAGATCGCGCTTCAGCGCATTGATGCGTTCCTGCAATTGCCGTCTGTCGGACTCAATCTGAGTTTCCCCGGGTCCGCCAAGAAAGCCCCCTGAGCCGCCGCCGCCGCCGCGCTGCCGCTCAAGATGGGTCCAGGACCGCACCAAACGGCCCCGCTGGTAGTCGAGATGCGCGAGTTCAACTTGCAAACGCCCCTCTTTGGTCTGCGCGCGTGCGCCAAAAATTTCCAGAATGAGGCCGGTCCGGTCGAGAACCTTGGCTTTCCAGGCTCGTTCCAGATTGCGCTGCTGCACCGGCGTCAACGGATGATCCACGACGACCAGCCCTGCATCCAGTGCGGCCACGATGCCCTTGATCTCGTCCACCTTGCCGGTGCCAAGCAGCGTGCCCGGATTGATGTTTTGAAGGGCAGCGATGCCGCTATGGACCACATCGAGCCGAATGGCGGCGGCGAGCCCTTGCGCCTCCTCCAGTCGCGATTCCTGCGAGCGCAACTCGCGTGACATCATGTCGCCGGAGTCGGACCTCAGCGACTTCAGCAGGGGCACAATAACGATGACACGGCCCGTTGAGCCGCGCTGTGCTTCATCGATCTGAAAGCGATTTTTACCGGTGGGTTCGATTCGAAAAACTCACTACGCGGAGGTCAGCCGTTCTCTTCACCGTCGAAAATGCGCAGCGGCTCGCTGGGCATGATCGTTGAGATCGCGTGCTTGTAAACCAGTTGAGAATTGCCATCTCGACGCAACAACAAGCAAAAATTGTCAAACCAGGTGACGATTCCCGTCAGTTTGACACCGTTAACCAGAAAAATGGTCAGTGAAATCTTGTTTCTTCGCACATTGTTAAGAAAGGCATCCTGCAGGTTTTGTTGTTTTTCAGGCATGACCCCGACCTTCTTTGCTCACCGCTCCAGCCTCAATATAGATGCAGACCGTCATTTCGCAACGCTGCCGGGTCGCACCCGTCTTTCTGCCCAATCGGTGCGCCAGAAACTGAAGCTGAACAGACCAAATATGGCCAGCACTTCAAGGCGCCCCAGCAGCATGACGGCCATCAGCGCCCATTTCGACGCTGCCGAGAAGGCATGGTAGTCTGGCCAGTCCGGCATATCCGGCGCTGCCCAACCGGATTCATAGACCGGTCCTGCGGTGGAAAAATTCACCACCGTCGCCGTGAGCGCAGCCTCAAACTCCACTCCACTTGATGCGATGATGATCGTACCGAGACCGATCACCAGCAAAGTGGCCAGGAAGAAGCTCCAAATCGCCTTCATAACTTCAATATCGCGCGTCGCAGTTCCAAAATGGCGCGAACGGACGGCATTTGGATAAATCAGCTTGTCCAACTCACCCCAGCTTTGCACGAACATGGCACCCAGTCGGTAGTGCTTGATGCCGCCGGATGTCGAATAGGCACTCGCACCCAGGAACACGACAAACAACACCACAACGAGCGGCAAAAGCGCGAAAACGCCGGGGCGTGATTCAACACCGGACGTTGCCACCAGACTGGATGCGGCCAGAAACCCTTCGGCAAGCGCGGTCACGATCGCACCCTGCTCATTTGCCGAGCCGGTTGCGATCAGAACCGTGACCAACAGCGCCAGTGCGATCGTCAAGGCAATGATGGAATAGCTTTCGCGATGCCGGCCAAGTCTCTTGAACTCGCCGCCAAGCAGCATGCTTTGCCAGAAAATGCTGGTCGCGCCGAGCAGCAGGAACAAGCCAAAAATCACCATGCCAACGCGACCGAGAACCTGATCCAGCGTTGTCTCAAACGGCAAAAAGCCTCCCGTCGAGATGGCTGCCATGGCAAGCAGCACGGCATCTGATGCCGATACGGCTGTCAGGAAAAACGCCAGAAAGGACAAGGCGGTCGATCCGACATAGATGATCGCGAATCGCCCGGCCAGCTGCACCATACGTCGCTGCACCTGCGCCTGATCGGAATGCGCGATCAATGTGCGTGTGTGGCTGGTCAAACCGCCAATACCGAGCGGCGCCACGATCAGGATCAGGCTGATGATCCACAAATACCCCCCAAACCACTGCAATTGGGATCGCCAGAATATCAGTGCGCGAGGCCAGGTCTCCAGGGTCTGGATCACGCTCGACCCTGATGTCGTCAAGCCAGACACTGCTTCGAACATGGAATCGGAAAAATTGAGTGCCGATATGTCAAATATCGGTATCGCAGCGACCAAAGGCAGCGTGAGCCAAACAAGCGCGACGAGCGCCAGCCTCCCGATCCGGGGCATGCGTCGTTGCCGGTGCAAAATTCCCAGAACCAGTGCGGCAAAAAGAAAGCCGCCCAAAAGAAGGTAGATCGAAAGACGCAGTGCCACGTCATACTCGCTGTTCAACAGCCCCACAAAAATGGGCCCGGCAAGCGAGGCCGTCATCATCAGCCCAAGGCAGGCGCAGTAGAACAGGACTGCAAGCATTGGCGTCGTGTCCTCTTGGTCAGAAGAAGTCCAGACTGACCCGAAACATCTGCTCAACCTGCTTGACGCGTTCGGCGGTTGCAAACATCACTACGCGATCCTTGGCCTGGATCACCGTACCGCCATCGGGCACATGAGCCTCGTCGCCCCGATAAATTCCACCAATGCGAACACCATCAGGAAGGTCCAACTCGCGCAACGGCGTTCCAACCAGTGTGGACGTTTCCAGCGCTTCGGCCTCAATTATCTCGGCAGCGCCGTTTTGCACGGAGTGCACGCCGCGAATGCGTCCGCGCCGCACATGCTGGAGAATTTTTGAGATGGTCACCGATCGCGGATTGAGATGAGCGTCAATGCCAAGCGTCTTGGTGAATTCGTAGTAGCTCGTATTGTTGAGCAGAGCGAGATTCGCCTCACAGCCCAGCCTTTTGGCCATGACGCTTGAAAGAATATTCACCTGATCATCATTGGTCAGCGCAACCATCAGATCGGCATGCTCAACGTCAGCTTCCAACAAGATCTGCTGATCTAGCGCGCTGCCATGCAACACCACGGTGCGTGCCAACTGATCCGCAATGTCGACAGCCCTTTCGCGTGAATTTTCAACCACTTTGACCCGAGCATGCCTTTGGCGGGACTCAATGGCAGCGGCAACGTAAAGCCCGATATTGCCGCCGCCCACGATGACGATGCGGCTAGCAGCCGGTTCCTCATGGCCAAAAATATTGAGTGTGCGCCGAACCCGGTCGCTGCGCACCACAACATAGGCAAGATCACCCGCAATCATGCCGTCTGTGACGTGCGGAACGAACAACTGCCCATTGCGGTAGAGCCCAACCACAACCGCCGAAAGGTCGGGAAACAACTCGCTCAACTGGCCCAACGGCGTATCGATGACCGGACAGTCCTCCATACACTCGATGGCGATCATCGACATATGGCCATCAGCGAACTGAACAACATCGGTCGCGCCCGGCAAGGCGATGCGCCGCAGCACCATCTCACCAACCTCAATCTCGGGTGAAATGATTACGTCGATCGGCATATGCTCACGCGAAAACAAATCGCGATAATGCGATTGCAGGTAGTTTTGAGCCCTGATCCGAGCGACCTTCACCGGCACGTTGAAAAGGGAATGCGCCACCTGGCAGGCCACCATATTGACCTCGTCATACAGTGTCACCGCGATGACCATGTCGGCGTCTTCGGACCCGGCGGCCTCCAGAATGTCCGGCTGTGAACCGTGCCCAACAATTCCGCGCACATCGAGCTGATCGCGAATTTTCTGAACTAGTGAGGCAGAATTGTCGATCACGGTGACATCATTGCCCTCCGACGACAGACGCTCAGCAATGCCGTAGCCAACCTGGCCGGCCCCGCAAATGATGAGTTTCATAGGTTTGTCACTGCGCGTGCAGCTCCGCGATCCCTGTGCAGGCGGCCCTTATATGCCAAGCGACTTCAATTTACGATGCAGGGCAGATCGTTCCATGCCCACAAAGGTCGCCGTTCTTGAGATATTGCCTCCAAAGCGGGTGATCTGCGCGACCAGATAATCGCGCTCAAACACTTCGCGCGCCTCGCGCAGAGGCAGCGAAATGAGTTGCCCGTCACCCATACCCGGGGTGCGCGGGAGCATGTCGCTGATTTCGCCTGGCAATTTATCGGCGCTGACCGCTTCCCCGTCCTCCCCACGCGAGAGGATCATCAATCGTTCCACATTGTTGCGCAGCTGACGCAGATTTCCCGGCCATGAATGCGATTGCAGAATGGCCATCGCATCCTCGCCGATGATGCAGGCCTTCACACCGGTCTGCGCCTCGATCTGCGCCATGAAGGCATCGATCAGTTCCGGCACGTCTTCGCGGCGCTCCGCAAGGCCGGGCACGCTGACCGGCACAACGGCAAGTCGGTGGAACAGATCCTCGCGAAACTCACCCTGGGCGATGCGTTCCTGAAGATCGATCGATGTCGAAGACAACACCCGAACATCGACCGCGACCTTGTTGACACCGCCGACACGCTGAAACTTTTGCTCGACCAGCACCCGCAATATCTTGTTTTGGGTCTCCCGCGGCATCTCAGCGATTTCGTCGAGCAACAACGTCCCCTTATGCGCCTCTTCGAGCGCACCGACCTTTGCGTCACGCCCCTCGCCGGCTTCAACTCCGAACAGCTCGATTTCCATATTATCAGGTGTGATGGCAGCAGCATTCAGCACCACAAATGGACCGTCGGCGCGCAAGGACTGTTTGTGAATGGCTCGCGCAACCGTTTCTTTGCCCGCACCTGAAGGTCCAACAATCATGATGCGTGAATTGGTTGGAGCAACTTTTTCAATTGTTGCACGAAGTTGGTTCATCACCACGGAAGACCCGATCATCTCAGGAGAATCAGGCGCTCGTCTTTCGAGGTCCTTCACCTGTTTGCGCAGACCCGCAGTCTCCAAGGCGCGTTCGGCAAGCAGAATCAAACGATCCGCCTTGAAAGGCTTCTCGATGTAGTCGTAAGCCCCGCGCTTGATGGCGGATACGGCCGTCTCGATATTGCCATGGCCTGAAATCACCACCACCGGCAGATCGGTGTGAATTTTGCGAATCTCGTCGAGCAGTTCCAGTCCGTCGAGGCGGCTACCCTGCAACCAGATATCAAGAAAGATCATAGATGGTCGCCGCTCGGCAATCGCAGCCAAAGCGGTATCGCTGTTGCGAGCCGTGCGCGTTTCGTGCCCCTCATCTTCCAACAGGCCCGATACGAGGTCGCGAATATCGGCCTCGTCATCAACAACCAGAATGTCAGCGGCCATCGGGCCCCTCCTCTACGCTACTTGCACTCATGTCGTGGGTGTCGGAAAGAGCCTGCAAGGCGGGCAGCGACACACGCACCATGGCGCCACGTCCCCCCTGCGCGACACTCGGCGCATCGCGCAACTCAATCGATCCATGGTGCTCTTCTACAATCTTGCCAACAATGGCGAGGCCGAGTCCCGTGCCCTTTTCCCGCGTTGTCATGTAGGGTTCCAAAAGCCTCTGGCGGTTTTCAGCAGGCAGGCCTTTGCCGTTGTCGATGACATCGATGACATGGCGATCACCGGATTGGGACGCCCGAATGTCGATGCACGGCCCCTCACCCTCTTCAAAGACGACATCTTCCATGGCTTCCGTCGCGTTTTTGACCAAATTGCCGAAAGCCTGCGTCAAAAGCCTTGTGTCGAAGCGCGCAAATAGTGGTTGGGTGCCAAGATCGACTTCGAAGGAAATGTCGGGATTTGAAACTTTCAGCAGGAAGACCGCCTCTCGAACGGCTTCCGCCAGATCACCTTCGACCATGCTCGGCTTGGGCATGCGTGCGAAAGACGAGAACTCGTCCACCATACGGCCGATATCCGCGACCTGCCGCACAATCGTGTCCGTGCATTGGTCAAAGACTTCGCGGTCCTGCGTGATCACCTTGCCGTAGCGTCGGCGGATGCGCTCGGCTGACAGTTGTATCGGCGTCAGCGGATTCTTGATTTCGTGCGCGATGCGACGGGCGACATCCGCCCAGGCGGAGGTCCGCTGGGCGGAAACAAGGTCCGTGATGTCATCAATGGTGATGACACGGGATTCTTCCTGACCGGTCTTGGTGTCCCCCGTCACCTGCACGTTTAATGTCCGCTCTTCTCCGCCGCGCATAAGCGTGATCTGCTCGCGGTGATCCGCCTTTCTTGCCGACTTCGCCGCCTCCAGCACGGCCGCGAGTTCGGGGCTGACCTTCTCCAGCCGCTTGCCAACCAGTTCGGCATTTTCATCTGCGAGCACCCGCAAGGCCGACCGATTGGCAATGGCCACACGCCCTTCCGCGCTGATGCCGATAACGCCGGCCGTGACGCCGGACAGCACGGCCTCGGTGAAACGGCGGCGATTGTCGATCTGTTCTTGATTGTCGAGAATCTCGTCGCGCTGCGAGCGCAGTTCCAGTGTCATCAGGTTGAATGTGTCCGTCAGCGACCGCAATTCGCCTTCCGACTTTGATGCAGGAACGGTGACAGCAAGATTGCCCGCCGCAATCTCATCCGCCGCTGAAATCAGCCGCCGGATCGGCTCCACAAGTCGATCCGCCACGGCAATTCCCATCCATATTGCGGACAGCAAGATCGTAAGGCAGATGCCAACATACAAAAGCGCAAACGCAATCTGAAGTGGCAAACGTCCGCTCTCCAGCACCTCGTATTCCTGGGTGATTTCGCGCATCAACTGAATGGAGTTGAGGACCGCTGGATCGACGGAACTCACCGCATAAAGGTAGCGGTCATCGGCAAAACCGGAGAGTTTGAAGGCGCACATTGCGAGATTTTGCGTGCGCGGCTGAATGCACGCCGGCCGACCGTCTGCCGCTAAATCAAGCAGACCGGTTTCAGGCGGCGGAATGCTCGACTGCGAGGGAATATTGGCCTCCAGGGTTGCCGTCCCATCCTGGCGAACAATCGAGACGCCGACCAAGCCCCGCGCGCGCGCCTGCCCTGTCATAATGTCCTGGAACCCGCGCGGATCGAGCCGCAAGCGATCCAAATTGCGGTTCATAAACAAGCCCATATTCACCGCATGGCCATTGAGCGAACTGGTTGCCTGATCGACATAGGATTGCGCCACGGAAATGGAGTTGTCGACAATCGTGCGGGTGCGATTATCAAAAATGCGATCCAGGCCCAGATCGAGCGTAATTCCGGCAACTATTGCGACCACGATTGCTGGAAAGGCTGCCACGACCCCAAACAGGCCGACGATGCGAATATGCATGCGGGCCGCTGCACGCCCCCGGCGCCTCGCCAGCAGCAAAACGCGCACTTCCCGTACGACAAGAAGCAGCATAATGCCGACAAACACCGCATTGATCGAAAGAACAGTGAGGATAACGGTGCCCGTCGGTTCCAGCGGAGTGAGCCCCAGCAGGATCAGAAAGGAGGCAAATCCAAAGGCGATGGCCACGATCACCACAGCCAAGCCGAATTTTCGCGCATAACGCAGTGTCGACGGACCCTGACGGGCCGGGTCGAGCACAAGTTTACCCGGTGCGATGTCGGCGGACGTCATGGATCGGCAAACAGCCTGACTGGAGACAATGTTGCGAATTTGCAACGAAATGTGGCGAGATTGCAACAACCATGACGGGATCACGCGGCTGCTCAACAGCAATTCACATCGCTATGGTTAGCGCTGCAAAGCCTCAAGCAGTCCGGTCAAAGCCGCATCGACTGTCAAGGCCCTGATCTGCGCACGGCTTGCATCTGGATGCGCGTCCTGAAACCTGTACTCAATGGCCGCTACACCAGCGTCCGTGCTGGCAACACCGACATAAACCAGCCCAACCGGCTTGTGCGCAGTGCCACCACCCGGCCCGGCAATTCCGGTAACGGCCACGGCAAACTGGGCGTCTGAGTGGTTCAAAGCGCCCTGCGCCATGGCCTCGGCGACGGGTGCAGACACCGCTCCATGCGCCGCGATAAGGCTTTCGGGAACACCCAGCATGGCAATTTTTGCCGGATTTGAATAGGTGACGAATCCGCGATCAAGGGCCGCCGAAGACCCGGGCACCTCAGTGATGGAAGCGGCGATCAACCCGCCCGTGCAGGATTCGGCAGTGGCGACCATCACACCGCGTTGCGATGCCAGCGCCACCAACTTTGCAGCAAGCGTTTCAACCGACATGGCTCATCACCACAGTTGCCGTCGCGAGGGCGGTCATACCCTCTTCCCGCCCGACATAGCCAAGCCGTTCATTGGTGGTTGCCTTCACCCCCACTCTCGCGACTTCGATGCCGATGCAATCGGCGATTTCAGCACGCATCGCATCTCGATGCCGACCGATCTTGGGCGCTTCACAAATCAGCGTCACATCGCAATGCGTGATCTGGCCACCGCGCTCGCGGACCCGTCGCGCCGCGTGCTCCAGAAATTGCCGGGAACGAGCATCCTTCCATTGCGGATCGCTTGGCGGAAAATGTGAACCGATGTCTCCGTCGGCAATGGCGGAAAGCAGCGCATCTGTAAGCGCATGCAGCCCGACATCCGCATCGGAATGGCCGTCCAACCCGCGGTCGTGATCGAGTTGCACACCGCACAGCCAAAGCGATTTTCCCACGGCCCAGCGATGCGTGTCATAGCCGTGACCGACGCGAATATCGGGGGCTGTGGCTGTTTTTGCCTGTGCCGCCTGCATGTCTTGCCTCGTGGTAATCTTCATATTGTCGCGATTGCCCTCGACAAGAGCAACTTTCAGCCCCGCCCATTCCGCCAGTGCGCAGTCATCTGTGAAACTGTCCAAGCCTTTCATGGCTGCAGATTCATGCGCGGCCAAAATTGTTGGAAAGTCAAAGCCCTGCGGCGTTTGGGCCACATAAAGACCATTGCGCTCGACGGTTTCAACGACCAGGCCATCAGCACCGCGTTTCACCGTGTCCGCCACGGGCAAACTGGGCAATGCCGCCTGTTGCGGCGTGATGCCACCGATCACGCGCGCAATGGTGCTGGCATCCACAAACGGACGCGCTGCGTCATGGATAAGCACGTTTTGCGGTGCATGCACCTTCAATGCGCGCAGCCCTTCAAGAACGGAGGCCTGGCGCGTGGCGCCACCCGATACCGGCTCGAGCAGTTTGTCATGTTCGACAGTGCCTTGGCGATAAAGATCCCCATCATCCCGGTGAATGACCACAACGCATTGGCTGATTTCGCCTTCGGTCAAAAAAAAGTCCAGCGCCCTTTGCAAGACACTGCGGCCACCTAGCATTCGGTATTGCTTGGGTCCCGCATCGTCACCCATGCGCGACCCACGACCCGCCGCGACTATGACCACTGCTGTTTTTGCCCGTGTCTGCATCTTTTCGCTTTGGCATGGCCGCCAAGCATCAGCAACCGCTTGCGCCCAATCGCAGGACTGCTTATCAAAGCATCATGAGGGAGAGTTGCACAAAATTCATGCAATCAACTGTATCGGTCGGTGACATTCGACTGAGAAACAGGGCTTTGCTTGCGCCAATGTCGGGCGTTTCCGACGCGCCTTTTCGGCGGCTGGCATGGCGTTTTGGAGCCGGAATGGTTGTCAGCGAAATGGTAGCCAGCGAAGCGCTTAGCAGCGGTCAGGAAGAGATGCGGCTGAAGGTGGAGAACGCCGGACTTCCCGTCCACATGGTTCAGCTTGCCGGCAAAGACCCGGCCTGGATGCGCGAGGCAACAAGCATCGCCGAGGGATCGGGCGCTGACATCATCGACATCAATATGGGGTGTCCGTCAAAGCGGGTGACAAATGGCTATGCGGGTTCTGCCCTCATGCGCGATCTCGACCATGCCCGAAGACTGATCGATGCCGTTGTCGAGACTGCAAGCGTGCCGGTCACGTTGAAAATGCGGCTCGGTTGGGATGAGTCGTCCATCAACGCACCGCAACTGGCACGCCTGGCAGAAGATGCCGGGGTGCAGATGATCACTGTGCATGGGCGCACACGCAATCAGTTTTACAAGGGTCAGGCAAACTGGTCGCTTGTGCGGGACGTGCGCAACGCAACCAGCCTGCCTCTTGTAGTCAATGGCGACATCGCATCCACCCAACAGGCCCGAGCGGCACTGGCTGCTAGCGGTGCCGATGCAGTCATGATTGGTCGCGCTTCCTATGGTGCGCCATGGCTGCCCGGACAGATCGGGGCGAACCTTGATGGACATAGCCCGGTCGCGCAGCCAAGGGGGTCGGCCTTCGCTGAGCTGGTTGGCGAGCATTATGAGGCTATGTTGGCGCATTATGGCGTCGCTCTGGGCCTTCGAAATGCCCGCAAACATCTGGCTTGGTACAGCCAATGGCTGGATCAGTCGGCCATCGATGGTGGCATCCGCAAGGAACTGATGACATCCCAGGACGTCTATCAGATCATGTCGTTGATCCGGATAGTCTTCGCTGGGCCCCTCGCTGAAAATGCGAGGCAGGCTGCGTGATCCCGTCAGCAGAGCGAAACGGCTCAACAAGCATGTCGCTGGCCATGCTCAACGCCTTGCCGAACCCGGTTCTTATGCTCGATCGGTCGGCAAATATCGTTCTCGTAAATGCGGCTGGTGAGTTTTTTCTGCAATCGAGCGCGGGCAAATTGCAGGGCCGTTCCTTCTCTGAGTTCATACCCAAAGACAGCCCTATCCGGGCACTGCTGCAACAAGTGCGTCGCTCGCGAGCACCCGTCAGCGAATATCGCATCGATGTTTCCTCACCACGCATCGGAAAAGATGTCTTTGTCGATGTGTATGTGGCGCCAATCCACGATCGAACCGATGATCTTCTTGTATCTTTGCAAGTGCGGTCGATGGCGGAAACTCTCGACCGGCAGCTCACCCACCGTGGTGCGGCCCGCACTGTGACCGGCCTCGCCGCCATGCTCGCCCACGAAATCAAGAACCCCTTGGCTGGCATACGGGGCGCAGCGCAATTGCTGGAGAAACATGGCAGCGCCGATGATCAGGCGCTGACTCGTCTGATCACCGATGAGACCGATCGCATCGTGCGTCTCGTCGATCGCATGGAAGTCTTTTCAGACGAACGCCCGGTGGAGCGCGACCCGGTCAACATTCATGCCGTGCTGGAACAGGTTAAGGCTTCAGCGGCCAGCGGTTTCGCCGCCGAAATGCCCATTGAAGAGTATTACGACCCGTCTCTGCCACCAGTATCCGGCAATCGAGACCAGCTGGTGCAGGTGTTTCTCAACCTGGCCAAAAACGCTTGTGAAGCCATGTCGGGTGCTACCAAACCGCGCCTGCGGCTTGAAACAGCTTTTAAGCCCGGCATGAGCGTGACATCTCCGGGTTCGGGTGACCGCATCTCTTTGCCGATCGCTCTCAGCATCAGCGACAATGGCTGCGGCATTCCTGACGATCTGCGCGCGCATATTTTCGACCCCTTCATCTCCTCCAAGCAGAACGGCTCCGGCCTCGGGCTGGCTCTGGTCGCCAAAATTGTTGGAGATCATGGAGGAGTAATCTCCTGCGAAAGTAAGCCCGGCGCGACGACCTTCACCGTGCTGCTGCCCGCATGGAAGGAGGCGCAACTTGGCTGAGATCCTCATTGCAGACGACGATGCGGGCATCCGCACCGTCTTGTCGCAGGCCCTGTCACGCGAGGGCTACGATGTTCGCGTGACATCCAACGCCGCCACATTGTTACGCTGGACGAATGGCGATGAAGGCGATCTGGTGATCACCGATGTCGTGATGCCGGATCAAAACATCTTCGACGTCATGCCGCAGATGAAACGTGTGCGGCCTGATCTCCCGGTCATCGTGATGAGTGCTCAAAACACGTTCATGACCGCCATCACAGCCACTGAACGCGGCGCCTATGATTATCTGCCCAAGCCGTTCGACCTTAATGAACTGATCGCTACGGTGGGGCGGGCGCTGGCGCAGCCTCGCGAGAACGACATGCCCATGCAGGGCGAGGCGCAAACCATGCCCCTCGTTGGTCGCTCCCCTGCCATGCAGGACATTTACCGCCTGATCGCGCGCATGACGCAAACCGATCTCACCGTCATGATCAATGGTGAATCCGGCACCGGCAAGGAACTCGTCGCGCGCGCGCTGCATCAGTTCGGTAAGCGCAAGCATGGGCCTTTCGTTGCCATCAATATGGCCGCGATACCGCATGAACTGATCGAGTCTGAGCTTTTCGGCCATGAGAAGGGTGCGTTTACCGGTGCCAACGCCCGCTCCATCGGACGCTTCGAGCAAGCCAATGGCGGAACCCTGTTTCTCGACGAAATCGGCGACATGCCCATGGAGGCTCAGACCCGACTTCTCCGGGTTCTTCAGGAAGGCGAATATACGACTGTTGGAGGACGGCGTCCGATTTCGACCGATGTGCGTATTGTGGCCGCAACGCATCAGGATCTGGCCGGCCTGATCGCCAAAGGACGGTTTCGCGAAGATCTGTTCTATCGGCTCAATGTTGTTCCGCTGCGGCTTCCTCCCTTGCGAGAGCGCGCACAGGATATCCCCGATCTGGCGCGTCACTTTCTTCAGCAAGCGGCGGCGCAAGGCCTGCCCGCCAAAGTGCTCGACCGCTCGGCAATCGACAGGCTCAAACAGCACAATTGGCCGGGAAATGTTCGCGAACTGGAAAATTTAGTGCAAAGACTAACCGCGCTCTACCCGCAGGATCAGATCACCGGCACGCTCATTGATGGCGAGCTCAGCATTGAGCTTCCCCGCCAGGAGATGAGCACAGCCAAAGAAAACCTGGAGCGGGATCTTTCCTCGAAAGTCGCCGCTTTCGCCGCCGGTGTTCTGGAAAACGGCGATGAAGATGCTCCGGTGGAGGACCTTTACCAAACCGTGTTGCGCGAAATCGAAGTGCCTCTGTTGCAGGTCGCGCTGAAGGCCACGCGTGGCAATCAGATCCGAGCCGCAAAGCTGCTTGGCCTCAACCGCAACACGCTGCGTAAGAAAATCAAGGAACTTGAACTCGATGTGATCCGCGGAGGTATCTGATCAGTTCTCTTCCTGCTTGCCGTAGAGTTCATCCGCCCTCGCCTCGAAAGCCGATACGAATTTGGCGAAGGCTCGGTCAAACATCGCACCCATCAGACTCGCCAGGGCGCGCGACTTGAACTCGTAGTCCAACACGAAATGAATGATGGAGCTTCGCTCGCCGGTTTTTTCAAAGTGCCACCTGTTTTCCAGAAAGCGGAACGGCCCATCGATATAGCTTGCTGTGATGGTGTTGCTCTCACCATCAAGGACAACCTGACAGGTGAAGGTTTCACGGATCGCTTTGTAGCCGACTGTCATGTCTGCGATTAGAATGTCGCGACCACGCCTTTGGCGCGTGTTGCGGATCACAAGACTTTGGCAAAGCGGAACAAATTCGGGGTAGCGCTCAATATCAGCGACAAGGGCGAACAAGTCTTCCGCGCGGTGACGAACCGGATGATGGTCTTCAAAATGCGGCATCAAAACTGCGCAAGCCGGGCCTTCTTCAAGCGTGCAAAATCCTCGTCCGCGTGATAGGAAGAACGCGTCAACGGGCTTGAGGAAACCAACAAAAATCCTTTCGCATAGGCCGCCGTCTCGTAAGACTTGAACTCATTCGGTGTGATGAAACGGTCGATGCGATGATGTTTTTTGGTGGGCTGCAAATACTGGCCGATTGTCAGGAAATCGACATCGGCCACCCGCAAATCATCCATCAACTGCAGAACTTCGTTGCGACTTTCACCAAAGCCAACCATCAGCCCCGACTTGGTGAACATCGTCGGGTCCAGTTCCTTGACGCGCTCGAGGAGCCGGATCGAATGATAATAGCGCGCGCCTGGACGCACAGTGAGGTAGAGCGATGGCACGCATTCAATATTGTGGTTGAACACATCCGGCTTGGCTTCAACCACAGTCTCCAGCGCTCCGGGTTTGCGCAGGAAATCCGGCGTCAACACCTCAATCGACGTTTCTGGCGATGCCAACCGAATGGCATGGATCGTGTCTGCGATATGAGCAGCACCGCCATCGGGCAAGTCGTCGCGATCCACCGAGGTGACGACAACATGGCGCAGGCCAAGCTGCATCACGGCTTGAGCGACATTTTCCGGCTCGCCTTGGTCAAGCGCATCCGGCTTGCCCGTGCGCACATTGCAGAACGCGCATGCGCGCGTGCAAATCTCGCCCATGATCATCATGGTCGCATGCTTTTTCGACCAGCACTCGCCGATATTGGGGCAGCCAGCCTCCTCGCAAACCGTCACCAGATTGTTCTTGCGGACAATATCGACGGTCTCTTTATAGACAGGCGAAGTCGACGCGCGCACGCGAATCCAGTCCGGTTTGCGCGGTGCGGGCTGATCAGGCCGATGCGCCTTTTCTGGATGGCGCAGCGGTTGATCCGTACCAACGGTGTCGAGAAGCTTCACCATACCCGCTTCGTCAGCTGCGTATTGCGCGGAAGGCCCAGATCAGCAAACAGGCGCCGATAACGGCAACCACACCCTGCGCGATAATGCCTCCGCTGGCCACAATGCCGACCAGGCCAAGCAGGAAGTTGAGCACCACAGCACCCAAGATGCCAACAATGATATTGGCGAACAGACCCATATTGGCCTTCATAATTTTCTCTGCGATGTAACCCGCGATGCCGCCAATGATGATCGTCATGATCCAACCGAGACCTGTCATGGCTGTACTCCTCGTAGTTCCTTGTCAGTTACTAAGATGTGTCGACCCGTGCCGATGAGCAGTGACCCTCAAACACGACATGTGTGTTGCGCCTGCCGGGCAGCTCACGCCTCTTCGGGCATTTTTTGGGCGGGAACGAGCGTGACGCTCTCGCCGCAACCGCAGGCCGATGTCTGATTGGGATTGTTGAATACGAACCCCGAGCGCAGCTTTGTGACCTCATAGTCCATCTGCGTGCCCAGCAAAAACAAAACGGCTTTCGGATCTACGAAAACCGTGTGGTCGCCAGCCGTGACACGGTCGTCGGCGGGGTCGTCCTGCGTCGCCAGGTCAACCGTGTACTCCATGCCCGCACAGCCGCCATTTTTCACGCCAACCCGGATGCCAAGAGCCTGCTGGCTCGCATTCTCAACGATTTCCGCCACGCGTTGCGTTGCCGCATTTGTCAGCGTCATGACCGCGAATCTGGACATGATCGTCTCCTTGCTGTCTGTGATTGAAAGCTATGCCCTCAAAGGCGGAATTTCAACGTTGACGGCATGTCCGGGGCCGCATCGAAAAGCCGAACGATCACCGCCACAATCGCTTGACTTCCCCCGGCGCGCCACTTATTGCCACAGCGTTGCGCCAAGCAAATGCGGCGCAACATGCGGGTGTAGCTCAGTTGGTTAGAGTGCCGGCCTGTCACGCCGGAGGTCGCGGGTTCGAGTCCCGTCACTCGCGCCACTTCTTCAAATGGAAGCGTCTCGCGGTTCCGTTGAAGGCAAGTGTCGCGGCCTTGTCGTCAGGCGACAAGGCCCAACCCCATGAGGGCGATTAGCTCAGTTGGTAGAGCGCTTCGTTTACACCGAAGATGTCGGCAGTTCGAGCCTGTCATCGCCCACCATGGGAGCATAGCCAAAGCAGGTAGAGCCACTCAACCAAGCGCAGACGATCAGCAGAGCGCTTACGTTGCAAAATGTGTGCGCACGCCAGAGCCACAACGCGAGGCCCACACAGTCTCCGGTGGTAAGCTTCTTCCCTGCTGAGTTGAAGAATTTGGCGACCCTATGCATTGGGATGGTAGTAGCGTTCCTCAACGATTTTACCATCTTGCCATTTGGTGACCACCGCTTGCTGTTGTATCACGTGTTGGCCATCTGTGGTTTTGAACTCCATCGTGCCTTCATAGAAGGTCAAATCACCTCCAGCGCCCTTGCTGTGCGCGGTGTACTGTATGAATTCGGCGACTCCCGCCAGGATTTCGCGTTCAACTTCGATGCAAAGCGCCTTGCCGCGTTTGGGGTCCCGGCCAACTTCCTGGATGACGACATCGTCGGCAAAATACTCTTCCATACCCTCAAGGAATTGTCCTTGCGCCAACATGGCAAGGAGTGTTTCCAAAGCTTTCAAGTTTTCAGATTCCATTTGGCACCACCTTAGATTTGTCGTTTCGATCCACCGCTCAAGCAGCGAATGGCAATGTATTGCTCGACTGACAGGTTATCACGATGCACGGCCCGCCACCACAATAGGATGCGATGATCCACGTTGGACTGTGGTCACGCCGCCGCCTGCTTCTTCTTGATCATTGCGCAAAGCGACGACCATTCCAGCGAAGCTCAAACGGCTTGGCGCCGTGACCCATCATGTCAATGACCGGTCGGCTGCCGGAGCCCACCGAGAAACCTATGCTGAGCACATCGTTTGTTTGGATGAGCAACCCGTCGCGGGTGCGAATAAATATGCGAACGCTGCAGGCTTGAACGCCGCAATAGCCGTGAAGGGCTTCAGCTGCGCATTTGAGACCTCGAAGGTCGAGGATCAGATCGCCGCGCCCGTCGCCCGTTAGATCTCCCTCATAGACGGCAATCGGAGCAAATTGACCGCTGCCAGACTGACACACTTCAGCAGCGGTGGCGTCTATCAGATATTGTGCGGCCTTCGATGCAGCGGCACTATCATCGCCAGTGGCAAACAGTGTCGCACATACCGCCAAGCCAAGCGCCAGGCTGATGCTGCGCGCTGTTGAAAGCAGCGATGCCAGGCAAGCCCCGCCCCGCACCACAAAGGGGGCGCGGGACGAGCCATCAGCCTTTGACATCAGCTGTTGATCTTGTCTTTGAGGCCTTTGCCAACCTTAAAGCGTGCAACATTGGCGGCCTTGATCTCCACTTCACCGCCAGTCTGCGGATTGCGGCCCATCTTTGCCGGACGGTGTGTCACGGTGAAGTTGCCAAAACCCAGAAGCCGCACGTCATCGCCATTCTTCAAAGCGTCGCCCACGCAGTCGATAAACGCCTCCAGAGCTCCACCCGCCTGCTCTTTGGTCATGTCGGCCTTCGCCGCCATTGCCGAGATCAATTCTTGTTTGTTCATTATGTGGATCCTTTTTCGTCCTTGAATACTCATACTATTGACATGGCTACAGACTGCCGTTCTGGCATTTTGAGCCGCTGCGTCCAAGATGTTCCTTGGAAAACATGGCTTTCAACCCGACTTTTCAGCGCAAAAAAGGCGGGATTTTCTGTGCGCTACCATTCAGGCAGCCATATTTGTGAAATGCGCAACCCTCTCGCGGAGAAACAAGCGTGCCGCCGAATCGCCGGTGAAACACGCTTCTTCCGCAAGACTTTACCCGCTGCTTATGCGGCATCAAACCCGTCGGTCAATGCGCAACACGTTCCTGAGCATCGTTTTGGGCCGCAGCGATCGCCGCCGCTTCGGCTGCCGCCTCGTCCCATTCCACGGCCTCCGGCATATGCGTCAGCGCATGGGGAAGGACTTCATCAAGATGACCGACCGGCACGATTTCAAGCGCGCTTTTCACATTGTCGGGAATATCCGCAAGGTCCTTGGCATTGTCCTCCGGAATCAGCACCTTCTTAATTCCACCGCGCAGGGCAGCCAGGAGCTTTTCTTTCAAACCACCGATTGGCAGCACCCGGCCCCGCAGCGTGATCTCGCCCGTCATGGCGATATCCTTACGAACAGGGATCTGGGTCAGCATTGAAACGATGGCCGTGGCCATAGCAGTTCCGGCAGATGGACCATCCTTGGGGGTAGCACCTTCCGGCACGTGAACGTGAATGTCGCGCTTCTCAAACAGCGGGGGCGTGATGCCAAAGTCGATTGAGCGCGACCTCACATAAGAAGCAGCGGCCGAAATCGATTCCTTCATCACATCACGCAGATTGCCCGTCACCGTCATTTTGCCCTTGCCAGGCATCATGACGCCTTCAATCGTAAGCAACTCGCCTCCAACTTCCGTCCAGGCAAGACCGGTAACAACGCCAATCTGGTCGTCCTTATCGGCCTGGCCGAAGCGGAAGCGCTGCACGCCGAGATAATCGCCGAGATTTTCCCGTGTGACTTTCACCAGCTTGGCTTCAGTCTTCAAAATCTCGGTGACGGCCTTCCGGGCCAAGGTTGCCAATTCACGTTCAAGATTGCGGACGCCCGCCTCCCTTGTGTAGAGGCGAATGACGTCGATCAGCGCTTCTTCGGTGATGGTCAGCTCATCTGCCTGTAAGGCGTGGTTTTTGATCGCCTTTGGAATGAGGTGACGACGCGCAATCTCCACCTTCTCGTCTTCCGTGTAACCGGCGATGCGAATGATCTCCATTCGGTCCATCAAAGGCCCGGGAATGTTGAGCGAGTTGGCGGTCGTCACAAACATCACGTTGGACAAATCGTAATCGACTTCCAGATAGTGGTCGCCAAAAGCGTTGTTCTGTTCGGGATCCAGGACCTCAAGCAGGGCCGAAGACGGATCTCCGCGAAAGTCCTGCCCCATCTTGTCGATTTCATCGAGCAAAAAGAGTGGATTGGCCTTCTTCGCTTTTTTCATCGACTGAATGACCTTACCGGGCATCGAGCCAATATAAGTGCGGCGGTGACCACGGATTTCAGCCTCATCACGCACGCCGCCAAGCGACATCCGAACAAACTCGCGACCTGTTGCCTTTGCAACCGATTTGCCTAGCGAAGTTTTCCCGACGCCGGGCGGGCCGACAAGGCACAGAATGGGTCCACGCAGCTTGTTGGAGCGTGTCTGAACGGCCAGATACTCAATGATGCGTTCCTTTACCTTCTCAAGGCCGAAATGGTCAGCATCGAGCACCTCCTCCGCCTTCTTGAGGTCGGTCTTGACGCGAGATTTCTTGCCCCACGGGATGCCCAGCAGCCAATCAAGATAGTTACGCACTACAGTGGCCTCAGCGCTCATCGGGCTCATTTGCTTGAGTTTCTTGAACTCCGCTTCGGCCTTTTCGCGCGCCTCTTTCGAAAGCTTGGTCTTTTTGATCTTGCCTTCCAGTTCGGCAATCTCGTCGCGGCCTTCGTCGCCGTCTCCGAGTTCCTTCTGGATCGCTTTCATCTGTTCGTTCAGATAGTATTCCCGCTGCGTCTTCTCCATTTGTCGCTTCACGCGACCACGGATGCGCTTTTCGACCTGCAAAACGGAGATTTCGCTCTCCATCATGCCGAGCACCTTTTCCAGCCGTTCGCGCACAGACAGCAGCGAGAGAATGTCCTGCTTATCTGAAATCTTGACGGCCAGATGTGAGGCAACTGTATCGGCCAGCTTTGCGTAGTCGTCGATCTGCGTGACCGCTGATACAACTTCCGGCGAGACCTTTTTGTTGAGTTTTACATAACCCTCGAACTCGGCCATTACCGAGCGCGCCAATGCCTCGATCTGGACTTCATCTTCATCCATGTCAGGTGCGGCGACTGCATAAGCCTCGTAGTAGTCGCTGCGATGCGTGAAACGGGTCACCGCAGCTCGATCATAACCCTCGACAAGCACCTTCACAGTACCATCTGGTAGTTTCAGCAGCTGCAAAACAGTCGCAAGCGTTCCGATATCGTAGAGTCCGGATGGATCCGGATCGTCATGAGTTGCATCCTTTTGCGTCACTAGCAGTATCTGCTTGTCATGCTCCATCACCTCGTCAAGCGCTGCGATGGATTTCTCGCGACCGACAAAAAGCGGCACGATCATATGAGGAAACACGACCGTATCGCGCAGCGGCAGCACCGGGTACAGGCTTCCATCATGGCCATAGTCGATGTTGGTGATTTCACCGTCAGACATACTGCACTATCCCTCTGTAACGCGCCTGCGACACATATTGGCAGGCGCGAATCTTACCAGATCACAATAGCGGGCGGTCGCGAATGTGCCCACCATCCATGCGTGGCAAATGAACCCATGGTCAACGCAAAACAAACAATGCGATCCAGCCAACGCTGGGCACATCCTGACCTTGCCCCGCACAGCACGCTATGTGGGGAGCAAACTGTCCGGTTCAAGACAAGGTCAGCGGCTCAATGCCAGACCAGAAACGCATCTTGTGCAACGCCAGACGCGATGGCGCAAAATGCACAAATCGCGTCAAATCACGTGCTGATCAGGCGCTTTCCGCCGTCTCCAGCTCTTCCTTTTCGGCATAAATGTAGAGCGGACGCGTGTTTCCGTTGACCACCTCTTCGGAAATAACGACTTCCTCCACACCGTCTAGTGCGGGCAGTTCAAACATCGTTTCCAGCAGAATGCCTTCGATGATCGAGCGCAGACCACGAGCACCGGTTTTGCGGACAATCGCCTTGCGTGCGATTCCGCGCAATGCATCTTCCTGGAAGGAGAGTTTCACCTCCTCCATCTCGAACAGGCGCTGATATTGCTTGATGAGCGCGTTTTTGGGCTCTGAGAGGATTTGCACTAATGCATCCTCATCCAAATCTTCCAGCGTAGCGAGCACCGGAATTCGACCAACAAATTCGGGGATCAGACCGAATTTGAGCAAATCTTCAGGCTCGAGCTCTTTGAAAAGCTCTCCGGTCTTGCGATCTTCCGGGCTTTCAACATTGGCACCAAAACCGATGCCGGTGTTGCGACCGCGATCTGAAATGATCTTGTCGAGACCGGCAAAGGCTCCGCCGCAAATGAACAGAATGTTGGTCGTATCCACCTGCAGGAATTCCTGCTGCGGATGCTTGCGCCCACCCTGCGGAGGAACTGAGGCAACTGTGCCTTCCATGATCTTCAGCAAAGCTTGCTGAACGCCCTCGCCCGAAACATCGCGCGTGATGGATGGATTGTCAGACTTGCGGGAAATCTTGTCGACCTCGTCGATATAGACAATGCCCCGCTGTGCGCGTTCGACGTTGTAGTCTGCGCTTTGCAACAGCTTGAGGATGATATTTTCGACATCTTCACCGACATAGCCGGCTTCGGTCAGCGTCGTTGCATCAGCCATAGTGAAGGGCACGTCCAGGATGCGTGCCAGCGTCTGCGCAAGAAGTGTTTTGCCACATCCCGTCGGGCCGATCAGCATGATGTTGGACTTTGCCAGTTCCACATCTTCATTTTCAGAAGCGTGGTTGAGGCGCTTGTAGTGATTATGCACCGCGACGGAGAGAACACGCTTCGCGTGCGGCTGCCCGATCACATAATCGTTCAGCACGTCGAGAATTTCCTGTGGCGTTGGTGTGCCATCGGTGGACTTGACCAGGGAGGATTTGTTTTCCTCCCGAATGATGTCCATGCACAGTTCAACGCATTCGTCGCAAATGAAGACAGTGGGGCCGGCAATCAGTTTGCGCACCTCATGCTGGCTTTTCCCGCAAAACGAACAATACAATGTGCTTTTTGAGTCGCCGCCGCTCGTATTGGAAACTTTGCTCATCACTTAACCCTTAGGGACGCACGTCCCCCCATTCGCACCCATCTCGCAAAACTCGCACGAGACTATCAAGCCGCACTTCAAATTTCCATTAACGCGAATGCCGCACCAGCCATTGTCTGGACCGATGCGTGCTCTTCAACGCCAAAGTCTACTCTTCGTCTTCACCGCTTTCCAATTCGGTACGCGAATTGATGACCTTGTCCACAACCCCAAATTCAACCGACTCTTCCGCCGTCATGAAGTGATCGCGATCCAATGTCCGCTCAATTGTCTCGTAGTCCTTACCGGTGTGTTTGACATAAATCTCGTTCAAACGCCGCTTGAGCCGGATGATATCCTGAGCATGGCGTTCGATATCCGATGCCTGGCCCTGAAATCCGCCCGATGGCTGATGCAGCATCACCCGTGCCTGAGGCAGCATGAAGCGCATGCCCGGTTCACCAGCCGCCAGCAGGAACGATCCCATGGAAGCGGCCTGACCGAGGCACAATGTGCCAACCGGAGGTTTGATGAACTGCATCGTGTCGTAAATGGCCATTCCCGACGTCACAACACCGCCGGGCGAGTTGATATAGAGCGAAATTTCCTTTTTGGGATTTTCCGCCTCGAGAAAGAGGAGCTGAGCCGTAACCAACATCGCCATTCCGTCTTCGATCGGGCCGTTCACGAAGATGATGCGCTCCTTCAGGAGCCGCGAAAAAATATCATAAGCGCGTTCACCACGGTTGGTTTGCTCGACGACCATGGGAACAAGGTTCATGACGGTTTGGAAGGGATCGGACATGAAGGTAACTTTCGTCATGCGAGAATCGCTTTGTCACAGAAGACTCCGCGACACTTAATGCAATGTTAACAGAGGAAATAAGGACTCTGGCAATCCGCCGATTGCACGTCCTGAACTGCTGCAACATAAGGCGAATTTGGGTGGGTTAAAGGGGTAAGGTGTGGAGACCAACTTAATGTGCGGTTAAGCTGGCTTTGTTAGTTACACTGATCGACCCAGCCATGGCCCCGCGGATTCCAATTGATGTGCAAGACGCTCTCAGCCTTTGCAAAAGACAATGGCGGTGCCACGGCGATTGAATATGCTTTGCTGGCCACCCTGATTGGTCTTGCCACGGTAGCCGCGATAACGTTCCTGGGAACGCAGCTCAACACCAGCCTGACCGACACAGCCAGCAAGATTCCCGGTTAGAGTATGTTTGGCTGAAAATGCGCCGCGCCTTGGTTGAATGCGAGTTCACCGATCCACATGCGACGCACACGTTTGCGTCTTACCCCGTGTGATACACGTCTTGCAGACCGTAGACGGGCGTATCAATGCCCTCCATACGCGCCTTTATCTGCAAGGCCAGAAACTGTGAGTAGTGGCGCGACTGATGCAGGTTGCCGCCATGCATCCACAGCGCCTCCTGCTGCGTGGGCTTCCACATATTGCGCTGCTCACCTTCCCACGGACCGGGATCCTTTGTCGTGTCAGAGCCGAGGCCCCACACCTTGCCGACCCGATCTGCCATCTCCTGACCCATCAAATCAGCAACCCAGCCATTCATCGAACCGTAGCCGGTAGCGTAAATGACCACATCCGCATCGAGATGCGTTCCGTCATCGAGCACGACGCCCGTTTCATCCAGCTTTGTGACCTGCCCGCGTTTCAGCTTGATCTTGCCGTCAATGATCAACTGGCTGGCACCAATGTCGATGTAGTAGCCGGAGCCACGCCGCAGATACTTCATGAACAGGCCGCTGTCATCATCGCCCCAGTCGAGCCAAAAACCAGCCTTTTCAAGCCCTTCATAGAAGTCCTTGTCGCGTTCTTTCATCTCCGCATAGACGGGAATCTGGAACTGATGAAGTATCGCATAAGGCAGCGATGCGAAGATCAAGTCAGCCTTTTCGGTGGTAACGCCTGCGGCGACCGCCTCTTCCGAATACAGCGCGCCGAGGCCAAGCTCCATCAATGTGTCGGAACGAGCGATATGCGTGGACGAGCGCTGTACCATCGTCACATCGACATCGTTTTCCCACAAGGCAGCAGCGATATCATGCGCAGAATTGTTTGATCCGATCACCACAGCCTTCTTGCCGCGATAGGCATCAGGTCCGGGATGTTTGGATGAGTGATGCTGGTCACCCTTGAAGCCTTCCTTGCCGGGAAAGTCGGGGACGTTGGCTTTGCCGGACATGCCCGTCGCCATCACCAGATGTTTGGGTTTCAGCGTCACTTCCTTGCCGTTGCGATTGACGGTGACGGTCCATTCCTTTGCAGATCCGTCATAGCTTGCCGATGTGACTTCGCTGCGTGTCCAGTAGTTCAACTCCATCACCTTAGTGTACATTTCCAGCCAATCGCCAATCTTGTCCTTGGGGCTGAACACCGGCCAATTGGGCGGAAACTTCAAGTATGGCAGATGGTCGTACCAGACCGGATCATGCAGACACAGCGACTTGTAGCGGTTGCGCCAGCTGTCGCCCGGGCGATCGTTCTTCTCAACGATGATGGTGGGCACCCCAAGTTGTCGCAAACGTGCGCCGAGGCCAATAGCGCCCTGCCCGCCTCCAATGATCACACAATAGGGCTGTGTCTCATAGCCAAGTTGGGCTTCCTCCGCTTCGCGTTCTTCCTTCCAGGTTGTGCGGTTTTTGCCCGCGCCATGTTTGGCACCAAGAGGACGATCATGACCAAGGGGTTCTTCATGCCCCTTCAATTCGGCAAGCGTGGTCAGCAGTGTCCAGATCTGGCCATCGCGCAGTCTCACCAAGCCGTATCCGCGACCGACCTGCGTATCGAATTTGAACCATGCGGTGATGATGCCCTCCTCCTCGGTCACCTCTTCCGCTTCATCGAGCCGCCAGTCGGATGGCCTCACTGATTGAAGCTGGCTCTCCAGCATGGAGCTGACCGCATCGCGACCCTCCATCGTCTTCAAATTCCAGGTGAAACTGACCAAATCGCGCCAGTAGCAATCTTCAACGAATAGCGCCTTGGCTGCCTCGATATCGCTGCTCTCCAGCGCCTCGCCCAGCCGGTCAAGAATGGCCTGTGCGCGTCCTGATACCGTTGTGTCGAGCATGTCGATCTCCTCCTTTTCAACCTCTCGCACCCGAATCATTGCAAAATGCACAAAACAAGACCAGATGCCGATTGGTGCAAGGCGCCCGTCAGGGCTGCTCAAACTCCGCAACCGTCGAGCGAGAGCTGCGCTTCTTCTCCTCGTCTCTCAGTTCCGAGTAGGCCGTGTTGAACTCCGCACCCCACAAAATGATGACGGCCAGGAAGTACAGATAGACAATTGCAATCATGACGCCCGCCAGCCCGGCATAAACGGCGGTGTAATTGGCCATGGATTGCAGATACCAGCCAAACAGCTTTGATCCTGCAAGAATCCCCACAATGGTTAGGCCGATGCCCCATCGCATGCGCCGCTCGTGTCGGCTCACATCAGGCAGCAATTTGTGCATTGCGAGCAAAATGGCCCAAAGCAGCACAACAGCGACGCCGAAGCGGGCAAATGTAAAGAGAAAGGCGAACTCCTCCAACCAGGCGATCTGCGAGACCAGAAACCGCCACAAAAAGGGCGTTCCCACCAGAATGAAGGCGACCGTGACGAGGCCGATCGCACCGACGATCACGAATATTGCGGACTGTACGCGTCGCCAAAAGAACGACCGCGTTTCTTTCACCTTATAGGCGCGGTTGAGACCGTCTCTGGCGTTCTCCACACCGTTGCTCGCCAGAACGAGCACAACCAGCGTCGATATTGAGAAAAACTCGGTTGGTGACTGGGACAGTAGCACCGTGATTTGATCGGCGATCGGCTTTGCGCTGTCCGCAGGCCAATGGCCAAGCACCAAATCGACCGTCGCCGTCGCCAGTTCCGGGTCTCCATAGAGCCGCACCATGGAGGCAATGAACATCAGAAACGGAAAGATCGACAGCAGCAGCGACATCGAGACATTTGATGCAATCGCCATCCCGCCATCATTGACCAGCTTGACACAGGAACGCCAGATTGCCCGGGCGATGCGGTCAATCGGAAGCGAATTCACGATGAGACAGCGCCGAAGCTGTAGGCATCGACGCGGTATCCATCCGGATCAAAAATCTGGACACGAACGGTCCCCTGATCCTGCCATTCGGCCTCTTTGACGCCGTCAGCGCGAAACCGTTCGCGCAGTTCCAGAACATCGCTAGGGCTTGGAAGGCTGAAGCCGAAATGCGTGGTTCTCGGTGGCTGCGGCGGTACATCACCTTCGCTGAGTGCAAGGTAGCCGGGCGTCGTCGCAGCGAGGATCAGAAGATGATCGTCTTCATGCACCCGTTTGCTGTAGCCAAAATAGCGGCCGTAAAAGGCTGCAGACCGTTCTCGATCCGAAACCGTGAGAGCGACGTGATCCAGCGATGCTGTCATAGCGTCTATCTCCTCGTTGCCACCCACTCACACTGTCAATGGCCACGAAGTGCTCAATGCTGCGACCCAGCGAGATGACCAGGCCCGCAAAACAGATGCGCGGGCAACATTTTGTTGCCCGCGCGTTGGCGAGTG
>JAPPOQ010000045.1 GCA_028817895.1 Ahrensia sp.
AATCCTTAGCTAGAGGTCGAACAAGGGGCGGTCTCTGTCCGTCACATGTTCCTGTAACAGCCGTTTCATGGCTGCGGCGAAATTGGGGTCATGCTGCATGTGTTCCAGTGCAATAGCCCCCGCGACGATCTTGCGCCGCGTGTCTTTTTTACGAGCCGCCTTGCTGACTTCCGCCTTCTTTTTCTGGATGCGCGCCTTTAGCTGATCTTCCTTCTTGGTGAGATCGGCCAGTTGCTCCTCTGGCGTTTTTCGCGCCCTTGTTTTCTTCGTCGGCTTCTTTGTCATCGGCTGCTTTTCTTCCGTCCCAACGGTATCAGGTTTTCCCCATTCGAACAAACGTGACATCGGCTTGTGCGTCCTTGGTTTCCTGCATATCGTCGAGTGCTATTTGACATAATAACAGGAAATAGGTCATAATTGCAAATGCGGTGAAATCACGAAGTGCGCACTTATACATCGCAAGCGATATGTGCGTTCCCCTTTTAGAAAAAGGGAAAACCAAAAGGCGGTCATGGCGGATTACAGACTCAGTGCTAACATCATCAAACGCAGCAACGGGCAAAGCTCCGTTGCAAGTGCCGCCTATCGGTCTGGCACTCGTTTGGTTGATGAACGCACTGGCGAAATCCACGACTACACCCGCAAGCAGGGTGTCATCCATTCCGAGGTGATGGCGCCTGCCGACGCCACCCCCGAATGGATGTATGACCGCGCTCAATTGTGGAACGCGATTGAAGCTGTAGAGCGCCGTAAGGACGCCCAGCTTTCTCGCGAAATCCAATTGAGCCTGCCCCATGAACTCACCGACGATCAGCGCCGTGATCTGCTACGCGGGTTCGTTCAGGAGCAGTTCGTTGATCGCGGTATGATCGCTGACGTTGCCATTCATGCACCGAGCGACCAAGGCGATCAACGCAACCACCACGCCCATGTGATGCTCACCATGCGGGAGCTGACAGGCGAGGCGTTTGGGAAGAAGTCGCGGGACTGGAATAATCCCGAATTGCTCAACGAATGGCGTGAGCAATGGGCTAATCACCAGAACCGCGCACTTGAGCGACACGGCCACAATTCGCGTGTAGATCATCGGTCGTATGAAGCCCAAGGCATCGACCGAGAACCACAACAGCACCTTGGGCCAGTCGCCTCTGATATGGAGCGCAACGGCAAGCCCTCACGCATTGGCGATGAAAACCGTGAAATCGCCAACGATAATTTTGAACGTGTTCAAAATCATCTGGATGCGGTCAATCAGGCCATGGAGAGCAAGACCCGTGTTCTTGACCTCATAGCAGACATTGACCGCACCGAGATCGAGAACGCCCAGAAGTTGGACGTTCTAGCTCTCTCGCAGAAGCATCACCGCCAGATGTTGCGCCTAGAGGAAAACCTCGAAAAGACATACGGCACAGCCAAGGCGACGATTAAAGCCGAAGTGGATTCGATCAATCAGCGTTTAGAGGCCCAAGGCGTGCGCAAGATCTTGCGCGACGTTTTTGGCCGAACGAGATCTGACAGATCCACACGGGCAGAAATGACCGCGACCCTCAAAGGCATCGAGCAACGCGAGATCGAGGCCAGAGGCGCGTTAGAGCGTCGTCAGGATGCCGAGCGCAATAAGCAAGCCCGCATCCACAATGATCGCCGCAATCAGCTTGTCGAAGAAAAGCGCAAGCTGCGTGAATCTGGACGCGGTAAGGTGCTTGATTTGAAGAAGGCACGACAGGAGCGCATTTCAGAGGTTCAGAAATCACGCCCTGCCCCGCCTAAATCAAAGCTGGCATCGGATTGGAAGAAACCCGAAACGCCGGCACCGAAGCCGCCACCGACAAAGCCGGCTGCAAAAGCTCCGGAGAAGACACCAGAACCGAAGGTCACTTACACGCTCAAATCAGAGCCGTTTAAGCTGGAACCTCGCCCCGTGCCGAAATCATCACCAGAGCCGAAACCACAACCAGAGGCCAAATCTTCAAACGAGCCAGACCTTGCAGACCGTAAACGGGCTACAGGCGACAAGCTGGACGGCATGAAGGAAAAGGCCAAACGGCTGTGGGAGAGCAATTCACAGGCCCGCCCGTGGGAAAGCAGCTTGTCCAACAGGCCGACCCGTGAGCGTAAGCGGGGGCCAGATCAGCCACCCAAAGGGGGCAAGAAATGACCCCTTTTGTTTGGACGATAATAGCCCTTACAGCCGCCGTTCTGGTTTTATGGATATTCTCCACCCCGAAAGGCTTACAGGCCCCTGAGACGTTCTCAGGGCGCGTTCGCTACGTTGTGGACGGTGACAGCCTGTATATCGACGGCCACAGGCCACAGGTCCGCTTGTGGGGCGTTGATGCCCCCGAACAATCGGAATCGGGTTTTAAGGCTGCAACTGACTATCTGTTTTTGATCGCGCAGAGCCAGCCCGTGACGTGCCAGATCGTAGATCGTGACCGTTACGGCCGATCTGTTGCGCGGTGTTTTCTATCTGACGGCCGAGAGGTCAACCGCCTGATGATCGAGAGCGGCACAGCCCGCGAGTATCGAAGATTCACGAAGGGCTTTTACAGCCGATAGAGAGGCGCTTTCTTGCCCCTCTTTTTCCACTTGAACCGCCTTAGCTTTGCCCGCCATGCGAGACGCCGAAAGAGCGGATCGCGGGCAACACGGTTTGCCGTTTCAGACTTGTAGACTTTCATCGTTCCTCCCGTGCGCTTGGTCTTTGCTACGCGACGACCAGGCGCACTCCCCTTCCCCGTTTCAAATCTGGTTTTGCTATCCCTGATTTCCGTCGCCGCTTTCGCAAGGATAGAGAAACATATGGTTCTGATAAGGCACAAAGTGGCCTAGCGAGCCTGCGAGTGGCTACTTTGGGGCGTTCAGGTTCTATGTTTTGATAATCCAAGAAAGAGGCGGCGTTCAGGGATTGGCCCTGATTTTTGTTGTGCAGAGCACACCCTTTTTAGGTGTTACGGATCGTTTCATATCGTGGAACATGTGACGGTTACACCCGTAACACCTTAAGGAGCGTTGCCTTGTTTCTTGGCCCAAGCAACAAAGGCAGCGCCCGCATTCTTTGGCGGCTTGCCCGCCACGGTTTGCTGTTTCGCAAACTCCACCCACCTTTCACGAAAGACGTGGTAATCCCACCGTTTCTGGTGCGCGATATCGCGGGCCTGTTCGTCGGCCCACTCTGGGATTTTGATATCAGGCGCAAGCTCGATAGCTGATTTTCGCGGGCGACAAATCAGCAGATCATCGTCGGTGAGTTCCAGCCTGTAGAACGGCGTGTTGTCCTCTGTAATGATCCTGCGAATGTTATGGCGGAACCTCTTGATCGGGGCGTTGCTGCCTGTCTTGCCTTGCAGCTTCGCCAACCCGATATGCCATTTTGGCTTGCTTCCGCAGTGCTTGCGGCAAATCTCATAGAGCCGTCTTTCGAGAGGCCGACGCAGGCGGAAATAGTCGTTTGAGATCGTGACGACTTGGTTTGATTCAAGCGCCCGCATGAACCAGTCAGACAGCACAACCTCGCAATAGTCGAGGCGGAATTTCTCGTCAGCGGTGCGGACGAAACCGCCCTCGTCTATCAGTGAGAATATCCGTGTTTCGATCTTGTCGCCTGTTCGAATGTTGGTGACGAATTGCGTTCCCTGTAGGCGCATGAACGCCTTCTCAAGCCGTTTATAATGATTGCCACCGATCGGGCGGTTTGTGGCGATCGACAACTCACGGGCGCTAAAACGCACCCTCTTGCCGATTTCCTCTTTCCTGTTTTTCGCGGCCATAAGCTGGCTGATCACGAAAATAAGAATGTCCTTGTCGAAGATCGTCGGCAGGCCGTGGCCTGAAGGCGTGATCCTGAGCATGTTGTCACCGTTGCGATATTCGAGGTGACGCATGTCAGGCTTGGTCGCCAGAGAGAACAGCGGGTGTTCCATTGAGGCCATGTCATCCTTCGGCACCGCGTCCGCTATGTCGAGGATGAAAAAATCTTGCTGAGGGTGCCTAATCGGTAACAACGCCATGAATCACAGCCTAGCAAAAGTTTGACCTATCGGGAACCGATTTCTTTGACCTCTCAGGAACCACTCACAGGCAGATTTTGAGGGTCGAATTACGACAAATCCGTTTGACCCTTTCGGAACCAAAATTTGACCCTTTCGGAACCGAAGTTTGACCCTTTCGGAACCGAGACAGGTTATAGAGCCTTGTCTGATAAGGGTTTGCGGATTCCGTAACTCACTACGTTAGTTAACATTGTTAACACAGGCACGGGCTGCGCTTCGCTTGCCCGAAAAGGAATCCGCCTCACGGCGGATACTTTGAACGGCCTATAAGCTCGCCAAGGCTCGCAGGCCGTCATAATTGCGCTTCGCACAACAGTAAGCAGGGGGGATTTTTCCTGATCCTGTTCCCTGCCTGCTTCTATCGCTTAGAATGGCCTAGCTATCCTGAAACATTCAACGGCCTAAAGGCCGTGCTCCACATGCGTTCCGCCCCTTCGGGTGAAGTTACAGGCTATCCAGTCCAATCACGCTCTTAGCGAAGCGGCGACGGGAAGCAGGGGAAAAAAGGCCGACAATCCGATCAAGGATCGGGATCATTTGCCAGTTAGACGTTTCCAGAAGCCTTGCGGCTTGGAGCTTTGATCTTCGATCAATGCAGTGATCTTGTCAGCCTGTTTACGCCATTGGTCGCGATCCTCTTTCAGATCGCTTATCTGGCTGTCTCGATCTTCTAGCTGGCGGCGAAGATGCTCGATTTCCTGCTGTAACAAGGCGTCACTCTGCGACGGTGCAGGGGTTTCATCTGTGCCAGTATCGTTACTGGCAGGGGATAACGGCGGAAAGACGCGGTGCAGTTCGGCGGGATCAATCGTGTAAGACCCGTCATCGCCCTTAGCCGCTGAAATCTTACCGCTTTTGATCGCCCGTGAGATCGTGGGTTTTGATTTTCCTGTTGCTTTTGCGGCTTGACCGAGGGTGTAAGACATGGGGTTACGGATCGTTTCATTAGGTGTTTCAAGTTACTGGAACACTGTAACAGAGTCGGCTAAGCCCTTAAAGCAACAGGAAAATCGATCCACAGGCCAGATCGCAAGTTAGCGATTCAATCAGGGGTCGAAGCGTGTTAAGCTCATAATTTTTAAGGAGAATTTCAAATGACGATATATAATTTATTGATTGCCGAAGAACGCAAGAACAAGGACACAGGCGAGGTTAAGACCTTCTGGCACCGTGTCGGGAGTGCCTTTCCGCACAAACAGGGTGACGGTTTCAATCTGGTGATCCCAGAGGGCTTAAGCCTGTCTGGACGGGTGGTAATGTTCCCGCGTGATGCAAAGGAACCTGAGAGCGCAGCCGAGGCGTTTAATGAAGGGGAATAAACCCCGCAAATTTCAAAAGTACGTCGCGCTGAACAGGCGCGGCGTTCCTATTTGGGGGACACTGGCAAACAGCGTCGAGGAAGCCCAAGAGCATCACGACAGATACAACCCAGACCCGACAGGGCAGGGGCATGACGAAACGATAGTAGAGGCGACAATTTTACTTAAAACTTGACTTTTTTAGTCAAGTTTACTATTACGGCTTCAATGAAATTGGTCATAGACCTAGAAAAAAGAGACCCGAATACTGGCGAGACTTTCAGACAATACCTAGAACGTAATGGCGCAGACGTTGAGGACGCCGCCGCATGTTTTGATCGTGTGGCTTACGTTCAGGCCAGAACAGGGGCCAGAGCCGTCGCGCCGACAATCACGAAATCAGAGATCGTTTTATCCCGTTAGGGCCTGTAGAGGATACTTTCGCCGCGCTCGGCTTTGCGTATCTGTTGTATTACACGAGCAACCAGATCAGCGGGGAGATCAGCTTCATTTCTTGTGTCGATTATATAGCCCTCTTGATCGACGTGAAACGCCTCTCGAATATCTGGTGACACATCGGTTATATGGATATTTCGGCGCGTAGGCTTCGGGCCTTCGATTAGCGGCTTGTCATCATGGCTGATGACTTGCACGGGGTAACCCGCTTCGAAATAAGGCTGCATGTTGATCAGGAAGGCATTGCCAGAGCGAAGCACAATCGCTTTGTCAGACACCTTGCGGGCTTCGTTCCGCGCCGTGATCTGCATGACCTCTTGCGGGGCAATCCGAGGATGCCCGACAGATGATTTTGCGTAGGCGTATTGGTTCATCAGATCGTTGTAAGTAGCTTCCGCGTCGGTGCGTCGGTGTTCTTCCAGCTTCTTGTCAAGCGCCCATTTTTCAGCGACTTCCTTTTGATCCCACAGCCAGTAATCTTGCAATTTTTCCCAACCACCTAAGCCCTCAAAGCGTTTCCACTCTTGATATTTTTCGGTTTCTTTAGGGCCGAATATTAGACGACTTAAAGCGTTTTGGTTCGGGTCGTATTGCGGCGGCGGGTTTGAGGTTTTTGGTTTTTCAGGCGGACGCACCATGAGATCAGCTTCGGTGATCTTGCCGACCGCGTTGCTCACATAGTCGGCTGTCTCTGAATCATTGACGCCGTAGAACAGAGAGAAATCAGCATTGGCGACGAAGGTGCGGCCACCGTCGCGACCGTAGAGATCAACAAGCTGATTATAGTCTTGAAGGAACGGCCAGAGGTGAACGCCGTAGCCAGGCAGACCGCCCGCGGCTTTCTGGATTTCGGCGATATGACCGAGGCTGAAAAATTCATCCAACAGGAACAGGCAGCGTTCGCCTTTGAGTGATCCGTCAGGCAATTTCTGCTGCATGTGGTAGAGCGCGGCGCGGACGAACAGGCGCAGGAACCGCCCGTAATCGCCGAGCGCGTCCATTGGCAAGACGAGGTAGACCGTCATACGTTTGCGCTTGAGATCAGACAGCTTGAACGTCGAGTGAGAGAGGTAGTCTTGCATAAAGGGATCGTCCAACCACTTCGTGTTGGACACGGCCCCAGAGAGGAAATGACCCGCTTCCGTGCCTGTCTTTGTCAGCTTGCCCGCCGCTGCGATTGCGAGGCGTCCGCAGGCTTCCGTTGTACCGAGTTGGTCAACCAGATCGGCGAAGCGATCAGGATCAGGCTCGGTTAATAGTTGGCGCATGACAGGTAATGACGCGGTGTAATTTTCGTTGGCAATTGCCAAGGCAATAAAGCCTGCGAGAACTTCCAGAGCGCCGCCGTCCCAGTGTCCCGCCTCAGCACTGTGACGCATCACCAGACCGTCAGCAATGGCGTTGATCTGGCGGAAGGCGTTCGGGTCATTCGGGTTGATTTCATCGAGTAGATTGAGAGAGGCGCGGTAACGATCTGGGACAATGGCCGTGCGGAACGGATCGATCACATAGACCTCTTGCCCCATGCTGGCACGGGTGATTGCGCCGTGTTCGGCAGCTTCACCTTTGGGATCGATCACGAGGGCCGAGTGCGGCCAATGATCGAGCGTCGGCAGGATATGACAGGCACCCTTGCCCGACCGAGCGGCGGCGAAGGTGATCAGATTCCGTTCGATTTCCACTGTCGTTTGACGGTTGAAAACGATAGGCCCGTTGCTCCCGATGAGTGACGGGAAATCGTGGATATAGCATCTGTCCTGATAGCTGTAAGGCACAGCCAGAATCCTTAGCTAGAGGTCGAACAAGGGGCGGTCTCTGTCCGTCACATGTTCCTGT
>JAPPOQ010000001.1 GCA_028817895.1 Ahrensia sp.
GGAGAACACCGCAGAGCGATGCCGGGCATCGCGCGAGGATTTCGACGCCGCCAGAACGGAAAAGACACCCAAGCAAGTGATTTGCAAGGCAATGAAAATGAGAAGCAATCTGCAATCGTTTGAACTTGGTCCTTTGCGCCCTTGACCGTGTTGCGCACGAACTTGTAGTGCCCGCACCACGGCGTCGCACGCGCCTTGTCAGGCCACAAACTCCCTGCGCTCAAACGATTCAATCTGGGCGAGATTTGCTCTAGGTCGCTCACGCCGATGTGTGTTTTCTGCGCCTGATAGTCCTGCTATGCGCCGCTTTTCACAAGGAGTCCGCCATGCCGATGCTCTCCAACTTCAAGCGCCATGCCTTTGCCGCTGGTGTTTTGGCGGCGATTACCACATGGTCCACAACCGTATTCGCGCTTGACGCAGTAAACCCCACAGGTCCCGACCATCTGGCCATACGCGGAACAGATACGACCAGCTATTTTACCAAGCGCCAGCCGCATGTTGGCGCGGCGAGCCATGTTGTGAAATGGAACGGTGCAACCTGGCACTTCGTTTCCGCGTCAGAAGCGGCCAAGTTTTGGGCCAATCCGGAAGCCTACGCTCCGCAATTCGGTGCCTATTGTACGGGAGGCCTGTCACAGCGTCACGTTGTTGAAGGGAAGCCGCAATATTGGCGCATGCATGGCAACAAGCTGTATTTGTTCCATACTTCGGCCGGTGTGAAGCGTTTCAGCAAAGACCCGCAAGGCACGATCGCCAAGGCGAATGCCTATTGGCGTGAACTGGGTATGGAGTAGCGGGTGGGTCAAACGCAGTTGCGGGCGTTTTCTGCTCCGCCATCTCTCCGAACCTCATCGCCAGATGCATTCTGGAGGCTTGGTGCGGGCGGCGGGACTTGAACCCGCACGGCACAAGGCCTCAGGATTTTAAGTCCTGTGTGTCTACCGGTTCCACCACGCCCGCTTGGACGAAGCGGTGTAGCCGTCCTGGCCGCGAATGCAAGTTTCTTGGTGCAGATCGCAATTGCCAAGGCCTGTGATCAATGACAGGAGGGTGTCGAGGCTAGTCATCGGGGGAGAGTGAGGATGGTCGGAATCGTGATTCTGGCGCTGTGCTACGTGCTCAGCCACTTCTACCGCTCCTTTCTTGCCGTTTTGTCTCCGCTTTTGTCTGCGGAACTGGCAATGACGCCGGATGAGTTGAGCACGGCTCTCGGCGCGTGGTTTGTGGCCTTTGCGCTGTCGCAGTTTTTGGTTGGGATTTTGCTCGACCGGTTCGGCCCGAGGCGCACCAATGCATTGATGTTCGGCGTTTTGGCTGGTGGTGGCGCCGTACTGTTTGCCACAGCTGACAACGGTCTGGTTGTGCTGATCGCCATGATTCTCTTGGGAATTGGTTGTGCGCCGGTGCTGATGGCGTCGCTCTATATATTTAAGCTCAGATTTGACCCGAGCCGCTTCGCGACCCTGATGTCAGTTTTCATAGCTGTGGGGCTTTTGGGTAATATTCTCGGGTCAAGCCCTCTGGCCTGGGCGCTCGATGTGCTGGGATGGCGCAACACTGTGCTTGGCCTTGCCGGTGTGACAATCCTGCTTGCGGTTCTGGCGTGGTATGTGGTGGCTGATCCGGAAGTTGAGAGGCGCGATGGCGAGCAGCGGGGTGGCTATCTGTCCCTCATCAAGCTGCGCGAGATGTGGTGGATCCTGCCACTGGTTGCGACCAATTATGCCGTCTCGGGCGGCCTTCGCGGGATCTGGGCCGGCCCATATCTTGACGATATCCACGGCATGACGGCGGCTGGAATCGGGCAGATCACCTTTTACATGGCGCTGGCGCTCGCAGCGGGCAGCTTCTGTTTTGGGCCGGCAGATCGCTTCTTCAACACGCGCAAATGGGTCGTCATTCCCGGCGCTTCGGTCGGCTTGGTAGCGTTGCTGGTCTGGGCTCTCGACCCGGCCATGTCACCCGATCGCGTCGCCGTTGTGTTGGTGATTATCGGTTTCTGCTCCATGAGCTACGGCGTCCTGATGGCGCATGCCACAGCTAATATTCCCGACCATCTGGCGGGCAGGGGGGTCACACTTGTCAACTTCTTCAACATGGGAGGAGTTGGCGTGATGCAGTGGATCACGGGCGGGGTCTATGCCCAAAGCGGGGGCGCAGCGCCCATCGACGCCTATGCCAATGTGCTTTGGGTGTATGTGCTGACGCTGACTGCCGCGATCGGGATCTACATGTTGTCCAGGGATGTGAAGCCGCTGGTCAACAAGCTGGCCAACAAATAGATCAAGCCAAACCTGCGTCGCCCGGCCGGACGGGGTTTCAGGGAAGCCGCGCGGCGATATCGCCCACGTGGATCGCGTTCCAGTTGTTCAACGGTTTGGTTGACATGGCTGACAACTTCGTTTGCAGCGGGTCGTCGCGGGGCAAGAGTCGCGCCACCACGGCTGCCATCATCGCTTCGCTGGCACGAGAGTTGCCATCATCGCATTTCAGTGCGATCCCAAGGCCCAATTCAGGTATTGCCCCGCAGAACACGCCTTCCGCACCCGTCTTTGCAAAAATCCGACCTGCGCCAAGCTTCATAAGCTGCGTGCAAAACCTGCCCGTTCCCGCAACATAAAAGGGCTGCGCCATACAGGCGCTCATCAACCGTTTTGCCGCCGTCGCCCGAGCGGAAGAAAGGCCTTGTCCCGTCACCATGCGCGCAAAGCCGCTCGCCATTTCCGAGAGGGGCATCGCGTAGGTGGGTATGGAACAGCCGTCAATGCCGCAATTTTCCTCCGCCTGCACTGCTCGCATCACCTGTCCAACAAAGTCGCGCACCATCTGCTGGATGAGGTGATCTCGTTTCACATAGCCCGCAATCTCGATCCCCAAATGTGCGGCTGTGCAAACAAATCCGGAATGCTTGCCGGAACAGTTGTTGCAAATTGCTGGCGGTGAATTTGAATAATGCGCCGTCTGCTGGCGCATAATCCAATCTTGTGAAGACCAGTGTCCGCCGCATTCAAGAACGCTTTCCTGTAGTCCGGCACGGCCAAGCAGGCCGCGTGCCGTTTGGACATGGGCGTCTTCACCCGAATGAGAGGAACAGATGAGGGCAAGTTCGGCATCGCTGACCTTCAACGCATCAGCGGCGCCGCTTTCCACGAAAGGTAAAGCCTGAATCGCCTTGATCGCAGAACGCGCAAAGATGGGTCTGCTGATATCGCCAAGCGAAAAAACGGCGTCGCCATGTGCATCGGACACGCAAACGGCACCGCGATGGACGCTTTCAATGCGTCCGCCGCGACTCACTTCAACCAGAACAGGATTGGCCATGGGCCGAGATTAATGCGATATGGTGGGCGCGCAAGCGACCACTTCTGAGTGCTTTGTCATACCCATCGTCGGCTTGGGCAGAAACTGCTTCCGGAACACTCAGCGCGTGACGAATTTCAGCCCGATCTCGTTGTTGTGGCGCCAGACGATTTCGCCAATGCGATCAGCAATATCCAGCCCTGTACTAATCATGAAGCGTTGCGGAATGCGGTGAATGTCTGCTGCGGAAATGCGTGCTCCACGCGAGCTGATATTGCGAATGGTGCAGCTTACAGTTTCACTGGAGTCAATTGCTCGAATGCTGGCAGATTTGAGCATGCTCTCGCGTGCTTCTCTGGACGAACGTCCGGATTGTCTGAACCGCGGATGTCGACGCTTGATACCTGACTTAAACATGGGTGCTTACGGCCCCGACTAAACTGTGTCACTGGGTGAATATGCAGAAGCACCCGTTAATATGGTGTGACACAGAAAGATTGCATTTTAATCAACAGCCGACATTTTCCGAAACTCGATGGTTGCTCCCGACGGAAAGGCGAATGCTGGACACCTTGCATTGCCCAAAACCATGCCAAGAGGGGTTGACGCACCCATGCTGAGGCAATAGATAGCGCGCAATCCAAGCCGATGTGAGCTTTGTGTTCGGTGCGTCGAGTGCCGGAGTTTCCTCGCTCAAACAAGGTTTGCATATACGAGAGACAGTTACGGAGCATGAAGATCGGTTCGCCGACCTTCCTCTGCATTTGTTCATGAAGCGCCCGGCCGCAATGCAGCCGTCTGGTGCTTTTTGGTTTGAGACAACGGCTTGCAGGTCGGTTGTTCGCAAATGCTTGGTTCATGCATGCCGCTGGACTTGGAAGCCATATGATGATCGCCCGCTCGAAGCCGGGCCAAATGTTAAGGGATGTGTCCATGCCGACCATCAATCAACTGGTTCGCAAACCGCGCAAAGCGCCTGTGAAACGGTCAAAAGTGCCTGCTATGGAGCAGAACCCGCAAAAGCGTGGCGTCTGCACGCGCGTCTACACGACCACGCCGAAGAAGCCGAACTCGGCACTGCGCAAGGTGGCCAAGATTCGCCTCACCAATGGGTATGAGGTGATTGGATACATTCCAGGCGAAGGCCACAATTTGCAGGAGCACTCGGTGGTCATGATTCGTGGCGGTCGTGTGAAAGACCTTCCCGGTGTTCGCTATCACATCATTCGCGGCGTTCTCGACACGCAGGGCGTGAAAGATCGCAAGCAGCGTCGTTCGAAATACGGCGCCAAGCGACCCAAGTAAGGAACTGTTGAGATGTCACGTCGCCACCGCGCAGAAAAACGCGAAATCAATCCGGATCCCAAATTTGGTGATCTGGTTCTGTCCAAGTTCATGAATTCGATCATGCTGGACGGTAAAAAATCGGTCGCCGAGCGTATTGTTTACGGTGCGCTGGATCAGGTCGAGGAAAAGGCACGTGCCGAGGCGTTGCCGATGTTCCATCAGGCGCTGGAGAATGTTGCACCTCAGGTTGAAGTGCGTTCGCGCCGGGTTGGTGGTGCAACCTATCAGGTTCCCGTCGAAGTGCGCGCCGAGCGTCGTCAGGCTTTGGCAATTCGCTGGCTGATCGCCGCCGCCCGCAAGCGCAACGAGCAGACCATGGTTGAGCGGCTTTCAGCCGAACTCATGGACGCTGCAAATAACCGCGGTTCCGCCGTCAAGAAGCGTGAAGATACGCACAAGATGGCCGAAGCAAACCGCGCGTTTTCGCACTATCGCTGGTAATTGGCAGCGATAGACAAGAAAAGGTCGCTGGTAATTGCCAGCGAGAAACAAGAACAAGCCGCTGGTAACCGCGTACAAACCGACCTTCAGCCGACAAGAGCACCATCATGGCACGCGAATACAAACTCGAGGACTACCGCAATTTCGGCATCATGGCCCATATCGATGCGGGCAAGACGACGACCACCGAGCGGATTCTGTTCTACACCGGCAAAAGCCACAAAATTGGCGAAGTGCATGATGGCGCTGCGACGATGGACTGGATGGAGCAGGAGCAGGAACGCGGCATTACCATTACCTCTGCTGCAACGACCACCTTCTGGGAAGGCCGCGACGGCAAGAAGCGCCGCTTCAACATCATCGACACGCCTGGTCACGTGGACTTCACCATTGAAGTTGAGCGTTCGCTTCGCGTGCTTGATGGCGCGATTGCGCTTCTTGATGCCAATGCCGGTGTCGAGCCGCAGACGGAAACTGTCTGGCGTCAGGCCAACAAATACAACGTGCCGCGCATGGTGTTCGTCAACAAGATGGACAAGATCGGCGCTGATTTTTACCGCTCCGTTGAGATGATCAAGGAGCGCCTTGGTGCGACGCCGCTCGTCCTGCAATTGCCGATTGGTGCTGAGAGTGATTTTGCCGGTGTTGTCGATCTCATCGAGATGAAGGCGCTCATCTGGAAGGGTGAGGACCTTGGAGCGAAATGGGATGTCGTTGACATTCCTTCCGACCTTCAGGCGAAGGCCGAAGAGTATCGCGAGCAGATGATTGAAACCGCCGTGGAAATCGATGAAGCGGCCATGGAAGCCTACCTCGAAGGCGATATGCCCGACAATGATAAGTTGCGAGAGCTGATCCGCAAGGGCACGATCAATGTCGAGTTCTTCCCGATCTTGTGCGGTACGGCGTTCAAGAACAAGGGCGTTCAGCCGCTTCTGGACGCGGTTGTCGACTTCCTGCCGTCGCCGCTCGATGTGCCGGCTATCAAGGGTATCGATCCCAAGACGGAAGAAGAGACGAAGCGCGAATCCTCCGATGAAGCGCCGCTTGCACTTCTTGCATTCAAGATCATGAACGACCCGTTTGTCGGTTCACTCACCTTCTGCCGCATTTATTCCGGCAAGCTGGAGACCGGTGGTTCGCTTCTGAACACCGTCAAAAACAAGAAAGAGCGTATAGGCCGCATGTTGCAGATGCATTCCAACGACCGCATCGACATCAAGGAAGCCTATGCTGGTGACATCGTCGCCATCGCCGGGCTGAAGGAAACGACAACGGGCGACACGCTTTGCGATGCGCTCAAGCCCGTCATTCTGGAGCGTATGGAGTTCCCCGATCCGGTTATTTCCATCGCAATCGAGCCGAAAACCAAAGGCGATCAGGAAAAGATGGGCATCGCACTCAATCGTCTGGCAGCTGAGGACCCGTCCTTCCGCGTCAAGTCCGACGAGGAGAGCGGTCAAACCATCATTTCTGGCATGGGCGAATTGCATCTCGACATTCTGGTTGATCGCATGAAGCGTGAGTTCAACGTGGAAGCCAATGTTGGTGCGCCACAGGTTGCCTATCGCGAAACGATCACCCGTGAAGCGGAAGTCGATTACACGCATAAGAAGCAGTCAGGTGGTTCGGGTCAGTTCGCGCGCGTGAAAATCGTGTTCGAGCCCAATCCGGAAGGCGAAGACTTCCTGTTTGAATCCAAGATTGTCGGCGGCAACGTGCCGAAGGAGTACATTCCTGGCGTTGAGAAGGGCATTCAGTCGGTCATGGACAATGGTCCGGTCGCCGGCTTCCCCATGCTCGGTGTGAAAGCCACGCTTCTGGACGGTGCCTACCACGATGTTGACTCATCGGTTCTGGCCTTTGAGATCGCCGCCCGCGCCGCTTTCCGCGAGGGCGCGCAAAAGGCTGGTGCGAAGCTGCTTGAGCCGATCATGAAGGTCGAGGTGGTGACGCCGGAAGACTATATGGGCGACGTGATTGGCGACTTGTCGTCACGGCGTGGTCAGGTTGCCGGCACGGAAGCGCGCGGCATTGACCAGGTGGTGTCGGCAATGGTGCCGCTGGCCAACATGTTCAAATATGTCGACTCGCTGCGCTCCATGAGCCAGGGCCGGGCACAATACACAATGACATTCGATCACTACGAGCAGGTGCCCCAGATGGTCGCCGACGAAGTGATCGAGAAATACGCATAACGGGCCGACACGAAAGACGGTCCCCGAAAAGTTCCTAAACACGAGAGTGATGGAGAGCCGAAATGGCAAAGGAAAAGTTTGAGCGCACGAAGCCGCATTGCAACATTGGTACGATTG
>JAPPOQ010000020.1 GCA_028817895.1 Ahrensia sp.
CTATGCCAGTTTTGCAGTGTTGCTGTTGGCCTGCGTTTTCTGAGCGGCTACACTATCGAACTGAAGTGTGTCAGCTGCGGTCCGTTGCTGTTGGCCTGCGTTTTCTGAGCGGCTACACTGCGAATGGTGGAGCAGGCACTGCGGGACGCGTTGCTGTTGGCCTGCGTTTTCTGAGCGGCTACACTGCGAAAGAAATCGTCCATTGTGTACGATTTGTTGCTGTTGGCCTGCGTTTTCTGAGCGGCTACACTAAAGAACGTGTTTTCTGACGGGCTGAAATGGTTGCTGTTGGCCTGCGTTTTCTGAGCGGCTACACTGCAGGGCGCCAGAAACGAAATGTCGAATTGGTTGCTGTTGGCCTGCGTTTTCTGAGCGGCTACACTGATACCGGCTCTGCATATAGGTCGCCGCCTGTTGCTGTTGGCCTGCGTTTTCTGAGCGGCTACACTGGTTGGAGCCATAAGTCTTTGTTTCGGCGAAGAATTATGCTCCTGCCAGTGAGCCGAAACGCCCCAATTCGGTCAAAAAAGTGCAAGTTGCCCCGGATTTTTTCTGCGGCTCCTGCGCGACTGATCCGAGAAGCGCACGATGTTTTCATATTGCCGGTCGGTAAATTGGAACAAAAAGACGTGTCCACTTTCTGGCAAATTGGCTTCGATCCGTCTCGCATAAGTGTCGAACTGTTCCTGTCCGTTGCAAAAGCGCATATAGTTGGAAAGCTGACTCATCTCGAAACCCTGGTCCAGCAGAAAGTTGCGGAACTTTGTTGCCGCCTTGCGCTGCTTTTTCGTCTCGACTGGTAGATCGAATGTCACCAACATCCACATCAGGCGGTACGCGCTGAGTTGAGTTGGTGCCGTGGGGCCTTCGATTGAAGGAGCAGCGATGTTGTGTCGCTCCGATGATCTGCCAATTGCCATGGTCTAACCATTGTTCCTGTCCAGAAGCTGATGGAAGCCTGCCATGGCAAGAGGCGAAAGCGGCAGAGGCAAATTGAGGCTTTCTGCCGAGGTCGGCACCGACCTATCAACGAGACATTCTGCCACCGCATGGACAACTCGACCAACATGAATGGATAGCGGGCTCCCCCCGGTGGGGGTGTCGATATCCAGGGCGGATAATCCCGCCAATGCTGCTTTTGCTTCCGAGGTTACATCCTCAATACCTGTCTCAATGAGGGTCAGGACCATGCGATCGACCAGCGGCCGGTATGGCTCCATGAGATCGTCAGCCAGCGGAAATGCATTGTTCTGATTTGCGTGATGAATGCCAAATGTCGGGTGCAGGCCAGCTGCGCAAATGGCACGCGACACGATCGCCCGCAAAACGGTATATCCGTAGTTCAGAAGTGCGTTGGGGCCATTGCCATCGCGATCGCGACGAAACGCAGCGCCCATCAGCGCCGGCCAATATCGCCGCGCGGCTTGCGCTTCGAGATTGTCGGGGTCCCCGGAGCGGACCCGTCGTGCGATTGCATCGAGACCATCCCCTTGCTCTCCAGCCGAGCGGAGTACCGCAGCCTGCATGGCAATCTTCGATGAAACAATGCGCCGCCATATTTGCTTTTTCACCGGTTTGGGTGCCATCGCCTGGGCCCGCATCCGGACGCTTTGGCGGTGGTGACCCTCCAGCGGCCAAAGACAAGTCACCGGTGCATGGTTCGTCGCGCACAACACGACCGGAACATCGCGTTTCGACAGTTGCACAAAAAGGTTGTTAGACCACGTTAGTCCATGAGCATGGGCAATGACTGCACCAATGTCATCCAGAGCGATGCGACCACGTTCTTCGCGGCCTTCGCTCACAGTCAAAAACCCTCTTGCAACTGCCAGATGCAGGCCATCAGTAGAAATATCGACTATCCGCTCCATAGGGACAGTCTGCCGCAGAAAGTTTGTGTTTTTGGATCTATTTTTACTTATGCTTAATCACGGGGTCCGGGATCAGATACTGTTCCCAATTCATCTATGCGAATCTGACGGGCCTTCATTTTCCTCAAGCCACCGGCGGTTGGCGATATATATTTAAACGGGTCAAAGTCATCTGGAAATTTTGGGTGATTGTGATCAAGTTCGTTCGGCATCTCGTCGCGCTGTTTAAGGTTGCCGGCTTCCTGATGTGAAGCGAGTGTTATCTGGCCATTGGCGCCGAACTTCACGACGCGGGCAATAATGCGTTCTCCGTCCTTGTTCTCATAAGCAAGCATATCGTTTTGCTGGAGAGACAACACTTTCTTGGCCGTTGGATTGTTTGCTCGAACCGCCGATTGCCATCCGGGTTGGTGTACATCGAATGTCGAAACGACCTCGGCAACCCACTTTCCATCCTTCAACTGCCAAACGTCATAGCGATAGTTGGAATCGCCCTTGTAACCCTTGAACACCTTCCCACTCTGATCGCGGATCGGGATTGTCTTGAGCGTTTCGAGAATTCTGACCCGTCTGATGCCTTGATACGGACCACCGGTGCTGGAGAAATCGATCAGGGCCTGAGTAAATTCCTTGCCGCTTGCATTGCGGGTCGCCTCCCAAAGCGCATCGCGGAGCTGCGGGTCGCGGATGTTCTGGATGTCTTTCGCCGAGAGGCTTTCCAGCGGTTTGCGACGCACAACCCGCGCTTGCCCCTTTTCATCCACTTCGTCCGTGGGGCCGTACGCGGTGTCGTTGTGCAACTGACCTGCAGTTTGATCGCTCCCTTTTTTCAAACCCGTTTTCGAAACCGTGCCGTGGTCAGGTTTGTGTGAGACGATCGTTGCGCGAACTTTCTCGCGCAATTCATTGCGAAAGCCATCCCATGGGTGCCTGAGGTCAGCGACCACGCGCTCCGCGCCCTCGCTTTCCAACTTAGCCGAGGCCGTCGCCATACGCTGCACGAGAGAACGCGATGTGCAGGCAATGACGGCCGCATCAATGGCGTGGTGACGATGGTCCTTGCGGTTCTTCTCCTTCACCGCCCAAGCGAAGTTATGATCCGGCAACAGGTCGTTCAATCCCCAGTTGCGGCGCAGCATTTCGGTCATCCGGCCAGGCAGCGCGCGAACCCGGCTGTGGTGGCGATATACGCCCTCGGCATCCGGTTCTTCGTAAGGGTAGAGCGAAGCGAGATAGGTTAGCCCCATCCGCGCGATGTATTGCATGTCCGTCAGCTGACGTGCTTCGAAGCCTTTCTCATCATCGAATATTTCCATCGCATTGGCCGCGAAGCGCCAGCGCTTGCTCCTTGGTAACGCCGAGGCGCGGGCAAGAATTTCGTCATAATGACTTGCCCAGGCGGCTACTTCCGCCGGAGCACGATTGCGCTTCTCCCGGTTGGCTTCAGCCAGGCACAAAAGACGGTTGGCCTGACTGTCGTCCAGGGTGCGCGAATAGGGCAGGATGTGATCGATATCGACGGCTTCTGTGAACAGTATCGACAGGGTGATTGGTTTGCCGAGATAGATGCAGACGCGCGCCTCGGGCTTCTCATGCAGTTCTTCCCAAAGCTTGAGCCGCAAGCGATTGTAGCCCGTATCGGGTTGGCCGAGTTCACGCAGTTTCTCGGACCGTCGCTCGGCATCGCGGGTGTTCTTACCGATGGTGCGGTTGATTTCGTCCTTCTGCTTGTCCGAAAGCTTGAGATCACGGCCCAGTTCGATGGAGATCTTGTCCGGCTTTCCGTGTCGCTTGATGACAGTATTCACGACGCGCCGCAGCTGATTGAGCGCGATATGCACCGTCGGATTGGTGATTCGGCCCATATAGTGGTCGTAGTGGGGATTTGAGGGGTCAATATCCTCCTCCGGCTTTCCGGTTCCCGGCGGAATGTGGCGCTCCAGAACCTCCTGATATTTCGGCAACACATCATAACCCGGAAAATTATGATCACCCTGGCTGTTGGTGCGGCCATAGACATTGATGGCCGCCTGGGCTTCGGTGATCACCTTACCGTTTTCGTCGCGGCTGTTTGTCAATTCGTCGATCAACGACGTGAGTGCCGTCTCTCCAAGACGACCGTAGCCTTCGGGCAGAGCGATTTTCGATGCGGCGGCACGGCCATCGCCGTCGAGGCCTGTATTCTCACTAAGCCAATCGTCGAGAATATCAGGATCCTCGGTCTCACGCAGCTTCGAGACGATCTCCCATTGCCGCTCCATGTCGAAGGTGGTCCAGCCGTTTCCGAAAGCGTCCTTATGCGCCAGGGCGGCATGCACCTCGTCGCCCGTGAGCTTCGTGCGGTTATCGCTTTCCTTGTTGAAACGAAAATTGCGCGAGAGCTTCAGCGTCTTGCGAAGCGCGGCGAAATTGGCGGATTTCACCCCACGTAATTGCAGGACCAGGGCATCACGTTGATCCGGCGTCAGCTTGTGCGGAATTTCGTCCTCGCCGATGAGTGCGAGTTCGTTGACCTCCTTCAACAACCTAAATGTCTGAAACAACGGGTGTGCCTTTGGCAGCCGCATTTCATCCGGGTTGTAGGAGCAGCGTCCCGGAACGACGGGTTTCAAGGGACGTTGATAAAAGATGATGATGCGCAGATGCTGAACGGCGTCTTTCGTCAGAAGTTCAGGATGATGCGTCGCCTGCACAGCGCAGATTTTGTCAAACTCATCTTCCAGATGTCCGCGAGACGGATAGAAGTCATAGCCGTCGCCCCGTGCGCCTTCGCCGGTTTCGGGGCGCAGCCGGGTGCGCACGGATTTTCGGTTCAACCGTCGTTTATGTAGGAACTCGCCGTAAGTCCGCGCGCCAGCCTCCATCATTGCCACGTCGAGCCGAGCAACACCGGTGACGATCTTTCCCGCCTCGTTGTCACCACCGTCGGTCTTGCGATTGGACTTGAAACCGCGGCGTTGGTCGAGTTGAAAGAGAATGCGCCCGATTTGCTGCGGCGAGAGCTTTTCATCGAGTGCTCTGGTGCGCAAGGCGTAGACATCCATGGAAACATCGCCGCCCTTGCGGTCTCCAGTTTCCTTTAGCAATTTCTTTCGCGCATCTTCATCGGGCGGCATCAGTTCATACTGAGTCAGTGCTTTGAGGAGGGCCTTTCGGCGGCGCAAATAGCGGTCTCGCCGCCGCCGTGCCGCCCGCGCATTGCGCCGCGCTACGGCAAGCGATTCGCCGGATTTTGCATCGCGGCCAGCGCTTTCTGAGGACGAGAAGATGCGTGAGCCGATCGCGATGATGCGCCCCTGACGGGCTTCGGAACAGGGTTCCCCGGCGGACTCGATGAGGCACCAGCCGAGCGAATTGGTGCCCAAGTCGATGCCCAGCGTTGTCAACTTGCTCATAGCATCCACTTTCAACTCTCACAACGGCGACTAAGTATCGAAAAATTGCCTTCTATGGGTCAAATCTCTCGCATTACGGAGAATATAATAGTCCAACACACGCTCAAAATTGACGAATCAATAATAGAATGTTCAATAAAGAACGTGCAATTTGTGGATTTGCACACCAGCTTATATAAATCCAGCATGAATCAATAATACCATCAAACCATAGTCGCAATCGATATTTTTAGGGATTTCTTGATTGAACTTGGCCTGCATTTTAATCAAGGAATTCCCTTGACTTGCAGCGTTATCCGTTGGATCTTCGGTTTCTCAGAAAACGCAGGCCAGCCGTTAACAAGCTGTCCACAGCACCAGATAAGGATCAGGCTCCGGCCTGATCTCCCAAACAAAAAGGTCCGGCACGTGTGCTGGACCTTTTTTGTTCGCCGTTCAGCAAATAGTAGCTGTATTGTTGTTTCATCACCAACGATTTGATGACAGGTTAGCCAAATTCAACGGGCAATCCCTGTCCTGATCCAGAGCACCAACACCTAGAACGTTACGATCCAGATTGATGCTGGGCAGTCCCATAGCTTCAACCAGATCGTCGCGAATCTTGCCGCAGGTCGAAAATACCCGGTGAAGCAAAGCTTCCTCATCGGGAGACAGATCAAGCCTGCCTCGCTCCAGCGCCTTAATTTGCGATGCGATGTACGCGCCAATACTCGTATCGCGCATCGCCTCACGCTCCAGCTGTTCGCGCTGCTCCGTTGTCATGCGCAGAGAGAAAGGGAGGGGCGTTTCTTGCAAGGCTTGCCCTGATCAGCTGCCGCAACGCCAGCAAAAAAACGCGCCAGTCAGATCACTTGAGACAACTGTCTTGCTCGCCCCATCATGGCTGAGGCTTCGAAAGATCGCATGCATCGCACTTGCCCGTTTTGAAGCGCTACCCGCAAACTGGCCTTTGTCAGATATCCAGTTCGCGAACGAGTACTGCGCTGATACGTCTGAACGCTTCGCTGGCAAGGCTGACCCGTTTGGCCTCAACAAGCACGGTGCCACGATGCACCCGGTCGATTTGCACAGGGCTCGTCGTTTCAAAACGTGACAGATAGTAGGCGCCGTCGATGATGAGCGCGCCAGCGGGGTCACGTCGCACGGGTATGGCAGCCTGGTGTGTGGATGCGAGATAGGGGTGATCGATCGTGTCGCTGCGATTGATCTGCACATCAACCAGCCGGACTGGATGCTGCTCCATCATGATGTCTTCGGGCACAAATGTGCCGGTGCTGCCGGGGGTAACCCGGTCAAGGTCGCTGGCCGACACATATCCGTTGAGCTGGCTGGCTCGGTTGATCAGATCATTCGGCTCTTCCGTCGCGCCACCAAAAACGAACGCAACCGGTTGGCGGGCAGCAACCCATTGCCCCTCGACCATTCCTCGGGCGAGATCGACAAGCCGACCATCTACCGATGCTCGGATGGAGAGCCGCTCAATCTCCTCTTGCTTTCCGCGTCGCTGCGTTTGCAACAAGGCCAGCTGCTCGTTGGCCACGCGTGCCAGATGACGAGAATTGGGGTCCAGCAGTTTGAAACGCAGATCCGCCTGCGCTTCCGCAATCTGTGCGTTGATCAGATCCAGTTCGCGTGTCAGTTCATGCGATGACAGTTCGAAAAGGATATCGCCTTCATTGACCCAATCGCCGCGCTTCACATGGACATGGGTGACTTGCGCCGGGCGCGGCAGATAGATGCGTTGATATTTGGCCGGTTGCAAAATTGCCGGCACCGAGACGCGCGTCTGGATTGGTATGAACAGAGCCGTCATCGCCAATGCACCGGTTGCGAAGGTGAGGGCGGTTCGGGTCCGGCTCGCATGGTTTTTAATGAGGGCGCGCCATCTGCTTACCTCCTGCCAAACCGGTCGGGCGATCAACCAGACGATTTCGATAATGAACAGGATGATACCCAAGACCTTGAAGGTGAAGCTGTAGACCAGAATGGCGATGCCCAAATACAGCACGAGCCGATAAAGCCATGTGGTCCATGCATAGGCGATCAGGAAGTTGCGGCGACCGCGTGAAAGCGTCTCCGGGCATTCTGCCTTCGGCCGGAACAGGATTTCGCGCAGCTTCCAACGCCCAAGTTCAAAAGACCGTGGCTGGAGATTTTCAAAGTCCAGCAGGTCCGACAGCACATAGTAGCCGTCGAACTTCATGAAAGGATTGAGGTTGATGGCAAGCGAAAGGGTCCATGTCGTTGTAGCCAGGATGAACATGACCGACCGCAAATAGCCGTCAGGCAGGAAAATCCAGACCAGAGTCGCCAGAACTGCTATGTAGAGTTCGACGGCAATCCCGCCGAGATCAATGGCTAGACGCTTTCTGCGATCCTGCAACTGCCAGGATTCGGACGTGTCGGTGTAGAGCACTGGAAACAGCAGCAAGAACGCAACGCCCATGGAGGGGATGCGGCAGCCATATCTCACCGTCATATAGGCGTGGCCGAGTTCGTGGACGATTTTCACGCCCACAAGAGCAGCGATATAGATTGCGAGGAAGTCGAGCGTGAAATGCTCGACAAACGTCGTGGCGATCTGTTCCCAGCGTTGCGATGCCAGATAAAGTGCCAGAATGCCGAGCAGCGCCATGATGCTCATCATGGTGCGACCCAAGAACGGGCGCACCAGCGGCAGTGTGAATTCTAGAAATCTGTTGGGGTAGACCAAGGGCAGGCGAAAAAACAGATAGGAGTGAATCGTCTGCGACAGAACTGACTTTCTGGAGTGCTTTTTCTTGGCGGCCAGCCTGTGCCAGCCATCGCCCTCATTGGCTTCAGCCAAGTTCTGATGGCGCAGAAAGCGATCAAATTCAGTCACTTCTGTTATGTCGATCTCAACACCATGCTCGGCGTGAAACGCTTCAACAAGGCTCTCCGCATCGTCGTGGACCGGCCAGAGCTGCAGCAGCTCGTAGGCGTTGTCATTCAGCTTGTGATAGCTGTTTTTGATCGGGTCAAACAGCAACCAGCCCTCGCCGCCAGCCTTAACTCTTGAACCGGCAAGGGTCTTGATGTCGCTGCGAATCTTGCAGATGGCGGTGCGTGGCTTTTCTATATCGTTCATATGGGGCACTCCGCATTGACCGGGCTACAGGCCAGTGAACTGGCGGATCGCCGAAAGCGGTTTGCGAAACAGGTAGAGGTAAAGCGGAACCTCGTCGCCCATGAGAAGGGCGGTTCCGTGACCGCCAAGTCGAGGCGCTGCATGGGGCGAAGCTGGGTCAAGGTCGGCGACGACCTCATAAGCAAGAACACCGTCGCTCAATTCGGTCGCCTCGAAAGAGGAATAGCGAATGGTCCCGTTGAGAGGACGCAGCGGAGACTCGTCCATGAAGAAACGGACCTTACGCTCTTGTGACAAGATGATTGCATCGCCGACCGGAACTTCGATCTTGAACTCGATTTTGCCGGGATCAGCCAATTGCATGATCTGCTCGCCGATCTGCACCGGCCTGCCTGACCAGCGGCTGCGTTCATTTACGATCGCGATGCCATCACGCTGCGCGCGAATATTGGTGCGCTCCAGATTGGCTTCGGCGTGCATGAGTTCGGCGCGTCTTGTGTTGACGCGCGCAACCGCAGTTCGCAACTCGCGTTTGGAATCGGAGCTTGAAAAGGCGGACTTTGTCAGACTGGCCAGATTGGCTTCCGCCTCCGCGAGTTTTTGTTGTGCGGTCTCGACCGCGTTGCGCAACGCCTCATCGTCAAGCTTCACAATGATGTCGCCCTTGCGTACAGGCGCGTTCGGCCGGGCGCTGATCTGTTGCACCACGCCATCAAGCGTTGCGTTTACTGACACACCGTCGCGTGGCACTACGGAGACTGGCGCCATGGTGGACATCGTGACCGGCATGAACATCGCAGCGCCGATCAGCGTTCCAAGCGTCATGGCGCACATTTTTGCGATTCCGAGCCGCTTTGCGCGGTTCAGTTTGGTCTCAAAACGCGAAATGCCGAATGCGTAGACCCGCGCTAGATGTTCGAAGCGGGAACTGTCGGTTTCTTCCCATGCTGTCTCGCGTGCCATGAGAAGCCCGCCGATCAGCGCGCCGTCGGCGGCCTTTAGCGGAGCCCATGCCATGAACGGAAATGGGTATGTTTTTTGATCTTCGGATCCGGAAATCGAATATTCACTCGTTGAGAAACGGCGAATTTCATCTCTGTTGGATTGCGGCAGCGCCTTGTTGGCCACTGATGTCAGCCATTGAACAAAAAGGCTCGTCGGATCAACACGTTCCATCGAACTGATGGCATTGATCATCAATCGCTTGCGATTGTCGAGCAGGCAAACAAACACCTGTCTTGCACCGACTAGCTTGCGGCTCTCATTGGCCGCCAGCATGTAAATGTCGTCAACGCTTTCGCATTGTCGAATGCTTTCTTCCAGCTTCAGGAGCGCGCTCAGCAAGCTGATTTCGCGCTGCTGGTCCTTGTCGACAACGGACAGATGCTCGTTGGGCTTCTTCCTGGGTGGTTTGACAGTCGCACTGGTGTCGATCTTGTCGAAAACCGTACCGCTGAATGTCGGCCTCAGTTTTTTTGGGGTTGGGGAAGACACCATACTCGATACAAGTCCATACGCAGTACTCACTTACCGCCTTCGCAGACGGTGCGCGTCTGAACAATCAAGCCGCTAACTCAACTCATCTGCCGCCAAGCCCCATACATGGGTTGACAAACGCGCCATGTCAGTGTGCTGGCAAAAACTCAAAAAGGTCTTAACCATGCCCGGTTGCGCAGTTCGCGTTGGCCGGACGCGAGAACTCGGGGTTTCCGAGTGCTATCGCGTTCCGCGGGTCACTTCGACCAGGCCACTCATTCCCGGCAAGATCTTGCCGTTGGAGACATCGATACGTCCGTAGACCGTCAACGTTTGACTCACCGCATCGATATTTGCACCCAGCCGATCGACCGTTCCGCCGAAACTTCGGTCCAGTTCGTCAACATGCATATTAAAGCTGCTGCCGACGTCCAGCCAGATCAGCCAAGATGACGGCACGATCATTTCCACTTCCAGCGTCTCATTGGAAACGAGACGCAGAATTGAAGTGCCCTGGGTGGGTGTTTGAAGCCGCTTGACATTGATTTCCGCAAAACTGCCGGAAAAGGGGGCTTCAATGACGCATTGCTTCAATTGCTCGGCAGAGCTTTGCAGATCAGCGGTTGCCTTACCCACGGCGAGTTGTGACATCGCAACATCATGGCGGGCAATCGCCCCACGCTTTTGCAAGAGCTGGTTGTTCTTGTGCTGAGCAATGGCGATGTCGCGTTCGATCCTGGTGCTTTGATGGGCCGCTTCCAACTGTCCACAATCAAATATTACGAGCGGATCACCGATCTGGAAGCTGTCGCCAGGCCTACCGCGAATCTCTTTGACCGGCACCGCGATGTTGGTCGACACAATCGCTTCATCGATGGCGCGAATGACGCCACGCACGGGTATTTCGGAACTGGCCAGACTGCCAGTTCTGACAGCTTCGTCCGAAGCATTCGCCGGGATCGAAACAGACGCAAGGGCAATCGTCGCCAGCGTTGCCACGATCCCGTTCTTCATAATTTCGGGTTTCATATCGACGGCTCCCAGCACAAGGCTTTTCGAATCAGCGTGATAGCTGGCTGGCAGCATGCGTCGAAAGGCTTGCGGCAGCCTTAACGCGAGTGGTTCGCGGTTCTGTCCTGGTTGGCCGTGGCGGTAACAGGCGTGCGAACTGCCAGCGATAATGCGCGTCGATCAGCGTTTGCGCGATCAGGGCGTCGGGTTGGCGCGGTCACAAACGCGTGCTTTGCCACCGATCCCGTTACGATGTCATGACTTTCGGAGGGTGCGGACTGCAATTGGCCTGCTTCGCGCTCCTTCCAAGCCCGCGAAATGTGCGCTGACAGCTCACTCAGGCTCAGTTCGTCGTGCTCACGGGTTGTCAGCAGGTCAACGCCAATCGAAGCATAGATGTTAGCATAGGCGTTTTGCATCTCTGCATAGGCAATGTCGTAGCGAACCTCGGCGGCGAGAGTGTTCATTTCTTCTCGCGTGATTTCCTGTTCGGTTGTGCGGTCAACTTCATAGGCGGCCTTCAGCTTTTTCAGCAAACGGCGCTGCACATCAAGATATTGCCTCGCTGTCTGCAACTCCCGTCTCGAATGGATGAATTTGGCGCGGGCAACCTGAACTTGCGTCATGATTGCCAGCACCAGCGCCTGAGCTCGAACTTTTATCAGTTCTTCCTGCCTGTTGATGAGGCCGCGTCTTGTGGGCAGCTGCAAAACGCGGATCAGGTTCCAACTCACATTGGCGGCAATCGAGACCCAATCATTGTTGAAAAGCAAACTGTTACTGCTCGCATCCGAGGCGCCGGTAATGCGAATGCCGGGCAGAGCTTCCAGCATCGCTGCGGTAAACTCTTTCTCGTTGATGCGGTGCTCATATGCGATCTGTCTGATCTCGGGGCGATTGGCTAAGGCAACCTGAACAAGCTCGTCATAATCGTTGACCAGTTTGGGCACATGGTGACGCTGATGCGAGAGCGTGAACTTTGTTCCCGGCTCCAGGTTCATAAGGGTTCCAAGCTGCGTTTTGGCCAAACGAAGCGACCCTTCCAGGCCTTGAATGTCGCGCCTGATCGACAACAATTCGCGCTCGTATCGAAGAGCAATCACCGGATCGACTTCAAACTGGGAAGATTGCAGGCGCGAGTTGCTCAAAGCGCTTTCGACCCGGCGCTCCAAGCGCTTCAACCGACCCAACAAACGCTGACCGGACAGGGCCCGCCAAAAGGAAGTGCGAACGTCCTCGACAATCCGGTTGACGATACGGCGTTTCGCTTCTTCGGCGATCAGGACGCGATCGGCGTTCTGGAGTGCGCGCACTCGCGATAGACCGAAATCAAGGATGTTCCAGCTCAGTTTGACATTGCGGGTGATGATTTCGCGGTCCTGAGATGACGAGGACGTCAGACTTTCACCGCCAAGCGTGTCCGAATCGAGAATCTGTCGACTCTGACCGCCCGAAAAATTGTCGCGATTGTAATAGTCGGCGCCGGCAACAAGCGAGGGCAACTGGTTCAGTTCAGAAACGCGTAGCTTCGCGAACTCGGCCAGTTTGCCGTTCAACTCGACGCGATAATCGAGATTGTATTTGAGTGCACGTGCAAGCGCGTCGTACAGCGTGATCGGCGCGCCAACTTCAACGTGGCTGTCGCGAAGCTCATCGACGCGGTCGGCGGTGTAAAGCTCAAGATCGACAGGCGTAATCGACTGCGGCGTAATCGTGCACGCAGACAGCGCGACCGAAACGGTCATGGCCATACATATTCTGCGCCAGCTCATAACACCAGATCCCAGGCACCACGCCTTACCTTTGCCGCCGACCTTCCGGGATTCAAGTTAACGAAGGATTAGGCCGGGGCGGCTCGGCCGCACGCTATTCGTCGATTTTTGACACAAAAGTCAAATTTTTCGGCACATGAATTAAATTGTGAGACGATTTTCGTTCAGATTGTGGACAATTTGTTTGAGAATGGCACTTGTGGCGCGTTTTTTGATCGCTGGGAGCCGGAAACGAAACAGGTGCTGCGACGTCTTGCCCGTTGGAAATGAGCTGATGGCCAAAGCAGTGGCTTTGGACTGGAAAACAATGCCTTCGGCTTCATGAGGCAGCTGGAGCGGTGGTCTCGTATTTTTTGAAGCAGGGAGTTGTGTGATGAAGCTTTATGATGGTGGGAAGGCGCCCAATCCGCGCCGTGTACGTATTTTTCTGGCTGAGAAGGGACTATCGGTGCCGCTCGTCCCGATTGATATGAGCGCGTTGGAGCACCGAGACACACAGATTGCCGGTCTCAACCCGCTGCGTCGTCTGCCGGTGCTGGAACTGGATAATGGCACGGCAATTTCAGAAAGCGTTGCCATATGCCGCTATTTTGAAGAACTGCATCCAGATCCGCCGCTTATGGGGGAAGGGCCCGTCGGCAAGGCGCAGGTTGAAATGTGGCAGCGACGTATGGAGATGCACTTGCTTTTGTTTGTCGCCAACGTGTTTCGTCATGCCCATCCGGCCATGAAAGACTGGGAGGTGCCTCAGATTACCCAATTCAGTGAAGCCAACCGACCAAAAGTAATGGAAAGCCTGGTGTGGCTCGATTCCGAGTTGCAGGAGCGGGACTTCATTGCAGGTGACGTTTTCACCATCGCCGATATAACCGCGATGATCGCCATCGATTTCATGAAACCGGCCCGGCTGGCCGTTCCGGATGAGTGCTCTGCGGTGCTCGAATGGTATGCACGCGTCAAAGCGCGTCCATCCGCCGATGCCTGACGTGGAAGAAGCGATCAAACAGCTTCAACGCAACATTGAAGCCTGCCATCTCTGTATCACGAACCCGATCAAAGGCCCGCTGCCGCATGAGCCTCGCCCGGTTGTGAGGCTTTCAAGCACGGCACGCCTCTGCATTGCCGGGCAGGCGCCGGGGCTGCGAGTGCATGAATCGGGAATACCTTTTGATGATCGATCCGGTGACAGGCTGCGCCAGTGGATGGGGTTGGATCGAGATCAGTTTTACGATCGGTCGAAGCTTGCCATCGTGCCGATGGGTTTCTGTTTCCCCGGTTATAATGCGTCCGGATCGGACCTTCCTCCGCGCAAGGAATGTCAGGCGGCGTGGCATGATCTTATCTTCATTGCCATGCCACAGATCGAACTGGTCCTGACGATAGGCCAATATGCGCAGGCCTATCATCTGGGCTCCAACAAGGCTGCGACCGTTACGGATACGGTGCGCAGTTGGCGCAAGGTAATGGATCGAGCGTCCGTGCCACGTTTTCTGCCATTGCCGCACCCGTCATGGCGCAACACGGGCTGGCTGAAGAAGAATCCGTGGTTTGAGACGGACTTGCTGCCCGTCCTTCGTAGCGAAGTGCGGCGCCTGATGAAATCGAGTTCCCTATAACGACAGAACCGAGACAAGTTATTGTCGTTCTTTGCATGCTATTTGCATAATCTGGCAAAACTGTTCTATTGAGCGGCGTCACCGGGCTGTTCCAAACATTCGCCAAGGGGGAAGCCATGGATCAAATCGACAAACGCCTGCTCACTCTATTGCAGCAGGATTCAACCACACCCGTTGCGGAACTTGGGCGGCGCGTCGGTCTGTCGACCACGCCGTGCTGGCGCAGAATTCAGAAACTGGAAGAAGATGGTGTGATCAAGAAACGCGTGGCCGTTCTTGATCCTGAAGCGGTCAATGCGCGCGTCACTGTTTTCGTGTCGATCAGAACGGCTTCACACAGCACAGAGTGGCTCAAACGATTTTCTGAAGTCGTTCAGAAGTTTCCGGAAGTCGTCGAACTGTACCGTATGAGCGGTGATGTCGATTATCTGATGCGGATCGTTGTGCCTGATATCGCGGCTTATGATGACTTTTATCAGCGCCTGATCGCGCAGGTCGACATTCGCGACGTCAGTTCATCTTTCGCTATGGAGCAAATGAAGTACACAACGCAACTGCCGCTGGATTACCTGCTGGCGGAGAAGTCCTGACCCTGGGAGAACGGATATATAGAACGCTTCAACGAGACGCTGCGCGAGCCGAGAATGTCAACTCGCCTTATCTTCGGTCTCGCTTCAGATGGCTTCCTATGCAAACCGCACAACACGCAAACTCATCATATGTGAGATCATTCTTGCGCGCTCGAATGGCCAAAGCGGACAGGCCGCGCCGTCCGGTGTAGGCCAAGGGCACGACGACATTGAAGTTGTCGCTCGACCGATCGAGGCTGGGACTGTTTGTTGACACGAAAAGTACCCGCAACTGGTTTGCACACCGGTTCAGACCCAAGTGTCATTCGCGAAAATTTTCAGAGGGTTGCTTGGATACCTCCAATATCGGGCGGCGGTCTACTAACCTTTTCCCTTCCCGCTGGCCTCCAACCTTGCCAACAGGCTGGACGTATCCCAGCGATTGCCGCCCATGCGCTGCACTTCCGCGTAGAATTGATCCACAAGAGCAGCGACCGGGAGGCTGACGCCGCGCGCTTCCGCTTCTTCCAGACAAATCTTCAGATCCTTGCGCATCCAATCGACCGCAAAACCATGCTCATACTCACCGCTGTCCATGGTCGCGTGTCGATTGACCATCTGCCACGAGCCGGCCGCGCCTTGCGAGATCACGTCAACAACCTTGGCGATATCGAGACCCGCTGCTTTTCCCAGATGCAGCGCTTCGGCAAGCCCCTGGACGAGACCGGCGATGCAAATCTGGTTCATCATCTTGGTGAGTTGGCCAGCGCCTGTGCCGCCCATCAAGCCAATGGTCTTGGCGTAGCATTCGATTACCGATTTTGCCTTTTCGAAGGTTGCTTCATCGCCACCGATCATCACGGAAAGTACGCCGTTTTCAGCGCCCGCCTGACCGCCTGAGACCGGTGCATCCAGAAAGCCGAATCCTTTTTGACTGGCGATCGCCGCCAACTCTTGCGCCACATTGGCGGAGGCTGTGGTGTTGTCGATGAAGATCGCACCGGATTTGATGGTTTCAAATGCGCCATCGGCGCCGATTGTTACCGAACGCAGATCATCGTCATTGCCGACACAGCAGAAAACATAGTCTGCGCCATCCGCAGCCTCCGCTGGCGTGTTGGCTGCCGTGCCACCAAACTCCTCGGCCCATTTTTGAGCTTTTGCGGCGGTGCGATTGTAGACCGTGACGTCATGGCCGCCTCGGTTCTTCAAATGCCCGGCCATCGGATAGCCCATAACACCAAGACCGATAAACGCCACGCTTGCCATTGCTGATTGTCCTCTGTCACAAAGCCGCCAACTGGCAACGGGTCTTATCGCAATGCGCAGATTGGTCAAATGGGTTGGACGCGGTTTGGCGGGTCTTGTCGTTCTCGTTTTGCTGTTGGCGCTCGCCGGATACGCTTATCTGCGAAACGGTGTGCAGCCTATGTCCGGCAATATGGACATTGCTGGGTTGAGCGCGCCGGTCGACATCGTGCGTGACGCAAACGCGGTGGTGCATATTTCGGCGCAAAGCAAGGCGGATGCTTATGCCGCGCTGGGCTTCGCCCATGCTCAGGATCGCCTGTGGCAGATGGAAGTGCTGCGCATGAGCGGGCAGGGGCGCCTGTCGGAAATGTTCGGTGAACCAACGGTCGAGATCGACCGATTTCTGCGCGCTCTTGGGTTCATGCAACAGGCGGAGAGCAGCTACGCCGCCCTTTCATCGAAACACAAGGCGGAGATCGATGCCTATGCGGCGGGCGTGAATGCGTTTCTGACTCGCGAGACCGGTGTCTTTGAACCGAAACTTCCGCCGGAATATTTGATTTTGGGTCATCAGCCTGAACCATGGCAGCCCGCGCATTCACTGCTGGTTCTGAAAATGATGTCGCTGCAGCTGTCTATGAACCGGTCGCGCGAAATGCGCAGGCTCAAACTCGCCGCGCAGGGTTTTTCTCCTGCGGAGATAGCTGACATCGTGCCCGTTCATCGCGACGATGATCCGCCGCCGCTGCCGGATTTGCGGGCAATGTATGATCTGAAGTCCTGGACCGGAGAAAAGGAAGAGGAGACGGCTTCAATCACGGACCTCTTCGAGGGCGCGTTCTCGCAAGAGCACTTCGCGTCAAATAACTGGGTTTTTGCCGGCTCGCGCACGGAGAGCGGCAAGCCGATCCTCGCCAACGATCCGCATCTTGGTTTTACCGCGCCAAGCCTTTGGTATCTGGCGCATCTGTCTTGGCAGGATAAGAGTGGCAGGCAGCGCAATGTGATCGGCGCGACGATCCCCGCCTTTCCGACCGTGTTGCTTGGCCGTACGGACAGTGTGGCCTGGGGCTTCACCAATGCAGGCGCTGACGTTCAGGACATCTTTATCGAGCAGGTCGATCCCGACAATCCTGCCCGTTACCGAACACCGGATGGCTGGCGCGAGTTCGAAACCCGCGAGGAACGCATCATCGTGAGGGGTGGAGACGATGTCCTGGAAACCATGCGTCGAACCCGTCACGGCCCGGTTCTGCCGGAAAGCTATGCCGATCTCTGGGAGATTTTGCCGGACAATCATGTCGCGGCATTGGCCTGGACAGGGCTCAGTGATCGCGATCCATCCTTCGCGATGGCATCGTCGCTTGCGGACGCGGAAACGGTCGCGGACTTTCGTGAAAGCGTCTCACAAAGTATCGCGCCCATGCAGGCCATCGTCGTTGCCGACGCAGATGGGAACATAGCACTGATGACCCCGGCTGCTGTACCGGTTCGCAACCCGCAGAACCAGATTTCCGGTCGCGCACCGGTGCCAGGCTGGGATGCACGTTACGACTGGTGGAGCACGGTGAACGGGAACCAGCTCATTGATATTGAAAACCCGTTATCCGGCGCGTTGGGAACGGCCAATTCACGTCTTCCCGTGGAGAGTCAGTCATCATTCTACACCTATGATTGGGACGAACCCTATCGAACTGACCGGGTGCAAAATACGATTGTCGACTCAAACACGCCGCATACGGTACAGGCGTCCATTGCTGGTCAGCTGGACAGTTTCTCGCCACCGCTGGTTGACCTACGCGACCGAATGGCAAATCTGGAAAGCGTCAATCTGCCCGAAACGCTCCGGGATTGGGATGGGCGCATGTCGGCAGAAAATGCTGCACCGCATATCCTGACGGCTTTCCACCGCAATCTGCTCTCAATAGTATTCAAGGACGAGTTAGGCAACAATCTGGAAGCGACCTATGCGGCTTCTGGCATTGTCGTTTTGAGAGCGCTCGATGGGGCTTCGGCACGCAATTGGTGCGATGACGTCTCGACGCCAGCGGAAGAAAGCTGTGATCAGGCCATGCGCTCTGCTTGGGAGATAACGCGCACGGAACTTGGCGACAATCCGCCCAACTGGGGCGAAGTGCACACCGTTCTTAACGAGCACCGGCCTTTCTCCAGCGTTTGGCCGTTGTCCAAGTTGTTCACCATTGAGCGCCCAACGTCTGGCGGCAATTTTGCTTTGTTGCGAGCCGAAAGCGACTTTGCCAATGATGACCACCCCTATCGGGCAGTACACGGTGCCGGATATCGTGCGGTTTATGATTTCACCGATCTGGACGCATCGATCTTCGTTCAAACAACCGGGCAGTCCGGCAACCCGTTCTCGCGGCACTATGACGACATGGCTGATCTTTGGGCGCAGGGCCGTTATTTGCCGATGAGCACCAAGCCAGCCGACTATGAAGCCGGTGCGCTTGGGCGCTGGACGCTAACGCCTGCTCAATAATGGTCAGTCAAAGGCGCTGAACGGCAGGAAATTGATCAGCTCACCAGCCGTTAACGCGGTCATCTCTTCGGGCAGTTCGGCCAGACCATCGGCAAAGGTGAGCGAAGAAATCAGGCCGGAGCCGTCGCGGTCGAACTTTTCAAGCGCTGGAAGCCCCTCCCTGTCGCGCGCGAGGCGACAGCGCACGAATTCGCGCCGATCCGGTTTCTTCTTTGTGATGTCGAATCCGGCAGCGACTTGAAACCGCGCGGGTTCGGCCCATTGCGCTCCGCTCAACCTCAAAAGGGCAGGGCGCGTGTAGAGCAAGAAGCACACCATGGCGGCGACGGGATTTCCAGGAAGGCCAAAGAACAGACAATCGTTGTGTTTTGCGGACCGCGCGATCTGTCCAAACATCATCGGGCGACCCGGTTTGACCGCCAACTGCCACAAATGCCGTTTTCCCAGACGATCAAGCACGGTGAGCATGTGATCTTCCACCCCACGCGATGCACCGCCCGTGGTGATAATCGCATCGCAATCGCCAGCGGCCTTTTCCAGCGAGCGTTGCACCTGGATTTCATCGTCGGGAAGGATGCCGCCGTCGCGCAGGTCTACTGGCATCGTTTGCATCACAGCGGACAGTAGAGGCCAGTTTGCATCGTAGACTTCGCCGACGCGCAACGTATTGTCTGTACTTCCGGCACGCCGCATCTCATCACCGCTGGAAAAATACGCCACGCGCAGTCGCTTGAAGACGGGCAGTTGAGGCAAGCCGATTGAGGCAAGGGCGGCAAGATCGGCTGCCTTCAGTCTGCGACCGGTTTCAAAAATCACATCACCCTCGGTACGGTCCTCTCCGGCCAGGCGACAATTTGCACCGCGTCTCAGTCCCCTTGGCAGGTCAACTTGCCCATCGGCTTCCTCGCAATCCTCCTGCATCGCGACCGTTTCTGCGCCTGGCGGCATCGTCGCGCCGGTAAAGATGCGAACCGCAGTTCCCGGTGTGAGGGGAGATGGTTCAAGGTGACCCGCCGTTATCTGGCCCACCACCGGCAGGGGAGACTGAGCTAGATCGACATGGGCAAAGGCATAGCCGTCAACCGCGGCATTGGTGTGCAACGGAACATTGTGGGGCGCGAGGATGTCGTGACACACAACCCGCCCCAGCGCGTCTGACAAAGCGACCGTCTCCTCGCCGACGACAGGTGCCAACCGCGCTTGCAGCAAGGCAAGAGCCTCGTCATGGCGCATTCGGTCCTTGTCGTGCAGGAAACAGTCATCGATGAGGGACGCGCTGCTCATACGCGAAGCCCCAGTCGCTCCGTGATGTAGTCTGCGATGTCTCCGATTGCGGAAATGTCGAAATGGGGAAGGGGAGCTTCCGCGTCCGGTGCAGGCGAAGCGATGGCGACTACAGACTTGTTTGATGTCCAGATCGGGGCTTGACTGCTTTGTGCGTCCAGAATGCACTCGATTTTGGGGATAGGGCTGGACTTATACCCCTCGACCAGAACCAGATCGCAGGTGGAAAGTCTGGCAAGCATCGTTTCTAGAGTGGGCGCTGCGCCGCGACTTGTGGCTTCATGCATGATCGCCCATCGCTTGGGTGATGCTATGGCGACCTCATGCGCTCCGGCTTCGCGATGGGCGAAGCTGTCCGTCCCGACATGGTCGATGTCGAAATCCTCATGGGCGTGCTTGATGGTGCTGACACGCAGCCCAAACGACACAAAATGGGAGACGAGATTACGCGTCAACGTAGTCTTGCCCGTGTCTTTCCATCCGGTGATGCCAAATAATTCAGCCAACGGTTTCCGCCTCCAGATGCCGTTTCGCTTCGGCCAGATCGTCGGGCGTGTTGATATTGAAAAACGGATCAAGGTTGTCGTTTAGGAACTGCTCTTCATGCAGATCGTAGCGCTCGGCGAATTCGAGGATCTTCCGTTTGTCCTCAACCACAAGGAAGTCCTCAAGCGCATCTGCCAACGACACGGGCCACAGCGCGCAAACCGGATGGACGCGCCCACCACTTGATGCCATGACGATTGACGTTTCTGTTGCTGCCTTTGACCTCAGTCGAGGCACCAGATCATACGGAAAGAAAGGCGTATCCGCAGCAACCGTCGCGATATGTGTCAATCTGCGTTCGGCGGCCCAACGCATGCCGGTCAGTACGCCAGCCAATGGCCCCACATGGCCCGGTACTGTGTCCGAGATCACGGGGCATTCTGCTTCCTGAAATCGCTCTGCGTCTCCATTGGCGTTGATGGCGATATCCGCCACTTGTTCGCGCAATCGTTCGGCGACGCGTGAAATAAGTGTAGCTCCATTGAGGATTAGAAGACTCTTTTCAGGTCCCTGCATGCGGCGTGAAAGTCCGCCGGCAAGAACAATGCCCGCCGGTTTCATCTTGTGGCCGCCTTGCGGTTGAATCGATCCTCTTCGATCTCAGCATCAGTGGAACTGCTGTCGAATTCGACCCTCTCTTCTCCTGCCAACACCACGAAGCGCGCGCCGCGAGCCCGGCCGATCAAAGTCAGGCCCGCCTTGCTTGCAAGTTCGACGCCCCAGGCAGTGAAACCGGAACGGGAAACCAGGATCGGAATGCCCATCATGACTGTTTTGATTACCATCTCGCTGGTCAGACGACCGGTTGTGTAGAAGATCTTGTCGTCACCTCTTTCGCCGTTTCGCGCCATCCAGCCGGCAATCTTGTCGACGGCATTGTGGCGGCCGACATCCTCCATATAGACAAGGGGCTTATCCTCGCGGCACAGCACACAACCGTGGATCGCGCCCGCTTCCAGATAGAGACTGGGTGTCGTGTTGATCTGTTTGGTGAGGCTTGCCAGCCATGATGTTTTCAAAACAGCGTTGCTGTCCAGCCGCACATCGTCAAAGGCTTCGATCACATCGCCAAAGACCGTCCCTTGTGCGCAACCGGAGGTCCGAACTTTCTTCTTCAGCTTTTCCTCAAAGCGGGTTTGATGAGCCGTTCGCAGGATGACCACACCAAGATCATCATCAAACTCAATGCCGGTCACGGGATCATCGGCTTTCAGCATGTTCTGATTGATCAGATAGCCGAGTGCGAGCAGATCGGGGTGGTCGCCAATCGTCATCATGGTGACGATCTCCTGCCCGTTCAGAAAGAGCGTTAGCGGGCGTTCGGTCACAACACGCAGATCGACGGCCTGACCGGTTTGGTCCAAGCCGGTCACGGCTTGCGACAAGCCCGGGTCGTTCGGATTGGGCCGCACCAGATAGGAAGGGGATAATCTGTCGCTCATGCGGTGTCAGTAACCGCTTTCTCCGCTCGATCAAGCCCAATGGCTGCCCAACGCGTTGCGGCGGGAATCAGCCTGGCTGTTCGCCTTCTATCGAGCGGCTGCGGCGATACATCAGCCAGGCAATGGCCGCGGCGATGAAGGATGAGAAAAACATGATGATGTAAAGCGGCATGCCCTGATTGGCCTGCGTGATCAGCAAACCGGAAAGCGTCGCAAGAGCAGCGCCGCCGCCGATCTGCAAGAAGCCGCCAAGCCCGGAGGCGGACCCAGCAAGGTCTGGCCGCACGCTGATTGCGCCGGCATTGGCATTTGGCAGTGTCATGCCATTCCCCACGCCCACCAACATCATTGGCAAAAAGAGATAAGTTGCATGGGGCGTTAACAGGCTCATCAGCAGCAGCGACACAGCCACGCCGAAAGACGCAATCAGCCCTCCATAAAGCATCATCGGCTCGATACCGATGCGCTCCGAGCAGCGTCCTGAAAGGAAGTTGCCGAACATGTAGCCCAAAGCCACGAAGGCGAAATAGGCCCCCAGGACAGACGGGGTGAGGCCCAGAACTTTATTTCCAATGAAGGGCGCTCCGCCCAGAAAGGCGAAATAGGCACCGGATGCGAAAGAGGAGCACAAAAAATAGCCCCAGACCATGGGTTCCCGCAGCAAAGAGCCATAGGCAGCCATTTGGGCACGCATGGAACCCTGCGAGGGGGTGTAGGTCTCACCCAGATCGAACCAAACAACTGCAAACATGACGATTCCGACGCCAAGCAGTGTGACAAAGGAACTGCGCCATCCGCAGGCTTCCCCGAGCAGACCTCCAAGCGTGGGCGAAACCATGGGGATGACCGCCATGGCCATGGTCACATAACCGATCATGCTGGCCGCTTTTGAACGGCTGTATAGATCGCGCAGGATCGCCCGGCTCAACGCCATGCTGGCGGCAGAGCTGGCCTGCAGCACGCGGCCAAACAGCAACATCTCGATACTTGTTGCGAAAATGCAGATGACGGTGGCTGCGACGAAAACCCCAATCGCGGCCAAAAGAACAGGGCGGCGCCCGAACCGGTCCGCCATCGGACCAATAAACAGTTGGAAAATGCCGGTCGCGGCGAGAAAAAGTGTGACCACATATTGCGTTATGGCGGGCGTGGTGTGCAGATCCTGCGCAATCTGCGGCAGCATGGGCAAAAAGATGTTCATCGCCATCACTGCCGAACCGGCGAGGAAGACCAGCGTCGCGATGTGAGGAGGCGTTGTTGCTGCACCCAGCATTCCGGGCGAGACTTTAGCGGGCGGCATGAAATGGCTCTTCGGGAAACTGAACAACCGCCTTACGCCGAAAGTATCGATCTGGCCAGAGGAGCGGTCGGACAAATCCAGCCCACAAAATGGGGTTGACCCAGCCTGGTTGCCGGGTCAACCGAGTTCAATTATTCTGACTCAGCCTTCACCGAGGCGCCGCGCTATGCGGCCTTTGCCAGTGAGGCGGTCAAACAGGCCCCAAAAAACCTTGGAACGCTCGACATGCGCCTTTTCGATGCCGACTTGGATTAAGGCATTGAAATTCTGATTGGCACTCATGGAATTGTAGCTCATCTTCGGGCCCTTTCGCTTGATTGTCGCCTGTCTGCGTTCCTGTTGAAGGCAAACTATCCATTGACAGCCCTTTCGACAAACGCGTAATCCTGACGCTTCAGATCAAATTATTAAAAGTGACGTCATGGCTTTTCGTCTGCCTTCGCTTAATGCACTGCGCGCATTTGAAGCTGCTGCCCGCAATATGAGCTTCCAGAAAGCGGCGCAGGAGCTTTTCGTCACGCCGTCTGCGTTGAGCTATCAGATCAAGCAGTTGGAAGATCAGCTGCAAATGCCGCTGTTTGAAAGGCTTAACCGGTCCGTGGCGCTTACCGACGCCGGCCAAAGGCTATATCCCGGGGTGCATGAGGGCTTTGAGCGCATGCAGGGAGCGGTGCGTGCCATGGGGCGAACGGCGCAGGACAAAGTGCTTGTCGTGTCGAGCGGTCCCGCCTTCGCAGCAAAATGGCTTGCACCGCGTGTCTATCGTTTCGTCGATCAGCATCCGCAGATTGAGTTGCGCATCGCGGCGAGCCTCAAACTTGCCGATTTCAACGTTGACGAGGTCGATCTCGGGTTACGATTTGGCTCGGGCGACTATCCTGGACTGTTCGTGGAACCGTTGTTTGATGAGGCGGTTCTGCCGCTTGCCAGCCCTGACTATATGGCGCGTTTCGAAGGTCGTCCGCTTGATGATTGCCTGACCGAGGCAACCCTGCTGCATGATGATTCAACCAGTTTCATGCAACAGCAATCCAACTGGAAACGCTGGCTGGATGAACGCGGTATAGACACGGTTGATCCGAACCGTGGTCCGCGGTTCAGCCATGCCGATCATGGTTTGGATGCGGCGGTAGACGGGGCCGGTATTGTGCTTGGCCGCTTGTCTTTGGCCATGCGGGACATTCGTTCCGGCCGATTGGTTGCGCCATTCGAACACTATCTGAAGGCGCGTGCGGGCTTTTACTTTGTTGCTCCCCCGGCTGGAATGGAGTTGCCGAGGGTGCAGCTCTTCCATCAGTGGTTGCGTGAGGAGGCACGGTTGGAAGCGGCGGAAATTTCTCGCCTTCTGGCAACCAAACGCTCTCTGTAAAATGCAAAGAGGCCGCTTGCCACCACGACTATCGAACCGATCACGGCCAAAAGGTCGGGCACGTCTCCGAAAAGAAAAAATCCGATGATGAGTGCAAATATCAGGATTGAGTAGCGAAATGGCGAAACGAAACTGACATCGCCAACCCGCATGGTGGAAATCGAAAAGATATAGCCAATGTTCAATATGCCCGCTGCAGCCGCAAGCAGGGCAACCTCTCCGGCGCTGGGAAGGCGCGTTGGCTGAAAAAGCATGCCGACGCCGCCAAAGCCCATGATTGCGATGGCAGTTAGCAGGCTGACTGGTAGGGTGGGGATGGCAACATCCATCCTGCGCGTCACCAGGTCTCGCAGAGTGATGAATGCCACCGCGATGAGCGCATAAATCGCATAGACATCAAACTCGCTTGTACCCGGCCTCAAGATCAAGACCACACCGGCAAAGCCCGCAAAGATCGCGAGATATCTGGGCAAGCCGACCTTCTCTCCCAGCAACCAGGCCGCCATCAGGGTCACGGTCAAAGGCAAGATTTGAAGCACCGCTGTCACATTGGCGATTGGCATATGGGACAGCGCTGTCAGAAAGAAGTAGGTGCCGCCGACTTCGGCCACTACGCGCAGTCGAACATTGCGGTCCTTGAACAGTCGAGACACGATGGCCTGCGAGATCACCCGCATATGCCAGCACAAGGCCAAAAGAAAAATGCTCGCAAAGATCCCGCGAATGAAAAGCGACTGGAAGAAAGGCAGTTTCTCCAGCACCAGTTTCATGAGCGCATCGTTGAGCACATAGCCGGCCATGGCCAGCATCATGAATGCGGCGCCTTGCGCATTGGGTGACCACGATTTCATGACACCGTCTCGATTTACCCTTTCAGAACGCAAAAAAAGAGGCGCGAACCGTTTGGTTCACGCCTCCCAGAACCGAATTGTCGGTATCAGATCAGTATCGACCTTAATGACGCACGATCACGCGTGAGCCAATTTTGACGCGTGCATACAGGTCTTCAACATCATCGTTGGCAAGACGAATGCAACCCGATGACATCGCCTGACCAATGGTCCAGGGCTGATTGGTTCCGTGGATGCGGTAAATCGTTGAGCCGATGTACAGGGCACGGGCTCCAAGTGGATTGTTGGGGCCGCCGGGATAGAAGCCCTTGAGCGTCTTGCCAGTCTCGCGTTTCACACGTGCAATCATACGCTTGGGAGGTGTCCAGCCCGGCCATTCTGCTTTGCGCGAAATGCGGTGTGTGCCGGTCCACTGGAAGCCGTCGCGTCCAACGCCGATGCCGTATTTCATGGCGCGGCCACGCTTCATGACATAATAGAGGCGACGCTCGGACGTATCGACGATAATCGTGCCGGGGCGGTATTTGTTCTCAATCGAAACGACGCGCTTGCGGATTGGCGAGCGATTGGATGCATAGCCGGTGCGCCGGTTCACGCGATGCTGGCGCAATTCGCCGCTGGTGACATCGCGATACCATTCGCCTTCTTTTTTGGCGGCGTAGGCGGCACCGCCGAAACCCATTGCGGCCACGACAAAGGCGAGACCGAATTTCAAGAATGTTTTCAACGCTTCTCTCCTGTTTTCCCTCGAAAGTGTCTGTCAACGACAGCCCCAGAAAGACCCGAACTATATCAGAACGAATCTGCCGCTGCCGCCTTATAGACGAATTTGCGCCACAAAAAATTCACGATTGCTTAATCGGCACGGTGAATCTGTCGCCTGTGACATAAGATCAACAGTCGGTCGTCCGGTTGATGGATGCAGGGGTGTCAACCCAGCTTCAGTTCCTGGAAAAAGTCGTTGCCCTTATCATCGATAACGATAAAGGCTGGAAAATTCTCGACGTCGATCTTCCAGACGGCTTCCATCCCGAGTTCTGGATATTCAACGACCTCGACCTTTTTGATGCAGTCTTGCGCGAGCCGTGCTGCAGGGCCGCCAATGGACCCAAGGTAGAAGCCGCCATGCGCCTTGCAGGCTTCCCTCACCTGGCGGGATCGGTTGCCCTTGGCGAGCATCACCATGGAGCCGCCGAAGGACTGGAACTGATCGACATAGGAGTCCATGCGTCCGGCTGTTGTGGGGCCGAAGGAACCGGAAGCCATGCCTTCGGGCGTTTTGGCCGGGCCGGCATAGTAGACCGGATGATCCTTCATATATTGCGGCATGACTTCGCCCGCTTCCAGACGCGCGCGGATCTTCGAATGCGCAAGATCGCGCGCGACGATGATGGTGCCGGTCAGGGAAAGGCGGGTCTTGACCGGGTGTTTGGTCAATTCCGCGAGAATGGCTTCCATCGGTTGTTCAAGATCGATGGAGACAACGCCGCCTTCAAACTCACTTTCGTCAATGTCCGGCATGTATTTGGCCGGCTCGGTCTCCAGCTTCTCCAGAAAGATACCGTCTTTCGTGATTTTGCCTTTCGCCTGACGATCGGCCGAGCATGAGACGCCAAGGCCGATGGGCAGCGAGGCCCCATGGCGCGGCAGACGAACCACTCGCACGTCATGACAGAAATATTTGCCGCCGAACTGGGCACCAACGCCCATATTCCGCGTCAGTTTGTGGACTTCTTCTTCCATTGCAAGATCGCGAAAGGCTCGCCCGGTGTCGCTGCCTTCGGTCGGCAATTCGTCGAGATACTTGGTGGAGGCAAGTTTTACAGTCTTCAGGCATTGTTCGGCCGATGTGCCACCGATGACTATTGCAAGATGGTAGGGAGGGCAGGCCGCCGTGCCCAAAGTGAGGATTTTCTCGGCCAGAAAGTCGAGCATCCGGTCATGCGTCAGCAGCGATGGCGTACCCTGGTAAAAATAGGTCTTGTTGGCTGACCCTCCGCCCTTCGCGACATACAAAAACTTGTATGCGTCTTCGCCCTCGGAATAGACGTCGATCTGGGCAGGCAGATTGTTGCGGGTGTTCTGCTCCTCAAACATGGAAAGCGGGGCCAGTTGCGAATAGCGCAGGTTCTTTTTCTCATAGGCGTCGCGAATGCCCGTGCTGATCGCCGCTTCATCGGCTCCGCTGGTTAGAACTGCGCGACCGCGCTTGGCCATCACGATGGCTGTTCCCGTGTCCTGACACATGGGAAGGACGCCACCGGCGGCGATGTTTGCATTTTTCAGAAGATCGAACGCGACAAAGCGGTCGTTTTGCGTGGCTTCCTCGTCTTCGAGAATTTTTGCGAGTTGTTTCAAATGAGCCGGGCGCAGCAGATGGTTGATGTCCATAAAGGCCTGTTCAGCCAGCAAACGGATTCCCTCGTCATCCACTTCCAAAAAGGCGCGATCGCCCAGTGTCACTTCCCGCACATGATCGGAGGTAAGCTTGCGATAGGGGGTGGTGTCCGCGCCAATCGGAAGCAGATCGACATGCGGTGAGGAGGGAGTGTCGAGCATGATGTGGGCCACCAGTTGAGTTTGTCTCGTGTGTAGCGCTGCGCGCCGCTGCCGATCAAGGCCCGTACAGGCCGCACTGTCAGGACTTTAGGGTCAAACACGCCTCTGTGTCGCCGTTGTTTGCGCCTCATACATAGGCATAGGCGCAAGTGGAAACGGCACCGATCTTCTCTTCGCCCTTTTGGCGCGCTTCGATGCGCACGGTGGCCATGCGACGCCCATTCGACACAATGCTTGCCGTGATATCGAGCGGTCCCAGAAAAAGTGGGCGCGTGAAATGAGTAGTCATGTCCACCGTGGTCATTTCGCGCGCCGGTGCGTTATGAGCACTCAGCGCCAACACACCGACCGTATCGGCGATCGCCGCGATGGCCTGACCGCAAATGATATCGCCGCCCCTGACAATATCGGCGTTCTGCGGAACTTCGAACCGTGCGCCATCGCCCGTTATCTCAATGGGTGTGATGTTCATGGCCTGGATCATTGGTGCAAAAACGTCTGCGAGCATGTCATTGAGCAAGGCTATCCGTGCCTCGGAGTTCGGCTTGTCTGGCATGGGTAAGGGGTCCGCAGTGTCGCAATCATGACAGCTTGCGCGCGGCGCGCTGAGCCGTCAAATCACCCTTGCACTTGTGGCGACCCATCTATAGATAGTACTTTACAGGGTGCGTTGGGGAATTCCTCACACGCACCCCTTTTCTGTCTGGACGTGCCCGTGGTGAATGTCGCTGCGTTGCACCATCGAGGAAGACATCGTGGCCAAAACGACCAATCCATTCACTTTTTTGCAGCAGGTGCGTGCAGAAATTTCGAAAGTCGTGTGGCCCACGCGTCGCGAAACGGTGGTCACCACCATCATGACGCTCATACTCGTCTTTCTGACAGCGGTCTTTTTCTTTCTTGTCGATCAGGTTTTGAGCTACGGCACGAGCCTGATTTTCGGCTAGCAAGCGGCGAGCACTTTCAACATGGCAATGCGGTGGTACATCATTCACGCCTATTCGAATTTCGAGAACAAGGTGGTGGAATCGATCAAGGACGGCGCCCGTCAAAAGGGTCTTGAGTATCTGTTTGAAGAGGTGTTGGTGCCAACCGAGAAAGTTGTCGAAGTGCGCAAAGGCAAAAAGGTTGATGCAGAGCGCAAGTTTTTCCCCGGCTATGTGCTGGCGAAAATGCAGATGACCGATGAAGCCTTCTCGCTGATCAAGAATACGCCGAAGGTGACGGGTTTTCTGGGCTCAGACAACAAACCGATGCCTATTCCCGATGCCGAGGCAGCGCGCATTCTCGACCAGGTGCAGGAAGGTGTGGAACGGCCCAAACCTTCTGTCATGTTTGAGGTCGGTGAGAATGTACGTGTGTCGGACGGTCCGTTCGCCTCGTTTAGCGGCACGGTGGAAGAGGTGGACGAAGAACGCGCCCGTCTCAAAGTGGAAGTTTCGATCTTCGGGCGCGCAACGCCGGTTGATCTTGAATACTCTCAGGTTGAAAAGGTCTGAGGACAGGGGCTTCGGCCTCATCTTGGCGCAGGCGATCAGCTTTGGCTGATCTGCCGTGAGCGCAAAACTGCGTGGGAGGGGAGGTGGTCTGGCCGACCATTGAAACCGCACCACGCAGGTCTTTTGAAACCGGGCATGTTCGCATGTCCAAAGAGTGGTAGCTGATGCTGTCACAAGGAAAGGCAAGACAATGGCCAAGAAAATTCAGGGTTACCTGAAATTGCAGGTGCCTGCTGGCAATGCATCCCCTTCACCCCCCATCGGACCGGCTCTCGGTCAGCGCGGGCTCAACATCATGGAGTTCTGCAAGGCGTTCAATGCGGCCTCGCAGGAGATGGAAAAGGGCGCTCCCGTGCCCGTGACCATCACGATTTTCCAGGACAAGTCCTTCACCTTCAAGATGAAGACGCCTCCGGCGTCCTTCCTGCTCAAGAAGGCGGCTGGCCTGAAATCCGGCTCCAAAGAGCCCGGTCGTTCCAGCGCCGGATCTGTCACCCGCGCGCAGGTTCAGGAAATCGCTGAACTGAAGATGAAAGATTTGAACGCCAATACGATCGAGCAGGCCATGCTGATGATCGAAGGCTCGGCCCGGTCCATCGGCCTGAAAGTGGAGGGCTGAGGACATGGCACGCATTCAAAAACGTATGAAGGCCGCGCGTGAGGAAATTGATCGCGCCAAGCTTTATGACGTCGGAGAGGCCGTCGCGCTTCTCAAGAAGCACTCCAATGTGAAATTCGACGAGACCGTTGAAATCGCGATGAATTTGGGTGTCGACCCCCGTCATGCCGACCAGATGGTGCGCGGCGTGGTCACGCTGCCAAACGGCACGGGCCGCGACATGCGCGTTGCCGTTTTCGCCCGCGACGCCAAGGCCGAGGAGGCAACCGCCGCCGGGGCTGATCGTGTCGGCGCCGAAGACCTGATGGAAGAGATGCAGGCTGGCAAGATCGATTATGACCGCGTGATCGCCACGCCGGACATGATGGCGCTTGTGGGACGTCTTGGTAAGGTGCTCGGGCCCCGCGGCCTGATGCCGAATCCGCGCGTTGGCACCGTGACGCCCGACGTCACCCAGGCGGTGAAAGACGCCAAGGGCGGCGCTGTGGAGTTTCGCGTTGAGAAGGCCGGCGTCATCCATGCCGGCGTTGGCAAGGTGAGCTTCGAGCCGACCGCGATCGAGGAAAACATCAAGGCCTTTGCTGATGCGGTGATGAAGGCCAAGCCTTCCGGCGCGAAGGGGACCTATCTGAAGCGCGTCGCCGTGACCTCGACCATGGGGCCGGGCGTGAAGGTGAACCCGTCAAGCGTGCTCGCCGAAGCGTAAGTACTGCGGGCTGATCATGGCCTGAACAGATTGAGACGAATGCGAAACCCCGGTCGCAAGGCCGGGGTTTTTGTTTGGGGCGTGGTGTCGTCGGGAGTGATGCCGACCGTCTAAACTTAGTAAGGGCGCATCAGTCCATCAAACATCGGAAAATCCCGTACATTCAGGGTCGCTAATGGCCGGTCATAGTGCTGGCTTGAGGCCGCGATACATGCATCAGCGAGGCCCAGATTGTGACTCTTTGAAAAACGCCAACGCATCTCCCCGGCCAGGAGGGCGACGTCATGGGTGATGGGGAGAACCTCAAAAACTGCGAACATGTTTTGAAAGAACGGGCGCTCTGCGTCACGCACGCCTTGGATGATCTCAGTTACGGTGATGACCGAGACGCAGGGCACAGCGGTGAGGCTTTCAATAAAGCCCGCAGCACCAGATTTCTCTCGCGAATAGTCAATGATGATATTGGTGTCGAGAAGAACACTCATCCCAACTATTCGACGTCCATTGATCGATCAAAACTGTTTCGAGCGTCGCGGATTCGACCCTCGACACCACTATCGTCCTTCAACAGGCCTTTGATTTTCCGCATTTCGACCAGCCAATCCTGCGAGCGATTGTTGTCTTCAATCACCATGTCGATGCCGCGCCGCACCAACTCGGCCGGTTTGGTATTCAAGCGCTTCGCCAACGCTTTCAACGCCATATCCTGATCGTGGCGAACATAGTAGTGGCGGTCAATCATCGTGTTTTTCATATGTCCATATTATGTGGACATATGTACGTGGTCAATTTGGGGTCGCAAAACTCGACTGCTGATTGAGCGACGGAAGTGCCCAACGACCCGACTGGAGCTGCAACCAGTCACCATCCGCGTCATTGTCGGGCTTGTCCCGACAATCTGCGAAAGGGGCAATCATTACCATTCGTCATGCCGGGGCCTGTCCCCGATATCCAGCGCTTCTGGATTCCGGCAACACGTGCCGGAATGACGGCGGGGCGTAAGAGATATCGGGGCGTTTTTTGGGCCGTTCCAGACAGTGTGGCGTGCCGCAACCAGTCGCCATGGGTCGCTGTTAGGCTTGCTTAGGCTTTCCGGTGTGTGACACAGCCAGTTACCTCCCGTCATTGTCGGGCTTGTCCCGACAATCTGGTGAGCAGCAGCGGAAGGATCGGTCGAGAGAAGCAAGTGTCGCTTACGGTGAGTACGTACTTGCTTCATCGCACCAGATCCTCGGAACAAGTCCGAGGATGACGGCGGGGCGGGTGGGTTACGCTCGCAGGATTGCACTCAATACGCTGTGGCTAGCGGCCACTGTCATCCGAATCCGTATCGATGGGGTCATCGTTTGGGAGCTTGGGCAACACTTTGTTTATAGTTGCTCCGATTACCTTGTATGGTGAAACAAAGAGTGCAATCGCGCTGATCGGTCCCACGAGAGAGGCCAGAGGCAAAAAAAAGCCAAACCGGAACGCAAGCATTCTAGTAGCATCGATATCGCCATCAGAAACTCTGCGGATATGGTACAGTTCGTTCTTGGCCGCGTCATTTAGAGTTTCTCGAGCTGACTTTACGACCAAGGCCGCAAAATTTCGCACCACCAACAACTGATCGGCCATCTCCTTTGCGCGAAGCTCAATTGCTTTGGCTCGGAGGTCTCCATTTCGGGCATCGGCTATTGCATCTGACAGAGATCGGATATCAGCATCGGCTTCCGTCAGCGCCTCGACGGCACTTGCATCCACTACCGGGCTTTGCTCGGCAATCGCGATGATTTCAGCAATCGGCTCTATCGCCGCATCGACCTGATCGGATTGCAGGCTGTTGGCGAGTGCTGACGCTTTGATTTCGCTGAGTTTTGGATGCGCCCCGATCAAGTCTTCAAGACTTGCAGCCGCGTCCAGCATCATGGAGACGACTTCGGGATCGACTTCCTTGAGCACCTCTTCCTGCCGATATGTGACGACGTCCGCTTCGAGGCTGCGTTGGCGCGAGAGCAATGTGCCGGGTTTCAACTCCGCCGGTGTATCACCAAGAGCGTCCAACAGTCGGGTGATCGTATCCGATATGCGTTTTGGGGCCTGCGTGCGCTCGATCCGCTCGCGCAACTCTGAAAACTTTTCGAGCAGGTCCTGGTGCAGTTCGGCGACGATACCCTCATCGATGGCAGGAGCGTCGAAGGGAACAGCGACAATCCTGTCGTTCCGCTCGGCAAATGTGTATCGCGCCGGAACCTGCGCTAGCGCTTCATCTTCATCGATTTGCTCAAACGGCCAGTCCACCAGATCGGCAACGCGTTGCATGATCTCATCGGGGTCCGGATTGTCATCGTCATCGCCCCAGAATGTGCCGTCCTGCATGGCGAGTTCGATGTCCTTTTCTTCGCCGAACAGGCTGCGGCTTGGATCGGCCTGCAAATTCTCCCACCAAGCCAACCACAGGTTCCAATGCGGTTTTCCGGCGTCAACGGCGAAATCCGGCATGGCGCGCAGGCTTTCGACATGCGACAGTACGATATCCCGCATGCCCTCGGCGTCAGCCCAGAGCGGACGGGAAAGGACAGCGATGGCGTCTTTGCAACGGCTGGCATATTCTGCATCCGAAACACCTATGGAGTAAGCGGCCTTCCAAGCGACCGATGTGGAGGAGATACTTGAGGAAGAACGCACAACCTCTGTCATCAAATGAAGTGTCGAGAGTGCATTCTCGATGCCATAAAGTGCAGACTCCGAGACGCAACGATTCGCAAATCTGATCGCGGCAGGATCAGCATTGTGAGCGGCAGAACCTCCAGTGAAACGAGTATTGCCTCCGACTGCGGAACTTGCAGCAAACATAGCGGCTTGCGCTGCTTCAACACTTGCATCCGCCGGATATTTGCGCGTTGCCCAAGACACGAAGGCAGCACGATATGTGTTCAGCACGATGAGGCGAACAGTGGTGCTTTCCCAAGGACCGGTTGGCAGAACAGCGACCGGCGTGCAGCGAAGAGCGCTGCGTGCACTCAGTACCCGCCTGGCAGGATTGGGTATCGCCTCGAGCAAATTCTCGTAGTAACGCCATTCAGCGTCTCGATCCGACAAGCTTTGTTTCTGCCCCCGTTTGGACGCTACATATTCGTCACCCATCTTGCACATTCACCCGCACTCTGCCATATGCCCTACCGTGCAACGGCTCTGCCGTTCGCGCGCGGGTGGCCTTTGTCATCCATCCTGTCCGAGACTGTAGGTGAGAGCGTGCCGCTTCGGTGCCTTTCTTAATGGCCTGCACAGACGGTGAGAACATTTTTCGGCTGTTGCGATGCGTCACGCGCGCTTCGGTCGGTTCGAACACAAACCTTGTTTCTTTTCAGAACCAAGGGGGCAGGAACTTCGCGTCGCAGGGCCTTTCGCTTTGCGACACATCGTAACCGCCCCCAGGGCTGTGCCGTGGCTGTGTCTCTTTTCGATGCGGCTTCATACGGCCCAAAGGGCTTATCTGGAGAGACAAATTGGATAGAGCGGAAAAACGCGAATTTGTCGCTGCAATGAAGGAGACGCTTTCGGGCGCAGGCTCCGTTGTGGTGGCACACTATGCCGGTCTCACCGTGGCAGATATGACGGCCCTTCGCGCCGACATGCGCGCTGCGGGCGGAACCGTCAAAGTGGCGAAGAACCGTCTCGTCAAGCTTGCTCTTGAGGGAACCGAAGCTGAGCATATGTCGGACCTGTTTGCCGGTCCGACCCTGATTGCCTATGCCGAAGACCCGGTGGCAGCGCCGAAAGCGGCCAGCGAATATGCCAAGAAGAACGACAAGCTCGTCATTCTTGGCGGCGCGATGGGCGCAACCAATCTCGATGCCGATGGTGTGAAGGCGCTTGCCTCGCTGCCGTCGCTCGACGAATTGCGCGGCAAGATCGTCGGTCTGGTCAACGCACCGGCCCAGCGCATCGCCATGGTCACCAAGGCGCCTGCTGGTCAGGTGGCGCGGGTTATCGGCGCCTATTCCTCAAAAGAAGCTGCGTGAGCGCATTCTTCACCCAATTTATCAAGACAACCGAACAAAACGTTCGAACCTATGAAGGATTATGAAAATGGCTGATCTGCAAAAGATCGTGGACGACCTCTCCCAGCTGACCGTGATGGAAGCTGCTGAACTGTCAAAAATGCTGGAAGAGCATTGGGGCGTTTCCGCCGCGGCTCCTGTCGCTGTTGCTGCTGCCGGTGGCGCGGCTCCGGCTGAAGCTGCTGAAGAAAAAGACGAGTTCGACGTCATTCTGGCTGCCGCTGGCGACAAGAAAATCAACGTCATCAAGGAAGTGCGCGGCATCACCGGTCTTGGCCTGAAAGAAGCTAAAGACTTGGTGGAAGGCGCGCCGAAGCCGGTTAAGGAAGGCATTTCCAAAGGCGAAGCCGAAGAGTTGAAGAAGAAGCTCGAAGAAGCCGGTGCAACTGTCGAGCTGAAGTAACCGGTTCGTCCGTTGACGGATTTGACCCCGCTCGGGAAACCGGGCGGGGTCTTTGTGTCTCACACAGTTTGCTGTTCTTGCGCGGGCCAGAGGATGGGCAGCGCAATGAGTAGAAGGAAGGTGAGGTTCAGGATCACATTGAACCAACCGCCACTGCTCGACAGGATGGAGCCGAGACTGTCGACGACGAACCAGCTTGCGATGCCCGCCAGCATGATGCGCCCGCCAAGTTTGGCGTCGCTCGGGTAAACCGTCGTCGCCAGCAGATAGAGCATTATGCCCAATCCGACTGTCAGACCAGCGACGATGGCGGTGAGAAGCCGGGCGCTTGGGCTGATCAAATCGTAAGCCCCATCCGCCGGCGGCCAAATGGCGAGATCGAGAAACAGGCCCATCACCGCGCTGAGTGGGGAAACCAGCGACAAAAGCGTGATGATGCCGAACGCGATGATCGCGCCGCTGCCGAATTTCAGGGCCGTTATTCTGCTTGTCTGAGTCATGATGATGCGCTCCTTGATGCGAATGGCTGTGTGTTATCTCGCAACACATTTTATCGGCCGGTGAGGTTGCGCAATTACCTCGCAGGTCATTGTGCAAAGGCAGCCTGATCCGGCATTCATTGCGCGACGACGACCACGACGGAGAAGTCGGCATGACGCAGTTTGGAGCATCTCTGAAACACTGGCGCACACAGAGGCGCATGAGCCAGCTTGATCTCGGGCTCGGGGCGGATGTTTCGGCGCGGCATATTTCGTTTCTGGAAACCGGCCGCTCGCGCCCCAGCCGCGCCATGGTCTTGCAATTGTGCGAAGAGCTCGACGTCCCGCGCGCCGCGCGCAACGCCATGCTCAATCAGGCCGGTCTCGCGGCGGCCTATGAGGAACGCTCGCTTTCCGATGAAGACATGGCGCCGGTGCAATCGGCAATTGGCTGGATGTTGGACCGTCACGCGCCGTATCCCGCGCTTGCTTTGGACCGGCACTGGAGAATCGTCGATCTCAACGTGCCCGCAAAGACGCTTCTTGGCGCATTGGGCATAGGGGAGGGCGGTTCACTCGTTGCGGCGCTGATCGAGACGCCAGCGCTGCAAGAAGCCATTGCGAACTTGGCGGAAGTCATTGCGCATCTGCGTCATCGCCTGCGCACGGAAAGCGCGCATTATGGTGGCGACACCGTTCTTGATACTCTGGAGCGCGACCTGGCTCAGATTGGCGGGCAGGACAGCGGCGACGAAGCGACAATCCGTCCGGCCTTCGTTCCCACACGATACAGATTTGGTGGCAGCGAGTTGTCGCTTCTATCCACTTTTGCGCAATTTGGCACGGCAGAAGACATCGCGCTTAATGAATTGCGCATCGAATTGATGTTCCCGGCGGACGAAGCGACGCGTCTGGCGCTGCTCGCGCTAAGCCAACATCCGGAAAGAGGCAGCGAAGAGCTGCATCAATAGGCGTCTTTTGCTTGATTACGTCCGAACCAACAGGCTATGAGCGGATTCGGGGACAGGTGGCCGAGTGGTTTAAGGCACTGGTCTTGAAAACCAGCGTGCGTGAGAGCGTACCGTGGGTTCGAATCCCACCCTGTCCGCCACCGACCTAACGAAAATAATTACCGCGTTGGTGGTCTCGCGCCCTCAACTGCGTCGTTTCTTGCGGCTGCGTTTTTCGTAGAAGGCGTTGCCTCCTGCTTCCAACACGTAATGCATGTTGGTGTAGGGGAAGGTGAGACCCGCCGTGTGAAAGAACTTCGCCTTCTTGACGCCCAGATGACGTTTTCCGGCAAGGATCGCATCGGCAAGGTCGGCGAGTTCCTGCCTGTCGCCACGCACCTTGCGGGTGAGCACGCCGGGCGCGAATTGTCGCTTCTGACCAACAACACCGCAGACGGTGTTTGGAAATTTAGGCGATTCAACCCGGTTCATCACCACCGTGCCTACGGCCAGAAGACCTTCGCGGCTGGATCGGATCGATTCAAAATACATGGCCCGGACAAGACATTCGCGGGCGCCATGGGCGGCGCGATGCGGTTTGGCACTGGCTTCGGCCTTTGGCAGATAGTGCGAGATGGAGTGGCTGCTTAAACAGGCTGACAAGGCCAGAGTGCCGATCAGCAGCATGAAAGCACCCGCTCGTATGGGTGCAAGGATGGATATCGAGACGGGCATGCGACGGCACCCTGCGGCGAATAGGACGCGGCAGGCTAAGACATCGTCGTTAAATGCGCGTTGATGAGCCCATTAACCCAGTCAGGTTCCCCCGTGCTGTCCATGCCCCACTTGTGTCGATGCGCGAAACGCCTCACAAACAGCTGTTCAGGTGCTGTTCACGTCTCAGGGGGCACAGAAAGACCATGCGTGTGCTTGATGCCATTGCCGATTTGCTCAACCGGAAATCATCGGTCCAAATGGTGGCCGATGATCCGCAAATGTCTGCGGAGTTGCTGCTTCTGATCCGCACCATGTTTGCCGATGGTGAGATGAACGAAAAGGAGGTGGCAGCCTTTCAAGACATGTGCTCTTCAGTGTTCGAAATTCCATCAAAAGACGTACCGGAAGTTATACGTTTTCTGAAGGATTACGGATACGAAACGAGTTCCGAACAGTCGGCGGCCTTGTTCGCCGACATGCCGAAAGAGCGCAAGAGCGAACTGGTTAGTCGCCTTCTCGTGATGGCCATGGCGGACGCAAAATTTCACGACCGTGAAAAGGCTATGATCACTCGTGTGGCGCAGACGGTGGGGCTTTCTGATGAAGATATGCGCGCATTGTCGTAGGGTTTTGACCTTGAGTCAGGACCCATTTAACCCAATCAATGGGCGCGCGGCTTACTCCAAGCCATGCGAGATGAGTTGGAACATGATGCGGCTGCGCAGCCGGTTGGGGGTGTGATGTTCGAAAAGGTAATGTCCTGGCTTCAGTCCTCGGACCGTGACCACACGGATGAAGATGTGAAAGTCGCCGTGGCGGCCCTATACTACCATATGATGGTTGTCGATGGCCTGCTGCTGCGCAGCGAAGTTGAAAAATATGAAGAACTGCTGACATCGCGTTTCAATCTGTCTGAAGCGCAGTTGGAAGCGCTGTCTCGCCAGGCCATCGACGCTGAGTCGGGTTCGGTGAGCCTGTTTCCCTTCACCGTTATCTTGAAGCGCGACTTGGATGCGGAACAGCAGCGCCAGGTGCTACATGCACTTCAGGAACTGGCCGACGCCGATGGGGTGCGTCATGAGGCGGAAATGCACATGATCGACGATGTCGCGGATCTTCTGGAAGCCTGAGCAGCCGGATTTGCTCTGGAGTTGTCCTGTCGCGATTGCGCCCCACGACTTCGCATTGGCGTTTGCCTCGGTTGGTGAAAGCGTTTAACCCACATTCATTCGATGGTGCCTCGCTTGAGAGGATGAAAACGATTGTGGTGCGGCCGACCCAAACAGGGGGCCAAGTCCGCAACCGTCGCAAAGCGGACCCTGTATGGTCTCGCCGCCTTCGTTCGTGCGATTTTGAATGAGAGGCGATGATGAGCAAGCTCGGCATCATGATCTGCGGCCATGGCAGCCGCAATCAAAATGCGATGAAAGAATTCGCAAAGCTCTCGGAAGGTCTCAAAGGCCGTTTCGGTGAGGCTCCGGTGGAATATGGCTATCTGGAATTTGCCAATCCAGTGATCGCGCAAGGTCTTGACCGGCTGCGCGAGCAAGGCTGCACACGCATTCTTGCGGTGCCGGGCATGCTGTTTGCCGCCGGTCATGCGAAGAACGACATCCCGTCAGTGCTCAACACCTATCAGGCGCAGCATGAGGGCGTGGAGATCATCTATGGCCGGGAACTGGGCGTCGATCTGAAAATGATCCGTGCCGCTGCGGCGCGCATTCAAGAAGCCATTGATGCGGCTCCAGGCGAGGTGGCACCCCATGAAACGCTTCTGATGGTTGTCGGGCGCGGCTCATCTGACCCGGATGCCAACTCCAATATCAGCAAGATTATGCGCATGTTGTGGGAAGGATTTGGTTTTGGGTGGGGTGAGGTGTGCTATTCCGGCGTGACCTTTCCGCTTGTCGAACCGGGGCTGGAACATGCTGCCAAGCTTGGCTATCGGCGCATCGTCGTCTTTCCCTATTTTCTGTTCACCGGCGTCCTGATCAAGCGCATTTACGCCTACACCGACGCCGTGGCCGACCGGCATGGCGACATTGAGTTTCTCAAGGCCGGTTATCTCAACGATCACGAGCTGGTGCTTTCGACCTTCGAGGATCGTGTCAACGAGATCGATGCAGGCTTGAATGTGATGAACTGCCAGATGTGCAAATATCGCGAACAGGTTCTGGGTTTTGAAGACCAGGTTGGTCTGGCTCAGGAAAGCCATCACCATCATGTCGAAGGCATTGGCGGCGGGCTGGAAAACTGTCCCTGCCAGGGTGATTGCGATGCGTCTTGTCGGGACCGCGACTTCTGCAAAAAGCACGGCCTGCCTTGGACACCGGTTCACAGCCATGCCTCGCCCGGGCCGTTGGAGCACGATCATCATCATCACGCGCACGGGCATGATCACAGCCACAGCCATGATCACCATCATGATCACGGGCACGATCATCACCACCATCCCTATCCGCATGCCGATCATCCGCTTGGACCGCGATCGATGGAGAAGGGCAGCTAGCTGGTGGAGGCATTTGATTATCTGCGTGATCCCGCCGCGATCTATCGCCAGTCCTTCGCGACGATTGAAGCCGAGGCGGATTTTGCGGGTCTCGATGCCGACGCGCTCGCGCTCGCCACTCGCATGATCCATGCTTGCGGTATGGTCGATATCGTCAAGGATATCGAAATGTCGCGCGGTGCCGTCGCGCAGGGTCGGCGGGCTTTGGGGGATGGTGCCGTCATCTTTTGCGACGTGGAGATGGTTCGACACGGCATCATTCGCCGCAATCTCCCCAAGTCGAACGATGTCATCTGCACGCTTGATCAGCCCCGCTTGCAGGAGCATGCGGAGGCGCATGAAACCACGCGGTCTGCCGCTGCGGTCGATTTTTGGGATCATCGTCTGGCGGGCAGCGTGGTTGTGATCGGCAATGCGCCTACGGCTTTGTTTCGTCTGCTGGAGCGCATCGCCGGGGGTGGCCCGAAGCCGGCGCTCATCATCGGCGTGCCGGTTGGTTTCGTTGGGGCAATTGAGTCAAAACAAGCGCTTGCAACGCAATCTTTCGATGTTTCTTTCATAACGCTTCATGGGCGCCGCGGTGGGTCTGCGCTTGCCGCTGCGGCGCTGAATGCCGTTGCCGTGGGGCTTGCCACATGAGCGCGCGCTGGCTCGACATTGTCGGCATCGGCGAAGACGGCATGGCCGGGTTGTCGCCAGAAGCGAAGCGGGTGGTAACAGGCGCCGACATCATCATCGGCGGGGACCGGCATCACAGCCTTTCCGGTAACGTAGCAGCCGAACGCATCAACTGGCCATCGCCCTTCGATGCGATGATCGAGACCATTCGTTCTTATCGGGGCAGGCGGCTTGTCATTCTGGTGACGGGCGATCCGCTCTGGTATTCGGTCGGCGCGCGCATCACCAAGGCCATTCCCGCCGACGAGATTCGTTTCCATCCGCAACTGTCGGCCTTTCAATGGGCGGCCTGCCGCATGGGGTGGAGCCTGGCCGATTGCGAAACGCTCACCGTACATGGCCGGGCGGACAGCCAGATACTCCCGCATCTGGCTCCCAATATTCGTCTGCTGATCCTCACGCAGAACGGGCAGACGCCTGCGGCGCTTGCAGATCTGCTCGTGTCACGCGGTTTTGGCGACAGCCGCATGGTGGCGCTTGCAGCACTTGGTGGACCCGATGAGGCACGTTTTGACGGCACAGCCGCACGATGGTCGCATAATGTGCCGGACTTTCACACATTGGCAGTTGAGTGCGTCGCAGGGCCGGATGCGCGTTGGTATCCACGGACGGGCGGCTTGCCGGACGATGCCTTCGAACATGACGGACAACTGACCAAACGCGATGTTCGAGCTGTGACACTGGCGAAGCTCGCCCCTTACCCCGACGCCCTGCTTTGGGACATCGGCGCGGGTTGCGGTTCGGTGAGCATCGAATGGATGCGCGCAGCGCGCGGGGCGCAGGCGGTTGCCATCGAACCGGTCGCGGAACGATGCGCAATGATCAAGACCAATGCGCAGGCACTTGGAACCGAGAAAATCGATCTGGTGCAGGGACGCGCTCCTGAAGCGCTCGCAGGACTGGCGCAACCGGACGCCGTCTTCATCGGCGGTGGCTTGAGCGGTGAGGGCGTCTTTGAGGCGGCCTGGGGCGCCCTTCGCCCGCATGGTCGGTTGGTGGCCAATGCGGTGACGCTGGAAAGCGAATCGAGACTGGCGCAACTGCACAAGATGTGGGGCGGCGAATTGGTGCGGATTGCCGTTCAGCATGCGCAGGAGGTCGGACCCTATCGTGGCTGGCGCGCGGCCATGCCGGTCACGCAATGGTGCGTTGAAAAGCCGGGTTCATGACGACAAGGCGGGGCACACTTTATGGCATCGGCGTTGGCCCGGGTGACCCCGAATTGCTGACGCTGAAGGCGCATAGGCTCATCACAACGACGCGTGTGATCGCCTATCCGGCTCCTGATACGGGTGAGAGTTTCGCGCGTTCGATCGTTTCGCAATGGCTGGATGCTGACAAGCATGAGATCGCCATCACGATTCCCATGCGTGTTGAGCGGTTTCCGGCAAAAGACGTGTATGATCAGGCCGCTATCGACATCGCCTCACATCTTGAATCGGACGAAGACGTGGTTGTTCTGTGCGAAGGCGATCCGTTCTTCTATGGCTCCTTCATGTATCTGTTTGAGCGGTTGGCCGCGTCACACACATGCGAAATCGTGCCCGGAGTGTCGTCGTTGATGGCATCTGCTGCCGCGGCCGGAAGACCGCTAGCCGCCCGCAACGATGTGTTGAGCGTGGTTGCCGGGCCGAGCGAAGATGCAACCATCGCGCACTATCTGAAACAAGGTGACGCCATCGCCATCATCAAGGTGGGGCGGCATCTTGCGCGTCTTCGGGGGCTCATTGAAAAAGCCGGATTGCTGGATCGGGCGATCTATCTGGAACGGGTTACTCTGGGCGAACAGAAGGTGATGCCACTGGCGCAGGTTGGTGCGGATGCAGCGCCCTATTTTTCGATGATCCTGATCTATCGCGGTGCCGAAAGCTGGATCGACAATCTGCCAATCGCGGGCGATGAGATGTGAACTCATGACACATTCACCCACAGACCATTCTCTCACGGTAGAGGCACCCGCCATCGTGGTGCTGAACAAACTGAGCGTGCCGCTGGGTCGGCAGATCGCCTCCCTGTTCGACGGTGAATTGCACGGGCTTTCCAGTCGCGTGGAAGAGGCCGATAGCAGCTTTGATGACACCGCGAAGCATCTTGCAGCCTTGTTCGAACAGGGGCAGCCCATTATTGCGATCATGGCGGCGGGCGCCATTGTCCGTTTGCTCGCCCCGCATCTGCGCGACAAACATTCGGAGCCGCCGGTTATCGCGGTTGGTGAAGACGGAGCCAGCGTTGTGCCACTTCTTGGCGGACATCACGGTGCCAATGCGATGGCCAGAACGATTGCAGTCGCGATTGACGGTCATGCCGCGGTAACCACGGCTGGCGATCTGCGCTTTCAGGTCGCGCTTGATGAACCGCCGCAGGGCTGGGTGCTGGCCAATCCCGATGATGCAAAAGCGGTCATGGCGCGATTGCTCAATGGCGAGACGGCTCGCATCGAGGGAAACCTCGCGCCAAAGGCTGGCTGGCTGACATCGAGCGGGTTGCCGCATTCCGATGACGCTTCGATCAGACTCACTTGCACCAACCGGCCGGTCGATGCCGACGACGGACAATTGGTCTATCACTGTAAGGACTGCGTGCTCGGTATTGGCTGCGAACGCGGCACCGACCCGGCTGAAGTGTTTGAGCTCGCGCAAAGCGTGCTGGCGCAGGCAGATCTGTCCCCGCATGCGCTGGCCTGCATTGCGAGCTTGGACGTCAAAGCGGACGAGGCAGCCATGCAAGCCTTGGCAACCGAATTTGACGTGCCGTTGCGCTTTGCGGATGCACCGACGTTGGAAGCCTGCGCGGACCGGCTGAAAAACCCGTCGGATATCGTTTTCGCCGAGGTTGGCTGCCATGGCGTTGCGGAGGGCGCCGCGCTCGCTGCGAGCGGTGAAGACGGCGTGCTTCTGGTGGAGAAGACGAAGTCGAAACGCGCGACGGCGGCCATCGCGCGTGGGTCTCACCTCATCGACCCGGCCTCCTTCGGGCGCCCGCAAGGCAGGCTTTTCGTTGTCGGCATCGGGCCCGGGAGCGAGGCCTGGCGATCTCCCGAAGTCACGAGCATGGTGAGTGAAGCCACCGATCTTGTCGGTTATCATCTTTATCTCGATCTGCTCGGCCCACTGGTCGACGGCAGAACGCGCCATGATTTCGATCTCGGCAAGGAAGAGGATCGCGTGCGCCATGCGATGGAACTTGCCGGGCAGGGCAGGTCTGTCGCGCTGGTTTGCTCCGGCGATGCGGGCATCTACGCCATGGCGACGCTGGTCTTCGAACTTCTGGATCATGGCGGATTGTCCGATGCTGCGAGTCGGATCGCCATTGACGTATCGCCCGGCATTTCCGCGCTTCAAGCGGCTGCGGCGCGCGCGGGAGCGCCCTTGGGGCATGATTTTTGCACCATCTCGTTGTCGGATTTGCTCACCCCATGGGAAGATATCAAGCGCCGTGTGACCGCCGCCGCCTCGGGTGATTTCGTTATCGCTTTCTACAATCCCGTGTCGCGTCGTCGCCGCACCCAGCTTGCCTATGCCAAGGATTTGCTTCTCGCGCATCGCCCGGCCGATACGCCGGTCATTCTGGCGACCAATCTCGGGCGCGACGGCGAAACTGTGCGTGTCGTTTCGTTGCAGGATCTCGTCATTGATGACGTCGACATGCTGACGGTCGTCATTGTCGGGTCATCGCAGACACGGACGGTTGCGACCGGTTCGGGCAAGAGCTGGGTCTATACACCGCGCGGCTATGGCGACAAGGCAGGCACAAAGATTGGGAGCGCTGCATGACAGTCTACTTTATCGGCGCCGGGCCGGGCGCCGCCGACCTCATAACAGTGCGGGGCCTGCGCCTGATCGAACATTGCCCCGTCTGTCTTTACGCTGGGTCACTCGTGCCGCCGGAAATCGTTGATGCCGCGCCGGAAGGGGCACATGTGCTGGACACGGCGCCCATGCATCTCGACGCGATCATCGACGAAATGATCAAGGCGCATGAGGCGGGAAAGGATGTCGCTCGCGTGCATTCCGGTGATCCTTCCATCTATGGTGCCACGGCGGAGCAGATGCGGCGTCTCGATGCGCTTGGTATCGACTATGAGATCGTGCCGGGCGTACCGGCTTTTGCAGCCGCTGCCGCTGCGTTGAAAACAGAACTCACGCTTCCCGAAATCGCTCAAACCGTGATCGTCACCCGCACCGGCATGAAAGCATCTTCCATGCCGGAGGGCGAAAGGTTGGAAGAGCTTGGTCGATCCGGCGCAACGCTTGCCATTCATCTCTCCATCCGAAACCTTGCTTACATCCGCGAAAGCCTTGCGCCCTATTACGGCGATGACTGTCCCGTGGTCATTGCCTATCGTGCGACCTGGCCGGACGAGCGCTATATCCATACGACCCTTGGCGGCATGAAGGATGCGGTGCGCGAGGCCAAAATCACACGCACGGCGCTTGTTCTCGTGGGACCAGTTTTCGGGAGGGTCGATTTTCGCGACAGTGATCTCTATAATCCTGATTACGCGCATGTTTTGCGCAACAAGGGCAAGAAGAAAGACCGGATAGAAGCGTGAGCAAAAGAGTTTTGATCACCGGTGCCGCAGGTGGCATCGGGCAGGCAACTTGTCGCTATTTTGAATCGCGCGGCTACACGGTTTTGTGCCATGCGCGAAAGCGTGGGCAGGCCGAAACCATGGCCGTTGGCAGCCGCATTGGCGTTTATGGTGATTTGACCGAACCCCAAGAGCTGACGGCGCTGGCGCAGCAAGTCGAGAAAAGCGGTCCGCTTGATGTGCTTGTTCACAATGCCGGTGTCTTGTCGACATCGACACGGAAAGGTCCGGCGGGCCTTGGCATTCAGGCTGAAGTCAATGTGGTTGCGCCCTATGCACTCACGCAGGCTCTTGCGCAGCACATGCAATCGTCGGGTGATGATCCGGCTGTGGTTGTCGTGGCGTCGAAGGCCGCAAACATGCATCGCGGGAACAGCTATCTGGATCTGGCGGAACCTGACGGGTCTGCTCTGTTTGGCCATTATTCGCTCAGCAAGTCTGCTGCCAATGCCGTCGTTGTGGCCATGGCCGAGAAATGGCCTGATTTGCGCATCTATTCAACGGAACCCGGTTTCGTGAAAACCAAGATGACGGTGGCGAACTCCTCCATGCCGGGCTTGATGGCGTTTCTCGCCAGATTCGTATCGAGATCGCCAGAGAGTGGGGCACAGCGTGCCTTTGACTTTCTCTTTCAAGCGCAGGCTCCGAGCGGCAGCGTGGTTCAGGGCGGGCGTGTGATCGACTCAACGGGCCGCAATTGGGTGAAAGCCGAGCATCAGGCGCAGTTGCGTGAGCTGCTTTCCATGGCGGGGCACGAGGTGTAGCGGGAGTCAACTATCTGCCGCCGGCACCGTGAGCGGTCCTCGAAACGCCCATCCGGCGAAAGCGACATCACCAGCGAGCTTGAGGCCCGGAAAGCGCTCAAACAGCATGGGCAACGCAACCTGAGCAATCAATGTGCGGGAAGCTGCGGCTCCTGCGCAAAAATGAGGTCCTGCGCCGAAGCTGACGGCCTTTGATGTATCGCGTGTCACATCAAACAGATCAGCTGCGTCGAACACGCGCTCGTCGCGATTGGCGGAACTGAACATCAGGAAAATCCGCTGGTCGGTTTGCAAATCCAAGCCTTGCCAAGAGAAGTCTTTCGCGATCCTGCGCGGAGACATGCCGATGGGTGAAATCCAACGGGCATATTCGTCAAAGACCTGTGACCAGTTTGCTGTGCCGGAACGCAGTTGCGCAAGTTGGTCGGAGTGAGTCAGCAAGGCCCAAACGGCTCCTGCGATGGCGTCTCGTGGCTCATTTTGTCCGCCGGATATTGCGAGCTTCACATTGGCCCGAATGCTCTCAACGACCTGCCCGGCGCGGCTGAGAACCGCGACCATGCTTTGATCATCGCTCTGTAGTGTCGAGGCGAGGCGCTCATCGATCGCCGCATCGAGAAGGGCGGTGGCCTCGTGGCATCGCGCCTCAATCTGCTTATCGCCCTGATAATTGCCCACGCCGTCGATCATGGCCTGCGATGTCGCATCGATCTGCTCTGCAGAAAGCTGGGTGAGCCCGGTCATGTGCCGCAGGGCATTGCCGCACACCGGGAGGGCGAAGTCTCGCACGACATCGAAAGTCTCCGCTTCGGCCAAACCATCCAGGATCGCGCGTGTATCGTCCTCGAATCGCGCCTGCCAGACATCGCGTACCGTACGCGGCGATAATGCGGGGAAGGCCTGTTTGCGCTCGCGCTGGTGGTCTTCGCCATCCTTGCGCATCATGTTCTCGCCCATCAGCACGGTCATCAGGCCGCCCGGTTGAACAGAGGAGAAGACGTCGATGTTTTTCTCGCAGGTGAAAATATCATCGCGCCGCGTCATCAGCAGAGCGTTCAACTGCGGCACGTCTACGATGGCGGCCGTTGCCCGCATCTCTTTCAGCGCAGGATACGGGTCTGCGTGAAAGGCGATGGGGTCGATGTCGAAACGCGGTGGCGCTGTCATGGTTCGGGCCTCTCAATCATGATGACGGTTCTGCCGCTACGCCTTGCAGCCTCGATTTTCGCGTAGGCACCCGCTCCGCCGGAGTTTCGTGACAGGATATGGCTTACCCGATGCCGGTCGAACAGATCACGCTCGTCACGCCAATCAGAAGATGGTCGCGCGAGGATGATATCATGCGAGGCGAGTGCGAGAGGTGTGTCCGGCGGATCGATCATGCGGACGATGAAATGGACATCAACGCGCCTTTGAAATGGAGCAATGTGCTGGCGACCGAGCGCGAGCAGAACGCGCGCATCCGTGGGTATGGCATCAACCGCAGCGTCGACATCGGGCACAGAGTGCCAGTCATCGCCTTCACATTTCGGCCAGGGCGGGCGCTCATGCAGCTCCAGTTCAATACCGGTGGTGGCGCTGGCTAGCTTGGCATTGTGACTGATTTGCAGCGCGAAGGGGTGCGTCGCATCGACCAGTCGCTCAATGCTGTGTTCGATCAGCCAGCGCGCAAGCCCATCCGTGCCGCCGAAGCCTCCGATGCGCACATCGCCCGCAACGGGCCTCGGTTCCCGCGTTCTCCCGGCCAGCGACGTGATGACGTTGTGACCCTGGGCATGCAACCGCCCGGCGAGGTCCGCCGCTTCTTTCGTGCCGCCGAGAATAAGAATGCGAGTCATCTCAGCCGCTTCGCGCGAGAATTTCGCCTTGCCGGTCAACCACGATCAGTTCCACCGCCACCGGGGCACCGCGCAATACGCCAAGCGCCGTATCTCTTGCCAGTTGCGCCACGCGTGTTGGCAGCTCTATGCCGTTTTCACGAGTCATCTCAAGCACCTGCGCTGCCGTGTTGGCATTCAGAATCGCCTGTTTGAGATTTTGATTCAACGAGCCTGAAAGCGCTTGCGCCTGTTCCGCCAGCCATTCGAAATCCACCTGGCTGCGGCCCGAATGCAGATCAAGCGCGCCCTGAGCGAGCTTCACCATTTTGGCAAAACCGCCCGCCAGCGTGAGCGCCGGAACCGGGTGATCTCGCAGATATTTCAACAGCCCACCGGCAAAGTCTCCCATGTCGAGCAAGGCGGTTTCGGGCAAATCATACAGCTTTTGTGCGGCGGCTTCTGACGTGGATCCCGTCGCTGCGATGACACGTTCAAAGCCATTGGCGCGGGCGACATCGATGCCGCGATGGATGGAGTGAATCCATGCCGAACAGGAGAAGGGATGCACTACGCCGGTCGTGCCGAGGATTGACAGGCCACCCTCGATTCCCAGTCTCGGATTCCATGTCTTGTGTGCAATCTCTTCGCCACCGGGAATGCTGATCGTCACGCGAAGGTCTGTCGGCAGGAGATGCTCCGCGCAGATTTCGCCGATCACATCGCGCATCATCTGGCGTGGAACAGGGTTGATGGCGGCTTCGCCGGGCGGCAGTGGCAAGCCGGGTTTGGTGATCGTACCGACCCCGTCTCCGGCTTTGAAAACAACACCTGATCCGGGCGGCAGCGGCACGACATGCGAGATGATCGTCGCCCCATGCGTCACGTCGGGATCATCGCCCGCATCCTTGACGATTCCCGCAAACGCACCGGCATCGTTCAGCGCCTCGTAGCATAGCGGGAAATGCGGGGCGTCGCCCTTCGGCAGCAGGATCGCCACGGGATCGGGAAACTTGCCCGTTATCAGGCCGGTCAGCGCCGCCTTTGTGGCGGCTGTCGCGCAGGCACCCGTTGTCCAGCCGCGACGCAGCGGTCCGGAAGGTTTGTCTTGGCGCGATCCCGTCATTGGCGTTCTATAGGCGACACGCGCATGCCGCGAAAGCGGTGGAGTCTGTCGCGGTCGTGTCGCATACTACCGTCATGGACGTTCAATTCGATACTTTGCCTAATTTCGAGGCCGGATGGGTCTGGCTCGTGGGGGCTGGTCCGGGGGATCCCGGCCTGCTCACGCTGCATGCGCTCAACGCTCTGCGGCAGGCGGATGTGGTCGTCTATGATGCGCTGGTGAATGAAGGCGTGCTGGGCTTCGCAAAGACGGGCGCATTGCTGGAATATGCGGGGAAACGCGGTGGAAAGCCGTCTCCGCAGCAGCGTGACATCTCCTTGCGGCTGGTTGATCTTGCCCGCGCGGGTAGGCGCGTGTGCCGTTTGAAAGGCGGCGATCCGTTTGTGTTTGGTCGCGGCGGTGAAGAGGCACTGGCGCTGGTCGAACATGGCATCCCTTTTCGCGTCGTGCCGGGCATTTCGGCTGGCATTGGTGGTTTGGCCTATGCGGGCATTCCGGTCACGCATCGCGACACCAATCACAACGTTACTTTTCTGACGGGCCATGATGCGGGTGGCGTTGTCCCAGACGCGATAGATTGGGACAGCGTGTCCAAAGGATCGTCCGTCATCGTGATGTATATGGCGATGAAACATGCCCATGCGATCGCAGCCAAGCTGATGGCGGCAGGGCGTTCGCCGGATGAACCGATGGCCTTTGTTTGCAATGCCACCACTGAGGCCATGCAAGTGCATGAAACAACGCTCGGCTCGATTGGTGATCTTGAGGCGCTGGGCCTGTCACCGCCCGCAATCGTGGTGCTGGGCGAAGTTGTACGGTTGCGCTCGGCGCTGGACTGGATCGGCGCCATGCAGGGCAGGGTGCTGAAAGCAGACCCGCTCGCGACACGGACCGTCAGCCAATCGGCGTGACGACCAACCGGCAAAGCTGATGCCCTTCAACGGATTTCTCATCGCCGCACCCCAATCCGGCAACGGCAAAACCATCGTGACCTTTGGTCTCCTGCGCGCCCTGAAGCGGCGCGGCGTTGCTGTGATGTCGGCGAAGTCCGGACCGGACTATATCGACCCGACTTTCCACAGCCTTGCGAGCGGGCAGAATTGCACAAGTCTTGACGCATGGGCGATGCGTCCGGCGCTGATCGGGCATCTGGTGAAGGACGCTCGTGACGGGTTGCTGATTGTCGAAGGCGCAATGGGTCTCTTCGACGCCGCCGCAGATGGAACGGGTTCCAGTGCTGATCTCGCCAGCATGCTCGGGCTGCCAGTCGTTCTGGTTGTGGATTGCGGCGGCCAGTCGCATTCCATCGCTGCCGTGGTTGCGGGCTTTCGTGACTTTCGTCCTGATGTGAGCGTGACCGGGGTCATTTTAAACCGAGTTGGCAGCGAACGGCACGAGGCCATGCTTCGGGAGGCGCTGGCGAAAATAGGCATGCCAGTCCACGGGGCGCTTCGTCGAAGTGAGACGATGGCTCTGCCTTCCCGGCATCTGGGACTGGTGCAGGCGCAGGAGCAGGCCGACCTCGATGCGCTGATGGATCGTCTGGCCGATGAGATGGAAGCCAGCCTGGACATCGATGGCTTGCTCGAACTGCCAAACAGGCAAAATCCGGCCAATTCTTCTGCGGGCGCGAGAAGTTTGGCTCCGCCAACTCCACCGCTTGGGCAGCGCATTGCGGTGGCGCTCGATGTGGCTTTCGGCTTCTTTTATTCCCACATCGCAAAGGGCTGGCGTGAGGCTGGGGCCGAGATCAGCTTCTTCTCACCGCTTGCCGACGAAGCACCGCCCGGCCATTGCGACGCGGTTTTTCTGCCCGGCGGGTATCCTGAACTGCACGCCGCCCAAATTTCGTCAAACCGCAACTTTTTGAATGCACTGCGAAAGGCGGCTGATGCGTCGATTCCGATTTATGGCGAGTGTGGTGGCTATATGGTGCTGGGCAAAACGCTGACGGATGCGGAGGGTGTTGGCCACGACATGGCTGGTCTTCTGGAGCTTGAGACGAGCTTTGCAAAGCGTCGCCTGCATCTGGGTTATCGCAATGTCTCGCTGCGCGATGATGGGCCGCTTGGCGAGCAGAATCAGGACTTTGCGGCCCATGAGTTTCACTATTCCACCGCAATCCGGGAGGAGGGAGCACCGTTGCTGACAGCGCGTGATGCTCTGGGCGAGGAGCTTGGACCAAAGGGCCTTAGAGCTGGATCGGTGTTCGGTTCTTACATGCATCTGATCGACAGGCGCCCATGAGCGGCGAACCGCTCCATCACGGTGGTCGTCTTGATGCTGCCATCGCCCGTTTTGGCGGGGAAAGAGGCGACTGGCTGGATTTGTCCACGGGCATCAACCGAAATGCCTATCCTGTGCCGCAGCTCGTTCCAAATGTCTGGAACGATCTGCCCGATGCCGTCGCAACCGAGATCGCAACCCAGGCTGTGCGAGCGGCCTATGATGCGCCGGACGATGCTGCCGTGTCGCTCGCCGCTGGTTCGCAAGCGCACATTCAGCTTCTGCCGTGGCTGTTTGCAGCTCAAGACGTTGCGGTGGTCGGCACGACTTATCAGGAACATGCAGCATGCTGGCGGCGTGCGGGGCATGAGGTCACGACAGCGGACGGGCTGGAGAGCGCAGAAGCCAGTGCGCGTATCGTGATCGTCGTCAATCCCAACAATCCCGACGGGCAGCAAAATGAACCCAAGGACTTGATCGAACTCGCCCGCCGTCTGGCGTCGCGCGGCGGCATGCTGGTGGTGGACGAAGCTTTCGGGGACGTGGCTCCGCAGCTTTCCATCGCCGCCGCTGCAGGAAAGCCGGGGCTCGCCGTGCTAAAATCACTTGGCAAGTTTTACGGACTGGCGGGTATTCGCTTCGGTGCTTTGCTGACCAATCCAAAACTGGCCGAGCAGGTTGACGAGCGCCTTGGACCATGGGCCGTGTCCGGGCCTGCTTTGGATGTGGCGGCGAAGGCGCTCACCAATGCGGAGTGGCGCGATCGGGCTCGCGTGGAACTGAAAGCCATGCGCAAAAAGCTTGAGGACGCCTTGAGCAAAGCCTCGTTCGACATTGAAGGACATACGGACCTGTTCGTTCTGGCGTCGCATTCTGAAGGCCCCGCGATCTGGGAGCACCTTGCGCGGAACCACATTCTGGTCCGCAGCTTTGTGGATCGACACAATTGGCTGCGCTTTGGGCTTCCCGCAAATGCCGGTGAGCTAATGCGGCTGAAAGCTGCGCTCAAGGCTTTCGAGGGCTGACCGAACATGGCTGTGCTGGCAATCGCGCTCATCCTCGACTGGTGGATCGGCGACCCGGATTGGCTGTGGCGGCGCATCAAACACCCGGTCGTCTGGTTCGGGGCTGTTATAGACGCCTTTGATAAGAAACGGTCGAATGCAACCGCCTTGCTATTTGGCGTTCTGCTGCTGATCGCCCTGCTTTTGCTGTGCCTTATTGCCAGCGTGCCCGTCTGGTTCACTGTCAGCCTTTTCGGACCGTTGGCGTTGTTGCTGGAAGCTTTGGTGATTTCCGTGTTTCTCGCTCAAAAGAGCCTGCGCGATCACGTGTCACGCGTCGAGGTTGCCCTTCGAGAGGAGGGCATTGAGGCCGGGCGTCGCAGCGTCGCCATGATCGTTGGGCGGGATGTCTCAAGGCTTGATCAAAGCGGTGTTGCAAAGGCTGCGATTGAAAGCCTTGCCGAGAACTTTTCCGATGGGGTGACCGCGCCGGCATTCTGGTATGCGATTGCCGGTCTGCCGGGCCTGTTTTTCTTCAAGGCGGTCAACACGGCGGATTCCATGATCGGCCACCGCAACGAACGCTACGAACGGTTTGGCAAGGCCGCAGCTCGGCTTGATGATGTGATGAACTGGATCCCGGCGCGGCTCTCGCTGTTGCTGGTGGTTGCCGTCGTCGCGATAGGAAACGGACCAAACAGCGCAATCCGCGTTTGGCACTTCGCGCGCCAAGATGCGCCGAGACATCGTTCGCCCAATGCCGGCTGGCCCGAAGCCGGTTTTGCCGGTGCGCTTGATCTAAGGCTGGGCGGGCCGCGCGCTTACGGAAACGAGACGGTGAGCGGCGTCGTGCTCAATGAACCCGGCCGCAGTCACGCGTCAGTTCACGATATCACCGACGCGCTCGCTCTGTTCCGATGGATTTGCCTGCTCTTGTTGGTCCTCGTTGGTGGGATCGCCCTGATCTTCACCTGAGAGCAGAACCGCTGCAATGTCGGCCTCGTCCGGGTCGGGAATGTCGGAGGTTTCCGTTGGACTTTCAACGAGTTCAACGACGCGCTTTACCATGCGGCTTCCCGAACGCGTCAGATCGTCGATGATGGTGAAGTGGTTGGTGCCGGGTAGGCTGACATAATTGGTGGGTGTGCCAAGAAGGTTCCAGCGATCGGCAAGTTCCCGGCTTTGGCGATGGTATTCGTCGGATTCATCGCCGCCGACCCAGGCTTCGAACCGATGGGTTGCATCCGGCACCCAGGCAATCGGGCTGGCTGATGCGGCATGCGCTTCGTCCATGCCAAGAGCGTCGTTTACGGGTGTCTTGAGCAGTGGCGTGAGATCGTAAAGCCCCGACACGCCCATACCGGAAGAGATGAGGTCATGCGGCAGGTCTTCGTGGATCGTGTCCCATTGCGTTGCCAACATGCAGGCCGCCAAATGCCCGCCGGCGGAATGGCCCACCACGGTGAGTTTGCGCTCCAGCGTCTGGTACAGCGTTATGCAGGCGCGCCGCATTTCGTTGATGATCGTCTCGACGGTGGCCTTTGGCGCCAAAGTGTAGGAAGGCATCGCAACGGCCATGCCGTGGTCGTTCAGGCCCTTGGCCATGTGGCTGAACGTCTTGCGATCAAGGCTTTGCCAGTAGCCCCCATGAATGAAAATGACGACCGGACAGTCGCGGTCTTCGCTGGGCCAGAACATGTCGAGCTTGTTGCGCTCTTCCGGTCCATAGGCGAGATCGTAATGGGCAAATTTCGCGGTTTCCCGGAACGCCATGGCGTTGATGGGATAGGCGTCCTTAAGCTGTGCTGAATTGGCGACCCGTCCCGAATTGTCGTATTCGGCGGCATAGTCGATGGGCTCAGCCATGGGTTTGCTCCAATTTCTTGATACGCGAGGCGAGCGCGCGCTTCAGGTCCGGTGTTGCCTTTACAAGGTCACGCGCCGCTTGCGATTGCGGCGCATCGAACACCTGATCAACCGGTCCACGCTCCACAAGGCGCCCGGATTGCATCACGAGCACCTCGTCGCAGATGGCGCGAACAACACCCAGATCGTGACTGATAAACAGATAGGCGATGCCGAGCCGATCACGCAACTGCGCAAACAAATCGAGCACCTTTGCGCGGATTGACACGTCAAGTGCCGACACAGGTTCGTCTGCAACGATCAGGGCAGGGCGGGTGATCAGGGCACGGGCGATGGCAAGTCTTTGCCGCTGGCCGCCCGAAAATTCGTGCGGGTATTTTTGCATCGCATCCGCACTCAATCCGACTTCCTCCAACGCCTGAGCAACGCGGTCGCGCCTTTCGGCATCGTTCAGTCCGGCTTCCAAATAGAGCGGCTCGGCAACGAGCCTTTCGACCCGGTGGCGCGGGTTGAAGCTGGCATAGGGATCTTGAAACACGACCTGAACCTGCCGCCGCACATCTTGCATGGCTTGGGGGGAAGCGCTCGCCAGATCGGTCCCGCTCAAAGTGATTTGCCCGGCGGTCGGCGCATCGAGACCCAGAACCATTCGTGCCAAGGTGGATTTTCCGCAGCCTGACTCACCCACCAGTCCAAGGCTTTGGTAGGGATACAGATTGAATGAGACATGGTCGACGGCGCGAAAGGGTTCCGATGGTGCAAACAGTGATTTGCGCGCGGTTGGATAGTCACGCACCACCTCCTTGACGCTCAAGAGCGGCGTTTCGGCTGCGCTTTCCCGCTCGTGAGTGATGATTGGAGGCTTTTGCCGTTCAGGTCTGTGCGATGAGGCCTCCGCGAGTTGGCGCGTGTAGGGATGGCTGATGTTGCGCAGGACGTCGAGCGTTGAGCCTTGATCCACGATATGCCCATCTTTCATGACGACGATGTCGTCGGCCATGTCCGCAACCACCGCGAGGTCATGGCTGATCAGCACCAGTCCCATACCGGTGTCGTCGACAAGATGGCGCAGGAGGGCAAGGATTTGCGCTTGCAGGGTGACGTCCAGCGCCGTTGTCGGTTCATCGGCAATCAGCAGTTTGGGGCTGAGCGCGCAGGCCATGGCGATCATCACCCGCTGCCGTTGGCCGCCGGAAAGCTGGTGCGGATAGCGCGAAAGTGGATAGCGCGACGCGGGCAAGCCGACCCTTTCCAGCATCTGTTCGGCGTGCGTCGTCGCGTCGGCGCGCGATGTGCCCATGTGTAGCATGATGCCTTCGGAAATCTGGTCGCCGATTGTATGAACCGGATTGAGCGCTGTCATCGGCTCCTGAAAGATCATGCCGATGTCGTTGCCGCGCAGAGCCATCATTGTATCTTCATCCGCATTGGCAAGCTGATATCCGTCGAACTCAATCGAACCGGACAGGTGCGATCCGTGCGGCAGCAACCGCATGGCGGAAAGCGCGGTCATGGATTTGCCGGACCCGGATTCGCCGACAATGGCGAGCACGCGACCGGGCGCAAGCGACAGGGAAATGTCATGCAGGATCGGTGTTTCGCCGATGCTGAGGCTCACCTCTTCGATGGCCAAAAGGCTGATCATCTCAGTTGCGCGCCCTTGTCAGTTTCGGGTCGAGTACATCTCTCAAACCGTCACCAAGAAGGTTCAGCCCGAACACGGTGATGACAATGGCAAGGCCGGGCACGATGGCCATATGCGGGGCGAAACTCATCATGGTCTGGGCTTCGTTGAGCATCTTACCCCAGGAGGGGAAGGGCGGTTGTGTCCCAAGGCCCACATAAGCGAGCCCCGCCTCCTGCAAGATGCCGAGCGCGAAAGCGATGGTCGCCTGCACCACCAGAATGTTGGCCATGTTCGGCACGATATGTTCCACAGTGATGCGCAGAGGGTTTTTTCCGGCAGCGCGCGCGGCCAGAATGAACTCGCGCTGCCAAAGCGACAAAGCTTCGCCTCGCGCCAGTCTCGCGAAGACGGGGATGTTGAAAATGCCGATGGCAATGATGGCGTTGATCGCACCGGGGCCAAAGATCGCGGTGATCATGACCGCCGAGAGCAGGGCGGGAAAGGCGAAGATGATGTCATTACCGCGCATCAGGATTTCGTCCGGCAGTCCGCTGTGCGTCGCCGCCCAGCAGCCTATGGGAACGCCGATGCCAACGCCGATCACCACCGCGACGAGCGCAACCGCAATCGAATTACGGGCGCCGACCATGATCATCGAGAATATGTCGCGCCCGAAATGATCCGTGCCGAACCAGTGGTCGGCGGTCGGTCCCTTCAACTTGCCCGCAATATTGAGCTGCGTCACATCGTAGGGCGTCCACACATAGGACATCGCTGCCATGGCGATAATGATGAGCGTGATGGCCAGACCCAGCACGAAATTGCGGTTGCGCGATGCCGCTAGCCAGAAGTCCGCAGCTTTCATGCTGTGCGCGACCGCAGGCGCGGATCGACCCACAAATAAGCGAGATCGACGAGAAAGTTGATGGCAATCACGGTGGCGACGAGCATCATCACGACGCTTTCAACCACGATGAGATCACGCAAGGCGATGGCCTGAAAGACCAGCCGTCCAAGACCGGGAAGATAGAAAACGTTCTCGATGATGATCGTTCCCGCTAGCAGATAGGCGAATTGCAGACCCATGATCGTGAGAACCGGAATAAGCGCGTTGCGCAAAGCGTGGTTCCAAAGCGTTGCGCGATGCGACAGGCCCTTGGCACGGGCGGTACGGATGTAATCCTCCCCGAGTGTCTCCAGCAGCGCAGAGCGGGTCACGCGGGCCAAAATCGCAGCCTGCGGCAGAGCGAGTGCAATGGCCGGCAGTAGCAAGGCAGACAGGGCCGAGCCGAGCCCGGTATCCCAGCCCGGAAAGCCGCCCGCCGGGACGAGTTGCAGCCAGATTGCCAGCACATAGACCATTAAAAGGGCGAACCAGAAATTGGGGATCGCGATGCCGAGTTGTGTCAGCCCCATGATGGATGTATCGGCCAGGCTCCCGCGTTTGGCGGCGGCAAATAGCCCGACGGGTATCGCGATCAGCGTTGAAAGCGCCAATGCCAGCAGGGCCAGCGGCAGGCTCACCACCACGCGCTCCACCACGAGGTCCGTCACCGGTTCGGCAAACGTGTAGCTGGTGCCGAAATCCCCAACGACCATGCCGCCGATCCAGGCAAAATAGCGCTCGATGGGTGGTCTGTTCAGCCCGAGTTGCTCCCGCAAGGCGGCAACGGCTTCATCGGTCGCGTTGATACCGAGCATCACCTGCGCCGGATCGCCTGGCACAACTTCAAGTGCAAAGAATATGATGAGGGACGCCACGGCGAGTGTCGCGATGGCCCAGGCCAGCTTTCGGATCAGAAAGACCGCCATCACCCGCAATCAGTCAAACAAATCCGCATGCGTTCCCGTCCGATAAAGAAGCAGCGTGTCCTCATCCAAATAGGAATAGATCAAAAGCCAGTCCGGCGCGATATGGCATTCCCAATAGCCGGAGTATTGGCCTTTCAAGAGGTGGGGCCGGGCGGCGGGCGGAAGTGGGGTGTCGTTCTCCAGCAATTGCAGGAACACCCGAAATCTCTTCATGTCGAGACCGCGCTTTATGCATCTTTTGGTGTCTCGCCGGAACCGCGAGGTCAGTTTGCTTCGGCGGACAGTCAACTATGCCCGCTCCATTTCCTCAGATGCATATTCGGCCTCGATGTCATCCAGCATTTCATCCACGCTCGAATAGCTTTGGAGCTGCGACACATCCTCGTTCAGCGCGGCAATGGTTTCGGCGTTGAAGGTGCGGGCTTCGAAGGGGACACCCTGGCGCATCACCAATTGGCGCAGGGACATGCGAACATATTCAGTGGCCGACAGGCCGATATCGGCCAGCACGGCTTCTGCATCCGCCTTCAGTTTTTCATCAAGCCTGACTTGGATTTGCGCAGTCTTGGCCATGATGCACTCCGTTCAATGACGCATTCATGGATCCAATGTATTGCAAATGAATGCATTTGCAATACAACGCCCGCGATCAGAACCGTGGGCGCTGCTCAGTACTGGTTAGGCCCGACAGATCAATCCGACCAGCTGACACCGGTCAGATCATTGGCCTGAACGGGCGAGTTTTCCCACAGACCCTGAACCTTCGCGTTCCAGACACCGGATTTGGCGAGTTGAAAGAGATAGCCATTGACCGCATCGGCTGAGATGATTTCCTGCGCTTCCCGCATCAGAGCGTAGCGCGCATCAGTATCGGTCTCAGCATTCAGCTTTGCCATCACATCTTTGAACGTGTCGCTATTGTAGTTGAAGTAGTAGTCGTCGCGCCCGTAAATGCCGATGTCGAAGGGCTCGGTATGCGACACGATGGTCAGATCGTAGTCCTTGCCCTGGAAGACTTCGGGCACCCAAACACCCCATTCGACCGGAATGATTTCCAGGTCGATGCCGATTTCCCGCAGTTGCGCGGCGATAATCTCACCGCCACGGCGCGCATAGGAAGGTGGCGGCAGCTTCAATGTCGCCTTGATACCATCGCCATGTCCGGCTTCCTCCAGCAATGCCTTGGCCTTCTCGATATTCATCTCATATTTGTCGACCAGGTCTACATAGGCGGGGTGATGGGGGGCAAAATGCGTGCCGATGGGTGTGCCCTGTCCGAACATCGCGCCGTCAATGATGGCTTGACGGTCAATCGCATGCGCGATGGCTTGCCGCACGCGGATGTCGTCGAAAGGTGGCTTGGCGTTGTTGGTTGAAAGGATCGTCTCGCCTTCGGTCGAGCCGATGATGACGGAGAAGCGCGGATCAGCCTGCAATTGAGGGATCGATTCCGGTGCCGGAAAATTCGCGAAAGCGTCTACATCGCCTGCCAGAACCGCGGCAAGCGCGGCGGCCGGGTCTGAGATGAACTTGAATGTTGCTTTCTCAAGCGCGACCGCGTCGCCCCAATAGGCCTCGTTGCGCACAAGGTCGAGCGATGATCCCTTCGCCCAATTTGAGAAGGTGAATGGGCCAGTGCCGACTGGATTGGCCTTGTTTCCCTCTGCCGATTCCGGGGCGACGATCACCGCGTCACCCCAACCCATATTGAACAGGAAATTGCCGGTCGGGGCAGAAAGCGCCACTTTCACTGTGGTCGCATCAACCACTTCGACGGACGCGATCGCTGCAAACAGCGCCTTTTGGGCGTTGACGGAACCCTCGGCGCGCGCACGGTCGAGCGAGAACTTCACATCGGAGGCGTCGAAATCGCTGCCATCGTGGAATTTCACGCCACTGCGCAATTTGAACGTGTAAACGGTTCCGTCGTCGGAAATCTCCCAGCTTTCCGCCAGGGCAGGCTGCACTGCACCGGTCTGGTCGATCCGTGTCAGCCCCTCGAAAACATTGGCATAGACGACCTCGTCGATGGCAGCCGGGGCGCCTGCGGTTGGGTCAAGATGCGGTGGTTCGAGAACCATGCCCATGGTCAGGCTAGTTTTTGCCGCCCAGGCCGTGCTGCCGGGCCATGCGACCGACATGGCCGCCGCCACAGCCGTTGCCACAGCCATTGTCCGAACAATTCGCTTCATAACTCTTCTCCCCTTTTGGTCGTCCTGTTCCTCAGCGCGCCGACAGGAGCGAGACCTGCAGGCGTCTCACCTTTGCGCGAGGACTGGCCTCGCGCCTGTCAAAGCGTGCATGTTCACGTTGCGCCTGCCTTTGCAGTTTTGCAATGCGTTTGGAGGCTCGATCGCCAAAGTCCGCGCAGTTGCGCCGCGCATTGCCTTTCATGCGCCGCAATTCGCGATACATGCGCTTGGCGTATTTCTTTGAGATCGCACCATGTCTCTGCTCGTGTCGATTGACCCGTGCCGCAAACGCATTCCAGACCTTGCGCAGGTTCTTCGACACCCGTCTGCTGTTGCGCAGCCGCGGCAAAGTGTAGGTGAGGTTGACGATGAGATCGGCGCTCACCACCACACATTTGCGACCACGAATCTTGGTTCGCAGATTGCGCACGCGCATATCGGTGCGCGTGGTGGCGATGGCATGGCCGCGTTGCGGGCCTCGTCTGCCGATGGAGCGGAACAACTGCTTACCCGTGGCGCCGGACACGGAATAATATTTGGTGCGTTCCTTGATGCGAAGTCCCGCCTGCGCCGGAAGACTGGAGATGATGGCAAACAGACCTGCTGCCATTGCCGCCCATATCCATTGCCTCGACGATTTATTCCCGAAAGACCAACTGAAAACCATAAGACGCTCCCACCTTAACTCTCTGGTAAGGGGTGAGTGTTCGTCAGGGTTCAGGTGCCGTCAACCGCTCCGGGCGAGTTTTAAGACAAACAGTTAAGTGATGTGAGGAAGTGATTCAGCATGTCGCGGCTGGGTGCAGCAGGCGCTCAATTGCGCGCGCCATCACTTTTGCTGACTGGATCATGTCGTCGATGCCGACATATTCATCGGCCATATGGGCCAGATCGAGGATGCCGGGGCCGTAAGCAATGCAATCATGCAAATGGCCGATCCGCGCAATGTGCTTCTGGTCATAAGTGCCGGGCGAAATAACATAATCCGGTTCCTGCCCAAGCACGTCACGAATGCCGTCTCGTACCGCTTTGACAACGGGCGCATCGCGCTCCGTCATGGTCGGCAGTACCTCCATGATGTCTTTGATGGTGTAGTCGAACTGTTCGCGATCCGCTTTCAGCGCATCGAGAATGCCGGTCACCTCGCGCTTGACCGTGGCGAGATCCTCTTCGATCAAAAAGCGGCGATCGATGATCATGCTGCATGAGTCCGGCACATTCGGGCTGGGGAGGCCGTCATAATCATCGGGTTTGCCGCTCGATCCTGGTTCGTTTTCACCGCCATGGATCGAATTGATGTTCAGGGTCGATTGTTTCGCACCTTCCGGCACAACCGGCATGTTGGTGCGTTTCGCTGCGAGTTGCGGGTAGAGATCGGCCTCGAAGGCGTTCAGCACGGCACCCATATGGCGGATGGCACAATCCCCCAGAAAGGGCATGGACCCGTGTGCCTGCACGCCAAACGTTTCAATCTGCGCCCACCAGACGCCGCGATGTCCAAGGCAGATACGGTCCTTGTTGAGCGGTTCGGGGATGATGACATGATCGACGCGCGGCTTTGAAAACAGGCCCTTGCTGGCCAGATGCGCAACGCCGCCAAAGCCGCCAGATTCCTCGTCCACCGTGCCGGAAATCTCGATGGCGCCGGAAAAATCAGGCCGTTCAGCGATATAGCACTCCGCGGCGATGATCGATGCCGCCAATCCGCCTTTCATGTCGCATGTGCCGCGGCCATATATTTTGCCGTCACACGCCTCACCGCCGAACGGATCGAAGGTCCAGCCTGAGCCGACTTCCACGACATCGATATGGGAGTTGAAGTGGATGGTCTTGCCGGGGCGTTTGCCCTCAAATCTCGCGATCACATTGGTGCGCGGATAGCGGTCGCTGTCTCCTGGTGTGTCGTGGGCGCGCACATAATCAACATCAAAGCCGAAACGCTTCAGCCGGTCGCCAATGAGTTGCGCGCAGGGCGTGTAAGCGTCGCCCGGCGGATTAATGGTTGGGATGCGCACCAGCGCCTGGGTCAACGTCACCAGCTCGTCGCGGCTTCCATCAATGCGGCGGTCTACGGCGTCCTGCAACAGTCTGATCCGTCGTGACTTTTGCGCAACTGTTTCATCCTTTGGCGAAACGGGCAAATTTTGCCCTTGTGATCGCGTGGTGACTGTTGTGAACTCAAAGGAGGATGGCTGTCCGAGGCGGGGGACTTACGCTCATTCGACCTGTGCGAAATGACATAGTGTTCACTATGAATTCTCGTGAAGGGTAGGCGAGACGCCTTTTTTGCCGTTTGTCACAAATCACAAATGGCTTGGCGTCATGATCGAGGCGTTGCGGCGGCTGGGCTGGTTGCTGTGGCGTGAATGAGGGGCGACCGAAACACCCAGAGAGGGGAGAACAATGAAAAAGTTTCTTGTATGCATTGCGTTTCTGGCGGGGCTCATCGCCTCCCCGGTTTTCGCCGAAGAGGTCAAGCATGAGCCGGTGAGGGTTGAAAGCAAGACCAGCACCTATGACGATGACTACTGGACCCGGGTCTGGTATCAAAAACAGGCTGCCAAAGGCATCCACTACAAGAACCACGTCTATCGCAACGGCAAGCGCGTCAATAAGAAATACAGCAAAGGCAGCAGCAAAAAGCGCCGCAGCGCAAAGAAGCGCAACCGCTCCAGAAAAGTCGCCGCCTATCGCCCGTCGGCACGTGACGGTGGTCGCGTCGTTGCCCGCGTAAGCCTGTCTCGCCAGCGCATGGATGTCTATCGCGGCGGTCGTCTGCTGCACACATGGAAAGTGTCAACCGGCCGCTCCGGCTACAGCACGCCACGCGGCACGTGGCGCATCCACCGCATGCACAAGCGCTACTTCTCGCGCAAATACAACAATGCGCCGATGCCGCATGCCATGTTCTACCATCGCGGTTTCGCCATTCATGGCACCAACTCGATTAGTCGTCTTGGCCGTCGCGCTTCGCATGGCTGCGTGCGCTTGCACCCGTCCAATGCGGCCCGGCTGTTCGCCATGGTGCGTCGCCATGGCGGTACGGTACGCGTGACCAACTGATCGCGCTGCCGATCATTCTGCATTAGCTATCTGGAAAGGGCTTGCCGTTTGGCGGGCCCTTTTCCTTGCGCGCACTCGTTCTGCGACGAGTATGACCGCGCATGGTGGCACGCTGGACTCAACTGGAAAATTCAACTGGCACCTTCGAGCGTCTGTTCATTGCGCTGCGATTCTGGTGAAATGCGCTTCGACATCAGCGGTTCGGAGCTTTGATCATGAACATTCACGTTGGCGAAAATGACATCAGCCACGTTGTCTCGGCAGACAAGGCGCATGTTTGGCATCATCTCACTCAGCATGCGAAGTTTGATGCTGTTGACCCGCTGATCATCGTGGAAGGAAAGGGGCTGCGGGTCTGGAACCAGGCAGGCCGTGAGCATCTTGATGCGGTGTCCGGCGGCGTGTGGACGGTGAATGTCGGCTATGGCCGCGCAACGATCGCCGACGCCGTGCGCGATCAACTCGTCAAGATGAACTTTTTTGGTGGGACGATGGGAAGCGTGCCCGCCGCACTGTTTTCGCAGCGATTGGTTGAAAAAATGCCTGGCATGAGCCGCGTTTACTATTCAAGCTCCGGTTCCGAGGCTAATGAGAAGGCTTACAAGATCGTGCGTCAGATCGCGCACAACACTTATGGCGGCAAGAAGCACAAGATCCTGTATCGCGAGCGTGACTATCACGGAACGACCATCACGGCCTTGTCGTCTGGCGGGCAGAATGAACGGCGCGATCAGTACGGCCCTTACACTCCGGGTTTTGTCGAAGTTCCGCATTGCCTGGAATACCGCTCGCAATGGGGTGACGTCGACGACTACGGCGTCCGCGCGGCCAATGCGATTGAGGAGATCATCCTACGCGAAGGCCCCGATACGGTTGGTGGTCTCATTCTCGAACCCATAACGGCCGGCGGTGGCGTCATCACGCCACCCAGAGGCTATTGGGAGCGCGTGCAGGAGATTTGCCGCAAGTATGATGTTCTGCTGATCATCGATGAAGTCGTTTGCGGCATGGGGCGCACCGGCACGTGGTTTGGGTATCAGCACTATGGCGTTGAGCCGGATATTGTGACCATGGCCAAGGGCGTGGCGTCCGGTTATGCGGCGATTTCCTGTACGGTGACGACGGAGAAGGTCTTTCAGATGTTCCGGTCGGACCCAGATGACCATATGAGCTATTTCCGCGATATTTCCACGTTTGGCGGATGCACCGCCGGTCCGGCAGCGGCGCTCGAAAATCTTCGTATTCTGGAAGACGAAAGGCTGCTGGAAAACTGCACCGCGATGGGCGAATACATGCTTGGTCGGCTTGGCGAGTTGAAAGAAAAACATGCCATGATCGGGGATGTACGCGGCAAGGGTCTGTTTTTGGGCGCCGAACTGGTCGCGGATCGCGAAACCAAGGAGCCGCTTCCCGAAAATCTGGTGCAGGCTGTTGCGGGGGACTGCCTTGCCAACAATGCTGTTGTTATCGGCATGACAAACCGGTCACTGTCTGGTCTCAACAACACGCTGTGCTTCAGCCCCGCACTGATCTGCACCAAGAGCGATGTGGATGAGATTATCAGCGCTGTTGACGGTGCGCTGACTCGCGCGGCAGCGGCCAACTAATCGGCCACGCCAACTTGCTGAATGGGTACGAGGTACAGTCTAGGCGCTAGCCGAATTCTGTGAGGGCACGGCTTCCGTGGGGTCGGCCTCGGCCTGCGAGTCGTAGGTTTGCGCCTCAGCGGGTTTTGCAGCGCTAAGGGGAATCGGTGAATTGGTGCTGCCGAAGTCGCCAACTGTTTCAAAGGGTTGCCGTTCCACACCGCTTGTTAGACGGGATTCCAATTCAACGATGCGCTTCTCTTTCAGACGCGCAGAATTTTCCGCTTCGCGTTTGAAGCCGGACAGCTCGTGAGACATCTCTTCAAGCTGTGTTTGCAGTGCCAAAACGCGTGAGTTGGCATCACTATGTTTCAGCCTCAGGTCGGACAGGCCGACGGCGCTGCGTTGCAGTTCGTCTTCCAACTCATCATTCTTCGTACGCAGAGCCGCGATGGTTTTCTCGCTTTGCTTGCGCAGAGCTTCAAACTGCTGGATGCGCTGGATCAGAGTGTCCCGCTCCTGCGCCTGCTCGCGCTGAACGCGTTCGGCTGTCTCCAGCTTCTCGATCAGATTGGCCCGATCATTCTCGGTCTTGGCCAAGAGGGCCTTGCCCTGATTGATCTCAACGCTCTGCTCACGCTTGGTTTCCAGCAAACGTGCAATTTCCTTGCGCGCCATCTCAATCGTATTGCGCGATTTGGCCTTTTCGGCCTCCATGAAGTCAAGCCGAGTCTGCTGCTCTTCGAGCGTCTCCTTGGCTTCTTCGTATTGCTGGCTGAGCGTACGGTTGAAGCTGGTCAGCTTCTCAGACGCATTCTCGGTCGCCTCAAGCTGGGTGAGGTCAACCTCAGCTGCGTCCAGATAACGGTTCAGCAAATCGGCCTTGGCGGCGAGATCCCGCAAAATTGCCGTGCCGTCAGCGATCTGGCCCTTCAATTCCGCGCAGGTCGTTTGTTTGTCGCGCAATTTCAACACGCGTGCGGAAAGGTAATCGTCCCCGCTCGTCTCCTCGGCTTGCTGCGCGCTTTGGCCTTCCATCTGCTCTTTCAGGAGCGCCTGGAACTCGCTCTCAACAACCGGGTCATGGCCAACCTGCTGCTGGCTGGACATGGGAGGTCTGGGTTGGTCCGGGTTGATTGGATCAGAAATCTTGCGATCGATGCCCTGGGCGGATTCCGACTCGCCGTCCCTGACCATCGCAACTTCGTCTGCGTCGTCCATGTTCAGCTCACTTTTCTCGCTCACCGCAAAGAGTCTAACAGCGGGAAGATCCAATTCCACAGTTTCTTTCGCTTTATCCCGTGATGTCGAGTCCGTTTTCGCCAGAAAGTTCATTGTTCCGGTCCGCATTGCTGATCCCCCAGCTTAATTCTGTCAGAAAACGCATTGTCTTGATACTGAACGTTGCCGAGTTGGTTAACTCTATTGCAACCAAGAATCACCTGTAGCAGCGGCTCGTTAACGCTTCGTTTACCCAAGCGGCCATGGCGATTCAATGCGAGTCTGGGCGAATTGAGTCCAGATTGACAATTGATCTTTGGTCCAGTGTGATGCGCAATTCTCGTCACAGGACCATCCATGCGCGACTTTCTCATTACGCTTGACCGCGGTGACAAGAAGAGCCTTCAGGCGCAGCTGCGTGAGGTTCTCGTGTCTGCTATCCTGGCCGGCCACCTGCGGGCGAGCGAAAAACTGCCATCCACCAGGCATCTTTCACGGCAGTTGGGCATCTCGCGAAACACAGCCGTCATCGTGTATCAGGGATTGGTCGAGGACGGATATCTGCGCACGTCTGAACGATCCGGCTATTTCGTCAATGAAATCGTTCAGGAAATGGGCATTGGCGCCGCCCGGCATATGGAGCTTGACGAGGAGAGGAGGCTTCGACCGCGCCAGACCGTTGACTGGCAAGTCCGGTTGCGGGTTCGACCGACCGCACAACGCAACATCCACAAGCCGCTGAATTGGCGTCAGTTGCCCTATCCCTTCATTTATGGGCAGCCCGACCCGACGCTGTTTCCAATTTCCGATTGGCGCGACTGTGCCTATCGCGCGATGGGGCGCAAGTGGCTGGACGAATGGAGCCAGGACACTCAGGACAACGATGATGAGATGCTGGTTGACGAAATCCGCAGCCGCATTTTGCCCCGCCGTGGCATATTGGCAGGGGAGGATCAGATCCTGGTGACTTTGGGAGCGCAGCAGGCGATCTATATGTTGGCGAGCCTGTTGGTTTCTCGTTCGACCGAGGTCGCGCTGGAGGAACCCGGCTATCCCGATGCGCGCAATATTTTCGCGCTGCGTAGCGAGACGATCAGGACCATCGATGTCGATGAGCAGGGATTGCCCGTCGATGAACGGCTTGACGGGACGCAAATCCTTTACACCACGCCCAGTCACCAATTGCCCACAACGGTGACGATGCCTCCGCAGCGCCGAAAGGCATTGTTGGAAAAAGCGCGCCAACAGGATTTTCTGATTGTGGAAGACGATTATGAGCTGGAAGCCAACTATGTCGGCGACCCGCTTCCAGCCCTCAAGGCGCACGACAGCGATGGGCGCGTCATCTATCTGGGATCGTTCTCAAAGACGCTGTTTCCGGGCCTCAGGCTTGGGTTTATCGTTGCCGATGCGGAATTGATCAAGGAGTTGCGTGCGCTGCGTCGGCTCATGGTGCGTCATCCGCCCGTCAACAATCAGCGCAGCACTGCGTTTTTCCTCTCTCTCGGCTTCTACGATGTTTTCGTGCGCCGCCTGCACCGCACCTATCGGGAGCGTTGGACTTTAATGCGAGAGGCGTTGCAGGCTGAGTTTCCCGATGCAACCGTCACACATGCGATGGGCGGATCGTCCTATTGGGTCGACTTTGCGGGCGGTCAGCTGTCCGACTTCGACTCGGAGCGGCTGGCGACTCTGGCGCTTGAGAAGGGTGTGCTGATCGAACCCGGCGGCATTTATTCGCATCAGGCCCGGTCAAAAAGCTGCGCACGGCTTGGTTTCTCGTCAATCGCAACAGATCGCATCGAAGAGGGGTTGGCGCGTCTGCGTCACGTCATGGATGCGAACTGAGGCTCGCTCAGCCGCCAAATTTGAACTTGTCGTCTTTGCCCAGCGGTTCTTCGCAAATCTTGAGGCTGCAACTGCCCGACTTGGTCGGAACGAAGTGCCACTCGATCAGTTCGAACGCGGAACAATAGGATCGATTGGACACGAAACGCCGGTAAACGCGCGAACTTTTCGTGTCCATCACCACCGCCCCTTGTTGATTCACGAATTCCCGAGCGTCTTCACAGGTGAAGGACTTGGTGCTCGGCCTTGCCTCAGCGTGGCCCGTCAATATCAGCAAGACAGCCATGCCCGCCGCGAGGGCGGGCATGGCCAATCTTGCGTTGGAGATGATGGTCATCGTCCGCTTGAGCCTTCGTGCACTCACCTTGAAGAGCGACCCAAAGGCTGGTGACAGATTCTCACGCGGCAACGACCATCGCGTGTCGGCACAGAGATGTTGCGTGTGTTCTCGACCAGCGCGCATTGTGAACGATTGCGTACGAGGCGACGGAAGACGCGGTTGTTGCGCGTGTTGAATACAACCGCTCCCCGTTGGTTGATGGTCGAGCGCAGCGCACTGCAGGTAAAGTCGCTGGTATTGGGTCGCGCTTCTGCCGTCTCGCTTGAGAACATCGCGCCGGATGTCACAGTTAGGCCGAAAAATGCCGCCGTCAGAAGGGTGGATTTCATAGTTGTAATGGAATGCTTCATCGAGTTGCTCCTGCCGCAATTGAGCTTGCCAAGTCAGCCTAACGTGTTGAGGCCACGGGGAAAGGGTACGAAAGGCCAGTCTGGTTCAACTCCATGTGAGGCGGGTCAACTCCGTGTGATAGTCGCGCGCATCTCGCCATGCCCTGTCACGCGCGGGAGCAGGACCCGGTCGCACATGACCGCAAATGGCCTCAAATGGCTGTGGCATCTGGCACCAAGACAATCGTGGCTGGACCCATTAAGTTCCTCCCATGCATCGGCCTTTCCGAACAGATTGGCCGATTTCTCTACGTTCCAGGATGATCTCATGACCAAAATGACCACGGAAGAAGCCTTCGTCAAAGTGCTTCAAATGCACGGCATCGAGCATGCCTTCGGCATTATCGGATCGGCCATGATGCCGATTTCGGATCTGTTTCCGCGCGCCGGTATCAAGTTCTGGGACGCAGCGCATGAGTGCAATGCGGGCATGATGGCCGATGGTTACACGCGTGCAACCGGCAAAATGGCGATGATGGTCGCCCAGAACGGCCCCGGTATCACCAATTTCGTGACACCTGTGAAAACGGCTTACTGGAACCACACGCCTCTTCTGCTGGTCACGCCGCAGGCGGCCAACAAGACGATTGGGCAGGGCGGTTTCCAGGAAATCGAGCAGATGAAGCTGTTCGAGGACATGGTTTGCTATCAGGAAGAGGTGCGTGACCCATCCCGCATGGCTGAGGTGCTGAACCGTGTGATTGCGCAGGCTCGTCGGCAAAGCGCCCCGGCGCAGATCAACGTGCCGCGCGATTACTGGACGCAGGTCATCGACATTGAACTGCCTCAGATCGTGGACTTCGAGCGCCCCTCCGGCGGCGAAGACGCCATCGCGCAGGCAGCCGAATTGTTGTCGAATGCCAAGTTCCCGGTCATGCTCAATGGTGCAGGCGTCGTGATCGGCGGTGCGATCGAAGCCTCCGCCAAGCTGGCTGAACGGCTTGCGGCGCCAGTGTGCTGCAACTACCAGCACAATGACGCGTTTCCCGGGTCGCACCCGCTTTCGGTCGGACCACTGGGCTACAATGGCTCGAAGGCAGCCATGGAACTCATCGCCAAGGCTGACGTGGTGCTGGCCCTTGGAACCCGCCTCAACCCCTTCTCTACGCTGCCCGGTTATGGCATCGACTATTGGCCGAAGGGAGCGAAGCTCATTCAGGTCGACATCAATGCGGACCGGATCGGCCTGACCAAGCCTGTGACAGTTGGTATTCAGGGAGACGCCAGAAAGGTCGCAGAGGCGCTTTTGGACAAGGTAACGCCATCAGCATCGTCAGATGAGTTGAAAGAACGTCGCGATCTCATCTCGCAGACCAAATCGTCCTGGCTGCAAACCCTGTCTTCCATGGATCACGAGGATGACGATCCGGGCACCACTTGGAACGAGCGTGCGCGCGATCGTGAGCCGCAGAAGATGTCGCCGCGCATGGCTTGGCGCGCCATCCAGCAAGCCCTGCCGAAGGAAGCCATCATTTCCTCGGACATCGGCAACAATTGCGCCATCGGCAATGCCTACCCGACCTTCGAGAAGGGTCGCAAATACCTTGCGCCCGGCCTGTTCGGCCCTTGCGGTTACGGCTTCCCAGCGATCATCGGAGCCAAGATGGGCCAGCCTGATACGCCAGTGGTCGGTTTTGCGGGCGACGGCGCTTTCGGCATTTCGATGAATGAGATGACCGCCTGCGGTCGCGATGACTGGCCGGCGATCACCATGGTGATTTTCCGCAACTATCAGTGGGGTGCGGAAAAGCGCAACACCACGCTGTGGTTCGACGACAACTTCGTTGGAACGGAACTCGATCTTGATGTCGAATATGCCAAGATCGCGCAGGCCTGCGGTGTCGAAGGCGTGCAGGTTGCGGCAATGGAGGACCTGACCAGCGAGTTGGACAAGGCGATCGAGGCTCAGATGAAAGAGGGCCAGACCACCTTTATCGAGGTGCTGCTCAACCAGGAACTTGGGGAACCCTTCCGTCGCGATGCGATGAAGAAACCGGTTTCCGTTGCGGGTATAGACCCGGCAGATATGCGTCAGCAGGCAGGGGCTTGACGCGGTTCTCCGGCCTTATGGATGGAGAACCTTCTGGCATGGGTCGATTTGACGCCAGTGCAGTTCTGGATCTGCGCTGGCGTCATTTTTTTGGCCGGGGTTGTGCGAGGTTTTTCCGGCTTCGCCTTGTCGGCCTTGGTGATGGCCTCTCTGGCGATCATGATACCACCGATCGAACTGATCGCCGTCTGCTGGTTTCTGGAGCTTTCCGCCAGCGCGATCATGGTGCGCGGTGGGTTTCGGGAAGCGGATATGAAAGTGGTGGCTGGGCTGATCATCGGATCTGCTCTGGGGTCGCCCATCGGTCTTTATCTGACAACGACGCTGCCAGTGGAAACGTCGAAGGCGGTTGCGTTGCTTTTGATTTTGGTGCTCGCGGCCACTCAGCTTTTGAAGCTTCGACCAAAATTTCTGGCAACGGGTCCTGGTCTCTACGCGTCCGGCCTCATGGCAGGCATCGCTTCCGGACTGGCATCGGTCGGCGGAATGATCGTGGCGCTTTACGTTCTGGCGCGCGACGCTCCTGCGAGAATAATGCGCGCTTCGCTGGTGATGTTTCTGTTCGCCAGTTCGGTGATGAGCTTCATCTTTCTGTATTATTACGGAATGATGGTCAGCGTCGCGGCGCTGAGGGGGCTGGTTTTCGCCGTGCCTTGCATGCTGGGCGTGCTGGCCGGGCAGGCGCTTTTCATGCCGCGCTTGGAAGGGTATTATCGCCCGTTTTGTCTCGCCTTGCTGATGTTTCTGGCGGCGCTGGGCCTTGTGCGGCTGGGTATGGGAGGATGATGTGAATGGGCAATCATGATGTGCAGTTGAGTGGCCCTGTTGGCGAGAAGCATCAGACCACCTGCTACATGTGCGCATGCCGTTGCGGCATCAATGTTTATCTGCGCCCGGACGCCAATGGCGACAAGAAGGTTCGCTATATTGAGGGCAATCGCGATCACCCCATCAACAAAGGAGTGCTGTGCGCCAAGGGGTCTGCTGGCATCATGCAGCACTATTCGCCGGCACGGTTGAAAGCGCCGATGAAAAGAGTGGGTCCGCGGGGCTCCGGGGCCTTCAAGGAGATATCATGGGAGGAAGCGCTGCAAACGGCCGTAGACTGGCTGGAACCACTCAAGGCTGATCCGAAGCGACTCGCATTCTTCACGGGTCGTGATCAGTCGCAATCGCTGACAAGCTGGTGGGCACAGCAGTTTGGCACGCCGAATTATGCCGCCCATGGCGGCTTTTGTTCGGTCAACATGGCGGCTGCGGGCATCTACACGATTGGCGGGGCGTTTTGGGAGTTCGGCTCGCCGGATTGGGACCGCACCAAACTGTTTTTGATGTTTGGCGTGGCGGAAGATCACGATTCCAATCCGCTGAAGATCGGCATCGGCAAGTTGAAAAATAGCGGCGGTCGGTTCGTCTCCGTGAACCCGGTGCGTACCGGCTATTCAGCCGTTGCGGACAACTGGCTCGGTATTAAGCCGGGCACGGATGGTCTGCTCATTCTGTCGTTGATCCACGAATTGTTTCGCACGCGCAAGATCGATATCGACTATCTGGTTCGCTATTCCAACGCGCCCTTTCTGGTCATCGATGCGCCGGGCACAGCGCAACACGGCCTGTTTGCACGCGACAAAAACGGCGTCGAACTGGTTTGGGACAGCAAGACCAAAAAAGCCGTACCGCACACCAAGAAGGGCATCGTCCCCAATCTGACCCAAGAGGTGAAACTGGCTCGCGGTGTCAAAGCCAAGCCCGTGCTGCGCCTGATGGCCGATATGTACAGCGATGCTGCCTATTCGCCCGAGAGCATTGCGCCTCAAACCGGTATCGATGCTGACACGATCCGCGGTCTTGCTGCGGAAATTGCGCGCGTCGCGTTTGAAGAAGAAATCACCATCGAACAGCCCTGGACCGATATGAAAGGCGAGCGTCACGAGCGATTCATCGGTCGTCCGGTCTCGATGCATGCGATGCGTGGAATTTCGGCCCATTCCAACGGGTTTCAGACTTGCCGGGCGCTACATGTGTTGCAGGTGCTCATCGGTTCGGTCGATTGCCCCGGTGGATTTCGTTACAAGCCGCCTTATCCAAAGCCGTTCACCGCGCATCCCAAACCGCATGCATACAGGCCCGACGGCGCCGAAAACGGGCCGCTGGCGGGTCCGCATCTGGGATATCCGCATGGGCCGCAGGATTTGCAGCTGGACAAAAATGGCGAGCCGCTGCGTATTGACAAAGCCTACAGTTGGGACGCGCCGATGTCGGCCCACGGGCTGATGCATATGGTGATCGCCAATGCGCATGCCGGCGATCCGTTCAAGATCGACACGCTGTTCATGTATATGGCCAATATGGCGTGGAATTCCTCGATGAACACACGCGGCACCATCGAGATGCTTACCGACAAGGATGAGAGTGGCGACTACAAGATCCCGCGCATCATCTACTCAGACGCCTATGACAGCGAGATGGTGTCCTATGCCGATCTTATCCTGCCGGACACCACTTATCTGGAACGTCATGATTGCATTTCTCTCCTCGACCGTCCGATTTCGGAACCTGAGGCGATGTGCGACGCGATCCGTTGGCCTGTCGTGGAGCCGGAACGCGATGTGCGCGGCTTCCAATCCGTCATTCTTGATCTGGGTGCGCGTCTTGGGTTGCCAGGCATGGTCAATGAGGATGGCAGCGCAAAATATGCCGATTATGCCGACTACATGGTCAACCATCAGCGCAAACCCGGCATCGGCCCGCTTGCCGGTTGGCGCGGCGAAAAGGGCGACAAGGCCGGGCGCGGCGAGCCGAACCCTGACCAGTTGAAGCGCTACAAGGAGAACGGGTCGTTCTCGATCACGCATCTGCCGGATGAGGCTTTGTTCTTCAAACACGCCAACAGCGCTTATCAGGATTTCGCCGTGTCGATGGGCTTCTTCGATGCACCGCAACCGGTGACGTTTCAGCTCTACAGCGAGGTGTTGCAAAAGTTCCGTCTGGCCGCACAGGGATATGGTGAAGCACAACCGCCGGAGCGCCTGCGTCAACGGATGGAAGAGTGTTTCGGTCCTCTGCCGCACTGGTATGCGCCTTTTGAGGGATCGGAGCTTGGCGAGCAGGTCGATAGCGATTTCCCCTATCATGCGCTGACGCAGCGCCCCATGGCGATGTATCATTCCTGGGGATCGCAAAATGCCTGGTTGCGGCAGATCCACACCAAAAACCCGCTCTATGTGCCGCGCTCGATCTGCGACGAAAAAGGCTTGCAGGAGGGTGACTGGGCCTGGGTCAGCTCCTATCACGGTAAGATCAAGGTGCAGATAGCGCCTATGGATGCCGTCAATGATCACACAATGTGGACTTGGAACGCGATCGGCAAACGGCGGGGCGCCTGGACGCTCGACAAGGATGCGCCGGAGGCGACGAAGGGCTTTCTGCTCAATCATTTGATCAACGAATTGCTGCCGCCGAAGGGCGATGACCATCGCTGGGCCAACAGCGATCCGATTACGGGGCAGGCTGCGTGGTATGATCTTCGCGTCAACATCGAAAAGGCCGATGCGGGCGGGGATGTCAGCGAGCCGGTGATCGACGCGCAGAAAAAGTCGCAGGCGACACCCGATCAGTTGCGCTATGGGCTGGGGTGGACGCAATGACCCAGCTTCCAACCACAACCGACAAGAAGCTCGGCCTTGTCATTGATCTTGATACCTGTGTCGGCTGCCATGCCTGCGTGATTTCCTGCAAGGAATGGAATACGGCAGGCTATGGCACCGCGCTGTCCGATCAGGACCCCTACGGCGCGGAACCGTCCGGCTCGTTCTTGAATCGCATTCACACATTCGAAATCGTGCCGGATGGCGGGGAAGTCATCGGCTCTGCGGGAGAAGCGCGTGTCGTGCATTTTCCCAAATCTTGTCTGCATTGCGAGGACGCGCCCTGCGTCACCGTTTGCCCGACAGGTGCGTCCTACAAGCGCGCCGCAGACGGGATCGTTCTGGTCGATGAAGACATGTGCATCGGCTGCGGCCTGTGTGCATGGTCCTGTGCCTATGGCGCGCGCGAGATGGACCTCGCTGAAGGTGTGATGAAAAAATGCACGCTCTGCGTTGACCGCATCTACAATGAAGACCTGGAGGAGATCGACCGCGTGCCGTCCTGCGTGCGCACATGCCCTGCCGGGGCCCGCCATTACGGCGATCTTGGGGACCCGAGTTCAGATGTGTCGGTCCTGGTGCGCGAGCGGGGCGGGTTCGATCTGATGCCCGAACAGGGCAACAAGCCTGTCAACAAGTATCTGCCACCGCGGGAGCGCAGCGCGCTCGGCTCCGCCGCGTCCGTGCCTGCCGTGCAAGAAGATACAAGCGACGCGACCGGCCTGCTGGCCTGGATCGATCGCGCGCTTTCGGGCGGTTCCGCCAAGGGAGCAAGCTGATGCACCCGGCGCTTTCCGTTATCGCATTCACCGTGCTTTCCGGGGCCGGTTACGGGTTGGCCTTGGTGCTGGCGCTCGGCCATGGCAATCCGGCGCATTTGCCCACCAAATTTGCGTGGGTCACTGCGCTCGTGCTGATTGCAGTCGGCCTGATGAGTTCGACCCTGCATCTGGGCAATCCGCAGCGCGCATGGCGCGCTTTCTCGCAATGGAAAACAAGCTGGCTGTCGCGCGAGGGCTGCATGGCGGTTGCCACTTTCGTGCCGCTGACCATTCTCGCCGCGATGAGCATTTTGGGCGACACATTCAACCTGCTGCTCGGCTATATTGGCGGCATCATGTGCATGATCACCGTCTATTGCACGGCGATGATCTACGCGTCCCTGCGCACGGTTCCGCAATGGCACACGCGCTGGACACCCGCCGTCTATCTGCTCTTCGCGCTGACCTCCGGCACCATGCTCTACTTCGCCTTCTTTGGTCGCGAAGCGGGCTCGGATTCAAACCGCATCTGGGTTTGGCTGACGCTGGTTTTCCTGGTTGTCACCTGGGCGGTGAAGTTCATGTGGCTGCGACACGCATCCGCCGCTGGCTATGGTGCCTCCAGCATGGAAAGCGCAACGGGTCTTGGCAATCTTGGTCGCGTGCGGCTGCTTGAACGACCGCATGCGATGGAAAACTATCTCACGCGCGAAATGGCGTTTCGCATTGCGCGCAAACATCGAGAGCGGCTGAGCCTTATCGGGGCCATGCTTGGCGCGGTGCTGCCATTCGTTCTGCTGGTGATTTCGCTGATGGTCGCCCCAGCTCTGGGCGGGTTCCTGCAAGTCGTTGCAACGATCAGCCTGCTGGCGGGTCTGTTTGTAGAGCGCTGGTTGTTTTTTGCGACCGCCAAACACGCCGTCGGCTTGTATTATGGAGGCGAGGAGAAGCTGGTTCCGGCTGAGTAGGCAACGACCGTGTGATCACTGCGCAGTCTTGGGCTTTTTGATGCGCCTCTTGGGCAGTGGTTTCAGCTTCCAGCGGTCATGCAGCCAAAGCCATTGTGCGGGATATTCGCGCACCCAGCCCTCCATGATCTCATTGATCATTTCCGTAGTGGCCTTCACATCGATGCTGCCATCGCCTGTGCGTGGTGTGTCGATTGCATCATGCAGTTCAAGGCGAAATCGACCGCCGGGCAGTCTCACGCAGCGCGCCGGATAGATGTCACAATCGAACTGGCGGGCAAGTTTTGCCGCGAGCGGATTGGCCGTCGCCTCGCGTCCAAAAAAAGCAATGCGATCGCCGCGCGTCAACGCTTGATCGGCAAGCAGGCCAACGGCACCGCCCTGTTCCAGAACGCCTGACAAGGCCCAGGCCACCCCGGCGCGAGCTGGCACCAGATGCCCCTTTTCCGTTCGCCGCGCCTTCAACACCCGCTCTGCCAGAAACCGGTTGTTGGGCGGACGAAACAGGGCCGTCACTTCCAGATCATAGGTCGATGCGGCAACGGGCAGTATCTCCCAATTGCCGGTATGCGCGGTGAAAATCACGGCGGGTCGACCGCCATCGCGCAGTTTCACGAAATTGTCGATGCCGATCACATCGATGCGCCCTTCACCGGGACGCTCAGGGTCGAAATCAAACAGCTGATCGAGAAACACATACTCAGCCATGGTGCGCGCGACGTGACCCCAAACCTCTCGCACCAATTGGTCGATCTCTGCCTCGCTCTTCTTCGGAAAGGCGAGCGCCAGATTCTTCTTGGCGAGTTTCGTGCGCGGCAGGATGGGCGCAAATCGTCGCCCAAGTTTCTCCGCGATGTCGGTTGATTTTTCGGGCGGCAATTTCTTGGCTGCTGCGAGAAGGCCGGTGATGATCTGAGCCAGCGTCCAGTCTTTTGCCGTGTTCAACCGCAGCGCGATGCGCTCGACATGCCGGTTGCGCATGATTTTGCGCTGCCATGACGAGGCCGCCATGGATCAGGCCATGCGCATGATGATCTTGCCGAAGACCTTGCGGCTTTCCATGCGCTCAAGGGCCGTGGCGAGATCGCCGAACTCAACTTCCGTATCGACGATGGGTCTCACATAGCCGCGCGCCATCTTGTCCATTGAATCGACCATGTTCTGCTTGCGGCAACCGAACGAGCCGATCAGGCGCAGCTGGCGCTGAAACAGCATCATTAGATTGGTTTCTGCCGACACGCCCGAGGTCGACCCGCAGGTGACGAGCCGTCCGCCGCGCTTCATGGAGAGCATGGAACCCGCCCATGTCGACTTGCCGACATGCTCAAACACCACATCGACGCCTTCCTTCTTTGTGATCTTGCGCACCGCGCCTTCAAAACGGTCTTCGCGGTAATTGATCACGTGATCCGCCCCCAGCACCTTGGCCGGTTCGATCTTGTCGTCGCTGCCGACCGTGGTGATGACGGTGCAGCCGATCGCCTTGGCGAGTTGGATCGCAGCCGTACCGATGCCTGAACCCCCGGCCTGAATGAGGATGCTTTCGGAGGGTTTCAGCAGCGCATTGTCGAAAAGCATGTGCTCGCAAGTGCCGAAAGTGATCGGTGCAAGCGCGGCTCCGACATCGTCGCAACCCGGTGGGACCGGCACGCATTGGCGGGCGGGAATATTGACAAGTTCGCGCGCAAAACCGCCCAGGTGAAAGCCGTGAACGCCCTCAACATGCTCACACAGATTGTCGCGGCCGGCACGACAGTGATGGCACTTGCCGCAGACGCGCGCGCCGAAGATCGAGACAAGCTGACCGGGAACGAGGTCGCAAACGCCTTCACCAAGCGCCACAACTTCGGCACTCGCTTCGGCCCCGATTGTCAGCGGCATTTCGCGCTTGGCAAACGCCATGCCACGCCAGCCCCAGACATCGAGATGGTTCAAAGCAACAACGCGGATTTTCAACTGCACTTCACCGGGCGCGGGCGCGTCCGGTTCCGGCAGATCAACAGCCTCAGTTTCACGGTCGGAGACGAGTTGAAGTGCGCGCATGGGTGCAATCAGGCCGGAATTTCGTTGCTGAATACGAGACAGGCATTCTGCCCGCCAAAGCCGAAGGAGTTTGACAGCACATTGGTAACAGCCGCCTCGCGTGCCTTATGCGGCACGACATCCAACGGAATGTCGGGATCCGGCGTGTCATAATTGATCGTCGGCGGCAGCGTCTGGTTCTGCAAGGTGAGAACGGAGAAGACGGCCTCAATCGCCCCCGCAGCTGTGAGCGTGTGGCCAATCATCGACTTGTTGGAGGAGATCGGCGTCTCGTGAATGCGCTCGCCAAAAACTTCCTTCAGCGAGAAATACTCCATCCGGTCATTTTCCGGCGTCGATGTGCCGTGAGCGTTGATGTAGTTGATATCGGCAAAACCCACCCCGGCGTCATCCAGCGCTCTGTTGACCGCAGCGATGACGGGCGACCCATCCGGCGATGATCGTGTTCGGTGGAAATGGTCGGCCTTTTCGCCGCAGCCCTTGATGATCGCCAGCACATTGGCGCCACGCTCCATGGCGCTTTCAAGCGATTCAAGCACCAGGGCGCCGGCACCTTCCGCCATCACAAAACCATCGCGGTCTTTCGAGAAGGGGCGGGCCGCTTTTGTCGGTTCATCATTATTGGTTGTGAGTGCTGAGAGCAGCGAAAAGCGCACCAGAGCTTCGGTGGTCACCGAACCGTCCGTGCCTACGCAAAGCGCGCTGCTGGCTTCGCCGCGGCGGATGGCTTCCACACCCAGTTGCACCGCTGTGGCACCCGATGCGCAGGCGGTTGACAGTGAGACGGGCAGGCCTTTCGTGCCGAATTTTGCAGACAGACGGTCGGCCGTCCGGTTAAACAGCAGCAATTCATACAAGTCTTCATGCTTGCCGGCACGCGCGGCCTTCAGCAGCCCGCTATAGCCCTGCTCGCCGTCGCTTTGGACCTGTTGATCAAGAGCAAAGCGGTGCTGCCATTCCATCTCCACCGGCGGCGCAGCCAGGAACAAAGGGCCGGGGAAATCCGTCTCGTCGATGCCAGACTGCGAGATTGCCTCGCTCGCTGCGGAATCAGCCAATGCATAGGAGAGCGCGGGCGCAGACGGCACGTCGAGATCCATGAAATCTACCGTGCCCGCAATTGTGGTGCGCAGACCTTCGATGCCGAAACGGTCGATACGATGAATGCCGGATTCTCCTGCCGCCAAACGACGCCAGTTTTCATCCTTGCCTTCGCCCAGCGAAGAAACGACGCCAAGACCCGTTACGGCGATGATCGGGCGCCCTTTTGAATCGCGATACTGACTCATCCGGCTGTCTCCTCGTCCTTCACCGCCACCACATGGCCGAGACCTTCGGCGCGATAATGACCAACACCGGTCACAAATATGCTATCAAGCGGTTCGCTGGCCTCACGTTCCGCCGCTTCAAAGGGCGCACAGAACTCACCGCGCTGCATGGCCAAAGCGGCCAGAGCGATACCGAGCGGAAACTGCGCTTCAACACCGTGGCCGAAAACCGAGCCAAACGCCCGAATGGGTGCTTCTGGGAAGGCGGATTGCAGAAAATTGGTTTCCGTGGCGGTCGCGTTGGTCGCGCCGCTTGCGCCGGAAAGAACGGCGCTGTTGCTTGGCACATTCATGCCCGCCAGCGCATCGCTTAGCCGTTTGGCGAGACGTCCTTCGCCGCGCGGGCCGTGGGTTCCGGCCACATCCTTGAGCTCCGCATAGGGTTTTGCGCCACGTTTTCTGGCGTGCTCAGCTGATTCCATGACCAGAAAAGCGCCCATTGAGCCGAGTGCGAAGCCGGGATTGTCCTTGCGGCTCCAGACCGGCGCCCAGTCATCATGGGTCAGATAACCGCCGAGCTCGAACAGCAGCAGCATGTCTTCGCGCGCTGCATTGTAGCCGCCGCCAACCAGCACGATGTCGCTTTGGCCCCCTGCGATGCGCGCATGAGCCGTTTGAATGGCCGAGACGCCAGCACCTTCCTCGCCCATAAAGGTGCGCGAAGAGCCGGTGACTTTGTGGACGATGGAGATATTGCCGGCGAGCAGGTTGGACAATTGCGCCAGAAACAGCGTGGGGCGCAGATCATTTGACAGCCGCTCGTTGAGCATGGCGTCACGGTCATTGGCCGTGCGCGCCTCGTTCATTACGGTCGTATCAACTTCCAGATCGCGCTCGCCGCCACCTGCGGCAACGATCATGTCCATGACACCGCAAAGGTCTTCGTTGCCCTTGGCTCCGGCATCTTCAAGCGCCAGACCGGCCGCATAGGTGCCGATTTGCTGCCATGGCTCCATCTGGCGCATGTCGCGGCGCGAAATCTGCGTCGCCCAGTCGGTCTCAGGCAAAGCGTGGATAGGGTAGGGGGCGAAGCTCGATGTATCGACATTGGTAGGCTTGCCGCCCTGCATCGCCGCCCAATGAGCATCCGGTCCTTCGCCATGCGATGACAGCAGGCCGATGCCGGTGACCCAGACAGGGTGTTTGTCTTTCATGGATGCGAACTCTCAATGCGCCCGTTTGAGATGCCCCTAGTAAGAGACGGTCAGTATTTGGGCAAGTATTGTGACGGCATGTTCAACTCACGCGCGCGATCAGAAATCATGCGGGCGAAGCCGTCATCTGGGAATGGCATGGTCTTGAAGGTGAGTTGAGCATCGCAGATCACCTTGCCATCGCTATTGATCCTGGCGCGCGTCATGGCGAAGCCGGAGCCATCATGCTCGCTGGTCGCCTCGATATCCAGCACGGTTTCGGGCTCAACGAAGGTACGCAGTTTTCCCTGCTTCATGCCCGCCAGAAACGGCATGGCGGCAAAGTTGGACCGTGCCATGATCAAAAATCCGCTGGCCTGCGCCATGGTTTCGATCAACAACACGCCAGGCACGAGCGGAAGGCCCGGAAAATGCCCTTCAAATACCGGGCTTTCCTTCGGCACAGTGGATTGCGCAACAAGGCTCTCGGCATCGTCACCAAACGCGACGATGCGGTCGATCATCTGGAAATATTCAAGATGCATGGCGAAGCCGCCTGGCCTCGGGATCAGGCCTTTTCGGCGACCAATCCGTCGATTTTGGCACACAGATTCTTCATGACGAAATATTCTTCGGTCGAAGCGTTTCCGTCATTGACCTCCTGCGTCCATTTCTCAAGCGGGATCTTGATTCCGAATTCCTTATCGATGGCGAAGACGATGTCGAGAAAATCAAGCGAGTCGATGCCAAGATCATCAATCGTGTGGCTGTCCGGCGTGATGTCTTCGCGCGGAATCTCGCTGGTTTCCGAAATGATGTCGGCGACTTTGTCGAATGTGGACACGTGGCTTTCCTTGAGAATATCGGCCGCTTGCCGGTTCCATACTTGCTGGCCCCGAGGTTGAACGCGCAACCGGCCTGTCGGATTTTTTCGCGTTCCTAACGCTTCACCTGCGCTGATGCAAACTGCCAGAGTGTGCGAACGCGACTTATCAGCAGGCAGAACCGCTCGCGCCCTTGCCAGAGGGGAAATGTCAGGCCTAAGAGAAGCCATTCGTTGTCGAGGAGACTTTGGGATATGAGCAACATCCCGCAATTGCTGGTGCATGACCACGAGGACAATGTGGGCGTGGTGGTCGTGGAAGGCCTGACCGCCGGTACCGAGATGCTGTGCGTTGTCACGCATGACAATTCTTCGTTTCAATTGACGGCTCATGATGATGTGCCGATCGGGCACAAAATCGCGCTGTCGGATATCGAGGAGGGCGGTACAGCCATCAAATATGGTGAGGACATCGGCAAATTCGTGGCTGCCGTGAAGAAGGGCCACCACGTCCACACGCATAATCTGAAAACCAAGCGCTGGTAGGGAGGCACACGCAATGTCAGACAAAATCATGGCCTACCGACGCGAAAATGGCCGTGTCGGCGTGCGCAATCACGTTCTCATTCTGCCGGTGGACGATATTTCCAACGCGGCCTGCGAAGCGGTTGCCAACAACATCAAAGGCACGCTGGCGATCCCGCATGCCTATGGCCGGCTGCAATTCGGGGAAGATCTCGAGCTGCATTTCCGCACCATGATCGGCACCGGTGCAAACCCAAACGTCGCCGCCGTGGTGGTGATCGGCATCGAGCCGGGCTGGACCAAGCGTATCGCAGACGGAATTCGCGAGACCGGCAAACAGGTTGCGGAGTTTTCCATTGAGCAGAAGGGCGATCTCGAAACCATTCGGGCTGCTTCCTGGGCCGCGAAGGAGTTCGTGCATTTCGCCTCTGAACTCCAGCGCAAAGAATGCGACATGTCGGAATTGTGGATTTCGACCAAATGCGGCGAATCCGACACAACCACCGGTCTCGGCTCATGCCCAACTGTGGGCAATATGTATGACAAGCTCATTCCGCAGGGCATCACCGGCTTTTTCGGGGAAACGTCGGAAATCACGGGTGCTGAGCACATCTGCAAGGAACGTGCGATCAACGAGGAAGTCGGAGAGCGCTGGTACAAGATGTGGAAAGCCTATCAGGATGACGTGATTTTCGCGCACCAGACGGACGATCTTTCCGACTCGCAGCCAACCAAGGGCAATATCGAAGGCGGCCTGACCACCATCGAGGAAAAGGCGCTTGGCAACCTCGAAAAGATTGGCCGCGAATGCCGCTACATCGACATTCTTGAACCAGCCGAAGCGCCAAAGAGCGGGGAGGGCCTGTATTTCATGGATTCGTCGTCCGCTGCCGCTGAATGTGTGACCCTGATGGCCGCGGGTGGCGCGGTGATCCACACATTCCCAACGGGACAGGGCAACGTGGTGGGCAATCCGATCGTCCCGGTCATCAAGATCTCGGCCAATCCACGCACCTTGCGCACGATGAGCGAGCATATCGATGTTGACGTCACCGGCATTTTAACGCGCGAAAAGACCATCGATGAAGCGGGCGATGATCTCATCGAAATGATCCGGCGCACCGCAAATGGTCGCAACACGGCGGCTGAAGCGCTCGGACATCGCGAATTCTCGATGACCAAGCTCTATCGTAGCGCCTGACCACGTCTTGCACCCAAATGGCTGAGGTCGTCATCAGCGAGTTCATGGACGAAGCGGCGGTCGCGAGGATTGCCGCTGTTCATTCATGCCTCTATGCCGCCGATCTGGTCGATCGCCCGGACGATCTCGCAGAGGCGGTCGGACTTGCCCGCGCGCTGATCGTGCGCAACCGAACTCAGCTTCGGGGCGCTTTGCTGGAAGCGGGTGGCAAGCTTGAATGCGTCGGTCGCCTCGGCGTCGGGCTGGACAACATCGATGTGGCGGCCTGCCGGGCGCGCAGCATCGATGTCTACCCCGCAACCGGCGCTAATGATCTTTCCGTTGCGGAATATGTGATCACATGCGCCCAGATGCTGCTTCGGAACGCTTACGGCGCAAGCAATGCTGTGATTGCCGGTGAATGGCCGCGTCAGGCCATGATCGGGCGGGAACTGGCGGGAAAGACCGTCGGGCTGATCGGCTTTGGCGCCATTGCGCGGCAAGTCGCGGGCCGGGCCATGACGCTTGGCTGTGAGGTCGTCGCTTTTGACCCGATGCTACCGGCGGATGATCCAGCCTGGGCGCATGTGCGCAATGTGTCGCTGGATGGCATTGCCGACCTGTCAGACGTTGTAAGTCTGCATGTGCCGCTCACGGAAGCGACCCGCCATATGGTCGATCTGCGCTTTCTGAAGGCCATGAGGAGTGATGCGGTGCTCATCAATGCAGCCCGCGGTGGCGCTGTCGATGATGCGGCGCTCGCGCTCGCTCTGTCTGAAGGCGAAATCGCCGGCGCCGCGCTTGATGTGTTTGAAACCGAGCCTTTGACGGCGGAGGCGGGTGCAAAGTTTGCCGGGCTCCCCAACTTTATTGCAACGCCGCATATTGCCGGGGTGACGGAAGAGTCCAATGTGCGGGTGAGCCATATGATTGCCGATCTGGTTCTGGCCAAACTAGGCAATTCGTCTTCGAGCTAGCCAAACCTCAGTGAACGGACCCTGCCATGCCCCGCATGACGCCTGATGAAATACGTCAACTCATCGCCGATGCGTTGATCCGATCCAACACTTCCAAAGACAATGCGTTGAGCGTTGCCGAGGCGCTTTTGGCCGCAGAATTGGCCGGGCAAAGCGGCCACGGTCTGCGTCGTGTCGAATCCTACGCCGCTCAGTCAGCTTCGGGAAAAGTCGATGGACATGCCGTCCCGACTTTCGAGCGAGCGGCTCCCTCGGTTCTGCATGTCGATGCGATGCACAGCTTTGCCTATCCGGCCCTCGATCTTGTGCAACAGCATCTTCCCGACATGGCGCGCGAGCAGGGCATCGCCATCGCCGGCATCTCACGTTCACACCATTGCGGCGTCATGGGGGTTGTTGTGGAGGTCTATGCCAAAGCCGGGCTTGTCGCGCTGATGTTTGCCAACACGCCTGCGGCTATGGCGCCCTGGGGCGGCAGCAAGGCTGTGTTCGGCACCAACCCGCTGGCCTTTGCCGCACCACGTGCCGAAGGCGCGCCGATCGTGGTTGATGTGTCGCTGTCAAAGGTTGCGCGCGGCAAGATTATGGCTGCCAAGCAGAAGGGCGATACGATCCCCAAAGATTGGGCCTTTGACGCTAAGGGCGAGCCGACCAGTGATCCTGTCGCGGCCTTGTCGGGCACCATGGCGCCGCTGGGTGACGCAAAGGGCACGGCTCTAGCTTTGATGGTGGAGTTGCTCGCAGCGGGTTTGACCGGCGCCAACTTTGCCAGTGAAGCAAGCTCCTTTTTTGACGCCGAAGGCGCGCCTCCCGGCGTTGGACAAACCATAATCGCCATCGATCCGCACAAACTTGGCGGCGATGCGGTTTTAGACCGTTTCGTGGCGCTCGCCGCTATGATTGAGGAACAGCCGGGCGCCCGCGTTCCGGGTGCCAGACGAGCGCAATTGCGCGACACATTAGCGGTTGACGGCATCGAAATTGAAGCCGATCTTGCCGCCACGATTGAGGCCATCGGCCGATAAAGTTGCGCCCATTCGGGGCGGGCACGAGCATTCAAGGACCAGACTTATGAGTTATTCCAATCCTTTCAAAAGGGACGCAATTCTTGTTGGCGGAGAGTGGATCGGCGCGGAAAGCGGCGAAACGATCAACGTAACCAATCCTGCCAATGGTGATGTGATCGGCACCGTTCCCAAAGCTGGCAAGGCTGAAACGCGGCGCGCGATTGAGGTGGCTGCTGCTGCCTTTGAGAGCTTCAAGGCCACCACGGCCAAGGAACGCGCTGAAATGCTGCGGCGCATGCATGATGTCATGAAAGACAATGTTGATGTGTTGGCTGAATTGCTGACCATTGAGATGGGCAAGCCGCTCGCTGAGGCGAAGGGCGAAATCAATATCGGTGCCGAATATCTGCTCTGGTTCGCGGAAGAGGCGCGCCGTATGTATGGCGAGGTAGTGCCGTCGCCCTGGGCTGATCGACGCATCCTCACCCGCAAGGAACCCATCGGCGTAGTCGGCGCGATCACGCCGTGGAACTTCCCGTCCTCCATGCTGGCGCGGAAAATCGGCCCCGCCATTGCGGCCGGTTGCACCAGCGTTTGTAAACCAGCCTCGCAAACGCCTTATTCGGCCCTGGCCTGGGGCGTTATTGGTGAAAGGGCGGGTTTGCCTGAAGGTGTCATCAATATTGTCACCGGTTCGGCATCCGAAATCGGCAAGGAACTGTGTTCCAACGAAACGGTTCGCAAGATCACCTTTACGGGGTCCACGCCGGTTGGGCGCACGCTTTTGAAGCAATGCGCCGGAACAGTGAAGAAGACGTCCATGGAGCTGGGCGGCAACGCACCTTTCATCGTGTTCAATTCAGCCGATATAGATGCTGCGGTTGAAGGTGCGATGGCGGCCAAATATCGCAATTCGGGGCAGACCTGCGTTTGTGTCAATCGCTTCTATGTCCAGTCGAAGATTTACAACGAGTTTTGCGAGAAGCTCGCTAAAAAAGCGTCACAATTGAAGGTTGGTGATGGCACCGAAGACGGTACGCAGCAGGGGCCGCTGATCGGCGAAAAGGCGGTGGAAACCGTCGAAGCCTTCATCGAAGACGCCACCAAGAAGGGCGGCGAGATTCTCACCGGCGGCAAGCGTCACGCGCTCGGCCACTCTTTCTTCGAGCCGACCGTGATCAAGAACGCCAAGAAGTCGATGAAATTCACCAGCGATGAGATCTTCGGTCCCATTGCGCCGATCTATCGCTTCACCAAGGAAGAGGATGTCATCGCCCGCGCCAATGACACGATCTACGGTCTGGCCTGCTATTTCTACACGCAGGATCTCGGCCAGGCCTTCCGTGTTATGGAAGGGCTGGAATATGGCCTTGTCGGCATCAATGAGGGCATCATCACGACACCGGAAGTGCCGTTCGGAGGCGTCAAGCAGTCTGGCCTCGGCTCGGAAGGCGGCAGCCAGGGCATCGATGAATATCTGGAAACCAAATATGTGAACATCGGCGGATTGGGCGTTTAAGGCTCGGTTCTGATCCGTTTCTGAGGACAAAGTGATGCCCCCCCAACGCCCGCACACCACGTTCACCGGCCCTGAACTTTGCTCCAAATCTGCGCGTGAGATCGTTGATCTGCTCAAGCGTGGTGAGATTTCGCCAGCTGATCTGATTGATGCGAGCGAGGAACGGGTGGGGCAGGTTGATGGTGCGGTCAACGCGATGGTGACGCGCTGTTTTGACCGGGCACGCTCGAAGTCCGGCTCCGAACTCGCCGCAGCGCAATCGGCGAACGAGCAAGACCTCGGTTGGCTTGCGGGTCTGCCAGTTGGTATCAAGGATCTTTCGGCGGTCGCAGGTGTTCGCACCACCATGGGAACGCCCGGCATGGCCGATCACATTCCGGCGGAAAGTGATCCCATCGTCGATATTCTTGAAAACAAGGGCGCGCTTGTCGTCGGCAAAACCAATACGCCGGAAATGGGGGCAGGGGGCAACACGTTCAACGCGGTGTTCGGCTACACGCGCAACCCTTGGGATACGCGCAAGAATGCGGGCGGATCGTCGGGCGGTGCTGCCGTCTCACTCGCAACCGGGGAGGTTTGGTTGAGCCAGGGGTCCGATCTGGCGGGAAGTTTGCGCACGCCTGGTGCCTACAACAATGTGGTCGGTTTGCGCCCGTCGCCCGGTCGGGCGTTTGGCGGGCCGATGGTAATGGGCTTCAACGGCGATGGCATCTCAGGACCCATGGCGCGTGATGTGCTCGATTGCGCTTTGTTTCTGGATGCGATGTGCGGTTACGATCCGCGTGCGCCATTGAGCCTTCCCGCACCGACCGAACCGTTTTTGAACAGTACGCAGCGGGCTTCCGCGAGCGCGAGAGTGGCTTTCGCCCCCACGCTTGGGGGCTTCGCTCCCGTGGAATCAGAGATTCAAGCGATCATGAGCGCCGCTTTGGAGCAGTTTCAAGGCGCTGGCGCTGTGGTTGAGGAAGCCTGTCCCGACCTTCCCAATCTGTATCGAAGCTACATCACTTTGCGAGCCATGACATGGGCTGCGCTGCCGGGTCGCGCACCCGACGTTATTCAGCAGGGCTACAAGAAAACGCTGGCGCAGAACATTCAGGTCGGGCGTGAATTGACCATTGATGATGTCCTGGACTGCGCATTGCACCGCACGGAATTGTACCACCGCATGCGCATTTTTCTCAATGATTTCGATGTTTTGGCCTGTGCCGTTATCGGTCTGGAGCCAACAGCCGTGGAACAGGAATTTCCCGATCTGGTCGATGATCAGCCCATGAGCGACTACATCGATTGGCTGCGGTTTTCGTTTCTGGCAACGACAACCGGCCTGCCGGCTATCTCGGTGCCGTGCGGTTTCACCCAAAGCGGCATGCCTGTTGGTTTGCAACTCATCGGGCCGCCACGCGGTGACGCAAAAGTGTTGCAAGTCGCCAAAGCCATCGAGGATGTGCTGGCACTTGGCAGCGCACCAATCGACCCGATCGTAAGACATTGAAAAAATGTGCCTAAATCTCGAGAAGGTCTTTGGCCGATGGGATTTGCAGTTGCAACGATTGCTTGGCACACTTGTGCGACGAACAATTGGAGAGGCGAACTCCGATGAGGCCGACATTCTTCGTGAAAGCGCTTTGGGATGATGAAGCGAAGGTTTTCACTTCGCAGAGCGACATTATCGGCCTGCATATCGAAGCCGAAACGTTGAAAGAGTTCGAGGAGTTGGTGCTTGATTGCGCGGTTGATCTGGTGCTGGCAAATCACGTTTCGCCAGAGGATATCGCAAACAAGCCTCTGCGAGATCTTGTGCCGACCATTGTCTGGCAGCGACCAGAAATAGAACCGGTTCTAGCGTGAACTTTGTCCTCCGGTTATTATCAGCAGGTGGTGAAACTGGTTCGCGATCAAGGCTATGAATATGTCTCGAATGCGAAGGGGTCGCATGAGAAGTGGCGATCGGAGTCGACCGGAAAGCTGTTGTTGATACCGCGCAATCTGAAAAGTCGGCACACAGCCAACGCTATTCTCAAGAGTGCCGGGATCAAGAAAGCCTTTTAAAGTCAATCAGTAACGTCGAACCCAAGCGAGCTGTTCAAATCAATGTCAGTTCGCTTTGAAGAGCGAACATGTCATTGGTTGTCCGTCGTTTTTTGCCGAGCGTTTGAAGGCCGTTTTCATGAACAGATTTCTGATCGCTTTCGCGCTTCTATGCCTTGGCTCATTGCCCGGCTATGCGGCCTTTCTCGATGGATTGACGGGTGCATGGCGTGGTTCCGGGTCAGCCTATTTGCGGGGTGTCGGAGATATCAATGCTTCCTGCCGAATGCAGGGCAGCGGGTCCGTTCAATCGGTCCAGATGCTGGCACGCTGCGGTGTGCTCTTGTTCAGATTGCCATTGGGGCTGCGCATTACCGATGAAGGCAACGGGCGCTACAGCGGGGTCTATACGGGCTCGCGCACCGGGCCAGCGCAGCTTGTCGGCACAGCGAAGGGTGACACGCTGACCATGGACATATTGTGGGGCGGGATCGTCAATGGCGATCGCAAGGCGTCGCTGGTGCTGCGCCGCACAGGCCCAAACTCTTTTCGACAAACCGTTTTCGATCATGTCAACGGAGAACGCCGCCGCACCTCACAATTCAGCTTTCGCAGGCAGTGAAATGAGCCGACCGTCAAGCGTTGCCCAGTATGCGGTGAACATACTGCACGCAAACCGAACCTTCTCCGACTGCTGATGCCACGCGCTTGATCGAACCGGAACGCACATCGCCAACCGCCAGCAAGCCGGGGCAGGTGGTTTCGAGATGAAACGGGCGCCGTTCCTCCTTCCAGCCGTATGAATCAAGGCAGTTTTTGTCGAGTTGGTCGCCTGTGAGCACAAAGCCCTTCTCGTCCAGCTTGACTTGATCCGGCAGAAAGTCCGTCGCGGGAACCGCGCCGATGAAGACGAAAAGATGCGCGAAATCGATGTCCTGGGTCGTTTGCTTGCGATTGTTGAACACGGTCAGGGACTGCAACTTTCGACCGCCATTGGCGCGCTTCACTTCGCTGTTCGACAGCACTTCGATGTTGGGCGATCGTTCAATGCGTTCGATCAAATAGCTCGACATGCTGGAGGCGAGGCTCTTGCCCCGAATGAGCATCTTAACCTGGCGGGCGAAACCGGCCAGAAAAATGGTGGCTTGGCCGGCAGAATTGCCGCCGCCAACGATGGCGATGTCCTTTTGCTTGCAAAGCTGTGCCTCCAGATAGCTTGCGCCATAGTGCACGCCACCACCGGTAAAGGCTTCCAGGTTCTCAATGGGTGGTTCGCGATACACCGCGCCGGTCGCAATAATCACGGCCCGCGCTTTGATCATGTCCCCTCCGTCAAGGCGCAGGCTGTACACCTCCCCGCATTTAACGCGTTCAACTTGTCGCGCAACGGCGATCTCGGCCCCGAACTTCGTGGCCTGGAGGTAAGCACGCCCTGCAAGACCCTGACCTGATATGCCAGTAGGAAAGCCCAGATAATTTTCGATGCGTGAACTGGTCCCGGCTTGGCCGCCAGGAACGAGCGCTTCGATGACGATCACGCTCAACCCCTCCGACGTTGCGTACACAGCGGCGGCTAACCCGGCCGGTCCTGCACCCAGAACAGCGACATCGTAGGTCTGCCCGTCTTCGATGTCGGCTGAGATGCCGATTGCCTCTGCGACTTCACGAATCGTTGGTTTGCACAGCGTCTCATTGCCGATGATGAGCACGGGCAGCGCGTCGCGCTCCCAGTCAACATGCGATGGGACCTGAGACGGGCGCTCGGTTTCCACCAAAGTGTAGGGCACGCCCTGACGCGCCAGAAAAGTGCGAATATTTGCCGTTTCCGCCTCTTCCGCCACGCCGTAGAGGGTGACCTCCCCCTGATTTTCGGCGATCATCCGCATGCGGCGAACGATGAAGCTGGTCGGCAGAATTTCGCCAAGCTCGGCTTCCAGTGCCAACAGGTCCTTCAGGCGTTCGGTCGTGACCTTGATGGTACGGGTTACCCCTTTTGCTCGTCCACTGACCATTGCACCCCGACCGGCCATGGTGACGATCTCGCCGCCATAATGCCCTCGGGCATGGGTGATGATGATGTTTTCGCCTCACCATGCTTGTCCACGATCTCCAATCGTCCATCCAACACAACATGAAATCCGGCGTCGCGTTGGCCCGCCTCCCCCAGCATTTCGCCGTCAGTAAACTCAACCACCTGACCATAGTTGCGCACAATGTTGATCTGTTCCTCGCTGAGTTCAGGGTCCAGTTCATGCATGCGATGTTCGACACCTGCGACCCAGGGCGGCAGGTTTTGTGCGTTGTTTTCGATTTCTTTTGTCATTGTGCGCCCTGAATTGGATCGACGGTGAAGCTCAGTTGCTTCCTTCCGTATCAGGCAAGATGCCGCCTTCGACAAGGGCGTGGGCCAGCGGCTGGACAGGATCTGCGCATCCGGGTGGTCGCAACCGATTGGTCGGTGATCTGCGGTCGACCATGCAGTTCTTCTAATCCCAAAGAATCATAGCCGGTCGCGGGAGAATCCTTCTAATGTCGCGCCAGCTGAACGGGGGAGGTTCTCGCGTTCGCTTTTGCTTGAATGTTTCAAGTCTCGTTTCTCAAAGGGAGGATCACTGAATGAGTGAACGCAAAGACCTAACCCGTCGCCGGGTGCTGAAAGCAGGTGCAACCGCAACCGCGGCCGGCGCCGTTACCCCATATTTCTTCACAAGCCCGGCTCTGGCTGATGGTCATGAAGGCTTCCGCAATGCGCCGAAGGGTGACACGGTGACGCTCGGCTTCAACGTGCCCCAGTCCGGCCCCTATGCCGATGAAGGTGCAGACGAACTGCGCGCCTATGAGCTTGCCGTTGAGCACCTCAATGGTGGAGGCGATGGCGGCATGATGGGAACGTTCTCGTCCAAGGCGCTGAAAGGCAACGGCATTCTGGGCAAGAAAGTTGCCTATGTGACAGGTGACACGCAAACCAAGTCTGACGCCGCTCGTGCATCGGCTCGCTCGATGATTGAAAAAGACGGTGCCATCATGATCACCGGTGGTTCATCTTCTGGTGTGGCTGTTGCCGTTCAGGCACTCTGCCAGGAAGCTGGCATCATCTTCATGGCTGGTCTGACCCACTCCAACGACACGACCGGTAAAGACAAGAAGGCCAATGGCTTCCGCCACTTCTTCAACTCCTACATGTCCGGTGCTGCACTGGCTCCGGTGCTGGCCAAGAACTACGGTGCCGACCGCAAGGCCTATCACCTGACCGCAGACTACAACTGGGGTTACACCACCGAGCAGGCCGTGCAGGAATCCACCGAGGCTCTGGGATGGGAGACCGTTGCTGCGGTCAAGACACCGCTGACACAGACGGACTTCTCCTCCTACATCGCGCCGGTGCTTCAGTCTGGTGCTGATACGCTGGTTCTGAACCACTATGGCGGCAACATGGTCAACTCGCTGACCAACGCTGTTCAGTTCGGTCTGCGCGACAAGCAGGTCAACGGCAAGGACTTCCAGATCGTTGTTCCGCTCTATTCGCGTCTGATGGCCAAGGGTGCTGGTGCCAACGTTAAGGGCATCTTCGGTTCCACAAACTGGCACTGGTCGCTGCCGGATGAAGGTTCGAAAGCCTTCGTGAAATCCTTCGGCACCAAGTATGGCTTCCCGCCGTCACAGGCAGCACACACCTGCTACGTGCAGACCATGCTGTATGCAGACGCTGCTGAGCGCGCTGGAACGTTCAACCCATGCGGTATCGTGGAGGCGCTTGAAGGCTTTGAATTCGACGGTTTGGGTAACGGTAAGACGCTGTACCGTGCCGAAGATCACCAGTGCTTCAAAGACGTGCTGGTCGTGAAGGGTAAAGAGAATCCGTCCTCGGAATTCGACCTTCTCGAAATCGTGGAAGTCACCCCGGTCGATCAGGTCACCTACGCACCCGATCATCCGCAGATGCGCGATGCCGAAGGCAATGTTGTGCCAATCGGCACCTGCAACCCAGGCGCATAAGCGTTTTGCGAAAGGCGGCCCCTGTTTCTGGGGCCGCCTTTTGATGATTACGCAACGCGAAATGGGTCTGTTTCGCAAAGTTGTTTGAAAGACCGGTGGATCGGGCGCCCGGAGAGCGTTCGCTCCGTTTGATTTTGGGGTAGATGTCTGCGCCTGAGGCGAGGCCTTTATCGACAAAGGAGGGGATCGGCGATGGAAGCGCTCATCCTGCAAGTGCTGAACGGGCTGGACAAGGGGTCCGCCTACGCGCTGATCGCGCTCGGTTTGACGCTGATTTTCGGCACGCTCGGTGTCGTCAATTTCGCGCATGGCGCATTGTTCATGATCGGCGCTTTTTGCGCGGTGACGCTCAACCGTTTGTTGACGCTGTCACACATCGTTGTGGACGAGACCCAGAAGGACTTTCTGGGCAATCCTCTCAATGTTGAGGTTCCCTATCTCTACGACTTTTTCGGGCAAGCGGCGGGCGATGTTATCATCGACTGGTCGGTGCCCATATCCATTCTCGTCGCCATTCCGGTGATGATGCTAATCGGCGTTGCGATGGAACGCGGCCTCATCAAGCATTTCTACAAACGCCCACATGCAGATCAGATTCTAGTAACGTTCGGGCTTGCGATCGTTCTGCAGGAAATCATTAAGTATTTTTACGGTGCAAATCCCATCCCGACGCCCGCACCGTCGGCCTTTACGGGTTCGTTCGATTTTGGGGCGGCGCTCGGCTTTGATCCCAATCTGATCATCTACCCTTATTGGCGGCTGGTTTATTTTGCCTTCGCAGCCGTAATCATTGGCGCCGTGTTTGCCTTCCTGCAATTCACCACCTTTGGCATGGTTGTGCGGGCAGGGATGCAGGACCGCGAGACGGTCGGCCTGCTTGGTATTCACATTGATCGCCGTTTCACCATCATGTTTGGTCTGGCCGCCGCGGTCGCCGGCCTTGCCGGGGTGATGTATACCCCCATCAACTCGCCAAACTACCATATGGGGATGGACTTCCTCGTTCTCTCCTTCGTGGTTGTCGTTGTCGGCGGTATGGGCAGTCTCGGCGGTGCAGTGCTCGCCGGTTTCCTGCTGGGTGTGCTGGAGAGCTTCGCATCGATGGGTCAGGTGCTGGAAGTGCTGCCGGGGCTGAACCAGGTCATCTTGTATGTCGTTGCCATTATCGTGCTTCTCACCCGTCCTCGCGGCCTGATGGGTCGGCGTGGCGTGATGGAGGATTAGGACCATGCTTTCTCTCAACGCCCGCGATTTCCAGCTTCTTCTGTTCGTCGCCGCAATCACCATGCTGGCGCCAATCTTCCTCAATCCCTTTCCGGTTGATTCCAGCCTTGCGCAGTTCAATGGCGGCTATCCCGACCTGATGCAGCGTTTCGTGATCTTTGGCATCTTCGCGATCGGCTTCAACATTCTCTTCGGACTGACGGGATATCTCTCCTTCGGTCATGCCGCCTTTCTGGGTGCCGGGTCCTATGCGGCCATCTGGATGATGAAGCTTCTGACGATGAACATCATTCCGGCGATCATTCTGTCGATCATCGTTGCGGGCCTGTTCAGCCTTGCCGTCGGCTTCATCTCGCTGCGCCGTTCGGGCATCTATTTCTCGATCCTGACGCTTGCCTTCGCGCAAATGTCCTATTCGCTGGCCTATTCGGTGCTGACACCGATCACAGGTGGCGAAACCGGATTGCAGCCCAAGCTCAACGATCCGCGTATCCTGGATGGTGAACTGGCGGCTGGCGAAACCGCTCGGGCCAATCTGTTCGGTCTTGAAATGGGATCGAGTTATGATCTGGCGGTCGGCGGTTGGGTCTTCACCTTCAATGTCGGCTACTACATCGCCGCAATTTGCATGCTGTTGGCCTTCTACGCTTCCATTCGCATCTTCCGCTCGCCCTTTGGGCTCATGCTGCGGGCGGTCAAATCGAACCAGAATCGGCTGGGTTATACGGGTGTGAGCACGCGCCCCTACACGCTTGCCGCTTTCGTGATCTCGGGCATGTATGCCGGTGTTGCAGGCGGGCTGATGGTGGCGATGGATACCCAGGCCGGCGCCGAGCGCATGTTCTGGACGGCCAGCGGTGAAGTCGTGCTGATGACCATTCTTGGCGGCGCGGGAACGCTGATCGGACCGGTGCTTGGCGCTGGCATGATCAAATATATGGAAAACATCATTTCCAAGATTAACACGACCATTCTGGAAGCCTGGTTTGCCTGGGCGCCCGATGGTCTTCAGGACGTGCTGGTGTCTGTCATCTACCCGTTTGTCGGCAAGGGTTGGCACCTGACACTTGGTCTCGTCTTCATGCTGGTGGTGATTTTCCTGCCGGGCGGCTTGATGGAGGGCTTTGAAAAAATCGGAGGCTTGTTCTCGCGCAAAAAGGGCAAAAACAGCGACAGCGTTGCCGGTTCGGCCAGCCCGGCTGCAGCAGAATAAGTCACAGTCGTCACGGAAATCGCAAATGGCCCCAATTCTTCAAGAGGCCAACAGTCGCCAGAGGGTAGTGAGATGAGCAGCGCACAGGTCAGCTCCAACAATGATGAAGATCGCGGCTTTGAGCGCGGCACACCCAATATCGTTTTTCACATTGACGATGTGCACAAAAGCTTTGGCGGCTTGCATGCTCTGTCAGACGTTGATCTCGATGTGCAGGAGGGGGAAACCCATGCCATCATCGGGCCGAACGGTGCGGGCAAATCCACACTGTTGAACGTTTGCGTCGGTCGTCTTGAGCCGGACAGGGGAGCGGTGATCTTTGACGGACACACGCTGACCGGCAAACAGCCCTATGAGATCAATCAGCTAGGTGTGGCGCGCGTCTTTCAGACACCGGAAGTCTTTCCTGACCTCACGGTTCTGGAAAATGTCATGTTGCCCGCACTCTCAAAGCGTGATGGCCATTTCCGGCTGAACCCGTTCAAGAGTTTCCATGCCGAAACGCGGATACGGGATGAGGCCATCGACATCTCAACAAAGTTGGGGCTCGGTCCGGCCTTGGAAATTGCGGCCTCCAGCCTGTCTCGCGGTGACAAAAGACGCCTTGAACTGGCTATGGGGTTGATCCAGCATCCGCGCCTGCTCCTTCTTGACGAGCCGACAGCAGGCATGGCGCGCGCCGATACCAATGCCACGATCGAGCTTCTCAAGACCATCAAGGAAGACGGGATGACGATCGTGATCATCGAGCACGACATGCATGTCGTCTTCTCGTTGGCCGACCGTATTTCTGTCCTCGCCGGTGGTCGTATCATCGCGCAAGGACTTCCCGACGAGATCAAGGGGAATCCGAAGGTCAAGGAAGCCTATCTCGGGGAGGAAGAATTATGAGCGCAGCAGCCGAGGCGCAGCCTGCCGCACCAGCGAGTGGCGGCTATTTCGCAGTCAAGGATTTGAACGCCTACTACGGCGACAGCTACATCGTTCAGGGTGTCTCTTTTGATATGAACGAAGGCGAGATCGTGGCTTTGCTCGGCCGAAACGGTGCTGGCAAGACCTCGACCTTGCGCGCGATTGCCCGCACGGACGAGCCGGAGGTTCGCAAAGGCGAAATTTGGCTTCAAGGTGAAGCGCTGCATAAGAAGGGGTCGTGGCAGGCAGCCATGGCGGGGGTCCAACTTGTGCCGGAGGACCGGCGCATCATTCCCGGATTGAGTGTTGAGGAGAATCTTGATCTCGCCGTCATTTCGGGCAAGCGCGGCTGGGACTATGAACGCATCTACGACCTGTTTCCGCGGTTGAAAGAGCGGCGCAAGCAGGAAGGTGTCACATTGTCGGGCGGTGAGCAGCAGATGCTCGCCATTGGTCGCGCTCTGGCGAAGGATTTGAAGTTGTTGCTGCTCGATGAGCCCTATGAAGGTTTGGCGCCCGTCGTGCGTCACGACATCGAAAAGGCGCTTCTGGAAATCCGCGAAGCCGGCATCACCACGATCATTGTGGAGCAGAACGCTGTGGCTGCGCTGAAGATTTCCGACCGCGCTGTTATCATGGATACGGGGCAGGTGGCATTTCGTGGCACGGCCAAGGAAGTGCTGGATGATGAAGATCTGCGCCACGAATATTTGGCGATCTGAGTTAGAGCAAATCTCGCCCAGATTGAATCGTTTGAGCGCAGGGGATTTGTGGCCTGACATTCCTTGGTGCAGGGGTGCGCGTGCGACGCCGTGGTGCGGGCACCACAAGGCATTGTTTGGACTTGGGCGCAACACAGTCAGGGCGCAAAGGACCAGGTTCAAACGACTGCAGACTACCTTTCATTTTCATTGCTTTGCAAATGATTTGCTTGGGTGTCTTTTCCGCTCTGGCGTCGTCGAAATCCTCGCGCGATGCTCAGCATCGCTCTGCGGTGTTCTCCCGGCCAGAGCGAAAAATCCTACCCATCAAACTGCTCCAATCTGGACGAGACTTGCTCTAGCTCCCGGCTCGGCTGGGTGACATCACGCGGACACACACATGATGTGATCGTGCTGGGCGCAGGCGGGGCGGGGCTTATGTGCGCAGGCGTCGCGTCGCAGCGAGGCCGCAAGGTTCTTCTCGTCGATCACAACAAGCAGCCGGGTCGCAAAATTCTCATTTCCGGGGGTGGCCGCTGCAATTTCACAAATGTGGGCACCGAGGCAGCAAACTTCCTGTCTCAGAATCCGCATTTCGCCAAATCTGCCCTTTCACGCTACACGCCGCGTGATTTTGTTGCACTGGTCGACCGGCATGGCATCGCCTGGCATGAGAAGATGCTGGGCCAACTCTTTTGTGATGGATCGGCTCAGCAGATCGTCGACATGCTGGTCGCCGAATGCGTGCGGGATCTTGTGGAGTTCGCGTTCGGGGCGCCCGTCGAGCGTGTCACGACATCGGATGATGGGTTTCAGCTTGCGCTGGCAGGGCAGCAATATTCGGCAGGGTCATTGGTCGTCGCAACAGGTGGACCTTCCATTCCCAAATTGGGTGCCACCGGCTTTGCCTATGATCTGGCGCGGCAATTCGGGCTGAAGGTTGTTGAGCCAAGACCGGCCCTTGTGCCTTTCACCCTGGCCGCAGATGAGGCGCTGTTCAAGGAACTATCCGGTGTTGCGACCCAGACCGTGGTGCGGTTCGGCAAGGCCGCGTTTCGCGAGGCCTCCCTGTTCACGCATAAGGGGCTTTCCGGCCCGGCCATGTTGCAGATCTCGTCCTATTGGCGCCACGGCGAGGCGATCAGCGTCGATTTTCTGCCTGAGCGCACGGGCGAGTGGTTGTTGGCGCACAAACGCAAATCGCCAAAACGGCATCTCCAATCTGTTCTCTGTGAGGTGCTACCGGATCGGCTCGCCCAAGCCTTATGTGCGCGGCTCGATGGCACAAGCCCAATCGGCCAGATGGGCGACAAAGCCCTGTCGCAAGCGCAAGCTCAACTCAAAGACTGGTCGTTCCGCCCATCGGGCACGGAAGGTTTCGCCAAAGCGGAAGTGACCGTCGGGGGCGTCAGCACGGCGGAGCTTTCGTCGCGCGATATGTCCGCAAAGCGCGTGCCGGGCCTTCATTTCATCGGCGAATGTGTGGACGTCACCGGTTGGCTGGGCGGCTACAATTTTCAATGGGCCTGGGCGAGCGGTGTCGCAGCGGGCGAGGCGGTTTAGGCTGAGGACATTCCGGTCTTTTTTCGGGTCGAAAGCGAGGCTTGCCCTTGCCTTCTGCTGCCCGCCGAATAAGCTTTCGTGACACTAAGGAACAACCTTGGACACGATTCCAATGACCGCACGCACATTTTCTCAAGCTGTTCTCCCTGCCGACCGCACCCTTGTCCGCAATGTCTTGCTTGCCGTTGGTGGCAGTCTTGCGCTTTGGGTTTCGGCCAAGATCACAGTGCCGTTCTGGCCGGTTCCGATGACCATGCAGACCCTTGTGGTTCTGATGATCGGCATGATGTTTGGCGCAAAGCTGGGTATGGCGACTGTGCTGCTATACCTCGCCGAAGGCGCCGCGGGCTTGCCCGTATTTGCCGGAACGCCCGAGAAGGGCATCGGTCTCGCTTACATGATGGGCACCACCGGCGGTTATCTTGTCGGCTTTGTACTCGCAGCAGGCATTGCGGGGTGGTTTGCAGAACGCGGCTGGGACCGAAACGTTTTCACCACGGCCTTGGCCATGCTGATTGCCACCGCCGCGATCTATGTTCCAGGCCTCATTTGGCTCGGAACGATTGTCGGCTGGGACAAGCCCGTCCTCGCCTGGGGTCTGACGCCGTTCCTGGCTGCGGATGCACTCAAACTGGCCCTGGCAGCCGCCTTGATGCCGCTCCTATGGGCTTTGCTTGCGAAGTTCTTAGCGCGCGGCTGAGGCTGCAACCTTGTCTGGTGAGTCGGCGCGTGAGTTTGGTTTTGACCCTGAACGGCTGAAGCGCATCGACCAATGGATGGCGCGCAATATCGATCTGGGGCGATTCACCGGGTCGTCCGTTCTGATTGCGCGTCACGGTGAGATCGTACATCTCGGCTGTGTTGGCAAAGCTTCCCTCGCCGACGACAGAGACTATGCGCGCGACACGATCGTGCGCATCTATTCCATGACGAAGCTCGTCACATCCGTGGCGTTCATGATGCTGCTGGAACGCGGCATTTTGCATCTCGATGCGCCGGTTTCGAGATTTTTGCCTCAATTCTCGCAAATGAAGGCGTTTGCAGAAGGGGCGACAGACCCGGATGATCTGGTCGATGCACCATCTCCGACCCTGCATCAGTTGCTCACCCACACCTCGGGCATGTCCTACTCCTTCAATCCCGGCATGCTGGGGCAACTCTACAACGAACGTGGCATAGACACCGGTCCGGGTGTCGGTGGTCTTGACGGTTTGGTGGGGCGCATCGCGAACATGCCGCTTGGCTTCCAGCCGGGCGAGCGCTGGGAGTATTCGGTTGGCATCGATGTGATTGGCCGCGTCATCGAAATCGTGTCCGGCAGGTCGTTGGATGCCTTCTTCCGCGAAGAGATTTTTGAGCCTCTCGGCATGATTGACACGTTCTTCGATCTGCCAAGCGACCGGCTGCCGCGCTTTGCCGACTGCTTTGTCAAAACGCCTGACGATCCGCGCGCATTGTTTGATGCCGCTGAGACCAGCATATTCCTTTCCGGCAAGGTCAACACGCTCTCCGGCGGGGGCGGGTTGCTGTCCACCTTGGACGATTATTTCCGTTTTGGAGAGATGCTGCGCCGGGGCGGCGCGCTTGATGGAGTGCGGCTTTTGTCGCCCAATTCAGTCGCCTTCATGCGTGCCAACCATCTGCCGGGCGACATCGCGTCGATGGGGCCTGGCAGTTTCGCGGAAATGCCGATGAACGGCATGGGGTTTGGCATCGGTGGCGCCATGGTGCTTGATCCGGCGCTGGCGCGCATGCCCGGATCGGTGGGCGATTTTGGCTGGGGCGGATACGCCTCGACCTTCTTCTGGACCGACCCGGTCAAGGAACTGAGTTGCATCTTCTTCACGCAACTTATCCCTTCCTTTGCCTATCCGAACCGCGCGGAACTCAAAGCCTTGGTGCATGGCGCGCTGATGGAGTGATCATCAGTCTTGAATGACGGGCTGTGAGGCCATGAATCGTTCCATGAGCGCCAGCATGTCATCCGCAGGTTGGACGGAAATGCGATTCTCGGGGTCGAAGAACACGTTGACGGAGCGCGAGATCACGCAGCAGGTGTCGCCAACGAAAATGGCGTAGTCTGTCGTCAGTGAGCGTCCGCCGATCCGTGACAGGCGCCCGGCGACATCCACCGAGCGGCCAAAGCGGATTTCGTTGAGATAATCCACCGTCAGCCGTGCCAGCACCATGCCGCGCGTTGGCAGTTTGCCGTCGAAGATTGCATGGAACAGCCCGGTGCGACCGGTTTCGAGATAGGCTGTGATTGCGACATTGTTGATATGCTGCATCGGGTCCTGATCGCTGTAGCGCATAGTCACCGGCGTGATGACCGGATAGGCGTCGCGATTGCGGGGAATGGATTTGTCGGTCGGCATTGGCTGTAAGGATATGATGGACATTTGACCGGACAGTCTTACTCTGCCTGGTGCCATTTGCGACACCCCGGACCTGCGGCATGTTTGAACATCGCTTCTACTTTTTGCGCCATGGCGAAACGGAGTGGAACAAGACGCACAAAACGCAGGGCCAGCTCAACTCACAATTGAACGCGACAGGTCGCGGGCAGGCGGAGCGTGCGGCGGAGGCTCTCAAGAACGAGCCCATTGCGCGCATCGTTGCCAGCCCGCTTGATCGGGTCCGCGATACGGCGCAGGTGGTGGCGCGATTTCACAATGTAGACCTCACCTTTGATGACGCCCTGATGGAATGCCATCTGGGCGATCATCAAGGCCAACCGCACGGGCCATGGTTGGCACAATACTGGGAAGGTCGCCACGACCCGCCTAATGGCGAGACTTTTGCTGATTTTGTCGAGCGCGTATGGGCAGCGATGGTGCGAGCAGCCGCGCTTGGCCCCAACACGTTGATCGTTGCGCATGGCGGTTTGTGGCGTGCGGCGCATGAAAGGGTCCGCATTAGGCCCGTGGTCCTGCCCATGCCCAATGCTTTGCCGCTTCGCATTGAACCGACCGCTGCGGAGTGGTCGGTCACCCAGTTGCTTTGATCACGTTGCTCGAACATGCCTGATCCGCAAGCCATAGCCGGTGATGCCCAGTTCGTCTCGAAGGCCGATATCGTCATCATTGGTGCCGGGATCGCCGGCATCTGCACGGCGCTGGAACTGGCCGAACGTGGTTTGCAGGTTGTGGTTTGCGAAAAGGGCATCGTTGCCGGAGAGCAGTCCAGCAAAAACTGGGGCTGGTGCCGCAAGATGGGCCGCGATCCTCGTGAACTGCCCCTCGCGAGCCTTTCTTTGCAGCTTTGGCGCGAGATGCGCCAGCGCATCGGTTCCGAAACCGGCTTTCGCGAGTGCGGCATCGTCTTTCTTTGCGACACGGATGCCAAAATGGCCAAACGCGTTGCATGGAGCGAGGAAAACGCAGAGTTTCACGGACTTTCGACGCATATCATCGACCAGCATCGAGCGGCAGAACTTGCACCGGGCAGCACGGTGGCCTGGAAGGGCGGGCTCTACACGCCGGATGAAGGCCGCGCCGAGCCACAGATTGCCGTCCCGGCCATTGCGGAGGCCGCGCGTCGACTCGGCGTTCGCATCTATCAAAACTGCGCTGTGAGGGGGTTGATGCGCAATGGTGGTGCCGTTGCCGGAGTGGTAACGGAGCGGGGTGAGGTTGCTTGCGATAGGGTGGTGTTGGCAGGCGGGGCCTGGTCGCGACGCTTTTGCCACAATGAAGGCATCGCGCTGCCTCAACTGACAGTCACCAACAGCGTCTCGCGGACCGCGCCCATCGATCTGGATATCGACACGACGATCGCTGCCGGCCGGTTCGCAATCAGAAAGCGTCTCGACGGCGGCTACACGCTGGCAGACAACCAGTACAATGTCGCCGACATCATCCCGGACAGTTTTCGGCTCTTTCGACTGTTTTTGCCGCATCTGGTCAGTGAATGGGGCGATCTGAAACTTCGCATCGGAAAACGCTTCGTCCAAGAGGTGCGGTTGAAGCGGCGCTGGCAGCTGGATGAGACCACGCCATTCGAACAGGTGCGCAGGCTGGAACCCGAACCAGCAGAGCGTTTGCTGGACGAGGCGCTATCGTCGTTGACCCAAGTCTTTCCGCAATTTGCTCAGGCGCGCATTGTGGAACGTTGGGCCGGTGGCATCGATGTCGTGCCGGATGCCGTGCCGATCATGTCGGCGGTGGACGCGGTGCCGGGATTCTACATCATGACCGGGTTTTCCGGTCATGGCTTCGGCCTCGGCCCGGGTGCCGGAAGACTGATGGCGCAAATCGTATGCAACGAACCGACTGCCGTTGATGCCGCACCTTTCGCCTTCTCTCGATTTCAGTAGGCAGGATCGCCTCGCTGGCGAACTGGCCTCCTTATCAATAGACCGCGACCCGGATGGGGTGGCACAATATCAAACAAGCGCTGATTCTCGTTCGAGATGATGTGAGCGGCATTTGGGGGACTGACCTTGAAGTTTGGAACGAGCGGCCTGCGCGGCCTGGCGGTTGATCTTTCGGGACCGGCCAGCGCCCTCTACAGCGAGGCCTTCATGCTGCATCTTCGCGCGCTTGGCCTGTCTCAGCCCGGTGCCCCGGTGTTCATCGGTCGTGATTATCGCGCCAGCAGCCCAACGATACGCGACCTCTGCGCAGCAGGTGTGTCCGCTCGAGGCTATGTGCCCATTGACTGCGGGACCCTTCCAACCCCTGCCTTGGCCAACTATGCGATGACACAGGAAGCGGCGAGCCTGATGATCACCGGCTCGCATATCCCGGAAGACAGAAACGGCATCAAATTCTACCGCCCCGACGGCGAAATCGGGAAGGCGGATGAGGAGGCCATCAACTCCATCGCCCAGGAGTTGCGTGGCGACTACGCGCTGTCTGAGTTTCGGCCAGACGAAATGCGCAGCGATCACGGTCCGGCCTTGGCGACCTTTCGCAGACGCTGCCAATCCATTTTGAAGGCCGACAGTCTTAAGGGGCTGCGCGTCGGCGTTTATGAACACAGCAGCGTGGCGCGTGGTCTGCTGCACGATGTTTTGCGCCATTACGGTGCGCAGACGCTGTCGCTTGGCCGTTCCGACCATTTCATCGCCGTGGACACAGAAGCTGTGTCTCAAGACACGCAGCAACAATTGGAAGCCTGGGCCAATGAACATCGGCTCGATGCCATTGTTTCCACCGACGGGGATGGTGATCGCCCGTTGGTGGCAGATGAAAACGGCCACACGCTGCGCGGTGATCTGCTGGGCCTCATCGCTGCGGAGATGGTCGGCGCAACCAGCATCGCAACGCCGGTGACGTCGAACTCCGGCATCGCTTCAACTGACATGATGAGCGTCATTCGCACAAAGGTCGGCTCGCCCTTTGTGATCAGTGCCATGGGCGCGGCGGATCGGGACGGCACGGTTGTCGGCTTTGAAGCAAATGGAGGCTTTCTACTGGACACCGAGGCGCGCGCTCCAGGCGGCAAGCTCGCGCCCTTGCCGACGCGTGATTGCGTTTTGCCGATTGTGGCTTCGCTTCATGCGATGGTGAAAAGCAAGATGCCGCTTTCGGGCTTTGCCGCCGCACGCGAATTTCCTTTCGCTGTCGCAGATCGCTTGCAGGATTTTCCAACCGAGATCAGCTTCGTGCTCGTTGACGAATTGTCGCACAACGAACAGACAGCAGCGCGATACTTTGCTCCGCTCGGCAAAGTGAGCGACCTCGACATGACGGACGGTGCGCGCTTTACGCTCAATGGCAATGAGATTGTGCACTACAGGCCATCGGGCAATGCGCCGGAGCTTCGCTGCTATTGCGAGGCGGCCACCCAGCAACGTGCCGAGGAATTGCTGCGTTTTGGACTGGAACAGGCGGCGAAGCGCGCCGAGTGACCCAACTACGAAAGCAATGTCGACAGGCGTTGCAGTGCCAACAAGTACCCTTGCGCACCACAGCCCGCGATGATCGCGCTGGCCTGCGGAGACACATACGACTTGTGGCGCCATTCCTCACGCGCGTGAATGTTTGACAAATGCACCTCAATAATTGGGCCATCGAACGCTTCCAGAGCGTCGTAAAGCGCAATCGAGGTATGAGTGTAGGCGGCTGGATTGATGATGATCGCCTGAGACTGCTCGCGCGCTTGCTGTATCCAATCAACAAGCTGTCCTTCGTGGTTTGACTGTTCGAAACGAATGTCAAAACCAAGCTCACTGCCGAGACTGCGGCACGAGGTCTCGATATCGGCAAGCGTATCGCTGCCGTAAACTTCCGGCTTCCGCTTACCCAAAAGATTGAGATTGGGGCCGTTGAGAATGGTGATATGCGCCACGATCCGCGTCCGGTGCTGTGAGTTTCGGCTGTGCTGCGCCTAGTAGCGCGAAAGGGGGTCAGCGCACAATCGGTCCGAGCGCCGCGTGGCGGTTCACGTCCTTGTAAAGCAAATAGCGGAAAGGCCCAGGGCCGGCGGCGTAACAGGCCTGAGGGCAGAAGGCGCGCAGCCACATATAGTCGCCCGCTTCCACCTCGATCCAGTCCTGATTGAGCTTGTAGCTGGCCTTGCCCTCGAGCACGTAAATGCCATGCTCCATCACATGTGTTTCGGGAAATGGGATCAACCCGCCGGGCTGGAACGTCACGATGTTGACATGCATGTCGTGGCGCACATCCGTTGGGTCAACGAAGCGCGTTGTTGCCCACCGTCCTTGCGTATCCGGCATCGGAATGGGGTCGATATCGGTCTCGTTTACGACGAAAGCCTCGGGTTTTTCGATCCCCTCCACGGTTTCGTAGGATTTTCGAAACCAGTGAAAATGCGCCGGTTCGTTGCTGTCATTTGCAACGGTCCAATCTATTCCACCGGGAAGATAGGCGTAGGCGCCCTGTTTCATCGCATGCTCATTGCCGTCGATTTGCAGTGTCCAGCGGCCCTCGGTTGCAAACAGGACCGCCTCTGCGTGAGGGCTGGGTTCCGGCTGAGTGCTGCCGCCGCCCGGTGCCACCTCCATCAAGTAGTGCGAGAACGTCTCGGCAAAGCCCGACATCGGTCGCGCCAGCACCCATAGACGCGTTTTCTCCCAATGGGGCAGGGCGCTGGTCGTAATGTCCGCCTGGGTTTGCGCCGGGATGAAGGCATAGGCTGTGGTCAGAACAGCACGCGGGTCCATTCGTTCGGTTTGCGACGGCAGACCGCCTGTCGGCGCATAGTAAGTTCGTTTGGTGTGGTCGTCGGGCATGGTCGAGCTTTGCAAGACTGGTGTTGTGCGGTTGTAGCCCAGCACGCCGGTCTTTCCTATGCGCTTTGCATGCTGTGGTAACCGCAATAGACTGCCTGAGAGGCAATTTGCGGAGCATCACCATGTCGGAACAGGGATTCTTGACCACGCATATTCTCGACACAGCGCGGGGCGTTCCCGCAGCCGGTGTCGCGATCGAGTTGTTCCGCCTTGGCCCCGATGGTCGCGACATGGTGGGTGCGGCCGTCACCAATAGCGATGGACGCACGGACACTCCGCTGATCGCCAAGGGTGAGCTGACCGTCGGCACCTATGAGCTTGTGTTTCACATCGGTGCCTATTTCAAAGGCCACGCGCCGGACAGCGACCACCCGTTCATCGACATTGTTCCGGTGCGTTTCGGCATTGATGATGCCTCATCGCATTATCACGTGCCGCTGCTTGCCTCCCCCTTCGGCTATTCGACCTACCGGGGAAGCTAACCTACGCGAGCAGATCTTCCTCAAACGGATAGCTGGACAGCAATTCGCAGCCGGCTTCGGTGACCAGCACCTGTTCTTCCAGCTTGACGCCATCGCGCTCGCCCTTTGGCCCCATATAGCTTTCCACCGTCAGCACCATGCCCGGTTCAAGAATGCCGTCATAAGGGTTGGCGCCGCGATGGGCGGGAATGATTTTGGGATATTCATCGCACATGCCGACGCCGTGAATGATGCAGGCATAAGCGTTTTCCAAACAGTGCTCGGGAATTTTGAAGGACTGCTCCTGGATCTCGCGAAAGCTGATGCCAGGTCGGATCAGCGCCATATTGTGCTGCACCTCATCATAGGCGAGGCGATAGATCTCTCTTTGACGCGCCGTCGGCTTGCTTGGTCCGCAATGAAAGGTGCGGGAGACGTCGCAGAAATAGCCCTTTGGCCCGACCATATCCGTGTCAAAGCCGACGAGATCGCCGTCTTCGATGACGCGTTGGCTCGCCTCCTGATACCACGGATTGATGCGTGACCCCGAAGCCAGCATACGCCCGTCATGCCATTCCCCGTGATTGGCGAGATTGGTGTAATTGAGCAGACCCCATAATTGGAGTTCGGTGACGCCGGGCTTCAGCGCCTCCTTCATCTTGGCAATACCGTGCTCGGCCACCGCGATGGCCCAACGGATGCATTCAATCTCGTCTGGCGACTTTATCAGCCGTGCCTGCTCTGAAATTGCCACGCCGTCGATTGGCTCTAGTCCCTGTTGCAAACAGGCTTCCGTGACGCTTGGATTGACATATTCGAGCGAAACCCGCCGATTGTCGCTGCCAATTTCCGCCAGCACGCGCTTGAGATCTTGCGCGAACAGGCGTGCATTGTCGGTCATCGTATCGCCCGCATCGAAAAAGGCGATGTGGTGGGCAGGCTCGGCTCGATCGATCATGGGGCTGTCGGCATAACCGCCATAGATGATCGTCGGGCCGCCCAACGTGGCCACCAGATAGGTGGTTGGTATGCGCGACTGATAAAGCGAATAGGTTGCGTAATCCACCGCGTAGCGCAGGCTGGTCGGGTTGACCATGACATGCACATCGACACCCGCAAGCCGCATCTGCTCTTGCAAACGCCGTTTGCGATAGGCGTAGAGCCGGTCGAGATCGATGTTCGGCAAGTCCCGGATGTGGCGCAGATCGCTCCAGTCATCCTGCACCACCAAACGATCCGGAGTCATGCTTTCGGCAACCGTCGGTTGGCGCGCGTCCAGCATGGGAGCTATCCTGCGATCATCAGATCAAGAGCCTGAACGCAGGCGCCTGATGCGCCCTTGCCCAGATTGTCGAGCTGCGCCACGAGATTGACCTGAGCGCCATTTCCGAAAACGTAGAGCTTCATGAAGTCTTCGCCTGCCAGTTCGGCTGCATCCAACCGGTCGATCGCATCACCATCTGCCAATGAAACGACCCGCACATCATCACCGGGGCAGGCCGTATAGTGCTTTGCCAAACACGCATGAAGCTCTTCGCGCGACACACCAATCGTGGATAAATGCAGTGGCAGTTGCACCAGCATGCCTTGCGGATAGTGGCCAACTGACGGTGTAAACACGGGCGGTGTGTCCAACATGCCGTAATGGGTGATTTCCGGCAGGTGTTTGTGCATCAGACCATTGGCATAGATGTGATGTGGTGCGGTGATTGCGTGCTCATGCGCGGCATCTTCCATGCGCGCAATAAGCCTCTTGCCGCCGCCTGTGTAGCCCGAAACGGCATTGATTGTGATCAGCGCGTCTTTCGGCAACACACCGGCCAAAGTGAGCGGGCGGATCAACGCGATGGCGCCGGTTGAGTAGCAGCCTGGATTCGACACGCGTTTGGCCGCGGCGATCCTGGATGCGTGATGGGGGTCGAGTTCCTTGAAGCCAAACACCCAATCCGGGTCTGTGCGGTGCGCGGTCGAGGCGTCGATGAGGCGCGTGTCGCCTCCGACCACCATCTGTGCCGCCTCCCGCGACGCATCGTCGGGCAGGCAGAGGATCACGATGTCAGCTTCGTTCAGGAGCGACTGACGAACCTGTTTGTCGTGGCGATCCTCATGAGCAATCGACAAAAGTTTGATGTCGGAGCGGGCTTCAAGCCGCTGGATGATCTGCAAACCGGTCGTACCGTGTTCGCCATCGATGAAGATTTTGGGTTTCATGGCGGTGATCTTTTCTGGGATACATCCTCTTCCCTTGCGGGAGAGGATAGTTTCACTTCACGGGTGAAGCGAGTGCTGGTGAAACTTGGTGAGGGGTGTGCGCGATGCGCCATTGCTGTTTCGCTTAGGCGCATTTCCCTTCCCGCGACGGGGAAAGGCTGGCTACAGCGCTATCGTCGTCGTTCCCACAGATTTCCCAACATATACATGGCGATGGTTGATCCCGCGATGCTGGTGATTTCAGCATGATCATAAGGTGGCGAGACTTCGACCACGTCCGACCCCACCACGTCAAGATTTTTCAGATGCCGAATCATGGAAAGCGCCCATGCGCTTGAAAATCCGGCGGAAACGGGAGTTCCGGTTCCGGGCGCATAGGCCGGGTCGAGGCAGTCAATGTCAAATGTGATGTAGACATTCTTGCCGCCGGTGCGTTCATAAATGCGCTTTGCGATGTCCTCGGTCGACATGGTGTGTGCGGTCAGCGCGTCGATGATCTCGATGCCGCAGGTTTGCGGTGCATGGGTGCGGATGCCGATCTGGATCGAGCGTTCCGGGTCAATCCAGCCTTCGCGTGTCGCCGTTGTGATGAAGGCGCCATGGTCCACCGCGAACTCGCCGCCATCGTCCCAGGTGTCCTGATGCGCATCGAACTGCACCAGCGCCAGCGGGCCATGCTTGGCAGCATGGGCCTTCAGCAGCGGACCGGTGACGAAATGATCGCCACCCAGCGACAGCAGATAGGGCGCGTTATCGGCGTTGATGATCGCCGCAGCCTGCTCTTCGATAGATGATGCTACCTGATCCTGACGCGCATAATCGAGGTGACAATCACCATAGTCGATGACGTTCAACTCATCGAAAATATAGGCGCCGAACGGATATTGCGGGTCATTATCCATGATCGCCGACGCGGCCCTGATGCCGCGTGGTCCAAAACGTGTGCCGGGACGATTGGAGACCGCCGTATCCAACGGAATGCCCCAGACCACAGCATCGGCCTGGCCGACATTTTTCGTGTATTTGCGCCGCGCAAATGAGAGGGCGCCGGCAAAGGTGCGGTCGTCAGACTTTTGCGAAAGGTCCTGGGCCGTGAAGGCGTTGTCATTGTGTTTCATGCGTCAAATTCCAACAAAAAGGGCGGACCGTGCGGCCCGCCCTGCAATACACCCGATGGTGGATATCGGTAAGCCTTAGCGTTTCGAGAACTGGCCCCGGAAACGCAAGGCGCAGCCTTAGCGTTTCGAGAACTGGAAAGAGCGGCGTGCTTTCGCACGACCATATTTTTTGCGTTCCACCACGCGGCTGTCGCGGGTGAGAAAGCCACCGGCTTTGAGAGTTGCGCGCAGTTCCGGCTCAAAATGCGTGAGCGCTTTCGAGATGCCGTGGCGCAGCGCACCGGCCTGGCCGGACAAACCGCCGCCGGACACGGTGGCCACGATGTCGAACTGCGTGTCGCGACCCGTTGCGACGAGCGGCTGGCGGATCACCATTTGCAAGACAGGACGTGCGAAATACTCGGTGAAATCACGTGACTTCACAGCCTTTTTGCTATCCTTGCGGTTCTGCTTCTGGACGTCGCGCTTCTTGGTTGTGCCCTCGATGAGAATGCGACCGGAGCCGGGCTTCAGCCAGACGCGGGCGATCGCGTCCTTGCGCTTGCCGGTTGCATAGGCGCGGTTGTGTTCATCGACCTTGCGCTCGTAAACGGGAGCATCCGGGTTCTGCGGTGCGGCGGTGTCGTCTGCACCCGGAACGGCGGTGTTGCCGGCTTCGCCCTTCAGCGCGTCGCCCAGTTCTTCAAGAGAATTGATTTCAGCCATGGTCACGCGACCCTTTTGTTCTTGCGGTTCATCGATGCCAGATCGATGGTTTGTGGCTTCTGCGCCTCGTGCTTGTGCTCGGCACCGGCATAGACATAGAGGTTTTTCATCTGTTTGCGCGAAAGCGGCCCGCCGGGCATCATGCGTTCAACGGCTTTCTGCATCACTCGCTCGGGAAAACGGCCCTCGAGCAGAGCCTTTGCGGTGCGCTCTTTGATGCCGCCGGGATAGCCGGTGTGCCAGTAATACTTCTTTTGCTCGCGCTTGTTGCCGGTGAAGGCAACCTTGCCGGCATTGATGATGATGACATTGTCCCCATCATCGACATGCGGGGTGAAGGTGGGCTTGTGCTTGCCGCGCAGGCGATTTGCCACGAAGGAAGCGAGGCGACCCGGAACCATGCCAGCGGCATCGATCAGGATCCAGTTCTTCTCCACTTCCGCAGGCTTTTGCGAAAAGGTTTTCATGCGAATGGCTCATATCTGAGAGTGGACTGTCTGGGCGGCTTGACTTGCCGACAAACAAATCGCCGCACAGGGCGGCGAAGTTGTGGCTTGTTTAGTGATGAAGGTATCCTTTGTCAAGCAACTCTAGCGGCGGACGCCAAATTTAACAGAGCAATATCAAAGCGATACAAATGCGGTATTTAATTACCGTATCAATGAGAGCGATTGTATCGATGCGGCTTGTAGAGCGCCAGCGGGACGCGTTGATTGCGAGCACGGGCGTGGATCGTCATAATGGTTCGCAAGCGGGATTGAGAAACGACATCATGATTGAGGGGAAGCGATACTCTGCTGTTTTCGGCTGTGCGGTGGCGGCGGTGTGGTCGCACGTCGCCGCGGCGGCGGATGCCGACTGTGAGGATACCTTCCGTGCCTTGCTGCGCGGGGAGAGCGGTGAATATCCCTTCACAGCCCGCTCGGTGACGGAGTTTTCAGGCACGAAAACGGTGTCGATCTTCGCCGCGCAGAGCCCTTCGACATCGTTGACCATAGACGAGCGCACCGGAGTATGGGTCGTCTTTCGTGACGGAAAGGCGTGGCAATCGGCCGACAAGGGCAAGAGTTGGAAACATCTCTACGATCTTCCGGCCAAACAGGCGGACCAAATCCGCGAAAGCCTCGCCAAGCGGGCCGCCGCGGCGACGAACATTGCCTGCGCAGATGGTGTGGAGTTTGAGGGCGGCACCTATCGCAGCGTTTCCGGCGAGTGGCAAAGCGGCGACGCAACCAATGCAGATGGCCGTTCAACCTATTTTCTCAAAGCTGACGGGTCATGGCACGCGGCAATCACGGAAATGACCATGACGAGCGGTTCAAGCACGATCACACAGGTGAAACTGCCCGAAGCCGAGTGGCTGGACGTGCCGACGCCAGAGTAGGGGTGGATTGAAGCGGTGTGTGGTGACGTGGGGATGTGGCCTCGCATGCATTGCGCAAAGGTGCGTGGCAATTTTCGATCGCGAATATCTTGTCGTACAGATCAAGCCATGTGGGGTTAAGCACCTCAATCAAATTGATTTTCCATTGTCGCACATAGTGCTTCAGCGTTTTCTCGCGTTGGATCGCTGAGACGATTGTTTCATGCAGCTCAAACCAAACCAGCCGATGACACTTGTAGCGTGCTGTGAAGCTCTTGGGGTGAATTGCGTTTCGATGTTCCCAGGCACGGCCCGGCAAGTCCGATGTCACGCCGATGTAAATCACACCTCGCGGCTTGTTCGACATCATGTAAACATGGGCGGACATGTGATGGTCCTTTCAAAATGTTCATGTTTTGTTCTTATCATCGCATGTCATGAAGTCAAATCGAGCGATGCCCTGGTCAGTTCTCAGCGACATCCAAGGATAGAAAGGCCAAACGGTGGGACTCTGTTCCTGCAAACTCCCCACATCGTCACCCTCGGGCTTGTCCCGAGGGTCTGGAGGCTCGACCCACGAACGTTGGCGGCGGGTGAGGGAGCGTGGCTTCCTTAACACTCCAAACAAGCGCCGCTGCAGCAACTCGCCAGATCTTCGGGACAGGCCCGAAGATAACGAAGGGGTGGAAACGGTCGCTACACGCCAATATTGACCGATTGGAAAGCGGCTCTGTTAGGATAGAGAGGCAATTCTCGATTGCTGGTATTTGGGGCTTTTGATGCCGCGTGCTGGCGTTTTGACTTCCATTGGTGAAGGCCATTCAGCTACCCAGAACAGCGATGACCAGACCAAAGGCTTGGAGTTCGTCCAATTTGAGAGGAAAGCATTCGGCTCCACGATGGGCTCCCGGGCCTCCAGCTTTCCCAGACCGGTTGGGTTGGACAAGGTGCTCTTGGGTCTCACAAACTCCCCACACCGTCACCCTCGGGCTTGTCCCGAGGGTCTGGAAGTTCGTCCCATGAAAGTTGGTGGCGGGTCGGGGGGCGTGGCTTCCTTAACCCCGAAACAAGCGCTGCCGTAGCAACTCAACGGATCTTCGGGACAAGCCCGAAGATGACGGGGTGGAGTGAGATTACTCCCAATGCTCTCCCTTTGCTGTCGGTGAGCATGTTGACTTCTGTCAAGAGAGCCGGGTCTCGTATAACCATGGCTGAGCTGTTTGCGTTTCAAAAGCGATCAGGCGCTTGAATTAAGCCGCCTCTTCGGTCTCCAGGGCTTTTGCCGCTGCCTCCGGATCGGCTGCGATCACCTTCAAATAGGCTTTGGCGACTTCGTTCGGTTCGCTGCGATACTGTTCCCAGTCCCGCAGCGTCCCGATGGGGATACGAAAGCGGGTGGCAAATTCTTCTTGGGTTAGGCCAAATTTGAAGCGCAGATGTTTGGCGAAGCTGATTTGCCTCATCCGCCCCAATTCTTCATCGGTCAACGGTTGTGCATCGGGGTCCGACAGCGCGTTGGCCATCAGTTCTTCCTCTGACATTGCATCGACGCGTGCCCAGTCTGAACTGTTACGCCCAGCTTCGATTTCTTCGATAGTCCTTCGTTTCACGACCATTGGCACGGTTCACTAAGAAAGTTCGAGTTGTTTCTGTTCGAATGTTCTAGACAAAGTCAAATAGCTCAGGCGCTTGGTCCATGCGGTAAATTCAAACCACTTGTGTAATTGCATAAAAGCATGCGCTTGCTGCAATACCGCAAAGTACGTTAAACGCGAAGGAGCCTAGGGACTTTCTCCACCCATAGAAGGATCGTTTTTGCCTGACAGTTTCCTCTTCGATTTTGCTGGTGGAGTTTTGCAACTCCATGGAGGAGTTTGAACTTTCCACGCGAATTCCGTCGCCGCCAGCGCCTGCAGTTCCAACATGGATGCCGTCTCTGCCGTTGCTCTCGGCGTACAGATCGCTACCGTCGAAATTTGCATCCGAAGCGATGCTAAAACCATGCCCTGCGTTCCCGATGGACATGCATCCTCTGAGAGTGATTTTACCGCTCATTTCAAGTTCCTTTCTTGGGAAAACGGGCATCTCATGTTTGTCTTTTGCCCCATCGAACTACCCTCAACTACAGCCCGTCGTGCTCCCGCAGCTGTCGCATTTTAGGCATGTCCCGTTTCGCACCAACGTGAAATTCTGGCATTCGGGGCAGCTTTCGCCCTCATAGCCCTGCATGCGGGCCATGGCGCGGCGTTCGCCTTGGCTTGGCGTGCGAGCCGGGGTGGTCTCTCCCTGTTCAACGGTCGAGCGGGTGTTCACCTCATAGTCTCGTTTGAAGGCCGCAACTTCGTCCTGCAGCAACAGAGCGGCGCTTTCCTGCGGCTGCGGTTCGGCGAGAGCCAGTGCCGCTCCGCCTTCGGTCGACGCGATGGGTGTAACGTTGGACGCGCCGGAACCGCTCACATTTGAACCGGAGACGGCGCTCGCGCCGCCCTTGCTGACCATGGCAACGGCCGTGGCCCCGGAGCCGCCGCTCCCGGCTGGTTCGTCCTTGCCGATGTCGCGGCGCGTTGCATCGCTGGACACAACGGAAAGCGAGTGACCGCGTGTCAGGCCCTTGGAGACGATTTCCGCCTTGCCTTCTGTCACGCCGCGGCCAAGTGCGGTGGAGCCGAAGTCGGACGTATCGACATGGCCAAGATCGTGGCGGCCCAGATAGGAAATAGCCAATTCGCGGAACACGTAATCGAGAATGGAGGTCGCGTTCTTGATCGCGTCATTGCCCATCACAATGCCGGCGGGCTCGAATTTGGTGAAGGTGAAGGCCTCCACATATTCTTCCAAAGGCACGCCATATTGCAGACCAAGCGAAATGGCGATGGCGAAATTGTTCATCATCGCGCGGAAGGCGGCGCCCTCCTTGTGCATGTCGATGAAGATCTCGCCAAGCGAGCCATCGTCGAACTCCCCGGTGCGAAGATAAACCTTGTGGCCGCCAACAACTGCTTTTTGTGTGTAGCCCTTGCGGCGGTTGGGAAGCTTTTCGCGATAGCGCACTTCCTTTTCGATGATCTTCTCGACGATCTTTTCCGAAATCTGAGCAGCGCGAGCGGCAACCGGCGCTTCGATGAGATTGTCGAGCGCGTCTTCGTCCTCTTCATCCTCAACCAGCGCGGCGTTGAGCGGCTGGGAGAGTTTGGAGCCGTCGCGATAGAGCGCATTGGCCTTCAGCCCGAGTTTCCAGGAAAGCATGTAGGCGGCTGTGCAGTCTTCAACCGCAGCGTCATTGGGCATGTTGATGGTTTTTGAAATCGCGCCGGATATGAAAGGCTGTGCTGCGGCCATCATGCGGATGTGGCTTTCGGTCGACAAATAGCGCTTGCCGATCTTGCCGCACGGATTGGCGCAATCGAACACCGGTAGATGCTCGTCTTTCAGATGCGGTGCGCCTTCCAGGGTCATCGCGCCGCAGCACCAGATGTTGGCAGCCTGCACTTCATCTTTCGAGAAGCCGAGCGCGGCGAGCATGTCGAAGGAGAAATCGTTCAGCTGCTCATCGGTGAAGCCCAGCGTGTCGCGGCAGAAATCTTCGCCAAGGGTGAACTTGTTGAAAGCGAACTTGATGTCAAAGGCCTGCGCCAGACCGGCCTCGATGGCGTCGATCTGATCCTGCTGGAAGCCTTTCTCCTCCAGCGCGCCATGGCTGACAGCGTTGGAACCGGCCAGCGTGCCCCGACCCACCGCATAGGTGATGATCTCGGCAATCTGCTCTTCATTGTAGCCGAGCGTTTCCAGCGCTTCCGGCACGGCACGGTTGATGATCTTGAAGTAACCACCACCCGCGAGCTTCTTGAACTTCACCAGAGCGAAATCGGGTTCAATGCCGGTCGTGTCGCAGTCCATCACAAGGCCAATCGTGCCCGTTGGCGCAATGACGGTGGCCTGCGCATTGCGATAGCCGTGGGCGGTGCCCTTCTCGACCGCACGATCCCACAGGAAACAAATATGCTCATCGATATTGCCATCCTCGAGTTGGGTCTCTCCGAGCAGTTGACTTTTTTTGATGTTTTCGAAGTCCAGCGGCACCGGGAGGGTTGAAAGGCCTTCGTAAAACTCATCGTCGCTATTGTCTTCAACGCCATGTGCTGCAGCGCTGTGATTGCGCATGACCCTGAGCATATGCTCACGGTTTGGCGCATAGCCGGGGAAGGGGCCAAGCTCTGCTGCCATTTCAGCGGAGGTTTCGTAGCAAATGCCGGTCATGATGGCGCTGATCGCGCCGCAGATCGCGCGGCCTTCGTCACTGTCATAGGCGATACCGGCCGTCATCAGCAGACCGCCAATATTGGCAAAGCCAAGACCCGTGGTGCGGTAATCGTAGGACAGGCGGGCAATTTCCTTTGAGGGGAACTGCGCCATGGTGACGGAAATCTCCAACACCATCATCCAGAGGCGGCAGGCATGCTCGAAGGCCTCGACATCAAAGCTCTTGTCGGCCCTGCGGAACTGGAGAAGGTTTAGCGACGCCAGATTGCAGGCTGTGTCGTCCAGGAACATGTACTCCGAACACGGGTTGGACGCGCGGATGGGGCCAGCCTCCGGGCAGGTGTGCCAATCATTCATCGTGGTGTTGAAATGCAGGCCCGGGTCAGCCGATTGCCAGGCCGCGGTGCCGATCTTGTCCCAAAGCTCGCGAGCGCGGATCGTCTTTGACACGCCGCCATCCTTGCGGCGGATCAGATCCCAGGTTCCGTCCTCTTCAACCGCTTTGAGAAAGCCGTCCTTGATCGACACGGAGTTGTTGGAGTTCTGACCGGAAACGGTCAGATAGGCGTCGCTGTCCCAATCGGTGTTGTAAACCGGGAATTCGATATCCGTGTAGCCCTGCCTGGCGAGCTGGATCACGCGGTGAATGTAGTTTTCCGGCACCGCATTTTTCTTGGCGGCTCGGATCTCGCGTTTCAGCGCCGTGTTGTAGGCGGGGTCAAAGCATTGATCATCGTCGGCCTCGCAATTCACGCATGCCTTCATGATCGCCTTCATATGTTTGGAGACGATCTTGGAGCCGGTCACGATGGCCGCGACCTTCTGCTCTTCCTTCACCTTCCAGTCGACATATTCTTCAATATCGGGGTGATCGATATCCACGACCACCATCTTGGCCGCGCGTCGCGTCGTGCCGCCGGATTTGATTGCACCGGCAGCGCGGTCACCGATTTTCAAGAAGGACATTAGGCCCGATGATTTGCCACCGCCGGAAAGCGGCTCGTTCTCACCGCGAATATGCGAGAAGTTCGATCCCGTGCCGGAACCATATTTGAACAGGCGTGCCTCACGCACCCACAGGTCCATGATACCGCCATCATTGACGAGGTCATCGCCGACGCTCTGAATGAAACAGGCATGCGGCTGCGGGTGCTCGTAGGATGATTTCGACTTGGTCAGCTTGCCGGTCTTGAAGTCGACATAGTGGTGACCCTGGGCAGGGCCATCGATTCCGTAAGCCCAATGAAGGCCGGTGTTGAACCATTGCGGCGAGTTTGGCGCGACCTTTTGTGTGGCCAGCATGAAGCACAACTCGTCGTGATAGGCCTGTGCGTCCTCTTCGGTGTCGAAATAGCCGCCCTTCCAGCCCCAATAGGTCCAAGTTCCAGCCAGACGACGAAAGACCTGTTCTGCCGTCTTTTCAGAACCGTAGCGCTCTTCCTTCGGCAGTTTCTTCAGCGCGTCCTTGTCTTCAACACTGCGCCACAGAAAAGAGGGCACGGCGGTCTCTTCAACGCGCCGCAGGCAGGCGGGCACACCAGCCTTGCGGAAATATTTCTGCGCGATGATGTCGGCTGCAACCTGGCTGAACTGTTCGGGAACCAAAATGTCCTCGAGCCGGAACACCACGGAGCCGTCGGGATTCTTAATTTCGCTCGTCGCAGAGCGCATGGCCACGCCCGCAAAGGGTGACCGTCCGGCTTCGGTGTAGTGTCGTTCAATCCGCATCTCGTTCCCCAATCCTTGTATGCCTTGCAACTCTGGCCTGTGGAGCAGAGTCACAAAAATCCGTTAGGGCACAGTCGTGCCCCTCTCATTATCGCCCATTTGAAGCCCTTGACGCCCGTATTTGCGCGCGCCAGCGCTCCGATTAAATCTGTAGCCGCCCCATTTGAGTGCCGCGAAGATGACGAAAGGCCATCGCCGACACTCTCAGTTTTGCCTCCGGAGGACGATCGACACTAAAGCAAGACAATCGATCTGCCCACCATATCTGGCGTTTGTTGAGCCACCAAACCACAACATATGGTGGTAAACAAAAGGTTAACGACGCTATTGTCGCCATAGTGTCACACAAGCGGTCCAACAAAAAAGCGCACAGCTTTGCTGCTCGGGAGAGATGAACTTTCAAACACTCTCCCGGCTCAACAACGCGCTGTCTGCCGGAAACTTGTGAGACGCTGGGGAACTCAATACTTCGCCGCCACCGCCTCAACTTGACGGTCAGCACGCTAACAAATTGGTGGACGGGGTCAACATATGGTGGGTACGCCCGCGCATCGACACACCGTATCTTGTGGCGTTGCGCGCCTCATTTCCACATGAGCGCGACGGGCCAAATAAGGCGATTTATTGGCTTTTGCCGCCATGGCGCCATTCGCAACCCGGTGGAGCAAGTGAAACAAAAATTTTTTGAAAAGTTTTCCTTGACGAGATGCAGCGGAATCGGGGGTGTTGATTCCCGTCTTGTGTCAGGCGGTTGAGTGCACGCAATGGTTCGCCAAATCGCCCTCTTTACATCTAGAATCAGCCTTCAAAGGGAATCAGCGAATGGTGCCGGGAGCGCAATGATGGTTTGGGAACGTCTTCTGAGGTGGAGAAATCAAGCCGGTTCCAACTCTTTTGCAATCACCATTTCCCGATGTTCGCACGTAGTCGCCCTGGCGCTGTTTGTGTTCGCGCTGCCGCAGCAGGTTCGTTCAGAAACCTTCTCGCAATTTGTAAATGGTTTGCGCGCTGAGGCCTTGGCGCTTGGCATTTCCGCGCGAACCTTCGACAGCGCCACCAAAGGTCTCACCGTGGATCCCTCCATCGACAGGCTGACAAAGCGGCAACCGGAGCTCGTCAAACCCATCGGCGGCTACATCGGACGCCGTACGTCCGGCTCGATGCTCAAGACGGGCAGGGGGCGGGTGAAGCAGGTTCGGCGGCTCCTCACGCGAATCGAGCAGCGCACAGGTGTCGACCCTTATGTAATTGCGGCCATTTGGGGCATGGAGACGGGTTATGGCGGCAATATCGGTAAGAGTGACGTGTTTCGTTCGCTCGCGACACTCGCCTTCAAACGATATCGCGACGACTTTTTCCGGAGGGAGTTTTTCGACGCGCTGCTGATTTTCCAGAAAGAGGGTGTTGCGCGCAGCCGTATGGTCGGTTCATGGGCCGGAGCGATAGGGCAGACGCAGTTCATTCCCTCCACTTTTCGACGTTATGCGGTGGATTTTGACGGCGATGGAAAGCGTGATCTTTGGGGATCACGCGCCGATGCTCTGGGATCGGCGGCCAACTATCTGGCAGACCTTGGCTGGATCAAGGGGCAACCCTGGGGCCGCCCCGTGCGACTGCCGAATGGTTTTCCGCGAGATGCGGTGACGCTGGACTGGGCTGATTGGCGCTCATTCGGCGTGACCAGCGCCAACGGTCTGGCATTCCCGAGGACGGGTTCGGCGACGCTCTTCTTTCCTGCCGGAGCAGAAGGGCCCGCCTTTTTGATCACGGCCAATTACGACATCATCCGCGAATACAATTCGTCAGATTCGTACTCCCTGTCGGTTGCCCTTCTGGCCGATCGGTTGCGGGGTGGTCCGGCGGTTGCCCTTAACTGGCCTACCGACGAGACGCTCAATAAGGCGCAACGCATGGAGGTGCAGCGCAGGCTGGCTCAGAAAGGCTATGAGGTGCCCAATCGAACCGGTCGTATCATCAAAGGCGTGCGCAAGGCGATCAGGGACTTTCAGGCCTCCATCGGCGTTGTACCAGACGGTTATCCCGATGTTGAATTGCTGCGTCAGCTGCGCGTCTGAAGTGCGGCTCTGCGCCGCCGGAAGGTGATGTTGTCGATGACCAGCATGGCAAGCGTGATGATGAACAGGCCGGACCCGAACAGAAAGAACAGGCCTGGCAGGTCGACAAGCGCGTTCTCGCCAGTCGAACGCGCAAAGATTTGCGTCGCCAGCAGCGGTCCCGTGATCATGGCAAGCGTGTTGACGCTGGTGAGCGTGCCCTGAAGCAAGCCTTGCTCGTCATCCGGCACGTTGCGTGACATCAGCCCTTGCAGGGCCGGACCGGCGCATCCCCAACCGGTGATGTGAAACAGTATGCCGGGGTAAATCAGCCAGCCATGGGCGATGAAGGGCAGAACGGTGAAGGCTATTGTCGAGATGATATAACCGCCAAACATGACGCGGCGCTCTCCGAAGCGTTTTACAACGATGCGCACCACGAAACCCTGAATGAAGGCCATGCAGACACCGACCCAGGCCAGTGAATATCCCGCTTCTGCCACGCCCCAGCCGAACTGCACTTCCGTCCAGAGAACCCAGATGCCCTGAAGGCCCTGTTGCGCGATCCCGGTAACGAACAGGGCTGCCATCAGGATGGCGAGTGAGGCGTAGCGACGGATATAGCTGATCGCCCGAAACGGGTTGGCCTTGGCCCAGTCCAGCGGTCGGCGCTTTTCTTCCGTCAAGGATTCCGGCAGCAGGAAATAGGCGAAGGCCACATTGACGAAGGACAGTGTTGCCGCCAGCCAGAACGGATAGGTGATGTCGATGGCACCGAGCACACCGCCCACAAGCGGTCCCGCCACAAAACCCACCCCAAACGCAGCACCCAGAATGCCGAAAGCGGCAGCGCGGTCTTCCGGCGCCGTGATGTCGGCAATATAGGCGTTGGCAGTTGAGACCGTTGCCCCCATGGCTCCGGCCAGCAGCCGTGCCACAACCACCCAGGCCAGATTGGGAGCGAGAGCGAGAATGATGTAGTCAACGCCAAGTCCGACCAGGGAAATAAGCAACACAGGTCGGCGCCCATATCGGTCCGACAACATGCCCACAAAGGGTCCGACCAGAAACTGCACAACCGCATAGCCGGAGATCAGCAGACCGTAGATTGCCGCCGCTTCGGCGACCGTCTGGCCCGAAAGCTCCTTCACCAGCTGCGGCAAAATCGGCCAGGCAAGTCCAACGCCCAGCATATCGATCACGATGGTCGCGATGATGATCGTAAAGGCGGCTTTGCGCGCGGCGGATGTCGAGGTCACGAAGCAGGCAATATGGAGCGGTCGGTTCGCGACTCATGCGCCTTGAAACATGCGTTTGGCAAGAGTTGGCCTCTCGCGAGGTTGGACCGTTGTCACGCAGCGCTGCGCTGCAACCGGGGCGTTTTGGTGAGGATATGCAGCATGATGCCGATATTGAGCATGTTCCACGCTATGCCGTTGAGGAAGGCCGCTTGATAGGAACCAGTGAGATCGTAAATCCATCCGGATGTCCAGCCACCCACCGCCATGCCGATGATCGTAGCCATAATGACAAAGCCGATGCGGGCTCCCGCCTCTCTCGCGGGCAGATATTCGCGCACAATCACCGCATAGCTCGGCACGATGCCGCCTTGCGATAGACCAAACACAAGGCTGACAATGTAAAGCGAGACCAGCCCGTCAAAGGGCAGATAGAGAAACAGCGCCACGCATTGCGCTACTGATCCGATGAGAAGAGTGCGCACACCGCCGATCCAGTCCGCGACAACACCGGAAAGCAAGCGCGATGCCACACCGCCAAACAGCATCAGCGAGAGCATTTCCGCGCCGACCGCCGGTCCGAAGCCGAGATCAATGCAAAGCGCGACGATGTGAACCTGCGGCATCGCCATGGCCATGCAGCAGCCGAAACCAGCCACAGCGAGCAGGATTTGCAGCTGCCGTGGCGAGAAGCCCGTTCCGCTCTGGTTCGCCGATGACTGGAGATCAGCTCTCTGCATGGCGTTTGCCGGAACCCTGCGTCGTAACAAAAGGCATAAGGGCAGCATGATGAGGAGCGTCACAAGGCTCAGCGCGACATAAACGCCGCGCCAGCCATCTTCGATCAGTACACCCGTCAACAGCAGCGGCCAAATTGCGCCAGACAGATAGTTGCCGCTTGCTGCAATAGCCACCGCAATGCCGCGTCGTTTCATGAACCAATGCGATATGTCGGCCATCAGCGGCCCGAACCCGGCTGCCGTTCCCAAACCGATGCCGACATGGATGAGGCAAAGAACTGCAATGGAGGTTGCATATGTTGCTGCAAAATAGCTTGCAGCGATCAGCACCCCTGCGCCCATCAGCGTGACCATCACGCCGAAGCGATCAACCGCTCTACCGATCAGCAAATTGCCGAGCGCGAAGCCGAACATCGTGGCGGTGTAGGGCAGGGAGGCCGCCGCACGATCTGTGCCGAACTCCGCCTGCACCGCTGGCAGCACCATGATAACGGCCCACATGCCAACATTGCACACGATGGCGATGGCGAGCGTGATGGCGAGTCGCGTCCAGGAGTACCGACTGTCGTGAATGGTGATGTCCTGCATTGGCTGACGTTATGAGCGTGGCCAAGGACTGTCGAGCAAAACTGGCCCCATGAATCGAAGGAAACTCTGGCACCAGTTCCACGATCAAAGAAGTGTTGCCAAGGCAGCGCAAAGCGCGTCTGCTGCTGACAAGAGCTGGGCCAAAAGAGGTTCCCCAATATGCAGGCAGATCGACCCGTTTTCGGGATTGTGCTGATGCTCGGATTTTGCGTGCTGGCCCCTATGGGCGATTCCATCGCCAAGGTTCTGGGATCAACGATGTCCATGCTGCAACTGCTGACGGTGCGGTTTGCGCTTCAGGCTCTGCTGCTGTTGCCGATCGTCATATTCACGGCCCGCAGTCTGATGATGTCTCGACGCCTGTTCCGACTGACGGTTCTGCGCACACTTCTGCACATCATCGGTGTGGGTGCGATGTTCCTGTCGCTGCGCTACATTCCGTTGGCCGATGCCATTGCGATCGCTTTTGTGATGCCGTTCATCATGCTGTTGCTTGGCAAGTTCGTGCTTGATGAGCAGGTCGGAAAAAACCGCATCATGGCCTGTCTCGTCGGCTTTCTGGGTACACTGCTTGTCATTCAGCCAAGTTTTGCCGAAGTGGGCGCACCCGCTTTGCTGCCGCTGATCGTAGCAGTCGATTTCGCGCTGTTCATGCTTGTGACGCGCCAGATCGCGAAGGATGTCGATCCCATCTCATTGCAGACCGTGAGCGGTTTGATCGCGACCCTGCTCCTTCTCGGCTTCTTTGCACTGGCATCGCCATTGGCTCTGACCGACTTCACATTCGCGATCCCGAGCGCATTTGAAGCATGGTTGCTGCTCGCGCTGGGAGTTTTGGGCACATCCGCCCATCTGCTCATGACATGGTCGCTGCGCTTTGCGCCATCAGCAACACTTGCGCCTATGCAATATCTGGAAATCCCGTCTGCGACCGTGATTGGCTATTTGGTGTTTCGCGATTTGCCCAACGGCCTTGCAGCGCTGGGCATCTGTATCACGATCGGTGCGGGCCTTTATGTGTTGTATCGCGAGCAACAATTGGAACGTCAGGCAGCAAACGCTTAGAGCAAGTCTCGCCCAGATTGGAGCAGTTTGATGGGATGGATTTTTCGATCTGGCCAGGAGAACACCGCAGAGCGATGCTGGTCATCGCGCGAGGATTTCGAAGCCGCCAGAGCGGAAAAGACACCCAAGCAAATGATGTGCAAGGCAATGAGAATGAAAAGTAATTTGCAATCGTTTGAACTTGTTCCTTTGCGCACGAACTTGTGGTGCCCGCACCACGGCGTCGCACGCGCACCCCTGCATCAAGGAATGTCAAGCCACAAATTCCCTGCGCTCAAACGATTCAATCTGGGCGAGATTTGCTCTGGCCGCCTGACAGTCCGAAAGTCTCAATCAAAACGCGATGTCAAGGCCGATCTTGCCCGCTAGACGGGTCTGGTCGTCGCGGAACAGGTCACCGGAGATTGCCGCCGTAAGTTTCGCACGTTCCGATAGGTGACCCGATGCGGAGATTTCAAACGACAGATAGCTTTCATCCACATCACCCACATTGCGCGTAAAGGCGACCGGCGCGCCGGTGCTGCGGGTTGTGACGGAAATGTCGTCGTCTCCAAAAGCGTAGTTCCAGGACACGCGTCCGCCCAGTTCGAACCCGTCGAAATTGCCGCGGGCGAACACACCGATGCGGCCGGTGAACTGGTCGAGATCGATATCCCCGAAGGCCACGTTGGTTGAGAATGCAGCTCCGTTCGGCAAAGCGCCCGACGTCGTGAACCCGTCAATATCGATGCTTTCATAGCTCAACGCGACCTCCGGGCCGACGGTGAAGCCGCCCAGCGTTGCAGCATCGAGTTCGACACCGCCGCGAATTGCAAAATAGTCGGCATCCGTGCTGCCGACGTGACGACGAATCGACGGGCCGAGAACGACTGGGCGCGTGATGTCGTCATAGTCGATGCGGCCATAGGTTGCCGACGCATGATAATTTACGGGCATCGCGGTCTCCGCGGTGCCGCGCAGATAGGCCGTCGCTGAGTAAGCGTCGAAATCGTAGCCACCGCCAATGCCAAAATCGCCGTCACCATCCGTCCAGGCGAATGTCAGCCCCGCGATAAGTTGCGGAAGAAATTCGTGCTCGATGCCTGCGGCCAGCGTGTATCCATCCTGATCTATGTCGTCGGCACGACCCGTGTCGTTTTCAAAGCCATGAATGCCCGCCGTGACATAGGCCACCGTGCCGCTGCCTTCGCCACCCGGCAGGAAGGTTGCCGTGCCGTCTGCCGAAGCCGCGGGCAAACGACCGGAGGCCGCTATTTCCGTTTGCGAACGGAAGACTGCGATGGCGCCGTAGGCGAGTTGCGCGACCTGCTCACCGGCATTGAACACCGAAGCGATGGCCTGCCCCTGAATCTCCTGTACGATCCCAGTCGGGTGGACATCGTCTGCCAGGGCAAATGTCCGGTTTGCATCAGGCGTGGCGAATTGCGCCGCGGTGCAACCAAGCGAGTTGCCGGACAGGCAGGCGTTTCCCGTGATGTTGGTGATGCCGAATGTAGCGCCTCCCTGCGCCAACGCATCGAAGATGATCTCGTTGAAGAGGATATCCGTGTCGAAGAACAAGACATTGGCGCCATTGGCTGCCAAAGCCTGCTTGTAGGCCATGTTAAAGGCCTGGATAGGCGCGGCACCACCGGACTGGACCGACAAGGTCACGATATTGCCGACACCCGCGGCCTCAAGGCGCGCAACCTGAGTTGCCAAGTCATTGGCGGCGTTGGTCAGAATCGTCGGATCGGTTCCACCGGCGCCGGCGAAAGCAAAAAAGTCATTGCCACCGCCCTGAATGTAAACCGTATCCGAGCCGTCAAAGGAACCGCCAGATGCCAGGAACAAATCGATCTGCTGCGTGATCGAAAATGGGACCTGGCCATTGGCGTTCGGCAAAGTGACGCGCGCGCCACCGATAGCAAAATTGGTTCCTCCATTGGGCATGCCGCCCGGTCCATAGGCCAGGTTGAGGGGAAGGCCTATGATCGAGGCAAACACTTCCGGCGCGACATCATCGGGGTTGGTCGTGAAGCTTGCAGTATCAGGCGTCAGTCCAGGCACCACCGTTCCGAAAAAACCGCCATCGGAGAGGCTGTCGCCGAAGACAATCAAACGATCTGTGGCCAAAGCCTTTGTCGTACCGAAGGCCATTGCGGTGGCCGCGAGAAGTGATGCGAGTGTCTTGCGCAGTGACATGAAGTCCTCCCTTGCCCGAGGCTTTTTGACGCTGACTCGTCAAACGAAACCCCAAACTTGCAAGCACAGCATCGCGCAGATGAAGTCAATGTTGAGAAGAGCTTAAGCAAGCCGCCAGCGGGTGACTGTGACAATTGTGTGACAGCAAAGTGTGTCGCGCGCTCCGGTCAGGCCACTCACTGACGAGCGCGCAAACGATCTTCTTCCTGCTCAATATAGCCGCGCGTGATCGGCAGCGTGTCAACGCGCTTGGACAGTTGAACCTGAAACACGATCGACCCCTGCCAACGGAACGCCGCTTCCGACCCGGCCAGATAGAACTCCCACATGCGGCAGAAGCGTTCATCATACATGCTCAAAGCCTTTTCGCGCCTCGCCATGAACCGTTCACGCCAATGGCGCAGCGTTTCGGCATAATGCAGGCGCAGGACTTCGATATCGGTAACATAAAGGCGGGCGCGCTCAATGGCCGGCATGACCTCCGACAGTGCCGGAATATAGCCGCCGGGAAAGATGTATTTTTCAACGAACGGATTGGTGGGGGAGGGCTCGTCCATCTGTCCAATAAAGTGAAGCAGCATAACGCCGTCGTCGGACAGAATGTGTGAGACTTTCGCAAAGAACTCGTCGAAATTCTTCAGCCCCACATGCTCGAACATGCCAACCGACACGATGCGGTCGAACTTGGAACGAATATCGCGGTAGTCGCGCAACATGAACTTTGCCTGATCGCTCAGTTCGGCTTCGATGGCTCTTTGCTGCGCGACAGCGAGTTGCTCCTCTGAGAGCGTGATACCGGTTACGCTGGCATCGAAGTTGCGCGCCAGATAAAGACCCATTCCGCCCCAGCCGCAGCCAATGTCGAGAACGCTTTGCCCGGGTCGCAACGCCATCTTCGCTGCGATATGGCGCTTTTTTGCAAGCTGCGCTTCTTCAAGAGTGGCCTGTGGAGATTCGAAATAGGCGCAGGAATACTGGCGGTCGCTATCCAGAAACAGTTCATAAAATTCACGAGATAAATCATAATGATGCTGAACATTTCTACGCGCCAGAATCACGTCGTTGCCACGCGATATCAACGTGCGCAGCCAGCGCGTTCTTTCCAGCATCCGCTGCCAGCTTGTTGAGCGCGCAATGTCAACGCCAAGATCAGCATCGACATTTGTGAACATGATGTGGAGAAGACGATAGATATCACCTTCCAGCACATCCAGATCGCCATTCATGTAGCATTCGGGAAGCTTTAATGCCGGGTCGATGCCGATGGCCCGCTCCGCCGAAGACGAATTGAAGCGTATATGAACGGGATCGCCGCTGCCATCGCCCAAATGCTGATGCGTGCCGTCGGACCAGGTGATCGTGAGATCACCCTTGGAGATGAGTTTGCTCGTGAAACGCTGGAGCAGTGACTTCATGGTGGCAACTGGACGAAAGAGACTGAAAACGCTGAAATTTCGGAACCAAACAATCAGATTTGTCGGAGAATGACAATAAGTTGCAGGATTTGTGGCAACAGGCCGTTGAAGGACGCAAGTCGCAGGCACAAAAAACCGGGCCGCATTTGCGACCCGGTCTTGGTTTTGGTGCTGATGGAGAGACTTACAGCGAGTAGTACATGTCGAACTCGACCGGATGAGGGGTCTGTTCGTAGCGCTCGTTCTCTTCCTCTTTCAACTCAATGTAACCCTCGATCTGATCCTGGGTGAAGACACCGCCTTCGAGCAAGAACTTGTGGTCTTTGCGGCAGGCTTCAATGGCCTCACGCAGCGATCCGCAAACGGTTGGAATGCGCTTGAGCTGCCTCGGCGGCAGATCGTACAGGTCCTTGTCCATTGGGTCGCCCGGATGGATCTTGTTCTTGATGCCGTCGAGACCAGCCATCAGCATGGCTGCGAAGGCCAGATAGGGGTTGGCCATCGGGTCGGGGAAGCGCACTTCCATGCGCTTGCCTTTGGGCGAAGCGACATAAGGAATACGGCACGATGCTGAACGGTTACGAGCCGAATATGCAAGCAGAACCGGAGCCTCGTAGCCCGGGACCAGACGCTTGTAGGAATTGGTCGACGGATTGGTGAACATATTGAGCGCTTTGGCGTGCTTCAGGATCCCACCGATGTAGTAGAGGCAGGTTTCCGACAGACCGGCATATTCATCGCCTGCAAACAGTGGTTTGCCGTCCTTCCACAGCGACTGGTGCACATGCATTCCGGTGCCGTTGTCGCCAAAAACCGGCTTAGGCATGAAGGTCGCCGTCTTGCCATAGGCCTGAGCAACGTTGTGAACGCTGTATTTGTACAACTGCACTTCGTCCGCCTTGCGGGTCAGCGTGTTGAAGATCATCGACAATTCGTGCTGAGCTGCACCAACCTCGTGGTGATGCTTTTCAACCTTCACGCCCATCTTACCGAGCACGGTGAGCATCTCGGAGCGGATATCCTGCGCCGAGTCGATCGGGTTGACCGGGAAGTAGCCGCCCTTGGTGCGCGGACGGTGGCCCAGATTGCCCACTTCATAGTCGGCATCGGTGTTGATCGGCAGTTCGTCGGAATCCAATTCGAAACCGGTCTTGTAGGGATCGGCCTTGAACTTCACATCGTCGAAGATGAAGAATTCGGGCTCGGGACCGAAATAGGCCGTGTCACCAAAGCCGCCCGACTTGATGTAGGCCTCGGCCTGTTTGGCGGTCATGCGTGGATCGCGCGCATAGCCTTCGCCCGTGTCAGGCTCGAGAATGTCGCAGAAAACGGCCATGGTGGAATGCGCATAGAAAGGATCCATGTAGGCCGTCTCGAGATCAGGCATCAAAACCATGTCGGATTCGTTGATCGCCTTCCAGCCTGCGATGGAAGAGCCGTCAAACATGGCGCCATCGGCGAACAAATCCTCATCAACCTGGCTGTTGTGCAGTGTGACATGCTGCATCTGGCCGCGCGGGTCGGTGAAGCGTAGGTCGAGATATTCGACCTCATCATCCTTCATCTTTTTGAGGATGTCGTTGGCACTTGTCATGAAAAGGTCCTTCCTGAGGTGAGGTGAACTTGTTTTGGGTTGTTAAACGGCATCTGCACCGGTCTCACCGGTACGAATGCGAATGGCTTGCTCGATGGAGGAGACGAAGATCTTGCCATCGCCAATGCGGCCGGTTTCGGCAGCCTTGCGAATGGCCTCTATGGCGGCTTCCGCCTGATCGTCATTGACGACGACTTCGATCTTCACCTTCGGCAGAAAGTCGATCACATATTCGGCGCCGCGATAGAGTTCGGTGTGTCCCTTCTGGCGACCAAAGCCCTTGGCCTCCACAACGGTGATGCCCTGAAGCCCGACTTCTTGAAGCGCTTCCTTTACCTCATCCAGTTTGAACGGCTTGATGATCGCCTCGATCTTTTTCACGCGGCAAAGTCCTTATTGATTGAATGGTGATTGCTGTGTCCGACCACGCAATACTCGACGCGGGAACCGCTGAATCTCACTGATGTTCTCTGCACATAGCGTGCCATTTCCGACCGAAATTCGAACTTTCTGGGCAAAATTCAACCCGCCGCGCACGATTTTCGACGAATTTCGTTCAGAATCGCATGGTTTTTTGCCAAGATCAGTTCCTTTGGCGATCTTTGAATTTTCGCTGCCAATCCACAATGCAATTGCTGACTATTTTTGGTTCAATATGCCTGAATTTTAGGCGCAATGCTGTGCGCAGTTGACCGGTGGGGCGGCTCTGCTATAGCGCGCTGGCGCAAGATTCGCGGCTGTGGCGGAACTGGTAGACGCGCTGGATTTAGGTTCCAGTATCGAAAGATGTGGAGGTTCGATTCCTCTCAGCCGCACCATTCTCTTCCGTTATTGCAGACCCCGATGCGTAACAGCAGAGTGCTGAGCCACGCTTGTCTGTGAAACGGTTGATTTGCGATCACTGCATTCTACCAGATCGCTTCCGTTTTGTTCAGCATAACGTGACATCCTGCCGCGAGAAACTTGCAGCAGAATGAGATGATTTGTGCTTGATGCCATCAAAGGACGCAGCATTTGGCTGGCCATACCGGCGATCTTGCTGTTGTCACTGCTTCTCCAGTCCGGCCCGCAAACGGCAACCAATTGCGGGTCCTCACGTAACTGGCACACATATTTGTGCCTGAGCATGACGTTGAATGCCGATAGACGCCTTGAAGTTGGCGACCACGTCGAACTTCTTGTCACAGCACACAACGCCGGCAACGAGATGAGTTCGGGAGAGTTATTGCGGCTCGTTAGTTTTGGCGGCCGTATCGACTTCGATGCCTCTGTCGACAACCGACAAGTAATGCCACGTGAACTTCATCGGGAGGGTGGCACGGTCTGGTACTATCCAATTCGGCTCCCGCGACTGGCGGCGGGTCAGAAATCAGAGCTTAAACTGTTTGGTCGGATCATCGGCGCCGGCCGTGCTCTTTTATCGGTGCGCACCGAAGAGGAAGATGAGAATGGAAATCTCTCCTTTCTGCTTGAGAACTTTGGCCAGATATTGGGACGGCGTGTGAGTTCCAACGAACCCACTGAACGGTTTCTTGAAGTGCGGCGGGCTTGTGTCGCTCAGCATGGTGAAACCAACCGTCAACTTCTGCGCGATTGCGTGGCTCGGGAATTGAAGCCGTCGCGCGGCTAACTTGATATCAGGCGTTTGTGTGACAACAGAGTTTCCCGCTTTGCAAGCGGAACGTATTGACTTGATTCCGGTTAAATTGGGGAAGTTGCTGATGTTGAAGGTGCTCGCATGAGTGTGGGTACTTTGCCATGACCCAACCTGTCGATCCGGCCGAAGACGGTGCAAAAATGTCCTTCGCTCAGGACATGAGCTATGGCGACTATCTGGCCATGGACACGCTTCTGGCATCACAAAATCCACTGTCCAATGCTCACGACGAGATGCTGTTTATCATCCAGCATCAAACGTCTGAATTGTGGATGCGGCTGATCCTGCACGAACTCAACGCCGCGCGATCCTTGATGCTTCAGGGGCGTGAGGACGAAGTGTTCAAAATGCTGGCCCGCGTGGCGCGCATCTTTGAGCAATTGAACAATGCCTGGGATGTGCTGCGCACCATGACGCCCAGCGACTACACTACGTTTCGCGAGCAGCTCGGCGCTTCATCAGGGTTCCAATCGCATCAATATCGGCTGATTGAATTTCTGCTTGGCAACAGAAACCGCGCAATGATGCGTGTTCATGAGCACAGACCGCGGCTTCACGCGATGTTGGACGAGGAACTGGCCAGTCCAAGCCTGTATCACGTCGCGCTACGCTTGTTGGAAGCACGGTTCACCATGAAGTTTGACGAAACCGTTTTTCGTCTCGACACGCCACATGTCGCGAGTGAGGCGGTTTCAGTGGCCTGGAAGCGCGTTTACGAGAACCCGCGCGAGCATTGGAGCCTGTATGAACTGGCGGAAAAACTGGTCGATCTGGAGGACTATTTTCGCCGCTGGCGTTTCAATCATGTGACGACGGTGGAGCGCGTCATCGGTGTGAAACGCGGCACCGGCGGCACGAGCGGTGTCAAATATCTTCGAAAAATGCTTGAGGTGGAGTTATTCCCTGAACTTTGGGCCCTGCGTGGCGATCTTTAGTGATGTCTTCAACCAATCTGCCCCCAGCCAATCTACCAAAGAAACACCTGTTCGAATTGCCGGAAGGCATCATTTATCTCGATGGCAACTCGCTCGGCCCTCTGCCGAAAGCGGTCAGCTCAGCGGTCGCAGATTGTGTCGAGGCTCAGTGGGGCGGGCAACTGATCAAGGGTTGGAACGACTGCGGCTGGATGGAACAGCCGGTGCGAGTTGGCACTCAGATTGCGTCACTGATCGGTGCGCCCTCCGGCAGTGTTGTGATGGGCGACACGCTTTCCATCAAGGTGTTTCAGGCTCTGGCAGCCGCATTGGACATGCGCCCCGACCGCAACGTCATCGTGTCGGATAGCGGTAACTTTCCAACCGATCTCTACATGGCGGAAGGGCTGATGAGGCTGAAAGGCCGCGACTATCGGCTGGAAACGCCTGAGCCGGACGCTGTGCTCGACGCGATCAATGCCGACGTCGCGGCTGTCATGCTCACACAAGTCGATTATCGCACGGGTCGTATGCATGACATGCGAGCCACCACCCAAATGGCGCAGGAAGCGGGCTGCGTGATGATTTGGGACCTGGCGCATAGCGCGGGCGCCATCGAAGTCGACCTGGCGGGGTCAAACTGCGAGTTCGCTGTCGGATGCACCTATAAGTACCTGAATGGTGGCCCCGGTGCTCCGGCTTTCATCTATGTGCGACCGGACCTGGTGAAGAGCGTGGAACCCGCTCTGGCAGGGTGGCTCGGTCATGCCGAACCGTTTGCCTTTGATCCTTCCTATCGACCGGCGCTGGACATTGAGCGCATGCGCGTTGGCACGCCGCCGGTTCTGCAGATGACGGCGCTGGAAGCAGCACTTTCCGTTTGGAAAGACGTCTATATGTCCGAAGTTCGCTCTGCGTCGCTTCGCTTGGGTGACTTGTTCATTGCGGAGGTGGAGCGCCGGTGCGATGGGCTTGAATTGGTCAGCCCTCGAGACGGCGGGCAGCGTGGCAGCCAGGTCTCCTTTGCTTTTGACCATGGCTATGCCGCGATGCAGGCACTGATCGCGCGCGGCGTGATTGGCGATTTTCGTGCGCCCAACATCATGCGCTTCGGGTTTACACCCCTATATGTTGATGACGAGGACGTGTTGGCGGCGGTGGACATCTTTGAAGATGTGATTGCCAATCGGCTCTGGGATCATCCCGACTATCAGCAGCGCGGCAATCGCGTAACGTAATCTCTTGCGGGCGGGCGGTTCCCTTTGCCGTTCAGCCCCATTGCCCAACGGGCATTTCCTTGCTAACAGCCCGCCCCACAACCGGCGTTTTCGCGGCGCGCGGGGCATCTTGCTTGGCAAACCGTGAAACGACATGTCATTTCCGGCACAAAACAACAGCGACAGGGCAGGACGGCTGCGTGTCCCGGCCCACGCATGAGGATTACGGCGCGTCAGCGGCGCGGCGTCAGACGTCAAGAGGGCAAGATGCAGGTTACCGAAACGCTCAATGAAGGGCTGAAGCGCGCCATTTCCGTGGTGGTGCCCACGCAGGACATGATCGCCAAGCGCGACGAAAAACTGGCCGATCTGAAAGGCCGGGTGCGCATCAATGGCTTTCGTCCCGGCAAGGTGCCTATGTCGCATGTGACCAAGCTTTACGGCAAATCCGCCATGGGCGAGTTGGTCAATGAAACAATCGATGAGCAGACCAAGGCCATCATTGCCGAGCGCAAGGAAAAGGCTGCCCAGCAACCCAAAATCGTCATGACCGAGGACGAGGCAGAGGCAGAGGAAATTCTCGACGGAAGGAAGGATTTCGAGTTTCAGATCGAGTATGAAATCGTGCCCGATTTCGAGGTTGCCGATTTTGCCTCCATCGAAATTGAACGTCCGGTCGTTGACGTTGCTGATGAAGAGGTCGACGAGCAGATCGAACGCATCGCGCAGAACAATCGCAGCTATGAGGCCAAGGACGGTGCTGCTGAAGACAAAGACCGCGTGACTATGGATTATGTCGGTAAGATCGACGGCGAAGCCTTTGAGGGCGGCGCGGACGAGAACGCGACCCTCGTCCTTGGGTCAAACACCTTTATCCCGGGATTTGAAGATGAACTGATCGGCGTCAAGGCTGGCGAAGACAAGATCGTCAAAGTGACGTTCCCCGAAGATTACAGCGCCGAAAATCTGGCCGGAAAAGCGGCGGAATTTGAAGTGTCGGTGCATGAAGTCGCAGCTCCTGCAGACCTCGCCATTGACGACAAGCTGGCCGAATCCTTGGGCCTTGAGAGCCTCGAAAAGCTCAAAGAGATCGTGAAGGACCAGATTGTCAGCCAGTATGGAGCGCAGACGCGCCAGAAGGTGAAGCGTCAATTGCTCGACAAGCTGGACGAGTCACACAGTTTCGACCTGCCGCAAGGCATGGTGGAGCAGGAGTTCGACAATATCTGGACCCAGATTGCCCGCGATCTGGAGCAGGCGGGCAAGACCTTCGAAGATGAAGACACGACTGAGGAAAAGGCACGCGAAGATTATCGCAAGCTGGCCGAACGCCGCGTGAGGCTTGGTCTGGTTCTGGCCGAGATTGGCGAGAAGGCCGAGATCGAAGTCACCGAAGACGAATTGCAGCGTGCTGTGATGCAGCAGATGCAGCAATATCCCGGTCAGGAACAGGCGATTTTCGATTTCTTCCGCAACACGCCGGAAGCGATTGGCGGCCTGCGTGCACCGATCTTCGAGGAAAAGGTTGTCGACCACATTCTGGAAAGCGCAACCGTGACCGATAAAACGGTGACCAAAGAAGAGCTGATGGAAGAGGACGACCTGCCGGTTTAGCGGCAGATCACCATTCGATCGCCTTTCTATCGCGAAAATAGCCGCCGGTAGGGCCATCTTTCGGCAGCTGTGCGAGCCAGATCGCAGTGTCCGCACCTTGCTCGGGGCTTCGACTGGCGGCGTCTCCTCCCATTCGCGTGCGAACCCATCCCGGGCACATCGCATTGATCTTGATGCAGCTGGGCAGTTCGCGTGACAATGCGAGGGTCAGCGCGTTGAGTGCGGCTTTCGCGACTCCGTAGCCACCCGGCCCATGCAGGCCTGCCGCGAACGAGCCCCAATCCGAGGAAACATTGACGATGCGGCCATATCCGACGGTTTTCATGTGAGGAACTGTTTGGCGGATCAGTTCAAACGGCGCCTTGAACATGACCTGAAGAGAAGTCTCGAAGTCCTGCGGTGCTTCCAACATCCCGTCTCTCAGCAGAACGCCCGCATTGTTGACAAGGATGTCAATGGGTCCTGCAGCGTCCAGTGCGTCAGCGAAGCCATTGGGGTGCTCAAGATCCAAAACAATGCTTCTGCAGCCGATTTCAGAGGCTGCCTGTCGTCCCGCCGCCTCGTCACGAGAGGCCAGGACAACGTCCAGACCGGCTTCATGAAGACCTTGGCAGATGGCGAGTCCAATCCCCCTGTTTCCACCGGTGACCAGCGCGGCTCGACATTTGCCGGTCATGATGTCTTCTCCAATGCGATGACCCAGCCCATGACGTTATGGCCGGGCAGGTGGTCGCCAAACTCCTTGGCGCGGACAATCACCCTTTTGTCGCCCTCCAGCTGTTCGATTTTTGATGCCAGATCGCCGCGCTGCCAGAACGGATCATTCAGTGCGATGATGAGAAAGCCGCCCGGTTTCAAAACCCGCAGAAGCTCATCACAGGCATCCGGCTCCACATGGCCGAAGGAAAAGACGCCAACGCAAGTGACGACATCGAAAGTCTGTGAGTCGACGTCCGGCAGACCTGCATTGAGATCAGCGGCAAAGAGTTTGGCATAGACACCCTTTTCCGCCGCCTTTGCGAGCATCTCTTGCGAGAAATCGCAGCCATGCAGGTGCCTGAAGCCGCTTGCGGCCAACGCTGTTCCACTCAAGCCCGATCCACAGCCTGCATCGAGAATCAGCGCGTCTGTGTCGCTGACGAAGCGTCCGACCATTTCGGCCACCCGCACGGGTTGGGCATAGGCATTTTCTTCGCTGACTTCACGGTCGTAGCTGTCGGCCCAAGATGCGTAGTGCGCTTTGGTTTGTTCGCCTGATTCCAGATCATAAGCGGCACTGAAATGCCCGCTATCTGCGTTCTCCTTTGGCTCGTTTGCCATCTTCGCCTCCATCACGCGGTGCAAAATCATGCACAGGTTAAACGCAATGAAACGCAGCTGTGCCTCATCTGCAACAGACCTTTGGCAACTTGTTCGATATAGGCAGAGCCGCGGGGGCGATGCCGTTTTTCAAACACAAAATCCGCTCACACAGCAGATCCCGCTCCTGACTTCGGCAGCACGCATGCCGTGGACTTGAAATGGGCGGATGCAGGGAATGCTACGACTATGGACGCCAAGGTTTTTGACAAGAGCCGACTGCCCAGCCGCCGGGTAACCGAAGGGCCATCCCGCGCGCCGCACCGCTCCTATCTTTACGCCATGGGGCTGACGAGCGAGCAGATCCACCAACCTTTGGTCGGTGTGGCGACCTGCTGGAATGAAGCGGCGCCCTGCAACATTTCGCTGATGCGGCAGGCACAGGCGGTCAAAAAGGGCGTCAGTTCCGCAAATGGCACGCCGCGCGAATTCACCACCATCACGGTGACAGACGGTATCGCCATGGGTCACCAGGGCATGAAGGCTTCGCTGGTTTCGCGCGAAGTGATTGCCGACTCGGTCGAACTGACGATGCGCGGCCACTGCTATGACGCGATGGTGGGCATGGCAGGATGCGACAAATCCTTGCCCGGAATGATGATGTCCATGGTGCGGCTCAATGTGCCTTCCATTTTCATTTATGGCGGGTCGATCCTGCCGGGCACGTTCAAAGGTCGCCCTGTCACGGTTCAAGATCTTTTCGAAGCCGTCGGTCAGCATTCCATCGGCGAGATGTCTGACGAGGATTTGGACGAGTTGGAAAAGGTTGCTTGCCCGTCTGCCGGCGCCTGCGGCGCGCAGTTCACCGCTAACACGATGGCAACCGTTTCGGAGGCCATTGGTCTTGCGCTGCCCTATTCGGCTGGCGCTCCGGCCCCTTATGAGATCCGAGACCGGTTCTGCATGGCAGCGGGTGAGAAGATCATGGAACTGATCGCCCGCAACATTCGCCCGCGCGATATTGTGACCCGCGAGGCGCTGGAAAATGCTGCCACGGTCGTTGCCGCGTCTGGCGGCTCAACCAATGCCGGTTTGCATTTGCCCGCCATCGCTCATGAATGCGGTATCGATTTCGATCTTCGCGACGTTTGCGAAATCTTCAAGCGCACGCCGTATATTGCTGATTTGAAACCCGGCGGGAAATACGTGGCCAAGGATATGTTCGAGGTCGGCGGCATTCCGCTCTTGATGAAGGCGCTGCTCGACGGTGGTCATATGCATGGCGACTGCATGACCGTGACAGGCCGCACAATCGCCGAAAATATGGAGCATGTCGCCTGGAATGATGATCAGGACGTCATTTATCCCGTTTCCAACCCGATCACGTCAACCGGCGGCGTCGTTGGTCTGGAGGGCAATCTTGCCCCGGAAGGTGCCATCGTGAAAGTTGCCGGTCTTTCGCATCAGCAGTTTTCCGGCCCGGCGCGTTGCTTCGACAGCGAAGAAGAGGCGTTCGAAGCCGTCAACAACAAGGCTTACGAGGAAGGCGATGTTATCGTCATCCGCTATGAGGGGCCGAAAGGTGGGCCAGGCATGCGCGAAATGTTGCAGACCACAGCCGCACTTTACGGGCAGGGCATGGGCGACAAGGTTGCGCTGATCACCGATGGACGCTTTTCGGGCGCAACCCGTGGTTTCTGCATTGGCCATGTTGGGCCGGAGGCAGCCGTTGGCGGCCCGATCGGCCTGCTGCGCGACGGCGATATGATCGATCTTGATGCTGTTGAGGGCAGCATTCATGTGCGCTTGTCGAAGGAAGAACTCGCCGAACGCGCAAAATCGTGGACGGAGCGTGAAACTGATTTCACATCCGGCGCAATCTGGAAATATGCGCAGACGGTCGGTTCGGCCAAATATGGCGCAATCACTCATCCCGGGGGGAAGAAAGAAAAGCAGGCCTATGTCGATATGTAAGAGCCTCCTTGTTGGCGCATTTGCTGCCGCGCTTGTCGGCTCCCCCGCCGCGTATGGCTTCGACGCTTCGAAGCTGTTCAGTAGCGATGAGGAGCCGCGCAATGTGCTGCGCTATGGCTATCAGGCGCTGAAGCGCGGCGCCTTTGACGAAGCGCTGGGCGCCTTCCGTTTCGGGGCATCGCGCAACGACATCGCCTCGCAGTGGAAACTTGCGCGCATGCTGCAAACCGGCACGGGCGAGGGGCAGGACCACCGCGCTGCCTATGATCTTTTCAGCAAGATTGCCGCCCGCTTTTCCGAGCAGTTCCCGGCGCAGCACAATCTCGCATATGTTTCGAGCGCGGTTGTCAGTCTTGGCCGGTACGACCTGACCGGCATTGACGGCTTTATCACCGCCGATCCGCGCCGTGCGGAATTTCGCTTCTATCGTGCGGCGGCGCTCTATCAGGATCCGGAAGCGCAATATCAGCTTGGCAGGCTGTATCGTTCGGGCCGCGTTGGCGCCCAGCCGCGCAGTGGTGTGCTTTGGCTGAGCCTGTCTGCCCGCAAGGGCCATGTTCTGGCGCAAGCCGAACTTGGCGAAATGCTGTTCAACGGCGAGGGCATCAGTCCAAATCGCGTGCGCGGGCTCGTCATGATGTCGCGTGCAGCCAAAACTCTGCCGCCCGGCAAGGATGTATGGGTGCATGAATCGCTCTCACGCGCGCTGGCGCAGGCTGACGGAGCTGAGCGTGAACAGATGACCGCCATTCTGTTTGATGACACTGCAGGTTCCGGCAACCCGCAGGATTACGCCTTGGAAAAGGTTCCGAACCCAGACGCCGCGGCGGGCCGGGTTGTTTCTTCAGATTAGTTGGCTGTTGGGTGTTGGCTACACATCAAGCAATTCGTCATCCGCGAACTGCGCGTTCTCTTGAATGAACTGAAAACGCAGCTCCGGCTTATTGCCCATCAGTCGGTTGATGGAATCCTTAGCCGGTGCTGCTGCGTCGATTGAGACGCGCAAGAGCGTGCGTTTGGCCGGGTCCATCGTTGTTTCTTTCAGCTGGGCTGGCATCATTTCGCCCAACCCCTTGAAACGCCCGATTTCGATTTTCTTGCCGCCAGAAAAGGCGTTCTCCAGCAGTTCGTCCTTATGGGCCTCGTTCCGCGCGTAAAGCGTTTTGCCGCCCTGGGTGAGTTTGAAGAGCGGCGGCACGGCAAGGTACAGCGCACCGGCCTCGATGAGGCCCGGCATCTCCTGATGGAAAAAGGTGATCAGCAGCGAAGCGATATGGGCCCCGTCAACATCGGCGTCAGTCATTATGATCACGCGGTCATAGCGCACGTCTTCTATGCGGAATTTTGATCGCGTTCCACATCCCAGCGCCTGTACCAGATCGTTGATTTGCTGCGAATTGGCGAGCTTGTCCCGGCTCGCAGACGCAACGTTGAGAATTTTTCCGCGCAGCGGCAGGATTGCCTGGTTTTGGCGGTTTCGCGCCTGTTTGGCCGAACCACCAGCGGAATCGCCCTCCACGATGAAGATCTCCGTGCCGCCCTTGGCGTTTTTTGAACAATCGGCAAGCTTGCCTGGCAGGCGCAGTTTGCGGGTCGCATTCTTGCGCGCGACATCCTTTTCTTGACGGCGGCGCAGGCGCTCCTCGGCACGGTCGATCACCCATTCAAGAAGCTTCGCGGATTGGGCAGGGGAGGCAGCAAGCCAATGGTCGAAAGCGTCTCGAACGGTGCTTTCAACGATCTTCTGCGCTTCCTGCGTGGCCAACTTGTCTTTCGTTTGGCCAACGAATTCCGGCTCACGAATGAACACGGAGATCATGGCCGCAGCCGATGTCATCACATCATCGGTGGTGATGACGTTGCCCTTTTTGTTTCCAATCAGTTCCGCATAAGCCTTCAGCCCGCGTGTCAGCGCCAGCCTGAACCCGGCCTCATGCGTTCCACCTTCACCGGTCGGCACCGTGTTGCAGTAGGAATTGACGAAACCGTCATCGCCATACCAGCAAACGGCCCATTCTACGGCGCCGTGACCGCTTTTCTTGGTGGTTGAGCCGGAGAACGGCGCTTCGGTGACCCGCATCTGCTTGCCCAGTGAGGCTTCCAGATAGTCTTTCAAGCCGCCCGGAAAATGAAACTTGGCCTTCTCGGTGACCTCGTCCTTGCCGCCGACAAGCGACGGGTCGCAACTCCAGCGAATTTCAACACCGCCGAAAAGATAAGCCTTCGAACGCGCCATCTTGAACAGTTTGAGCGGATCGAACTGCGCCTTGGCCCCGAAGATTTCCGGATCGGGATGAAACCGCACCTTCGTGCCGCGCCGATTGTTGACCTCTCCGAGTTGCTCAACACCGCTTTTGGTTTGTCCCCGCGAGAAGGTCTGGCGGAACAACTGACGGCCTCTGGCGACTTCCACCACGAGATCATCCGACAGGGCGTTGACGACGGAGATGCCCACGCCATGCAATCCGCCGGATGTCTCATAGGCCTTGCCGTCGAACTTTCCGCCCGCATGCAGCGTGGTCATAATCACTTCGAGCGCTGACTTGTCCTTGAATTTCGGGTGCGGGTCGATTGGGATGCCGCGGCCATTGTCGGTCACGGTCAGATAGCCCTCATCGCCCAGCTCAACTTCGATCCAACTGGCATGGCCCGCGACGGCTTCATCCATGGAATTGTCGATGACCTCTGCAAACAGATGATGCATCGCCTTGGAATCGGTGCCGCCAATATACATGCCCGGCCGGCGACGAACGGGTTCCAGCCCTTCAAGTACTTCGATGTCAGAGGCGGTGTAATCCTGATCCGCGCCCTTTCCCGCAGCGCCGTTTGCCGCTTTTGGCACGCGTTTGGGCTTACGGTTTTCGACAGGGTTTGCTGGGGACTCAAGCGCCGTGTCGAAGAGGTCTGCCATGTTTGTCTGCCCGCAATTGGTGCGCGCCACGAATCAAGCGACGCGAACACAGTGTGAACACGTTGGATAAGCGCGCGCTTTCACCCTGACAAGGGATCGTGGATAAGCGGATCAAATCGAAAAGAGCTTGCCGAAACGGTCTGCTCTTGTCTCGCATCCCGCCAATCGCAAGCAGTGCCAAGCGAGCGCCTGGTTGGAAGACACGACCGGGATGCCAAGTCTGGCTTCCATCGCAGCGATGTCGAGCAATATGCCAATCGATGTGCAGGAAACGAAGGCTGCGTCGACCGATCTGTTAATGATCAGCGTTTCCAGCGCGGTGAAAACGCTTTCCGCCGTGATCTGGCTCACCACCGCGTCATGCTCTTCACTGAAGGAACCGAAGGCGGCGATGGTGAACCCGCTTTCGGTGAGGGTGGATGCGATTTGCTTATTGATGTCGTCCGCATAGGGCGTCAGCACGGCCACTCTTTTCGCTTCTAAAGCCTTGAGAGCAGCGATCGCCGCGCTTGCAGGGTTGGTCTTGCGTGCTCCAGGCTTGGATCTTTCCAATATTGCATCGATCCGCGCAGGTCCGAGAACGAAAGAGGCCGACGTGCAGCAGTAAGAGATGACGTCAAGCTGATCCCCAGGAAGAAGCGTGTCGGCCATGTCGGCAATACTCGCTTCCATAGCGCGCAGGGAAGAAACGGTGATCTTCGGGTCGTTGGCAATGCGCGCGTGATAAAGAGCAAGGCCTGGTCGATCCAACTCTTGCAGGACAAGGCGGAATTCGTGCTCCAGCGTGTAGTCAGAGGCCAGAATGATGAGCCCGATACGGCCATCAGCTCCAATGATGCGCTTTGTCGAGAAGGGCAGATCGCGCCGATAGGTGTAGCCCGGTTGCACATTCGATGACGACGGGGAGGTGGCGCTCAAAAGTCCGGCCTCAGCCGTCCTTCAACCCGGAAATCGGCTCCACATAGGACATCTCCATGTCCCATGGAAAATAAATCCAAGTGTCCTGACTGACTTCAGTCACGAACGTATCGGCAAAAGGGCGACCCGTCGGTTTGGCATAAACGGTCGCAATGTGCGCGTTTGGCAGCATGTTGCGCACTTTCATGGCCGTTTTTCCCGTGTCGGTCAGATCATCGATCACCAGCACGCCCTTGCCGCCGTCGCTGCTGATCATGCTTTCATCAATGCCCTTGATCACCTCCAGATCACCCTGATCCTTGTACTCGTGATAAGAGGCGATGCAGACGGTTTCGATGGTACGAATGCCCAATTCGCGCGCGATGATTGCAGCAGGTACAAGGCCGCCGCGTGTGATGGCCACAACCGAATTCCAAGGCATGGGTTCGTCGCCCGAACCGGAGAGACGCCAGGCGAGCGCCTTGCAGTCACGGTGGAACTGGTCCCAGGAAACGGGAAAGGCTTTGGGGGAAGTTGACATGTCGGTCGTGACCTCGCCGAAGGGCAGCCGGGAGTGTCCTCTACTGTGCAGTCCCGCTCAGCGCAACTGATCGCGCAGTGCTGAGAGCATGTTTTCAACGGCTTCCACGGCGGCCGTCACGGCTTCCTGCGCCCGTCCGCGCACCACAATTTGCGTTGTGTGGTTGCCATCCTCGAAGCGCGGGTAGGAGCCGATCATCGTGTCGGGATGGTCTTCTTGAATAAGTCCCAGAGGTCCTCCGATGTTCCCTTCGCCGAACGCGCATTCGACGCTCTGCGACAGCATTCTTTGCCCGCCCTTCAGGCTGGGGGCGAGCGAATCCATCATGGCCTGCATGATTTTGGGTACACCCGCCATCACGTGAACGTTTTCGACAACAAAGCCTGGGGCCTTTGAAACGGGATTGTCGATCAGCGTGGCGCCCTGGGGTGTCCGCGCCATGCGCTTTCGAGCATCGGTGAATTCCATGTTGGAACGCGCATAGTGCTCTTCCAAAATTTCCATGGCCTCGGGATGCTGTATGCAGGGCAGGCCAAATGCGACTGATACCGCTTCGGCGGTGATGTCGTCATGAGTCGGGCCGATGCCGCCGCTCGTAAACACATAGGTGTAGCGCGAGCGAAGCGCGTTGATTGCCTCCACGATGGCCCCAGTATCATCGGACACGATGCGCACTTCTTTGAGATCAATGCCCATGCCGGTGAGATAGTCGGCAAGGAAACCGACATTCTTGTCCTTGGTGCGGCCTGAGAGGATCTCGTCGCCGACCACAAGAATCCCCGCCGTGATGATGCCGTCCAAGCCGCTACCCTTCCTGCTTGCGCGGCGGAATGGCGTAAGTTCCCGTCGCATGGGCGATGATGTTGTCAGCATCGCTTTGGGTGACTGAAGCGTCAAACACCATAAGCCGCTTGCCGAGTTTCAATATGCGTGCCTCAACGTCCAGAAGACCGGGATCGGCTTTGCGCATGAAGTTGATGTTGAGATTGGTCGTAACGGACAAGGCTTCCGGGCCGATATGGGTGAGGACGCAGAAGTAGCCCGCCAGATCGACGAGACCGAACAGGGTCGGGCCTGAGACCGTGCCGCCGGGCCGCAAATGGCGGGTCAGGGCGCGCATGCGCAGGTCCACGCGTCCGGCATCGACCCGCGTCACTTCCAGATCGGGGAAATCATCCACGCTTTGCGGGAATTCCTTGGCAATGAATGTTCGCAGTTCTGCGATACTCATCACGGGGTTTGGCATTTGCATATGCGTGCTTCGAAACTGACGAATGTTGCCGCCACATTTGCAACAATCTACATGGGGAGCAACACAACTTCGCCGGGAGCGGCACATGGCCGATATCGTCAACATAAGAGTGCCTGAGTCGCTTGATCGGCAACCGCTCGCAATTCAGCATCTTGAAGGCGGGGTGACGCGTCTGGTGTTGAACAATCCGCCCGCGAACACTTTGTCTGAAGCCATGCTCGATGCGTTGTCGGACGCCCTGGCGGCAGCCGAGAGCGACGAGACAATGCGTATTCTCATCATCGCTGCAAACGGGCATTTGTTCTGCGCGGGGCATGATTTGAAGGAAATGACGCCCCACAGAGAAGATTCAGACCGAGGACGCGCTTATTTCGCGGACATCATGAAGCGCTGCGCGACCGTGATGCAGGCCATCGTCAATCACCCCAAGCCGGTGATTGCCGAAGTGAACGGGCTTGCCACAGCGGCGGGATGTCAACTTGTCGCTTCGTGCGATCTGGCTATAGCGAGTGAAGACGCGACTTTTTGCACGCCCGGTGTCCATATCGGGCTTTTCTGTTCAACACCTATGGTGGCGCTGTCGCGCAATGTGCACCGCAAACACGCGATGGAAATGCTGCTGACCGGCGAGGCGATCACGCCAAGTCATGCGCGAGAAATCGGTCTGGTCAATCGGGTGGTGCCCGTTGAGTATCTCCAGAAGATCACGTTGCAATATGCGCGCAACATTGCAACGAAGTCTGCGCATACGCTCAAGACCGGGAAGGCGGCATTCTATCGGCAGGCCGATCTTGACCTTGTTTCCGCCTATGAAGAGATGGCGGCGGTCATGGTGGACAATATGCTGGCGCAGGACGCCGAGGAGGGAATCGGAGCCTTTCTGGAAGATCGCATTCCGCAGTGGCGGGACGAGTAACAGCTTGCAAAATTTGCGAGGAATGCTACTTTAGTTGAGAGGAAAAGCTATGACCAAAGAAAATAAGCCAAAGCCCGCCGGTTTCGGTGGTTATTCGGAGTTGCCCGAAACCGATGTAGGTCTCAAGCCTTCCTACTGACATGAGTCTGCGAGCCAAGAATCCTTTGTTTTTCAGTTTTGTACGACATGGGCGTTGAGAAAAGTAGCTCGTCTTCCAAAACATTCATGGCCCTCTCCGCCAGATCACGAGCAAGCATTAACTGTTGATAACAGTCGTCCACAAGTCCTTTTTTTCTGCTTAGAGGAATGTTTGCGACCCGCATGTCATTTGCTGTCTCAATCGCAAGATTATAGCGAATTATTTTTTGAGAATACTGCGACAGCCAGTTGATCTCTTCGCTGGAAAGCAACGATATGTCGATTTTCCCTGGGTCAAAGAAACTCGGCTGGGGTTGTGGCAGCAAATATGGCAACATGGTCTTGTTGGTAATGTCTGCCGTACTCGAATTTTCCAGCCGAAAATACATGAGTGATCGCCATTGGTCTCGAACTTCCGCATAAATCGCGTCGCGCGTGTCGCTTTGCCGCAGCGCTCTGAGTTCTTTCTGGCGTGAGCGCCATTGACCTGTGGCCACAAAAGCGCCCGATACTACAGCCGCCAGAGTGAATACACCACGTATGATTTCTTGATCATAGTGTGTCCAAACGCAACTGAACGTTCCTGAGATGGCCCCGGCGAAAGGACTCATCTCGACAAGGATGATCAGGACGGCGATAACGCACGATGCGGCCAGCAACTTTCTAAGCATCATGAAGCAAACCTTAATCGATGCAGCAATGAACAACCATAGTTCAAGCTATTCCGATCATGATCGATATGCCGATGCCGATATCCGGTCCGTTCTCAAATCGGTCAAGACCATCGCGATTATCGGCGCTTCCGCCAATCCCAATCGCCCATCTTACTTCGTGGCCAAATATATGGCCTCGAAGGGGTATGAGATTTTCCCGATAAATCCGGGTCAGGCGGGAAAGGAAATCGCAGGCGCAATGACCTATGCATCGCTGGCCGATTTGCCCGCACCGGTGGACATGATCGACATTTTCCGCCGGGCGGAAGCACTGCCCGGCATCGTTCGCGAAATCATGCAGATGGGTGATCTGCCCAAGGTTGTATGGATGCAACTTGGTATTCGCGACGATGCCATCGCTTCTGCGCTGGAGATGGCGGGAATCACGGTCATCCAGAACCGCTGTCCAAAAATCGAGTATGCCCGTCTTTGCGGTGAGATAGGCTGGACCGGCTTCAACCGCGGTACGATCTCGGCAAAGAAACCGAAATTGCAGAAGGGATTCCAGCACTTTGGCTTGGGAGAATAGTCGAGCGTCGACACTGGACCGCGGATCATTCCCACGTTAGCATGAATTGAGGTATCAGTTCTTGGTATTGCGTGGTGAAAATTCATGGACAAATACAGTAAGAGCGTCACCTTGCACGATCTGGGTTTGCTTGCAGGCACATTGCGCAAGAATGTCCAAGCGGGACATACCAATATCCCAGCCCCTTTACTGCATCAGCTTGGCGGTTCTCTTGAGGCTTTCGAGCGTGATCTGGTGGAATATGGTCAGATCATCACATTGGCGCCAGATGAGCATACGCCGGAGACTACTGCGATAACACTCCTTCCTCCCAACCATCCCGGTTCCGCTGGTCCAAGAGATCCCAATGCCTGTCCAGTCTGTCGTCGGAAGTGGTAGAGGCGATGGCAGGAAAGCAAAAGCAGAGGCAATCCGCTCCATCGGTTACCGTCAAGGCGCCGCCGGTAGAGCCCGCCCATGCCGGTACATTTATCGTAAGCGGCGAGGGCGACAAGATCAATTTTCAGCTTGTCGGAGACGCTCCTACCGATAAGGAGAGTGCGCTCTTTGTCAGGATGGATCGGCTGCATACGCGCATAAATGCGCTTTTTGTGAACGATCAGCGCAAAAGATATGAGTATTGCGGCGCTTTGCGTTCTCTGGCCCAGACTGTCTTCTCGCGCGAAGCCACGCTTCTGGAGCTCGGCAACATCGGCATCGACCAGTTGGTAAACGATATCGTCACCCGCGAGGGTTGGCGCATCAAGCTGGACTATTTGAAAAAGCTGGGTGAGTGGATCGCGGTGAGCGTTGTCTTCGCGATGCTCATCTACTTGATACTTGAGCACTGGGCATCTTTCTCCGCCGCGAACACCGACCGTTTGCAAGCTTTCGTCGTGCTCTACATTGGCAGCCAGCTTGGGGTGTTTCTTTCTTTCGGATCGCGACGAACCAGTTTCGGTCTCGAAGAGCTGCTGGAAGTGGCTGCCACCAACAGCGAACCGGTGGTGAGGTTGGTGTATACCGGCATGCTTGCCATCGCATTTGGACTGATCGTCTCGCAGGGGCTGCTGGTTCTTCAGTTTGGCAGCTTCAACGCAAAGGACTTTGTCGACGGGTTTGAATCGGCGCTTTTGGTTGGGCTGATTATGGGGCTGATCGAAAAGACGCTCTCCTTGCGACTTGGCAACGAAATCGCAACCATGGGCAAGGTGCCGACAGCGGCTTAAGGCTATTGTCGGGCAGCCTGGAGTGTACTTGCGCCACTAGGATTCCTGACTTTGTCCGTCCTGGCAGCCCCAATGCGAAGTGCGGTCAGTGCGATTTCCTTCAAGGCCTGAGCGGCATGTTGATTTGCGCCGCCTTGTGCTCCGGTTCCCGGTGAACTGTCTGTCTCCAGAGTTATGGTAGAAGCGCCATCGTCGCCGGGCGTGACGGTCGCATTGGCGCCGATGGCGTTGTTTCCAGCGAGTGTCGCTCCACCAAGCGCATCAACGGCAGCGAGCGCAATCATCGATGTGTCGATATTGGCGAGGATCGCACTATATTCTTCTTTTCCGATAACGCCATTTATGAGGCCCTCGCATGCCCGGTAATAGGCATCGCGTAACAATTCGATGGTCTGCGAGCGCGCTCCCGCTGCGGTCACAGCCTCGGACTGTCCTGCGGCGATGGCGGCGCTGGTATCTCTGCCACTCGGTGAAACCTGACCCCCACTGGCGGATAGAACTGCCGCGCGCGCGACAAGCGCGTTGGGGCTTGGTTCTGCACACACGATTTCTCGCGGCGCGCCATAGTCGATAGGATCGCTTGAGGGTATCGCCTTTTGCAGGACCAGCCGTTGGCGAGCGTCGATGCTCAAATATTTGAATGGTCCAAGTACTGATTTCTTGTGAATCGTTCCGCCCTGGCATCCGGCAACAAGGGCACAGATTGCCAATGCTGCGAGCCATGAGGACTTTGCTCGTGTTTTGCGCATGCCTAAGCACTCCCCCAACAAAGCCCCTGCGCAATACTGCGTTTGCTTTCGTTGCATTGCAACTCTTGATTGCATCGATTGTGGATAAGCGCAGAAGAGTGACGTTCATCTCTGCACGCACGGAGCCTGGCCAACCCCGGACTGTTGAGGTCTCGGGCAGGAAGCCGTGCACCAGTTGGCAGGGGCGTCGCTGCGCAATCGTCACCGCGTTCTGCCTCAATATTGCCCTTTGACCTTGCGTGCTTTCCGAAACATAAGGAAAGCAGATTTTGGAAACTGGAAAGAACTACATGGCCCGCGAACCTGGTTTTGACACGCTCGCCATTCACGCCGGTGCTCAGCCGGACCCTGCGACAGGCGCCCGCATCACACCGATTTACCAGTCAACCGCCTTCGTGTTTGACGATGTGGATCATGCCGCGTCGCTGTTTGGGCTGCAGGCATTCGGCAACATCTACACCCGCATCACCAATCCAACGACTGCAGTGCTCGAAGAACGCGTTGCGGCGCTGGAGGGTGGAACCGCCGCGCTGGCCGCTGCATCGGGTCATGCCGCGCAGTTGCTTATCATGCATGCCCTGATGCAGCCGGGTGACGAGTTCGTCGCCGCGCGCAAGCTCTATGGCGGGTCGATCAACCAATTCGGCCAGTCTTTCAAAAGTTTTGACTGGCATGTGAAATGGGCTGAAGGCCAGACGCCGGCTGATTTCGAAGCGCAGATCACCGCAAAGACCAAGGCGATCTTCATTGAAAGCCTGGCCAATCCGGGCGGTGTGGTCATGGACATCAATGGAATCGCGGAAGTGGCGCGCAAGCACCACATTCCGCTGATCGTCGATAACACGATGGCGACGCCCTATCTGTGTCGGCCGATCGAACATGGCGCCGATATCGTCGTGGAATCCGCTACGAAATTTCTGGGCGGTCACGGCAATTCCATGGGCGGCATCATCGTTGATGGCGGCACCTTCGACTGGGGCAAGGATGACCGTTTCCCGATTCTGACGGAGCCGCGGCCTGAATATGCCGATATGGTGCTTTACGAGACGTTCGGCAATTTTGCCTTCGCAATTGCTTGCCGGGTGCTCGGCTTGCGAGACCTCGGTCCTGCCATTTCACCCTTCAACGCGTTCCAGATCATCACAGGCATCGAAACGCTGGGCCTTCGCATGCAACGCCATTGTGACAATGCGCAAAAGGTCGCTGAATATCTGGATGGTCACGACAAGGTCGATTGGGTCTCCTATGCCGGGCTGCCCAACGACCCGCACCACAAGTTGCAGCAGCACTACATGCCCAAGGGCGCCGGCTCTGTGTTCAGTTTCGGATTGAAGGGCGGTTATCAGGCGGGCATCGATCTCGTTTCCAATCTGGAGATTTTCTCGCATCTGGCCAATCTGGGCGATACGCGTTCGCTCATCATTCATCCGGCGTCCACAACGCACAGACAGTTGGACGTTGAACAGCAAAAGGCTGCCGGAGCAGGGCCGGATGTGGTGCGTATCTCTATCGGCATCGAAGACGCGGACGATTTGATCGCTGATCTTGATCAGGCAATGAAGCAGCTCAAATAGGGTGAAAGCGCGCTGAAAACGTTGGAACGGTTGGAGAAGATGGGAGATCAGAGGAGACAGCCTTTGGCGACCCGGTTGCTGATCAGAGCGGAGGCATTGGTTGTGCTTGCGATTTTCGTGAGTGGTTGCACCAGCACGTCCACAATCTCCGATCTCTTTGCCGTGGAAACCGCACCGCAGCGCCAGACCGAGGCGACAAATACGGGAACCTTCCCCACCGTTGGCCGGGTTCCGGTCGGCGCCACTTCGCAATTGTCGCCCTCGCAAACCCGCGCTGAAAAGCAGGAGCTCGTGCGTGCAGCCGCCAAGGGGCGCTGGCAGGCAAACGTCAATTCCCGCACGGCCTATGATGCCGAGGTCGCCCGGCTTCGCAAACTGGCACAGGACCAGCAAAAGCGGCGGGAGGAGGCCTTGAAGGCGGCTGCCGAATAGGCGGGCCATTTGCTTGCATCCCAACCGGTGGGACGTTGCAAAGCGTGACGAAAGCGGGCAATCACCGGGCATCGAAATGTCCTTCGGGGCGTGGATTGAAAGCGGGCAAATCAACCATGGACGCACCTCTTCGCATCGGTCTTGCGGGGCTTGGAACCGTCGGCACCTCACTGATTTCGTTGCTTTCCCGTCAGGCTGATCTTCTGGCGCAACGTTGCGGGCGCCCGTTGCAGATCACCGCAATCAACGCGCGCGACAAGTCGAAAGATCGTGGCGTTTCGCTGGCCAATATGCAGTGGGAAGAAGACCCGGTCGCGCTGGCCAAAAGCGATGAGATCGATGTTTTTGTCGAACTCATGGGCGGTGAGGATGATCCGGCCCTGTCATCCGTCACCGCGGCGCTGGAAGCGGGCAAACATGTGGTCACCGCAAACAAGGCGCTTCTTGCCAAGCATGGCGTCGCCTTGGCCGATCTGGCGGAGGAGCGCGGGCTTCTGCTCAATTACGAAGCGGCTGTGGCGGGGGGCATCCCCATCATCAAGGTGATGCGGGAATCGCTCACTTCCAACGCTGTTTCGCGCGTGTTCGGCATTTTGAACGGCACCTGCAATTACATCCTCACGCGCATGGAGACTGACCGTATTTCGTTTGACGAATGCCTGGCCGATGCGCAGGCGCTCGGCTTTGCCGAAGCCGATCCGACATTCGACATTGAGGGCAATGACACCGCGCACAAGCTTGCGATTCTGGCCAGCCTTGCTTTCGGAACACGCATCGCGCCCGATGCGATTTATCTGGAGGGCATCACAAGCATCACGATTGAAGACATCGAAGCGGCGCGTGATCTTGGCTATCGCATTAAGTTGCTGGGCGTAGCGACCAAGACGGCGGGTGGCGTGGAAAGCCGTGTCCACCCTGCCATGGTGCCATTGGGCTCGGCCATTGCGGAAATTGGCGGGGTCACCAACGCGGTTGCGGTCGAGGCCGATACCGTTGGTTCGCTCATGATGTCGGGGCCGGGAGCAGGGGGCGATGCCACAGCATCCGCAGTTGCCGGAGACATTTGCGACATAGCCAAATCTCGACCGGGCCATCAGCACGGCCCCGTCCTTGGTCAACCTGCCGGGACGCTTTTGCCGCATGAACGGGCGCCCATGGCTTCGCATGCCGGTGGCTATTTCATCCGCATGAGCACAGTTGATCAGCCGGGCACCATGGCGAGCATTGCCACGCGCATGGCACAGCAGGAGATCAGCCTTGAATCCATCGTTCAGCGCAAGGTGCGTGACGATACGGGTGCCGCGCCAATCATTCTGGTGACGCATGAGACGACCGAACAAGCGATACGCAAGGCACTTGAAGGTATCGCTGCGGACGGTCGGCTCAAGGGTGAGGCACAGATGATCCGCATTGAAAAGCTGGCATAGAACGAGCCAAACACTTCACCCGGTATTTGCTCTTGCATCTGAGGCAAAAGGCGCTATACCGCCGCTTATTCCACACGCGGAAGCGTGTCGGTCGCGGGATTGCCCGGCTTGCAGCCGAGTTCCCCTCAGCCCCCAGTCAAGAATGACATGGCATTGATCGACACTCCGGTGCGCGGCGAAGTCCGCGTGTTTTTCCGCGGAGGTTCAACCGGTAAAGGAGAGATGCGAGCCATGGCTCTGCCCGATTTTTCTATGCGCCAATTGCTGGAAGCAGGCGTACATTTTGGTCACCAGACACATCGCTGGAACCCGAAGATGGATCGTTACATCTTCGGCAAACGCAACAACATCCATATTCTTGATCTGTCGCAGACCGTGCCGCTGTTGCACACGGCGCTGAAGCAGATCTCAGACACGGTGGCCAAAGGTGGTCGTGTGCTGTTCGTCGGCACCAAGCGTGCAGCCTCTGAGCCTGTGGCGGACGCCGCACGCCGCTCGGCGCAGTATTACGTCAATGCCCGCTGGCTCGGCGGCATGTTGACCAACTGGAAAACCATCTCCAACTCCATCAAGCGCCTGCGTGAGCTGGAAGAGACGCTTTCCGGTGAGGCGAACTACACCAAGAAAGAGCTTTTGAACCTCACGCGCGAACGCGACAAACTCGAGCGCGCCCTAGGCGGCATCAAGGATATGGGCGGCACGCCCGACCTGATTTTCGTGATCGATACCAACAAGGAAGCGATTGCGATCCAAGAAGCGCGCAAGCTGAGCATTCCTGTTTGCGCAGTGCTTGATTCGAACTCCGATACGTCCAATGTCGACTATCCGATACCTGGCAATGACGACGCGGCCCGAGCAATTGCGCTGTATTGTGATCTGGTCGCCAAGGCGGCAATTGATGGCATTGCACGTCAGCAGGGAGCCTCCGGCGTCGATCTTGGCGCTCAGGAAGAAGCGCCGCGTGAAACGGTTCTCGATGATGTTACCGATACTGCAAAAGATGTCGTAACCACTGCGACGGACGCAACTGCTGACACCGCCAGCGCGGCGACAGACGTCATCTCTGCGGCTGCAGCAAGCGCGGCTGAAATGGCGGGCGATGCGGCAGCAGCTGTGGCCGATACCGCTTCATCCGCTGCTGAGACGGTCAACGAAGCTGCTGCTACCTCCGGGCCCCTGTTTGCTGCGCCGGAAGGCGAGGGCGATGCGCTGACCGAAATCAAGGGCATCGGACCGGTGGCTGAAGGCCAGCTCAAAGAGCAGGGCATCACCACGTTCAAGCAGATCGCCGAACTGACCGCCGAGGATATCGTCAAAGTCGATGAATATATGCCTTTCTCGGCGGCGCAGATCGAGGACTGGCAGGCGCAGGCAAAGGCCAAGCTTTCCGGCTGATCCGGTGCAGGCGCCGCGGGCTGATCTTGTTATCGCGCGGCGCGACACCATTTAGGCGAAGAGGTTGCTGGTCAACGCGCAAACCTTTGTGCTCAGGCCAGCGACAGCTTCCAGTTCGCGATGGCACGGTGGTGTCTCGTTATCGCGAAACCGCTCAAACGCAAAATGCAAGAAAATGGCAGGCCGCAAAGGCTCGTGCCGTATATGAAAGGACCCGATGATGGCCATTACCGCATCGATGGTGAAAGAACTGCGTGAAAAAACCGGCGCAGGCATGATGGATTGCAAAACCGCACTGAACGAAACGGGTGGCGACGTTGAGGCCGCTATCGACTGGTTGCGCAAGAAAGGCATGGCACAGGCTGACAAGAAGTCCGGTCGTACGGCTGCTGACGGTCTTGTGGGCGTTGCTGCCTCCGGCGCCAAAGCGGCGATTGTCGAAGTGAATGCCGAGACGGATTTCGTTGCCCGCAACGAGAATTTTCAGACGCTGGTGCGTGGAATCGCCAACACGGCGCTGCACACGGACGGAGCGGTTGATGCCATTTCCAGTGGCGATCTCGATGGCACCACCGTGGCTGATGCGATCACCAAAGCGATTGCAACGATTGGCGAGAATATGAACCTGCGCCGCGCAGCCGTTCTGGAAGTTTCAGATGGTGTTGTCGCCTCATACATTCATAACGCGGCTGCCGAAAATCTCGGCAAGATCGGCGTGCTCGTGGCTCTGGAATCAACCGGTGACACGGCCGCTCTTGGCGCGATTGGCAAACAGGTGGCGATGCATGTAGCCGCGACCAACCCGCTGGCTGCAACCAAGGATGACATGGACCCGGATGTGGTGGAGCGCGAGAAGAAAATCTTCTCCGATTCGGCTAAGGAATCCGGCAAGCCGGACAACATCATCGAAAAGATGGTGGAAGGGCGTATTCGCAAATTCTTCGAAGAGAATGTGCTGATGTCGCAAACTTTTGTCATCACGGGTGAAGGTTCGGTGGAAGCTGCGTTGAAGGCTGCAGAGGCAGATGTCGGTGCACCGATCGCGCTGAAAGGCTTCGTTCGCTATCAGCTTGGTGAGGGCATCGAAAAAGAAGTCGATGATCTCGCTGCGGAAGTCGCAAAAATGAACAAGGGCGACGACAGCTGAACGCACTTGAAGCCAGCGCGCTTCAAACGGAAGTTGAGCGGGCACTGCGCATCGGCGCGGTGCCCGTTTTGATTCAAGCGCGCAGTCTTCCGCGTGACATGACGGCGTGGCTCGTGTATCCGCGCATGCATGAAGAGACCGGCGGTGTGTAACCGCCTTGCTATTTGGCCGTTATGAGCACGCCAGACTATTCTCGTATTCTCTACAAGATATCAGGCGAAGCCCTGATGGGATCACAGCCCTTCGGCATTGATCCGGCCATGGTGGAGCGTGTCGCAAGCGATGTGGTTGAAGCACGCCAGACCGGTGTTTCCATTGCACTGGTGGTCGGCGGCGGCAACATCTTCCGGGGCGTTCAACTGGCGGCGCGGGGTGCAGACCGTGTGACAGGCGACCACATGGGTATGCTCGCTATCATTATGAACGCACTTTCGTTGCGCATGGCGTTTGAAGACCAAGGGGTGCCGACAACCGTTTTGTCGGGGCTCGCCGTTCCGCAGGTTTGTGACAGCTTCACCCAGCGCGGTATGATCGCCGCACGAGACGCCGGCGATGTGCTCATTTTTGCCGGCGGAACAGGGTCTCCCTATTTTACCTCAGACACTGGGGCGGCCTTGCGTGCGGCTGAGTTCGGTGCCGATGCAATCTTCAAGGGCACGCAGGTCGACGGTGTCTACAGTGCCGATCCACGCAAGGATAAAAGCGCGACCCGATATGATGCGCTCACCCATGATGATCTGCTGGAACAGCGCCTGGGAATCATGGATGCGTCCGCGGTGGCCCTGTCGCGCGACAATGGCATTGATCTTGTGGTCTTTTCGATCCACAAGCCGGGGGAACTGGCGCGCGTGCTCAGGGGCGGGGGCACATTCACGCGCGTGAGCGCTTCGTAAAGTGAGGAAAGTGGCATGGCCGAAGGCATTGATCTCAACGACATAAAGAAGCGTATGCAGGGCGCGATCACGGCCTTTCAGAAAGATCTCGCCGGTCTGCGCACAGGGCGCGCTTCAGCTGCGATTCTGGAGCCGGTCATGGTTGATGCCTACGGCCAAAAGATGCCGATCAATCAGGTGTCCAATGTCAGCGCTCCAGAACCCAAGCTGATCACCGTCAATATTTGGGACAAGAGCATGGTAGGCCCGGTGGACAAGGCCATTCGCGAAGCCGGTCTCGGCCTTAATCCGGTCATTGATGGGCAAAACCTTCGCATTCCGCTTCCCGATCTCAACGAAGAGCGCCGCCGCGAACTGGTAAGGGTCGCCAAAGGCTATGCGGAAGACGCGAAAGTTGCTGTGCGTCACGTGCGCCGCGACGCGATGGAGACGCTCAAAAAGGCCGAAAAGGACAAGGAAATCGGCCAGGACGATGCCCGCGCGTCCTCCGACAAGGTTGAAAAGCTGACCGGTGAGATGGTGTCCGAAATTGACAGCGTTCTCGACGTCAAGGAAACGGAAATCATGCAGGTCTAATTCGCGTTTCTCGATATGCGGCTGGAACACGACATGACCCTCTCGACCTGCATACCCGAGCATGTTGCCATCATTATGGATGGCAACGGGCGTTGGGCGCAGGCTCGTGGCCTGCCTCGCACACAGGGCCATCGCAAAGGTGTCGAGGCCGTGCGCGCAGCCGTTCGTGCAGCCGGTGAACTCGGCATCAGAACGCTGACGCTGTTTTCCTTCTCTTCGGAGAACTGGTCTCGCCCCGAATCTGAGATCAACGATCTGATGGGGCTTTTGAAGCTCTTCATTCGCCGAGATCTCGCCGACCTTCACAAGGAAAATGTGCGCGTCTGCGTGATCGGAGCACGCCACAACGTACCGGATGACATTCTACCTCTGCTGGAGGATGCGGAGAATCTCACGCGTGAGAACACGGCGACCAGGCTGGTCATTGCCTTCAATTATGGCGGCAGAGACGATATTGTCCGCGCCGCGCGTCGTCTGGGGCGACAGGTTGCGGCCGGGACGCTTGATCCGGACGCCATTGACGCGAAGGCTCTGGCCGGGGCCCTCGATACAGCTGACTGGCGCGATCCTGATTTGATCATCCGCACTTCGGGCGAGAAGCGCCTGTCGAACTTTCTAATGTGGCAGGCGGCCTATTCGGAGTTCGTCTTTCTAGACTGTCTTTGGCCGGATTTTGACAAAGCTGCCTTTGAGGCGGCCATTGTGGAATATGCAAGCCGTACGCGCCGGTTCGGGGCTGTTGAAGCGCGGGCCGTTACATGACTGCGCCGCAGCGAACCCGTTTTCGTGAAACGGAGCTTGGGCTGCGCATCGCCTCTGCCATCGTCCTTTTGATCGTCATTCTGTCGGCGGCGTGGGTCGGCGGGTGGGTCTTTGCGCTTTTGTGCGGCGCTTTGTCCGGCGTTCTGTTTTACGAATGGCTGGCGATGGTTTCGCGTACCCCATTTGATATGCCGGAAGCGGTTTTGACGCTGGGCTTCGCCTTTTTGCTGCTCATGTGCCTGATCGGATATCCGCTGACAGGTCTCATTGTGATGCTGGTGGTGGGCTTCATCATCGAGTGGCTGACCGACGGAATTGAACGTGAGGATGTGCGCTGGATCGGTTTGGGAGCGCTTTATTGCGCCATACCCGCTTTCGCGCTGCCGATCATTCGCGACAATTCAGGATTTGGGCTTTTGCTATTGTTGTTTCTCATCGTTTGGGTAACCGACATCGGCGCCTATTTCGCCGGACGTCATTTTGGCGGGCCCAAATTGATGCCCGCCATCTCGCCGAAGAAAACCTGGTCCGGCGCCATTGGTGGGCTGGTTTGCGCAGTCGCTGTCGCCTTGATCTTTGGCGCATTGTCGGGGTCGATAAGCCCTTGGCCGGCCGCACTGTTTGCAGCCTTTCTTTCGATCGCCTCACAGATTGGCGATCTGTTTGAGAGCTGGGTGAAGCGCCGGGTCAATGTGAAAGATTCAAGCGGCCTTATTCCCGGGCATGGTGGATTTTTGGACCGTGTTGATGGCCTTTCAGTGGCCGCTTTGCCTGTCGGAATTCTGGTCCTGTTAAGCTTGCCTTGAGCGATACGGTGTATACTCCTGCTTGGTGTGCTATTGCCGCAACGTCTTATTAACATGAAGATGGTCATTCGATTGCCGCTATCTTGAAGCAGATTGCGCCGCCAAGGTGAGGCATCTTGCTGATGCCAGAGCAAGTCTCGCCCAGATTGGAGCAGTTTGATGGGATGGATTTTTCAGTCTGGCAAGGCGCGTGCGACACAGTGGTGCGGGCACCACAAGTTCGTGCGCAACACGGTCAGGGCGCAAAAGAACAAGTTCAAACGATTCAATCTGAGCGAGATTTGCTCTAGAGATCGGGGCGAGATTTGCTCTAAACCAGCCGCCCGGAATGGAAGTGACACGACATTATGGACCTGTTTGGTGCACCGGCGGTGCTGTTTGATTTCCTGATCTTCAAGGTTTTGCCTTTTTTGGTGATCCTGACGCTCGTGGTGTTTTTTCATGAGTTGGGGCACTTTCTGGTCGGACGTTGGAACCGGGTGAAGGTGCTGGTCTTCGCCGTGGGGTTCGGCCCGGAACTGTTTGGCTTTACCGACCGTCACGGCACGCGATGGAAATTTTGCGCTATCCCGCTGGGTGGCTATGTGCGGTTTCACGGCGATGCGGATGCGTCCAGCCGCTCCGACCCGGAAGCCATGGCCAAAATGTCGGCTGAAGACCGAGAGGGCGCGTTTCCCGACGCGGCCTTGTGGCGAAAGGCGCTGATCGTTGCAGCCGGTCCAATCGCAAATTTCCTGCTCGCCTGGGTGATCTATACCGGACTGTTTCTCAACCATGGCGAGACCTATATGGCGCCGGTCATCGGACAAATCTCAGAAGGATCCGCAGCGGAAGAGGCCGGTTTTCAGATCGGCGACCGGGTGATCGCCGTGGAAGGCAGCACCGTCAAGAGCTTTTCTGAAATCTCAAACTACACGCATGTGAGTTCGGATCGGTCGCTGCAATTCATAGTCGAGCGTGATGGACAGGAACTTCCCATCACCGCAGCGCCAAAAATGACCCAGCGCACCGACCGGTTTGGCAATGTGTTCTACACAGGTCTTGTGGGGATCGGTCCGAAGAACGACCCCGAACTGATCATACGCCGCGATCTGGGGGTGCTTGAAGCAACATCCAAGGGCGCGGGAGCGGTTTGGCAGATCATTAGCCGAACCTATTACTTCATCAAGGAGTTGATCGTCGGCAAGCAAGATGCCAGCGAGTTGCGCGGGCCGCTTGGCATCGGTCACATGACATCACAAGTTGCAACACTTGGTATCGCGGAGTTGATCTCGCTCATGGCCGCATTGTCGGTGAGCATCGGCATCATGAACCTGTTGCCGGTTCCGGTGTTGGATGGGGGCCATTTGCTGATGTATGCGATTCATGCTGTTCGAGGCCGGGAAATGAGCCAAAACGCGCAAGAATGGGCCTTCAAGGTCGGCTTGACATGCGTTTTGATGCTGATGTTGTACGCAACATCGAATGACATCCGGCGACTATTCGGAATGTTGGGTGTGTAAGCGACTGGTTTTTGAAGGTCGGTTGAGAACATGCTCGTCTAACGAAGTGTTTACCATAATGCGAGCCGGTGTGATGTTTGTGCCGCTGTTTGAACAATTTGGCAGGGGACATCGGCCAGCATGGTTGTAACGGCGTTAAAAGACTATAAAAGTTTCCACGATTCGACTGCTTGCGCGGCCCGTTTGGCGTGCGCAGGTTTCGTGGAAAGTTCTGAATGGTCGAGCAGTTGCTTGCACACAAACACCGCATGGAGCGAAATGGCCGAATGAGTAGCGTTAGGGGCTCGCTGTCAACCTTGCTTGCACGGGCGTTGATTGCCGTTTTCGTGGTTACGGCTACGGCTGCCGGTTCAGCTGTGGTCTCAAGCGGTGTGCTTGCCGCGGTGGTCAATTCTGTCCAGGTGCAGGGCAATCAGCGTGTCGACGCGGACACGATCCGCTCATACGTCACCGTTAAGCCCGGCCAAAATTTCACATCATTTGACACAGACGAATCCCTGCGTCAGCTTTTTGCGACGGGGCTGTTTTCTGATGTGCGTATTGTACGCAGCGGCGCGGCGTTGATCGTCGAGGTTGAAGAAAATCCGATCATCAATCTCGTGCGCTTTGTCGGCAATGACAAAGTCAAGGACGAACAGCTCAAGACCATTGTTCAATCGCAGAGCCTTGGCATTTTCAGCCAGGAGAAGCTGGACAGCGACGTTGAGCGCGTGAGAGAGGCCGTGCGCCGGTCTGGCCGGGCTTCCGCTTCCGTGAACGCCAATGTCGAAACGCTGGACAACAACCGTGTCAACATCGTCTTCAATATTAATGAGGGCGAACGCACGCGCATCACGGCGATCAATTTTGTCGGGAACAACGCCTTCCGCGATTCCCGCCTGCAGGAAGTCATCTCGCACAATGAGAGCAATTTTCTGAGCTGGCTGAGCCGCGATGACGTGTTCGATTCCGACCGTCTGCGGGCTGATGAAGAGCGCTTGCGCCGCTTCTATTTCAATCGTGGTTACGCAGATTTCCGGGTTCTGTCGGCGGTGGGCGACTACAACGCCGCCACCAATAGCTACACGATCACCATTACTGTCGATGAAGGTGAGCGCTACACATTCGGCAATATCCAGATCGACAATGCGCTGCCGAGCGTTAGTCCGGCCATCTTGCAGGGTGCGCTGGAGGTCGAACCGGGCGACACCTACAACGCATCGAAGGTTGAAAAAACGCTGGTTTCCATGACGGAAGCAATTGCCGAATCCGGCTTCGCTTTCGGGGAAGTCACACCGCAGGGTGACCGCGATTTCCAGAACCGCACGATCAATCTCACCTTCTTCGTTGATGAGGGTCCGCGCACCTATATTGAGCGCATCGAGGTTCGCGGGAATACGCGAACCCGCGAATATGTGATCCGTCGCGAATTCGATATTGCCGAGGGTGACGCTTACAACCGTGTTCTTGTTGACAAAGCCAAGCGCCGCCTGGACGCATTGGGTTTCTTCGAGCGTACGAGAATTTCCACCCGCCAGGGCTCCGCTCCTGACCGTGTGGTGGTCGTCGTTAATGTCGAAGACAAGCCCACGGGTGAGATTTCCTTCGGCGGTGGTTTTTCCTCAACTGATGGTCCGATCGGTGAAGTTTCGATTTCTGAGAAGAACTTCCTGGGTCGAGGTCAGTTTGTGAAGGCGTCTGGTGGCTTCGGTCAGGATACCACCAAGTATGAAATCTCGTTCACCGAACCGTATTTCTTGGGTCAGCGCATTGCTGCTGGATTTGATCTGCGTAAGGAAACGACAGATCCGGATGTCGATGATGGCATCAACTATTCAAGTGACACATTTTACGGTCGGCTTCGCGCCAGCGCTCCGATCACGGATGAATTGACGTTGGGGCTGAATTACACCTTCATCAAGGAAGAGGTGTCCACAGACAATGTAAATTCGGCCGCATTCGTTGACCCGTTCAACAACGATACGCATATCACTTCTTCGGTCGGTTATTCTTTGACCTATGCAGATCTCGACAGCTTCAAGAATCCCCGCGAAGGCCTCTATGGCGTCTTCACGCAGGATTTTGCGGGCGTTGGTGGAGATGCCCAATATGTCAAGACGGAAGGACGTCTGACGTCTTACACGTTGCTGTCCGAAGATGCCGATTTGGTCTTTGTGGGTGCCGTGCGCGCGGGCTACATCTATAACTTCAATGACAATTTGCGTTTCACCGACCATTTCTTCAAAGGTGGCGAGAGCATTCGCGGTTTTGCGGATGTGCGTGGCTATGGACCTCGGAACCTTGTGACCAGCGAGGCTCTGGGCGGGACGACCTATGCCAATGTTACGGCAGAGGTTCAGTTCCCTCTCCCAGTTCTGCCGCGTGCTTATGGCTTGCGGGGCGCCGTATTTGTGGATGCCGGAACGCTGTTTGACAGTGAAGCTGTGCTGCCGGATGGAACAACTGCTGGTCAAACGGCAGCTGTGGTCGCCGATGACTCCTCCATTAGGGCGTCCGTGGGCGCATCGATCCTCTGGGATTCTCCCTTTGGTCCACTTCGTGCAGATGTGTCACACGCCTTCCAGAAGGAAGAGGCAGACAAGACGCAGATCTTCCGGTTTGGTGTGAGCACGAAGTTCTGATCAACAGCGGGACCGCTTGATGTTTCTGGTCGAGCGTTTAAGCACACAGCCAACACTGATTTAGTCTGGCAAATCTCCATTGGCCGAAACACTCGTTTTCTTCGAAGCCGCAAACAACGTTTCGCTTGGAGATGTTGCTGCAAGGGCCAGTGCCACGCTGCGCGATGCAGGACAGGCCGAGATGCTGATAGCCAGCGTTGCACCTATCGAGGCTGCTCCGCCACAGTCTCTTACCTTCATCGACAACCCGAAATATCTGGATGCATTGAGGTCGACAAAGGCCGCCGCCGTTCTCTGCAATGCGCGCAATGCCGAGTTCGTGCCTGATGGTGTCGCCGCGCTCGTTTCGGATAATCCTTACCGCTCCTTCGCTTTGGCCGCAGCTGCGCTGTTTCCGACCGCTATGCGCCTTCAACCCATCACCGGTAGCGGCCTTAACCCTGGTGCCTGTGTTGATGAGACTGCCCAGATCGAAGACGGCGTGACCGTGGAATTTGGTGCGGTGGTGGGTGCCGGGGCATGCATCGGTTCCGGTTCCGTGATTGGTCCCAATGCGGTGATCGGCCCCAAGGTACAAATCGGTAGGGACTGTTCGATCAGCGCTGGCGCAACCGTGCTCAATGCACTGTTGGGCAATCGTGTTTTCATTCACTGCGGTGTTCGTATCGGCAGCGACGGTTTTGGCTTTGCAATGGGGCCGCAAGGCCATCTCAAAATTCCACAGATCGGGCGCGTTGTCATCCAGGATGATGTCGAGATTGGTGCCAATAGTTGCATCGATCGTGGCTCAAACCGCGATACGATCATCGGCGAAGGGACCAAGATCGACGATCTCGTCATGATCGGTCACAATGTTACAATGGGGTGCCATTGTGTGATCGTCAGCCAGACCGGGATTGCGGGAAGTGCGCAACTGGGCGATTTCGTCGTTCTTGGCGGAAAGGCGGCCATCAATGGCCATGTGAAAGTCGGCAGCGGTGCGCAGATTGCCGGTCTTAGTGGCGTTGGTGCGGATGTACCGCCCGGTGTTCAGTGGGGAGGCGTGCCGGCGCGGCCCATCCGTCATTGGATGCGCGAGGTCACGCGTCTGCGTCGAGAGGCGATGGAAATGGATGCGAAAAGAGGAGGCAAGAAAGATGGCTGAAAACGCCAAGACGCTTGAGACGATCGACATCACCCGTTTGATGGAGCTGTTGCCCCATCGCTATCCTTTCTTGCTGGTCGATCGGATCGTCGACATCGATGGCGATCAATCGGCACGAGGCATCAAGAACGTCACAGTCAACGAACCTCAGTTCACCGGACACTTTCCGCATGCGCCGATCATGCCGGGTGTCTTGATCATTGAAGGCATGGCACAGACTGCAGGTGCGATTTGTGCAGCGGCACATTATTCCGGAGTGCCGAAGACGACCTATTTCATGACCATCGACAAGGCTAAGTTCAGGAAGACGGTCGTGCCGGGTGACACCATCGAATATGTCATCGAGAAGCTCAAGCAGAAGCGCGACATCTTCAAATTTGCCTGCATCGCCCAGGTGGATGGTCAGAAGGTTGCCGAGGCGGAAATTGGCGCCATGATGGTCAATCGCGATGAGCAGTGACGCGGTGATCCATCCCACGTCCGTGGTGGAGCAGGGGGCCAGTCTCGGCGCGGGCGTTCGCGTGGGGCCACTGTGCCATATCGGCGCACAGGTGCGGCTTGGCGATAATGTTGAAGTTCTCGGTCAGGCTTCAATACAGGGCAACACTGAAATCGGCGCTGGAAGCCGCGTCTTTCCCTTTGCGTCGATTGGTAATGAGCCGCAGGATCTGAAATTCGAGGGAGAGAAATGCAGTCTACTGATCGGCGAAAACTGCCTCATTCGCGAAGGCGTTACGATGAACCCTGGCACCAAAGGCGGTGGTGGCATCACTGTGGTTGGTAACAATTGCGCGCTTTTAGCCAATTCGCATGTCGCACATGACTGCCAGCTCGGTAGCGGAGTCATCCTGTCGAACAATGTGATGATCGCCGGTCACTGCACAATCGGTGATCATGTGATCTTCGGCGGCGGGTCCGCCATTCACCAGTTCTCCCGTGTTGGGAACAACGCATTCATCGGCGGTCTCGCGGGTGTAGAAGGTGATGTCATTCCCTTCGGCATGGCCATTGGCAATCGCGCGCACCTTGCGGGTCTTAACCTGATCGGCATGAAGCGCGCCGGAGTTGAGCGCGCAAGCATTCACGCTGCGCGTTCGGCCTATAAGGCGCTGTTTGAGGGTTCGCGGCCTGTGCAGGATGCTGCGGCGGATTTGCGTGCTGCCGAAAGCGATCCGATGGTGGTAAACATACTGGACTTTGTCCTCGCCTCGGCTGATCGTGCCCTTTGCACGCCCGACTGATCAGCTTCGGCGTGCGTCTCTGATATGCCGCGAGATCGATCACAAGAGCATGTGACCGCCATCATAGCGGGCAATGGTGCGCTTCCAATTGAAGTTGCTGAACAGTTAAGCAGCCGCGGCGAGGCCGTCTTGATGCTGGGCATCATGGGTGAAGCGCGGGCGCAGATTGAAGACTACCCGCATGATTACATTGCCTGGGAGAAGGTTGGTCGGCTGTTTCGGGTCATGAAAGAGCGTGGCGTAACTCGTGTCTGTCTAGCGGGCGGGGTCGTCGGGCGACCGGAGCTGAAGTTGCGAAACCTGGACATGGGTGGCATCATAAATCTGCCGGGCATGCTGGCTGCGATGCTGGCGGGCGACAACACGCTTCTGTCCGCTGTGATTGAGCGATTTGAACGCAATGGATTCCCAGTCGTCAGCCTGAGCAATCTTGTGCCGGAACTCATAGCTCGGCCCGGAGAAAATGCGCAGGTCAAGGTGCCGAAGGCTGAAAGGGCCAGGCTTTCGCTGGGCATGGAGGTTGTTCACGCACTCGGCCCCTACGACATCGGTCAGGCGTGTGTGGCGATTGGTAACCGGGTCGTTGCCGTAGAAGGTGTCGAAGGCACTGACGGCATGTTGCAGCGCATTGTCGATTTGCGCAGGTCGGGTCGCCTGCCGGAAAAGCGTGGCGGCGTGCTCGTTAAATGTATGAAACCGACTCAGGATGAGCGGGCCGATCTGCCAACAATCGGGCCCGACACTCTTTTGCGCGCGGATGACGCCGGACTTGTTGGTATTGGTGTTGAGGCCGGCAAGGCCGTCATCGTGGAGCGCCATGCGATGCAAAAACTGGCAAGGGAGAAGGGCATCTTCGTGCATGGTATCAAGGAGGCCGATGCACGATGAGCGGTTCTTCAAAGCGCATCTACTTTGTGCTGGGAGAGCATTCCGGCGATGCGCTTGGCGCAGACCTTCATGAGGCCCTCAGAACGCAGGCCGAGAGTCGTGGCGAGGCTCTCGACATGACCGGCCTAGCCGGCGAACGTCTGGCGGCGCTTGGCATGCGGTCGCTGTTTGACATTCAGGACATCGCGGTGATGGGTATCACGGCGGTGGCAAGCCGCCTGCCCAAGATCGTCGACCGTGTTTACAAGGTCGTCAACGACATTGTGCGGCAAAGCCCGGACGTCATCGTGCTTATCGACAGCCCGGATTTCACCCATGCGGTGGCCAAGCGTGTCCGGCGAAAGCGTCCGGACATTGCGATAGTCAACTATGTGTGCCCCAGTGTCTGGGCGTGGCGCTCGGGTCGCGCCAAGTCAATGCGGGCCTATGTCGATCATGTTCTGGCGATCCTGCCCTTTGAGCCGAGTGCGCTTGAGCGGTTGAACGGACCTCCAACCACTTATGTTGGTCATCCGCTGGAGCGCTCGGTCGCCGATCAATACCCTCCCAGAGATGTACTGGCGGAAAACAAACGGCGGCGCCTGCTGGTTTTACCTGGGTCCCGCAACACTGAGCTCAACCAATTGCTCTCGCTCTATGGTGAGACCCTGCGTATTCTACGCAACCGCGGACACGCCTTCGATCTCATCTTGCCTGCCGTGCCGCGCCTGAAAGAGCGAATTGCGCGTGAAACCAAGGGTTGGTCCGTTGCTCCAGAAATCGTCAACAGCGCCGACAATGCGGCGCATTTCGCATCAGCAGATGCGGCCCTCATAGCTTCGGGCACGGTGTCGCTTGAACTGGCATTGCATCGTGTGCCGCATGTTTCGGGCTACAAGTTTGACGCGATCACAAGCCCATTTCTGCGCTTACTGAACACCTGGAGCGCAAATCTGCCCAACTTGATAGCGGACAGCGTTGTCGTGCCGGAAGAGATCAACGGCATGGTGATGCCCGAGCGCATGGTCCGGCACATTGAACCGCTCTTGAGTAACACACCGTTGCGGCGTCATCAGCTTGATGGTTTTGACCGGGTTCGCGCCGCGATGCGCACACAAAAGCCAGCGGGAGAGCGGGCCGCCGAGATCATTTTCGATCTGATGGATCGCCGACTTTAGCGCTTGTCGACCGGCACATAGTCGCGCTGGGTCGGCCCCGTGTATAGCTGGCGCGGGCGACCGATTTTTTGCTTGGGGTCCTCGATCATCTCTTTCCACTGGGCAATCCAGCCCACTGTGCGCGCAAGCGAGAACAGCACGGTGAACATGTCGGTTGGGAAACCAAGCGCCTTCAGCGTGATGCCAGAGTAGAAGTCGATATTCGGGTACAGACCGCGCGCTTTGAAGTATTCGTCCTCCAGCGCAATTTTCTCCAGCTCCATGGCGACATCAAGGATCGGATCGTCCTTTATTCCCAGCACGCCGAGAACCTCATGCGTTGTCTGCTGCATGATTTTGGCGCGCGGGTCGTAGTTCTTGTAAACCCGGTGACCGAATCCCATCAGGCGGAATGGATCTTCCTTGTCCTTCGCCCGATCGATAAATTCGGGAATGCGATCCACCGATCCGATTTCATTGAGCATGTTGAGCGCCGCTTCATTGGCACCGCCATGAGCCGGGCCCCAAAGGCATGCAATGCCGGCCGCGATGCAGGCAAACGGGTTCGCACCCGATGACCCCGCCAGACGCACGGTCGAGGTTGACGCGTTCTGTTCGTGATCGGCATGCAGGATGAAAATGCGGTCCATCGCGCGGGCCAGAACCGGGTCGATCTGATAATCCTCTGCCGGCACCGCAAAACACATATGCAGGAAGTTTGACGCGTAATCGAGATCGTTTCGCGGGTAAACGAAGGGTTGGCCAACCGAATATTTGTACGCCATGGCGGCAATGGTTGGCATTTTGGCGATCATGCGCATGGCGGCAATTTCGCGCTGCTCTTCATCAGTGATGTCGGTGGAATCGTGATAGAATGCAGACAACGCACCCACCACGCCAACCATTATGGCCATTGGGTGCGCGTCACGACGGAAACCGCTGAATAGCTTGGTCATCTGATCGTGCAGCATGGTGTGATGCGTCACGCGCTCGACAAAGTCCGCCTTTTGGTCAGCGCTTGGCAGTTCTCCATAAAGCAGCAGATAACAAGTCTCGAGAAAGTCGCCCTTCTCGGCCAGTTCATCAATCGCGTATCCGCGATGCAGAAGAATGCCCGCGCCGCCATCGATATAGGTGATGGCGCTTTCGCAGGATGCCGTTGACGTGAAGCCCGGGTCGAAGGTGAAGAGATCGGTGTTTTTGTAAAGCGTGGAAATATCGATGACTGTTGGCCCGACTGCGGCATCTCGCATGGCGAATTCGTAGGAGTCGTCGCCGATCGTCAGTGTCGCTTTTTGGTCAGCCATAATATCCCTTTCAAACTGCACGCCCTGAACGCCTCTCAACGAAACGGCGTTCGTTTGCCCATCATGTGCGAATGCAAGGGCGACCATGCCCCTGCCAAGGCTGTTCAATTGATACTTGCTTTTGTGAAAGCTCACAAGCGGCGGCGCGCCTGTGCGACTAAGCCAATGGTTGGAGATATCGCTCAATTTGAGGCACTAACCAGCCTGATCGCGCAGTCTCGCAATGCACTCGTCCTTCGGCAGGGCTGCCATGACATCAAACACGCCTGGCGATGTCGTGCCGCCAGTCAATGCGACGCGGATCGGTTGGGCAACTTTGCCGAGTTTCAAGTCCTTTGCCTTGGTGAAATCGCGCACCGCTTCCTCGATCGCCTCAAGCGACCAGCCGTCCAGGCCTTCCAGAACGGGGATCAGGCCCGACAGAACGCCGCGGGCGGCGGCCTCGTCGCCGTCCAGAATGCCCAGTCCCTTTTCGGATAACTCCAATGGGCGTTCCGCGAACAGGAAGCGGGCACCCTCAATCAGATCAGTGAGCGTCTTGGCACGTTCTTTCAGACCGGGCATGAGAGCGAGCAGTGCGCCTTCGCGCTCCGGCGACCAGCGTTGTGCGTACCAGTCTCCGCCGTCGATCTCTTCGAGCAGATTGTGGATCAGGCTCAACAAACGCCCATCCTCCGCCTCACGCAGATAGTGACCGTTCATGTTCTGCAGCTTGTCAAAATCAAATCGCGAGGGTGATTTGCCGATAGCTTCCAGCGTGAAGACCTCAAACAGACGCTCATCGGTGAAAAACTCGTCATCGCCATGGGCCCAGCCAAGGCGTACCAGATAGTTGCGTAAGGCTTCGGGCAGGTAACCCATAGCGCGATAGGCTTCCGCGCCGATGGCACCGTGGCGCTTTGAGAGCTTTGCCCCGTCGGGTCCGTAGATGAGCGGCAGATGGGCCAGTTCGGGCACCGGCCAGCCCGTGGCTTCGTAGATGATTTTCTGCCGTGCCGCATTGGTGAGGTGATCGTCGCCGCGAATAACATGGGTGACGCCCATGTCGTGATCATCGACCACCACGGCGAGCATATAGGTCGGCGTGCCGTCCGAGCGCAGCAGCACGAGATCGTCGAGATCCTTGTTAGGAAAGCGCACTTCGCCCTGAATGCGATCCTGAATGACGGTCTCACCATCAAGCGGGGTTTTGATGCGGATCACCGGGTCAACACCTGCGGGCGCTTCGGATGGGTCGCGGTCGCGCCACCGCCCGTCATAGCGCGGCGGACGCTTTTCGGCGCGGGCTTTTTCGCGCATTTCGTCCAACTCTTGCGCGCTCGCATAGCAACGATAGGCGGCGCCCTTTTCGAGCAGCTGATCAACGACTTCGCGGTGACGATCGGCGCGGGCGAACTGCGAAACGGGGTCCCCATCCCAATCCAAACCCAGCCAACTCAAGCCGTCCAGCAAGGCGTCCACGGCGTCTTGCGAAGAACGGGCGCGATCTGTGTCCTCGATGCGCAGCAACATTTTGCCGCCATTGGCCTTGGCGAACAGCCAGTTGAACAGGGCAGTGCGCGCTCCACCAATGTGCAGATAGCCGGTGGGAGAGGGCGCAAAGCGGGTGACGACGGGTGCGTTTTGGGACGTCATGACAGTTTCCGGCGGATGGTCGTCACCGCATCGCAACAGCGGTGAGAACAAAGGGAGACGTTGCTGATCTAGCACAGTGCGGACATCATACAACCGCATCTTGGGCGCAGGCATCATGTCGTCCTGATGAGAGAGGAGAGGCGTTCTTCGCATGGCACCGAACGGCTCCAAACGGTCAAAGAGCGGGGTCGAAGCTTCAGACGACGGCCTTTGGTTGCCGGTTGATCAGCACAGCACAGATAGCGACCAAAGGAATCGCGAGGATGCGAGCCCAAAAGCGCGGCAATCGATAGTCGACCGCATCCGCTACCAGCATGCGGAGCCGGTCGCGGCAAGCCGGATACGATTTGGGTGGGAGAGGTTTTCATCCATCATTTTCGACTGGATCGCACGATGCATCGCGCGTGAAGGCGAGTTGGGGACCGCGTTTCTGTGCGCTCCTATCTGTTTTGGCGTTGGCTGTGCGCTTTACTTCGCGCTGCCGCGCGAACCCGTCATCGGGGCATTTGCTGGCGTTTCGCTGATCATGCTGCTGGCAGCCTGGCGCCTCGGGTCAGGCCAGGTCATGTTCAACCTCTTGGCGGCAACGGGATTGCTTTGCGCCGGGGTTGCGGCGGCGCAGTTTCGGGCAGCCTCGGTCGATACGGCGATGATGTCGCGCACGGTGACCGCGATGGTCACAGGCGTGGTCGAAAGGGCCGAGTTGAGAGGCAATGGGCGGGTGCGCTACACTCTCAATGTCTCTCGGCCCGCAGGGCGGGTCGATTTTCGCGGCGAGGGTGCGAGACCTGACCGGGTGCGCCTCTCGGCACGGATGCCAACAGCGGCGGCTAGCAATATTGCATCGGTTGGCGACACGATCTCCGGCCGGGCTCGTGTCGGTCCACCCAGCGGTCCAGCCTATCCGGGAGCGTTTGATTTTTCGTTCCAGGCCTGGTTTGCGGGCCTGGGAGGGTCGGGTTTCTTTCTCGGGCAACCGCAGATCACCGCTTCGTCGGGGCCTTCAGGTTTCGCTCAACACCTCACCGCTTTGCGCGGTGACATTGCGCAGATCATCCGCTCAACGATTCCGGGAAGGCAAGGGGCGATTGCGGCCGCGCTCATCGTGGGTGACCGCAGTGGCCTTGACGAAGAGACCGCGGAAGCGCTGCGCCAATCCGGGCTGGCGCATATTCTTGCGATTTCGGGTCTGCATATGGCACTTGTTGCCGCCACCGTGATGTATGTGCTGCGCTTTTCTTTTGCGTTGTCTCCCGCGCTGAGCCTGCACTACCCGGCTCGCAAATGGGCTGCGGGCGGAGCGTTGGCCTTTGCTGCCGCTTATCTGGCGCTCTCCGGCGCAAGCGTTTCGGCTCAGCGTGCATTCATCATGATTGCGGTCATGTTGATCGCGGTCCTGTTTGACCGACGCGCCCTGACCATGCGCAATGTTGCAATCGCCGCGCTTGTCATTCTCGCAATTGCTCCGGAATCCGTTTTGATGCCCGGCTTTCAGATGTCGTTTGCTGCCGTAGCTGCACTGGTCGCGACCTACTCCGCGCTTGCCGAACGCGCGCGCAAACGCGCCAACCGGCGCCCAGACGGGCCCATTGCACATCTGGGCAGGCGCGCATTGCGCAATCTCGCCGGTTTGGCCCTGACATCGCTCGTCGCGGGGCTGGCGACCGGCCTCTTTGCCGCTTACCACTTCCACAGGGTCGCACCGATGGGGCTCCTCGCCAACTTGCTGGCGATGCCGCTCGTCTCTTTCCTGGTCATGCCCGCGGCGCTGATTTCCATGATCGCCATGCCGTTTGGCCTGGAGGCGCTGCCATTGCAGCTGATGGGCGAGGCGATCTCACATGTCGTGACGGTCGCGCGCTGGGTCGCCGGTATCGGGCCATCCGGTGTCACCGGCCACATCCCCATGGCCGCACTGCTTTGGGGCAGTCTTGGCCTCCTGGTGCTGACCGTGTCGACCAGTGCGTTGCGATGGTTCGCTTTGGCGGCGGTCGTGCCGTTTGTCTTGATACTGGCCCAGCGCGACTACCCGGACATTCTCATTCACGAACAGGGCCGGCAGATCGCCCTCCGCGGCGAGGCTGGACAGATGCTCCTGCTGCGCCCGAAAGCCGACCGTTTCACAACGCGCATCTGGAGCCGCGCCTTTTGGCCGGGTCAAATGGAGACTGAAGCAACGCTCACCGGCAACCCCTTCACATGTGATGCCTTTGGGTGCACGGCACGGATCGCGGGAGCAACGCTCACCCATCTCACAAACACGGCGCAGATCCACGAGGATTGCCGGCTCGCGGATATTCTCGTCGTACCCTATCGGTTGGATCAGCCTTGCTCATTCCTGCCCGCCGAAAAGCGGCCTGTGATTATTGATCTTAACCGCCTTGGAACGCTCGGTGCGCACGCGCTGTATCTTCGCGAAGACAATGCGGACCGCGGCACTCTCCGCATCGTCACCGCTTATGGTCGGACGCAAAGGCCGTGGACGCGGTATCGTGGCGGCGGTGTCTCACAGTGACTTGCGCTCAAGCGCCCGCTGGCGTCCGAGTTTCGCCTGGTGCTCGGATGCCGCTGCTCAATTGTAACGGCGGATAAGGCCCACAAGAGTGCCCTGAACATCCACGCGATCAGGCCCGAAAATGCGCGTTTCATAGGCCGGGTTTGCGGCCTCCAGAGCGATGGAATCGCCTTTGCGACGAAACCTCTTGAGCGTGGCTTCTTCATCATCGACCAGCGCCACAACGATGTCGCCCGGATCGCAGGTTTTGGCCTTTCGGATCACCACAGTATCACCATCGAGAATGCCTGCTTCGATCATGGAATCGCCTTTCACCTCAAGGGCGAAGTGTTCCCCGCTGCCCAGCATGTCTGGCGAAACGGCTATGGAATGGCTGCGGTCCTGAATAGCCGAGATCGGCGTGCCCGCGGCGATGCGGCCCATCACGGGGATAGTGGCAACTTCCGGTCCATCGTTGCCGCCTGAACTGGCAGAAGGGGCAGGGGCCTTGCCCAAGCCACCCTCAACGACGCTGGGTGTGAACGGTCTGCGACCAGCGGGACTTGGCGCAAAACTGTCCGGCAGTTTGATCACTTCCAACGCGCGAGCCCGGTTCGGAAGGCGGCGTATGAAGCCGCGCTCTTCCAGCGCCGTGATAAGCCGGTGGATACCGGATTTTGATTTGAGATCCAGCGCCTCTTTCATTTCGTCGAATGAGGGTGGAATGCCGACCTCTTTCAACCGTTCATGTATGAACATCAGCAGTTCAAGCTGCTTGCGTGTGAGCATCGCTTGGCTCCGTCTGGCTGCGAATCACGTGGCATGTGTGATACAAAACGAGAACAGGTTAACATGTTCTTAACCTGTTCTGCAAATCGCATCTATAGGAGCAGAATCTGGCAGGTTGCCCCGGCCGCCTGTGCAGGTTGAAAGGCGGGACGAATCATCAGGCAATCAGCCTTTGCATAAAGGGTCAGCAGCGAACTGTCCTGACTGTCAAAGGGGGTCACGAAGGCTTCTCCGTCACGCCATTCGATCGTCGCCCGCATATATTCCTCGCGCTGGTCATTGGCGGGAAGATCGATGGCGAGGCGTGCTTCGCTCGGTTCCATCTGCGTTGACAAGCCCAGATGCGCGCGGATGAGCGGCACGAGGAAAACCTGTGCGCAGACCAGGCTGGAGACGGGATTACCCGGCAGCCCGATGTATCGCTTTACGGTACCTTCATTGACGTCAGTGCCGAACATGACCGGTTTGCCGGGGCGCATTGCGAGCTTCCAGAAAGACAGGCTGGCACCGCGCGCTTCCAGCGTTTCCCGCACCAGATCGTGGTCGCCAACCGAAGCGCCACCCAGCGTGACGATGATGTCGGCGCAGGACGCCTGGTCGAAAGTGTCCGACAGTGATGCCGTCGTGTCGGCTGCAATGCCCATATCGAGTGCTTGGCCGCCCGCCTTTGCCACGATTGCTGCCACGCCAAACGTGTTGGAGGCGACGATTTGATCCGGCGAAGGCGATTGGCCTGGCTGCACGAGCTCATCACCGGAAGCGATGATCGCCACTTTGGGCTTTCTGCGCACTCTCAAGTTGGGATGGTTCATCGCCGCGGCCAACGAAAGCGCGCCGGGATCGAGCACGCGCCCTTCCTTCAAAAGCGCGTCGCCTTCGTGAAAATCCATGCCGGCCGGTCGGACGTATCGGCCACGAGAAACAGCCCGCGAAAACGTGATCTGATCGCCATCGGCTGTTGCATTCTCCTGAATGGCGACGGAATCGGCTCCCACCGGCAAAGGGGCACCGGTGAAGATGCGCACGCACTGCCCTTGTTCGATCTTGCCCTTAAAGCCGTGCCCTGCGGCTGATTCACCGATCATCGTCAATGTGTTCGGTGCTGCGGCGAGATCGTCGGCGCGCACGGCGTAGCCATCCATGGCCGAGGCCGCGAATGGTGGTTGCGTGCGTTTCGCGGCAACAGCTTCTGCAAGAACACGATCGGACGCCTCAGCAAGCGCGATCTCTTCCGGCGGCATAAGTTGGGCACCGTCGAGAATCCGGCGCAGCGCTTCCGAAACTGAAAGCAGATCGCTCATGTCTGATCAGAGCGTTCCCAATGCCCCGATTTCCCGCCGGATTTTTCGATCAGCCGCGTTGGGCCGATTTCCATGCCGCGATCTACCGCTTTCGCCATGTCGTAGATGGTGAGCGCGGCAACGCTGGCCGCAGTGAGCGCTTCCATCTCAACACCGGTCTGACCGGCCAATTTTGCCATGACACGAATGCGGATGCCGGGCAGATCGTGATCCGGCTTCAGATCGACCTGCACTTTTGACAGCGCCAGCGGATGGCAAAGTGGGATCAAATCATGCGTTTTCTTCGCCGCCATAATCCCGGCAATCCGCGCGGTTCCCAGCACGTCACCCTTTTTGGCGTTGCCGGCGACAATCATGTCCAGCGTTTGCGGGTCCATTCGAACGACGCTTTCCGCAGTCGCGATGCGGGTGGTGATGTCCTTTGAAGACACATCCACCATTGCCGCTTCGCCGGTGCCGCCGATATGGGTGAGACGATCCGACATACTAGAGCAAATCTCGCCCAGATTGAATCGTTTGAGCGCAGGGAGTTTGTGGCCTGACA
>JAPPOQ010000035.1 GCA_028817895.1 Ahrensia sp.
CGGTGTTCTCCTTGCCAGATCGAAAAATCCATCCCATCAAACTGCTCCAATCTGGGCGAGACTTGCTCTAGCCGTTGAGCGCCAGGCAGGCGGTGCGTTGGCGCTTGATGATCCGGCAGGCCCGACGCGCGGCTGTTTTGGATTCAAAGCCGGTGAAGCGGGCGCGGTAGAAAGTGTTTTTACCGACCTCCACTCGATAGGCGCGCGGATCGGTGCTCTTCAACAGGCTCTTGTTCTTGGCTTTCACCTTTTCGAGCATCTCAACAGCGCCCTTGTGCGTATCGGTCGCCGCGATCTGGATTTGCCAGCCGGGGACATGCTCGTCGCCAAGACGCTTTGCAACGGCAGAGGCTTTGGGTTCCGGCTTGGCCAGTTCCGGCTTGATTTGGGCGGCTTCAAGTGTGGGATTGGGTGCCGTAGCGAGCGTCGCCGTCACGACGTTGGCCAGTGCATAGGTGTGAGCGTTGCGAAGAGAAGGTCGCGGCATTTCAGGTGCGGCCATGGAAAGCATGGCTCGGCGAACCCGCGCAACATCCTTGACGGTCGGGGCCGGCACAGCATGCGCTGAAGCGATACGCGAAGCAGTTTTGGCGCCGGTGCGGCCCGTGATGGCTGCTATTTTCGCGGCCTTTACAATGGATTTGCTGGGCATTGAGGGTTTGGCCGCCGCAATCAGGCGACGGGCAGACCCACGAGAAGCGCGCGGAAGGTGACGCTCAACCAGTTTACGCATATGAGCGTTGCGAGACCGCCCACTGCGGCCGCCCATGACAACGGCGACAATCTTACGCCCGCGATGGCTTGCTGATGTGACAAGGTTGAAGCCGGACGCGCGCGTGTAGCCCGTTTTGATACCGTCAACGCCGCGAACACGACCTAGCAAACGATTGTGATTGCCGTAGCGGCGCTTGCCGAAGCGGAACTGGCGGGTCTGGAAATAGCGGTAATATTCCGGGAAGTGCTCGCGAAGTGCGAGACCAAGCTTTGCCATATCAGCCGCCGTCGTGAGCTGACCACGAGCGGTCAGGCCGCTGGCATTCTTGAACGTGGTGCTGTTCATGCCGAGTTGACGCGCCTTGCGGGTCATCCGGCGCGCAAAGGCGGCTTCCGAACCGGAAAGCTGGTCACCAACGGCCGTCGCCACATCATTGGCAGACTTGGTAACCAGTGCGAGGATGGCCTGTTCCATAGACATGGTGCGACCAGCGCGCAGACCGATTTTGGAGGGAGGACGACGCGCGCCGGCCTTGCTCATGGTCAGTCTGGTTTTTTTGGAAATGCGCCCCGATTTCAAATCCTCAAACATGAGGTAGAGCGTCATCATCTTGGTGAGCGACGCGGGATACCTTTTGGCTTTTGCGTTGCGCGAAAACAGCACCTTGCCGGTCTTCGCGTCAATCACATAGGCCGCATATTTGGGATTGGCCTTCGCTTCGGCTGTCGTCGCCATCTGGAACGCGATCGAAAGCAAAAGAGCAAAACAGGCGGTGAACAGAACTCTGAAACTGCGGGTCGATGTCGACCCAATTACGCTACGCACGATAAGCCCTAACCCTGACCGGCCAAGATAAGCAGCCGGAAAACTCGAAACATCTGCGCCGGATGGAAAAAGACGGCGCCACTTCCGCAACAGTAAAGGCGCGTGGTTGCCAAAGCTTTAAGTGGAACGCATTTGGTTCAATTTCTTGCTTGACGCAACAACGTTCGGCGGCGCGCATTGGCGCCTTGATGTCGGACTCCAACAGGGCTTAAACTTAGCAAGAAGCGACCTATATGGGGCAAGCATTTTTATGCATGGCCGGTGCCTGTCGAACCGCTTTGTTCCGGCTGCAATCGAGACGAAAAGGCCACGAGACGTGATGCCGAGTGCCAGCGCAACAGGCAAAAATCAAACATGATCATGCAATCGACCAAAGCAAATCCGACGCTGCAGGACGGTGATGCCGATGGACCAGACGACGCCAACGGTAATGATTTGGGCGCCGGACGGGGCGGTGACGACACGCAGTTGCTCACCCGCACCAAACCGAAGGTCAAGAAGCCCAATCTGTACCGCGTCCTGCTGCTGAATGACGATTTCACCCCGATGGAGTTTGTCGTCGAGGTTTTGGCGCGGTTTTTTCAGATGGACCTGGAGCGCGCCACCAAGGTGATGCTGCATGTCCACCAGAACGGGGTGGGGGAATGCGGTGTCTACACCTATGAAGTCGCGGAAACGAAAGTGACCCTGGTGATGGATTTTGCGAAACAGAACCAGCACCCGCTTCAATGTGTGATGGAGAAAAAGTGAATCACACCCGCCATCATGCGCCGCAACTGCACATCACACCTCAAGCATTTCGAGTTCACACCGCTTAGCGACCAATAAGGGAACATCTTTTGCCCAGCTTTTCAGACAGTCTTGAACATGCGCTGCACCAGGCGCTGACCTATGCCAATGAGCGCGACCAAGAATATGCCACGCTAGAACATCTGCTTCTTGCCCTGGTGGATGATGACGATGCGAAATCTGTTCTGCGCGCCTGCAATGTCGACCTCGACAAGCTGCGCGACGATTTGCAGACCTATATCGAAACCGAATTGTCCAATCTGGTGTCGGAAGGCGGAGAGGATTCACGCCCCACGGCTGGATTCCAGCGGGTCATTCAGCGAGCGGTCATTCACGTCCAGTCGTCAGGCCGCGAACAGGTGACGGGCGCCAATGTGCTGGTGGCGATTTTTGCCGAGCGCGAAAGCCATGCAGCTTATTTCCTGCAAGAACAGGACATGACGCGCTATGATGCCGTCAACTTCATTTCGCATGGCATTGCCAAACGTCCCGGCGGGTCGGAGTCGCGACCTGTCGAAGGCATTGATCAATCCATGGGCACAGATGAAGAGGGCGACGCCAAGAAGGGTGACGCTCTGGCCGCCTATTGCGTCAATCTCAACCAGAAGGCGATTGACGGGAAGATTGACCCGCTGATCGGGCGCAGCGGCGAGGTGAACCGCACGATCCAGGTTCTGTGCCGTCGCTCCAAAAACAATCCGCTCTACGTTGGCGATCCCGGTGTCGGCAAAACGGCCATCGCCGAAGGCCTGGCGAAACGCATCGTCGAAAAAGACGTGCCGGAGGTGCTGCTCGATTCCACGATCTATTCGTTGGACATGGGCACTTTGCTGGCCGGCACGCGCTATCGCGGCGATTTCGAAGAGCGATTGAAACAGGTCGTCAAGGAAATCGAAGACACGCCCGGCGCGATCATGTTCATCGACGAAATCCACACCGTCATTGGTGCGGGCGCGACGTCTGGCGGGGCGATGGATGCCTCCAACCTGCTGAAACCCGCATTGTCGGCAGGCACGATCCGCTGCATCGGGTCCACGACCTACAAGGAATACCGGCAGTTCTTCGAGAAGGACCGCGCGCTCGTACGTCGGTTCCAGAAGATCGACGTCAACGAACCCTCGGTCCCGGAAGCGATCGATATTATGAAAGGGCTGAAGCCCTACTTTGAGGACTTTCACAAGGTCAGATATGACGATGATGCCATTGTCGCATCCGTTGAACTGTCGTCGCGCTATATCAACGACCGCAAATTACCCGACAAAGCAATCGACGTGATTGACGAAACCGGCGCGAGCCAGATGCTCGTCCCCGCCGAAAAGCGTAAGAAAACCATCACGACTGAGGATATTGAGACAACCATCGCCACGATGGCGCGCATTCCTCCAAAATCCGTGTCGAAAGACGATGCGGAGGTGCTCAAGAACATCGATGAGCAACTCAAACGCATGGTCTATGGGCAAGACAGGGCAATCGAAGCACTCGCCTCTTCGATCAAGCTTGCGCGGGCCGGCTTGCGCGAACCTGAGAAGCCGATCGGCTCCTATCTGTTCTCCGGCCCGACCGGTGTCGGCAAGACGGAAGTCGTTAAGCAGTTGGCCGATGTGCTCGGCGTGGAATTGCTGCGCTTCGACATGTCGGAATATATGGAACGCCACACGGTTTCACGTTTGATCGGCGCACCTCCGGGCTATGTCGGCTTCGATCAGGGCGGGCTGCTCACGGACGGAGTGGATCAACACCCCCATTGCGTTTTGCTCCTTGATGAAATCGAAAAAGCCCATCCCGATCTGTTCAACATCCTGTTGCAGGTCATGGATAGCGGGCAACTGACGGACCATAACGGCAAGAAAATCGATTTCCGCAACGTTGTCATCGTGATGACAACCAATGCTGGCGCTGCGGAGGCTGCAAAATCTGCCATCGGCTTTGGCTCTTCCAAGCGGACAGGCGATGATGTTGAGGCAATTAACCGCCTGTTTGCGCCCGAGTTCCGCAATCGGCTTGACGCGATCATCCCGTTTGAGGGGTTGAAGCCCGCAGTGGTGCACCAGGTCGTGCAGAAATTCGTGATGCAGCTTGAAGCGCAACTCTCCGAGCGTGGCGTGACGTTCGATCTGACACCGGAAGCGGTGAAGTGGATTGCCAAGGAAGGCTATGATGACCGCATGGGCGCGCGGCCTCTTGGACGGGTCATTCAGGAGCACATCAAGAAGCCGTTGGCGGACGAGGTTCTGTTCGGCAAGCTGCAACGCGGCGGAACAGTGAAAGTTAGCGTCGAAACGGTCGACGGCAAGCAGGGTTTGAAGCTGGAGGCTGTCGAGGACAAGCCCGTAAAGCCCAAGAAGGAGAAAGTGCCGCGCAAAAAAACTGCTACGAAGAAAGCGGCGTCGAAAAAGGTACCGGCAAAGATCGCGGCGGGCGGCGGTTCCAAGTCCGGTCCCAAGGATCCACCGAAAGACTCACCCACCAAGCGAACAGGTGTGCCCAAGGTACCGCTAAAGGGCTGAGGCCCGCAGGACGGAATTTGAAATCCAACGCTAAAGCCGGGCCCAGCGCCCGGCTTTTTTGTCTTGAACAGAATTGCGCATGCAAGCACAGAAGGGGAGTCAAACTTTCGCCGCTTCTGATTGCTCATGCTTGTCCGCGATGAAACCACAGGCAACACGCATAAAGGCGTTTACGACTGGTCTTGGTTTCCGCGCGGTATGGCCAATCTCTTCTCGCTGCCGGCGCTGATTCTCATTTCGGCGTTTATCGGCTTTGGCGGATTGGCCAGAGAGGCCGACTTACCGCTTGGGCAGCTCATTTTCATGGTTCCGGCCATCTGGGCCTTGCCGTCGCATCTGGTCGCGCTCGGAGGCATCGTTGCCGAGGCCTCCCTCTTTGTCATCGCACCCGCCGTGGCACTCGCCGCGATCCGGATGATGCCCATGGTCATGGCGCTTGTGCCGGAAATTCGTGCGCCTGGGTCGAAGCGCTGGCACATGCTGCTCGTATGCAACATGGTGGCGATCACAGCCTGGGTTCACACTTTGCAAAAGGCCGCCGAAATCCCGAGACCCGGTCGGCTTCCTTATTTTGCCGGATTTGCCTCAATAATGATGGTGAGCACAACCGCGGCAGCTGCGACCGTCCATCAACTGGCGGCGGGCTTTCCACCGATCGTGATGGCCGGGCTGTATTTTCTCACGCCGCTCTATTTCGCGGCGTCGATCTGGAACACCGCTCGCGTTCTGGCAGAGAAGCTTGCACTCATATTCGGATTCGCACTGGGGCCGCTTTTCGCACTGCTCGTGCCGCAGGCCAGCATTCTGCTGGCCGGGTTGATCGGCGGGGCAGGGGCATTTGGCGTGCATCTTCTGCTCAATCGAAAGCCGCCGGCGTGATGTTTTACGACAGTTTCGACTATTGGTGGTGGCCTTACGCCTTCATCACACTTGCAGGTGTGTTGCCGACCGCGATTTGGCGTTGGGCCGGTGTGTTTGCCATCGGCAATATTGACGAGACGTCGCAATGGCTCACGCTTGTGCGTTGCATTGCGACGGCTCTTGTGGCTGCCGTGATATCGCAGCTCGTGTTTTTTCCAACCGGAGCACTGGAACAGGTTCCGCTTTGGCTGCGCGCGAGCGCCGCCTTGGGCGGATTCGGTGCCTTTCTCTTCGCCAATAACCGCCTTTTGGTGTGCATGCTGGTTGGTCAAACCATCTTGCTGGGCGGGATTTTGGCGATCAGTTGAGCGCGGCGCGCAGTTTCTCCGCATTGACCGCCAGCGAGTCCTTGGAAGCCATCTCGCCGGTATGCGGTCGCAGTTTTTCCCCCGCAAAGCGTGGGATCACATGAACATGCAAATGAAAAACGACTTGGCCGCCCGCCGGTTCGTTGAACTGCTGAATGGTCACGCCATCGGCCTCAAAAACATCCTTGACCGCCTTGGCGACCTTTCGCGTCGTCTTCGCCACCGCAACCAGGCTTTCTTCGCTGATATCCAGAATGTTGCGCGCTGGCGCCTTTGGCAATATCAGACAGTGGCCGTCCTCACGTGGCATGATATCCATCATCACGAAGGTCTCTTCGTCTTCATAGACCTTGTGCGACGGCATTTCGCCACGCAGAATCCTGGCGAAAATATTGTCGCTGTCATAGCTCGTGTCTTTCACGATTTGGTCCCCCATTTCCCCTGACAGAGCGCAGAATAGAAACGGATTCGCAAAATTGAAATGGGTTCTGCTCGGTTGGGCGCTTTTCATCGCATCCGCCCTGTTTTTCATCGCAGCATCATGGCGTGCGGGAGACCGGAGCAAGTCTCGCCCAGATTGAGGCAGTTTGATGGGATGGATTTTTCGATCTGGCAAGGAGAACACCGCAGAGCGAT
>JAPPOQ010000011.1:0-77839 GCA_028817895.1 Ahrensia sp.
TGGCGGCGTCGAAATCCTCGCGCGATGCCCAGCATCGCTCTGCGGTGTTCTCCTTACCAGCTCGAAAATCCATCCCATCAAACTGCTCCAATCTGGACGAGACTTGCTCTAGTCCTTCAGGCTTTCTTCGCGCAGCCCATCGGCCAGCAGGTTCAGTCCAAGAACCAGCGACATAAGGCCGAGCGCGGGCGGCAGCACGAGATGGGGGTAGATTGCCAGCAGCTTGCGGCCATCATTGATGGTCGTGCCCCAATCCGGGCTTTCCGGGCTGAAGCCCAGGCCGAAGAAGCCCAGCGTTCCAAGCAAAATGGTCGTGTAGCCAATGCGCAGGCAGAAATCGACGATGAGCGGACCGCGCGCATTGGGCAGCAATTCCCAAAGCATGATGTACCAGGCCGTCTCGCCACGCGTCTGGGCCGCAGCCACATAGTCGCGGGTTTTGATATCGATGGCGAGGCCGCGCACGATCCTGAACACGGTCGGCGAATTCACGAAAACCACCGACACGAATATGTTTAGAATGTTGGGGCTGAGCACATCATCGATGAGACCAAACGGATCGACGCGGAAGACGAGCCCCAGATACAGCCACAAGCCGATTGCAAAGGTGATTGCCAGTTGTATGGCCAGCAATTGCGGCCGCGGCCGATAGCGAGAGGTCCACAAAGCGGCAAAGAAGATCAGCGGAAATGCGAACATGATCATCGCGATGATGTTGGGAATCGACGCGATCCAGGTCTTGCCACCGGGCAGGTTGAACACAGTGCCTTCAGCCCGGATTTCCGGTGTGACCAGCAGGAAAAACAGCAGGATCACCGGAAAGGCGAGCACCAGATTGGCCAGGAAGGACAGGATTGTGTCAGTCCGGCCCATATAATATCCCGCCGGCAGGCCGAGCGTGATACCCACCATGAAGGCAAACAACGTGGCCACCGGCGCGATGATGATGACGATACGGCTTCCCTGCACCCATCGGCTGAACACGTCTCGCGCCAGATGGTCCCCACCCAGCAGGTAATGTTGCCCTTCAAGACCGGAGACCGGCCATCCGGGCTTCTTATTGCGCATGCCCGAAACCTGATTGAGCGCGTCAAAGGTCGCGATCTGATCGGCAAAAATGGCCGTCAGCACCCAAAACAGGACGAGGACCAGTCCGATCAGCCCGATCGGACTGTCAAACAGCTTGCCATATAACCCGAGCCGTCCTCTGAGCATCCATGAGAGGACGAGAATGATAACGAGGCCGATCCACACGGGCGTGAACTGCACGAACATGCGGGAGGCGATTTCAAAAGCGGTCAGCCGATCCATGTCAGATACTCCCTAGCTGACGCGGATGCGTGGGTTGAGGAATGCGTAGCCGATGTCGGATATCAGCTGGGTGAACAGAACCACGAATACGGCGACGACGGACACAGCCATCATCAACTCGATATCGTTGTTGCCGACGGCTTGAACCAGCGTCCAGCCGAAGCCCTTATAGTTGAACAGGGTCTCGATGATCACCACGCCGGTGAGCAGCCACGGAATCTGCAGCATGATCACGGTGAAGGGGGCAATCAGCGCGTTGCGCAAAGCGTGTTTCAGCACGACTCCCCAGAAGGATACGCCCTTGAGCCGAGCGGTGCGGATATATTGTTCGGTCATAACCTCGGCCATTGAGGCGCGAGTCATACGGGCAATGTAGCCAACTCCGTAAAGCGCAAGCGCAAGAACCGGCAGGGTAAAATTCTCCCAATTCGCGCCATCCATTGCCGAAGCTGCGGTCCCTTTGAACCATCGAAGCCCCGTCACGCTGGAAGCAAACACCACGATGAACACGACACCCGACACATATTCGGGCGTTGATGTGGTGATAATTGAAAATGTCGAGAGCGTTCGGTCCGTCTTGGAGCCTTCACGCATGCCTGCCAGCACACCGATTATGAGCGCAGCAGGTACCATGGTGATCATGACCCAGAACATCAAAACTCCGGTCAGGCTCAGCTTGTCGAGGATCAGCCCGCCAATGCTCTCTTTGAAAACGGTGGAAAAGCCCCAGTCCCCCTGCAAAATGCCGCAAAAGGTGGGGGCATCGGCGGGGTCAGAACCTGCCGGGATGCAGCGTCCGGTTATCTCACCGGTCTCGGTCGTGTGGGTCCAGCCCGGCGCCACGCCAAGCCATTCGCCATAGCGCTTGAAAATGTTCTGTCGATAGCCATTGCGCTCAAGAAAGGCCTCTACTTGTGCATCACTGGTGCGCATGTCGAGCTGCGACTTGACAAGCTTTTCCAGGTTGGGATCGAGATTTGTGAGGTAGAAAACGATCAGCGTCAGACAAAGAGCCGTCAGCAGCATCACGCCGAAGCGTTTCAGCAGAAAGGTACCCATAAAACTCCCCCAATCGACAATCGGGCCACGTGCCCCTCGCGGAGCACAAACCCCTTGTGCCGGATTGCTCTTGAGACACCGGGAGCGTGCACACCCTGTCTCTCAAAAACAAGAGGGCAAAAACAACAGGGGGAAGGCCGCCTTTGCAGCCTCCCCCGAAAAGCCTGTTTCAATCAGGCTTTGAAGTGCATCTCATGCGGATAATACTCGTAGGAGATGTGGTGATCTGCGCCACCGACAGTGTCCTTCGAGAAGTTGGTCAGTGTGCGCCAGTAGGGCTGGATAGTCACACCCTCATCGCGCATCAGCTCCATCAAGCGCTGCATCTTCACCTTGCGCTTTTCAACGTCGGCGATGGCGAGAGCTTCGGTCAGCGTGTCGTCGAACTCCTTGTTGGCAAAGCCGGATTCGTTCCAAGCTTCACCGGAACGATAGGCCAGAGCAAGAACTTGGACACCGAGCGGACGCGGGTTCCAGTTGGTGGACGAGAAGGGGTATTTCGCCCAGTCGTTCCAGAACGTCGAGCCCGGCAGCACGGTGCGCTTGACCTTGATGCCGGCCTTGCGCAGCTGATCAGCCACCGCGTCGGTGGTGTCCTTGCGGTAGCCTGCATCGATAGAGATGATTTCGTGTTCGAAATCGCCGGCCCCGGCCTCATCCATCATCTGCTTGGCTTTTTCCGGATTGTATTCCGGCGCACCGATGTCGACATATTCAGGATGCATCGGGCCAACATGGGTGTTGTTTGCGGTGATGCCGAGACCGGCAATGCCGAGTTCCAGAAGCACATTATTGTCCACGGCCAGCGCGAGCGCGCGGCGCACATTGACATTGTCATAAGGTGCGTTGTTTTGGTTAGGTCGGATCACGATGGTCGAGGCCGTATCGATGTCGGCACGTTTCCAGCCGTCGAGCGCGGCGAAGATGTCGATGAACTCGCCTTCGATCGAATAGGTCGAATCCACCTCGTCCGACTCGGCAGCGGCGACCCATGCTGCAGGTTCCTGGCCGTAATCGATGAACTCGATGCGATCGAGCCATGCGCCATTGCCCTCGTTCCACCAGGTGTGGTTGGTGTTCTTGACGAGAACGGCTTTGACACCAACTTCGATGGCTTCCGGGATGTAAGGACCGGTGCCGAGCGGCTTCTCGATCGCAGTTTCGAAATTGTAGTCCTTATGCGTGATCGCAGCCGGATAGTCGGCCATGCCAGGGATCAGCGTGATGTCTGCGGCGGGCAGGTTCAGCTTGACCGTGTGGCTGTCGACGATTTCCAGCACGCCGTCTTTGATCTTGTCGGTGCCGTTTGGATTGTCGTCCGTCTTGGCGTCGATCAGCGTGGAGAAGCGGGCGGCCATGGAGTTGCCTTCAACTGACTTGTCACACCAACCTTCAATGTTGCGGGCAACGTCTTCAGCGGTGAAGTCGGAACCGTCGTTCCACTTCACGCCCTTGCGCACCTTCAGCACATAGGTCGTGGCGTCGTCGGAAATCTCCCAGCCTTCCAGCAATTTGGGCGTGAAGGTCGCGTCATTGTTAAATTGAACGAGATATTCCAGCCAGCCGCGCGACACGTTCGCGATCTGCGACCAGTCATAAGTGCGTGGGTCTTTGAGGGCGCGAACTTCCTGCTGGAAGCGCAGCGTGCCACCGGCTTTTGCGTGAGCAGCTGCACGGGCAGGCGCTTTCATGCCCAACATGGCATAGGCGGTTACGGCGGTAGCGCCAAAGGCGCTGGCGGTGGTGATGAATTCGCGGCGGCTGACAGCGGTGCCGTTCTTCTTCACCTCCTCGGCCATCTCCACCACATGCTTCGGCATTGGCTTGCCGTTGCGTTTGAAGAATTTCATGTTTGTCTCCCGATAAACTTCTTTCAGCGTCTGGCATCATTGCCATTGCGAACACCGTAACATGGACGCTCCGTCGATGTGAAATTGTCGAGATAACGGATTCGTATGCTGTATATGCGACATAGTTGGTCGCGTATTTGACAGATTGCAGTTGTGGTGAGGCCTCGCCAGTGCAACATTGTCGCAGTTCAAACGCCGCCATCGTGCGGTCTGGCTGAACAGGGAAAGGACAGGGCCAGGGAAAGGACAGGGCCAGGGAGAAGTGGGAACCAATTGTGAGCGACACGAATGCGTAGTTGGTCGGTCAAAAGCGCCATTCCAGCCGATGTTGCGGCGCAGTTCGATGCTTTGGCGCCGCAAAAGCGCGAACAGGCCTTGGCGCTGCGCGAGGAAATCTTGGCGACCGCGCGCGAGCATCCGCAGATCGGCGAATTGTCGGAATGTCTAAAATGGGGTGAACCGGCCTATCTTCCCGCCCGCTCAGGGATTGGCAGCACAATCCGCATCGCACCTTTGAAGGGCAGCGACGAGGTTGCACTGTTCTTCATCTGCACCTCTGGATTGATGGAGGAGTTTCGCAGCCTTTATCCCGATGCGTTCAACTATCACGGCGATCGCGCGCTGACACTGCGTAACCCCATCCAACACTGTCGCCCGGCCTTGCGCCATGTGATCGCTTTGGCACTGACCAGCAAACTGCGCCGTAAGTCAGCGGTTTAGCGCCAAATATAGGGCGTCTTGCCTGCCGCTATGGACGCTGGCTGCGGTTTTTATGTAAAGACCCGGAAATTTCCGTACGCAGACGCTCGTGAGCACGCCATGGCAGGCCATTCCAAATTCAAGAACATCATGCATCGCAAGGGTCGTCAGGATGCGGCCCGATCCAAGAAATTTGCCAAATTGTCGAAGGAAATCACGATTGCCTCGAAACTGGGCGGGCCGGATCCGGACGGAAATCCAAGGCTTCGATTGGCCGTTGCCAATGCCAAGGGCCTGTCCATGCCCAAGGACAATATCCAACGCGCCATCGACAAGGGGCAGGGTGGCGACAGCGAAGAGATGTTCGAAATCCGCTATGAAGGCTATGGCCCCGGCGGTGTGGCGGTGATCGTCGAGGCGCTGACGGACAACAAGAACCGCTCAGCTGGCAATGTGCGCGCGGCTTTCACCAAGAATGGCGGACAGATGGGGGAAACCGGCTCGGTTGGCTTCATGTTCGATCGTGTGGGCGAGATCAAATATCCAGCCGCCGCAGGAGATGAAGACACAGTCATGGAGGCGGCTATAGAAGCGGGTGCCGAGGATGTATCCTCCGATATGGAGGAAGAGGGCGACGGCCACACCATTCTCACAGGCTTTGAAGATCTTGGTGAGGTTGCCCGCACGCTCGAAGAGACGCTGGGAGAGCCCGAAAGCGTCAATGTCATCTGGAAACCGCAAAACACGGTGCCGGTGGACGAAGACAAGGCGGCAACACTGATGAAACTGATGGATGCGCTGGATGATGATGACGATGTCCAGAACGTCTACGCCAATTTCGAGATCGATGATGAGTTGATGGCGCGCCTTTGATGCAGTCGGCCTGCGCTCAATCAAATTGACGCAAACGTTAGTCAGCGCTACAGGGCTGCAAGAGGTCGCAACGGCGTCAAATACCGTTTGAAAATGTCGCGCCGGGCAACGTGTTTTTTGAATCAGCAATGCAATAGGATGCGCGACAATCGTGCGTGCGGTCCGCGGGGTCGGGCCAAAGTCGAAAGAGGTTTGTAGCCATGAAAATTCTGGTGCCCGTGAAGCGGGTCGTCGATTACAACGTCAAGATCCGCGTCAAGAGCGATGGGTCGGGTGTCGAACTGGCCAATGTGAAAATGTCGATGAACCCCTTCGACGAAATCGCCGTCGAAGAGGCATTGCGTCTGAAAGAGGCCGGGCAGGCGGAAGAGGTCATTGCCGTTTCCATTGGGCCGCAGCAATCTCAGGAAACCATCCGCACAGCCCTCGCAATGGGTGCTGATCGCGGCATTCTGGTGAAAACCGACGATCTCGTTGAGCCGCTCGCTGTTGCCAAAATTCTCAAAGGCGTTGTGGAAGCGGAAGGGCCGAAGCTCGTCATTCTTGGCAAGCAGGCGATTGATGACGATGCCAACCAGACAGGCCAGATGCTTGCTGCACTGCTTGGCTGGGCGCAGGCAACCTTCGCCTCGAAGCTGACCATCGATGGCGACAGCGCGCAGGTCACCCGCGAGGTCGATGGCGGCTTGCAGACCATCAAAGTCGATATGCCGCTGATCATGACAACCGATCTGCGCCTGAATGAGCCGCGCTACGCGTCTCTGCCCAACATCATGAAGGCCAAGAAGAAGCCGATGGATGAGAAGACGCCGGCGGATTACGGTGTGGATACGGCGCCACGTCTGAAAGTTCTGGAAACGGTCGAGCCGCCGAAACGCGAAGCAGGCGTTATCGTGTCCGATGTCAACGAGCTGGTCGACAAGCTCAAAAACGAAGCCGGTGTGCTGTAAGGAGCGAGCATCATGACAACACTTCTGATTGCAGAACACGATAACGAAACACTGTCCGACCAGACCCACAAAGCGATGACCGCGGCTGCCGAAATTGGCGGCGACGTGCATGTTCTGGTGGCTGGCAAGGACTGCGCCGCCGTTGCAGACCAGGCCGCAAAGCTTGATGGCGTCGGCAAGGTGCATTTGGTCGAGGCAGACTTCCTGGCCAACCGTTTGGCAGAGCCAATGGCAGCGCTGATCGTCTCCATGGCCGACCATCACGATGTCTTCATCGCTCCCGCAACGACGGACGGCAAAAACATCATGCCGCGCGTCGCTGCGCTGCTCGACGTGATGCAGATTTCAGACATTACCGCCGTGAAGTCCGCCGACACATTCGAGCGTCCGATCTATGCGGGCAATGCCATTCAGACGGTCCAGTCCACCGATGCCAAGAAGGTGATCACCGTACGCACCGCAGGCTTTGCTGCGGCGGGTGAGGGTGGCTCGGCAACGGTTGAAAGCATGAGCGCTGCCGACAATCCGGGCCTGTCCGAATTCGTCTCAAACGATCTGTCTGAAAGCGATCGTCCCGAACTCACCTCCGCAAAAATCATCATTTCCGGTGGTCGTGCGCTCGGGTCCGAGGAAAAGTTCCAGGAAGTCATCATTCCGGTGGCGGACAAGCTTGGAGCGGCTGTCGGCGCGTCTCGCGCCGCCGTTGACGCCGGCTACGCGCCCAATGACTGGCAGGTTGGGCAGACCGGTAAGGTGGTCGCGCCTGAACTCTACATCGCGGCCGGTATTTCAGGCGCCATCCAGCATCTGGCGGGCATGAAGGACTCCAAAGTGATCGTCGCCATCAACAAGGATGAAGAGGCACCGATCTTCCAGGTCGCCGATTACGGCCTCGTCGCCGATCTGTTCGAGGTGCTGCCCGAAATGGAGAAGGCGCTGTAGCTTGGAGTTTCTGCACCTGGGCATTCAATCGCCGCCTTCTGAAGATCTGTTCGAATTGAGTTCGAATTTGGCCTTTTGATAGCGGAGTTTGGTGTCCACAAATGTTGTGATAGGATTGTTGGAGTAGAATACTACATCCCCATTTTGATCTTCTCTTTCGAAATTGGGTTTTTCGATCCGTATGAAGTCGATCACGGTACCATTGATAAGCACTCGCACCTCGACTAGTTCAATTGCATTGACATATTGACGTGTTTTTTCAATAGTGTCCGGTGTCGCTTGCGCTGCCTCAGTGTAGTCGCGGATTTGTAGGCTGTTGAGGCCATTTAGTTCTTCGATAGATTTCATCGCCTCTAATGCGCGAACCGTCGGAGAGTAAGGCTCCAAATTGTAGTCAATTGCATCTTCCCCAATCAACGTCAGGGATTCACGTATTATTCTGAATTGGAGGCTTCTATTATTATTCAGATCATCGAGATCAATTTGAAAAGCGTATTGATATGGCAGATCAGATAGATTTCGAGAAAATTTAACGTATGCGCGGACCACCATCGTTCTGGGAGTATAGAAATCAACAATCATTGCTTGTACGATGTTAGAAATTTCTTCATCTTTTACAATATTTTCAATTCGAATTCGAGATTCTTCTATTTCTGCCACGAGTTTGGATAGCCGAGATAAATCTTCCTCGGTTTGACTTCGGATAACACCGGCCGCGACCCGAGTTTCGTCTGTTAACTCACTGAGCTTGTCCAGCCTTTTGGCAACCTCGGTGCTAACTCGAAGGTCGATAACTGCGCTCAAGCCAACTGTCGCCAGTAGTCCTGCTATGACCGTAATGATCGCAAATCCGAACGAAAACCATTGGAGAATCGCCTTCTTTATTCCGTCGAGTGCGGCAATTTGGCCGATCTCGAACTCTGACAGATGAATTTCCGACGATGAGGCGGTGGAGCGAGGAGTTGCCGAGGAGGTTTCTTTCTGACGGTCGACATCAGTCATCTCGACTTCCTCCGAGTTTGATGACACAAACACCGTTTACTACCAAAATACCAGATTTTTGCGAAATGTTGAAAACGATCGGCGTCATCGGTGCGGGGCAGATGGGATCAGGCATTGCTCATGTCTGCGCCCTCGCAGGTCTTGACGTGCTCATCCATGACGTCGCTCCTTCAGCAATCGAATCCGGTCTGGCGACGATTTCGGGCAATATGGCGCGCCAGGTCGGCTCGCAACGCATCACCGAAGATGAGCGTCATGCTGCGCTCAAGCGGTTGACGGCTGCCGAAGATCTCGACGCGCTCGCCAAGGCCGATTTCATCATTGAAGCGGCCACTGAACGCGAAGAGGTCAAGCAGGCGATTTACAAGGATCTGTGCCCCCGCCTGTCGTCCCACGCGATTCTCGCCACCAACACATCGTCGATTTCCATCACCCGTCTGGCCGCGGCGACGGATCGGCCTGAGAAGTTTCTCGGTGTTCATTTCATGAATCCGGTGCCGGTGATGCAGCTCGTAGAATTGGTGCGTGGCATAGCAACCGATGAGGAAACCTTCAGCGCCGCCAGAAATCTGTGCGATCTGCTTGGCAAGGAAATTTCGGTTTCTGAGGATTTTCCCGCCTTCATCGTCAATCGCGTGCTGATCCCCATGATCAACGAGGCGATTTACGTGCTTTATGAGGGCGTGGGCTCCGTATCCGCCATCGACAAGGCGATGAAGCTCGGCGCCAACCACCCGATGGGCCCGCTGCAACTGGCTGACTTCATCGGCCTCGACACCTGTCTGGCGATCATGCAGGTGCTCTATGATGGTCTGGCCGACAGCAAATATCGACCCTGCCCATTGCTGGTCAAATATGTTGAGGCCGGTTGGCTTGGCCGCAAGACGGGCAAGGGCTTTTACGACTATTCCGGCGACGAGCCGGTCGCGACACGCTGATCGTACCGGCTCGCACGCGGTTTAGCCTCACTCATAGCTCACCACTTCGACCTCAATTCCATCGTCTCCGTCGAAATAGAAGCGTTTACCGGGTTCGTAGTCGGCATGGCTTCGCGGTTCGTATCCGGCCTGCTTGACCCGCTCTTCCGCCTCAGCGATGTCGCCAACGACCACGCCGATATGATTGAGCGCGCCGTGCTGCTCATAATTGTTGCCGCTCGGCGCCTCGGACCCGGCATTGGGTGAGTAGAGCGCAACATAGCCATCCTCCGTTCCCACATGCACTGTGCGGCCAATCCCGTTCATCGCGGCGCCCTGCCAGCGAATGTGCCAATCGAACATGTCGCAAAGGGTTTGCGCTGTCTTTTCCGCATTGCTCACCGTGATGTTGACGTGTTCCAGAAGTGCCTTGCTCATCGATTGTCTCCTCATCTTTTTTTGATCGATTGCCAGACCCTAATTCCTCAACTTAAGTTGAGGTCAAGCGAAAAATTGTGGGAGATTTCAGCGATGAGTTCGGCAGTGATGAAGCCAGGCCTTTCCATAGGCGATGTTGCGGACCGAACTGGACTTTCGGTCTCCGCCATCCGCTTCTATGAGGACCGGGGGCTTGTCCGGCCGGACCGCAATGCGGGAGGCCAAAGGCGTTTTGAGCGCTCTGATATCCGCCGCCTTTCCTTTGTACAAATCGCACAACAGCTGGGTTTTTCCATCGAGCAGATTGGCAGTGTTCTTCAGGGTCTGCCGAAGGGGCGCACGCCGACCAAGCGGGACTGGAGTCGCATCAGCAAGACCTTTCGTCAGGACCTTGACGACCGCATTGCCATGCTGGAGCGCCTGCGCGACAGGCTGGATGGCTGTATCGGCTGCGGATGCCTCTCCCTTGAAAGTTGCGCTCTTTACAACCCCGCCGACAGGGCCGCTTTGAAGGGCAAAGGTGCCCGCTTTGTCATCAGCGACGAGTCTTCCCGACGCGATGGCCGATCATAGATCGAGTGTCTCGGCTGTGAAGAAAGTCACACGTCGAAATCGGATTCGCTGCTAGTGCGTCGCGTTCAAGTCCAATTGGGGGGACAGGAGCGCAGCACCTATGAATATCGAAATCCAGCAACCGCAGCCGTTCGATCTCGTTTCGAGCGATATTCTCATTGCGGGCAACGCTGTTGGCTTTGAAGGCCAACTCTCTATCAACATCACGGAAGGCCATGCGGAAGCGAACGGCACCGCCACGGTTGGCGCCACATCCGTCAGACAATTTCAGACCAGCATTGATGTCCCACCCGGCACCCCGTTCCAACTCACCCGACTGTTTCTCACATTGGCTGACGACACGGGCGGCGAGGATGGAGTGACCCCGCCACAGGTTACTGTTCCCATACTGTATGGGCCAATGATTCTGCCCGGCTATACGGGTTACTGGAACCACGTCGTGGAAGCGGGCGACACATTGACCGCCATTTCAAAGCGCTATTTCGGGGATGCCAGCAAGGTGTCTGTGATCCAGCAGGCCAATCAGCACATCGTGCCTGACGCCAATCTCATCTTTGTTGATCAGGTGCTGCGCATTCCAAGAAACGACTGACGGCCGCACTCCAGCCTACAAGGCGGCGCGGATGAGCGCCTTGGCGTCTTCACTTTCCCAGGCAGCCGGGCCGCTGAGCGACCCAAGCACGCATCCGCGCTCGTCAATCAACAAAGTGGCAGGAAGCCCGAAGGCAACGCCTTCGGGTTTCAACGCGTTGAGCAGACCCATCTCCGGGTCGTGAAAGAACCGCAATCCGTCCAGCTCGATCTCCTGGTAGAAAGCTTTTGGCTTATCGGCTTCGCCCAGATCGAGGCTGACAGGCACGACTTCGAAATCGTCGCCACCTTCTTCCTCGTTAAGCGCCTCAAGCGCGGGCATTTCGGCTCGGCAAGGCGCGCACCATGTCGCCCACAGATTGAGCAGAACTGTTCGACCCGACCAGTCGGCCAGAGCGATCCGCTCGCCCTGCGCGTTGTTGAACGACAGTTCGGAGACGGAAAGACCGCGATCAAGCGGCACGAATGCGGCAACCTGCCCCTGAGCGGCAGCGTACAGCTTCGCGCGCATGGTCTCGTCCACCGGGCACTGGGCGGAAACGGTTGAGGTGTCGTCAAGATTGCCAACACTGCCGGAAAAGGCGTAAATCCCGAACAGAAGACCAGCTGTGAGCGCAGCGCCCGCAGCCACAGCGACCATGGGCGCGACACGGGATCCTTTCGTCTTTGGCGACTGATCTTCACTCATGCTGTGCCCCTTTCAATTCAAGGCATTCCTTCATGACGCATGATGACAAAAGCAACCTGATGTGGGGTGGACGGTTTTCGGCCGGTCCCGACGCCATCATGGAGGAAATCAACGCTTCCATACCCTTTGACCGCAAGCTTTACGCTGAAGATATAGAAGGCTCACGCGCCCATGCGCAGATGTTGCATGATCAGGGCATTCTGTCATCTGACGATCACGCGAGCATTGATGCCGGGCTGCGTGACATATTGACAGAGATTGAGCGTGGTGACTTCGCCTTTTCACGCAAGCTGGAAGACATTCACATGAATGTCGAAGCGCGGCTGAACGACCTTATCGGCCCGGCTGCGGGGCGGCTGCACACTGCCCGTTCACGCAACGATCAGGTTGCGCTGGATTTCAGGCTCTGGGTGCGGGCGCGATGCGATGCCATGATCACAGACATAGCCCGCTTGATGCAGGTTTTTCTCGACAAGGCACAGGCGCATGCCGACACGGTGATGCCCGGCTTCACACATTTGCAAACGGCGCAGCCTGTGACCTTTGGGCATCACTGTCTTGCCTATGTGGAGATGCTCGCACGTGACCGTTCGCGTTTCGAAGATGCGCGGGAGCGCATGAATGAAAATCCGCTCGGTGCCGCGGCTCTGGCCGGTACGGGATTCGACATCGACAGGCACGCCACAGCGGCAGCGCTCGGTTTTCGCGAGCCCACGCGCAATTCGCTTGACACTGTGTCTGATCGCGATTTTGCGCTCGAATTTCTGTCAGCTTGCGCAATCTGCGCGACCCATCTTTCGCGGCTGGCTGAGGAAATCGTTATCTGGTCGACTCCGCAGTTTGATTTCGTGCGCTTGTCGGACAAGTTTTCCACCGGCTCTTCGATCATGCCGCAAAAGAAGAACCCGGATGCGGCGGAATTGATACGTGGCAAGGTTGGGCGCATCTCCGGCTCGCTGGTCGGCCTGTTGACCGTCATGAAAGGCCTGCCGCTCAGCTATTCCAAGGACATGCAGGAAGACAAGGAAGGTGTGTTTGACGCGGCTGAAACGCTGGAACTGTGCCTGGCGGCAATGATCGGCATGATCGGTGATCTTCATGTCAATGAGCAGGCAATGCGCGCTGCCGCCGGTTCTGGCTATTCCACCGCAACTGATCTTGCCGACTGGCTGGTGCGCGAAGCGGGTCTGCCCTTTCGACAGGCCCATCACATCACCGGACGCGTTGTTGCGTTGGCCGAAGAGCAAGGATGTGAACTTGCTGATCTCGATCTCGCCGATCTGCAACAGATCGATGAAAGCATCACGGAGGCGGTCTATGATGTCCTGTCCGTGGATGCTTCCGTCGCCAGCCGCACCAGCTATGGCGGCACGTCTCCGGCTAATGTTCGCGAACAGATCGACTATTGGCGCGAGCGTTTGTAACGCGGCCAGTCGTAGCTAGAGCAAATCTCGCCCCGATTGAATCGTTTGAGCGCAGTGAATTTGTGGCCTGACGAGGCGCGTGCGACGCCGTGGTGCGGGCACCACAAGTTCGTGCGCAACACGGTCAAGGGCGCAAAGGACCAAGTTCAAACGATTGCAAATTACTCTTCATTTTCATTGCCTTGCACACCATTTGCTTGGGTGTCTTTTACGCTCTGGCGGCGTCGAAATCCTCGCGCGATGCTCAGCATCGCTCTGCGGTGTTCTCCTTGCCAGATCGAAAAACTCATCCCATCAAACTGCTCCAATCTGGGCGAGACTTGCTCTAGGCAGGTCGATTCAAGCCCTCATTTCACGAAAATGTGTAGCGTTTGGTAACGCGTCACTAGCCCTTCCATGGTAGGCCTTTTCTATGTCGCGCGTCATCGTCCTGTGTGTGGTTGCCCTGATGCTGCTCGTCACCACGGGTGGGCACAAAGCTATTTCGGAGCTCTTCGCATCGACGACGCCGGAAACCGCGATATCATCACAAGCATCGCTACAGATGTCGGGCGAGATATGCTGCGCCAGCTCAAGCGTATTGAACGACAGCGAGACTGACCAAGGTGAGCTTGGCCAAGATGATGTGAGTGACCATCAGGTTTCTGCCTGTAATTTGCCAACCGTCGTTTTGGCCGGAGCGGAGCCGATCCACTCTCCTGACGCCAAACAGAACAGTTGGGCCGACATTGGCAGCCAGATCCCGCACGGATGGTATGGCGACCCCGGCGAGCAACCTCCGAAGCTCGCGTGACGTTCGTCACCCAAGCGGTTCATGAAAGAACCGCTCCTTCTGCCTGTATCGAGTTTTCGGAGACACAATGTCATGTTGAGCAGACGCTCTCTTCTTGCCGGTCTAGCCACGCTGGCTTCCGCAACTGCCCTTTCGAGCCAAACTCCGGCTCTGGCTCATCACACCAAAAAATGGCGCAACAGAAAGCGCTTCCGTCTTGCCAAGCGCTTCTACCCGCAATCGGTGCGCTATGTGAGCAACCACCGACGCGGTACCATCGTGGTCGATACGCGCAACCATTATCTCTACCTCATTCAAAGCCGCACACGGGCCCGCCGCTACGGTGTAGGCGTGGGTAAGGCGGGGCTGGCTTTCAAAGGCACTGCCCGTATTCGCCGTAAGGCCGTCTGGCCGAGCTGGACGCCGACCCAGAACATGATCCGACGCGAACCGGCCAAATATGCCAAATATGCTGGCGGCGTTCCCGGTGGTCCTGGGAACCCGTTGGGGTCCCGCGCGCTTTACTTGTACAAAGGAAAGCGGGACACCTATTTTCGCATTCATGGAACCACACAGCCAAGCTCTATCGGTCGCTCTGTCTCCAATGGGTGTATCAGGATGATCAACGCCCATGTTGAAGATCTATACGAGCGTGTGCCGCTCGGCACCCGTGTGGTGGTGATTTAGGACAGACAATGGACACCACCACTACTGGTACCGCCCTGAGCCGCCGTCGTCTGCTCAGCGGGGCGGCGGCTTTTTCTGCGCTTGCCCTCACCGGCTGCGCTCAGCGCGACACACCGGCGCAATCGCGCATAGCATTGCGCCGGGCACAGCACCGGGCCTTTGCCAATTTTGAGCGCCTCTACGGCCCGATCACCACGGAAGAATACCCGCTTGAAGCTGTCAATTTGAGGCAGGTCGATCCGCGGTTCTTCCGTCGTGAAGTGCGCAACACCACCGGCCACCCCCCCGGCACCATGCTGGTCGACACAAAGAACTTCTATCTTTACTGGACGCAGAACGATGGCACCGCCATGCGCTATGGCGTCGGGCTTGGCCGTCAGGGCTTCGAGTGGAGCGGAAGGGGCAGGATTCAATACAAGCGCCAATGGCCCAAATGGACACCGCCTTCCGAGATGATCGAGCGCGAACCGGAACTTGAAAAATGGAGCGCTGCCAATGGTGGCATGCCGCCGGGACCGGAAAATCCGCTTGGCGCGCGAGCGCTTTACATTTTTCAGGATGGCCGCGACACGCTGTACCGCGTGCATGGCTCGCCGGAGGCATTCAGCATTGGTCGCGCCGTGTCCAGCGGCTGTGTGCGCCTACTCAATCACGACATCATCGATCTTTACGACCGCGTGACGCCTGGCGGCCCGATCATCGTTGTGTGATGCGTTGGTCAATCATTGGATCAGCAATCGAGCGGGTTCGCGGTTGGCAGATACGTCATTCGATGAACCGCAGTTGGTCGATTCTCGCCGTTGAATTGTGCTGACTGTCTTCTTGATTGAGCGCTGCAATACTGTAAGCAAAGCGTGACTTTCTCCGGGATTTTTAGACATGCGGAAACTCGACACCAGTACCGGCTTTGGCCGCTACACATTCTACGATTGCGAATTTTTTGGGATATTCGCACCAGATTCTGAAACGTTCAGACCGACAAACTGGGGCAAGAGGGCTTACTCGTCAGAGCAGTTTCATGTCGAACGTGCCAGCCGCAAAGTCACGCCGGAAACGGTAGCCGGATGGGGCATTCTGGAAGGTCTACTATCAGCATTTGACGACAGCGTGACCATATTGGACGTGGGCGGCTATATCGGAACTTTTTGCATTCCTACCGCGCTGTGCTGTGCTGAAAAAGGCATTGAGGTCAAGTCAATTCAGTCGTTCGAGCCTGGCCCGACGCATGAGTTGCTCAAAATCAATATCGATATCAACGAGTTGTCCGATCAGATTACCGTGCACCATGCTGCGATGTCCTCTTTTGACGGTTACACGAAATACCGGTTCAGAAGCGGCGGTTCAATTGGTGGAGCGGTCTTTGGCAATGATGACAGCGATACGATGGAGCGGATTGCTCCCTGCTTCACGATCGACGGATTCTGCAACGGTCTGGAAGATCAAGATGGGCCCATGCTTGTCAAGCTCGATACGCAAGGCCATGAAGGCAAAATTATGAACCGTGCCCGCAAGTTGATCTCTCAAAAAAGGGCGGTGTGGTTGATCGAGTTTATTGCCTGGACGGCACGTTCGGAAATTGATGACGGGCGCTTTGCAGATTTGCTGACCAATGAATTCTACGTGTTCGAAGAACACAAGGAAATTACATCAGAGACGATGGATGCCTTTATTGATGAAGTCGATGCTCGACCCCATCGCATGGCAGATCTCATCCTTATTCCGCGAGACGCACCGTTCACGCAGAAAATGCTGGCATCGATCAAAGAAGCGTCATGATGGACGCTTCTCCAGCAAGATGCCGGTTTGCCATCCATAGGCATTCGGTCTTGCGATTTTGACATCAAGCCAGCCGCTGATGCGTCTCAGCCAAGCTTCGCGATTGTACACCGATCTTTGCAGCCAGGGCGTCGAGCGGGTAACAAACTGCACATAGTCCTGTGAGAGCATTCCCGTTGCGGCGTCGAGTTCGGCCACATGCTGATTGCTTGCCTGATCGGGTTGCAGCCGCTTAATCTCGGCCAGAGTGTTCTCATCCGATATGGTGATGTAAATGCGGCCGCCAGGACGGAGTATTCGACGCAGCTCGAGTAACCAAGCATCGTCCAATTCGCCGATATGGGTCCACACCGAACCAGCAAAAATCAGGCCAAAATACCCATCCTCAAACGGCAGGTGAGGAACAGTCGAATTTGTGAAGAAATGAAACGGAGGAGACAGGTGCTCCTGCGCCCAGTGAATGCCGGACGAGTGGAGATCGACACCCCAAGCTTCCGCTTCTTTTGCCTCGTTCTCAAAATGCCGGAGAAGACGTCCGGCCGAACACCCAAATTCCAGTATTCGTTCGCCGGGTAACTCAAACTGATCATCGGCAAGAACCTTGCGCAGTGCACGCGTATCACTAAGCCCCATGGAGATGTAGAGATCGTCGTGCCACTTGCCGTCCTTGTAACCATAGTAGTGGCGCAAAGGAGTTGGCGGGATGCGTTCCGCAAGAGGTTTTTCCAGTTCCTCCGGCTCGGCCTGATAGACCACGTATCCGCCGGCTGTTCGTTCTTCCGGGTAATAAATGCCGACAACATTTCCGGCACTCATAATGTTGCTCTCAAGACGCCTGATGAATTCGGGCTCCGCCTCATCCTTCCAACGATTGTTGCCTCTTCTCAGGCGAACGTTCTCTGCTTCTTTGTCTCGCATTTTCGGGTCCTCAGTCACTTGACCAGATTTTGAAAGGAGCTGTTCTGCGCGTCTTCGAAAGCCGCGAACCAAGCCAGGCATCGGGTATACTCGTTGAAAAACAGCTACAACAATAACAACATTTTTCGCCGTGCAGCGCGCAAGTTCGGAGTTCCGCACAGCGAATAGGCTTTGGCTATGTGAGCGAAGCGCTTCACAAAATCAACAGCTATCGCGCGTCGACCCACCATCCAGCTTCGTTGTTGCAGATTCATCGCATAGAGCGGTATAAGCCTGCTCGATTTCGGGCGAGCGAAAATGATCGTCGCACCGGTTCAAGCCAACATTCACCGAAAGTCCATTCTATGCCGCGCCGCCCTCTTCGCGAACTCGATGAGTTTTGTACCTACCTTTCATCACGGCATTTCACACCGAAAACGGTGATCGATGTTGGTGCCTGCTACGGAACGCCTGAGCTACTTCAGGGATTCCCCGACGCCTATCATATCCTCTACGAGCCGGTGCCCACACTGGAAGACCGCATGAAGCAGATTGTTGCGAAATATCGCGGCGAGTATCATATGATTGCGCTGGCTGATCAGGTTGGAGAAATGCCATTCGTCATTCCGCAAAATGCGGTGCAGGCGGCAACATTGACGGTGACAGATCAGAACGCAGATCAAGCCGTACAGATACCCGTCGACACGTTGGACAATCAAATGTCGGGGCGGGATCTTGAAGGCCCGATCATGCTGAAGACCGACTGCCAGGGCTACGATCTTCAGATCATGAAGGGAGGAATCGAGTTCCTGAAGCGCGTCGATGTCGTGGTGATGGAGGTCAACATGTTCCACCCGGGCGGAAAGTTTGACTTGCCGGACTTTGGCGAGATCGTCTGCTGGATGCGAGAGCACAACTTCGCCGTTTATGACATTATCAGCTATCAGATACGGCCATTCGACGATGCCCTTGGCTATGTCGATCTCGTCTTCGCACCAGAAGATGGGGAACTGAGAAAGCACCATCGCTGGGCTTGATTTGTGTCGGTTCGTTCAAAGCTGCGACGTGTCACAGCGGGCTTGAAACGGCGCATTCGTCCGCCGGTCTACCCAACCACGCGCAGGCCGCATCGCGATCTGGCCGAGTTCTGCGCTTATCTCAGCCACAGGAATCTGGCACCCAGTACGGTGATCGACGTTGGTGCCGGATCGGGAACGGTCGAATGGCCTCAGGCTTTCCCCGAAGCCCATCACATATTCATCGAGCCAAATCCGCAGCTTGAGGAGCGCATGGAAGCGCTCACAAAGAAGCATCGCGGCGAACACCATCTGGTGGCACTTTCAGAGGTGGTTGGGTCGAGATCGATGCATGTGCCTGAGGATGCGGTTCAGAAAACAGGCTTGGTTCTTCCAGATGATGCCGTGACGATTGATGTTCAGGTTGAGACGCTCGATGGGTTGATTGGCGGGCGGGAACTGGCGAGGCCCATTCTTCTCAAGACCGATTGTCAGTGGCACGATCTGCAATTGCTTCAGGGGGCTTGCAACACGCTAAAATGGCTCGATGTTGTCGTCGTTGAATCTGCGACGTTTCGCCGGTATCAAGATCGACCATCGCCACCACTGGGCGATATTGTCTGCTGGATGCGCGAAAAAGGGTTCGCCGTTTTCGACATCATCAGCTACCAGACACGACCGTTCGATGACGCATTGGGTCGTGTTGATTTGGTCTTCGCACCCGAGAATGGGCCTTTGCGCAAGCATCACCGCTGGGCTTGACCAGACTTAGTCAACGATCGTTCTGTCCGTCGATCTGAGCCAGTTGCTGCCGTCCGAGAACACCAGGACCGGGCCGCCCGTCGCATTTTGTGCCAGACGTATTGCGCCTGCCATTGCAGATACAGCGCTTGCCGGTGTCAGAGCTGACAAAGTCTCCACGGGCACCCGGTCTGTGACCATGCCCGTGCCCGCGCCTTGATGGGCTTCGCCCCAAAGCGCGCTCCAGTTTGACCAGTCGCTGTTGGAATCGGGTTGGCTGATGTGGTTCACGCGAACAAAGAAACGTCCAGATGTCCCATCGACAAACCACTGGAAGCAGCGATTTGCCGTAATGTTCAGCGTGAGCACGCCGCCATATCCAGGATAACCGAAGGGAAGGGTTCCCTGGGATTGGCTGAGCCCATCCGGCAGGTTGAGACGAGTGGGATACTCACCTTCCTCTGGATTGACGCAAGTCAGAGATCCGGATGCCGACAGTCCGTGAGGAAAGGAGGTCAATCCGCTGGAGCCGTCGATGTTCATTGCCGTGTTCCAGCTGCTGCCGTTAGCAGACACCTTGACCGACCAGTCATCATCCCCAAGCAGGCCAAATTCGGCACGACCGGAAAAAGCGTTCTGAAACACAAGGCTGGATGTCCTGGCCGACGCTGCTTTGTTGATTGCGACGCGATGGTCACCGCTGCCAGGTGTGATGTCATCGTGCGAAAGAAGTGTGGCGTCCGACTTGACGGAAAGGCGATTTGTAGAATCGGCCGTCGTGTTGACACCGAGGACATCCGCGTTTTCGATCGTCGTGTCTTGCGCCGCGTCCGTCCACGCATCGTTGCTCCAGACCAGCAGCGCGGTCTCACTTTCCATCCAGATACGCCAACCTTCTTGCGGCAAGTGAAAGACCCACGCACCGTCTTGAAAGGCCGCGATCGCATTGTCCTGTCCCGCCCAGCCCCCCGTGGCAACCGGTGAAACGATGTGGCAATCACCTTCGTTTGGTGAAACAGGAGGTTCGCTGCGGTTGCGGTCCTTTGCGCTGGCCTGAACCAAACAATCGAGCTGACGCAGAGCCTCATTATGTGTGACGTGCTTTTGTGCCTGAGCCGCCAGAAGATAGGGCAGTTTCAGCACCGGAGTTTCGGTGTTCGGATCGGAGGCCACAGCATCTCTCGTTGCAAAGTTGCGCAACGAAAATAATAGGCCACCCTCGCGCAGGGTGGACAAGTCTGCGGCGAGACTCGCTCCAGCGGATCAGCCGGGAGCTGAAACTCGCAATTTGTGGGCCAACCCGTTTTCTTCCAGGAAGTCAACAAATCCGTCGTGAATCTCCGGCATCAGGGATTCAAACGGTGTGTAGTCCAAGGACTCCAGATCGATCGGCGGCACGGTGACATCCTGCTCAAAGGAGTGGTGAGGCAGTTTGAGAAATTCGACCATCTCCTTCAGACGATAGTCATGGATCACATAGTAAACCGGAGTGCCCTGCGACAGCGCCATGATGTTACCGTGAAGCCTGGAACCAACCATCAGGGAATAGTCGCGGCCACGGCGAATGTAGTCGCTCAATGAGGTGGAGAAGAAGCCACGCTTCCTTATGTTGCTTCTCAAATCCTCCGGTAGGTCACGATAGTACCAGTCAAGGCTTGATGCGGCGCTGTCCAACGGGTTTTCCGTCACGTAAGACTTCATCAGTTGACCAGGTTCGAGGCTTCCGGCGGCGACTGGGCGTTCAACCTCCCGCACTTTGCCATTCTCGCGCACGATTTCGACATCGCGGCGGGTGGATGGATGCACAGCATCGCGCGCAGTCAAATACTCCTGAAGAACGAACTCCCCGCCCTGCGCGATCAGAGTGAAGCGGTCCGAGCGGTGGTACAGATCTCGCATGGCTGAGAACTGATAGTCGTGCAGAGGCGGGATCGCGCCCATGTCGGTTATTGTGAACCCAACATCGTCAAGTGATGGCGGACGCAGTTTGATTTCACGCTTTGTGGACCACAGTACGCTGGGGCAGCCGAGCACTCTGGTGTTGTCAATTCCATGGCCGGCAAGGAGTTCGGCGCTGATTTCGCCTCGCAACTGCGAACTCACCGCATTGTCATGCAGCCATTTCAGGCTCTCAATATCGCCTGGTGTGAGTTCAATCTCGTCACCGAAGCGAAACTGTACGCCCAGCGAAAACATAACCACCGGTATTTTGAGTTGCTTCAGATATGAAACGGGGAGCTGGGTTTCAAAGAAGCCCGGGAACAGGGCGTTCTGCATCACCGCGATAACCGCATGGCATTCGCGATTGACGATTTCAAACTGCTCCGGAGTTGCTTCACGCGTGATCGTGTAGAATTCATCAAAATCGAGAATTCGACCAAGCCCCGATGCGACAAACTGGTCGCCGATATTGTGAGGCCATGCTCCCAGAAAGGCGTGACCTCGCTCATCTCCGGGCCGCGTCACATACCCCGCGCCACGCCCATCGATCAGGGAGTGCCTGGAAAAAATAGCAAGCCGGGGCTTGCCGGAAGGAGTTAAAGCGTCCGGATTCGTCATCGTCAAAAACCTTCAAACAGTCTCGTTCTTTCGGCGATCCCTTGTCTCAACGCTGGCGTCAACACATCAACAGAGATGCGATCCGGCCCAGAAGTGGTCTTGGACTTGGCAACAATGAGCCCGTCAACAGAGAAACTCTCCTCAGGCGTGTGATCAGCCACGATCCGGTATTTGTGCTTCTGCAAAATCTCGCGACAAAACTCATGCAGATCAATATGGGCACCGTCCTCCAGATGTCGATGCGTTGATATGAACAACCAGTCGATCGCAGAGACGCTCAAAGTCTGCTCTGCGCCCAAGAGTGCCTGATTCTCAAAGCCCTGTATGTCCATGTGCAACAGGTGGAGCTTTTCCAGCTTGAGTTCGTCCATGACGCTGTCGATGGATCGTATGTCCAATTGCTGGGTCTCATTGCCAGTTGTGAAGTCCGCGTCGAACGCGTCTGATGATCCAATGGCGCATGGCAACACCGTCGCATGCATTTGGTTGAGCGCCAGATTGGCTTCTCCAATTTCGCGTCGAGCTGCAATCGGTTCCACAAGGTGAAGTCTGGCATGCGGCAAGTGCGATTTTGCCCACATTGAGTAGAATGCCCAATAGCAGCCAACTTCGAGCATGACCGCATTTTCAGGCAGATGCTCCAACACCTGGGCAAATGCCACTTCCTCCTGCGGTTCGTGCACACCACGCGTCTGACGCAGCATTTGCGTGATGAACTGCCCGTAATTGCCATCGGCAATCACCTTCAGACCATTGTGCATGACTTGCACATCACGCTCGCCCTCCCGAACGACCTGTCCGGCTCGGTCGCATCGCGGTATCATTGCAAGCGAAGGGGCTGACATGGCTGTAAAAATGCGTTCGATCTCAAAAGGTGAAAAGGCCAAGACGGTCTGGGTCCTGTCAATAAAATGGCTTTGCTTCAAGCGCGGCACCGCTATATGGCTGCGCAGACATCAACAATGCCCCACATGGAGTGGAAATGAAGACTTTCGAAGTGGACGGCAAGAGAATTTTGGTCACCGGTCATCGGGGGATGGTCGGAAGCGCGATTGTTCGTCGGCTGCAACGGGAGGATTGCACCATCCTGACCGCAACCAGACAAGAGGTCGATCTGATTGACCAATCCCAGGTCAACGCTTTCATGCACAAAGCGAAGCCCGACGCTGTTGTTCACGCGGCTGCGAAAGTGGGGGGTATTTTCGCCAATGACACTTACCCGGCGGAGTTCTTGTATGAGAACATTCTGAGCTCGGCCAATGTTATCCATGCGGCGCATCAGGCCAGTGTCGGGAAATTCGTCTATCTGGGATCGTCCTGCGTTTATCCCAAGTATGCCCCGCAACCGCTGACGGAAGACTCGCTCTTGAGTGGACCCTTAGAGCCTACCAATGAATGGTATGCTGTTGCCAAAATCTCTGGCATTAAGATGTGTCAGGCCTACCGGCGGCAATATGGCGACGACTTTATTTCGGTCATGCCTCCCAATCTTTATGGGCCAAATGACAATTTTGATTTGAAAAACAGTCATGTGTTGCCGGCGCTCATCCGCAAGTTTCACGAGGCTAAAGCAGCTGACGCACCCCAGGTGGAGATGTGGGGTACGGGCACACCCAAACGCGAGTTTCTTCATGTGGACGACCTCGCGGACGGTGTCGTGTTTGCCCTTAAGCGCTACAGCGACGAAGAATTTGTCAACATAGGTGCAGGCTCGGATATTGAGATTCGCAGCCTTGCGAAACTGATCTCCGAGATCGTGGGGTATTCTGGTGCTATTGTTCTGGATTCGAGCAAACCCGATGGAACGCCGCGAAAGATAATGGACTCAACCACGTTTCACGGCATGGGCTGGAAACCGAGCATGACGCTGCGCGAGGGTATTGAATCCACCTATCAGTGGTATCTGAACACGTTGCAACAGGCCCCCGAAGCCTTGCGAGCTTAGGGGACCACCGCGTCAATCCCCGTCCATCGACCCACCGCCAATGCGAATACCGGCATAAATGCGTTGCACGTTGCCGCTGCAAATTGCACGTTGCTCGGCGGGCGAGAGTTCGCCAATGAGATCTCGAAAAATGTCGATCCAGTCGGGTAGGCTGGAGCGCAGATTGACCACTGGCCAGTCGCTGCCCCAGACCAACCGATTCGGCGTGAAGCTGTCGATCATGTGTTGGACATAGGGGCGGATCGTCTCGGCATTGGCGTGCCCCTGCGGACAATAGGCCAAAATCCCCGACAGCTTTCCGTTGACATGGGGCAGGCTCGCCAACTTCGAGATCGCGTCACGCCATTGCCTGAACTCGCCTCGTGCCATGTCGGATGCGATATCCGGCACGCCACAATGATCGAGGATCAGCCGGGTATTGTCGCAGGCCATCGCAAGTTCATAAGCAATCCCAAGCTGATCGGCCCGGAACACCATGTCAAAGGTCCTTTCACGATGCCCGATCGATCTGACATTTCGACGAAAAGTGTCAGATTGACTGAGATCGTCAGCCACTTCGTGTAGAATGCGCCGGTAACCGACCACTGGCAGTGACGCGCATTCATCCAGCCAGGCTTCAAATCCGTCGTCGCTCTCTGGGCGGCACGAGGAAATGATGCCAAGAATGTGGTTGTCCGAGTCCTGGGCCAATTGGCTGATCAGCCGGGTCTCCGCCTTGTAGTCTGCCGCATCGACCTCCATGAAGATCGTGCCCGCCACGGTCTTGCCCGCGGTGAGCCTTTGATAGTCCGCGATGCCGAAGTCACCCTTTTCGAGGGGTGGCAAATCGTCCGCCCATTCATAGCGAAGCGCATCGCGATACAGCAGATGCTGATGCGTGTCGATGAGTTCGACAGAATCAAAGACATCACTCATGGCCAGTGGCTCCCCTTTTGGTCCCCTGCAATGCTCTACGGTGTCCGCGCATCAGCACGCAGCAACCCTTCGGCCTTCAAATCAGCCCAGAGCGCTTCAGGAATATCGGTCGCTATGGTCTTCGCGTTGTTCTCCACCTCCGCAACGGACTGCGCTCCGGGAATCGTGCTCAAGACGCAAGGGTGAAACAAAGGAAAACGCAAAGCCGCCTCGATGAGCGCAACACCATGCGACTGACAAACCGCTTCGATACGGGCAACTCGATCTAGTATCTCCTGCGGTGCGGGTTCATAATTGTAGTAGGCACCGGGAACAGGCCCGCTGGCCAAAATACCGGAATTGTAGGGGCCGCCCAGAACGATGCCGACGCCTCGTTCTTCGCATAAGGGCAGAAAGCTGTTGAGTGCTTCCTGCTCCAGCAATGTGTAGCGACCTGCAAGCAGAAACAGATCCATATCGCAGTTCTCAAGCAGGATTTGTGCCGCCTGCCATTCGTTGATCCCCGCGCCGATGGCTTTCACAACGCCCTGGTCCCGCAGATCGCTTAGCGCGCGAAAGCCGGAGGCAAAGAAATCCGTCATTCTTGCTTCCATCACTTCGCGGCTGCCTTGATTGAAGATGTCGAGATCATGCGCGAACAGAATATCGACTCGATCTACACCGAGACGCTCGAGCGAAAATTCGAATGACCGCATCACGCCATTGTAGGAATAGTCGAAAAATTCGCGCCGCGTCGGCGTCTCGAAAAACTTGCCGATGCCGGTTCGATCATCCGGCGCACAAGGTAGCAAAAGACGCCCGATCTTGGTGGACAGCACATAGTCGTCACGCGGCTTGTTTCGCAAAAAGCGGTTCATCCGTGTTTCAGCCAAGCCCAGGCCATAAAGTGGGGCGGTGTCGTAATATCGGCAGCCGACATCCCAGGCCTTGTCCAGCGTTTCCTGCGCTTCGTCCTCGCTAACAGCCTTGTAAAGATTGCCGAGTGGTGCGGTACCCATGCCAAGCTCGGTGAAGGTCAGCCTCGTGTTGCCGCGCTGGAACTCAGCTGTCTTCATGGCTCTGCCCCCAGTTTTTCATTGCATCCGCGCCCTTAACTGCGCAGTCTTGCAGACCTGTCTGGCTTTGATAAGAGCGCCCGCCCGAATGGCTGACAATTTTCGCGCAGTGTTTGGAGAAACCAAACCAGCCATCGCCATGGTGCATCTTCCGGCCTTGCCGGGCAGTCCGCTTTATGACGAGCAAGGCGGGATGGAGGCGATCATCGAAGCGGCGAGAGCCGACCTTTCGGCTTTGCAACAGGCCGGTTTCGATGCCGTCATGTTCGGCAATGAGAATGACCGACCTTACGAACTCGTCGTTGATACGGCCTCCAGCGCGGCGATGGCGCATGTCGTCGGTGTTTTGAAGGACGAGTTGCGCATTCCCTTCGGCGTTAATGTGCTGTGGGACCCGATGGCGACGATGGCGGTTGCGGCGGCAACGCAGGCCCATTTTGTGCGCGAGATTTTCACCGGAGTTTACGCGTCCGACATGGGAGTGTGGGCGCCGGATGCCGCAAAGGCGATCCGTTACCGCAACCGGTTGGGGCGAAAGGATCTGGCTGTGTTGTTCAACATTTCCGCAGAATTTGCGGCATCGATGGACAGCCGTTCTTTGGCGGATCGCGCGCGCAGCACCGTGTTCTCAAGCTTGCCGGATGCGGTGCTGGTTTCCGGTCAAATAACGGGAGAGGCTGCCCGGATGGAAGATCTCGAAGCTGTCAAGTCCGTCTTGCCCGCAACGCCGGTGCTCGCCAATACCGGCGTCAGGCATGATACGGTGGAGCAGACCTTCGCGGTCGCAGATGGCTGTATCGTCGGCTCCTGCCTCAAGGTCGATGGCGACACGTGGAACGCCGTCGATCCCGAACGCGCGGCAGATTTCATGGATCGAACTCGCGCTGCACGGGCCGCAACCTCATGAGCGACGGGCACGCGATTGCCGATGATCTGCGAGCGCTCATGCTCATTCCAGGCCTGTGCGGCCATGAAGATCGCGTCCGCAAAGCGATCGCGGAACGGCTATATGCCATTGGCCTTGAGACGCGAACCGACCGGCTGGGCAATCTCATCACCACAATCAAGGGCGACGATGCCGCACCAAGTGTCATGCTGTTCACCCATATGGACCAGCTTGGTTTCGTTGTGCGCAAGATTGAACCGGATGGGTTCGTGCGGGTGGAGCGTGTTGGTGGCGTGCCGGAACGGGCTTTGGCATCGCAGGCCGTTCTGTTCAAGATCGGCGAGGGGCGTGATCTGCCGGGAGTGATTGCAAACAAAAGCCATCACGCCACTTTGCCGGACGAAAAATACAGCGTCGTTCCCTATCGCGAGATCTATGTCGATGGCGGCTTTGCAAGCGCCGAAGAGGTGCGAGCCGCGGGCATCGATATCGGCACACCGATTGCCTACCGGCCGCAGTGCATTGACCTTGCTAACGGTCGTATTGCGGGCCCTGCCATCGATGACCGGGCGGGTTGCGCCGTTCTGCTGGAGATCGCGCGTCAATTAACAGCGCATGAAACGTTACCCACTATTCATCTGGTCTTTTCCGTGCAGGAAGAGTTCAACCTTCGGGGCGCGGTTGTCGCAGCCCAGGCCTTGAAACCGGACATCGCCATTCAAGTCGATCTTCTGCTGACCGGCGACACGCCCGATATGGCTGATCAAACCGATGTTCGTCTCGGCGGTGGCCCGGGCATCAGTCTCTATTCCTTTCACGGACGCGGCACGCTGAACGGCACAATCCCGCATCCGGCGCTGCCGGTGCTGTTTGAACGAGCCGCAAGTAAGTCAAATCTGCCATTGCAGCGCTCCGCGCAAACGGGCGTGCTGACGGAGACGTCCTATGTCCAGCTTGTCGGCGAGGGCGTTGCCTGCATCGATGTGGGCTTCCCATGCCGCTACACCCATTCATCGCTTGAGGTCTGCGACCTGCGCGATCTCGAGGCTTTGGCGGACATGCTGACGGCGGCTTTATCGATGATCGATGCGGGATTTTCACTCGACAGGGACGAGGTGACGCCATGAGCCATACGCTGGGAATCGATATCGGCACCTATGCGTCCAAGGGTGTCATTGTGGATGGCGACGGGCAGATCATTGCTCAGGCCGAGCGACCGCATGAGATGATCATTCCGCAGCCCGGTTGGGCCGAGCACAGGCCAGACGAAGACTGGTGGGGGGACTTCTGCTTCCTGTCGAACACGCTTCTGGAAAAGAGCGGCATCGATCCCTCCGACATTAAAGCGGTCGCATGCAGCGCCATTGGTCCCTGCATGTTGCCGGTAGATGAGGACGGCGAAGCGCTGATGAACGGCGTGCTTTACGGGGTCGACAATCGCGCCGCCGCCGAAGTTGAAGAATTGACAGAGGAGATCGGTGAGGATGTCTTGCTGGCCCGTTGCGGAAATGCGCTGACATCGCAATCCGTTGGTCCAAAGATCCTCTGGCTGAAACGCAACCGGCCCCATCTGTTTGAACAGATGGACAAGATCCACACCTCCACAACCTATATGGTGCGCAAGCTCACCGGCCGCACGGTGATCGACCACTATACGGCGGCCAATTTCAGCCCGCTTTATGATGTCGAGTTGCAGGGCTGGACGACTGATCTGGCTGACCATATTGTCGATGAAGCAAGCCTGCCGGAGATTTTATGGTCGAACGAGATTGCCGGTGAAGTGACGGCGCAGGCCGCGGCGCAGACCGGTCTGGCTGCTGGAACGTCCGTTCTCACCGGCACAATTGATGCCGCGGCGGAAGCCATCAGTGTTGGCGTCATGGCGCCCGGTCAAATGATGATGATGTATGGCTCGACCATCTTCATCATCATGCCGACAGCGCAGCGCGTTTCCGATTCGCGCCTTTGGTATGCGCCATGGCTGTTTGAGGGACAGCATGCCTGCATGGCGGGCCTCGCAACCAGCGGCACGCTGACCCACTGGTTTCGTGATCGCTTCGCGCTGGAGCTTGATCGCGACACGGCCTTTGCTACTCTGGCGGAAGAGGCGCAGCAATCGCCCCCCGGCGCAAACGGGTTGATCATGCTGCCGTATTTCTCTGGCGAGCGCACGCCGATCCACGACCCGCTCGCCAAGGGCACTTTGTTTGGTCTCAACCTCACCCATTCACGCGGCGACATCTATCGCGCCATGCTGGAGGGAATTGCGCTGGGAACTGGTGATGTGATCGACACCTATCGCGATGCAGGTGCGGCCCCGCAATCGCTCCACGCCGTTGGTGGTGGTGTGAAAAACCGCGTCTGGTCGCAAGCGACGTCGGACATTTGCGGCATGCCGCAAGTGGTGCGCGAAAAGTCGATCGGTGCGTCCTTTGGCAATGCCTTTCTGGCAGCAACCGCCATCGGCTCGGCGACCATGGCAGATATCGACGCCTGGAACCCGGTGGTCGAGACCATCGACCCCGATGCGACCACGGCTGGTCTTTATGCCGAGCGTTTGTCTCAGTTTCGCAGCCTGTATGAAAACACCAAAGACCTCATGCACGCGCTTGGCTGAGCCTCTACTTCACCGCTCCGGCGGTCATGCCCTTGATGATGTGCTTCTCAAGCACGATGCCGATAATGACCAGCGGGATGATGCCAGCGGCGGACAGAGCGGCCATCGACCACCAATTGATGCCTTGACTGCCGGTCTGGCTGGCAATCATGACCGGTAAGGTCTTGGCATCGGTCGCCGTGAGCAGCGCTGCGAAAAAATACTCATTCCAGCACAGCACCAGTGAAAGAATGAAAGCGGCCACCATGCCTGGCAGGACGAGCGGCACCACGATGCGGGTGAATCCGCCCCAGATGGACAGACCATCCACCAAAGCCGCCTCTTCCAGTTCGACCGGCACCGAAGCGAATTGATCCCGCATGATCCAGATGACGATGGGCAACACCATCAGCGTGTAAATCGCGATCATGCCGATGCGCGTATCGAGCAGCACGAGTTCCTTGTAGAGCACCAGAAAGGGCAGGGCGAGCACGACCGGCGGCAGGATGAGCTGCGACAGGAAGAAGAAGGAGATATCGGAATTGCGCATGAAGCCGAAGCGATAGGAAAATCGGCTCAGACCATAGGCGGCGAGCGAACCGAGCATCACCGCAAGTGCGGAGGCGGAAACGGAGATGATGGCGCTGTTGTAAAACCGTTTAAGAAATTCTTCCCGCACGGTCGAGACATTGCCGATCGTATCCGGCGATAAACCAAGCGAGCGCCAGCCCAGCCATTTCGGTGTGAATTCAAGCCAGGGAAGAATGTCTCCCTGCATGACATTGCGTGCAACTTTGAAGGACGTGGTTAGTGTCCAGAAAATCGGAAACAGGCAGATTGCGGCCCAGATGATGAGCAGGCTGTAGATCGTTATGCGCATGGCCCACCAGCGCATGCGCTGGCGACGGTCAAAATCATCATGCGTGACCGTGGCCATCACCCGGCCCCCGTATAGCGTCGCACGAGCCGTTCAGAAAGCTTCAGCAACAGCGTCATGAAAATGACGATGATGATGAGATAGACGATGGCGAGCAGCGTGCCGTAGCCGACATTCGAGCGGTCGCGATATTCGCGGAAGATGAAGCTGGTCACCGAATCCGTCGCCCCGCCGGGTCCGCCGGATGTGACATTGATGATGATGTCGGCGAGTTTCAGTTTGAAGATGATGCGGATCATGATGGCGGTGATCGAAACCGGCAGCATGAGCGGGAAGGTCACCTCCCAAAAGCGTTGCCACGGAGTTGCGCCATCCACCTCCGCCGCCTCCAGCACCTCTTTGGGCATGGCCTGAAGACCGGCCAAAATCATGATCATCATGAAGGGAATGAACGTCCAGGCATCCATCGCCATGATGGTGAATTTGGCGAGCTCCGGAGAGGAGAAAAAGGACGGATTCTCCCAACCCAGCCATCGCGCGAGTTTCGCAAGCGGTCCGAACCGGACCTCAAGCATGGATTTGCCGATCATCCATGACACGGCAACCGGTGACAGCATCAAGGGCAGAAGGAAGGTCACGCGCCAGAACTTCCGAGCAGCGATATCCGCATTCAACAGCAGTGCCAGTCCGAAGGCTATCGCATATTCGACCAGAATGACCGCCGTGTAGAGCACCATATTGTACATGGCGTTCCAGTAGAACGGATCGGCCATCATCTGGCGCACATTGTCGAGGCCGTTAAAACGCCGCCCGGTCAGAGAGGCGAGATTCCAGTCGGAGAAGGAAATCCAGAGCGCGAAGACCAGTGGAAATACCACCATGGAGATGACGAACAGCGCCGCTGGCAAGACGAATAGCGCCTTCTTGCCTTGCTCGCCATAGATGAGCACACGCGACACACACAGAGCTATGGCCCACAGCATGTAGCCGAACAGAACCGGGCGCCAATTGTCGAATCCAAGGCTGGTAACTTGCGACACGAACAGCGCTTGAACGGCAAATAGCGCAGCCAACAACCCGAACGCCCCCCATACGAGCCCACGTCCCAGGCGAATGCGCGCGGCGGACAGATCCTCGGCATCCACCGTGTGCAGCAAGTCGCCGGTCATGCTCATCTTATGCGGACCAACGTTGCGGCATCATTGGGCACGCGCATCGATAGGAGCGAAAGAGCCGACCCGCGCAGGGTCGGCTCCTTCAAAGCCATGACGATCAAAACGCTCGGGCTCTAAAGTCCAAGGCTTGCGCGATAAAGCGCAATCTGGCTCTCTCGCCCGATCTGATCGGTGATCTTCTCCCAAGCCGCGGCAATCGCGTCCGCGCCCTCCTGCGCCGAACCGTACTGACCCGCATAGATTTTCGCGAGTTCGTCTTCCGCCACCGAATAGTACTGGAAGATGCCTGGAATGCGCGGTTCAATGGCTGCGTTGGGGTGATTGTAGGAATCAGCTTCCGACGACAGATAGTCGTTGATGAACGCTTCATCGTAACCTGCGCCCACCCATTCCTGAATATTGAAATGAGACTGGCGGTAAGGCTGGAAGCCCGATGGATAGGCCGAGCACCACAAGGACAGATCCTTGCCACCCAGATGGGCTGCGGCGGACCATGCGGCCTTCTTCTTCTTCTCATCACCCTCGACACGGGCCATCACATAGATACCCCAGCCGATATAGGCCATGTTGGGCGCGAAGTTCGGACCGCTCGCCAGCGTCTCCCATTTGCCTTCATTGTGGTTCCAGACATCGTCTGAACCCGGCAGAATTGAGAAGCCCGTCACGTCTCCAACAACGGAGGAATCTGACGTCTTGGCGCTGGAGCCGATGTCGCCCCACCAGGAAAGCATGGAACCCGTGCCTGCGAGGAATTGCTGGAAGCCGGTTGTGCCGGGGTCAGCATTGATCTGGTCAGCCGGTTGCGCATCCATCACGTCGAGAACGTCCTGAATGGCGCGCACCCAGGCTTCGTTGTTGACGCGCGGTTTCATCGTATCCGGGTCAAACAGGAATGCCGGATCATCCGGGTGTTTGGCATAGGCTGTCGCCCGCGAACCCAGGAAGTAGAAGCCAAAGCCGCCCCAGCCCTTCAGCGGATCGAGATAGCCATAGGCCTGCGTCGCAGTGAGCGGGTCTTTCTGGGTTTTCAGGAACTTGGTGTGAGCCTGAACTTGCTGCCACGTCGTTGGCGGTGCCCAGTCGCTGTCATTGCCTGCATCTTTCCAGGCCTGCGCGATTTCTGCGCTTTCATAATAATCGGTGCGATAGTTGAAGTTGTGGCAGTCACCATCAATGGAGATGCGATAGGTTTTGCCTTCCCATGTGCCGACAGGTGGTTTGAGATAGCCGACATAATCGTCCATCTCGATCTGCGCCTTTACCCAGTCCGGCATTTCCGATGCAAGGCCCTTGCCGCAGACATCGCCCTCGAAGGGCGCGCCCATTTCCAGAATGTCGAAGTCGACTGTGCCCGTGGCGATGGCCTGTTGCAGGCGTGCGTTGTAGTCCGCCTGCGCGAGATCGATCCAATTGATCTTGGCGCCGGTATAGGCCTCCCACGGCTTCAGAAAGCCACGGAACAGGAAGTTGTGCAGGTTCTGGTTGTTGAGCCCCATGAAGGTGAGTTCAACACCCTCAAACTCTCCTTCGGCAATGTTGGCTTTGGTGGCTCCAAGGCACATTTCGCCGACCTTCTGCCAGTCCGCATCTGTTGGAGAACCCTGACCAACGCCGGGGATTTTCAATATCGCTTCACGAATATTGGCATGACCATCGGCATGTGCCTTGCCGGGCATGCCCGCAAGCATGGTGGATGCGCCAAGTGCCGCAACCGCTCCGGCGGTGCCTTTCAAAACGTCGCGACGGTTCGCCTGTTTCGCAACAAGACGCTCATAAAGATCAACTTTCATGGTGAAATCTCCTCCCAAATAACCCTGAATTGGAGGAGTGTAGGTTCGAAAAAAAAACCCTGTCAATCGCACTATGGCGCAATAGACCTATTGGGTGTCGGAAATGGACAAGGCCTTGGCAGGCCGATAGGCTGTCGGACTCGGGGTGATGCGTGTCCGGTTTTGATGCGCAGCGCATTGCCAGCGCATTTGAGGGTGAGGGTGCATGGCCGGAGTGACGGTATCGCAGGCGCGCAAGTCATATGGCGACGTCGAAGTGCTGCATGGCATCGATATCGAGATCGCCGATGGCGAGTTCGTCGTGCTTGTCGGGCCTTCCGGTTGCGGCAAGTCAACGCTGCTGCGCATGACGGCCGGGCTTGAAAGCATCACCAGCGGTTCGATCAGCATTGGCGAGACGGTGGTCAATAATGTGCCGCCCAAGGATCGCGACATCGCCATGGTGTTTCAAAGCTACGCGCTTTATCCGCACAAGACCGTGGCAGACAACATGGCCTTCGCGCTGAAGTTGCGAAAGACCGATCCCGAAACCGTGCGCCGACGTGTGGAGGAAACCGCACAAATTCTCGGCCTGACCCCATACCTTAACCGCTATCCGCGGCAATTGTCCGGCGGTCAGCGTCAACGCGTGGCGATGGGTCGAGCGATTGTCCGTGATCCGCAGGTCTTTTTGTTCGATGAGCCGCTGTCAAACCTGGATGCGAAGCTGCGCGTGCAGATGCGCAAGGAGATCAAGGAGCTCCATCAGAGGTTGAAGACGACGACCATTTTCGTCACCCATGATCAGGTTGAGGCCATGACCATGGCGGACAAGATCGTCGTTTTGAATGACGGGCATGTCGAGCAGGTCGGCGCGCCGCTTGATCTCTATGACGACCCCCACAATCTGTTTGTGGCCACCTTTATCGGCTCGCCAGCAATGAACCTGATCAAGGGGCGTTATCGCAAAGAGGGCAACCGCTTCCAAACGCAACAGGGCAGCGAGCAAGCCCTGCCGAAAGGTCTTGCATTGGAAGATGGCGCTGAGCTCGTGCTGGGGGTGCGGCCCGAACATGCAGAAATCGGCGAAAAGGGCCTGACTGCAACAGTCAGTGTTGTGGAGCCAACCGGGTCAGAAACGCTTGTGTTCTTGCGCCCTGCCGCGAACGAGTCGGCGGGCGAAGAACCGACCGGGAATGAAACGGCTGGAGAAGAGCTGGTCGTCGTTCTGCGTGACAGGCGCGATTTCAAACCCGGTCAGAAGGTGGGCTTCCAGCCAGACCCGAACCGGCTTCAGCTGTTTGATGCAAAGACCGGTCGCAAGATCGAAGTCGCCTGAGTCTACCCCGCGGCGGCGTTGGGCTGCCCGACAGCTGACTGAAGTCTTCTGCCAAGGCCGATGATGGTTTCGGCTTCCGCTTCGGACAGCCAAGTCAGCAGGTCATCCATCTCCATCGGCTTGGCGAAGTGAAAACCCTGCAAAGCGTCTGCGCCCATGCGGGTTGCGAATTCGGCATGCTGAGCCGTTTCTATGCCTTCAGCGATGGTATGGCATCCAAGGTCCCGCGCCATTGACAACGTGGAGGCCAGGATCGTTCTGGTCCGCGGATTTTTGCGAGCGCCCTCAACAATCGAACGATCGATCTTGAGCGTCTGCACGGATAGCTCGGCCAGGCGCGCAATATTGGAGAAACCGCGTCCGAAATCGTCGATCGACAGCTGGAAACCGCGATCTTTCAGATCTTCCAGCACGGATTCGGCATGGGCGGCCGACTGAAACAGCGCATCTTCGGTGACTTCGATCTCGATCTTTTCGTTGGGCACACCCGCGCGCAAGGCGCTCTCGTCCAGCATGGTCGTGAAGCCGGGCGAGAGGAAATGACGAGACCCGATATTGATGGCGAGTTGAATATTGTGCCCCTGCTCGCGCAATCGCGCCAGATCATTGAAGGCCTGGTGGGCGACCCATTCGCCAAGCTTCACGATGATTGAGGAATTGACGATGGCTGGCAGCCATGTGCTTGGCGGCTGAAGTCCGCGCTCGGGATGTTGCCAGCGGGTCAACGCCTCAATGCCGACCACCTTGCGCGAACGTGAGCAGACCTGCGGCTGGTAATGCAACCGCAACTCGCCATTCTCAATGGCCTGCGCGAACTCATAGCGAATCTCACCCGCGGTTCGAATGCCATGTGTGGAGTTGAACAGCACCTCGCAACCGCGTCCGGCATTCTTGGCATTGTACATGGCCATATCGGCGCGCTTGAGAATGGCTTCGCAATCATCGTCATCGATGGGGAAGCGTGCGCCACCGATACTGGCGCTGACATTGGCTGCGCGATTGTCTTCCAGTGCAGCGTTCTCGATCACATTGGCGATGTCCTTCATGAGGCGGGAGACTTCGTCGGATGTCTCAACTCCGACAACCACAATGGCAAACTCGTCTCCACCCAGACGTGCCGCGAAGGTTTCGCGCGTCATGCCGGCCGGCGCCTCCACGACCCAGCGCTGCAAGGCGTGCTCTATTGCATTGGCCACGGCGACGAGCAATTGATCACCGGCGGCATGCCCGAGCACGTCATTGATCTGTTTGAAATGGTCGAGATCGAGATAGAGGAGCGCACCGCCCTTCTGCTCCGCCCTACATTTGTCCAGTGCCGTCTGGAAATAGGTGTTGAAGCTGTCGCGATTGGCAAGCCCTGTGACGAAGTCCAGAAAGGCCAGCCTTTCGATCTCGCGCTGGGATTCGGTCACACGGCGCACGAGGAGGTTGTAGTTGCGGTGAACCAGCGCCAGTTCCGACACGAGGAGCATGTCCTTGGGAAGTCTGGCTTGCGAAAGGGTCTTGCGGTTCGCATCCTCGCGAAACTTGTGGCTCATGATCTCCAGCGGCTTTGCAAAAAACCGCGTCATGACGAACACGCTGAGCAGCGCCAGTACGATGCCGAAAATCAGCGCGAACGACGATCCTCTTTGGGCCACCGCTGCGCGATGCTGAATGGCCGAGATCGGTTCATGAACCAGAATTCGCCATTTGCTGCGGGGAACCACGGCAGAGGCGGCAATGACCTCCTGGCCGGCGATCTTGCCCTGTATGGTCATTGTCGTTCGGGCCGTTAGGGTCGCGCCGCCGAATTCCGGGGACAAGGAGAATGGCTGGCGAGAGGAGTGGCGGCCACCCATGCGGGTGATCACGTTGTTGCGATGGTCGAGAATGATCGCTTCGGCGAGACTATCGCTTGCCGTTGAGTTCGCGAGCGATTCGAAGATATAGGTGTCGATCTCTGCAACGGTGAACTGACTGCCGTGGCGTTGCATGGCATAGAGCACCGGACGATCGGCATCACGTTGATATATTGCAGAAAAAGCCGTGTCGCCCTGGAATGCAGAACCGCGCAACTCGCTTGTCAGATTGCGATCGGTTTGCAGGTTTCCATGGGCATCAGGTCGCGAATGCCGCGCCAGCATTTCACCGGTTTGAAAATCAAACGTGGCCAGTTGCAGCACGTTGAGGTGCACCATGGATTTGGTCAGCAAGGTGCGGCTTTGCGGTGATGTGATGTCGGAGGCCGCGGTATCGAGCAGGATCGACAGGTCACGCTTGTAGCGCCGCAACTGAAATCTCATGCTTTGGGCGAGAGAGGTCGCGCGGTCGGCTGCGGCCGTCAGCTCATATTGCAGTGCGCTGCTTTGCGCCATGTAGCCCATAAAAGCCGACGGCAAAAAGGACAGCAAAATCACCGCCAGGAGAATAGCCCTGATTTTCAACTGCCGCCCCGAACCTTCGCTTCACAGTCGCCGCATGCTGACAGCTATGGCTTTACCTCCCGTTAACAGCGTCGCCTTTGCACGCTGTGTGTGCGCAGAACTGTTCTTCGGCAGAACAGTGTCTCAAAGCCTCAATAGTCGCGTTCCAGAAAGATGCCGAGGCTGCTTTCGCCATCGGTTCCAACCGCGCCGCGTGCCGTTATGGTGTCTGTGATGTCGAGATTGATGGTGGCCTTGGTTTCGGCACCGGTCTGAACGCCCAGATAGACATCGTCCGTGAGGTATTTTCCGGCCTGCACCGCTGCATTGCCATCGCTGTCGGTGGTGACATCAAGGTCATCAAGCCCTGTGCCAGAGCGGATTTGGTCGACCAGGCCGGGGCTGTTGCCGCCTGTTAATTCTGCCGCGATGGAGGCGAGACGGGCGATTTGAACCGGCGACAATTCACCGACGCTGCGCCCGAATATGACCTGCGCCAGAACTTCGTCCTGAGGCAGTTCCGGCTCCGAACTGAACGAAACGTCGAGATCAGAGGCGCGGCCTTCAATCGTGATGATGGCCTCAACCGTATCGGAGCGCGTTCGGGCGACGAAGCTCAGCAGCGGATCAAGATCGCCGGTTAGCGTGATCTTGCCCTCGTCAAGATCGATGCGTTGCCCCACGATGGAGATGCGGCCGCGCCGCAATTCAAACTGACCCACCGGAACAACCGTGGTTACCGGTCCTGTCACCCGCACCCGACCGCCGAGTTCTGCATCGAGGCCTCGACCGCGTACAAAAATCTGATTTGGCGCGTTGACTGTCACATCGAGCCGCAGAACCGAGGGACGCGACGTTGGGCTGCCCTTTGGGGTCACGCGTTCGATGCGTTGCAAGGTCTGGACCGTCTTTTGAGAGGGGCGCACATGGCGCACCTCCAGCAATTGCGACGACCCGGCAAGCGATTCCGGCACGGCGATTTCCGTCTTGGCCAGATCGACCTGTCCGGAGAGGAGTGGATCGCGCGTCAACTGCCCCGAGATACGCAGTTGGCCATTGGCTCGGGTCAGAAAGGTCTCGCCATCGGTATATTGGGCGCCCTGCAGGCGGATCGCGATATCGGCTGTCAATCCCGCATCAAGCAGGATTGACCCTGCGGCTTCCACCGACCCACCCGACGACAGATCACCGCGCGCCGTACGAAGATCAATCCGGTCGCCATTGAGTCCGGCAAGGACACCGATATTCGTCAATCGCAAATTGGAGAGCGGGTCGAGCACCGTGCCATCATTCACCGAAACGAGCCCGCTCAGCCGTGGATCAGACAAAGAACCGATCGCGGATATGTCGAAACGCGCAGTGCCCGAAAGCTGCGTTCCTCGACTGGCAAGAAGCGGCTCCGCAATGGCCAAGGGAGCGGATCCGTTTGCACTCACCGAAAGCCCGGCGCCTTCAAGCGGCACCCGACCAGAGGCTGTTACAGCGATACCCTGACCGTTTGAAGTGCTCAGGCTCGTCAGGTTCACAATATTGTCTGCAAACCGCCCATTCGCAGAAAGGCTCAAGGGCGCTATGCCCTGTGCAGCCAGTGGTGCAGCAGACAAACCGCTGCCGTCGAGACCAAATTCCGCCGTGGGCGATGAAGACGAGCCGCCAACCAGGATGCGTCCCGACAGTGTTCCGGCAGCCCGAAGCTCAGGCCGAACACTGTTGGCGATGGCCAGCGGCAAGGCGTCCAGCAGCACAGTGAGGTTGAGCCGTTCACCGGCGCGCCCCTCCAGCACCACCGAGCCGCCGCCCACATTCAAAACCGTGCGCTGAACATCAACCGTGCCATCAACAAGGGTGATGCGCGTTGGCTGCTGCAACAGTGCATTGGTGATGTTGGAGTTTACCGAAAGACTGTCGAGATCGACGCTCGTGCGCCCATCCTGTTGCAGGGCGGATCCGGCAAGCTGAAGACGGGTCGCATGCTCGCGCAACGCCGCTTCCAGGTCGAAACGCGTGCTTTGCCCCTGAGTGACCGCATTGCCATTCAATCGCGTGACGGTGACACCTCCAGCGGCAATCTCGGTTGCGCGAATGGTGGCGTCGATTCGTGGATTGCCGAACAGATCATCAAAATCAGCTTCAATGTCCGCAGTGCCGATGCGGTTGTTCTGGTACCGTAAGCCGCTTGCCGTGATGTCGGCGCGCCCGGACTGGCTCTGCCAGTCTCTGGCTTCCAGTTTAACTGTCCCGCGGATCGAGCCTGACGCGTCGAGCGCGGCCAATGCTGCTGCAGAGGCGATGTCTCGGCTGGATATGGCCAGATTGGCATTGATCAAGCCGTTTTCGAAGCGCCTTGCATCGCCCGTCAATCGTGTCGAGCCAACTGAGGCGGTGAGGCCTTCAATGCTCTGTTGCGCAGCCGAAGCTGCGATAGTGCCATCAAGCGCAATCGTCTCGCCATCGATATCGCCGCTGGCATCGAGCGTGCCATTGACGGATTCGAGATCGCTGTTTCCAACGAAAGACAGTCGCAGGCCGGACACGTTGCGCCCCGACAGGCGCCCCTGCGCCATGGTCACGACCGTTTCTATGGCAAATGGCTTGGCCGGACCCTTGACGGATGCGGTGACGGAAGCTGCGCCCGAATTGGCCGGCAAAATGAGGCCGATATCGGCCAGACGGGCGCGAGCATCCAGATCGGCGCTTTCACTGTTGAAGCCGCCCGTCAACAGCGCATCGAGCTGTTGGTTGGCAAGGCTCAGTTCCTTGAAGCGAAGCCCATCCGCGGAACGCGCGACGCCGCCCGCCAGAAATGTTTCTCCGGTCAGAAGCGGATCGACTTGCGCCTCACCAATGCGCAGATTTCGGGTGGTCCCGTTGACGGCCAGATCAAAGGCGCCGCTCAAAAATGCGATGGTGCCGTCGAGCGTGAGCTTCGCCGCCCCCGCCAATTCCGGCCTTTGGGCGATGCTGGCAAAGGCGGCGAGTCGGCTGATGTCCAGTTCCGCCTTGCCGTCGAAGTCTGAAAGTGTCACGGCACCCAGCGCATTTACCGAAAGCGTTTGTCCGGTGATGGACGCTTCCTGAATGCGGACGGCTTCACCGGCCTTCCAGTCACCTCGGGCGCGCAGACCAAACCGTTCGCCAAGCGCTTGCGCCAAGGCAGCATCTGATGTCTGCAACTCTCTGACATCGCCATCCATGGTGAAGGTCATTGCGCGCTGTGCAGGCAGTTGCGGGTTGGTGATCGTGCCATTGGCCGTAATGTCGACCGCCCCGACGCCGATATCGGCGGTGCGGATATCACCTGCCATGATTTGTGCGTTGAAAGCGCCGGACCGTTCGGCATCATAGGTTAGGGCGAGCCGAGCGGACGCCAGCGACGTGTCGCCGCCCGGCAGGGCAATGCGCTCGTTCTCGGTGGGCATCAGCCTAAAATCGAGATTGAGCGTGTTGAGGAACCCATCCGACAGTGTTGCGCCATTGGCGGTAAGTTGCGTTGCGCCAGAATCAACCAGCACCCGGTCGAAAATGATCCGCCCATCGGGCTGGAAGGCGAGATCGGCATCGATGCGGCTTTCATCACCGAAGAAGGCACGATTGTCTGGCGGCAGGATGTCAGCGAGTGGGCCGTTCAGCCGGGCTCTGGCTTGCAGGACACCATCGACCCGATCCAGATCGAGGCGTCCGTCGACGATGCGTTTCTCGTTAACATCAAAGGCCAACACCGTTTCAAGATCATCCACCGGTCCGTTGCCTTCGACACTCAGAACAACGGAGGGCTGGCCCTCAAGACCGAGCAGGCCCGCAATCACACCGCCCTGCGGTTCAGCCAGGCGCACATTCATGGCGAGTTCCGCCGGATCGCCGCCAAAAGTTGCCTTCGCAGTCAAGCTGCCAGGATTGTCCAACCGCTCAATGTCCAGATCGAGATCGAGCGTGCCGCTCGCCAGCGACACGTTTCCCTTCACCGATAGACGGGCCGCGGTTCCGAACACGGTCTCGCCAATATCGACTTCCGCAATGTCCAATTCGCGCAGGACGATGGAGACGGGCAGATCGGGTAGAGCAAAGCTTGTCGCTTCCGGGGATGGTGCCTGCTCAACGGGAACAGCGTTGCGCGGATAGTCGATCCTGGCTGCGGTCAGGCTGTCAATGCTCAACCGGCCCGTCAGAAGCGCCGCTCGGCTCCATACCAGCTTGGGTTCAACGATCCGAAGCCAGACGCCTTGTTCGTCGGCGATGGTGATCGAATCCAGTTCGACATTAGAGGACAGCGTGCCGCGAAGGCCGTTCAGGCTGATGCGCCGGTCGGGTGTTGAAAGCTGGTCCTCGACAAAGGTGATCAGGCTCGACTTCTCTTCCGTATCGGACTGAGCGAAAGCGGCCGCTGCAAAGAACGCGGCTAGGGTCAGCCAGAAAAGGGTGATGAGCGGTCGCATCAGAAAGCCTGTCCGATCCCGGCATAGATGGCGAAGGAAGGGTCGTCACTGTCCGGGTTGAGCGGCACGGCAACGTCAAGCCGGATCGCGCCCAGACCCGTATAGTATCGCAAGCCCACACCCACGCCAACTTTCAGATCACCGGAAAAGGCATCGAAGCTGCTCTCGCCAACCGTGCCTGCATCGACAAATGCGACGGCCCCGAAGACATCACCAAAGCGCTGACGCAACTCCAGCGACCCTTCAAGCAGGGACCGTCCGCCGGTCACGTCCCCGTTTGGCTGGCGCAGGCCGATATTGTTGAAGCCATAGCCGCGCACCGAACCGCCGCCGCCTGTGGTGAACAAAATGTCTGGCGGAGTCTCTTCAATGCTGGCTCCGATCAGCGAACCCGCCCTGGCGCGTGCTGCGAGAACCGTGCGGCCTTTCTTGTCGAAACTGTAATAGGTGCGCCCTTCCAGATCGAAGCGCGAGGCGAAATTGCCGAACCGCGCTTCATAATAGGGTCGGGCGCGAAACTCGGTGTAGACACCCTTTGTGGGTTCAAGCTTGTCATCGCGCCCGTCAAACAGGATGGAACCGTTGAAGCCGGAATAGAAGAATTCGCGTTTTCCAAAGGCATCGTCGAACTTACCAAAGCGGGTGAACACACCGGCCGTAGCTGTGACTTGTTTCGAGTAATAGTAGTTGAAGTCGAGCGAAGCGCCGACCGCGACTTCCTCGAAAGTCTGATTGAATTCGCGTTTGCCGAACACGTTGAAAACGAGATCAACATCAGGGTCGAACACGCCCGGCTTGGTGAAGGTCGCGCCGAGTTTGTAGTCCAGCTCATCCGGCGAGAGCGAATTGGAGGCGCCAATGCCGCCAAACTCTGCCTCCAGCCGAAGTCTTTCCGCCTCGCCGAAAAGGTTGCGATGCATCCAGAAGGCCTCGATGCCCGCCCCGTCTATGGACGAGAAGGTTGCGCCGACGCCGATGCGGCGCAGTTTCTTTTCCTGCACCAGCACGTTGAGTGGCAACAGCCCGTTGGATGAAACCTCTTCGGCTTCATCGATCCTGCGCAGCGCAAACACGCCAAGCCGGTCAAGGCGTTCACGTGCCCGCTCCAGTTCATCGGGGTCGAATTCCTCGCCCGGTTTCAGCCCGGTCATATAGGCAACGAACTGCGCATCCATATGCTCCGTGCCTTCAACGCTCACCGTGCTGAAAACGGCATGCGGGCCCGGGTCCATGCGCAAGGTGACGTTGAGTTGCTGTTCGGGATGCACGGCTGTTGCCGTGCGCTGCGCCACCTTTGCTTTGGGATGCCCGAGTTGGCGCCAGGCGCGGATCGACAATTGTTCGGCCAAACGCACGCGACCGGCCAGAGCCGGTTCTCCGGGAGCCAGCCCCTCCTGCGAAGGCAGGGGCACGACATCGTCGTAATCCACATCGACCGGTGCCTGATTCAAAATATCGACCGTGCCGAACCGATAGAGGTCACCCGTATCGACTGCGATGCGCACCGATGTGTCATCGGTGATTTCCGCCCCCGGCGCGATGTCGGCAGCCTCACGCCCGTTCAGCGTGATGGAGATCGAGCCATTGTAGTGACCGGCATTGTAGAGTGCTGCGAGAATGCGCCGATAGTCGCCTCGCGCCCGCGACACCAGACCGGCTGAACCAGCCACAGCTCGGTCCTTGCCCAGCCAGAGCGCGGAGGCCGTTGAAACCGCTTCTTCCAGTTCTTGCGCGTTGGCACCGTCCACAACAAGCTCGACCGTGTAACGGCGCGGGTCGATGATGGCGATGCCGTCTTCGTTCTGGTCCTCGCAATTGCCGGAAAAGCAGACGCCAAACAACTCAAATGCCTGCGCGCGCTCCGCGTCGGCCAGGGGCAATGCGAGGCATGCGAACGCCAACAGCAACTTGACGGCCAGCATTGGAAATCCCGGCTTGGGCAATCAGGAACTCCTGGCTGTTCTGGGCGCGTTGAAAAGGGCGAACGACAAGCAGCCACAAAGCGTTCCGTGTCGCCTTACGACCTTGCTGCGGCCAACACAAATCACGTTCCGGACTGGGTTGGAGATGGTAAAGAATTTCCTTGCAAAATTGCACCGAATCGTCGGCCGACCTTGCAACGTGGTTCACAAACCGTAACCATAAAAGATATGAGCGAAAGCGCCATTCACTTCGACGAGATGCTGGATCACGAGGATGGTCGCCGCTCGCCCTATCAACGCTATGGCGCGTGGTTTGACGAGCAACCGCTCAACCATCTGGCCAAAAAATCCGCCGATGCGGAGGTCTTTTTTCGCCGAACCGGAATCACCTTCAATGTCTATGGCCAACAACAGGCTGAAGAGCGGTTGATCCCATTCGACATTGTGCCTCGAATCATTTCGGCACATGAATGGTCCTTGCTGACAAACGGTATTGAGCAGCGCGTACGAGCCATAAACGCCTTTCTTGAAGACATTTATCACCGACGGGAAATCCTCAAGGCGGGCCGTGTGCCCAAGCAATTGATTGCTGACAACGAGGCCTGGTTACCGCAAATGGTCGGCGTCAAACCGCCGGGAGGCGTCTACACCCATATTGTCGGGATCGATCTGGTCCGCACGGGCGAGAATGAGTTTTTCGTGCTCGAAGACAATGCCCGTACGCCCTCCGGCGTGTCTTATATGCTGGAAAACCGAGAAACCATGCTGCACATGTTTCCTGAGCTGTTTTCCAGAAACCGCGTGCGCAAGGTTTCAAATTACCCTTCGCTCCTGCGTCGGTCCTTGCAGGCCTGCATTCCAAAGCGATGTGATGAAAAACCCGTGGTTGCGGTGCTGACACCCGGCATCCACAATTCAGCCTATTTCGAGCATTCCTTTCTGGCTGAACAGATGGGGGTCGAACTGGTGGAAGGGCACGACCTTCGTGTTACCGATGGCCGTATCGCCATGCGTACCACGCAAGGCTATCGCCACATCGACGTTCTGTATCGCCGCATCGATGATGAGTATCTCGATCCGCTCACCTTCAACCCGGACTCTGTTCTGGGAGTGCCGGGCATCATGGATGTGTATCGTTCCGAAGGCATAACGATTGCCAATGCGCCGGGCACGGGGATTGCCGACGACAAGGCGATCTACTCCTACATGCCGGACATTGTTGAGTTCTACACAGGTGAAAAGGCGCTGTTGAAGAATGTCGAAACCTGGCGTTGTTCGGAAGCGGAGTCGCTTTCCTATGTGATGGAGCATCTCGACGAATTGGTGGTCAAGGAAGTGCATGGGTCAGGCGGCTACGGCATGCTTGTTGGGCCAGCCGCCAGCAAAAAGGAAATCGAGGCCTTCCGGGCCAAGCTGAAGGCGAAGCCGTCAAACTATATCGCGCAACCGACCTTGGCGCTGTCGACCGTTCCGATCCTGACCGAGAAGGGCCTCGCGCCGCGTCATGTCGATTTGCGACCTTTTGTGCTTGTGTCTCCCAACGGCATTGACATCACACCGGGCGGCTTGACCCGGGTTGCCCTCCAGGAAGGCTCACTGGTTGTCAATTCAAGTCAGGGTGGCGGTACCAAGGATACTTGGGTTTTGAGGGAGTAGGGGTTCCGCGGGAACAGCGCCCTCATGGGGCCTCACCGTGATCGACTGGACGACCGGTCAAAAGCGAAGGGAGCGTCGGATGCTCGGCAAGACCGCAGGCGGTCTGTACTGGATGTTTCGTTATCTGGAACGCGGCGAAAACACGGCGCGTCTGGTCGATGCCGGTCTGCACATTGCGCTTACTCATGCTCAATCGGAAGATGATCAGTGGGATTCGCTGCTGGAAACCACGGAGGCACGTCGGCAATTCGAAGCCAGCGGGCGCATTGCTGATCGTCAGAACGTTTTGGAATTTCTGCTTAGCGACCGCAGCAACCCGTCAAGTGTCCTGTCCTGTTTCCATGCCGCGCGAACCAATGCCCGTCTGGTGCGCACGGCGATTACCCGCGAAGTCTGGGAATCGGTCAATGAAACCTGGCTCACGCTGAACGAGGCCTTGTCGCGCCCCATCATCGTCAGCGAACTGCCCGATCTACTCGCATTGATCAGGCGACAAAATTCGCTGGTGCGGGGCGCTTTGCATGGCACCATGCTGCGCAACGACACCTATGATTTCTGCCGACTTGGTTCCGCCGTTGAACGCGCCGACAACACATCACGCATTCTGGATGTGAAATACTATGTGCTCCTGCCTACCGCGATTCCCGTAGGCTCTCCGTTCGACAATGTGCAGTGGGAGTCGGTGCTGCGTTCGGTTTCGGGCCAACGTGCCTATCGCTGGCTGCACGGCACGGATGTGAGCGCAAGCGGCATTGCAGACTTTCTCATCTTCGACACGCGCATGCCGCGTTCCTTGATGTTCAGCTTGCGCGAAACCACCGATCTGCTGGCTTCGCTGGAGACCGCCTATGCGATGACAGTGGAAAGCCATGCCATGGCGAAGCGCCAGATGGATGTTTTGGACGGGCAATCCGTCAAACAGGTCATCGAGACCGGGCTGCACGAATTTCTCCAGTCTTTCCGTCAGGACAATGCCAGTCGCGCTGTCCAGATCGAGCAAGATTTCAGGTTCTGAACCGTGCGACTGAGCATCACCCATCGCACGACCCACAGCTATGACGAACCGGTGTCCTACGGGCTTCAGCAAATCCGAATGGTGCCAAAATCGCGCGGCGGGCAAGCGATCATCAATTGGGACATCACGCTGGAGGGTGCGCGCCGCGAAGCCACGTTTGATGATCAGCACAACAATGTCGTTTGGCTCACCAGCATGGATGAAGGTGCCACAGAAATTTCCCTGATCTGCCAGGGTGAGGTGGAAAACACCAATGGTTCAGGCATCATCGGAACCCATGGCGGCTATGCGCCCCTCTGGTATTTCGGCAAGACCACAAGGCTCACCGAGCCAGGAAACGCCGTGACCAGACTTGCTGATGCTGTTGCGAAGAACTCCGATCATCTTGATCGTCTGCACAGCCTTTCCGCTCGCATTGCCAGCGATGTTGCCTATGAAGTCGGCAGCACCGGGCCGAACACGTCGGCGGAAGAGGCTCTCGCCGGGAGCAGGGGCGTGTGCCAGGATCACAGCCACATCATGATTGCTGCTGCGCGTCTGCTTGGCCATCCGGCTCGTTATGTCAGCGGCTATCTGATGATGAATGATCGCATCGACCAGGACGCCACCCATGCTTGGGCAGAGGTGCATGTTGAGGGGATCGGCTGGGTCGGCTTTGACGTTTCAAACGGCCACAGCCCGGATGAACGCTATGTGCGGGTCGCCACCGGCCTTGACTATGCGGAGGCGGCACCGATATCCGGTCTTCGCGTTGGCAGCGGTGCCACGGCAAATGAAACCATGCGCGTCAGCATTCAAGTGCAGCAATAGACGCGAGCTGCGACGTCGGACGACCTCCCCATGACTTATTGCGTTGGTTTGAAACTCGATCAGGGCCTGCTCTTCATGTCCGACACGCGCACCAATGCGGGTGTCGACAACATCTCCTCGGCCAAAAAAATGTTCACCTGGAGCGTGCCGGGTGAACGTGTGATCACGCTTCTGATGGCCGGTAATCTCGCCACCACTCAGGCGGTTGCAAGCCTGCTTGACGAACGCTCCAAGGCCAGTGAAGAGCGCGATCCCTCCATCCTGCATTGCCCATCCATGTTTCAGGTTGCCAAGCTGGTTGGCGAAACACTCAAGGAAGTTATCGCGGGCGCGGCAAAGGGGGGGCAGGCGGCCGATGCTTCCTTTGCAGGGACAATCCTTGTCGGTGGTCAGATCAAGGGCGGGGAGCCATGCCTCTTTTTGATCTACCCGGAAGGCAACTTCGTTGAGGCGACGGCCGACACGCCATTTTTCCAGATCGGCGAGATGAAATATGGGCGGCCAATTCTGGTGCGGGCCTTTCGTCGCGATATGAGCTTTGAAGAAGCGATCCAGCTGCTGCTGGTGTCCTATGATTCAACCATCAAATCCAATCTTGCGGTCGATCTGCCGCTCGATGTGCAGATCTATCAACGCGATGGTTTCAACGTGTCGCATGAGTTTCGAGTGGAGAAGGACGACGCGCATTATCAGCAAATTTCGCAAATCTGGGGCAATGCGTTGAAAACCGCACTCGAAACGCTTCCGCCGTTCAAGCTTTAGATGTTGCGTCTCGACGCGCGATTCGATTGTTGATCGTGTCCTTTGTCGATCCCCACAGGAAGGCGAAGGACTGAAACGCATCTTCCGATATTCGATCCTTGTCGAGCGCTTCGACCACTATTTCCAGCAGATCGATAAGTTCGCGCTTCAACGTTTGCAGTGTTTCCATATCGTCGGTTTCGCGGGCCCGTTTGGCGATGCGCAGCAATTGATGATTGTAGTCGTCGCCGCGGTTCTTGGCACGGCTGGCGAGGTTGCGTCGAAGGGCGAGCAGGGCTGACAGCATCATCGCGCACACGGTCAAAATGAGTGCCAAAGGTTCGGCATTTTCCTGTAGGAAAGACGGCTGATCGCGATCATAATAACGCCGAGCGCCCTCATGGATGGGCAATGTTGCTGATCCTTCCCTACGTGGGTCTCGAATAGCCGATGTCAGCGACATGCGGATGAGCAGATCGAGGCGATTCTCGAATATCGTTTCCACCAATTCCTGAACGCTGGCCTGATCGGTGTCTCCGTGCGCCACCAGCAGTCTCTGGAGACTAGCTGTCGCAACATCCTCGCGTGGTAGAGGAATCGACCCGTCAAAGGCGCCTTCGACGATTGTGACGGGCTCCAGATAGGGTCGCTTGAGCGCCATAGCATCGGCCTGCTCAACAGCGATGAAGCGCAATGCGATTCCTCGGATGCTCGCCTCCTCGATGAGTCTGAGCAAGAATGGGTCACGCAGCGAGGAGACCAGAAACATGGCATCCACCCGGCCTGCAATCATGGCATCGAAAGTGCGCTGCCGCGACCAGGCAAAGGACCGAAAGCTTTCTGGTGGAACTTTGTAGTGGTCCACCACTGACCAGAAGGACAGATTGCCAACCGTGGCTGCCTGCGGGATGGCGATGCGCTTGCCCGGCAGGTCCTCAATGCTGGCAACGGGAAAGCGCGGGAATCGGCTTTGAGCATTTTGCCGCGCGATCAGGAAGAAGTAGTCGGGAAACAGATCGGCGACGAGACTGATGCTCGTATGGGCCGGTGTGTTGGATTCAATCGTGGCCAGATCAACTCGCCGAGCATTGATGGCCGATATCGCTTCCGAGGAGTTTCGGCTTTCAGCAATATCGATGCGAAGTGTGTCGCTGTGCCGTTCCAGAACCTCTGCCACCTCACCCATAAGCGTGTAGGAATCGCTGCCGCGTTCGCCCGCCGCAACGATGAGTGTGGTTGTTGGCTGCGGTGCGATGAAGACGTACCAGCTGCCAACCGCGGCGATCAGTACGATGAGGCCAAAAATGATCGACCAGATCAAACGCATGGCGGACTGTCTTCAGGATCAGGACTTTGGAAAGGCTATCGCCTGCGTGAGGGGCTTCGCAAGCCCGCTATGGCAACGGACACGGCGCTCCTTCTGCGGCCCATTTGACGATCAACGCATATGTCTCTTGCGCCGAGCCGGGAGCAGGCTCGCGGCCCGGACCTGGGTCCCATCCCCATAGAACCAGACCGTCGTCGCGGATATGGGTCGCAACCTCTTCCAGCGTTCGCCCGCCATTGCGCTCAGGATCCTTGATCTGTTCGCAAATCTCGGCCGATGATTTTTCCCACCAGGCCATTTCAACCGGCGCCAAATGCCACACGTCGTTTCCGGGCGGCCCGTGCAGCTTGGCAGAATTTTCATTGCCGTGGCAGGTGATGCATTGCATGCCCGCCATGCCGAAACCGGCAGGACCACGCTGCACATTCATGCCGTGTACCCGCGCTTCACCATAGCTCGGCCCGGACCAGCGTGGATACTCATCTGCCGTGTGGCAGTTCACGCAGCGCGGATGGCTGAACACCTTGTAAGCAGCCTCCCACGCATCCAACCCGGCCTGAGATGGGATTGTTGGAGCAGCGGTGGCTGCTTCGTCATTTGTATCCGTCTGCTCCTCGCTGGTTTGGGCAAAAGCGGCACTCAGCAGAAGCGCGGCTCCAGTAATGTTGGCCAATAGCGCTCCCGCTAGCGAGCGGGTCACGCCGCAAACTCCACTTCCTTCGAAAGCGGCATGGTGCGCACCCGTTTGCCAGTTGCCGCAAAGATCGCATTGGCGAGCGCTGGAATGGCTGGTGGCGTTCCAGGCTCTCCGGCGCCGCCCATATGCTCAGTGTTTTTGATCAGCTCCACCGTGATGGTCGGGCACTGATTTATGCGCATCGCGTCGTAATCGTGGAAGTTAGACTGCTCCACCATGCCGTCGCGGAATGTGATCTCCTGACCCAAAGCTGCCGACAGACCGTAAACCGCGCCGGACTGGATCTGCGCCTTGACGATTCTTGGATCGACCACGGTTCCCAGATCGCAGGCAGCCCAGACATTGTCGATGCTGATGACATCGCTGTTCGATGAAACTTCGATCACCATCGCCACCCAGGCGCCGAATGACCAGTGATAGGCTATGCCCTTGCCGGTACCCGCCCCGGAAGACGTGCCCCAGTTTGACATTTCGGCGACCTTCTCCACCACCGCGACGGCCTGAGGGTGTTCCTTCAGCATGGCGATGCGCATTTCAACCGGGTCTTTGCCCGCAGAGACCGCCAACTCGTCGAGGAAGGATTCAAAATACCAGGCATTGTAGGAGTGGCCGACCGATCTCCAAAAGCCGATTGGTATGGAAATATCCGCCTGATGCGCCGACGCCTTGTAGTTTTCGATCGCATAGGCTTGATCATGCAACCCCTGAAACATCGTGTTGTCGGGGCCCGCCGGATTGAGCGAGGGAAAGGTTCGCGCCATCACCGAACCGATGATCGAGGGGCTGGCCGCGGAAATCTCAACGGCTCTTGGCAAACCGTCATCGCCCATGATGCCGCGCATGCGACCAATGGAGGCCGGGCGATAGGTGTCATGCGACATGTCCTCTTCGCGCGACCAGATCACCTGAACGGGCTTGCCATCCGTATGTTTGGCAACACGGATCGCGTGGCGCGTCACATCCACTTCACCGCGACGGCCAAAACCGCCGCCCATATAGGTGGTGTGGATTTCGACATCGGACGCGTCTTCAATGCCCGCCGCCCATGCACTGTCGCTTTGCGTGATGGTCGGCGCCTGTGTGCCCGTCCACAGATCAAGCTTCATGCGGCCATCCACCTCTCGCAGATGTGCTGTCGCATTCATCGGCTCCATCGTGGCATGCGCCAGATGCGGCACGCGATATTCGGCCTCGACGATTTGGTCGCGCGGTGCGTCAGCAAAAACGAGATCGGTGTCACCGTCTTCGCGGGCCACATGGGCTGTATCGGCATTGTCGAAAGCGGCTTCGAGCGTCTGAAACAATTCGTCGCTGGTTTCGGGATAGTTGGCGCGACCCCAATCGACCTTCACAGCATCGGCTCCCCTGAAGGCTGCCCAGCTGTTGGTGGCGATTACAGCAAAGCCGCCGCCGAAAAGCTCATCAGCTTCCCCGGTGATGTCGACAACCTTGACCACACCGGCGATCTTTTCCGCCTCGCTTGCATCAAAGCTGTTCATCGGCCCACCAAGGCGCGGATTCATGCGCACAGTGGCAAACAGCATGTCCGGCTGGCGAACATCGCTTGCAAAAATAGGCGCACCGGTCGACTTCGCAAGCACGTCCGTGCGGGGTTGCGATTTGCCGATCAGCGACCATTCGCTCTCGCTTTTCAACTCCATGCCCGAAGGTGGCGACATGGCGGCCGCTGCTTCCGCCAATTCGCCATAGGGGATGCGTTTGTCGCCGATGACGACGTGGCCATTATCCGTGCTGGCCTGGGATGCCGAGACGCCCTCGCGCTCCGCCGCTGCCGCCTTCAGCGTTTCCCGCGCAGCGCAACCCGCCTCGCGCATCTTCATCCATGCGTCTTTCGTGGCAGAAGAACCGCCCGTAACCTGAAGGCCGAGCACCTTGCCGACACCGCCCATCACGTCGCGAACGGTTTCCGCAATCAGCCCGTGTTCGTAGGGCGGAAAGGGTGCACCTTCCTCCAGCATGGCGGAATTGTAATAGGCGGCAGAGGCAGGCCCGTGCTCAACCTGAATGGCATCGAGCGTCACGTCCAACTCTTCGGCCACCAGAGCGGCCAACGATGTGGTCACACCCTGACCCATCTCCGCGCGGGGCACGATTATGGTGATGGTGTTGTCATTGGTGATTTTCACGAAGGGGTTGAAAGTGCTTTCACCTTCCGCCGTGCGGCCTTCAAGCGGATTGTCATAGGGCCGGGTCACGTAATAGGCGCCGAACGCCACGCCGCCGACAATGGCGGCACCGCCGATGAGAAATGTGCGTCTGAGTATCTTTCCCATGATCTTAGGCCCCCGCCTTTGAACCGGCCGCGCGCTTTATCGCCGCCCGGATTTGCGTGTAGGTGCCGCAGCGGCACAGATTGCCGGCCATGGCATTGTCGATGTCTTCGTCACTGGGATTGTCCACCTCCTCAAGTAGCGCAACAGCACTCATGATCTGCCCGGACTGGCAGTAGCCGCATTGCGGAACCTGTTCTGCGATCCAGGCCTGCTGCACGGCGTGCAGCGTGTCGCCGTCGGCCAGTCCTTCCACCGTTGTCACTTCTCCGTCCACATCACCGATGGGAAGAGAGCAGGAGCGTCTGGGCTGCCCGTTAACGAGCACCGTGCAAGCGCCGCACATTGCGATGCCGCAGCCAAATTTCGGGCCGCGAATGTTGGCGATATCGCGAAGCGCCCACAGGAGCGGCATGTCCGGCTCGGCATCGATGTCCAGTGAATTTCCGTTGACAGTCAATTGCATGGTTTCAATCCTTGGGCTCGAATCCCTGTGGAAGCGCGTCTTGACAAAATATCGGAAATTGTCAAAGCGTCAATACATGAGCAAGACAACATCTCAAACGCGCCGCGAAACCATTCTTCGTGCGGCCTATGATGCCTTTGCCAAATATGGCTTTCGGCGCACGTCCATGGACGATATCGCCAAGGCGGCGGGCGTGTCGCGCCCCGCACTGTATCAAAGTTTCGCAAATAAGGGCGAAATTTTTCGGGCACTGATCGAGGCGCATCTTGGCCATGTGGAAACGGAACTGTCCTGGCATATCGGGCAAGGCAAACCCTTGCGGGAGATGCTCACCGATATGGTTGAAAGCGCCGTCATCGACCCGCACCGCCTGTTGCAGGGCATGGCGCATGGCGAAGAACTGCTTGGCGTAAAGGCTGAAGTTTGCCCAGACCTGTTTGATCGCTGGGAGGAGCAGTTGCGCGATCTCTTCAGAGACGCACTTGGCCGCCACATGGGCGAGCAAGAAGCGGCTGCGCGCGCTGCGGTTCTCTCACTTTCGATCACCGGCTTGAAAGCCAAATTGCTGGATGCCGATGCCATGGCCAAAGAGGTCGCGCATGTGATCGCCGTCGTCTCGCAGCAGGCGTCATAGTCAATTGCAAAGCGACCCTTCGGTGAATTGCAACTGACAGGGTGAAACAGGCCTGCTATTGAACGCTCACTTTTTGGCCATGCAGAACCCCGCGATGATGCGAGCAAGACCATGACACCGCTTTGCGACCCTTTCACCGATGCAGCTCCTCTGACGGCACCGCTTGGTCGGCAACGCACCGTCAAAGTTGATGTTGCGGGAGTGTCCGTTGGTGGTGATGCGCCGATCGTCGTTCAATCCATGACCAACACGGATACGGCAGATGCGGATTCCACCGTTGCCCAGGTGGCGGCGCTCGCCGAGGCCGGGTCGGAGATCGTGCGCATCACGGTTGATCGCGATGAGGCCGCGGCTGCCGTGCCGAAAATTCGCGAAAGGCTGGATCGGCTTGGTATCAACGTGCCGTTGGTCGGCGACTTTCACTATATCGGGCACAAATTGCTGGCCGATCACCCGGCCTGTGCGGAGGCGTTGGCCAAGTACCGTATCAATCCCGGCAATGTCGGCTTTAAGGAGAAGCGCGACAAACAGTTCGGCGCGATCATCGAAACCGCTCTCAAATATGACAAGCCGGTTCGTATCGGCGTCAATTGGGGGTCGCTGGATCAGGCGCTGTTGACCCGCCTCATGGACGAAAATGCCGACCTCTCCGTTCCAAAACCTGCTGATGCGGTGATGCGCGAAGCGATTGTGCAATCAGCCCTGATGTCGGCGGCGGAAGCAGAGCGCATCGGGATGGGGCGCGACAAAATCATTCTGTCGGCAAAGGTTTCCGACGTTCAGCAATTGATCGCCGTCTATGCCGATCTTGCCGCGCGGTCCGACTACGCGCTGCATCTGGGTCTTACAGAAGCGGGAATGGGCAGCAAGGGCATCGTATCATCCTCCGCCGCTTTGGGCATTTTGCTGCAGCAGGGCATTGGCGACACGATCCGCATTTCACTGACGCCCGAACCGGGCGGTGATCGAACGCGCGAAGTCCAGGTCGCGCAGGAGTTGCTGCAGGTGATGGGGTTCCGCAGTTTCGTTCCAACCGTTGCGGCCTGTCCGGGTTGCGGGCGAACGACCTCAACAGTGTTTCAGGAACTGGCAGCCAAGATTCAGTTCGATCTGCGCAACAACATGACCATCTGGCGCGAGCGCTATCCCGGTGTCGAAGATCTCAAGGTTGCGGTGATGGGGTGCATTGTGAACGGCCCGGGAGAATCGAAACATGCTGATATCGGCATCTCGCTACCCGGCACGGGAGAGGCTCCCGCCGCGCCGGTTTTTGTCGATGGAAGGAAGACGGCCACGCTTCGCGGGGATAACATTGCCGGAGAATTCGAGAATCTGGTGAGTGCCTATATCGAACGACGATTCGGCACCTGACGGGCTGCCTTTTACCATGATGGCGGCGCTTTTCCCACCGGCCAACGCTCATTTGGCCTGCGCCGGACCTGCCTCGCCGCGGCCAATCGGTGTAAATCAGTAGTTGCGATGGGCGATAAATGTCGCAGTTGCCTTGAGATTTGCGGCACGATCACCAAAAACTGACAGTTCTCCGCCTGCCTCCTTCACTGCCTTTTCGAGCGCGGATCGGGTGCTTTCGGCACCAAGAAGCTGAACCAGAGTCCCCTTGCCCTGGGCGGCATCCTTGCCGGTTGCCTTGCCTATGGTTGCGGCTTCCGCGGTGACGTCCAACAGATCGTCAGCCAGTTGAAAAGCCAGCCCGATTTGCTCCCCAAAGCTGCGCAAAGCAGCGCGTTGTGACGCATCCGCTTGTCCAAGAACGGCACCGGCCTCGCAAGCAAAACGGATCAGCGCCCCGGTTTTCATGGACTGAAGCAGCCGCACCTGTTGTTCCGTCGATGGTTGGGTTTCGGCAAGAATATCAAGCATCTGCCCGCCAATCATGCCTGCCGCACCGCATGCCTGTGCCAGCATATTTGCAAGTGTGGTTCGCACGGTCGCATCTTCGTGGCAGCGCTCTTGCGAAAGAAACTGAAAGGCCAAAGTCAGCAAGGCATCGCCGGCAAGGATAGCGGTCGCCTCATCGTAAGCCTTGTGCACGGTGGGCTTGCCGCGCCGCAGATCATCATCATCCATCGCCGGAAGATCGTCATGGATCAGCGAGTAGCAGTGAACGCATTCAAGAGCGCATGCGGTGATCATTGCATCGTGTTGGGTCACGCCGAAAAGTGCAGCCGATTCAAGCACGAGAAAGGGTCGCAGCCGCTTTCCACCATTCAGAACGCCGTGCCGCATCGCATCAAGCAATCGCGGTGGAACCGAAGGATTTTCGGCCTGTGACAACAGGTTCTCAAGGTCATGCGAAACCTGCGCCGAAACCCTTGTCAGATGGTTCTGAAATCTGTCGTCCATTGCCGAAACTCTGGCTTGCAATCGCGGAAATCTGCCCAGTTGCCGCTCTTGCTACGCCGGGCTAAGTCAAATTGCCAGCAACCGTTGCCCCCCGCTTCCCTTGGCCCGAAAAAGCAAGACAAAGCCCAGCAAAAGAAAGGAGTCTACGCTGGTGGAGGCGCCAACTGGCTCCGAGAAAAAGGGCAACAAATACGGCGGGATGGCGGCAAAAAGGAAGACCAAGACTGCCAAGCGACGTTCAAACGGTTGGTTGCGCCGTGCTTTGCGACGCGGCGTCAGAGTGCTCATCATTCTGGCCGTGCTTGCAGTCGCTCTGCCCGTGATCATCACCTTGTTTTACAAGGTCGATGGCGTTCGACCGGTCTCTACTTTGATGGCCTGGAACTGGGTGAGCGGACAATCAGTCCGCCGAGACTGGGTCGCCTTTGACGACATCTCGCCGGTTGTCTGGCAGTCGGTCATCAGTTCTGAAGACGGGCAGTTTTGCAGCCACGCGGGAGTCGATTGGGCTGAGATCAACAAGGTGGTGGATGATGCGCTTGAGGGCGAGGCCGTGCGCGGTGCCAGCACGATCGCCATGCAAACGGTCAAGAACCTCTATCTGTGGCCGTCGCGGTCTTACATTCGCAAGGCTGCCGAAGTGCCGCTCGCCTTGATGGTTGATGCCGTTTGGGGAAAGAAGCGGTTGATGGAGATCTATCTCAACATCGCCGAATGGGGACCTGGCATCTACGGCATCGAGGCGGCAGCGCGGCATCATTATGGGCGTTCGGCGGCTAGGCTGTCGCGCAGGCAGGCGGCCATGTTGACCATCACCTTGCCCAATCCGATCCTGCGCAACCCGCAAAAACCAACCTCCGGCATGCGCCGCCTCGCGCGGCTGGTCGAGCGCAGGGGGCGGGCTTCAGGCGCCTATGTGGCGTGTTTGAAATGAGCGATGCTGGCTGATCAGACAAATTCGGAAACGGCGGGAGAACTGCGTGGCTCGCAGTTCCAAAATTTCATGATGTGATCGGCCCAATAATTGTAGCCGGTTGCATTGGCGTGAAATCCGTCCTCGCAGAAGCCCTCATCATCCGGTACTGGCAGAGGCGGAATGCAGACCGCGCCGCGCTCGACGCACAGTTGCGCACCTGTCCGGTTGATGAGGGCACGGCGCATATTCATGATCGTGGATAACGGTTTTGGCAGGCTTGGCACCGTTGTCATATCGAGCGCCTGGCACCAGTAAAGCCGCGCTTCGGGAAAACGCGCGCGCAGACCGTAGAGCAAGCCTCCGAACTCCTTTTTCCAGCGTCCCGATGTGTGCCAGTTCTTGAGATCATTTATGCCCAGCATGATCAGTATGTGTGTGTAACCGTGATCCGGGACATTGGGCAGCACGATGTCCCGGATTTCTCCAGCAACGGCGCTGTTGTGTCCGGAAATATGCCAAGACACCGCATTGCCGGTCGCAGCTTCAATCTTTGCAGCCAGTTGTGGGGCCATCGCTTCATGTGTGAAAGTGCAGCCGACTGCGGCGGCGGAAGAATCGCCAACGGTCAGCAACCGCACGGATGGTTCGCCCCGTCCGGCCTTTCCCGAACGAGGCCCTTTGGCGGGCGACAAGCGCATGGATTTTTCGCGCACGTAAACGCCTTGCACGAGATAGATGGGAAACAGAAGCGTTGAGATCAGGCCGGTGAGGACAGGATGCATGGTGGTCGCTGGCTGTGGCGCGAAAGGTGTTGTTAAGCCGCAAAACGTCGTCCTCGTCCAGAGCGGGCACAAGATGCATCGACGGATTGCAAACGAGGCGTCATCATATCCCCGACGCGAAATGTCCACACGGCTTGAATTATCCGAAAGCTTGGCTATGGTTCAACCTATAGGGGCAATTCACCGCAACGCAGCGGAGTTGCCCCAATGGCTCGACAAGGAAAACCTTCTTCTCAATCATCGCCCAGCGCCAGCGCCTCACAGTCGCAAAAGCGCAATATCGTGTTGTTTTCCGACGGGACGGGAAACAGCGCAGCAAAACTGAACAAGACCAATGTCTGGCGCCTTTTCGAAGCTCTCGACAAACGCGGAAATGAGCAGGATGGTCAACGACCTCAACTGGCCATCTACGACAATGGGGTTGGGACATCGAGCTTTCGTCCGCTCATGCTGCTGGGGGGTGCATTCGGCTTCGGGCTGAAGCGCAATGTCCTGGAGTTGTACGAGTTTCTGTGCACTCATTATGATGACGATGCCGAGATCTTTCTGTTCGGCTATTCTCGCGGCGCTTTCACCATGCGCATGCTGGCCGCGCTGATCGGCCATGCCGGAATTTTGAAGGTTGGACACAGCAGCGATTCCGATCATCGTGTCGTGCCGCCCGGGCTTCTACGCACCTATGCCAATGACGCCTATCGACGGTTGCGCTACGAAGAATTCAAGTCAAACAGCCCGTTCGTTGCCCTTTTCCGGGCCCTCAACCTTGCTCGTGTTGGGGTCTGGTTCGGCTTTCGTGGTTTTGCGCCATTGGACCAGATTCGCAAATACAGGATTTTTCGAAGCCCTGAGGAAACGTCAAAGCGACCGGCTGATCACTGCGATATCCGCTTTATGGGTCTGTTCGACACGGTGAGCGCTTATGGTGGTCCGGTTCGTGAACTGACAAAGGCCTGGTCGATACTGTTTTGGCCGATGGAACCGCGTGACTGGAACATCGGCACTTACGTGCGAAAGGTCTGCCATGCCGTCGCATTGGATGAACCTCGCGACACGTTCAGTCCTCTGCTCATTAGCGAGAAAGCGGATGGAGGTGACAAATCCACCACGCTGACCGTGGACAAGGATGTTGCTGCCGACGCGCAACGTATCGACCAAACCTGGTTTCCAGGAGCTCATGGCAATGTCGGCGGTGGCTACTACAATGATGGCCTGTCCCGTATCCCGCTGAACTGGATGGTTCAGCGGGCCAGAAGGGCGGGGCTGCGTTTTTCATATCACCCAGCCTACACCTATCGCATGTCGACGGACTGTTGCGCTCCGCTCCACAATCCGCGGAAAGGGTTGGGAGGATTTTATCGATACAAGCCACGCAGCATGCGCGATCTCACCAACTTTCAGGACAAGGTGAAGATCCCTTATCCGAAGGTGCATGAGAGTGTGATTGAACGCATGCGCCGTGTGCCGACCTACGCTCCGGTTGGCCTGGACCGGCATGTTGAGGTGGCAAATGACCTGGCTGAACACAGGCCTGATTTCACCGTGGATTCTACGGCCAGCAGCGCGGCTTCCACAAAAATTGTTCCCAACCTTTCGCTCAGCCTGCAGCAATTGCCAAAGCTGGAGGCGGACCCGGCGATAGGCAAGCCGACCCTTTCGGTGCCGGCAAACCAGATCGGTAAGCAAGGTGTTCTGGCGCAGCAAGCAGGCACACAAAAGGCCAGCGCAGTCTCACTGCCGTCTCCGCCGAATGACAAGCGACCGGCGCATGTCGAGGCAGCATGGGATGCCATCTGGTGGAAGCGTGTCACTTATTTCGTAACATTCGCGATGGGCCTGCTGATTGTGGCTCTGCCAGTTTTCGGCAACCAGATGACGACATTGTTTGAAAGCCAGTTTTCAGGTCGGCTGGCTGAAGCTGCAGGGATCGTCTCAAATGAGCATGACCAGAAGGGCTGCAACTTCGTTACCTGCAGCGCCGTGTGGGCGCTGGAGTCGGCTTCGAACTTTCTGCCTGCGGTCGCCGGTAGATTGATCGATGCATTCATAGCACATATCGAGGTATTCACCGCGCTGCTGATAGTGTGGCTGGTCCTGATTGCCTTTGGTCGATACCAGACCAAACTGATCAATTTGCGGCTGGCACCCTATTGGCGATGGATTGTTGGAAAAGAGGCTGAGCCGGGGCCGGTTGGTGCTTCCACTATTCAAGGCTTTCGGACCAGCCCGCTATATCTCAGAAGTTTTGAGCATTGGCGCGAGCGCATATTCCCCGGGATCTTCATCATCCTTCTGGTGGTTGGCACGGCGGCGGTCGGGTCGGTCGCAACCGGATATGTCCGCGACTACAGCTTCACAAGTTGGGCCTATTGTTCACCGAACAAGGAGGAAAGCGGACAAAGCATGCCCCGCTATTCTCTGATCAATCTCTGCAACCCAGTTAACGGGACCATTCAGGAAGGAGTGGAATACAGGATCGAACTCACAATCGATGCTTATCCGAATGGAGAGAAAGGCAAATACTGGCAGCGAACAGGCTATGGGGACCCGGTCTGGCTGGACGAAACCATCAAAGTCACGCCCAAACGACAACACGAGCCGACATGGTGGCAGTCAAATGTTCTGCCTTACGTCTCAATTCCGTTTCTTCGACATCCAACCAGCAGACTGTTTGCGCCCACGGTGCAGATCGGCACATCGTCGCCAGCCTATGTGAAGCTGGACGATCCCAACAGGTGGGGGCAGGCTCCGGGCGCAGACGGCAAGCATACAGTCTGGACGTACAAGTTTACCGCGCCGCGCTCAGCTGATGTGGCCTATTTTTACGTCAATGATGCCTTTTTGGGATTCCTGCCCGAAAGCTGGCAGTTCTTCTATCACAACAATGGCTGTTCAACGGGCTATGTCACGATACGCGCCGCCAATCAGGAGCGCGCCAACTTCCCGCCGCAAAAGGCGGACATTTCCTGTGACAAGCAGTGAGGCTGCTGTGGGGTGTTCTAACCCGCCTCCAGCCCCTCGTTCCACTCGCCCTTTGCGGCAAGGCCGTTCATGCGCGCGCGGTGGGTGAAGGCCTTACTGGCTGCGGGCAGATTTTCCGGCTTTCCTCCCCAGGCTTCGCGAGCGGCTGCCTGTAGGGCACGACCGTAGGAATAGGTGAGCGCCCAGGGCGCCGAATGGCCAGCGTTCATTGCGTTCAGATTGGCTGTCGCTTCCAGATCGCTTTGCCCGCCGGACAAGAAGGCGATGCCGGGCACGGCGGACGGGACATGGCGTTTCAACACGGCGACTGTGTGCTCTGCCACTTCTTCCGGGGACGCTTGTTTGGCAGCATTGGAGCCAGGCACAACCATGTTCGGCTTCAATACGATGCCCTCAAGCTTGACATTCTGCTCGTCGAGTTCGTTGAAAACGGCTTTCAAAGTGGCAGCTGTGACTTCGTGGCAGCGCTCGATGGTATGGTCGCCTGGATCACCATCCATCTGCACTTCCGGCTCGACGATGGGGACGATCCCAGCGGCCTGGCACAGCGCGGCGTAGCGCGCGAGAGCATGAGCATTTGCCCTAATTCCGCCCCAGCTTGGCAGACTTTTGTCAACGGCAATCACGGCGCGCCATTTGGCAAAGCGCGCGCCAACGTCGTAATAGGCTTTCAGATTTTCGGCCAGGATATCGAGGCCGACGGTGACCGTTTCACCATCATGGCCGGGCAAGGGCTGCACACCCTGATCGACCTTGATGCCTGGCACGGCGCCTGCTGCTTTAATGATGTCAACAAAAGGCGTTCCATCAGCTGCCTTTTGGTGAAGCGTTTCCTCAAACAGGATGACGCCGCCGACATTCTCATTCATGGCCTGTTCGGAACGGAACAGCATTTCGCGATAGTCACGCCGATTGTCCGCCGTGTTCTCAATACCGAGAGGATCGAACCTTTTCTGCATTGTCCCGTTGGATTCATCCGCGGCCAGAATGCCTTGCCCCGGTTGCACCATGGCATGGGCAATGTCCTCCAATCGATCACTCATCGTCGCATCTCCTGCAGATAGATTCGGGATGGCTCTTACCAACCCTGTGTGAAAAGAAAAGGCGAAGCGAGGCTTCGCACTCCGTGTGGTTTATTCAGCGGCCTCATGAGTCCGCTCAAGAGCGGCGACACCGGGCAGCACCTTGCCTTCCATCCACTCCAGAAAGGCGCCCCCCGCCGTTGAAACATAAGTGAAGTGTTCGGCGACACCTGCATGGTTGAGGGCGGCAACTGTGTCCCCGCCACCCGCTACGGAAACCAGCGATCCTGCGCGTGTCGCGGTTGCGGCAGCCTGCGCGCATTGCACGGTCGCGGTGTCGAATGGTGAAAGTTCAAATGCGCCAAGCGGGCCGTTCCAGACCAGTGTTTTGGCGTTTTCAATCCGGTTTGAAATCGTCTGAACGCTTTCCGGTCCAGCGTCCAGGATCATCCGGTCGCCGGAAACATCAGTTGCGGCGACCACGCTATGGGGACTGTTCGCCTCAAACTTGTCTGCGACCACCACGTCGGATGGAAGCAGGATCTCACAATTGGCGTCTGCCGCCTTGGCCATGATGGAACGGGCCTTGTCGGCAAGGTCGTGCTCGCAAAGGGACTTGCCAACATCCATGCCGAGCGCGGCAAGAAATGTGTTGGCCATGCCCCCCCCGATCACCAGATAATCCACCTTGGCGATCAAATTTTCAAGAAGATCAAGCTTGGTTGACACTTTCGCACCGCCGACAATCGCGATGACGGGATGCTGCGGTTTGCCGAGCCCCTTTTGCAGCGCCTCAAGTTCGGCCTGCATGGTTCGACCCGCATAAGAAGGCAGATGCTGCGCTATGCCTTCCGTTGAAGCATGCGCGCGATGTGCAGCGGAAAAGGCGTCATTGACATAGATCTCGCCAAGCTCGGCGAGTTCTTTGCCAAAGGGCGGGTTGTTCTTCTCCTCACAGGGGTGAAACCGTGTGTTTTCAAGAAGCAGGACGTCTCCATCTTTCATTGCGGCAATAGCTGCCTTTGCCGGTTCGCCGCAGCAATCATGCGCAAAGGCTATGGGGCGGGATAGAACCCCGCTCAAGGCCGGTACCACTCTGCCAAGCGACATATCCGGGACGATCTCACCCTTCGGGCGGCCGTAATGAGCCAGCAGAACGACCTTCGCGCCTCTGTCAGCAAGTTCCAAAACGGTGGGGGCAATGCGCTCCATGCGCGTTGTGTCCGTAACGCGATCGCCGTCCATCGGCACATTAATGTCGACACGCACCAATACACGTTTGCCGGTGACGTCGCCGAGGTCATCGAGAGTCTTGAATGAGGAAGTCACACGTAATCCCTTGTTTTTGCGAAGGACCTATTGAATACTGGAGTCTCTTTGTTCATACGGCGCACAACTTTTTGTAGTGAGATGAATGATAATGCGTAATGCCATTATTCTTTTCGCCTGTCTTATCCTTGCAGCGTGCGCCAACACCACTCCACCGGAAAAGCTGCCGCAATACTCGATCGCGGTCACCTCTGTTAGTGTGAATCCGGGCGTCACTGTAAACTCTGACATCGCTGCAAAGACGAAAAAGGCCGCGCAAACTGTTGCGAACGCCTATAATGCGTCCTTGCCCCAGAACATCCCGCAACGCCAACTTGGCATAACCATAGAGAACGTACACTATAAGAATGCGGCGTTGTCTCTTCTTATCGGTGACACCAACCGCATCAGCGGCGCAGCACAAATTCAGGGCGAGCAATCCAAACCCATTGCATACGTTGATGCTGGCGGCGCAGTTGTCAACGGTATCCTTGGTGCAGCTATTGCATTGACGTCCGACAAATCCAAAACAGACGCAAAACTGGCAGCCGGATTGGCAGAAGCGGCCATAGCTGCAGCTTATGACCAAAAGGGAACGCCCAAATTCGCGACAGAAAATTTGAAAAATGGGCGTAGCCGTGCTCCCGATTCGGAAGATGTTCCTGAAGAAAAGCCAAATGGCGACAGGCCAACCGGGCCAAAGCCCGTCCCCACGAGTTAAATCATCCGCAATCACATCAGTCGACCCATCGCCGCTGCAACATCCAGCATGCGAATAGAAAAGGCCCATTCATTGTCATACCAGGCCATGACACCAACCATCGCGCCGTTCATAACACGCGTTTGAGCCGGTGCGAAACAACTGGAATGAGGGTTATGGTTGAAGTCGATGGAGACCTTCGGCTCCGGGTCAAATGCCACAATTCCCGCAAGCTCGCCGCGTGACGCGACCTCGACAGCCGCATTGATCTCTTCAATGCTCGTTTGATTCTCTGAGCGGAATTTCAAATCAACCAGTGACACATTGGGAGTTGGAACGCGCACAGCGGATCCATCAAGTCGACCCTGCAATTGGGGCAGGACCAACCCGACCGCACGGGCAGCGCCGGTGGATGTCGGGATCATCGACATTGCGGCTGAGCGGGCGCGATAAACATCCTTGTGATTGCGGTCGAGGGTGGGTTGATCACCGGTGTAGGAGTGAACGGTGGTCATGAACCCGTGGTCGATGCCAACGGCCTCGTGAAGAATGTGGGCGATGGGAGCCAGGCAATTTGTCGTGCAAGACGCCGCTGAAACGATGTGATCGTCAGTTGTGAGCTGCTTGTGATTGACGCCGTACACGACAGTTCTGTCTATGCCGGTTGCTGGCGCGGAAATCAGCACGCGTTTGGCACCAGCCTGCAAATGAAGTCCCGCCGTTTCCGCGCTGGTGAAGGCGCCCGTGCATTCAAGAACGATATCGACGCTCAAGTCCCGCCACGGCAATTGCAGTGGATCGCGATTGCTAAGAAACCGGATCGGTCCTCTGCCGCAATCCAGGGTGTTATCTTCAACTGCAATGGAGCCGGGAAACGGCCCATGAACGCTGTCGTAGCGCAACAGATGAGCGTGGGTCTCCAGCTTGCCAGAGTTGTTTATGGCCACGATCTCCAGATCGTCGCGGCCAAGTTCGTGCAGTGCTCGCAGGCACAACCGACCGATGCGACCGAAGCCGTTGATTGCTACTCTCAATGTCATTGATGGGATCCGAAGGAGCGCCGGACGCGCATTTTGCGGGCGTCTTATGGGGGGCAAAGCGCTCCGTCCACCGCAGTCAAACACCTAAACGATTTAAGTTTGCGATTGTCCCGGACTTTGGTGAATAAAGGGAACTGACTGATTGAGATTGCGATCAATTTGCCGGATTCGAACCAACAGTCTTTACCAACGGATAGTTGCGGTGTAGTCACCTTGCACCGTCTCAGTCATTGTGCTGTGACGCGGTGAAAAGCTTCCAGAAACTTGCACACAGTCATTTTCGCGTTTGATAAACATTCCCGCTTGGAGAATCCCAAACGTGAACCAGATTGGTGCGTTAGTTACGAGATAATCCGGATCGATGACCAAGAAAATTGCCTATCTAGGCACGGCAGGGCACGTGCCAGACCCGGATCGGTTTGACAACGTCAGCTTGCTGCGCGCTGTGGGCGCGAATTCAGGCAATCTCATGTTCCAATTGGCCGCAGACCGGATACTTGGCGGAGAACACCACCATCTGGGGTTTGCAACGGGTGCCTATGGTGATGCGCGAGTGCGCCGCAATCTTGATTTCTTTGTCTTTCCGGCCGCCAATATGTTGCGTGCGGATGCCGATTGGTCGGATCTGGTTGGATTCTTTAAGACAATCAAAGCGCCTTTGATCATTTTGGGGCTTGGAGCGCAGGCCAAGACGGATGCCGATCCGGAGAAGGTGGCAAGACAAGTCGGAAAGAACAGAACCGTTGCCGATCTCGTCACTCTACTGAAAGAAAGAGCCGCTTTGATCACCGTGCGTGGACCGTTTACGGAGGCTGTTTGTCATCATCTGGGGCTTGACCAGGTTGTTCGCACCGGCTGTCCTTCGCAATTTCTCAACCCCGACTCCAATCTTGGCCAATCGCTGCGCGAACAACTTGAAGCTGGTCGCGAGGGACCAATTGCAACGACCGGTAATGCTCCCAACGAGATCGAGGGCTGGAAGGCTGAACTGGAGTCGAAACTCTTCGGATGGACGGCTGCCACTGGCGGTACTTATGTCCAGCAGTCTTGTGAAACATGGATTTTTGATGGCCCGGAAGGTCGACTGAGCGAGATGGATGAGGGCGGGTACAACTATCTGCGCATCAAGCTGGATGCCCATTCAAAAATCGACAACTTTGATGAAGCATTGCGTTCATCTTTCCGCATCTTCTTTTCTGCACCGGAATGGATTGAGGACGTTGGCAGACACCGCGCGGCGATTGGAACGCGAATTCACGGCAATATGGCTGCCCTCGCTGCGGGACGCCCCGGCATCCTTATCGCGCATGACGCAAGGGTAACTGAGCTGGCCGAGGAGATGGAGGTGCCAAGAGTGAGTTTCGAGGCGGTTCGAGATTCGGAGAGCTTCGATGACTTGCTGCCACAAGTGGCATTCGATGCAACCCGGTTTGATGAGGGGCGCCGCCAGCGTGCCAAGTTGCTGGTTGACCATCTTGATGCTTTGGAACTGCCACCTTCCAAACATCTTCTGGCTTTGGCGAAACCACGCCAGGCGGAAGATGTATGACTGGAAGTCGGAAATCGACTCGCCCCACCGCCAATCGTTTTCAAGTTAGGACATAGTGTGACGACATCGCAAAACATCGCACTCATCACCGGGGTCACCGGTCAGGATGGGGCAGCACTTGCCGAGCTTCTGCTCAAGAAGGGATATGCAGTTCATGGCGTGAAACGTCGCGCCTCTTCCTTCAATACGGAGCGAGTCGACCATCTCTATGAAGATCCGCACACAGGTTCTGGCAACTTCCAGATGCATTATGGGGATATGACGGACACGTCCAATCTGGTCAGGCTCATTCAGGAGATTCAGCCGACCGAGATCTACAACCTGGCGGCGCAAAGTCATGTCGCGGTCAGCTTTGAAACGCCTGAATATACCGCCAACAGCGATGCAATGGGCACACTGAGGTTGCTGGAAGCTATTCGCATTTTGAAGATGGAAGAAACCTGCAAATTTTATCAGGCATCGACGTCCGAACTCTACGGCAAGGTGCAGGAAACCCCGCAAACCGAAACGACGCCTTTCTATCCTCGATCTCCCTATGCTGCCGCCAAGCTTTACGCCTACTGGATCACGATCAACTATCGTGAGGCCTACAATATGTTTGCCAGCAATGGTATTCTGTTCAACCATGAAGGTCCGAACCGGGGTGAGACCTTCGTGACACGCAAGATCACGCGGGCCGTCGCTGCGATTGCCGCGGGAAAGCAGCAAACGCTGTATCTGGGCAATATGGACGCCAAACGCGACTGGGGTTATGCGAACGATTATGTTGAGGGCATGTGGCGGATACTCCAGCATCACGAGGCGGACGACTTTGTACTGGCAACAGGCGAGACGCATGAAGTGCGCACCTTTGTCGAACTCGCGTTCAAGGCTGCGGGTATCGATATTGAATGGTCCGGCGAGAAAGAAAACGAGATTGGTCGGGATGCCTCTGATGGTGCCATCCGCGTGCAGGTCGATCCGAACTACTACCGACCAACAGAGGTTGATCTGCTGCTTGGCGACCCGGCAAAGGCTCAAAAGCTGTTGGGCTGGAAAGCAACCACCACGTTTCACGAACTGGTCGAAATGATGGTCATGAGTGATCTGACCAAAATCGGTGCTGCTGATTGTTTCCGTTCGATCAGCTAGCGCAAAGAACGGACCGCGGTTAAGCAAGCAGGCCAAGATGATCGCTGAGCAATTGGCCAATCCAGGAGACTGCCGCTGTGAGTAGGGTTTATCCTCGTCTTTCAATGGTCGTTCCGGCCTTCAAAGCAGGCGATACAATCAAGCGTACTCTTGATTCGGTCATCGCACAGGACTACTCGAACTTGCAGTTGATCGTGATTGATGGGGGGTCCAAAGACCAAACGGTCGACATTCTCAAGGACTATGACGAGCAGATCGCCTATTGGGTAAGCGAGCCAGACAAGGGCCAGGTCGACGCCCTTGAAAAGGGCTTCAAGCAGGCTGATGGGGAGTTGTACGGTTGGATCTGCGCGGATGACGAGTTCATGCCAGATTCCCTGAAGCGGCTTGTCGATGTGTTTCTGGACTTTCCCGATACGGATGTTGCTACTGGCGGCTGTCGTCGCATCTTTCCCGGTGATGAGGTCGTCGATACTTCACCTGATCCGCGCTATCTTGAAGACCTGACCATCAAGAACACCATTGAGCAGCCCTCCACGCTGTGGCGTGCCTATCTTGCCAAGAATGTGGGGCCGCTGGACGGCAGCTACAAATACGCCTTCGATTGGGAATATTGGTGTCGTTTTAAGAAAGCGGGGGCGGTGTTTCGTTCGATACCTGACCCGATCTCCATTTATCATTTCTCGGGCGAGAATCTCACTTCTTCAGGAGGCCGGAAAATCGCCGACGAAATGTACCGGATCGTCAAGGAGTACGGCCCCTATAACGGTCGGGTCGCGAATGTCTATCGCTTCCTCTATCGCTGGTTTGACCTTCATGGCTACTATGATGCCGATCTGCTTGAAAAAAAACCGGGATGGAAAAGGTCACTCTATTTCGCAGTGCTGCGCATGCTCTACCGGCGCTACGACCCGCATACGATCAACTCTTACAATTGGAATTTCGTATCGCGACAGGAGCGCGGACGAGGCTGGTGAGAGCTTAGTAGCCGGATAAGCGTCCGCGCCACTTTCGCCATTTGAGCAAGACGGACGGCAGCAACATGGGAGAGGGCAAGCCCTTTGCCCAATCGCCATGCCGGATAAGCTTTGCTCTACAGGCTTGCAGTAGAGCATCAGCCGCGCTTGCCACCTCTGGTTGTTCGCTACCAGCCAGATACTCTGCCATTTGGGCTTCGGCATGATGCACGCGCACCGCACCTGCCTTTGATCTTGATAGCGTCAGCGAGTCGTCGTGATATCTGTAACGATACAGTGGATAGTTGACCGCCACACCTCGCATGCTGGTCGCAGACATTTTCGTGACGAATGCCTTGTCGGCAGCCAAACCGAAGCGTGTGTCAAAGGGTCCCAATTCGCTGAACGATCGAGTCGTGAGAAAACGTGCATTGATGGCGGGAATGCCCAAAAGGGCGCCTTCCACGCTCAGTCGCCCCGGCTGAACGGATGTCGAGACGACGTCATTCTCGCCCCGGAATTCAACATCTCCACTCAGCCAAGGTGCATCCGGCGCGTTGGAAGCTGCCTCAACGAGCGCCGAAAGCGCTCCCTCCGGCAGTTGATCATCGCTGTTTAGGAAACCGACAAGATCTGCATTGCCAATATGTGCCAACGCCTTGTTCAGCCCGTCGTAAAGACCGTCATCTGACCGCGATACGATTCTGGCAACGGGGCAAACAGACAGGATATCCAGTGTGTTGTCGGTGGACCCGCCATCAGCCACAACTATTTCCACGCTGCCGGGAAACCGCTGACCCAGCACGCTTTCCAGCGCGTCTTGCAAATATGCTTCGCCATTGAGAACAGGCATGACCAACGCAATACGCGCCGCTTTCAAGTCACACCTGCTTGTTTCGTGAAACGTGGAACTCAATCGAGTCGTCGATCGGGCCGTCGAAAACCAAATTGCCTGAGTCCAGCACGATGCCGCGATTGCAAACCCGTTTCAGCATGCCTTCGGAATGGCTTGCCAGCACCACTATGCCAGCCTTTTCGACATAGTCGTTCATATGCCGCTGTGCCTGCTCGCGAAAAGACGCATCGCCCGCCGACAACCATTCATCCATGATGATGATGTCGACCTCAAAGCCGGTGGCAATCGCAAAGGACAGTCTTGCACGCATGCCAGACGAGTAACTGAACAATGGCATGTCGAGGTAGTCGCCTAGGCCGCTGAAGGAGCAGATGCCGTCCATACGTTCTTCGATGATTTCCTGCGACATACCCATGAAGATACCGCGCAGGAATATGTTGTCGCGTCCGGTTTCGTTTTGATCAAAGCCGGTGTTGATGTCCAGCATTGAGCCAATCCGACCGGACACACGCACCGATCCGGTTGTTGGTGGGTAAATGCCGGTCAGAATGCGAAGAAGGGTGCTCTTGCCGGCGCCATTAGCGCCCAAAACGCCAAGACGTGTGCCAGTTTCGACTGCGAGATCCAATCCGCGAAGCGCTTCAACATAAAGCTGCTGCCCTTTTTGAATAATCGCACCGGAGCCGGGTTTTGGATTGTCCCGGCGCGCAACGCCTCGGATAAAGCGTGGGATGGGGTAGCTGACACCCATTGCCATGGTTTCGATCGAGATGTCTGAGTCTTGTCCAAGTGGAGACGTATCGGCTGCGAGATTCGGCGCTGTGGTCATGCTACAGCCAGTACAGGATACGGCGCCCCCAAATCCGGTATACGCTGACGGATGTCAGCGTCAGGATTAGCAGCGAGGCGCCAACCATTGCGAAACTATGTGAGGACAATTCCTGCTGCAGCAATGGGCTGCGAACGAGATTGAGAAAGTGATAGAGCGGGTTCCATTCCGCGACCCACGCATAGCTCCCCAATCTGTTTGACTTCCAGATAACGGGTGTCATGAAAAAGAGAAACACTGTGGCAGCGGTGACGAACTGCCCCACATCCCGGTACTTTGCATTGACATAGCCGAGGGTGATGGCGGTCAAGAATCCTGCGAATGCTATCACCGCCAAGCCGGGTATTGCCATGAGCGAATACCAGGATTGCTCGACCTGAAAAATCACCAGGACCGCGACGATTATGATGGACTTGAGAAAGAACAGAGCAATGTTGCGGGCCACCAGCCGATAGCAGCACAGGCTGAGCGGAATCCTAGACTGCAACAGATAGGCCCGGTTGGACGCGAAACAGTTGCTGGCCTCCGAAATCATGGTGATCATCAGGCTCCACACAATCAGACCGATTGCCAAATATGGGATGTACTCTTCAATCGGCAGACCAAACAGTCGCCCATAGACGAGACCAATTCCGGCGGTTGCCGCGGCCTGCGCGATAATGATCCAGGTGAAGCCTAGACGGCTCCCCCGGGTCTTGCCCACGACATCACGCCGAACAAGTTCTCTCCAGATGCGGTATTTCTGCATCCCTTCACGCAAGTCGCTCCAGCCTGCCGAGAGGCCCTCACGGTCAGCCCAAGCTTCATACACAGGGGGGGTCACGCTCTCTCCACGGATTTGCCGTTTCCAGCCAAGTTCAGAGCCTACTGAAAGCCGGAGTGGTTACGATGCACAAAGGTGGGTGATCGCCTGAACCAGGTTCTGGCTTTGGCGATCGGTTGGTTCTATTCCGTGATGTTGTCAACTGTAAAGGCCGATTGTGGTGGACAGTTATCAGTCTACCAACTAAGGACTTCAGCGAACTAAGCGCGAGTCGCAGGGTGATGGGCGGTGGCCGCCATGTGCGGTAAACTCCACGGCACTGACGTATAATGGTTCGTGGCTAAGTGGGACCCGCCAATGATCGACAGTTCCAGCCAAACGCTACCGCGTGTTTCTTTGATTGTGTGCACGCACAACCCTCGACCACACCTTATCGAAGCGTGTTTGTCTGCCATTGGTGCGCAGACCATGGATCACAGCTCCTTTGAACTGCTGATTGTCGACAACAATTGCAATCCGCCACTCGATCATGAAAGAATGGAAGCACTGGCCCGTCGCCCCGTAAACCTGTTGCGGGAAAAACGGCCTGGACTGACCTATGCGCGGGTGTGTGGCTTCAATCACGCGCAAAGTGATATCATCACTTTCGCTGACGACGACAATGAACTCTTTCCAGACTATCTTGAGAGGGTGGTCGAGATTGCCGATTCTGAACCAGACTTGGGCGTTTTTGGCGGAAAATGTCTTGCGAAGCTGGAAAAGGACATCGGTAAAACCATGACGCGTTTTCTACCCATGCTCGGTGTTCGAGATGAGGGAGATGAATCTCTCACTGGGCCTGGCAAGGAGTGGGGGCCGCATGAACCGATCGGTGCAGGAATCGTTGTTCGAAGACCAGTGGCCGATGCTTATGTCGAATTTGTAGAGCAATCCGTCGGTACGGGACAGCTTGGGCGAACTGGATCTCAACTCCTGTCGGGAGAGGATTCGCTGATTTCCCGCCTTGCAGACAAGCTTGGATATTTGTGCGGATATCGACCGCAGTTGAAACTTCACCACTTCATGGAAGCGCGCCGGCTTTCTTGGTCGTATCTGACCAAGCTCATGAAAGGTCATGGCATCAGTTATGTCCGTCTTGCTCGTGTCAATGGCGAGACGTTTGAACCTGTTTCGCATTGGCCAGCTCGCAAGCAGATGGTGAAGAATTTTCTGTTTCGTACAAAAACCAAAGGGATCGATGACGCATTCATGCATTTGTTCTGGGATTCGGGTTTCTACCAGGAAGTGCGGCAAGGTAAAAATCCCGAATAGAGCAAGTACAAGGCTTGTTGAGGTCTTTCCATGGGTGCTTCACTTGTGGTCGCGCTTGGCAGATTGCGATCGGTATCCCCGGTGCCAGCCAGCCGTCGCCCATCCTATCGGACCGTGGCGAATCAGATGATACAGATGCCGGAACACCAGCCCCGATACTGACGGAACTGTCCTTCGGCTCTCGAAGATCTCATCAAGCTTTGCGGCCGAGCGTCCGATCCGCTCAATCAGTGCGACCAGATAGCGAAACTCCGTACGTGCTCCGGGAATTATATGGGTCAAATGCAGCGATGGTGTGTACCCCAGCGAGGCACCCATCTGGCGCGCCAATCGGCAAATCGCGGTGTCGTCGCCAGAGGCGAGGTCCGCGCCGCGTCGGCCAAGTCCGCCAAGATGCCCATTGGCAATTGCATCGGCGAAGTGATCAGCCACATCTCGTCGAACGACAAACCCCGCGCCAGGAACATCGAAGTTCGGCTTGTCTGACGAGGCGACAATGATCGCTTCGGATCCCAAATCCCTGAGTCCAAGAAACGGCAAGGCTGGGCGTTTCCAGATCGCCGGGCGACGCTCAAATGAACCAGTGATGCGCCCGCCAAAGACGCCCAACTGTCGGTTTTCGATCCAAAATCGCTTCGCCTCGTGTGAATATGCTTCATCGACAACATTGTCATCATCAACGAAGGCGACGAGTTGGCTATTGCTCGCTCGAATGCCGGCTGCACGGGCATAGACAAGCCCCAGCTTCTCTTCTTCGATCCATTTGAGTTGAGGAATGTCCTGGAACGCGCCAGTATCCAGTTTTGCCCCGCCATTTCGCACTATGACAATTTCATCGAACTCTCGCGAGCGTGACAAGGCCCTCAAAACGCGTACAAGTCGTTCAGACGGAGGAGAATGTGTGCATACGATCGCCGCAAGTGTGCAATGCGAACTGCGAGTCACGCTGAGTTGTCTTCCTGTTTCGATCCAGAAGATTGCGACTGTGTCATTGCGTTAAATTCGGCCACTGCTTGGGCCGCATAGTCAGATATCGACACCAATTGAGTCGACACCTCAGTTCCCAACTTGTCGCCAAGCGAAATCCAGCGCGACCTCGACAGGTTGCCAATCATAGCGCCTATGTCGGAAATACGATTGTTGAAATGCTTTGCGATTCTTTGCAGCTCTCTGCTGGCTTCGCTCGATTGATCCTGGTGGGGATGTGGCGTCGAGCTTGTCTGCATCTGATTGAGCAAATGCGTCAGGTGTAGCTGTATTCGGTTCAGATTCTCTTTGGTAGTCTGCAACTTGTCGTGCATGACGGACTGGTTGGCTGCGCTTGAAAACAGCAGCGTTGCTAGTGTTTCGCGGGCATTCTCAAGACACTCAAGAGCGGACGAAGTGATAACGTGGTTGTTTGATAGCAGTGTCTCAAGTCGACTAAGCTCGCTGGTCGCTCTTTCCAGTTCTGTCTCGGCGCGCTGATACGCTTCCATTTGTCCACGAGCGCGTGATGCGATCAGCGCAATCAACGCCTCAACATCTTTATCGGATGCAGCCTGATCGTGCGCGAAACCGGGCATGGCTCCAGAGGGCTTGCTGTGTTGCGGAGACAGTTCACTCTCGGATTGGCTCTGGGCCAAGTCATGCTGCAATTGTTCAAGTTTTTCCAAGATGCCGGTCAGCTTCGCTTCAGCCTGCATCGCTCTTTCGCCAGACCCGCCAATGCTCTCCATGCTTTCAAGCAATCGATCACCTGCGATCCTCAAGCCGCTCATCATCTCGTCAGAACGACGAGACAGGTTGACGGGAGATTCCGATTTGATCGTTGTACGGAATGCCGCTACTTCATCGTCGCTTGTTGGCTGTCTCTCCAGATTGCGTCGAATGATGAACGCGCTTTCAACGAGCCGCTTAAAGCTAACGGGCAGCCATTCTTCTATGGATCGTTTCTCCACATCAATCGCATTGATGATGGCGTTGGCACTGTCGAGCTGTTCGGTCACACTCTTGGCAGCCCCACTCAGCCGCCCCAGATTGTCCTGAGCGATTGCTACCAGTCTTTTGTAGTCAGCAGATTCAAGGCTGGCACGCATGGTGGAGATCTCGTCGGACGCCAGCGTGCGACCTTCCATGGCCGCGTGCATGGTCATCACCGTTTCCACCGTGCTTGCCAAATCAGATTTCATGTCGTGAATCTGACCAAGCTTCTGGTTGGCACGATTAAGTTGATCGGTCACTCCGCGAGCCGCCCCACCAACCTTTCCGAGCGCTATGCGCGCTTTGTCGACAAGATCTTCGTTGCCCGTGCGCATGAGTACAGAGTGCAGGTCCCTTGCTTCGTCCTCCGAAATGGGCCTCGCCTCCATTGCGGCATGCATCTTGTGTGCCGTTTCGATGGTTGCGACCAGTTCATTCTTGAGCGGAATGATCTCTTCGCGCTTGAGATAGATCTGGTTGCAGGCTTCGCCGCGTTGCACCAGATCCGTTGTTATTTCAACCACTTGCTGCTTCGCGCTTTGCACACGATTCTGCAGCAGGTCCGGTTCCTTCGTTGCAATCAGGTTTGTGTTCCACAGTGGGAAGTCGCCCTCAAAGGGAACCAAAGTCTGTTTGCGCGCATCAAACTTTAAGAACTCAAAACCGAGCGAAGAAATCAAATCTGCAAGTTGGCGTGTTCCGCGGCCAGCGCTTGCATAGTTGGCCTCGTCAAATTCGATCTGAAAATGAAAGTTCTGCGACGACTCCAAAAAGGACTGGACAGACTCGAAAAGGTCGAACTCCAAACCCTCAATATCCACCTTGGCAAATACAAAGGATCGATCCGCGAATGTGGCGAGCAACTTTGAGAACTCGATGACGGGTACATCGAGCGCCTCTGTTCGGACCCTTTCATCTGTCGTATCTGGCTCATGTGATGGCGAAACAATTGTGCCATAGGCCGTGTGCTCGTCGCCACCAACATAAAGTTGAGCTGTACCGTCGATAACACCCACAGCCGCACAAACAAGTCCGCGACCGTCGATCTGCTGCGGACGTGAATTTGTTGTCCATTCTGGTGCGAGATTGGCCTTGAGAAACGGATGCAAGCGCGCATTAGGCTCAAGTGCTATGACATCGGCCTTTTCGCCGAGAATGTTGGACGCGATCGCGGAATAGAGCCCGCAATGCGCGCCGATGTCCAGAACCTGATCTCCCGGACGAAGGCTACGCGCGAAGGCCGCCATCTCGCCATATTCAAACCAGCCTTCTCGCAGGAAACGCAAGACCGCATCGTGTCTGGGATAGGCCAAGCGTTGCCCGTCGAAGAGCCTAACATATTCGACGTCATCTTGTGGTGATCCGTTGCCCATCGAACGCCCATATTACCAGCCCAACTGGACAGCGATATGCGACCGCCACCGGGCGCGCTGGTGTAGCACGCTGGAGATACCGGCGCCATCCGTGCGATGATGAATATTTCTGGGTGTGGATCAGGATACCTGCTGCAGCCCGCCACCACCTTCAAAATGCATGCGTTTCCTAACCGACAACAGTGCAAGCACAGTTGCACCTTGCATTCGGAGTGCCTGTTTCGAAAATCGACGCTTGACTTGTTCCGATCAGGCTATGAAATCACTACCGGTCATGTAGTTTGTTCCGTTGATGAAGATCTGCATGTCGGCATTGGAATCGCCGTTCACATCGGCTTCAACGATCGAAACGTTACCAAAAGTGAAATAACGCAACTCTCCGGCAGAACCAGAGAACGCGGAATTTCCGACATAGGTGAAGGCCTGATTGCCTCCGACTCCCGTGTTTGCATCAATATCCGACAAGTCGATCCTGTCCAGGCCATGCTCGAAGCCATTGATGAAGTCCCGGTTGGAAGAACCAACTCGGCTTTCGTTGACATTATCGTAGTTGAATATATCGGCACCAGTGTCACCTACAATGACGTCACGACCAGTTCCGCCCGAGATAATGTCGTTGCCACCCTTGCCGTTGATTGTGTCATTGCTGCCAAAGCCACGGAGAAGGTTGTTCCCCGAATTTCCGACAATAGATTCTGGGGCTGCTGATCCGTTGCCAACCAAATGATCGGTCCCAAACAGCCTAAGAATCTCGACATTGGTGACGATTGTGGTCGAGGTCGATGAATACATCGTGTCGATACCACCGCCGGAGGAGAAAGTGGCCTCGATAATTGTATCTCCAGAGTTGAAGAAGTAAATATCGTTGCCCGATCCACCATTCATTATGTCGTTGCCGGTGCCGCCGAAAATCAGATCGTTACCACCACCGCCAACGAGGACGTCATTGCCGCCAGCACCGTTAATCGTATTGTTGTTGTTGTTACCGACAATGGTATTGGCTTGATCGTTACCTGTGCCGTTGCGGGCCGCCCCTAGAAGATCAAGGCGCTCGATGAAGTCACTGAGCGTGTAATTGACGGTGTAGGACCAGACGGTGTCGTATCCTTCGCCCGAATTTTCCTGTATGATGTCAGTCGACACTCCCACAATGTATCGGTCATTACCGAGTCCACCGCGCATATCATCGGAACCCGCGCCTCCATTGATGACATTGTTGGCGCTATTGCCGATGATCAGCTCATCGTTTGAACCACCAACGACATTCTCGATCACCGTTCCAACGCCGATCATCAAATTTCCGACGAGCCCTGCGACATTCGACATGGAGGGTTTAACGTCGCTGGCCAGCACTTCTGAGACGTCAATCTTGGTGTTGTCGGAGAACCCCGACAAATCCAGCGTGTCGATGCCGCCGCCGTCGACGATCGTCAGCGATGTTCTGTGCAGCAGCGATGAAATCGAGTTAAACGCATTATTGAGCAGATTGCTTACCGGCGGTGCGTTGGACGTGCCCCAGGAGTCGTTGAACCCCCAAGTCGTGTCACCTGTGGTCGCCCCGTCGTTGATCCCATAGCCCATGTGATCGTACATTCGGTTCAGCGCCAGCCAATCAACGGCTTGTAGGCCGATGAGATCGACATTTCCAAGGAAAGCACCGCTGGGCGTGCTTTCCCCTGCTGCGGTGTAGTTATTCTGCGCCCAATAGGACATCATGGTGTATTGGGTTGTATCATTGGCCCAATAAGAATCATTGTAGCTTGGGTTGCCCTGACCGGCATTGTAAAGTCCGGAATGCCCCAGCCCTAACGTATGACCGATTTCATGGAGAGCGGTTTGGAAATAGTAGTCGCCGATGAGCCCTGTTCCGGACCAGTTTGACGCAATGTTGATCCAGGCGTTGGAGATGACGCCGTTGGTGTGATTGAAATTGGCAAAGGCACGTCCGGATACGGCGTCACCGAAGTTGATGTCTGCATTTTGGGCATTTGTCTCGACGAAATTAATGCCCAAAATGTCTTCATAGACATCGAAAGCGTTTCTGATGGCTTCCTTGCGTTGCGCCGTGCCTAGTCCATTTGCATCATAGCTGTTGCCGTCGACGTTGAAGCTTATGGTCCCGCTCTGCGCATTCGTCCCGGTGGACAGCAAGTTCCAATGAAAGTTGGGTTGAGACGGCGGTCCCCAGAATTCATCCCAAAAATCATCGTCAGCAGTGTTGGGGTGATTGTACTCGCTCAAATATCGGCTGAGATTGTCGAGCGAAGTAGCCGGTGCAGGCGCACCAAGCGCTTCTGCCCGATTGCCACCAGCTCCGAACTCCATATTCCCGCAACCAGCACATCCGCAGCCGGATTGACCAAAAGCGTGCGGTGGAGGAGGGCCGACAAATTCCGGGTCGCTGTCGACAACTACCGGGTTGTGTTGATGCGTGTGCTGCGTCTCTGCCTCCGAAGAATAGATCGGTCTGTCCTGCTCAGGCAGCCCGGACGCAGGCATGTTGACGAGGCCGATATCGATGGGATTCGATGCAATCGCTTCCGGGTCAAAACTATCAGGAAGAAAATTCTGCGCAGTGTTGCCGGCGAGGACGGGCATATTGATTGTCAAGATATCCGGGTCGATGCTCAGATCCTGAGCATCGCTTGACCCCAAAACGGTTTCACTCACCTGCTCCGATGACGAGGAAGCGTCCTCCTCATCCAACGCCCCGGGCTCATCATCTGTAAGCCCGTCGAAGGATAAGTCGGCGGAAGTCACTCCTGCGTGGAGGTCTTGATCATCAGCCCCATCGGGCATTTGGTGCGGAGAGCCGTCTGCCACTGGCCCGAACGGCAAGTCCAAAGCGGATCCAAGGAGCGCTTCTTGGCCAACAACTGTTTGATCAATGTTTCTACGATCTTTCATCGGGCACCTCGGCTTTCAACAAGCGGCGTAGCTTCTCTCGCCCGACAAGCTAAATCAAAATTGCACCTGTAAGTATGGTTCCTTTAACAACGAACCATCTGTGACAAAAGTCACAGTTTAAGTTCAGGCTCAGCAAAACGTGAAACATTTTGAGTGTCGATGCAACAGTGACATCTCCCGTTGGTTACCGGCCTGGTGGGAGCTTTGATGCTTTGGGGATGATCTCAAGCCAAGCGTCTTTCTCTGTCACTATGATGTATGAATTCGCCCAAACCTGTCACGCAAGACGGCCCCTGATCTTCATCGAGGGCCGTCTATTGTGGGACACGAAAGTGTGTCTGTTGTCGGCTTACAATATGAAGTCGGTGCCTG
>JAPPOQ010000011.1:78694-162004 GCA_028817895.1 Ahrensia sp.
CAATGTCGCCAGACAATCCAACGATGTAACGGTCATTGCCAAGACCACCCGACATGTCGTCAATGCCAGCTCCGCCATTGATGACGTTGTTGGAGGCGTTGCCGATCACAACGTCCATGCCGCCGCCGCCAACATAGTTTTCCACACTGGTCAGATCACCGGAAAAGGCACCCGGCGTCGTCGTACCAAAACGATAACCACCGCTTGCCAGATCAACGAAGAAGTCCGTGGTAGGGAAACTGCTGAAATCTGCGGTATCTGTCCCCCCCTGGCCATGGAAGTCCGGGAACCCATCTCCGATGCGGAATAAGAATGTGTCGTTGCCGTTGCCGGCAAAGAAACTGTCGAATCCCGACCCGCCACCACTGAACGTGTCATTGAGCTGCGTTCCGAAGACGCGCTCAACATTCACAATTGAGTTGGGTCCGAGGCCTTGCAGCGAGTAAGTGTCATTTCGTAGATCAACGACGGCGCCACTGCCGGTGGTCCGTTGCGACAAATCCAGCGTGTCGACTGTGCCGGCGCCGCCATCGATGTTATCGGAGAACTCATTGTTGAAGATGCGAATTGTGTCGTTGCCGCCACCAGCGTCGATGGTGTCCAAAGAAAGACCACCAATGATCAGATCATTACCATTCTGACCGATAATGGTGTCTTCAAAGTCGGTCCCGGTGATGGTTCCACCATTTGGGCCTCCAGTGATTGGTCCACTATTGTTCAAGATGGTGACGTTTCCTGAGTTGATGAACTGGTCTCCAACAATGCTTCCGTCACGCGGATCCCAGATTGACGCGAAGATATTGTCGGTTGCCGCATCCTCCCATGCAATGAGAATGCGCCCGTCGGCTGTTGCGCTCAGGCTCGGCGTGGTTCCGTTGACATTGTCGATGACGAAAGTGGATCCGTCGGTTGTTCCATTGGCGTTGAACTGGCGTGCCAACAGCTGGTCTGTGGTGTCGTCATCCCACACCACGACAAAATCACCATCGGGTAAGCCGATCACATCAGGTTCGTTTTGGGAATTGGCACCGCTGGCGATCGCAAATGGGCCATTCACACTTGTCCCCGTCGGAGTGAGCACCCAGGCGCGTATATCGCCGCCGCCTGTGTTGAAGTCTTCCCATACGACGACAAAGTTGCCGTTTGACAGGGCGGCAACCTGAGCGTTTCGGCCTGTATCATCCAATTCCAGAACGCTGGTAATGTTGGTCCCGTTCGGCTGTTCGATCAAAATATCGATGCTGTCGTTGTCAGGTTCCGTATCAGTCCAAACGTGGACAGTGTTGCCATTGGTCAGGAAGGCGACATCGCCGTCGAACTCGTCCCGAGTACCGTCGTCCATTATCCCCCCAGCGAAAGTGACATTGCCTGTCGCATCCAGCGTTCGCTGGAACATTCCCTGGTCGCCGCCGGAATTGTTGTTGAACTGAAGAACCGAAGTGTTGTTGGCCAGATTGACCGTGATCTGTGGGTTCTCAAACGCGAAGTTTGCTGTGGTCTCGGTCAGGATCACCCGCTCTGTTGTCATGTTGCCCGCAGAGTTGTGGCGTTGGTAGATGACATCAGTGTCGGCACCATCCCGGTCGACAAACACGACCACGAAGCCCCCGTCATTGGTTGCAGCGACATCAAAATCGCTTTCGTCATGCGCCGTGCGGTTAGTGTTGACACGGAAGCTGTCGCGAACGACATTTCCTTCGGCGTCGAAGATCTTGCCGACAATGTCGTTGCCAGCTTGAGTGGCAACCCCGTTGGTGCCGGCTTCCACCCAGGTCACCAGGAAGTTGCCGTTCGACAGGCCGGTGATTTGCGGTTGCGAAGCATTTGGATTGTTCGCAGCGCCGGTGTTGACCTGAAATTCATTGAGCCATTCTAATGGTGTGGCCATTTTCCTTCTCCTTTTTGCAAGTGAACGTCTTCGTTTTGCGTTGTCTGTGGCTGCTCGTCACGCGGAGCCATTTTGGCCTCTGATCCGACAGCCCACTCATTTTGGCGGAGGAACCGCCCCGAAGACTCCCCCGGCGATCGTAGATTGTGCGAAAGTCTGCCGCTTACCCCCATCGATCGCGAGCAAACTATAGAAGTGGCTCGTTGCCCGCTCTGTGACTTTCTACACACATGAAGGATGCAAATATTTCTTGCCCGTGACGCCTCACGCGAGCGCCCGACGGGGGAGGTCTGTGGGTCGGAAGTCAGTTGTTCTCGGGATAGTATCCCAAGGCTTTGGTCAGCGGTGGATGCGATCCGCCGACAGCCTGAAATTGAAGCTGAAATTCAATTTTGGTCTGGAAAGCGCCCAAATGGCGCGACGCCAGCCTCAGCGCGTGGGGTCGATGTTGCGGTTTGCGCTGCGCTGGTTCAGGCGAAAGAGCTTCTGCGACAGCTTCACATTTGTTTGCACGTTGAAAATCATCACAGATGTGTCCTTGCCTTGATCGTCAGTGATGGTCCACTGACGCAGCTCAAAACTCTCCGGGTCGAACATCAGAGTGATTTTCGAACTGCCGAAAATCGAACGGTCGGACAGAACGACTGTTGTCAGATCCGCCTCTCGCTTGACCGATTTTATCGCCTCGTCATTGACATTGATGCGTTCTGCCAAAAGCAGACGCAATGGCGTTTTTGACAACGGAAAAAAGTCCCAAGTATCGAGTTTCTTGTTGTGAATTCCAACCGTGCGCCCATCGGCCTTGACCTGAATGGGCGATGGTTTGGCGTAGTCGAAACGAATGCGCCCAGGGCGCTGCAGGAAGAACTTGCCACCCGATTGTTCGCCATTGGGGCCAAACTGCACGAATTCACCCATCATGGATGGCACACCGGCGAAATGCTGCGAGATCGCTTCGATGGTCTCCTTGTCGCTCCCGCTCACCGCGGATTGAGCCGGCGCCGCCAAGACAAGTGTGGCCAGCACCCCGGCGAGCAGAGTTTTTGTGACAGCAAATTTGACGGTCATGGAGCGTGCATCCTTTGGCTGCTGGTCCGCATAGCGTGAAAATCAGGCCGCCATGTGGCTCGATCGGCGCGCCTCTCATATGGTTTCGTTTTCATCAGGAACAAGAATCTCGCGCTTTCCGGCATGATCGGCGGCGGAAATGAGGCCCTCCTCTTCCATCCGCTCAATCAGCGATGCAGCTCGGTTGTAGCCAATGGAAAGGCGACGTTGAATGTATGAGGTGGACACTTTGCGGTCTCTCAAAACAACCGCCACGGCCTGATCATAGGGATCATCGGAATTGGCCATGTCGCCAGCGCTCGCAGCGCCGTCACCAGCACTGCCACCATTTTCATCATCCTCTTCCGTGACCGCTTCAAGATATTGAGGCACACCCTGCGCTTTGAGGTGATTCACGATATCCTCAACCTCGTGATCGTCCACGAAGGGTCCATGCACCCGGGTGATGCGCCCGCCGCCGGCCATGTAGAGCATGTCGCCCATGCCCAGAAGCTGCTCGGCACCGCTCTCGCCCAGCATGACGCGCGAATCGATCTTGGACGTTACCTGGAACGAAATGCGCGTTGGGAAGTTGGCTTTGATTGTGCCGGTGATCACATCTGTCGATGGTCGCTGCGTCGCCATGATGACGTGTATGCCCGCTGCACGGGCCATCTGCGCCAGACGCTGGACCGTGCCTTCAATGTCTTTTCCGGCCACCATCATCAGATCGGCCATCTCATCGATGATCACGACGATATAGGGCATGGCTTCCAGATCGAGCTCTTCATGCTCGTAGATCGCTTCGCCGGTATCGCGATCAAATCCGGTTTGCACGGTGCGGGTCAGCGTCTCGCCTTTGGCTTGCGCGTCCACAACTCGAGTGTTGAAGCCGTCAATATTGCGCACGCCGAGCTTCGACATCTTCTTGTAGCGCTCCTCCATCTCGCGGACGGTCCATTTGAGCGCGACAACCGCCTTTTTGGGGTCAACAACAACCGGTGTCAGAAGATGCGGAATTCCGTCATAGATCGACAGTTCCAGCATCTTCGGGTCGATCATGATGAGTTTGCACTTGTCGGGGCTGTGTTTGTACAGCAACGACAGGATCATGGTGTTGATAGCTACCGATTTGCCCGAGCCTGTCGTTCCGGCCACCAGAAGATGTGGCATCTTAGCCATGTCGGCGATTACGGGTTCACCGCCAATCGTCTTGCCCAGGCACATGGGCAATTTGCCTTTGGATGCCCTGAATTCCTTCGACGACAATTGCTCGCGCAGATAGACGGTCTCACGCTTCTTGTTTGGCAATTCGATACCGATTGCGTTTCGACCGGGAACAACAGCCACGCGCGCAGCGATGGCCGACATGGACCGCGCGATATCTTCCGCAAGACCGATGACCCGTGAGGATTTGACCCCCGGAGCAGGCTCCAGTTCGTAAAGAGTGACGACAGGACCTGGTCGTACCTTGATGATCTGACCCTTGACGCCAAAGTCCTCCAGCACGCCCTCCAATTCCCGGGCGTTTTGCTCCAGCATGTCGGGTGAGAGTGAGGCGTCTTCGATGATCGTATTGTGCTCTTTCAGAAGATCGAGCGATGGCAGGTCAAAGGCTGTGCCCGCAGTCTTTGCAGCAACCTTCTTGGCAACGCGCTTCGGCGCCGCCTCGGGCTGCGCGGCATCGGTATGCGGCACCGGTTCGTCCGGCTCTGAATGTGCGGCACGATGCAGCGCAGGTCTGCCCGTACTGGTCACATCTGCAAGACGCTGTTCTTCAAGTGCGGCGCGATCGAAAGCAATGCAGTCATCATCTTCAAAAGTCTCGTATTGCAAGGAGGCCTGCTTGTCATATCCGTCTGCCAGCGATGTGGTTAGGCCCGATTCGGGCTGGCCCTGCATGGGCACCGCAAGTTCCAACTCAACAGTGTTTGCCGGGCGTCCATTGGGGTCTATCTCCGACGTCGGAGCGGTAAAACTTGGCTCCCCGTGTTGATGACCAGCCGGTTCTTGCATCTGGACATCCAGGGATTTGCGAGGGCGATGGGCGGCCAGCGCTGATCTGGCGCTGTAGGCAAGATGAAGAACCCAGCCGATGGGCAGGGCAAGAGCTTCCGACCAATCGCGGCGTTCTTCATGGTCATCGGTTTCTTGAAAGCTTGCCTCCGTATCGGCAACCGATGCGGCTTCAACGAGGTTTTCGGCGGGACCGGGAATGCCCTTGTGCAGGTTGCATGCGCGAAGTGCCGTCCAGAGCGCGGGAATGGCGATGAGTGTGCCCAGAACAATTGCGACCCATCCATTCGGATAGGAACCAGAGAAAGCACGCGGCACGGAAAGAACGGCATCGCCGATCACGCCACCCAATCCCACTTCGAGCGGCCAGCCTTGTGGTGCCGGAATACAGCCTGCGCAGGTTGCCGTCAGCACCAACGAAATGGCCAGAAAGGAAAGTCTTCTGCGAAGCAGTCCGAGCGACCGGTTGGTCAGCTTCAAAATGCCCCAGCACAACGGCACTAGGACCAGCAAAGGCGCGGCAAAGCCAAAGAATTGCATCGAAAGATCGGCAAAGCTTGCACCCCAAAAACCGAGCCAATTGTCCGCTTGCTGGCCATTGGCAAATGTCAGGCTGGGATCGCTGATCGTCCAGGTCGCAAGGGAGATACCCGCCAAGATCGCCGCGACGCAAAGGCTGAGTGCGATCAGACGGTCCAATGGCTTCGCCAGAAAACGCGGAAGACGCGGTCCAGACATCACCGGCGTTGCCGTGCCTTTCGGCGCTGGCATGCTGTCGCCGGTTTCCATCGTACTCGCTGCTGTCATGGCCTATCCGTGGCTGCCTTTCCGGCGCGGCTTGACCGCCAGGCGAGCTTTGGCTCGTGGCGGTCGGTCACACGCAAAATTTGCGAACCAATCTTAGTCGATGGATAGTTAAATGCCTGTTAACCAACCTTGATCGCGCTGTCGCCAACCACGCTTGGCTATGTGAGGCAGAAACAAAAACAGCCTGCCCGAATAACCGGGCAGGCTGCGTCTCGGAATACTGGTCGGCTTGTCGGCAGCCGACCAGGAGTGTGATCAGCCGCGGCCGAAGGTAAACTCCGGATAGGCTTCAACGCCAACCTCGCTGCGGTCAAGGCCGAGCGCTTCCTCTTCTTCCGAAACTCTCAGTCCTGTGACCGCCTTCAACACGAGCCATACGATTGTGCTGGCCACAATGGTGAACACGGCGTAGGCGGCAATACCGGTCAACTGAACACCGAAGCTCGCATCGCTGTTGGTCAGCGGCACGGCGATGGTGCCCCAGATGCCTGCAAACAGGTGGACCGGAATAGCACCGACAACATCGTCAATCTTGAACTTGTCGAGCAGCGGCACGGTGAACACCACGATGGCACCGCCAATTGCACCGATCAGCACGGCCGTAAACGGACCAGGCTGAAGCGGTTCAGCGGTGATGGAGACTAGGCCCGCCAAAGCACCGTTCAGCGCCATGGTGACATCGATCTTGCCATACATGATCTGCATCAGGATCAGCGTTGCGATGACACCGCCACAAGCGGCCAGATTGGTGTTGGCAAAGATGTTGGATACCGCTGCGGCATCCGGAATCGTGCCCAGAGCCAATTGTGAGGCGCCGTTAAAGCCAAACCAGCCGAGCCACAGGATGAAGGTGCCAAGGGTGGCCAGGGGAATGTTGGAGCCGACCATGGGCATGACCTTGCCATCGGCATATTTGCCCTTGCGTGCGCCCAGGATGAGAGCGCCTGTCAATGCTGCCCAGCCGCCCACAGAGTGAACCAGAGTTGACCCGGCGAAATCCTGGAAGCCCATGCCGTCAAGCCAGCCAGCACCCCATTTCCAGGAGCCAGCGATTGGGTAGATGAAGCCTGTCAGGACAACGACGAAGATCAGGAATGGCCACAATTTGATGCGCTCTGCCACGGTTCCTGAAACGATCGAGGCTGCAGTGGCCACGAACACCATCTGGAAAAACCAGTCTGACGCCGTGGAATAGCCGGTTTCGGCAATGGCCGAAGCAGCGGCGGCCGCGGCGGCGGCATCGTCGCCAGACAGAACACCGTAGTCGTCCCATGCATAGGGGAGGAAGGAGCCGATATAGCCGCCATCAACACCTGTATACATGAGCGAGTAACCCACCGCCCAATACATGAGACCAGCGATGGAATAGAGCGAGATGTTTTTCAAACACTGCATGGACACGTTTTTGGAACGCACCAGCCCGGCTTCCAGCATGGCAAAGCCCGCCGCCATGAACATGACCAGGAAGCCGCCAATAAGGAACAGCATTGTGTTGAATACGAACGCGGTCTGTGCTGCGGCATCTGGTCCGGCATCCTGCGCAAGGGCAGGGCCAGCTACGACAGCACCAAGGGCAGCAAGGCCCGCAAGGCGCGTCAGTTTCGATTTGGAGATTGTCATTATGTTGCCTTCTGAACTCTTGTGGCTTGGATGATCGACCAGTTCGGAGGAACGCCTCCGATCCCTATCGGTCACAGCGCCTCGGCTCCTGCTTCGCCGGTACGAATACGCACGGCCTGTTCGAGATCGAGGACGAAGACCTTGCCGTCTCCGATCTGACCGGTATTGGCCGCATTTTTCAGTGTCTCGACGACCTGCTCGGCTTGTTCGGCGCCTACGGCGATTTCCAGCTTGAGCTTGGGAACGAAATGGACGGCATACTCTGCGCCCCTGTAGATTTCGCTTTGACCCTTCTGTCGCCCGTAGCCCTTGACTTCGGTGACAGTCAGCCCCTGAACTCCGATGCCGGAGAGAGCGTCGCGCACCTCGTCAAGCTTGAACGGCTTGATGATTGCCATGACAAACTTCATGTCTATTCCCTGTTTTGTGGAAGACCTCAGCCCATTGCTCAGCCTTTCATTGCCCCAACCGCAGAAACAGGCCGAAGCATCATCGACCATTCAAATGCCATGCCAACCGATTGTTGACCGACCAACCTTTTGTAATTTCAAGGAAAATATTTCAGTCGCGCTGGTGGAGAGCTACTGCTTGCTACATTATGCTCAAAAAACAGTCATTTTTTCCGCAATGGTGAAGTCTTGGGCAGTCCGCCATGCGGGCGTGCTGGATCGCGATGGCGAATGAGGCCCTCCTGGGCGCAGGACGCAACAAGGGTACCGTCGGCAGCGTAAAGCGTGCCGCGCGTCAGCCCGCGGCCACCGTTTGAGTTGGGCGTGTCCTGCGCAAACAGAATCCACTCATTCATGTCGATGGGCCGGTGAAACCACATGGAGTGGTCGAGACTGGCCACCATCAGATCGGCATCGAATGTCTTCTTTCCATGCGGGTAGAGCGCCGTATCGAGCAGGGTCATGTCTGAGGCATAGGCGAGGACCGACGCTTGGAGAGCGCTGTTATTGGGAATGAGGCCCGTTGCGCGCAGCCACACATTCTGCTGCGGCGGTTGCGGCGCGTCGGTCAAATAGTGCTCCAGCGATGTTGGAACCATCTGAATGGGCCTCGGCCGGGCCCAGTAGCGTTTTACATTGTCCGGCGCCGACTGGATAAGGTCCTGCCGTCGCGCCACATTGTCCAGCAGCGTGTCTGGATCGGGTTGTTCCGGCATGGTGAATTGAAAATCCAGCCCATCTTCCGCCACGTGAAAGGAGATGGACGCAGAAAATATGGCCTTGCCATGCTGGATACCGACCACCCTTCGCGTGGTGAAAGAGCCGCCATCGCGAATCCGGTCGACTTCATAGATGATTGGAACTGCGGGATCACCTGGTCGCAGGAAATAACCGTGTAGCGAATGGACGGGCCTCTCTTGCGGCACGGTGCGTTGAGCGGCAACGAGCGATTGCCCGATCACCTGGCCGCCAAACACCCGCTGCCAGCCGGTTTTGGGGCTGCGACCTCGAAACAGATTGTGTTCCAGAGGCTCCAGGTCGAGGATAGACAGCAGTTCTTCAACCGGAGTCGGTTCGATGACAGCATCCCTATCCTGTTTCTTTGCATTGTCGGGGCTGGTCATGCGGTGCCTCAGGCTCCATATCGCTAAGCAGACACTTTAACCTGCGGTTGGAAAAAGTCATGGCCGACGAACTCCCCCAAAGGGTCGATTGTTTGATCGCCGGAGGCGGCTATGTAGGATTGTCGACTGCGGTGGCTGTCAGCGCTTCCGCCCCGCATCTCCGTATCATGTTGGTGGATGCCGCTCCGCGTGACGCCATGCATAAGGACGAACGCGCCTCGGCAATAGCAGCAGCAGCGCGTCGCATGCTGGAACAGCTTGGCATTTGGCACGGATTGGAGGAAGACGCGCAACCGATCACCGAGATGATCGTCACCGACAGCCGCACCAATGATGCAATCCGCCCGGTCTTTCTCACCTTTGGTGATGCCAGCGGAGCATCAGGCGAAGCCCCCTTTGCACACATGGTGCCGAACAAGGCGCTTGTTACGGCACTGCGCGCAAAGGCTGACGAGACAAATGTGATCCAACTGCATGGTGACACGGTTGCTGGCTTTGAGCCGACCGCGTCGAGCATGAAGGTTATACTCGGCTCCGGCGCTGTGGTGGAAACGGCATTATTGGTCGCGGCGGATGGCGTTCGTTCCAAGCTTCGCGATCTCGCTGGCATCAAGACAGTGCACTGGGCCTATGACCAGATGGGCATTGTCACCACGGTGGCGCATGAACGACCCCATGAGGGACGCGCGGAGGAGCACTTTTTGCCGGGTGGCCCCTTTGCCACTCTTCCCCTCAAGGGCAACCGCTCATCGCTCGTTTGGACGGAACCGACAGGAAACGCGAAGCGGCTCATGGAGACAGACGAGTTCACCTTCGAATTGGAGCTTGAAAGGCGCTTCGGGCACAAGCTGGGTGAAATTGAGGTCGCAGGCCCGCGCAAGGCATTTCCGCTGGGTCTTACACAGGCACGAGATTTTGTGAAGCCGCGCTTTGCCCTCGTGGGCGACGCGGCCCATGGCATTCATCCAATCGCCGGTCAGGGCCTCAATCTCGGTTTCAAGGATGCAGCCGCGCTTGCGCAGACGGTGGTAGAGGCAGACAGGCTCGGCCTCGATATCGGCTCAAGCATCACGCTAGAACGCTATGAACGCTGGCGCCGATTCGACACGGTGCAGATGGGCGTGGTGACCGATGTGCTCAATCGCTTGTTTTCCAACGATATCGGCCCGCTGCGACAGTTGCGTACCATTGGGCTCGGCATTGTCGATCGGCTGCCATCGTTGAAGCGAAGATTCATCGACCAGGCGGCCGGACGAGGAAATGGCAATCCGGCGTTGTTGCGCGGTGAAGCCATCTGACATGTCCGGTGAGGAGCGGTTATCAGGGCTGGTTGCCTTTCTGGGCGAGGCGGCTCGGCTGAAAGACACATTGCGCAGCGGTTTTACCAATGAGGGGCGCAGCGAAAGCGTCGCCGATCACACATGGCGTTTGTGCCTTCTTGCCATGCTGATCGCGCGGGACAGGCCGGAGATCGATCAGTTGAAGCTGCTGCAATTGTGCATTGTGCACGATCTCGGCGAGGCACTTTCTGGCGATGTTCCGGCGATCCGCCAAAGTGCAGATGACGACAAGGCGTCACGCGAGCGCGTCGACCTGAACACGCTTTGTGCAGCGCTTGGCGAAGATCAGCGTGCCTACATTATGTCTCTGCATGATGAGTATGAGGCTGCGCAAACTCCCGAAGCCATCCTCGCCAAGGGTCTCGACAAGTTGGAGACCATTTTCCAGCATGCGATTGGCGCAAATCCGCCGGACTTCGACTATGGCTTCAACTTAAGCTACGGAACTGCCGCCACGGGCCGCGATCCCATGTTACAGGCGCTGAGACGACTGGCGGACCAGGCAACACAACGTCGCATGGTCAGCACGGATCAGTCGATCTGAAACGCGCTGTGATAGACCGCTTCGCCTTCCGGCACATGGTCTGTGAAGGCGAGCATCTGAAAATACTTCGGGTCTACCCAATCCACATGAATGCGTGGATCGGCGCGGAAGCCGAATCGTTCATAGTAGCCGGGATCACCCACCAGAATTAAGCCACCAGCACCATCAGCTTTCAGACGCCGCAGCGCGTCGCGAATGAGGGCTGAACCCACGCCCACCCCTTGTCGATCCGGCCGCACCGAAACGGGCCCGAGACCGAACCAGCCGCAATCACGACCGCCAATCGTCACCGGTGAAAACGCGGCATGCGCTATGATCTCATCATCTTCAAGCGCAACCAGTGACAGCGAGAGAACATCAGCCGCGCGAAGCCGGTCGATAATCGCCCCTTCGCTCTGATCGCTATGGGCCTGCCCCGCAAAGGCGGCCTGAGTGACGGCCCGGATCACGTCAATATCGCTTGGCTGTTCGTTGCGAATGTCCATGATGGTGCTGTTCAGGGATCAGCTAGGACTGTCGCTTTGTCCGGGTCAAGACGATCAATGGGACCATCGCGAGGGTTGGATAGATGAACCAGGGCGGCGACAGTCCGGTGGTCATCAAGTTGACAACAAATGTTGAGAGGATCACCCACACGGCGCCCTGCGTGACCTTGGGCTGGTTTTGCAACCAGTTCAGCGGCGTCAGGCCCTTCTCGCTGGCATCCTTATGAGTCTGGATTTGTGTTTGCGACGATGTGGTCACTTTCGGGCGGGGATTTTCCTGTCCGATTCTCACCGAAAAGACGTCCATCTCGCTCTCGCCGGCCTTGCCAGCCTTTTGGCCTGCATATTCGAAATCGATGGAAATCTGCTTGTGGGCAAATTCATAAACCGAGCGTGACACCGAAATCCCACCCGGTGCCGCAAGGCTTTCCAACCGTGCGGCCATATTGACGCCGTCGCCGTAGAGATTATCGCCGTCCACCATCACATCCCCAAGGTTGATGCCGATGCGGAAGGCAAGATCAACATCATCCTTGTATTTGGCATTGTCGCTGTTGATCGCTGCCTGAATATCAACGGCACATCGCACCGCCTCGACCACGGATTGAAATTCGGCGATGACGGCATCGCCCCAGGTGTTAACAACCCGCCCATTGTAGCGGGTGAACTGGGCCTGCATGAGCTCGCGATAATGCTGCAGGCGGGAGAATGTTGCATCCTCATCATCCGCCATCTGACGGCCAAACCCGACGGCGTCAGCATAGAAGATGGTGGTAAGTTTTCTGGCGGTGGTTCCACTCATGACTGGTTCGACTTGGCTCGGAAGAAGGTCGTTCGATTGTTCAGTGTGCCTCCCAAGTCTGGTGATGAAGTCGCTGAGCCTCAAGCTCTAGCCGAAAGCTGGTTCGAAAGTGAGGGTATTCTCATCCATAGTCCACAATTCACCGCTCGCAATATCAAACCAGGCGCCATGCAGGCCGATTTGCTCACGCTCAAGAAGTATCGACACGCATGTATATGTTTTGAGATGTTCAATGGATTGCCGGATCGACTCCTCTTCAAGCTTTCGCTGCAGTTCCTCGGGTGTCTCGGCCCCGGTCTGCTCCACGCTTTTCGCGACCGGCTCGAGGAGCGAAATCCACTTGCCGATAAAGTTTCCGGGCGAGAGCGGCTCGCTGACTTCACCGGAAAGATGTTTGCGATAGGCGCTGATGCCCCCGCACCGACCATGACCCATCACCACAATATGCTTCACCCGCAGAACCTGTACCGCGAATTCCAGCGCGGCGGAGGTGGAATTGTAGGAGTTCTGCTCCTCCATCGGCGGCACGATATTGGCCACATTGCGGACAACGAAAATCTCGCCCGGGGCGGTGCCGAAGATGGTCTCCGGCGCCGAGCGAGAATCGCAGCAGGCGATCAGCAAGACTTCCGGCTTTTGGCCTTGCTCCGCCAATTCCTCATAGCGTTCGCGTTCCCAAGCGAGACGGGTCTTGCGGAAATTGGCATAGCCGCCCAGCAGTCTTCGTGGAAAACCTGGTTCAACGCGTTCACGTCGCTTTTTCAATGTCGTGCTCAATCGAAAGCCTCCCCAGACAATCGACATGTCTTTTGCCATCAGACGGGGTCAGTCGTCCAGCGGTCTTGCCTCCGAGATCAACATGATCGGCACGCCGTCACGAACCGGGTAGGCCAGTTTGGACTTTTCGCAGACGAGTTCCTGTGCGGCCTCGTCGTACACCAGCGGTGCATGGCTCTTCGGGCACACCAGAAGTTCAAGCATGCGTGGGTCGATGACCTCGGGATCGTCTTGCGCCTCGTCTTTGGTCATGTGTCGGAGCTGCGTGAAAGCATCATTGTAAAGTTGCTTCGCTGTCTGCCGATGAACGGGCGAGAAACATCTCGGCAATTGCGATCAGGGTCTCAGCCCGCGTTTTCAAATCCGGCGCCTCAAGCAGAGCCTGCTTTTCCGCGGAATCGAAGGGGCTCATCATAGACAAGGAATTGACCAGCGTTTCCGTGCTGGCCTCGCGAACGCCATTCCAGTCGGCCTCCAGGTCATTGGCCTCCAGAAATCGTCGGAATGTCTTTAGCAGCGCAGTTCGGTCTACGGCCTTTTCCTCTGCTTGGTGATCCTCAATGTCGCCAGCGAACATCTCAACGCGTGCACGGCGATAGCCATTGCGGCCCTCAACCTCTTCCAACACCCGAAATCGTGCCACACCGGCCAGATTGATAATGATGCGGTTATCCGTTGTTTCCTGGAAGGCTGTAATGCGGCCCACACAACCGACGTCACACAGCAGCGGTGTGTCATCCTCCTCCGATGCCTTGAAGTCGGGCTGAATCATCCCGATCAGGCGATCCGATCTCAATGCATCGTCAAACATGGCCAAGTAACGTGGCTCAAACAGATTGAGCGGCATGTTGGCGGCCGGAAGCAGCATCGCGCCGGAAAGCGGAAACACCGGGATGGTCGCCGGCAGATCGTCAGTCGTGACGTAGTTGGCCAGACCAGCCTTCATTCAACCATGCCTCAATTTAGTGACTTAAGTGAAGTCGTGGATAGCGCTTCACGAAAACAGGATTGACGAGAGACGGCGACGGCCCGCCACCGTTGCCTCATCCGCATTGCCCCAGGCTTCGAAGAACTCGAGGAGTTGGGCGCGAGCGCCATCATCCTTCCACTTGCGATCAGCGTGAACTATTTCAAGCAACTGATCTGCGGCCTCTTCACGCATGCCTCGCGCATTGAGCGCCAACGCATAGTCGAAACGCGCCTGGTGGTCCTTTGGATTGTCCGACACAGCAGCCGCCAAGGGTTCAACATCACCCAAATCCTCAGCGGCGTCTTTCAGTTCAAGCGTTTTGACGAGACCCGCCATCGCTGAATCATCGCGTTGCTCTTGCGGCAATGACTCAAGCAGATTGCGAGCATGATCCACTTCTCCGACTGCGACATAGCATTGGCCAAGCACCGCCAGGGCGGCCAGGTTTCCTGGGTCTTGCGAAAGGATCTGACTGAAAAGCTCGGCTGCGCCGCCAAAATCACCATCGCCAAACAGCGCATTGGCCTGCTCCAAAAGGTCGGCAGCCGTTTGCGCCTGAGCGGTCGGCTTGGCTTTCATAACCTTCTCGACAAAGGCTCGTATCTGCGCTTCCGGCTTGGCGCCCATAAAGGCATCCGCTGGCCGACCATCGATGAACGCCACCACGGCGGGAATGGACTGAATGCCCATCTGGCCGGCAATATCGGGGTGTTGGTCAATATCCATCTTGGCGAGCCGAACTGCCCCCGCCGCCTCGTTAACCACTTTTTCGATGATCGGTCCGAGCTGTTTGCAGGGGCCGCACCAAGGGGCCCAAAAATCCACAATCACCGGAACCGATTTCGATGCTTCCAGCACTTCGCTCATGAAGTTCTGTGAGGAGACGTCAAACACCTTGTCGCCGCCCCTCTCGTGCGCGGTTGCGGGCGCTGAGGCCGGGCCAGCGCCCATGTTGGAGCCGACAGAATAGCCGCCCTGTCCATAGGATGGCTGCGCGTAGGGATTGTCGTGTTCGTTCATCTGACCGCTGCCTCTCAATCGGCGTCTTCACTCAATTAAATGGTGTATCAGTCAACCAATTGCAACGCGCCGTTCCAGCATTGAAATGCCATAGGGTCAGGACCCTAAACAGTCTGCGCGAGATCAACGATCATCGGGTCGTGGCCGCAAAGTCGTGCAAAACTGAAGAGATCGTCAGTTCTCAGCGTTGTTGTCGCCGTGTTCACCAGCGGGTGACAGTTGATCTTGTCATGCTCAAGCAGCCGCTGGTCGATGGCAAATGTCACGTCATGATTGCGATCGTTGATCACGCCAAGTGCCGTTACCGCACCAGGGAGGACCCCAAGATAGGCTTCAAGCTTGTCTGGCTTGCCGAAGGAGAAGCGGCCCTGAGCGCCCATCAGCTTGTGCAGGCTTTTTAGGTCAATATCCGTGTCTTCCTGTGCGGTGAGGAGAAAGTAGCGGCTCTTCTTGTCCTTCAAGAAGAGATTTTTTGTGTGGCCGCCCTCCAGGGTTCCACGCAGCTCCTTGCTGTCTTCAACGGTGAAAAGCGGTGGATGCTGTGCGGTTTTGGTCTCAAAGCCCTGTGAATCGAGGAAGGCGAGCAGACTTTCGCTGGTGACCGGCGCTGGCGGCAGTGGTGTGCTCATATCTGGTGGTTCTGATTTTTCGTGCAGTTGCGCCGGGCCGTAGCATCCGATGGCGGTGTCGAAAAGACAACAAACCGGTGGGTATTTGTTGCTTGCATTGGCAAAGTCGTTGCGCCATATACGCGCGGCTGGCGCTTGCGAGCCGCCAGTCGCTTCAGCGGGCGTAGCTCAGGGGTAGAGCATCACCTTGCCAAGGTGAGGGTCGTGAGTTCGAATCTCATCGCCCGCTCCAAATTTTCAAATGCGTGGACTATCGATAGAGATCACCGGTTTGACGGTTACTGGAACGGCTCGTGCCGCGATTGCCAAATTTTCGCTCTCATCGTCATGAGGTGTTCCGCAGTCTCCTGAAAGTCCTGTTGCATGGGTTATGAGCGCCGCCATAACAAAGCTGTATCGTGCGCGCGTCGCTGTAATCGATCCGCCGAACCACGAAGTCCGGATCGCGCACCGCTTCGGCCAGGGCATAGAGCGATGGCGACACGGCAACGCCAGCCCCATTACAGCTATTTGACGAACGGCATTGAAGCTCGCCCCTTGATAGTCACGGCTCACATAGGTGCCCGCCAAATGAGCCAGACGGTCCACAATCTCTGCCAGTCGAAACTCCCACCTCGAAGACAGAAGCGGCTTGTCGGAAAGATCGGACAGGCTAACCGGCTCCTTGGACTGTGAAAGCGCATCATCAGCCGCCGCACAGGTCCAAAGCGTCTCGGAAAAGAGGGGACGGCAGACATAGTCTGGATCGTGGATTGACGTGCCGATAACCGCATCGAAACGGCCATCGCGCAATTCGCCCAAAATGACACGCGCCAATGGCAAAAGACGCTCCCCGAAGGATGTCAGCACGATACGCCTGGACGTCCGTTCGAACACGGGCTGCCGAGCTCGTCTTCCATGGCGGCAAGCTGCTTCGGCAAGCCGGGCTGGTCGACCGCCAATTCGTCTTGCATCACTCCTCGCTGCCCTTCACGCCAAGCTAAGCGAACGAGAACAGGCGCTGTGACGCTGACCCCCGGTCCAATCTGTCCCGGGGGGTTTAGTATTGGGAACTGGGCAACTCCAGGTGCAGATGCCGCCTAAAGCAGCCCTTTGGCTTCCGGCACTGGAGCGATGGGTTTGCCGTCTTTGAAGAAGCCGATGATGTTGTCGACCACCAGATCGCCCATCGCCTGACGTGTTTCATAGGTAGCGCTGCCGACATGCGGGGTGAGCGTCACATTGTCGAGGCCTTTCAGCCCGTCCGGAATCTTCGGCTCGGCTTCAAATACGTCGAGGCCTGCCCCGCCCAAGCGCCCCTCCTGAAGGGCGAGCACCATGGCCTCCTCATCAATCACCGTGCCGCGCGATATGTTGACGAGCGTACCATCCGGCCCAAGCGCATCGATGACATCGCGGTTGACCAGATGCTTGGTTGCCGGGCCGCCGGGAGTGATCACGACCAGCACATCGCTGGCCTGCGCCATCTCCATGAGATCGGCATAGTAGGGGTAGTCGACATCCTTTTTGCTGCGCGAATGATAGACCGTGATGCAGTTGAAGACCGACAATTTATGCGCAATTGCCTCGCCAATTCGGCCCAGCCCGACAATCCCAACCGTCTTTCCGGCGATGGAATGGGTGAGCGGTGCGCTACCTTCACGTTCCCACGCGCCGCTGCGGGCATAAGCTTCCTGGGCGATCAGCCGTCGCATGGTCGCGAGGATCAGCATGATGGTGGTGTTGGCCACGTCATCGTTGAGGACATTGGGTGTGTGGCAGGTGACGACACCCTTGTCGGCAGCATGCTGGGCGGCGACGCCATCGTATCCCACGCCGAAGCTCGAGATGCATTTGAGATTGGGAAGCGCATCGATGACATCAGCCGGGCCCCAGCCAAAGGTTGCGAAACCCTCGATTTCAGCCCGCTGATCGTCCGACATCGCCATAATGTCATCGCGAGAACTCACCTGCACGACATCAAACTCGCCTTTTAGCCGATCGATGGTGGATGGATGAAAGTCTCCAACGACAAGAATCTTTTGGGACATAACGATAATTCTCTTTTGGCGGGCGCAACGTTTGTCGAACTGTAAAGGCCGCCAAGCGGCGATGAAAGTCCTCTTCTGGTACAAACACGTATACGGGGATAAGAGATCGCGAAGCGTATTTCACGAGCACCGACTCTTCATGACCGCCAACCACTCCATCACATCGCAGAGCCGACCACATTTTGCAGACTTTTTGGAACAATGCCGCGCGCTGTCACCGTTGCGTACGGCAGTGGTCTATCCTGAAGAGGTCACGGCCTTGGAGGGGGCCATGGATGCAGCAGCTGAAGGCTTGATCGAGCCGGTTTTCGTCGGCGACGCACAGCGTATCGGAGAGGCGGCGGAGCGCGGTGGTTTTGACATATCCCGGTTCGAAATCGTGCAGGTGGACGATGAAACACGTGCGGCTCATCGCGGCGTCGATCTTGTGGCCGATGGGTCTGCCCACGCCCTGATGAAAGGGCACATTCACTCAGACACCTATTTGTCCGCTGTCATTCGCAAGGAAAACGGCCTGCGCAGCGCCACGAGAACAAGCCATTGCTTTGTCATGGATATCCCGTCCTGGCCAAAACCTGTCATCATCACGGATGCGGCGCTGAATGTGGCACCGGATGTGAAGAACCGCATCGCCATCACGCGCAACGCCATAAGCCTTGCCCATGCGCTTGGTATCGAAAATCCCAGGGTCGCAGTTCTTTCAGCAACTGAAACGCCGCACGCCGGCATTCCCTCCTCAATGGAGGCGCGAGAGATCGCCGATGCCGACTATGCGGATGCCCTGGTTGACGGTCCGTTTGCGCTCGACAATGCCGTGAACCGTGAAGCAGCGCTGCTCAAGGGCATCGATTCGCCCGTGGCGGGAGAAGCGGACATTCTGGTGGTGCCTGACATCGAAGCAGGCAACATTTTCTTCAAGGCGCTGACCTTTATGGGCGGCGCGGAAACCGCGGGCCTGGTTGTGGGTGCATCTGCACCAGTGATCCTGACCAGCCGGGCCGACAGCGCCGAGGCGCGGATCGCCAGCTGTGCGCTTGCTGTTCTGTATCAGCAGCATCTGGCGCGGATAGCTGAAGACTAATTCTGCTTCATGTAGGGCGGCGAGCTGCATTGTTCCCAAGATCAACATCTAATCATATCTGAAAACATCGCTTCTGTGACGTCTTCCATGCCATTGAATAGCTGCATCGCCGCTCCCTGATCGTCGGCGCTGCCGCCGCTGGAACGCTGATCGCCACGCGTTCGTGGGCGCTGGTCAATCGCCGATCCGCAGCAGAACCTTGCCCTTTACGTCGCGCGCCGCAATCTTGTTGAGCGCCGCTTCCGCTTCTTCCAACGGAAAGACGGAATCGACATGCGGCTTCAACGTGCCATCAGCGAGCCAACCAAGCAGATCGTCGATGTTCCGCGCATTGTCCTGCGGCTGGCGTGCGGTGAATGCACCCCAGAACACGCCGCGCAGATCGGCGCCTTTCAACAGCGCGAGATTGAGCGGCATTTTCGGGATCGGCCCAGACGCAAAACCGATCACCAGAAAGCGCCCCTTCCAGGCAATCGACCGAAAGGCGGCTTCGGCAAAGTCGCCGCCAACGGGGTCGTAAATCACGTCTATCCCGTTCATGCCGCCAAGCTCTTTCAGCCGAGATTTCAGATCTTCGGTCGAATAGTTGACCGTCTCATCGGCTCCGCATTGCTTGCAGAACTCCAGCTTCTCATCGGACGAGGCGCAAGCAATCACATGAGCGCCCATGATTTTGCCAAGCTCCACCGCCGCCTGGCCAACACCGCCCGATGCGCCGAGCACCGCCAGCGTTTCACCCTTCTTCAACTCGCCACGATCTTTTAAAGCATGGTAGGAGGTTCCATAGGTGACCATGAGGCAGGCCGCCTGTTCTTCCGACACGCCATCAGGAATGAGCGATAAGCCGCTGGCCCGGATCGTCACATATTCCATCGCCGTGCCGGTGTTGTGATAGGCGACGACGCGGTCCCCGACCCCGAAATTGGTCACGCCTTCGCCGATCGCTTCCACTGTTCCGGTTGTCTCTGAAGCGATGGAGAACGGACGTGGTGGCTTGAACTGATATTTGTCCTCAATAATCAGATTATCGAAGAAATTCAGCGCCGAAACCTTCACCTTCACCAGCACTTCCCCTTTCTTGGGGGCCGGTTTCTCAATGTCCTCAATCACCAGAGTTGAGGGTGGGCCGGGGGCTTTGGAGAGCAGGGCTTTCACGGTCGGGCATCCTTGTGAAGTGTAAGGTCGTACCCACTACACGATGCACGCAATCTGCGGCAAGGTTTGCGGCGGAGTACGTTCTGGCATCACTGCCGCTTTTCGCATTGATGTTGCGCGTCGTCGCATCCATATCGCGGCGATGACCCGTTCAAAACAGAAAACATCCAACGACTACGCAATTTCAGTCGAGTTGCTGCCATCTCCTGTATTGGCCATGCGTGGAGATGTGGTGCTCGCCGACAGCGATCATGCCAAGCTTATGCATGAAACTCGCCTGCCGGACATTGTTTATTTCCCACGCGAGGATGTCCAGACGCCGCTGCGTACAAATGCCGACCGAAAGACGTTCTGTCCCTTCAAGGGCACCGCGACATATTTTGACGTCGTTTTGCCGAATGGAGTGTTTGAGGCTGGAGCCTGGAGCTACCAACGGGCCCTAAAGGAGGGGAAGTCTGTTGAGGGGCTGATCGCTTTCACACCCGAGCTTGCAACCGAAATCGACTTTGGGAGCAACCAGCCCAAAGCAGTTGTCGATGGCGCCATCACTGGCCCAACAGTAGATTGGTTGATGCGTGAAGCTTGGCTTTGTCAAACTCCGGAGGACCTCACCGCAGCGATCGCCCGAATATTTCTTGCCGACGGGATCGCGGTGTCACGCATGAGTGTGATGATCTGGTCTTTGCATCCTTTGATTGCGGGAAAGAACTACATCTGGACTCGCCAATCCGACTCGATTGCAACCTACACGCCGTCATACGACATCCATGACAACCCGGCCTTTGTGAACAGCCCTTTACGTCACGTTTCCAACGGCTTGGGTGGAGTTCGGCAACGCCTTGATATCGATGAGGCTGAGTTTTCCTTCCCGATCATGCAAGATTTGAAACAGGCAGGAGCGACTGACTATGTGGCGATGCCGCTGCCATTTTCGAACGGACAAATCAACGTTTTCACCCTCACCAGCGATCATCCCGACGGGTTTACCACGCCCAATCTAGGACTGGTGTTCGAATGCTCGACTGTTCTCAGTCGTTTCTACGAAGTGTTCGCTTTGAAGGAAAATGCGCAATCTCTGCTTGACACCTATTTGGGTCCGCGGACGGGCAGGAGGGTGTTGGGTGGAGAAATTCGCCGTGGCGACGGCGATGAAATCGATGCTGCAATCGTCCTGTGCGACTTGCGTGGATCGACTAAGTTGGAGAGTACGCTGGGACGTGAAGCTTATCTGGATCTGCTCAACACATTCTTCGAGAAGGTCACTGACATCATCAATGCCCATGGCGGAGAGGTTTTGAAATTTATCGGTGACGCCGTACTGGCCATATTTCCTGCCGATTCAACGTCAGGGATCGCGTGTAAGCAAGCCATCGAGTCCGCCCGGCAAATCGTGCTCGATGTCTGTTTGGCAAAGACAGAGTGGAACAACGAGAGGCTGATTGATTGCGCCATTGGCATCGATTTCGGTCGGGTGACTTACGGCAATATTGGTTCACGCGAACGTTTGGACTTCACGGTGATAGGAGCGGCTGCCAATATTGCAGCCAGGCTGGCTGATCACTGCAAGATAAGCGGGCAACGCATTCTGGCCAGAAGGTCTGTTGCTGGTGTCGACCCCCATACCACGGCTTTGGGCGTGATCGAGCTACCCAATGTCGATGGTCCGATCGAAGCCTGCGCTATTGACATTGAGGCTCGGTATGATGGTTGAACGTTCGGCTTATCTGTTGTCGAGTTGCGCGCGCACGCTTTTGATGCCCAGCCGCGTTGCGCGATAGGGCTTGCCATTGCTGGATTTGATGAGACGGCGCTTTCGCAAGCGGTTGAAAATGCCAAGCGTGCAGTCGGCCAACACATGGCCGTCGCGCGTGTAGCAGGTGACGGTGAGGATCTTGCCGTTTTCGCCACGTTCGTGGTGGATCGCTCCACCCTGCGCAAGCACGTGCAAGACACGTTGTTCGTGTTTTGAGATATTCAATGGATTGTCTCGGAGGTTGTTTGGGAAAACACGCAAAGGCGTTCAGCACGCGCTGGGCGCTGCTGGCCTTCTGCTCAATCACCCCAATGCGCAGGGGCTAGCGGTTTCCCGCATTCTCCAACATAAAGACTCCATTGCCCGCAAAGTAGATCGGGCAAATCAAACTTACAGAACCAGCATAAACCAAACAAGCCATGGAAGCCGCTGCAGGCGTCCATTTTGGGGGCGTTCTGACAGGAGCGAAGCAAAACCATGACAGCGCGCGGCTATTTCGGGATCGGCATCGAAGGTGCGTCCAAGCCGATGAATTTCGGCAATCTGTCGCGCACGGCCTATGGCTTTGGAGCATCTTTCGTTTTCACCGTCTCACCGGGCAAGCGCTTTGTGATGCCGCCGTCCGACACAACCAAGAGCGGCGATCACATGCCGCATTACGATTTCTCCAGCGTCGGGGCGATGGCATTGCCGCAAGGTTGTCGGCTGGTTGGGGTTGAATTGACCGAAGATGCTGTCGATCTGCCCGGTTTTCGCCACCCAACACGTGCGGCCTATGTGCTTGGCCCAGAGAATGGGTCGCTGTCTCCGCAGCTTCTTGAAGCGTGCGAATTCGTGGTGAAAATTCCAACGTGCTTTTGCCTCAACGTCGCGACTGCGGGGGCCATCATCATGTATGATCGTATGCTGTCGCTTGGGAAATTCGCCGAACGACCGGTGAGAGCGGGTGCGCCGGTTGCGGAAGCTCCAAAGCATGTGCATGGCAAGCCGCAATATCGCGGCGGAATGCGGCAGGCCGGCCTCAAGGGACGTGACAGGACGACACGGGTTGGTACGCGTCCGGATGATGGTGGCTGATCTGAAGGCGCTGGATTTGACGGAAGCGTTTCGGTCTTAATTTTTCACGATGCTGCCGTCTTTTTACTCGATTTGCGTGCTTTGTGAACAATGAAAGGCGGGGTGCCGTGATTCACTGTCGGGTCCATAAATGCGGCACTTTTACCTTTCGCGTTTAACCTTTCGTAACGACGATTGCCGCATAATGAAGGTTGAACTTCAAGGACGGACCAACACGTTTGGGACAGGAGTGACATGAAACTGGCTAAGACAATCGCGCTAGCAACGACGTTTGCAGCCACCGCACTGATGGCCGCGCCAAGCATGGCGCAGACGCCGAAACCCATCAAGCAACACAATGCGTGGGGGGCCTACAGCTACAATGACGCACAGGCCGGCAAGATTTGCTACATCTTGTCGATTCCCACCGAAAAGCTGCCAACCGACCGAGACCACGGCGACGTGTTCTTCCTCGTCAGCCAGAAACCGGACGGCTCCGGCCGTTTCGAGCCTCAGGTTGAAGTGGGCTATCCCTTGCAGGCCAATGCCGATGTGATGGTGAATGTGGACGGCAAGGAATTCAAGATGTTCTCGCAGGGCAATAATGCTTGGCTGGCGGACGTCAATCAGGAGCCTGATCTCGTGGCCGCCATGCGCGCCGGTCGCTCGATGAAGGTGTCGGGCAAATCTTCACGTGGCACATCGACGAATTACACCTATTCGCTTTCGGGCGTAACTGCTGCGCTAGGCGACGTCGCAAACTGCAAGAAGTGATTTGCTTGCGGCGTCAAACGCCGCAAGCCATATAGAGCGGGCTTTGCCAAAAAAGGCCCGCACCATGCCCGAAATTTCTCTCGACTTGACTGACAATACCGTGCGTGCGCAACTCTCCGCGCGCGTTGTCTCCGATAGTGCTGAAAAACCATCGCTTATTGGTCTTGATCGGACTGCAATCGCTCAAAAACTCCTCGAAATCGGTGTGCCGCCGAAGCAGACGCGGATGCGTGCGTCGCAATTGTGGCAGTGGATCTACTGGTACGGTCACAGTGACTTTGACGCGATGACCAACATCGCCAAGCCGTTGCGGCAAAAGCTTGGCGACAGCTTTTCGCTGGAACGACCGGAAATCGCTGAAGAACAGATTTCGCAAGACGGCACGCGCAAATGGCTGTTTCGTTTCCCGGCCCGTGGTGCCGGTGCGCCGGTCGAAGTGGAGACGGTCTATATCCCCGAAGCCGACAGGGGCACACTTTGTGTGTCAAGTCAGGTTGGCTGCACGCTTACCTGCACCTTTTGCCACACGGGGACGCAGAGGCTTGTGCGCAACCTCACGGTTGAAGAGATTCTATTGCAGTTCATCGTGGCGCGTGAACGGCTGGGCGATTTTCCCGGAGTGGACGCCGTCACCGGTCCGGGCATCCCCACCAGCGAGCGCAAGATCACCAATATCGTGATGATGGGCATGGGGGAGCCGCTCTACAATTTTGAGAATGTCAAACAGGCTCTGCTCATAGCTTCAGATGGCGAGGGGCTTGCCCTGTCGAAGCGGCGCATCACGCTTTCCACTTCGGGCGTTGTGCCGGGCATCAAGCGCACAGGCGAGGAGATCGGTTGCGGACTGGCTATCTCGCTTCACGCGACCAATGACGCGTTGCGCGATGAGATCGTGCCCATCAATCGCAAATATCCGATTGCCGAACTGCTGGACGCTTGTCGTGCCTATCCGGGCCTTTCCAATGCGCGGCGCATCACGTTTGAATATGTGATGCTGAAGAGTGTGAACGACTCGCTGGCCGAGGCCAAGGAACTGGTGCGTCTGCTGAAGGGAATTCCGGCCAAGATCAACCTCATCCCGTTTAATCCGTGGCCGGGATCGGCCTATGAGTGCTCGGACTGGGAGCAGATCGAACGCTTTGCCGATTTTGTGAACGCCAACGGATATGCCTCGCCGATCCGCACACCGCGCGGGCGGGATATTTTCGCCGCATGCGGTCAGCTGAAATCAGAATCGCAGCGCCTGAAGAAGCGGGAGCGGGAGCGGGAGGCCGCGGAAGCCGCGCTTTCCAGCTATCCGCTTGCCATGATGACGGGCCACGGCGCGGAGGCGTGACGCAGCGTCGCTCAGGCTGAATGCGAGGCGGGCGGCACTGAGGCCTTGCTTTCAACGTCCTCGACAAGCCTGTTTTCTGGAATCTTGAACTCCTTCGGCAGAAGCGCAAGAGACGCCGTCTCAATCTGGTCCTGCAAACGGGCCATGAAGGCGTCTTTTTCCATGCCCGGTGGAATGGGATCGAGAAACTCGATCACAGCTGTGCCGGGTTTCAAATTCATGTCCCGCTTTGGCCAGAACAGGCCCAGATTGGTGGCAACCGGAACGACCGGGCAACCATAAGCCTCATACATGTGGAAGACGCCTTTCTTGTAGCGGGCGTGATAACCCACTTCGACCAGTTCGCCTTCCGGATAAATGAGGATGCGCCGGTTCTGCGCACGCGCCTGAACAAGTTCCTCGTCAATCAGCCGTTGGCGAGCCTCTGCACCGCCACAGGAATCGACCACCACTGCCTGCATCTTGCGCAAGATCCAGCCCACCGCCGGGATCTTTTCCAGATGATCGCCAGTGACGAATGCAAGGTCGTAAAACTGTGAGAACATCGCATAGCCATCGCCCCAGCTTTGATGCTTGGCAGCAATGATGCTGGGCCCTTTGGGCACGCGATCTCTGCCCCGCACTTCAAGCTCTACCTTGGCGATGACGCGCATCCACATCACCATGGTTCGCGAATAGGCGCGCAACCACCACATCAATATGCGACGTCCGGGCAGCAGCAGCATGGGCAGTGCCAACAGGCCGACGATGATGGATGTCACCCAGTAAGCAACCTTGAACAGGAAAGTGCGGCCCATGCCTGCTCCGTTCAGATCGAGGGAGTTGGCTGTGCCAATTGATCACGCCATGGCGGCACGCAACCGGCTTGCCCGACAACGAAGGCCGCCACTGTGTTGGCGAAGGCCAGCGCCGGTTGGACCTGCGCAAGATCGGCCTTGGCAAGTGCGGCCTTCGACAGAAGCCCGGCCGCGTTCAATCCGCTCAACAGCCCGGCATTAAACGTGTCTCCAGCCCCAACGGTGTCGACAACATCCGCCTTCAAGGCTGGCTCATGCAATTCGCCGTCACGGCTGTAAGCAACCACACCGTCGCCACCCCTTGTGAGCAGCACCAGCGAAACACCCGTCTCCAGCATGTTTGCGATGAACCCATCCTGCGAGCCATCATCGACGATCCAGTCCAAATCTTCGTCTGAAACCTTCACGATGTCGGCCATCGCAATCATGCGCAGGATACGCGCCCGGTGAGCATCCGCGTCTTTGATGAAGCCGGGGCGAATATTGGGATCAAGCGAAATCACGCTCGTTGCGCTGTGGCGCCTGGCAAACGCTTCATAGGCTGATCCGCAAGGTTCGCCGATCAGGCTGATTGCGCCGAAATGCAGCGCCGCAATCGGCGTGCCGATTTCGGGCATGTCGGTTTCGCGAATGGAGCGCCCCGCGGAACTTTCATCGAAGAAGGAATAGCTGGCGTGGCCGTCCGTCAGTCTTACGAAAGCCAGCGTGGTCGGTTGGTCGTTCCGCACGCTATGCGACGCGTCGACATGCGAGGCTTCCAACGTTTCGATCAGCTGTTGGCCGAACATGTCTGTCGAGATTCCGGAAACGAATCCCACTTGCTCGCCAAGTCTGCCAAGCGCGATCGCCGTGTTGAAGATCGCTCCGCCGGCCACGGGAAGAAATACATTCGCCCCGTCGGCCAGTTTGCGCGGCAGCATGTCGATTAGCGCTTCTCCGCAGCAAATGATCATGCCAGCCACCGTTCGTAATCCGAGACAAGCAGATGCAGCGGCTCGCAGTCCTCTTCAATATCGGCAAAGCGACCAATCGGTTCGTGAAAGATGTTGTCTGTCAGGTCATCATTGACGGTTGAGACTTCGCCGATCAGCACATCACCGCCTTCACCCCAGAAGGAGTGCCAATTGCCGGGTCGCAGCGTGACGCTCTCTCCCGGTTCAAGAAGCAAAATGTCACCGCCCTTGAAGGTTCGCGCGATCCCGTCGCAGACGACCGGAACGGGCGCTGCTTGATCCAGCTTTCCGGCGGGGTCTGACTCATGCATCTTGATGGCAAGCTTTGCGCCGCCGCGATTGATGATGTCTTCGGTCTTCAAAACATGGCGATGCATGGGGGAAATCTGATCGCGCCGCGAGATCATAATCTTTTCGGCGTAACACATGCCGCCACCGGCCTTCAGTTCAGCAACATCGCCATTGCGCGTGGTGAACAGAAACAGACCCATCTCGTCGAACTGGCCCTTGCCGTAATCGGTGATGTCCCAGCCAAGTCGCGCATCGATGATCGCATCGATCTCCCTTCTGCGTTGTTTCATGTCCTGCGGCGACCAATAGGCAAAGGGGGGCAAGATATGTCCAAAAGAGGCGATAAAACCGTCGGCCTCCTCGATAATGGCGTTGATTCGTGAGCGTTTCATACTTTCAGCGGCAATAGTTGCGTGTGAATATTGACTGCGTTGCGCCATCATGCACATTTCACGCAACGCCGAAACTTGAATCGATTGAACTCGCCGAGAACAAGGCGAAATATCGGTTCCAGCCGGGTGTTGTGTACATCAATGGGAGACTTCACACATGAAAAGCAAACTCATCGCAGCCACATTGGGTGCCCTTGCACTGGGCGCCATGGCCACATCCGCAATGGCGGACGGCCATGCAAAGGTTGGCGCATGCCTGATCACCAAGACCGACACCAACCCGTTCTTCGTGAAAATGAAAGAGGGTGCCACGGCTAAGGCGGAAGAGCTTGGCATCGAACTGAAGAGCTATGCGGGCAAGATCGATGGTGATTCCGAAAGCCAGGTCGCTGCCATCGAAACCTGCATCGCTGATGGTGCCAAGGGTATTTTGCTGACGGCATCGGACACCAAGGGCATCGTGCCCGCCGTGAAACAAGCGCGCGATGCGGGCATTCTCGTCATCGCACTCGACACGCCGCTGGAGCCAATCGACTCGGCTGACGCGACCTTTGCAACCGACAATTTCCTGGCTGGTGAGCTGATCGGCAAATGGGCCGCAGCAACGCTTGGCGATGAAGCTGCAAATGCCAAAATCGCCATGCTGGATCTGGCTGTCAGCCAACCCTCCGTTGGCGTGCTGCGCGACCAGGGCTTCCTGACCGGGTTCGGCATCGACGTGAAGGATGTCGGCAAATGGGGTGATGAGGATGATCCCCGCATCGTTGGCAATGAAGTGACCGCCGGCAATGAAGAAGGTGGCCGCACCGCCATGGAAAACCTTCTCACCAAAGATCCGACAATCAACGTCGTCTACACGATCAACGAGCCTGCTGCCGCCGGTGCTTATGAAGCGCTGAAGGCTGTTGGCCGTGAGAACGACGTGCTTATCGTGTCGGTCGATGGCGGCTGCCCCGGCGTGCAGAACGTGAAGGACGGTGTGATCGGCGCGACATCGCAGCAATATCCGCTGCTGATGGCCTCGCTCGGCATCGAAGCGATTGCGGCCTTCGCCAAGGACGGCACCAAGCCGCAGCCTACCGAAGGCAAGGATTTCTTCGACACAGGCGTGGCACTGGTAACGGACAAGCCTGCCGATGGTGTTGAGTCGATCGACACCACCAAGGGCACGGAGCTGTGCTGGGGTTGATTGCGCGATGCGCGGTTCGGACTTGATCGGTCTGACTGTGCTGGGCAATCATTTAGTTTTGAAGGGCGGCCTTCGGGTCGCCCTTTTTTGACCCGTCTGGGAGAGACGATTGAACTATGGGGGAGCGCTTCGGCGCTGCGATGGGAGGATAAATGGCCAAGGATGATGACTATGAAAGCGTGCTGTCTTCCAGCGCGACAGAAGTGGCGTCGTTTGAGACATCAAATCGGTCGTTGCTGAACCGCATCCAGCACATTTTGCACTCGAATCCCGCTGCTGTTCCCCTGATCGTCCTGGTGACATCGGTCATCGTTTTTGGACTTCTGCTCGGCAGCAAATTTTTCTCCCCCTTCGCCTTAACGCTGATTTTGCAGCAAACAGCGATTGTCGGGATTGTCGGCGCGGCGCAGACGCTTGTCATCCTGACCGCCGGAATTGACCTTTCCGTTGGCGCAGTGATGGTTCTGTCGTCGGTGGTGATGGGGCAGTTCACGTTCCGCTATGGCTTGCCACCCGAACTGGCTATTATGTGCGGCTTTGCCTGCGGTGCGCTGATGGGTTTTATCAGCGGTGTCCTTGTCGCCATCGTTCGACTTCCGCCCTTCATCGTGACGCTCGGCATGTGGCAGATCGTGCTGGCCACGAATTTTCTCTATTCCGCCAACGAAACGATACGCAGCCAGGACATTGAGGCGAACGCCCCGATTTTACAGTTCTTTGGCGAAAAAATTGTCATAGGCGGCGCGGTGTTCACCTATGGGGTGATAGCGCTTATCCTCCTGGTGGCGCTGCTGCACTATGTTCTCAACCACACCGCCTGGGGGCGGCATGTTTATGCCATCGGGGATGATCCGGACGCGGCGGAGCTGTCCGGGGTGCAGGTCAAGAAAACGCTCATTTCGGTTTATGTGATCGCAGGCATGATTTGCGCCCTGGCTGGGTGGGCGCTGATCGGGCGCATTGGTTCGGTTTCTCCAACGGCCGGACAGGAGGCCAATATTGAATCGATCACAGCTGTGGTGATTGGTGGCATATCGCTGTTTGGCGGGCGCGGTTCGATCCTGGGCATGCTGTTTGGAGCGCTGATCGTTGGCGTTTTCTCGCTTGGTTTGCGGCTCTTCGGGGCAGACCCGCAATGGACCTATCTGTTGATCGGTCTTCTCATCATCTGCGCCGTGGCGGTTGATCAGTGGATTAGAAAGGTCTCGTCATGAGTACCGTAGATGCAAGGAAGCCAATCCTCACCACCCGGGGCCTGATCAAACGTTATGGGCGGGTCACTGCGCTTGATCGGGCGGATTTCGATCTCTACCCCGGTGAAGTGCTGGCGGTCATAGGCGACAATGGCGCGGGCAAGACATCGCTCATCAAGGCTATTTCGGGGGCCGTGCAGCCCGATGAAGGGGAGATCCAGCTCGATGGCAAACCGGTTCACTTCGGTTCGCCCCAGGCGGCCCGGGATGCTGGTATCGAAACAGTTTATCAGAACCTGGCGCTTTCCCCGGCGCTTTCGATTGCCGACAATATGTTTATGGGTCGCGAATTGCGAAAACCCGGTCTCATGGGCTCGCTGTTTCGTAAGCTGGATCGTGCCGAAATGGAGCGGCAGGCGCGGGACAAACTCTCCGAACTTGGGTTGTTGACGATTCAAAACATCAATCAGGCGGTCGAAACGCTCTCGGGCGGTCAAAGACAGGGCGTGGCCGTTGCACGGGCCGCGGCTTTCGGATCCAAAGTCGTGATCATGGACGAGCCGACCGCGGCGCTGGGCGTCAAGGAATCGCGCCGGGTGCTGGAACTCATCAGAGATGTGCGAGAACGCGGCCTGCCGATCGTTTTGATCTCGCACAACATGCCCCATGTTTTTGAAGTGGCCGACCGCATCCATGTTCACCGGCTGGGGCGTCGTCTTTGCGTCATCGATCCCAAGAGCTACACCATGTCAGACGCGGTTGCTTTCATGACCGGGGCAAAGGAGCCGCCACCAGAGGCCATGGCAGCTTAGGGCGCACTGCACTCAACTTGGATCAATTCACCGGCCCCTGCTGCGCTGATTGACCAAGCGGGTCAGCGTCGCCACATTGGGCGCTTTCCGGGCGGAATTCGGGCGAACAGGGAAACCGAAGATGAAGCTTTCCGGCAAGACTGCAATCGTAACCGGTGCGGCTCAAGGCATCGGCTACGCCATCTGTCGCCGCTTTTTGCGCGAAGGCGCGCAAGTGGTGATGGCCGATATCGATGAAGAAAAATGCGCGACCGCAGCTGAGGAGTTGTCTTCCTTTGGTGATGTCATTGATGTGGGATGTGATGTGGGAGAGAGGCTGGACGTTCACAATCTGCTCGCCGCGACCATGGATCGGTTCGGTGAGATCGACGTTCTGGTCAACAATGCGGGCATCGTCATCGGCGGAGACTTTCTCGACATTGAAGAGAAAGACTTTGATGCCGTTTTGCGCGTCAATCTGAAGGGATCGTTTCTGTGCGCTCAGGCGGTTGCCAAACAGATGGTCAAACGCATTGAGGATGGCGGCCCCGTCGGCTGCATCATCAACATGTCGTCGACCAATGCCAAACTCGCAATACCGCAACAGATACCCTACACGATCTCAAAGGGCGGGGTTCGGCAGCTCACCAATGTGTTGGCGCAAGCGTTGGCGCCACATGGCATTCGCGTCAACGCCATCGGGCCTGGCTCCATCGCGACGCAGATGCTGGCAACGGTCAATGACAATCCTGAAGCCAAGCGACGCGTTCTGAGCCGCACGCCGCTCGGCCGGGTTGGCGAACCCGAAGAGATCGCCTCTATCGCAACCTTCCTTGCGAGCGACGATTCCAGCTATGTGACGGGGCAAACCATCTATGCCGATGGTGGCCGTCTCGGGCTGGCCTATACGGTGGATACCGGCGACGATTGAACGCTTCTACTGACAGGATGTTGTCAGGAGGGGTGTGCGACAAGGTGGCGAAACAACACCACCAAGGAGACATCCCGTGACAGAAAAACCCAACAACACCTGCGTCTGGTTCGAAATTGCCTGCAGCGACCTTGAAGCATCGCAAAAATTCTATGAGCAGACGCTGGGCATCACCATGCACCGCAATGATGATGGCCCCAATCCGATGATCGCCTTCTCGTCCATGGATGATCCGGGCGTGTCAGGGCATCTTTATCCGGGCAAGCCCGCGGCGAGCGGCACCGGCAACAGCATTCATCTTGCTGTGAAGGGCAAGCTTGAAGATGCCATGGCTCGGGTGCCCAATGCGGGCGGAACGGTTGTCTCCGATATCATACCGATTCCATTCGGCCGCTTCGTTTATTGTGAAGACCCCGATGGCAATTCCATTGGTCTCTTCGAAGCTGCCGAGAGCTGAGGCCCAATCGCACATGCGCAGAGCTGACCGGCTCTTTCAGATTGTTCAGCACCTGCGTGGCGGGCGCCTTGTCACCGCCGCGCAGCTTGCTGAGAAGCTGGAAGTGTCTGAGCGCACCATCTATCGCGACATTGTCGATCTGCAATCCAACGGAGTGCCCATCGATGGTGAACGCGGTGTCGGCTACATCATGCGCAGCGGATTTGACCTTCCCCCGCTGATGTTCACCCGTGCAGAGATCGTATCGCTGGTGGCCGGAGCGCGTTTCATCAAGGCCTGGGGTGGGCTCGCCATGGCGCAGGCTGCCCGCGAGGCTCTTGTCAAAATCGAAGCGGTCATTCCCGAAGGCGAGCGAGACCGTATCAATCGCGTCGAGATTCACGCTCCGAATATTCAGATGAACGAGGCCAGCCGGGCCCTGGTCGATCACATGGAGGCGGCAATCGATCAGCGTCGCATCCTCGATATCGACTATCGCGATGCGGCTGACGCTCGCACCAGCCGGGCCATTCGCCCGCTTAGCCTCTGGTATTGGGGCAAGGTGTGGACGGTGCTCGCCTGGTGCGAAAAGCGCCAGGATTTCCGCCTCTTTCGCATCGACCGCATCCAGTCGTTCACCGACACGGGGCGTACGTTTGCAGCCGAGAAAGGCAAGACGGTGCAGGATTTCTACGCGCTTATGGAACGCGAAGGACATCCGCCCGCCTTTCTGGACTGAGTTGCGGGCAGATCTGTTCAGACGGTCTGACGACTATCCGTTTTTCGATGAAACGCTGTTGCCGAGTGATTCGAAATTCTTAAACACCGAATCTGCATCCATCGTTTCCGATGCTGATGGATCCGTCGCGTCCTGTGTTTCAGAGGCAGGCAGCAGACCGTCCTCAGCCGGACGGTTCTCAACCTTGGGCAGATATTTCTCGGCCTTCGCCAGTTCGAAATCCAGATCAATCTGGCTGCAAATGCCAAGCGTAACCGGATCCAGCGGTTGCAGATTGGAGATGTTCCAATGGGTGCGGTCGCGGATTGCGGCGATGGTCGTTTTCGTCGTGCCGACAAGGCGAATGATCTGCGCGTCCTTCAGTTCGGGATGGTTTCGCACCAGCCACAAGATCGCGCTCGGCCTGTCCTGACGGCGTGAAACCGGCGTGTAGCGAGGCCCCTTCTTTTTCAGCTCCGGCACTTTCACCTTCGGGTCAAGCAGCTTCAGCTTCACGGACGGGTCGGCCTCGGCTTCCTTGATCTGGTCGCGCGACAGTTGACCGGTCTGAACGGGGTCGAGACCCTTAATGCCTTGGGCTGAGTCGCCATCAGCAATGCTTTTGACTTCCAGCGTGTGCAGTCCGCAAAAGGCGCCGATCTGGTCAAATGTGAGCGCCGTATTGTCAACGAGCCAGACGGCGGTTGCCTTAGGCATGAGAAGCTGGTTGGCCATATGCACGATCCTTGTATCTTGCCGCGGTTCCCACGGCGAAAAGCAAAGCTCTCCCGTTCGCTTGGCCGGGTCGGTCAAGCCGTGGAAGGGTCCACGATGCGGGGAGTCACGGTCCGTATACGCGCATTGAAAGGCGGATGCAAACGAAGGATCAGTTCTTCGGCTGTCACAACTTGCCGTGGCAGTGCTTGTATTTCTTGCCGGAGCCGCACGGGCACGGTTCATTGCGTCCGACCCGACCCCAGGTCGACGGGTCGTTGGGGTCACGTCCCTCGGCTGCCGCAGCACGTGACGGCGTCACGATAGCCTGCCCGTAGGAGCCGCCCGGCGGTGGCGTGTCGAACACATCTTCTCCGGTCAGCGGGTCGATATGGCTGGCTTCCATCTCAGGCAGGGTCAGTTCGTCCTGCGCGGCCTGCTGCACCACCTCCACGCGCATCATCTGTGCCGTGACGGCCTGACGCAGATTGGCCAGCATTGCGTCAAACAACTCGAAGCTCTCGCCCTTATATTCCGACAGCGGATCGCGTTGCCCATAACCGCGGAACCCGATCACGGAACGCAGATGCTCAAGGCTCTCCAGATGCTCGCGCCACAAATGGTCGAGTGTTTGAAGCAGGATCGATTTTTCAATCATCTGCGTGACTTCAGGTCCAAAGCGGTCGATGCGATCCTGTGCCGCAGCGTTTGCGGCTTCCATGATGCGCTCACGAACGCCTTCCTCGTCGATACCCTCTTCCTGCGCCCAGTCATGTACGGGCAGATCGAGGTTGAGATACTGCTCAACGCCCTTCTTCAGATCATCGAGCTTCCATTCGTCGGGATAGGCCTTTTCCGGCATGGTTGAGGAGACGAGTCCGTCAACCACTTCCTCGCGCATATCGGAGATCACATCGGAAAGATCGTCGCCATTCATCATTTCGATGCGCTGTTCGAAGACCACCTTGCGCTGGTCGTTCATGACATCGTCGAACTTCAACAGATTCTTACGGATATCGAAGTTGCGCGCCTCGACCTTCTGTTGCGCCTTTTCCAGTGCCTTGTTGATCCAGGGGTGAACGATGGCTTCGTCTTCCTTCAGGCCAAGCTTGGTGAGCATGCCATCCATCCGGTCGGAACCGAAGATGCGCATCAGATCATCCTGAAGCGACAGGAAGAATTTCGAATTGCCCGGATCACCCTGACGACCGGAACGGCCGCGCAGCTGATTGTCGATGCGCCGCGATTCGTGCCTTTCGGTGCCGATGACATACAAACCACCGGCGGCAAGCGCCTGCTCCTTCAGCTTCGCGACTTCCTCGCGGATCGCCTTTTCCCGGGCTTCAGCTTCTGCGCCGCTTTTGCCTTCAAGCTCATGGGCAATGCGCATGTCAGGGTTGCCGCCAAGCTGAATGTCGGTGCCGCGACCCGCCATATTGGTAGCGATCGTGATGGAACCCGGAACGCCGGCTTCCGCGACGATCATGGCTTCCTGTTCGTGGTAGCGCGCGTTCAGCACTTGCAGATTCTTCACGCCATCCTTGCGCAACAAATCGGCCAGCAATTCGGACTTCTCGATGGACGTTGTACCAACGAGAACTGGCTGCCCGCGCTCCTGACAGTCCTTGATGAGGTTCGTGATTGCGCGATATTTTTCCTCCACCGTTCGATAGACTTCATCATCTTCATCAATGCGGGCCACCGGCAGGTTGGTCGGCACCTCCATCACATCGAGCCTGTAGATGTCGCCAAATTCGGCTGCCTCAGTGAGCGCCGTGCCGGTCATGCCTGCAAGCTTGTCATACATGCGGAAATAGTTCTGGAAGGTGATCGACGCTAGCGTCTGGTTTTCTGGCTGGATCGGCACGCCCTCCTTGGCCTCAAGTGCCTGGTGCTGCCCTTCGGAAAAACGCCGCCCAGTCATGGCACGGCCAGTGAACTCGTCAATGATGACGACCTCATTGCCGCGCACCATATAGTCCTTGTCGCGGGCGAAGAGTTTGTGGGCTTTCAACGCATTGTTGACGTGGTGGACGATGGATACATTCTCCACGTCATAGAGCGTGCCGGATTTCAAGATGCCGCGCTCGCGCAGCACTTCTTCCAGCCTTTCCTGCCCATCTTCGGTGAAGGTCACGGAGCGCTGCTTTTCGTCGAGTTCATAGTCATCCTCACCGATTTCGGGGATCACCTTGTCCACCGAAACGTAGAGATCGGACTTGTCATCGACCGGACCGGAAATGATGAGTGGCGTGCGCGCTTCATCGATCAAGATTGAGTCCACCTCATCGACAATCGCATAATGGTGGCCACGCTGGACCATGGCCTCCAGCTCGAATTTCATATTGTCGCGCAGATAGTCGAAGCCAAACTCGTTGTTGGTGCCGTAGGTGATGTCGCAACCATAGGCCTGCTGGCGCTCATCATCATTGAGTTCGTTGACGATGACGCCAGTGGTCATACCCAAAAAGGCATAGACCTTGCCCATCCATTCGGAGTCTCGTTTTGCCAGATAGTCGTTGACTGTCACGACATGCACGCCCTTGCCTTCAAGAGCGTTCAGATAGACCGGCAGAGTAGCGACCAGCGTCTTGCCTTCACCGGTGCGCATCTCTGAAATGTTGCCTTCATGCAGGATCATCCCGCCGATCAACTGCACATCAAAAGGGCGCAGTCCGATGGAGCGCTTGGCGGCTTCGCGCACCACTGCAAAGGCGTGGACAAGAATATCGTCAAGCGCCTTGCCTTCGGCTAGTTGCGCCTTGAACTCCTCTGTCTTGGCCGCGAGTTCGGCGTCGGAGAGTCCTTGCATCTCGCCTTCGAGAGCGTTGATAGCATCAACCTGGGGACCATATTTTTTTACGCGGCGCTGATTGTCTGAGCCAAACAGCTTGCGTGCCAGGCCGGCAAAACTGACCATGAATATCTTTCCGATTATTTGCGGCGAAATCGGCTGAATAACCGGCGCCAGAGGCATCAACCCTTGAGGAAATTTAACACGCAAGGACCACCGCAAAAGTGGACGCTGGCGCTTTGGACAGATAAGAGTGGCACCAAAACTTGTCAACGCGAGGGCGATTGGCCGCTCCGATTGGGCGACCAAGCCATTGCAACGCCGATACTGGCTGCCCAGAAAAAGCAATCTAAGCCCGTTCTCGCCAGTTGTTTCCAACACCACGTATGTTCTTAGAAAGTCGCTCCATGTTCTCGATCTTCGCTCGTTCTGCCAAAACACTGTCGGCGGTTTCGCTTTGCGCCGCGATGCTTCTCGCGGCTCCGGCCTTTGCTCAAGATGACAAGGTCGTGGCCAAGATTGGTGAGATGACCATCACCGCTGCAGAACTTGATCAAGCCCTGACAGACATGGAACCTCAATTTCGCAATGTTCCCGAAGAACAGCGCCGCGCCCGCGCACTCGACTCTCTGATCGACATTCGCGTTATGGCTGCCCGCGCTGCGGATGATGGCCTCGCCGATGATCCGGCATTGAAGCGACGCATCGAACTTTTGCGCAATCGGGCTTTGCACAACGCCTATTTCCAGAAAAACGTTCTGCCGACCGTGACCGACGAAGCGATCAAGGAGCGCTACGATGCAGAAATCGCCAAGACAGAACCGGAGCAAGAGGTCAGCGCCCGTCACATTCTGGTGAAGACGGAAGAAGAAGCCAAAGCGATCATTGAAGAGCTGAACGGCGGAGCAGACTTCATCGAACTCGCCAAGGCAAAATCGACCGGCCCAAGCGGGCCGCAGGGCGGTGATCTCGGTTATTTCGGCAAGGGGCGCATGGTCCCGGAGTTTGAAGAGGCCGCTTTTGCGCTGGACGCTGGCGACTACACCAAAGAGCCCGTCAAATCGCAGTTCGGCTTTCATGTCATCAAGGTGGACAACAAGCGCGACAAGCCCTTCCCCACTCTGGAGGCTTCCAAGGAGCGCCTGCGCAATCTCATGCTCACCGAAGCCTATACCAAAACGGTGGAGGAGAGCCGCGCCGCCGTTGGTGTGGAGATCGTAGACGAAACGCTGAAGCTGCCACAGTAAGCCCGTCCGGTTCACCGACTCAAAGACACAGGAGACGTCATGGCCATCTCGCCGCTGGCGCCCAAGAGCTTTGCCAAACTTCCGCCAATCGCTGGTGCGCGCATGGCGTCATGCGAAGCTGGAATAAAATATGCGGGTCGAAAGGACCTGCTGCTGATGCTGTTTGACGAACCGGCTGCTGTGGCGGGCGTGTTCACCCGGTCAAAGTGTCCATCCGCCCCGGTGGACTGGTGCCGAGCGCTGCTTGCGGGATCCAACGAGGCGAAGGCGCGGGCCGTCGTTGTCAATGCCGGAAACGCGAACGCCTTTACCGGTCAGAAGGGCGCAAACGCCACGCTCGCTACCGCCAGGGCGGCCGCCGCCACGGCAAATTGCCATGAAAACGAGGTCTATCTTGCCTCGACTGGGGTAATTGGCGAGCCGCTCGATGCGCCAGCCTTTACCCATTACCTTGATGACCTTCATGCGCGGGCGCATTCGGATGATTGGCATGAAGCTGCCAAGGCGATCATGACGACGGACACCTATCCCAAGCTTGCAACCCGCACAGTCGATCTCAATGGCCACAGCGTCACGATTAACGGCATCGCGAAAGGCTCCGGCATGATCGCGCCGGATATGGCGACGATGCTGGCCTTCATCGTCACTGACGCAAGGATCGGGTCAGGCCTGCTGCAATCCTTGCTGTCGCAGCATGTTGGCTCCACGTTCAATTCCGTCACCGTCGACAGTGATACATCGACAAGCGATACGGTGCTGCTCTTCGCCTGCGGCGGTTCGTCGGCGCCGGCTTTGGACAGTCTGGCCGATAGTAGAGTCGAGGCGTTCTCCGCGGCACTCCACGCGCTCATGCATGATTTGGCGCAACAGATCGTGCGCGACGGAGAAGGTGCCACCAAGCTTGTCGAGATTGCGGTGGAAGGTGCCGTGAGTGATGTGTCGGCGCATATGATCGCAAAGTCGGTCGCAAATTCGCCTTTGGTGAAGACGGCAATTGCCGGTGAGGACGCCAATTGGGGTCGCGTCGTCATGGCTGTCGGCAAGGCGGGGGAACCCGCTGACCGTGACCGGTTGACCATCTCCTTTGGCGATGTTCGGGTAGCAATGCACGGCGAACGCGATCCCGGCTACAGCGAAGAGGAAGCTTCAGCGGTGATGCGCGCCGATGAGATCCGTATTGCCATTGATCTTGGCATGGGCGAAGGCAAAGCGCGCATGTGGACCTGCGACCTGACGAAGGAGTATGTCGCGATCAATGGCGATTACAGGAGTTGAAGGCTCGTCCGGTGCAAGTGCAGGAGACATCACGCAACACCACCAGCCTGGCCGATGTTCGCCGGCTGGAAGCGGTGAGCTTTCGGTCATGGCCGGCGGCCAATACGCTGTATGATGGCACTTGGGCGATCAGACTGACGGCAGGCCACCCTTCCAAAAGACTGAATTCCGTCAATCCGCTCGACCGCGCCGACCATTCCAATCTAGAACAACGCATTGCGCGGGCTGCCCGGCGTTTTCAGTCCTTCGGAAGGCCGTTGGTGTTTCGACAGTCGCCGCTCGCTCCGCCCGAACTTGAGAACATTCTGGATGCTCGAGGCTGGCGGCGTTTCGATGAAACCCGTGTGATGACGCTTGATCTCAATCGCACTGATCTGAAAAGCGCTGTATCGCAGGTCCCGCTTCAGGATGTCGGGCGATGGATCGACCAATGTGTCGCGATGGGTAATGTCGCCGCCGACCTGAAACCTGGCTTGCATGAACTGATTTCACAGGTTGAGGGCGATGTTGGCCTGTTCCTGAGCGAAGATGAAAGCGGTGTTCCTATTGCTGGCGCGATGGCGGTGCGGTTTGGTGATCTCGTCGGCCTTTTTGAGGTTGTGTCGAACCCAAAGAAGCGCGGTCTGGGCCATGGTCGCAGCATCTTGCGCAACGCCATGTTGTGGGGCCGCAACAAGGGCGCTCATCGGGCATGGCTCCAGGTTGTGGTTGAAAACTCCGTGGCCGAAGGACTGTATCGGTCCGAAGGGTTCGAAGAGGCCTATCGCTATGCCTACAGGCAGGCCCCGGAGGGCTTTCAGGGATGAAGATGGTGCTGGTCGCGGCCTGCGCGCTTGTCGATGTCGACAATCGCATCCTGTTGGCGCAACGACCGGCGGGCAAATCCATGGCCGGACTTTGGGAATTTCCCGGCGGCAAGGTCGATGATGGTGAAACGCCTGAAGTAGCGCTTATGCGTGAACTGAAAGAGGAGCTTGCGGTGGAAACCAAGCAGGCTTGCCTGGCGCCGCTTTCCTTTGCCAGCCACAGCTATGATGATTTCCACCTGCTCATGCCGCTCTACATTTGCCGCCGCTGGTGGGGGATGCCGCAACCGCGCGAGGGGCAGACCCTCAAATGGGTGCGAGCCAACGCGCTGCGCGATCACCCCATGCCGGAAGCGGACCTGCCGCTCATCCCGGCCCTGCAGGATGTTCTTTAGACCGAAAAGTCCAGCGCGGTGGCGCGGTGGATCATCGGTTGAGCACGCACCTGATCGAGAAACTCCTCTTCAACAGGCGCATCGATGGCCAGTAGTGCAATCGCGTTTCCGCCCGGCTCGTCACGACCAAGATAGAAGTGCGCAATGTTGACGCCTCTTTCGCCAAACATCGTGCCCAGCTTGCCGATGATGCCCGGCACATCCTTGTTGGTGGTGTAGATCATATGCGGAGCCGCTTCCGCTTCCATATTGATGCCCTTGATCTGGATGAAGCGCGGTTTGCCGTCGGAAAACACGGTCCCGGCCACTGAACGGGTGCCCTGGGCCGTTTCGACTGCAATGCGGATATAGCCTTCAAACACACCGGATTTTTCGCGTTTTGACTCGATGATCTGGATACCGCGTTCATGCGCGATCACCGGGGCTGACACCATGTTAATATCTGCCATCTGGCGGCGAAGCAGGCCGGCGATCGCGGCGCTGGTGAGCGCCTGAATGTTCATCTGTGCCACATGGCCATCATAGAGGATCTCAACCTTGTCGATGGCCTCTTCCGTTGCCTGGCCGACAAAGGAGCCGAGCGTGTCAGCCAATTTAACAAAGGGCGTCAGCCGCGGCGCCTCTTCAGCGGTGATCGACGGCATGTTGAGCGCATTGGAGACCGCGCCGCGTGTTAGATAGGCGGACATTTGTTCGGCCACCTGAAGGGCGACATTTTCCTGCGCCTCGCTTGTTGCGGCACCAAGATGCGGCGTGCAGACGACGTTTGGCAGGCCGAACAGAACGCTGTCGGTAGCCGGTTCAACTTCGAAAACATCAATCGCTGCGCCGGCGACCTTGCCCGATTTCAAAGCGTCCGCGAGATCGGCCTCGACGATCAGGCCGCCACGGGCGCAGTTGATGATGCGCACGCCATCCTTCATCTGGGCAAAAGCCTCTGCGCCGATGAGATTGCGTGTCTTGTCGGTCAGGGGCGTGTGCAGCGTGATGAAGTCCGCGCGGCTGTACAACTCGTCCAGTTCAACTTTCTCCACGCCCATCTTTTGCGCGCGTTCCAACGAAAGAAACGGGTCGGAGGCAATGACGCGCATTTTCATGCCCTGTGCGCGATTGGCGACGATTGTACCGATGTTGCCGCAGCCAATCAGGCCGAGCGTCTTGCCGGTGAGCTCGACGCCCATGAATTTTGATTTTTCCCATTTGCCCTGCTGGGTGGAAGCGTCAGCGGTGGGAATTTGGCGCGCCACTGCCATCATCATGGCGATGGCGTGTTCGGCGGTTGTGATGGAGTTCCCAAAGGGCGTGTTCATCACAATGATGCCGCGACGCGACGCGGCTTTGATGTCCACATTGTCCACGCCGATTCCGGCTCGACCGATGACCTTCAGATTCGTCGCAGCCGCAATCAGTTTCTCTGTCGCTTTGGTGGCAGAGCGAATTGCCAGGCCGTCATACTGGTCGATAACGGCAAGCAATGCATTCTTATCTTTTCCAAGGGTTGGCTCGAAGTCCACATCGCAGCCATTGTCCTTGAAAATCTGAACTGCGGTGTGCGACAGGGCGTCGGACACGAGCACGCGGGGGTTTTTGTCGTTCATTTTGGGAAACTTTCATATCGGGGCATCACGCTTTGCGCGGTGCCGGTCTTGAGCTTGAATGTCCGGTTTGCAGCGGCCGCTACGGTCAGGCGGATTTTGCGAGTGCGAAGGCGTGGTCCAGCCATGGCGTCAATGTGGCAAGGTCGCTGGCCTCAACTGTCGCTCCGGTCCAGATGCGCAACCCGGGCGGCGCGTCACGATAGGCACCGATGTCGTGCGCGACACCTTCATCGTCGAGCAGTTTGGTCATCCGTTTGACGAACGCGTTCTGCGCATCCGCATCCAGTGATGCGATGTCCTGATCGACGATCTTCAGGCAAACGGATGTGTTGGACCGCGTCCGCGGATCGACGGCCAGATTGTCGATCCAGAGCGTGCGGGACACCCATTCATCAATCACAGCAAAATTGTCATCGGCACGTTTGTGCAACGCATCGAAACCGCCAATGGAAACTGCCCAGTCGAGTGCATCGAGATAGTCCTCCACGCAAAGCATGGACGGCGTGTTGATGGTTGCGCCGGAAAAGATGCCCTCGATCAGCTTTCCGCCCTTTGTGAGGCGGAAGATCTTCGGAAGCGGCCAGCGTGGCGTGTAGCTCTCAAGCCGCTCCACCGCTCGCGGAGACAGGACAAGCACGCCGTGAGCGGCTTCGCCACCCAGCACCTTCTGCCAGGAAAACGTCACCACATCGAGCTTGTCGAAGGGCAGCGGCTGGGCGAAGGCTGCCGATGTCGCGTCACAAAGCGTAAGACCTTCACGATCCCCGGGAATGACATCGCCGGAGGGCATGCGGACGCCCGATGTCGTGCCATTCCAGGTGAAACAGACATCGCTGTTCCAGTCGATCGTCGCCATGTCGGGCAGGGTTCCGTAATCTGCGGTGATTACTTCGGCATCGAGGCCAAGCTGCTTGACGGCATCTGTCACCCATCCGGCGCCAAAGCTTTCCCACGCCACCATGGTGGTGGGTCGGGCGCCGAGCATCGTCCACATGGCCATCTCGAAGGCGCCCGTGTCGGATGCCGGAACGATGCCGATGCGGTGGTCATCGGGCACCCGAAGCACGTCACGTGTCAGATCGATGGCCCGCGCCAGCTTCGATTTGCCCGCGGCTGCACGGTGGGAGCGGCCAAGGGGAGCATCATTGAGGTTTTGGAGGGTCCAGCCGGGGCGCTTTTTGCACGGGCCGGAAGAGAATCGCGGATCGGCCGGACGTATGTCCGGTGCCGCGACCGAGAGTCGGTCAGTCATATGTCTATCCTTCCAGATAGTAAGCCTCTCGTTGGGGAGAGGTGTCCCACGAACGGGACTATCGGAAGGAGGGGCGGGCGTCAACGCATGGCTGACGCTTCGCGAAGTTCGTGGTGCTTACCAGATTTCCATGCGCAGACCGACGGTCACGGTGTGGAAGTCGGTGGGAACGCCAGCCGCATCGACGCCATTCGTGCCGCCGAAGATCGGATCATCAAACATGTGCGTGTAGCGGTAGGATGTGTCCAGGAACAGCGTATCGGTAAGGGCGTAGGACAGGCCTGCCGTCAGCGTGCCTGCCAGATGGTAAGACGTGCCGTTGGTGCGGGTGCCGGACTGGGTGTACACCTCGCCAAGACCGGGATTGCCGCCATCGGTGGCACCGCAGCGTTCGTCAACGGATGGCGTGCAGGTCAGCGAACCGAATTCCGCCTGGAACTGGTTGCGAATGATGCCGCCGCCAATGCCGATGAACGGGCGCAGACCGGCAACGCTGGTGTCGAGATCATAGTAACCGGTGGCAATGAGCGACTGGAGGAAATACTCTGTTTCGTCTTTCTGCACGCAATTGTCGATGACCTGCGGGCTGAATTGCGGCGGGATGACGTTGCCGTTTTGGTCGGTGCCGGGAGATTCAAACACTTCACCGGTCGAACAGGGTGCGCCAGTGGTGCCGGGCACGGAGGAACGGCTCGAACGGGAACTGTCCGCCAGATAGGAATAGCCGATATCACCGCGCAGATTGTTGGTGAAACGGTGACCGACAGCCACGCCGAAATTGAACACGGCGGATGTGTCTTCCTCTTCGATCAGCTGCACATTGGTTCCGTTGATCGGGGTGGACGACTCAATCTCGCGAAAATCCTGCAGGAAACTGGCACCGATTTCACCACGAATATACCAGCCAGTGCCGAATTCAACATGCGTCACGCCGGGGTCGTAAAGATCATCGGCGGCGTAGGAAGGGGCAATCGCCGCCAGTGAAAGTGCCGTCGCGGTGGCGAGGGCAATCGCGGACGAGTTGATGAGTTTTTTCAGGTTCGCTGACATGCCTCTAGGGCCTTTCTACGCGGAACTTTCTGAACGGTACTCAAACACCAATCCGTCAGAACGGGGCTTTGTTTTGTGGGGCCGACCGGGCAAACACACGCCCGATCGGCAATCCTGTATTGAGATGGGCGAGCCGAGGGTCAGCCCGAACCGCTTACCAGTGGTAGCGCAGGCCGGCGCGGATGACGTGGTTGTCGATGCCTTCGTCATAAATCTGCGGCTGGCTGATATTGGTGTCGATGCTGTATCCGGCAAAGCCACCATCTTCCATGCGCGCATAGGTATAGCCGAGGTCAAAGGTCAGAGCGTGGGTCAGCTCATAGGAAAGACCGGCATGGAACGCATAGGTGAAACGCCAGGACTCATGATCCTTGTGGCGCGGGCTTTGCGGGGGAACGGCGAAGGACTGGGTGTAGTCTTCAACCGACAGATAGGTGCCACCGATACCGACACCAACATAAGGGGTGAGGCCGGAGAAGGTGCCGAGATCGACATAAGCGTTGGCCAGCAGGCGCAGCTTGGAGATTTCGGCTGTTTCCTGGGTCAGACCACCGGCGCAGACGCCGCAATCAAACGTGCCATGAAAATCGGTGCCGAACACATATTCCAGCGTCGCATCGACACGGAAATAGTCTTTCACCTGATAACCGATACCAACGCCGATATTGTAGGAATCATCGATTTCCGCGCTGCGGAAGGGCGTCGGCACATTGGTGAAGGCGTAAGGGCTGTCGATATCTTCGGAATCGTAGCTGATGTCGCCGCGAATGTACCAGCCTTTTTTGACGGTCACGACTTCGGGAACTTCAATCACCGGCGGTTCAAGCAGATCGGCGGCGCTCGCCGTGCCCGGCAGAGCGATCGAAGCGGCGAGGACAGCCGCCATCGAGGTCAGTTTCATAGTGCTGCTCATTGCAACATCCTTCCTGGACTGAACCCCGAATAGGCACGCCGGGGCTACATGAATTTCGTCGGCATACTGACCCCAATTCGTTAAAAGCCGCTTAACCGTGTCTCTTAACCGCGTTTGCTTACCATTCCGATATGGCAGGCTGGAAACCCTTGCTTGTTCAACGGCTTGCTTTTGGTGCAAAGCAAATGCAGATTCTCGGCTGCGCATCGCGTTTGGAAAACCGCCGGCAAGCATGAAGTCATCTGTGACAACTCTTGACGAGGCCATCTCATTGTCTGGCGAATCCGCTAAAGCGGCGCTGTCCAATCTCGCTGTTCATGGCGAACCGGAAGAGCAACTGCGCTCTCCGCTCAAGTGGCTGATTGAACAACATCTCGCTCCGCTATGCGGGATGAGCAGCGGAGCCGTGACCATCGTTGGCGAAACGCCGCTGCCGGAACTCGGTACGAGGCCGGATTTCGCAGTAACCAACAAGAGTGGCCTTGTCGGCCACATTGAAATCAAATCACCCGGCAAGGGTGCTGATCCGAGAAAATTCAAGTCCGATCACGACTAGCGGCAATGGAAGAAGCTCCAGACACTCCCTAATCTCATTTACACCGATGGCAATGAGTTCGGCCTCTGGCAGGATGGCAAGCTTGCCGAAAGCATCGTCCTGCTCGAAGGCAATATAGAAACGTCCGGCAGCAAGCTGAGGGCACCAGACGCCTTGATTCGCCTGTTCACCGGATTTCTCGCTTGGTCGCCGCAACCGCCAAAATCAGCTGCTCAGCTGGCACAAATGAGCGCCCGCCTGTGCCGTCTGCTGCGCGAGGAGGTGGAGGAAGAGCTGGAGCGGGACAATCCCGGCCTCACCACACTGGCGGCCGAATGGCGCAATCTTCTTTTCCCCGAAGCCAGCAATGAACAATTTGCCGATGGCTACGCTCAGGCCGTCACCTTCGGCCTGCTGGTCGCTCGGGTCCGCGATGTCGATATCTCAAACATAGAAAAGGCCGCCGCCGAACTGCGTAAAGCCGAAACGCTGATCGGTACAGCCTTGCGGTTGCTCATCGACAATCCCGACGTGAAGGAACCGCTGGGCACGGCATTGTCCACGCTGACGCGGGTTCTCAATGTGGTGGACTGGCAAACCATGACCAAAGGGTCTGCCGACGCATGGCTCTATTTCTATGAAGAGTTTCTGGAAGTTTACGACAATGACCTGCGCAAGAAGACCGGCTCTTACTACACGCCACCGGAAGTGGTGAGCGCGATGGTGCGGCTCACCGATGAGGCGCTGCAAAACCCAAGGCTGTTTAACTTGCCGCGCGGTCTGGCTGCCCCGGAGGTCACCATCTGCGACCCTGCGACGGGAACCGGCACATTCCTGCTCGGCATATTACGCCATATCGCCCGTTCAGTTCAGGACAGTGAAGGCACGGGACATATCGGCCCGGCCATCGCTGCGGCAACCCAACGCATCTTCGGTTTTGAACTGCAATTCGGCCCCTTTGCCGTCGCGCAGCTGCGCATGATTGCAGAATTGCAAGTACTTGCCGCCGGTGCAGGGCCGCTCGCACCGGCTGATATGCCGACACCCAAACTCTACATCACCGACACGCTTGGCGACCCCTATGCGGATGCTCAGTTCTCCTCCATGACTGCGGCGATTGGCGAAAGTCGCAAGGAGGCAAACCGCATCAAACGTGAGGAAGAAATCACGGTGGTGATCGGCAATCCGCCCTATAAGAACAAAGCCAAGGGCATGGGTGGCTGGATTGAAAATGGCAATGATGCACAGAAATCCGTCAGCCCCGCCATGGCAAGCTGGTCGCCGCCGCCGGAATGGGGCGTCGGCGCACATGCCCATCATCTGAAAAATCTTTATGTCTACTTCTGGCGCTGGGCCGCGCTGAAAGTGTTCGGGTCAGATTGGAAGGCCGTGGTTCAGAAGGATGCAAATTACGACATTCCTGACCAGTCCGGCATTGTCTGTTTCATCACCGTGGCCGGTTTTTTGAACGGCCCGGGCTTTCAGAAAATGCGCGAGCAGTTGCGCCGCGATTGCAGCGATATTTGGGTGATAGACTGTTCGCCGGAGGGACATCAACCTACGGTCTCCACCCGCATCTTTCAGGGTGTGCAGCAGCCTGTCTGCATCGTTCTGGCCGCCCGCACACCGGAAAAGGACCGCAGCAAACCCGCCAGTCTGCATTTTATGGAACTTCCCGAGGGCCACCGCGAAAAGCTGAAGTTCAAGGCGCTGGAAACTCTGTCTTTTGGCTCTTCCGGTTGGGTGCCGGGCCCCAAAGGCTGGCGCGATCCGTTTCTGGGAGAAAGCGCCAGCCTATGGGCGACCATGCCAGCTCTGGAAGAGCTCATGGACTACTCCGTCTCAGGCGTGACGACCCACAGGACTTGGGTAATCGCACCAGACAAAGAGTCATTGATAAAGCGTTGGGACCGATTGAAAGCGGAAAAAGATGTATCCCGAAAAGCGATGCTTTTTCATGAGGACCGAGATCGCCGGGTTGATCGCAAGCGGACGATTGATTTGGGAAGCTTCAAAACACGCGATGTTGCGGTAAGCGAAGACCAGTCTCCGGTGGTTGGCCCCATCCGTTACGCGTACCGTACATTCGATCGACAATGGTTGATCCCCGATCATCGACTTCTCAGCCAAGCGCGTTCCCAGTTGTGGGAAATGTATTCGCAGAACCAAATCCACCTGACTGCGCTTGAAGCGCATTCGCCAAAATCAGGGCCAGCAATTGGCCTTTCCGATCTCATTCCCGATCTTGATCACTACCACGGTCGGGGCGGTCGTGTTTACCCGCTCTGGCGCGATGGTCAGGCGACCGCATCCAACATCGAGCCTGCTCTGCTGCGCGAGTTGCACCGCCGTTACCGCTTCGATGTCCCGCCTGAAGACATGATGGCCTATATCGCCGCAGTGATGGCCAATCCGGCTTTCACCGAGCGTTTCAAGAAGGACCTCAAGCGCCCCGGCTTGCGCGTCCCGCTCACCGCTGACCGCGTTTTGTTTCAACAGGCAGCGAAACTGGGCCGACGCATCATCTGGCTGCACACATTTGGCGAGCGCTTTGTCGACCCTTCTGCCGACAGGCCCAATGGATCACCACGTATGGAGCCCGGCAAACGCCCGCAAATTCCTGCCGGTGCGGCTATTCCAGGCGCTCCAAACCCTTTGCCTGATGAAATGCATCACGACCCCGCGACCAACCGCCTGCATATCGGCGACGGTTATGTTGGCAATGTCACCAAGGCCATGTGGGATTATGACGTTTCCGGCATGCCGGTCATCAAACACTGGTTCAGCTACCGCAAGCGTGACCGCTCCCGCCCCATCATCGGCGACCGGCGCCCGCCATCGCCCCTGTCGGACATTCAGCCCGACCATTGGCCCGCCGAATACACAACGGACCTGATCGACATGCTCAACGTGCTCGGCTTGCTGATCGAGCTTGAGCCGGAGCAGGCCGAGCTTCTGGACAGAATTATGGATGGTCCGCTGATTTCCAATGACAAGCTGCTGGAGAAAGGAGCCATTGGCGAAAAGGACAGCGGCTGAACCTTTGGGACTTATTCACATGGTCGCTGTTCGACACCCCACCAAGTTGCATTTGTGCTCAATTGTGAGCACCTAGTGGTGAGCGCAGAATCAAACGATCGGCACAATGAGCCACAATCAGGGCGATCTTTTCGGCAAACCGCAGGGCGATTTGTTCGAACCCGAAAAGATCGAATTGCCGCCTATTGATGTGGAGGATGTGCGCCAGGAATTGCTCGAAGTGTTGGAGGAAGCGAAGGCGGCCAGCACCATGCCCTGGCCGCCGCGTGAAGTGCTGTTCCACAAGACGGTGTTTCCGCAGATGTCGGAATGGTTGCCCGATGATGAAGCGGCGGCCCTGCGTCAGGAGTTCGAGCAGGAAATCCGCCGCCTCGAAGCGGCTTAGAGGCTTTTACACCTCACGCCGCGTCGCGGTTTTCGTCCGTATCCTGCACCTCCGGCGCGTCGGCTTCGAAACCATTGGTTTCGGCAGCCTTCTTTGTGCCTTTGATGCGGAATTGTAGCCGGTCCGTCCCGCTCGTCACGGCGACGATGGAGCCGTCTGCAATCTCACCGGCGAGCAGTTTTTCGGCAAGCGGATCCTGCACCGCCGTCTGGATCACCCGTTTGAGCGGGCGCGCGCCATAGGCCGGGTCGTAGCCCTTTTCGGCAAGCCATGAGATCGCATCGCCACCCAGTTCAAGCGTGATCTTGCGCTCTTCCAACAGCGCCTCCAGCCGCTTGAGCTGAATTTTGACGATGGCCGCCATGTTGGACTTCTGCAAACGGTGGAACAGGATCGTCTCGTCCACACGGTTCAGAAATTCCGGGCGGAAGGAGGCTTTGACCACATCCATGACCGGGCCGCGCACGCTGTCGACATCCTCGCCATCCTTCAGGCCAACGAGGAATTCGGCCCCGAGATTCGATGTCATGATAACCAGCGTATTGCGGAAATCGACCGTACGACCCTGACCGTCCGTCAGGCGACCATCATCCAGCACCTGCAAAAGCACGTTGAAGACATCCGGATGCGCCTTTTCGATCTCATCGAACAGTACGACCTGATAGGGACGGCGGCGCACGGCCTCCGTCAGCACCCCGCCTTCATCATAGCCGACATAGCCTGGAGGCGCGCCGATCAGTCGGGCCACGGAGTGCTTCTCCATAAATTCCGACATGTCCATGCGCACCATGGCCGAATCATCGTCAAACAGATAGTCGGCGAGCGCTTTGGTGAGTTCGGTCTTGCCGACACCCGTTGGTCCCAAAAAGATGAAGGAGCCGAGCGGACGGTTCGGGTCCTGCAACCCGGCGCGGGCGCGACGCACGGCTTTTGACACCGCCGCGACGGCTTCGCCCTGGCCGACAACACGTTCCGCCAGTTCATCTTCCATCTTGAGCAGTTTTTCGCGCTCGCCTTCCAGCATCTTGTCGACGGGTATGCCTGTCCAGCGCGACACGACATGCGCGATGTGTTGCGGCGTCACCGCCTCATCCACCATCACGGCATCCTCTTCAGCGCCTTCCGCAGCCTCAAGCTGTTTGGTGAGTTGCGGGATCACGCCATAGGAGAGTTCACCGGCGCGGGCGAGATTACCTTCACGCTGCGCGATTTCGAGTTCAGACCGCGCGTGGTCCAATTTCTCCTTGATATCGCGGGCACCGGCAAGTTTCTCCTTCTCCGCCATCCAGCGAGCGGACAAGGTCTGCGCCTTGTCTTCGAGATCGGAAAGGTCAGCCTCCAGCTTTTCCAGTCGGTCCATGGACGCCTTGTCGGTCTCCATGGTCAGCGCCTCTCGCTCGATTTTCAGCTGAATGATGCGGCGGTCCAGCTCGTCCAGCTCTTCCGGCTTGGAATCAACCTGCATGCGCAGCCGTGACCCGGCCTCGTCCATCAGGTCGATGGCCTTGTCCGGCAAAAAACGGTCCGTGATGTAGCGGTTGGAGAGCGTTGCCGCGGAAACGAGCGCGGAATCGGCGATGCGCACGCCGTGATGCAGCTCATATTTTTCCTTGATGCCGCGCAGAATGGAGATCGTGTCCTCAACCGTTGGTTCGCTGATGAAAACAGGCTGAAAACGGCGGGCGAGCGCCGCATCCTTCTCGACATGCTTGCGATATTCATCCAGCGTCGTCGCGCCAACGCAGTGCAACTCGCCGCGCGCCAAAGCCGGCTTGAGCAGGTTGGACGCGTCCATCGCACCGTCGGACTTTCCGGCACCGACCAGCGTATGCATCTCGTCGATGAACAGGATGATGCCGCCATCCGCCGCGGTGACTTCCGACAGCACGGATTTCAGCCGCTCCTCGAACTCGCCGCGATATTTCGCACCGGCGATCAGCGCGCCCATGTCCAGCGACAGCAACTGCTTGTCGCGCAGGCTTTCGGGCACATCGCCATTGACGATGCGCAAAGCAAGACCTTCGGCAATCGCCGTCTTGCCGACGCCGGGTTCGCCGATCAGCACCGGATTGTTCTTGGTGCGGCGTGACAAAACCTGCACGGCACGGCGGATTTCCTCATCGCGACCGATCACGGGGTCAAGACCGCCTTCGCGGGCTCTCGCTGTCAGATCCTGAGCGTATTTTTGCAGGGCGTCATAGCCCTCTTCAGCGGAGGCGGAATCGGCCTTGCGGCCCTTGCGCACGCTCTCAATGGCGTCGTTAAGGCCCTGTGCCGTCACACCTGCACTTTTGAGGATGACAGACGTCTTTGCACGCTGTTCAATCGCCAGAGCGAGCAGAAAGCGCTCAACCGTCACAAAGCTGTCACCGGTCTTTTTGGCTACTTCTTCTGCCTGCTCAAACACCTTCGCCAGAGCGCTGTCGAGATAGATGCCTCCATTGCCACCCTCGATCTTGGGTAGCTTGGCCAGCGCGGCTTCCGTTGCCAGCAGTGCGGTCTTGGCATCACCGCCTGCTCGTCCGATCAGCGAGGCGGCAAGGCCCTGCTCATCATCGAGCAGCACCTTCAGCATATGTTCGGGGGTGAATTGCTGATGGCCCTCCGACAGGGCCTTTTGCTGCGCAGACTGCACGAAACCGCGCATACGCTCTGAGTATTTTTCCAGATTCATCTGTCATGTCCTTCAAATTCCGCAGCCCCGAAGCGACAACGGATGGTCCAAAGAATCAGGCTCCCGTAAGCGGCAAGCCCAGTATAGCAATCATGTAGGTGCATCCGCGGCGGTTTGAAGGGCACATGGCTTCAACGCAGCGCTTTACGTGCGATTAACCATGTTTGCCCTATGGTTGCCAAAAGTGCTGTCGGAGAATGACGGGCCATGGACGATCAGATCAGCGATGCGGTTGAGTTGGAAACAATAGTCGATGAGCCAACCTATGGAATCGCCAAGACAGCGCTTTTTTATGCGTTTTTGAGCATCGCGGCTGCGGCCTTTGTCGTGCCCCTCGTGAACACAAGTCAGGAGCGCTTTTCGCTTTTTGCCGGAAATGGCTGGCAGCCCGGAGTATCAGAACTGGCAGATGAAAACAGGCGCACACGAGTCCGGTTCAGCGTGTTGCAGGCCCGCCCTGACCAGCCCTGCTATGTCTATGCCAATGGCCGTACGGAAGGCGATTGCTGACCCCTTGCGGTGCAATCTGCGCCCGGTCTCACTTTGAAGACAGCACCTTCGTCAGACTGACCTGCGCTGATCCCGGCGCGAGCGGCTTTTGCTGACTTGCATGCGGCTTCCAGCCCGACATGGATATGGTTTGAAAGCTGGCGCGAATGCGCCCGTCAGGGTCTGCATGGTTTTGGGCATAAAGCTCGTTCGCCCGTTCCAGCGTTCTGCGGGACAGCGACGGTGCGGCAATGCGCGATGTTGCACCGAAGCGCCGCAAGTCCCGCATGAGGCCGGACAAATTGTCGTAGCGCAAGGTCAATGTTTCAGCATCGACAACGGGTAAGGCGAAGCCGCAGCGTTGCAGCAACGCACCGGCATCACGAATGTCGGTGAAGGCATCGACCCGCGCTGCTGCGCCGCCGGTTAAATCGCTTTCGGCGTGCAGAAGAACCGCCCGCAGTTCCTTGAGCGTTTCCGGCCCCGGCAGGCTGGCCAGCAACAATCCGTCGGGGCGCAGGGCCTGCTGGATCTGGATAAGGCTTCCCGGCAGGTCTTCGGCGAAATGCAGTGACAACGGGGCGATCACGCAATCAGTGCTTTCGGGTGCAAGCCCCAGGCTGTCAGGCGTGGCTATGCGGTCCGCTTCGCCGAGATGAATGGTCTCTTCGATCCGCTGCACTTCGCCAATCTGTTGCGAATTCGACAACGCATCGGCGAGTAGAGCGGTGCGTCCAAACAGTGCGATCGCGTGATCAAAGCTGCGATTGACAGCCGCGAGACGGTCAAGACTGTCTTCGACCGCCAAGCGTATCAAGACGTCATCGCCTTCGCGAAACAACATCCGCGCACGGTGCAGGTTTGTCAGATGGCGGGATGTCGAGGTCACGGGGCAGGCGGTACGGATTTTGGACAGCATTGGCGGTATTTGAGGCTCACCTATACGGACATCCCCAATGCTGGCAAAGTGCCAGGGCCATGCTCGATGCCGACGTCACCTCTTCAAAGCGCGCCCAGGCGGTCTTGTCATTTGCCCGCAAGGCTCTGGATGGGTTGCTGCCTCCATCCTGCATGGCGTGTGACGCAAGAACGGAACGACCCGGCAGCCTGTGTCCTTCCTGCTGGTCGGCTGTTTCTATTATCGAGCCGCCATATTGCGCCGTTTTGGGTGTGCCATTCTCGCATGATCTGGGGGTCGGGGTGCTTAGCGCGCAGGCGATTGCCGATCCGCCGCCTTTCGAGACATGCCGCAGCGTTGCCCGTTACCAAGGCCCGGCGCGGCAATTGGTTCATGATCTGAAGTTCCGTGACCGGACGGATCTCGCTCCCTGGATGGCGACGCTCATGCTGCGTGCTGCGCGCGAAAACCTCCAGGGTGATGCGCTTGTGATCCCGGTCCCGCTGCATCCCACACGACTTTTGTCGCGTCGTTACAATCAAGCGGCTGAACTTGCTCGACACATGGCGAAGTCTATGCGAGCTGAGTTCCGCTATGATCTGCTCGTTCGGCACAGGGCTACGAAGCAACAGGTTGGCTTGCTGGCGAAGGAACGTGAGGCCAATATGCGCGGGGCCTTTCGCATTCCCAAAGGAATGAGCGTTGAACTAAAAGGGCGCAAAGTCGTTCTTGTGGATGATGTTTACACAACTGGTGCGACCATGCGGGCCTGTGCGCGGGTTTTGAAACGAGCGGGTGCGTCGCGCATTGACTGCGCTACCTTTGCACTGGTTGCGCCGGGTCGCAGCGACGCCCATATTTGAGCGACAAGGAGAATGCAGCCATGTCTGATGTCACCATCTACACGCGCCAGCTTTGCGGCTATTGCACCGCTGCGAAATCACTGCTGAAAAAGAAGAACGTGAAGATTACGGAACATGATGCGACCTTCGAGCCGGAACTGCGCAAGGAAATGATCCAGCGCTCTGGGGGTGCCAGCACCTTTCCGCAGATTTTCATCGGTGACACGCATATTGGCGGCTGTGATGATCTGATGGCGATGGAACGGGCCGGGAAGCTCGACCAACTCTTGAAGGTCGCGTGAGCATGGCTCGGTTCACCGCAGCTATCGTGCAGATGCGTTCGGGCACTGATGTAGCCGAAAATGTCTCGGCCATGGAGCAACTTGTGCGCCATGCTGCCGTTCAGGGCGCAACGTTCGTCCAAACACCTGAAATGACCGGTCTCGTGCAGAGGGGCAGAGCAGCGTTTTTCGATACTGTGAAGCCCGAGGTGGATGACCAAGTCATCGCGGCAGCGTCGGCGCTCGCCAGAGAGCTTGAGATCACGCTTCATATCGGTTCAACGCCCATTGCCTTGCCGGATATGCGCGCGGCCAACCGTGCCTATGTCTTTGGGTCGGATGGGCGCAGACTGGCCACCTATGACAAGATCCACATGTTTGATGTCGATCTCGATAATGGGGAAAGCTGGCGCGAATCGGCAATCTACAAGCCGGGGCGGGAAGCTGTGTTGGTTGAGGCTTGCGATGCACGCATCGGTCTGGGCATTTGCTATGATTGCCGCTTCCCGGAACTCACCACAACCTATGCCCGCGCGGGTGCTGACATCCTCACCGCACCGGCCTGCTTTACGCGTCAAACCGGAGAGGCGCATTGGCACATTCTTTTGCGCTCAAGAGCAATTGAGAACGGCGCTTACGTCATTGCTGCAGCGCAGGGTGGTGCCATGCAGGACGGTCGAGAAACTTTCGGACATTCGCTGATTATCGACCCTTGGGGTGAGGTCATCGCTGAGGTGAATGGCGACGAACCGGGTGTCGCTCTGGCTGAGGTCGACACACACAGGGTTGTCGAAGCTCGGGCGAGGATTCCAAACCTAATCAACAATCGCGCCTTCACGCTGCGCAGGGCTGGCGAGGCTGTGGAGCGCTCCGCATGATCCGCTTTAGCCTTGTTTGCGACGCCGATCACGATTTTGACGGCTGGTTCGCCTCATCTGAAGAATTTGAGAAGCAGCGCAAGCGTGGATTGATCGCCTGTACGACTTGCAACTCGACCAAAGTGTCGAAGTCACTCATGGCGCCGCAAATCTCCACCGGTCGTCAGAAGGATGCGATGGCCGTTGCATCTGTTGACGCTAATCGCCGCGAACTCATGGCGAAAATGAAGGAGTTGCGGGAGACGATTACGTCGCAGTCGGAAAATGTTGGAACGCGCTTTCCTGAAGAGGTCAGAAAGATCCATTATGGCGAGAGCGAACAGCGCAGCATTTACGGCGAAGCCAAACGCGACGAGGTGGAAAGCCTGCTGGACGAAGGTGTCGCAATTGCCCCGTTGCCTGTCGTGCCGGACGATGCCAATTAGCCGCGATTGTTCGCGAAGGTGATTTGGTTGTGACCTATGCCGGGCGACTGGCCAGCATCATGTAATTGACATCGGTATCGTTTGAGCGGTTCCAGCTGTCCGAAATCGGATTGTAGAAGACGCCTGTCGTTTCGATGATATCCATGCCATCTGTTTCCAGAGGCCCAGCGATTTCTTCCGGTTTGACCAGCTTCTCGAACTGATGCGTCCCCCGGGGCAGCCAGCGCAAAACATTTTCCGCCATGAAGATGGCCAGAGCCTTGGCTTTGAAGGTCCGATTGATGGTGGCGACAATTGTCAATCCGCCCGGTTTCACCATTTTTGCGCAGGCGGTCACGAAGACATCGACATCGGCGACGTGCTCCACCACTTCCATGTTCAGAACGACGTCGAATTTTTCGCCATTTGCGGCCATGGTCTCGGCATTGGTCGCGCGATACTCAACCTCTGCGCCAGACTGTTCGGCATGTAGTCTTGCGACTTCGATATTGGTTTCGCTGGCGTCCACACCGGTCACGGTCGCCCCCATTTTCGCCAGAGGTTCGCACAGCAGGCCGCCGCCGCAACCGATGTCGAGAATCGTGATCCCGGAGAGCGGGCGAACGGCCTTTGGATCGCGGCCAAAATGGCTGCAAAGCGTGTCACGAATATAGGTCAGCCGGACGGGATTAAACTTGTGCAGCGGCTTGAATTTGCCATCGGGATTCCACCACTCCTGCGCAAGAGAGGAAAAGTGATCGATTTCTGACTGATCGACGGTCGATCCGTCATAAATTGGCTTACGCCGGGCAGATGGCATGGCAAGGGCTCCCGTTACATGCCAGAGTAGTCGGGTCTGCCATCGTAAATTACAAGATATGCGCCATGCGGCAAAAAACAGCAGATGGCACAATTTTCCTGAAAAATGCGCTTCAATCTGTCGGCCTGCCTTCTCTGGCCGATCTTGCGGACGGTGAGGTGGAGACGGATGCTCGGGCGGCACGGGCGCTTTTTGCGCTTTGCCCCCATGCGCGCGCCACCCCATTGCTTTCCAAAAGAGACCTTGCGACGCAATTGGGCGTTGCGGCACTTCACGTGAAGGATGAGCGCGAGCGTATGGGGCTTGGAAGCTTCAAGGCGCTTGGTGCGGTGCACGCCATCGCCAAGATGGCCGCTGAGAAGCGCCCTGATCTGAGTATTGAGAATGCGGCCGACGCGCTTGTCGGTCACACTTTCATCTGCGCCAGCGCGGGAAATCACGGACTGTCTCTGGCAGCCGGGGCGCGGCTGTTTGGCGCGCAGGCCGTTGTCGTTCTGGCAAAGACCGTCCCTGACTCATTCGCCCAACGGTTAGAAACTTATGGCGCCCGCGTGATGCGCGCTGGTGACGACTATGAACAGAGCATGGAAGCGTCGAAATCAATCGCCGCAGAACGCGACTTCCATCTGCTCTCCGACGGCTCCTGGCTTGGCTACAGCGATCCGGCTCGCGATGTGATGGAAGGCTATCTCATCATGGGAGCGGAGACTGCCGAGCGAATCGATCAGCCGCCAACGCATGTCTTCCTTCAAGCCGGTGTGGGCGGGCTTGCCGCGGCCATGGCCGCTTCCGCTCGCAGCCATTGGGGGGATGATGTCTCAATCATCGTCGTAGAGCCGGTCGCGGCTCCTGCTCTCTTCGAAAGCGTTGAACAGGGCAGGGTGGTGGAGACCGCAGGGCCCGTCTCTTCCATGGGGCGGCTGGATTGCAAGACACCGTCGCATCTGGCGTTGAGGTATCTTGCTCGTGAGGCTGACCATTTCATGCTTGTTAGCGATGAGCAGGCGCAGGAAGCGTTGGAGAAAGCCATTCCCCATGGCCTCGCCAGCACCCCATCGGGCATAGCGGGATTGGCCGGTCTAATGGCGATGGCCAAAGATCCGGATCAGATTGGGCTGACAGACCAGTCGCGCTGCCTGTGCATCCTGTCCGAGCAAGTCTGATGGATTTTTCGGTCGACGAATATCAGCGTCGTGTGGAAGCCGCGCAAAGGCTTATGCGGACCGAGGGGTTTGATGCGCTGTTGTTCACCTCAGAGGCCGAGATTCGTTATTTTTCAGGGTTTCGAACCCAGTTTTGGCAAAGTCCGGCACGACCGTGGTTCCTGATTGTGCCTGTTGAAGGCGCACCAATTGCTGTGATTCCTGAAATCGGTGCCGATTTGATGCGGCGCGGCTGGATCGACGATGTTCGCGTATGGTTGTCACCCGCAAAGCATGATGACGGTCTTTCCTTGCTCGCGTCCGCCCTGGAGGGATTTGAGACAGTCGGCATGCCGATGGGCCGGGAAAGCCAGTTGCGGATGCCACTTCGCAACTTTTTCTATCTGCAACAGCGGCTTCGACACATCCAATTTGTCGACTGTTCAGCGCTGATGACAGATCTACGATTTGTGAAGTCGGAAGCGGAGATCGACCTTATTGAGAAGGCGTGCAGCCGGGCCTGCGATGCTTTTGATCGAGCTCCCGACCTGTTCCATGCCGGCCAACCCGTGGACGAGGTCTTCCGCGCTTTCAAAATGACGCTCCTGGAAGCGGGGCTGGATGATGTTCCCTATCTCGTTGGTGGCAAGGGGCCGACGGGTTATGTCGATGTGATCTCGCCCCCAAGTCGCGAGCCGCTTCGGCCCGGCGACGTACTCATGCTGGACACCGGGGCCACGGTAAATGGCTATTTTTGCGACTTTGATCGAAACTTCGCCGTCGAGCGAGCCAGCGATGCGGTGCAAAGGGCGCATGAAACGCTTTGGCTTGCGACACAGGCGGGACTGGAAGCCGCCAGACCGGGCGCCAGTTGTGCAGATGTCTTTGCGGCCATGCATGTCGTCATCGCGCGATCCGAGCAGACGGCAGAGACGGGCGGTGTCGGTCGCTACGGACATGGGCTTGGCATGCAACTGACCGAGCAGCCGTCGATAATCGATTGGGACGAAACCGTGTTGCGCGAGGGCGCCGTGATCACGCTGGAACCAAGCATGACGGTTTCGGGCGGTGGCATGCTGGTGCATGAGGAAAATATCGTCATTCGTGACGGCGAAGCGCAGCTTTTGACCCGCCGCGCGCCGCGTGAGCTTGTCGCGATCTGACGCGCGCCATGAAAGCCCGCTCGATACTTCTGCTCATCGTTGCGCAAATGGCGGCGCTCTCCCTTTGGTTCGTCTCCGCCGCAATTCTTCCCGACATGCTGGCACAAGCCGACATATCTCCATTTCGCCAGGCCGCTCTGTCAAGCGCGGTTCAGGTGGGTTTCGTGGTTGGGGCGCTGGCGTCCGCAGTGACTGGCCTGTCGGATCGGATCGACCCGAGATTTGTTTTTGCTGCTTGCGCTTTCGTCGCCGCCTGCGCCAACGCACTCCTGACGCTTGTCGAGCCGGGCGGAATATTGGCCATCAGCTTGCGTTTCGTGACGGGTGCCATGCTGGCCGGGGTGTATCCGGTTGGCATGAAAATCGCAGTGGGTTGGGGCACGAAGGATCGCGGTTTTCTGGTCAGCGCGTTGATCGGCGCGCTCACCTTCGGCTCTGCTCTGCCGCATCTGATTGCACTGGGTGGTGGTGCCGACTGGCGGGCCACCGTGCTCATCACATCTGCAGCGTCGGTCCTTGCCGCTGTTTTGGTTCTGGGTACAAGGCTTGGGCCTCATCATGCCAAGGCCGCCCTGTTCAACATGCGCGTTGTCACCACGGCGTGGACCAATCGGCGTGTTCGACTGGCCTATGCGGGCTATCTCGGACATATGTGGGAGCTCTACGCCATGTGGGCCTGGGTTGGCGTGGCCGCCGCCGCATCCTATCGGCTTCGCGCTGCAGATCCGGTCGCGCAGACGCTCGGCAGCATCACCGCCTTTTCCGCTATCGCAGCAGGTGCTGTCACATGCCTCATCGCAGGCAAACTCGCTGACCGATATGGCAAGGCGGAGGTTGCCGCCGCCGCCATGGCGTGCAGTCTCATTGCAGCTGTGGCGACGGGCCTCAGTTTCGGTGGGCCGATCTGGATCACATTTGCGTTGTTCGTGATCTGGGGAATCGCAATCATACCGGATTCTGCGCAGTTTTCGGCCTTGGTCGCCGACGCTTCGCCGCCGGAACATGCCGGGAGCCTCATGACCTTCCAAACCGCGCTCGGCTTCACGCTGACCTTCTTCACGGTGCAAGTAACACCCCTTGCAGCGCAGGCGCTGAGCTGGCCTGCGGTGTTCTACATACTCGCTATTGGCCCAGCGCTCGGGATCGTCGCGATGATGCGGCTGAGACATTTGGGTCGGTAGGGCGGTCTCATGGCGCAAGGAGCGACCTTGCCCACCGTCAAGTCTTCCTCTAAAGCGTTGCTCCAGAACTTGCCCCGCCAGCGGGGCTTTTTTGTTGGACATGGCGGATCCGATCGCATGGCTCGGCTGGTGATGAAATTTGGCGGCACCTCGGTTGCTGATCTGGAACGCATCCACAACGTCGCTCGTCACGTGAAGCGCGAACATGATGCAGGGCATGAGGTCGCCGTGGTCGTTTCCGCAATGGCCGGTAAGACCAACGAACTCGTCGGCTGGGTCAATGACATGCCACGGGTCGCGGGCGCCAATGCCAGCTTCTATGATGCGCGCGAGTATGATGCGATCGTTGCTTCGGGAGAGCAGGTGACTAGTGGATTGCTGGCCATAGCGCTTCAATCCATCGGTGTGGACGCGCGGTCCTGGCAGGGTTGGCAGATCCCTGTGCGAACCAATTTGGCGCATGGCGCCGCCCGCATAGACGACATTGATGGTTCGATGATTGTCGAGCGCATGGGCCAAGGCCAGGTCGCCGTAGTGGCGGGCTTTCAGGGCATCTCGCCCGACAATCGAATCGCAACGCTTGGCCGAGGTGGTTCCGATACAAGTGCCGTCGCGCTGGCCGCCGGAGTCAGGGCTGATCGTTGCGATATCTACACCGATGTCGATGGCGTCTACACCACCGATCCCCGCGTCGCACCCGCGGCGAGACGGCTCGACAAGATCACGTTTGAGGAGATGCTCGAATTGGCGTCCCTGGGTGCAAAGGTACTTCAGGTTCGTTCGGTGGAGCTGGCCATGGTGCACAATGTGCGCACTTTCGTGCGTTCCTCCTTTGATGACCCTGACAGCATCGATTCAAGCGAGGGGGCCAACCCGCCGGGAACCCTGATTTGCAGCGAGGATGAGATCGTGGAACAGCAAACCGTAACAGGTATCGCTTATGCCAAGGATGAGGCGCAGATATCGCTGCGCCGCGTTGCCGATAAGCCGGGCGTGGCCGCCGCCGTGTTTGGCCCGCTCGCAGAAGCTGGCGTGAATGTCGACATGATCGTGCAGAACGTTTCTGAAGACGGATCGGTGACCGATATGACTTTCACGGTCCCTGATTCCGACTTGCAAAAGGCGCTGAATACGCTGGAAACGTCCCGCAGCGAGATCGGCTATGAAGTGGCGCAAAGCGACCCCGGCATGGTCAAGGTCTCCGTTGTCGGCATCGGCATGCGCAGCCATGCCGGCGTTGCCTCGACAGCCTTTAAAGCTTTGGCGGGGAAGGGAATTAACATCCGTGCGATCACGACGTCGGAGATCAAGATCTCGATTTTGATCGATGCTGACTATTCTGAACTGGCTGTGCGCACTTTGCATTCCGTCTACGGCCTCGATAAAGGTTAATGCAGGCGGTTTGACCGCCTGATTTGGAAAGCACCCGATTATGGACGGTCATGTGACTGGACCACGGGTTCTGCTGAAACATCTTCGCGACGCTATGGCGGAACCCCTTGGGCCCCAGGAGAGGCTCAACCGCATCGTGCAGCAAATCGCTGTGGCGATGACGGCACAGGTGTGTTCTGTCTATGTGCTGCGCGATGACGATGTGCTTGAGTTGTTTGCGACCTTCGGTCTCAATCCAACCGCCGTGCACATGTCGCAATTGAAAGTTGGCCGGGGTCTGGTTGGTACCATTGCTGCAATGCGGCGACCCCTCAATTTGCCCGATGCGCAACAGCACCCGGCCTTCGCCTATCTGCCGGAAACGGGTGAGGAGATCTACAAGTCATTTCTTGGCGTTCCCATGACGCGCGCCGGCCGCTCTCTGGGCGTTCTCGTTGTGCAAACACGGGAAAGCAGGCGATTTGGAACCGAGGAGGTCGAAGCGCTCGAGACGGCCGCGATGGTTCTGTCAGATCTTGTTGCCACAGGCGAGTTGAAGGGATTGTCACAACAGGGCACCGATCTTGTTCAAACCCGCCCGATCATGCTCAACGGTTTGCGGCTTTCCCCCGGTATCGGCATAGGACGTGTTGTTCTACATGAGCCTCGTGTCGTGGTCGAAAATCTGATCGCCGAGGACAGTGATACTGAGTTGCAAAGGCTCGCCGTCGCCATTCGCAAAATGCGTCGCTCCGTCGATGCCATGCTGGAAAATCGCGATATGGGCGGCGAAGGCGATCATGTCGATGTGCTGGAAAGCTATCGCATGTTCGCCCATGATCGTGGCTGGGTGAAGCGCATCGAGGCTGCGATTGCTCAGGGGCTGACAGCGGAAGCTGCCACACAGAAGGTGAGCCAGGACAATCGTCGCCGTCTTGTTCGCTCGGGCGACTCGTATTTGCGCGAGCGGTTGACCGATTTTGACGATCTGACACGCCGCTTGATGAAGGAGCTGATGGGGGAGGCGCAACCATCGCTCGACGAAGAAGGAGACTTCATCGTCGTTGCCCGTGACATGGGCGCTGCGGAGCTTCTCGACTACTCGCGACCCGGGCTGCGCGGGGTAGTCTTGGAGGAGGCTACCGCCACCAGCCACGTTGCGATTGTGGCGCGGGCGCTCGGTCTTGCCGTGGTCGGCAAGGTTGAGGGCGCGGTGGCGCGCTGCGAAATGGGCAACACCATCATCGCAGATGGCGATTCAGGCTGTGTCCATATTCGGCCGCCAGACGAGTTACTGTCATCCTATGATGAGCGCATCGCCCTGCGCGAGCAGCGGCAGGCCCGCTACATCGCGGCCCGGCACGAACCCTCCGTCACACGAGATGGAACGCCAATCGAGCTGTTGGTGAATGCGGGTCTGGCGATGGATCTGCCACAGATTGAAGCGACGGGCGCCGCCGGTGTTGGTCTGTTTCGCACCGAACTGCAATTCATGGTGTCGTCCAGCATGCCGCGCGTAGATGCGCAGGCCAAATTCTATCGCTCAATATTGGACGCCGCCAACGGCAAGCCGGTCACCTTTCGCACGCTTGATATCGGCGGTGACAAGCTGCTGCCCTATCTGCGCATGAGCAAGGAGGACAATCCTGCACTGGGTTGGAGGGCCATCCGTCTTGCCATTGACCGACCCGGGCTCATTCGTGTTCAGCTGAGGGCGCTGCTTAAGGCCGCTGCGGGCGAGGTTCTGCGCGTGAAACTGCCCATGATCACGGACGTTTCGGAAGTCGCGCAGGTTCGCACTCTATTGAACAGGGAGATAGAGGCGCGTCGAAAACTGGGGCACGACATGCCCAGCACGGTCCATCTGGGCGCGATGATCGAAGTGCCAAGTCTGTTGTGGCAGCTTGATGAATTGATGCAGAGCGTCGATTTCGCCTCGGTTGGATCAAATGATCTGTTCCAGTTCATGGCAGCGTCCGACCGGACCAATTCCTATCTCGCCAATCGCTTCAATCCGCTGTCGCGGCCCTTTATGCGTGCCTTGAGAGAAATCGCCAGGGCGGCGGACAGAAATCAAACGCATCTTCAGATCTGCGGTGAAATGGCCGGCGAGCCAATCGCCGCCATGGCGTTGATGGGTATCGGATATCGTGCGGTCTCAATGTCTCCCGTTGCCATTGGGCCGGTGAAGGAGATGGTGCGCATGGTGGATCTGTCGGATCTTTCACAGACCGTTAATCGATTGGTCGATGAGAAAGGTGCGGCGCAAACGCTCACCGAAGCGCTGACCGACTATGCCGACCAGCATGGAGTTCCGATTTAGCCTGCGTTGCCGAACATGCCGAAACGACGGACCAGCTCTTCATAGATGTCGCGCTTGAAGTCGACGATCAGATCCGCAAGCTCGCCAAACTCCGCCCATCGCCAATCATCAAACTCCGCCTTGTGGCCGTCCGGTGGCGGATTGATCGCAATTTCGCTTTCATCTCCGGTGAAGCGATACACAAACCATTTTTGCTTTTGCCCGCGATACTTGCCCTTCAGCCCGATGCCCCACAACGATTTGGGCAGATTATAGATGAGCCAGCCTTCCGTCTGCGCCAGCAGTTCAACACTGTGGATGCCGGTTTCTTCATAGAGTTCGCGCAAAGACGCAGGGTGCGGATCTTCGCCCTCATCTATGCCCCCCTGCGGCATTTGCCAAAGCTTGGGAGACCCGGAATGTTCCGTGTTTCCTTCCCTCATCCGTCGGCCCACCCAGACCCTGCCGTCCTTGTTGAGCAGCATGATGCCAACGCATGGGCGGTAAGGCAGACCGGCGGCGTCTTCAAGCGGGCTCACCGCGGGAAGTCTCTGATGAGCGTCGAAAGAGGCACCAACAGGAGACCGCGTTTCCCGGCTCCTTCCGCCCAGTCTGCGATCATATCGACAGTCTGAGGAAATGCGGTTGCCGTCGCGATTGCAAAGCCGCTATTGCGGGCCAGAAGTTCGACAGCCTCAAGTTGCGCTCGAATGCTGGGCCGATCACGCGCTTCGTCGATGACGATGTTCCCAGAGGCATGTGGCATGCGGATGTCTTGTGCAAGATCTGTGGCGATGCTTGCGCGCACGGTGCCATCGTCGAGATAGGCGAGCCCACGACCGTGAAGTTCCCGCAGGATAGGTTTCAGCGCTTCGGCTTGCCCGCTCAGGCCAGCGCCGAGATAGTTCATCACGACGGGGTAGTTTGTCATGCGGCCCAGAGACCAGCGCAGATTGCGAAGGTTCTCGCCACCAATGCCATCCATTGTGAGCGTGCGAGGGCCGGGATCGACACTTGGATATCCAAGAGGTTCCATAGGCAATTGCAGAGCAATCTCATGCCCGTCCTTGATGGCCGTCTGGCCCCAGCGATTGAGCGAATTCCCCAGCGGGGAGAAGGCGAGCGTTATGCCAGCTGGAAGCTTTTGGATCGCCTCCTGTGTTCCGGATTGGCTCAGGCCGAAGCCACCGATCACTATGGCGATGCGGTTGGCACCGGCAGTTCCACTTGACTGAGAATAGACATCCAGAGGGCGTACCCCGCCCGTGGAGATGCGCGGCAGTGCCCCGAATTCCGACGGCTCAACAAGATCGGGATGCGGCAACCATTTGGAACGCGCCTGCCGCTGCGGTTCGACCTGCGGTGTAAAGGTCGGTTGCTCGGTTGCGCCCGAGGCGGGGACATCAACCGGAGAGAGCGGCTCCAGCGGCTCCAGCGGGGTAAGTGGCTGCAACTCGCCTTCTTCAGACGCGGCATCTGACGTTTCATCATCGCCATCGGCACTTTGTGACGGCTGTTGATTGTTGTTGATGGCAACCACTGCGGGTGCATCACTGTCGCGCGACGTCAAGGCGACAAAGGCCGTTGCCCCCACCATGCCGATGATGGCGAGGAAAGACAGCACATAGCCAACAGGCATTCGCCGCTTGCCGTCCTTTTCCAAACCAATGGGCTTGTGGAGTTCGCTCATTGCTTGAACCGCATCAAAGTAAGGCCAGCATACGGGTCATGGTGTGTCCATTGGAGCGTTCAATGCCTTCATGGAGCCGGTGCTCCAATCAAAATCGACTGGTCGCATCAAACGCTTCAATCGGGCGAGACTTGCTCTAGACGCGCTTGCAGCTGTCGGGTCCCAGAACGTCGTCCTTATTGGGAGGAAAGGCCGCGTTTGTGATGTTGCCGCGCAACAAATCCATCGCATATTTCAGCTGCAGATCGTCTTTCGGGTCCGGCGGAACATAGGCAAATGAGCCGGAACCGGAATCATCCTGGCTCTCACCTTCGATTGAATTGCGCAGATTGGATTCGCCACGCGCTTCAACACGCCCCTGCAATTCTTCAGGCAGCGGTTGTTCAACGCGAATGTCGGGATCGATGCCCTTGCCCTGAATTGAGCAGCCAGACGGCGTGTAATAGAGCGCCGTGGTCATGCGCAACGCGCCGTTACGTCCAAGTGGAATGATCGTCTGAACCGATCCCTTGCCGAAAGACCGCGTTCCAAGAACTGTTGCGCGGCGGTGATCTTGCAGTGCACCGGCCACAATTTCGGAGGCCGAGGCGGAGCCGCCATTGACCAGGACAACAACGGGTTTTCCGCGGGTCAAGTCGCCGGGCGTCGCGCTCTTGCGCTCGACATCATCCTTTTTGCGGCCGCGTGTCGAAACGATCTCGCCGCGATCAAGAAAGGCATCGGATACGCTTATGGCTTGGAACAACAATCCGCCCGGGTTCAAACGCAGGTCCAGCACATAGCCCTTGAGCTGGTCATTCGGCACCCGATCGCGGATCTTGCGGATCGCATCCTCCATGCCCTTATAGGTTTGCTCGGTGAAGCCGTTAACGTCGAGATAGCCGATATCATCGCCTTCAACGCGGTATTTGACTGATTTTACGACGATTTCATCGCGCACGATCTTGATCTTGAGAGGCCGATCGGCACCGCTGCGCAGGATTGTCAGAACAATTGGCGTGTTAATGAGGCCGCGCATTTTCTTGACCGCATCTTGAAGGCTCATGCCACGAACGTTCTCGCCGTCGATCTGGCTGATCAGATCACCCGACAAGACGCCCGCCTTGGCCGCCGGAGTATCGTCAATCGGTGCAATGACCTTGACGAGTTCATTCTCCATGGTGACTTCAATGCCCAAGCCGCCAAATTTGCCGGAGGTCTGGGTGCGCATGTCGGCCGACTCTTCCGGGTCCAGATAGGAGGAGTGCGGGTCGAGAGACTGAAGCATGCCGTTGATGGCATTTTTGATGAGCTCTTTTTCGTCCGGCTCTGATACATATTGCGACCGCACGCGCTCAAAAATATCGCCGAAAATATCGAGCTGCCGGTAGACTTCGGCGCCCGCAGCATCGGCCTTTGAAGTGATCAGACCGCCCTGATGCGCGGCCATCATGCCAAGCGCGCCAACGGCAGCGCCGGTAACCCAAAGTGTGACTTTACGAATCATTGTCTGGCCCTTCTGCGGCTCTCGCCCACCACGGAGCGGGATCGACGGGATTGCCGTCTTTTCTGAACTCTACATACAATACTGGTCTTGTGGAACCAAGTTTCACACCCCCGGTTGCGGCAACACGAGTTGCGCCCATCCGCCCAACCGGCTCACCGGTCAGAACGAACCGCCCTTGTGTCACATCCGTATCCGCCATACCGGACAAAACGACGTGATGATCGTCGCCCACATTCAAAATGATGAGCTGTCCGTAAGAGCGGAACGGACCGGCATAGACCACCCATCCGTCAGCCGGAGAGCGCACCCGGGCGTTTGGCCGCGTCGCGATGGCGACATTTGGGCTGGCATTGCTGGTCGCAGTTTTCTCGCCAAATCCATGCAGTTCAACACCCTGTACCGGCAATGGCAGAGCGCCTTTGGCATCACCAAAAGCCACTGCTGGCGAAAGGCGGCTGTTATCGGCGGTCTTGGGATCAAGGCTCGCCAAAGGGGAGACCGCATTGCCGTTCCCAGCTTCCAAGGACGCCCGTGCTCTGGCCAGTCGCTCTTCGGCGGCTTCGTTGCGTTGTGCCTCCGCCTTGCGCGCGGCCTTCGCGGCAGCTGCAGCGGACGCGATCTCTTTTTCAAGATCGGCGATCAGCCCTTTCAGCGACGTTGCATTGGCAGCCAGTTCAGCCGCTTTTCGGTTCTCTTCTTCCAGGGCCTCCTGCGACTTGCGTGCCAGGCTGTTCTTTTCCTTGATCAGCAAGGTCAGCCTTGTTTCGTCTTCCGCCAGTGCGTTGAGGCGCACGCGCAACGCTTCACGCTCCTGTTCAATTTTACGTGTCGTCTGCGCCAGAACATCAAGGTCGGCCGTCAGAGAACGGGTTTCATCGCGAATTTGCGGCACCACCGCGCCAAGCATGATCGCGCTGCGCACAGATGCGAGCGCGTCTTCAGGACGCACCAGAATAGCCGGAGGCGGGCTGCGGCCCATGCGTTGCAGGGCACCGATAGTTTCTGCCAGCAAAGCACGACGATCGGCAAGAGACGCCCGAATTGTGTCACGCGTTCCACCAAGTTCAGCCAGACGCTGTTCTGACTGCGCGACTTCGCCTTCGAGTTGCTGTCCACGCTTGGCGGCCTCAATCAGCGCCCGGTTTATGGCGGCCTGGTCCTGATTGAGCGCCGCAATTTCGACCTCGAGACGCTCCCGTCGGGCCGAAAGCGCTTCGATTTCACTTTGAACCTGACGCAATTCGCCAGTTTTTTCATCTCGCTGCTGCAGAACCTTATCGCTCGCCGCGGCGACACCCCCAAGCGAGGACGCGAATGCGCAAGCACAGAGAATCGTGAGAAATCGCAGCATGATGCGAGCCTATAGCGGCGAATTGCGGAGCGTAAGTGGCGAGTGGCTTACAGATTGTTTACCCGATCAGTCGCGATGATAAGGATGGTTGATGGCGATTGTCGTCGCGCGATAAAGCTGCTCCATAATCAAGATGCGCACGATCTGATGCGGCATTGTCAACTTCCCAAAGGACAGAGTGATTGCCGCCCTTTCCAGAACGGAATCACCATGGCCATCGGGTCCACCGATCAGCAATGCGAGGCCGGCTCGCCCGTCCTTCAAATGCTTGGTTACAATGGAAGCAAAATCGCGACTTGAAATCGCCTTCCCGCCTTCATCGAGTGCCAGAATCAGCGCTTTGTCAGGCAGTCTTTGCAGCAATCGCTGCGATTCATCACTCTTGCGCAATGCTGCGGTATCAGCCCGGCTCTCGGGCAGTTCGATGATATCGGGGCCGGAAAGGCCAAGGGGTCGACCGGATTGTGCGGCACGCTTTTGATAGCGAGCAACGAGTTCGGCCTCCGGGCCTCTTTTCAGCTTTCCGATTGCGCCAACGATCAGTCGCAATCAGCGCTCTCCGCCATCGGCGATGGCATTCCACATCTTCTCCAGGTTGTAGAAGTCGCGCACCTCAGGTCTGAAAATGTGGACGATGACGTCGCCAGTATCGACCAAAACCCAGTCGCAGGCCGGAACACCTTCAACCTTGGGGGTACCGAAGCCGCCATCTTTCAGGTCGCGCAAAAGGCGGGCCGTCACTGCACTAACATGCCTGTGAGAACGGCCGCTTGAAACGATCAAGTGATCGGCAATGGCGGATTTGCCTTTAATGTCAATGTGTTGGATTTCTTCTGCCTTGGCATCGTCAAGACTGCCAAGAATGGTTTCGAGCAGCGCATTTGAATCAGATTGCAGTGCGGCGCTGTCGACATTGGACTCCTGTCCAGTCTGTGCTTGTGCTTTCAGCTTCTAAGCCCTCTTTGGCGCGGGAAGAGTGAAATACGCATCTGCTCCCGCGAATTTGCCTCGAACAAAGCTAGAATAAGCAAGCCTCGGTGGCATTTTCAACAAATGAAATGCATTTGTTCACGCCTGTGATGCCGATCCCACAGACCGGATTGCGCTGGAAGACAGGCTGTTTCGCGGGCCATGCAGGAAAGTCCAGGCGGGCGGTTGCAGGCCGGGAAGATGCGCGGCGTCGGATTCGTCAATGCGAAATTTCCGCAATACCTTTGCCGCCAGAGCATTGTGCAAGGCCATTGTGGAGCCGGGTCTGTCAATCACCGCAATGGGGAGCAGGGCTGCAATCTCGCGCCATCGCTGCCATCGATGAAACTGACCCAGATTGTCGGCACCCATCAACCAGACGAAGTCCACAGCGACATACCGGTTGACAACGTGGTTGAGCGTGTCGGCTGTGAAACGGCTGCGCAAACTGGCTTCAAATGCCGTCACCTTCATCGCCGGGTGGCTCGCAGTCGCCTCACAAGCGGCAACTCTGTCGGCGAGTGGCGCAAGATCATGCTGGTCCTTGAGCGGATTGCCGGGTGTTACCAACCACCAGACCTGGTGCAATTTCAGCCGACGCAATGCCAGTTCGGCAATATGGAGATGGCCTGAATGCGGCGGATTGAAAGAGCCGCCCAACAGACCAACCCGCATTCCCGCCTCGACATGCGGCATCCGCAGGTGGTGGCGGGCGACACGCACTGGCGTCAGCCGCGCACCTGACCATTGCCGCGCACGACATATTTGAAGCTGGTCAATTGCTCGACGCCAACCGGCCCCCGCGCATGCATTTTGCCCGTCGCGATGCCGATCTCGGCGCCCATGCCAAATTCTCCACCATCGGCAAATTGCGTAGAAGCGTTGTGCAACAGGATAGCGCTGTCGATCTCGTTGAAAAAGCGTGCGACGGCTGCGCCATCTTCGGCGATGATTGCGTCTGTGTGATTGGATGACCAGGTGTTGATGTGGTCGATCGCGCCGCCGACGCCGTCCACCAAACGTGCGGAAATAATGGTGTCGAGATACTCCGTCGACCAATCTTCATCGGTCGCAGCGGTGATCTGCGGCGAGAGCTTCTGCAGTGCCTCGTCGCCACGCACTTCACATCCGCGCTTCATAAATGCGTCGATCAGCGGCTTCGCCAGTCGGTCTGCATCGTTTTCGTCGATCAGCAGAGTTTCGGCAGCCCCGCAAATGCTCACCCTGCGCAGCTTGGCGTCAAGCATCACGTCGATTGCCATATCGAGATCAGCGGATGCGTCGACATAGACGTGAACGAGTCCCTCCAGATGCGCAAAAACGGGAACGCGGGCATCATTCTGCACACGTTCGACAAGCCCGCGACCACCGCGCGGGACGATGACGTCTACCGTGCCATCAAGCCCTTTGAGCATTTCGCCAACCGCAGCGCGATCGGTGGTGGGCACAAGCTCGATCGCATCTTCGGGCAGCCCTGCCGAAATCAGACCCTTCACCATGCAGGCGTGGATCGCGCGCGAGGAGTTAAAACTGTCTGACCCACCGCGGAGGATCACCGCATTTCCGGCATGGAGGCACAGCGCCCCGGCATCTGCGGTCACGTTCGGGCGGCTTTCATAGATCACGCCGATCACGCCGAGCGGGGTGCGAATGCGGGCAATGTCGAGACCGTTTGGCCGCTGCCAGCGGGCGATTTCAGCGCCAACGGGATCGGGGAGGGCTGCAATCGCCTGAATGGCCGCCGCGATATCCAACACCCGGCCACGCGTAAGGTTGAGCCTGTCCAGCATTGGTGCGGGAAGACCAGCTTCCTCGCCATTGGCCATGTCGAGCGCGTTGGCGTCCAGAATATCGCTGACCGATCCGCGCATGGCTTCTGCCGCGCCGATGAGGGCGGCATGCTTGCGGTCGGTCGATGCGATGGCCAATTGCTTGCTGGCCGCGCGAGCGCGACGTCCCATGTCGAGCATGAGCTGCGTGATTTCGGCGCCATCCAGTTGTGTCTTGTCGAGCATGGCTCAGCGTTCCAGAGTTTGTTCAGTGTCGGATTGTCGTGCGGTGTCGGTGCCATCATGGCGCATTGTCGGGTCAAGGGCCATGTCATCGCGATGAATGAGGGCCGGTCGTCCGGCATAGCCGAGTGCCGTCTCCCATTGATCGGATCGAAGCCCGATGATCTTGCGAGCGTCAGTATCGTTGTAGCCGATCAGCCCGTGCCCCAGCGCCGACCCGTCAGGTGCAGCGATGGTGACAGCATCACCGCGCGAAAACCGGCCTTCGACTTGGGTCACACCGGCAGGCAGCAGACTCTTGCCGCTGCGCAGGGCTGCAACCGCTCCGGCATCGAGGATGATGCGGCCAACCGTTTCCAGTTGCCCGGCGATCCACGTCTTGCGAGCGCTCTCAGTGATTTTCTGCGCGTCGAACCAGCTTGCGCGCTCCCCGTCCAGCAAAGCCCTGATGGGATGGCTGCGGGTGCCGGATGCGATCACCATCGCTGTACCGCTCGCCGTCGCGATTTTGCCAGCCTCGATCTTTGTGACCATGCCGCCGCGCGACCGGGTGGATGCAGCGCTGCCAGCCATGGCCTCTATCTGAGGGGTGATGCGCGGCACATGCTCAATGAAGCGGGCATTGGCGTTGGTCGCAGGCGGAGCGTCGTAAAGCCCGTCCACATCCGAGAGCAGAACCAGAAGATCGGCATTGGCCATGGTGGCCACGCGGGCGGCCAGCCGATCATTGTCGCCGTATCGGATTTCGCTGGTTGCAATCGTGTCGTTTTCGTTGATGACCGGAAGGGCACGCAGACCGATCAGCCGCTCCAGAGTGTCGCGCGCATTGAGATAACGACGGCGACCGCCACGCCCTTCCGTGTCATGCAGTGTGAGCAGCACCTGCCCGGCAACAAGACCATGTTTGTCGAGCGCTTCGGACCAGGCCCGTCCCAAGGCGATCTGTCCAACCGCTGCCGCCGCTTGGCTTTCATCGAGTTTCAGCGACCGTTCCGGCAGATCAAGAAGCTTGCGACCAAGTGCAATGGCGCCCGAGGACACAAGCAGAAGCTGCGTGCCGGTGTCGGCGAGAGCGGCAAGGTCGCTAGCGAGTGAAGCGAGCCATTGCTGGCGAATGCCGTCCTTGCGGTCGACCAACAGGGCGGAACCGACTTTCACGACCACGCGATGATCGCCTTGCAATAAGGTCTTGTCAGCTCTCATCGGTCCGCCACCTCTTCTGGCACGGATGCGAGCGTGCTTCGGTCCCAGCGGTCATCGGACATTGCTGTGTTCTCAACATCGCGTGCGGCGGCGACCGGTTCCATCAAAGCCCGCAACACATCATCAAGCCCGGTATGGTTGGCGGACGACATGACCAAAGCGTCCTTGCCGCTCTCGCGTTTGAGTTCATCGCACTGCATTGCGATCAGGTCATCATCCAGCGTGTCTGCCTTGGACAGGACCAGAACTTCGGGCCTTGCCGCGAGCGTTTCGTCATAGGCCTCGATCTCGTTTCGCACCGTGCGGTAGGCGACGGCGACATCGTCTTCGATGCCGGAAACGAGATGCAAAAGCGCATGAGTGCGTTCTACATGGCCCAGAAACCGGTCGCCAATGCCCGCGCCTTCATGAGCGCCCTCTATGAGCCCGGGAATATCGGCAATGACCAGCGTGCGCCCATCAATGCGTGCGACGCCAAGGTTGGGATGCAGCGTGGTGAAAGGGTAGTCCGCGATTTTTGGCTTGGCCGCGCTGACAGTTGCAAGAAAAGTCGACTTCCCGGCATTGGGCAGGCCGACAATGCCGACATCCGCGATCAGCTTCAGCCGCAGCCAAATCGTGCGCTCATCTCCCGGTTGGCCGGGATTGGCGGTTCGTGGGGCCTGATTGGTCGATGTCTTGAAATGGGCATTGCCGAAGCCGCCATTACCCCCCTTGGCGAGCAGCGCGCGCTGGCCTTCTTGCGTGAGGTCGGCAATCAGAGTTTCGTTGTCTTCCTCGTAAATCTGCGTGCCGACCGGCACTTTCAGCGTGATGTCATCGCCTTTTGCACCGTGGCGATCGCGGCCCATTCCGTGCATTCCGGTCTTGGCGCGATGATGCTGTCGATAGCGATAATCGATCAGCGTGTTGAGATTGCTCACGGCTTCCGCCCAGACATCGCCGCCACGCCCGCCATTGCCGCCATCGGGGCCGCCATATTCGATGTATTTTTCGCGCAGGAACGATACCGCACCGGCACCACCGGCGCCGGAACGGATATACACCTTCGCTTGATCCAAAAATTTCATAGCTGGAGGACTGAGTGGCGATTGCTGGGACAGCAGTTTGGGGGTTTAGAGCAAAAGCGCCGGAACTTCCAAGTTCAGGCGGCCTTTGTTTCTCCAACAGCACCGAAGCGCGCTTCGAAACCCGCTCTCGTGAGCGAAACGCGGTTGCACGGAACCTCACAACCCCGCGTCGGGCAGAAATGCTGGTGCGTTTCGTCGGTGGGAACAAAGCCAAGCTTCTCAAGCACGCGATGCGAAGCCGGGTTGTCCTGATAGGCGCCTGAAGCGATCTCGTTGAAGTCGTAACGGGCAAACATATGCCTCAAGACAGCTTCCGCGGCTTCGCTCATATAACCGCGCCCCCAGAAAGGTTCGGCCAGCCAATAGCCAAAATCCGGCCTGTCTTCGATCGAACGCAGGCCGACAACACCCATCATCACATTGGAATGGATCGTGAAGTTGTGAATGTCAGGATCGCTCATGGTCCTTTCGATCCAGGTGCGCGCATCGTCCAATGCGTAGTTTGCCGGTACACCCGTCAGGAACCGCGCGACCCTCTCATTCTGCAAGTGCAGCGTGATGGTTTCGGTGTCAACTTCCAGCGGCGGACGCAGAGTCAGCCTTTTTGTAATCAGTATGTCCATGGGGATCTCCTCTCCCTTTGTCCCCGTTCGGCACCTGCCCCAACCACAAGGGGCAGGAATCGAAAAGGGGAGATGGTGCCCCATCTCCCCTAAAATCGATGTCTTTCGCTGTGACATCCGGGCTTTGGGGCACCGGACGAAGTTTCGCTATCCGGCTTATTCTGCGGCGTCCTGTACCGGCGTTACCGAAACATAGGTGCGCTTGTTGGCCTTGGTGGCAAAGGACACATTGCCTTCGGTGAGTGCAAACAGCGTATGGTCCTTGCCCATGCCGACATTGTCGCCGGGATGCCATTTCGTGCCACGCTGGCGCACGATGATGTTGCCTGGAACCACGGCTTCGCCGCCAAATTTTTTCACACCGAGACGGCGACCCGCTGAGTCGCGTCCGTTTCTCGAGGAACCGCCTGCCTTTTTGTGAGCCATCTCTTCGTCTCCTGAATTGGAACCGCCAGACGATCAGTCTGACGACTTGGCGAGTTCCGCCGCCTGTTTCGTCCACTCGTCGCGCTCAATGCGTCCCTTGAAGGACAGAGCCTCGTCGAGCTTGTCAATGTCTTCCTTGGTGAAGGCCGCGACCTGTTCGAACTTCGTCACGCCGAATGCGTGAAGCTTCTTCTCCAGAACCGGGCCGACACCGCTGATGCGTTTCAGATCATCCGGCTCACCTTCCGGTGCGGTGAAAAGCGCTGCCGGAGCTGAGCTGTCTTCGCCCGTTTCGGGTGCCGCGGTTTCAGCCGGCTTTTCAACAGGCTTGTCTTCTAACGGCTTTTCTTTCTTCGGCGCCGCGGCTTTCTTGGAAGGCTTTGCGCCATCGGTCAAAACTTCGGCGATCTCCACCAGTGTGAAGTGTTGGCGATGCCCGATCTTGCGGCGCGAATTCTGTCTGCGGCGCTTTTTGAAAGCGATAACCTTGCGGGCGCGGCCTTGCTCGATGATTTCGGCGGTGACCATGGCGCCTTCAACATGCGGGTTGCCGACAGTCTCACCAACCATCAGCACCTCGTTGAATTCGATCATGTCACCGGGTTCACCGGCGAGTTTTTCGACGCGAAGTCGATCGCTGGCGGCGACAGAATACTGCTTTCCGCCTGTCTTGATGACTGCGAACATCTTCTTTATCCTTTGTGTTCAGCCATGTCTTTGCGAGCCTAAGCGGCAAGACATCTTTTTCAGTCTGTTGAAATTAGGAAAAATGGCGCGAACCTGCGCGCCATCTTGGGGTCGATATAGACGACGCCAGCGAAGAGTCAAGCTGGTAGACGCCCAAGACGCTCTCACTGATTGTCAATCGAGCTCAATCGCATAGCGTTCGATCTTCGCGACCTCTTCGATCAACCCCGCTTCCTTCATGAAGCGGGCAAAGCGTTGGTAACGATTTGTGTCCAGGGCAGCGGGCCGCTTTGCGAAACGAGGAAGCGTGTCTACCCATGCGCGGCGGTTCAACTCATTGTCGAGGTCAGGATAGGCCTTGATAAAGGCTTCAAGCGCCTCTTGCGGATGGTTGGTGAGATAAAGAGTGGCTTTTTCAACCGCATCTAGAAACGGGCGGAACTTCTCATCACCCACGCGATCCGCATTCACCACGAAAATCAACTCGTCATAGACGGGCACGCCATGCTCTTCCGGGTAGAAAGCGATGCCCGGCCGTTTCTCAATGTCGAGCTGGTTGAGTTCGAAATTGCGAAATGCGCCGATCACAGCATCGACCGCTCCTGTGATGAGCGATGGGGAAAGCGCAAAGTTGATGTTGATGAGTTCCACGTCAGACAGTTGCAGCCCATGCTTTCGCATCATAGCAGCGAGAAGTGCATCCTCGAAACCGCCCACCGAGAAGCCAACTCTTTTGCCCTTCAGATCCGCGATTTCCTTGACCGGACCATCCTTGAGCACCACGAGCGAATTGAGCGGCGTCTCTACAATCGTGCCAATGCGCACCAATGGCAAACCTTCGGCGACCTGCACATGCAGTTGCGGCTGATAGGAAATGGCGATGTCGCCCTGTCCGGCCGCGATCAGCCGGGGCGGTGCGCTTGGGTCGGAAGGCGGAACGATCTCGACCTCAAGCCCCGCTTCGGCGAAATAACCGCGCGTTTCGGCAATCACCAGGGGCGCGTGGTCCGGATTGACGAACCAGTCGAGATAGACAGTGAGTTTTTCGGCGCCGCGCACTGGCAGGCTTGCAAGGCAAATAAGGAGACAGGTGGCAAAAAGCGCGCCGATGCGTTTCATTGATGAAGTCCGTAATGTTACAGATAGGTTTCGGTTCTGGGTGCCCAATGCACCAATCGGTCAAGCAGTGTATCGACCGTGGCGCGCAATAGCACGACCATAATGATCAGCAACAGCAAGGCAGCAAACACGGTGTCGGTTTGCATGCGGGCATTGGCCTGATTGATGACATAGCCAAGCCCTGCCGCTGCCCCAACCCATTCTCCGACCACCGCGCCGATGGGCGCAATCGTAGCGGCGACGCGCAGACCGGATGCCAAGGATGGCATGGCGGCAGGAAGACGGAAATAAAGCAATGTTTCGAAGGGCGTTGCTCTGTAAAGGCGGGCAAGATCGATCAACTGTCCGTCGGCACGTCGCAGTCCATCATTGAGGGCGGATGCGATAGGGAAATAGATGATGAGTGTGGCCATGGCGATTTTGGAGCCAAGGCCCAGGCCAAACCAAAGCACCAGCAGGGGGGCGATGGCAAAAACCGGCAAGGCCTGGGACGCCATGACAACCGGCAGGATGTAGCGTGTGGTCCATCGGGCACTGTTGAGCAATATGGCCGTGCCGACGCCGAGGATTGTACCGCAGATCAGTCCAAGCACGATTTCGCTGAAGGTGATTCCCGCATGATAAAGCAACGACACCCACTGCGCTGAAAGGGTTTCAAACACCGAGACCGGAGATGGCAGAATGAAGGCGGGTGGAGCAAAGATGCTTACCCCCACCCACCATAGGCCCAGCAGAACGATGCTCGTGACAACGGCTCGGATCACTTCATTCGAGCCGATCAGGGACGGTTATCGAGTTCATCCCATGCATCGAAGACCTGATTGAAGACCGCGCCGCCGGGCGGGCCCTTTTCAAGTGTCATCAGCGCGAGTCGTCCGGTCCGGTACCGCATGGGGATGTCAATCCAGGATCGATTGCGCAGGAATTGCGTGTTGGTCTGCTTTGCCGATTCCAGATTGTTAAGTGCAATCAAAAAGATGCCGTCTGAGATGCGCGCGGGGACACCGATCAGGGCGTCGCCCCGCCCCTGCTCACTGTCTTTCAGCGAGAAGCGGCTGATTTCGCCAATCGCGCCGCCGCTGAAATCATCCGGCACAGCGAAAACCAACTCGATCAGGTGGCTCGCCGGCAGCGCCCTGTCGGCATTGCGCTTGATTGTCATGATCAAGACCACCTGTCGTGATGCAATTTCAACACGTGCCCGGATGGCCGGGACGGCACCTTCACCTTCACCGCCCTGTTCCTCAACGACGCTCCAGACAACCCGGCCTGTGTCGAAAGAATTGTTGGCCGGTGTGTTGCCCTCTTCATAAAGAATGGCGCGCTGCGCGACCAATGGCGTTGCCGTGGCGTCGGCAGCAGGCAGTTCGTTTTCCTGCTGCGCCTCGGCCTGGGTCTCGTCTGGCTGCGCTTCTTCAGCAGCCGTTTCGCTGGACTGTTGCGTGTCGTCAGCGACGGTCTCTTCAGGCGGCGCCGATGTGTCGGCCTGCGATGTCTGGGTGTCCGTGGTCTGCTCTTGGTTGGTTTGCTGGTCGGTGACAGCTGTGTCCGCAGGTTCGTCCTCAACAACAAGCCGTTCTTCGGTTTTTGGAGGTTCTGGCTCAGATGGCGCGTCTTCAGCGACTGGGTCCGGCTCAGGCGCCGGTTCCGGCTCGGGGTCTGGCGTGATGGTGATCGTCTTGACGGGTGTGGGGGCGACAGGGTCGGCGAACAATCCGCCAAGTCCAACGGATGAAGCGATCTGCGCCCTGTTGTCCCAATTCAGACCAAGATAACCCGCACCGCCAAGCAGCGCGAGCAGCAGGAGGACCACAATCCATTTGAACGTTCCGCCCCTGCGTTCACTCTCTTCCGCCGTCGGGACAGGTGGTATGACAAGATCGGCGCTCGGCTCAGCCGAGAATGCGGGAAGCTCAGCCTTGATTTCGGCCTTAGGAGCTGTGGGCTTTTCACTTTCCCGCGCCGCATCACCAGTTGGACCGGCTACTTGTTGCGTTACCGCGGCTGTCGTCTCGGCAACCGCGGTTTCAGCGCGCTGTCCGAAAGACGCGTCCGGCGACGACCCAGCTGTCGGGCTGGTGCCAGCCGAGGTCGCACCAGTAGCAGATTGCGTCTGAAGAGCCTGAATCTCTGCGAGAGCGTCCGCGACTTCTTGCTTGCCCGCTTCCTGGGCGTTCAAAAACTCCCTGGCCCATTCATCGGTGGGGTCGGCGGGAGCGGACGATTTTGCGGCAGCGGGTGTGTTCGACTCAACGTCTTCTGGTGCCTTGTCAGCACTTGTGGCGTCTGGGGTATCGCCGACGGCCCTCTCATTGTCTTTGATCTGTTCAGGGCTTTGCGCTGGCTTAACTGAGGCAGTCTCTGCTGCTGTATCCTCGGTCGGTGCTGGAGGAGTATCCGCCTTCTCCGTTTCATCAGAGCTGTCGGTTTTGGCTTCAGTTGCCACGTCAGGGGTGGCTGAGGCTGGAGGGCCTTCGGACGCCGATACGACAATCCCGCTCTCCTCGTCGGACCTGTTGCTGGCGCCTTCGCCCGCCTCGTCGTCTGTTTGCGTGTCAGTATCCGCGGGATCGTCCGGCGCCTCTTGCTCGTCTGATTCTGTGTCCTGCGCAGCGCTGGGCGCGGGCGACGGTTCCGGCAAATCCACATTGGGCGGGCCAAACCCCGCTTCCACCTTTCGGATATCGTCTTCCAACTGCTCCATGCGTTGCGCGATGGCAGTGTCATCCAGCGTAGGGCTGTGACTGTCGAGTTGGCGACGGATCGTCATGCGCGCGCGCTCATACAGCTTCGCACGCAATTCGGTTTTGGGTTCGTCAAACCCCGCTAATGTTCGGCTCAGAACCGCAAAATAATCAGCCATGTGCTGTTTTGCCCCGCACCAAACACGCTTTCCCGGCCCCACAGACCCCAGATTTTTCAAAACTAGTCATGAAACGGGTCCGCAACAAGTATGGTGTCATCGCGCTCCGGGCTTGTGGAAAGCAAAGTGACAGGAGCGCCAATCAGTTCCTCGATATGGCGCACATATTTGACGGCCTGAGCAGGAAGGTCGTTCCAGCGGCGCGCACCAATGGTTGGTTCGTGCCACCCCTCCAGCGTCTCGTAGATCGGCTCAACCCGCGCCTGCTGACCCTGACTGGCTGGCAGATGGTCGAGTTGCTCGCCATCGAGCCTGTAGCCCGTGCAGACCTTGATCTCGTCCATGCCGTCGAGGACATCGAGTTTCGTGAGCGCGATGCCCGTGATCCCGTTTGTAGAAACGGATTGCCGAACCAGCGCAGCATCAAACCAGCCGCAGCGCCGCTTGCGGCCTGTCACGGTGCCAAACTCGTGCCCTTTCTCGCCTAAAAACTGGCCGATCTCGTTGTCTTGCTCGGTCGGGAAGGGACCTTCTCCCACCCGTGTCGTATACGCTTTGGTGATGCCAAGCACGAAATCGAGTGAGTCCGGACCGAGGCCAGATCCCGCAGCGGCCTGTCCGGCAACCACATTGGACGATGTGACGAAGGGGTAAGTGCCGTGATCAATATCCAAAAGCGTTCCCTGCGCGCCCTCAAACAGAATCCGTTTACCGTCTCGTTTCGCATCGGCTAGCAATTTCCACACCGTATCACGAAACGGCAATATCCGGTTCGCGACGGATGTCAGTTCTTCCAGCAAGTCCTCCGCTCGCAATTCCTGCTCTCCAAACCCGCGAAGGAGTGCGTTGTGATGCGCTAGAAGGCGGTCGATCTTGGCGGGCAGGGCCTCCAGATCAGCAAGGTCCATGACCCGGATCGCGCGGCGTCCGACCTTGTCTTCATAGGCGGGGCCGATGCCGCGGCGTGTTGTGCCAATCTTGGTGCCCGCCTTTGCGGCGTCCTCGCGCAGACCATCAAGGTTGCGGTGCAGCGACAGGATCAGCGTTGCATTGTCGGCAATTCGAAGATTGTCCGGAGAAATCGTAACATTCTTGGCCGCCAGCGTTTCGATTTCTGCGAGCAGCGCATGCGGGTCAATGACGACACCATTGCCGATGACGCCCACTTTGCCGGGCCGGACAACGCCGGAGGGCAACAGTGAAAGCTTGTAGCTCGTGCCGTCAATCACCAGCGTATGGCCGGCATTGTGTCCGCCCTGAAAACGCACCACAAAGTCGGCGCGCTCCGACAGCCAGTCGACGATTTTGCCCTTTCCCTCGTCTCCCCATTGGGAGCCGACCACAACTACATTGGCCATACCGACTTAGAGCACCGTTGCAACCTTGGCTTCGCCCTGATTTCCTTCAGCCAGCCGGGCAGGTCAAGAGCAAGTGCTGATTGCGCACGGCTAAGGCCTGCTTTACAGGCGCACAATCGGCGCAATTTTCGGTCCTGTCCTGATTTTCATCAAAAACCCTCATCTTCTGCTCGCGATCACAGCCCTGATCTGGGGCGGCAATGCGGTCGCCGGAAAATTTGCGGTAGGCCATGTTTCGCCCATGGTGCTGACCTGCATGCGCTGGGGCATTGCGTTGAGCCTGGTGAGCCTTTTCGCTTGGCCCCATTTAAGACGGGATTGGCCGAAAATTCGTGAGCGCTGGCTTTATCTGCTTCTGATGGGCGGCGTTGGATATACCGTCTTCAATTTTTTCCTCTACTCAGCGTTGCGTTTCACTTCGCCGATCAACGTGACATTGCATCAATCCGCCATGCCGGTTGTAATCTTTGTCGCCAGTTTCCTGATCTATCGCATCGGCGTGCGCTGGGTTCAGGTTTTGGGATATGCGCTGACGGCCCTGGGTGTTTTGATCGTTGTGTCCTCCGGCCAGCCCATCGCGTTTCTTGCTCAAGGCGGGGAGGGGTTGAACCGCGGTGATGTGTTGATGGCGGGTGCAGCCATCGCTTACGGAACCTATTCGGCGCTTCTTCGCTCAAAGCCTGAACTGCATTGGCTGAGCTTTCTCACCTGCCTGATCGCCGCTGCACTGCTGTTTTCGCTTTTCGGGGTGGTCGCGGAGGCCCGCCTTGGTGAAGTGACCTTCCCGGTCACGCCGCAAGGATGGCTGGTCGTGCTTTACGCGGGCATCTTTCCGTCCTTGGTAAGCCAGGGCTTCTTTATAAACGGCGTGGAAAAGCTGGGCGCGAACGTTGCGGGTCTTTATATCAATCTGGTTCCGGTGTTTGGCGCGATCCTGTCCGTATTGCTGCTGGGCGAAAACCTGCACCTGTTTCACGCGATCGCTTTTTTGTTTGTGGTTGGGGGAATCAGTCTTGCTCAGCGCGCCACCCGTCGGAACGTTTGAGCGCACATCAACGTTGAAAATCCGAGATGAATCGCGCCCGTCTCTCGCTTTATGGTGTGCTGGCGGCCTGCAATAAAACCCTGTGAGCCACTTCGTGTTTTCGACAGTATAGAAAATGATGACTGGTCAAATATTTGTGTCCACCGCACTGTATCTGCGGAATCTGGGATTAAACACCTTATCTTAACCATGTTGGGTAACACTTGTTGATGGCTATTTACAATTGTTAACAAATCGATAATGTAAAAGCTATCATTTGCGGGCGAGCAGATGCGGGGTAAAAAGTGAATTCGAGTTCATCTATTCGAAGTGATCTTCATCAACGTTTGAAGTTGTTGAAGCCGGTAATCGAGTATCGGAACATGAAAGAGCCTGAAGACAGGCACGCTGTGTACAGGTTACGATACGACGCCTACCGTCGAGAGAACAGAATAGCTGAGAATTCCGAACGACTTTCCTGCGACTTTCTCGATGAGATGCCGAACGCTCAGACGTTTGGAATATTTATTGCGGGAAAGTTGGCAAGCTCAATTCGGCTCAACATGGTCACCCAGGCCTGTCCGAATTCAATTTCTATGGTCTCCAACGCTGACCTTCTGACAGCTCGCATTCAACGTGGCTTGACCTTCATCGATCCGAGCCGCTTTGTGATCGATACACGCTCTGTCTGTGATTTTCCTGAACTGCCCTATCTGACTATGCGTCTTCCTGTTATGGCTTGCCTGCATTTTCAGGTTGATGAGTGTCTGACGCTGGTTCGGCGTGAGCACCAGTCTTTTTACCGGCGCATCTTCCGGTCTGAGCCGATTGCGGACCCGGTGCATCTGGACATGCTGAATATGGATGTTCAGCTGATGTCGAGCAGAGTGGAAGACATTCACGACGAACTTGATGAGCGGTATCCGTTTTTTCGCTCAGACTATCTTGAACGCCGCGGCCTTTTCGGCAAACGAGAGGACATGATCGGTTTCGAGGCGGTTCCGGAACAACTCAAAGCGGCTTGACCGGCACCGGCTGACCGATCCGCATTGGCACGACCGGTTAACTGGCCTGTTTACCCGAACGGGGGGCATATGCACGCGGTGATGGGGCGTGCCTTTCCTCTTCACTGCCGTCGAAATTGCAACTGCAGCATGGTCCATCTCGCCATCGGCTCTCGAGTTTTTTCTTGATCGTCTCCGCCTCGCGCGATAAGGCCTGACGCTGTGCTCCAGACCAGGAAGTCTCAGCCCGCGGAGAGGTGCCGGAGTGGTCGAACGGGGCGGTCTCGAAAACCGTTGTGCCTTCACGGGTACCCAGGGTTCGAATCCCTGTCTCTCCGCCAATCGCTTGACGGCTGGGGCGTTTGCGTCTAGGACGCGCCAACTTCATGAAAAGACCGACAGACTGTCGTCTCCGCAAAATGTGTTGCGGAACGTTCGTGGCTTGAGACCAGCGCAGATGTCGGCTCATATCAAAGGGTAAACGTCATGTCCCGCAAGTGCGAATTGACCGGAAAGTCGGTGATGGTCGGCAACAATGTCAGCCATGCCAACAATAAGACCAAGCGGCGCTTTCTGCCCAATCTCGTTAATGTCACGCTGCTGTCGGAAGCCCTGGATCAGAGCTTTCGCATGCGCATCGCAGCTTCCGCTCTGCGTACGGTTGAGCATCGCGGTGGGCTTGATGCGTTTCTCATGAAAGAGAAGGTGGAAAATCTGTCTTCCAAGGCCGTGGAGATGCGCCGCAAGGTTTCGCAGAAGCTTTCTGAAAGCGCTGCCGCCTGACACACAGTCGTGCATCCAAGGTGATTTGAAGAAGCCCCGGCCCAGTCCGGGGCTTTGTTTGTCAGGTCGATTTCATGAGAAATTTGAACCAAACACTTGCAGGTAAACCCGGTATTGCGGCGTTCCTGCCTTTCTGTGGGGCCATGGCGCTTGTTGTGGTTGGCTCCAATGTGCTGGTGCAATATCCGGTCCAAGCGGTGGTCGGCGGCGTCAACCTTGCCGATTTGCTCACATGGGGAGCGTTCACCTACCCCATCGCCTTTCTGGTGACTGACCTCACCAATCGCCGTTTTGGTGCGAAGACGGCGCGAATGGTCGTGGCGATAGGCTTTGTGCTGGCCGTTGCGCTCAGCATCTGGCTGGCAACGCCGCGCATTGCCATTGCCTCCGGGGCGGCCTTTCTGGTTGCGCAATTGCTGGATGTCTCGATTTTTGACCGTCTTCGTCGGTCCGCCTGGTGGCGGGCGCCCCTCATTTCAAGCCTGTTGGGATCGGCCGTCGATACGCTGATTTTCTTCGGCCTCGCTTTTGCACCGCCATTTGCGGCACTCGATTTCGGTGGCGAGGCTGGATCGCTTGGATTTGCCGTACCCTTTTTGGGTGTTGGCAATGATGCGCCCCTATGGATTTCGCTGGCGGTTGGCGATTTTCTGGTGAAGATCGCGGTCGGACTTGCGATGTTGTTGCCCTACCGTTTTGTGGCGCTTCGCAGCGTCGCCGCCTGATCAATTCGAGCAAGTCTCGTCCAGATTGGAGCAGTTTGATGGGATGGATTTTTCGATCTGGCAAGGAGAACACCG
>JAPPOQ010000013.1 GCA_028817895.1 Ahrensia sp.
CGCCAGACATTGTTTTGATGAAGGTGGATTTGCCAGCGCCATTGTCGCCCAGCAGGCAGTGGCATTCGCCTGGATAGATATCGACGGACACACCGGCCAGTGCGATCACCGAGCCGAAATGCTTCTCGATGTTCTTCATTTCAATGATCGGGCGGACAGCGTCGCTCACGCTATTTCTCCCCGGTGATCATGCGGCGAATATATGTGTTGAGGATCACTGCGAGCAGCAGGATCACACCCAGAAAGACGCGAAAGAGCGAGCTTTCCACACCGGCGAAAAACAGGCCTTGCTGCACCACGCCGAAGATCAGTGCGCCAAGTGCTGCCCCGATGACGGAGCCATAACCGCCGGTGAGCAGAGCGCCGCCGATCACCACCGCGATGATTGCTTCGAACTCCTTCAGCAGGCCACGATCTGCCCCGGCTGAACCGAATTCCATCACCTGACAGGTTGCAAAAACGCAGGCACAGAAGGCGGTGAACATGAACATGAGGATTTTGACGCGGTTCACCGGCACGCCGACATAGCGTGCGGCCTGCGCATCGCCACCGGCAGCGAAGATCCAGTTTCCAAACCGTGTGCGGGTAAGAAGAATGTGCCCGAAGATCACAAGCACGATGGCCCAGACAATCAGCATCGGTACGCCATCGACGACCGGCTGACCGGCGCGATTGCCGCGTTCGAAAGTCGCGATCAGCCCGACATCGCCGAACCATTGAAACAGGCCGGTCAGAATCTTGCCACCGAAAATGACGCCCAGCCAATCGCCCTCTGCTGCGTCGCGCACGCCACCGATGATGGTTTTACGCTCGATAGTTTGCGGCAGATAGATAGTGAAGCCGCGCAGAATGAACAGTGACGCCAGCGTTACGATGAAGCTCGGCAGACCGGTTCTGATAACGATGAAGCCGTTCAGGGCGCCGATCGCAATGCACAGGATGAAAGAGGTGACGATGGCCAGCCATACCGGCCAGCCCAGTGTGACGGAAAGGATGGCGATGATCATGCCCGCAAAGCCGATCATGGATCCCACGGAAAGATCGAACTCGCCCGCGATCATCAACAGGCAGGCTCCAACCGCGATGATCATGAATTGGGCTGAGACGATTGACCAGTTCAACACGCCCTGGCTGTTGAACATGCCGCTGTCATAGGCAAACAGCGCGAAGAAGACGAAAACGGCAACGGCGCCGCACATGCCACCCAGTTCGGGTCGAATCAGCCAGCGTCTAAGCCCTGACATCTCCTTGATGCGTTCATCCGCATCACCGTTGCCGTCTGCCGCATTTGGATCAGCCGCATCCGACATGCCGTCCCCTCCCAGAAACGTTTGTCACTCGTGATGAAGGGCGCCCCGCTCCCCTCCCATGGAACGGAGCGCCCATCTTCGATAGAAGGCTTAGCGGTATTCGCCCGCAAACTCCTCCACCTTCTTCAACCCGTCCTTGGTAACGAAACCTGGGCCGGAATTGATGTTGTTGCCAGGCAAAACGCCGTAGCGGTCCCAATTGGCGAGGATCACCACCGGCATGTAGGCCTGAAGGAAAGGTTGCTGGTCAATGCCCCATTTGATCGTGCCGTCCTTGATCCCCTTCACAATTTCCGCGCCCAGGTCAAAGGTGCCGAAATGGATCGAACCGGCCATGCCGTTTTCCTGCAAGGCGGCGATGGTCGGATCAGCCGAAACCGGTCCAAGCGTCAAAATGCCATTCGTATCCGGGTTGGCCGAAAGATAAGCCAGCACTTTGTTCTTGATTTCCGCCGGGTCCGTGCCGGAATCCATCATCGCATCTCCAAGCTCAACGCCCAGACCATCGGCATAGCCGCGGCAGCGCTCGCCCACCGTGGGCTGCTGGATGGCATGGTTGACGCACAGAAACTTGGTCACGCCTTCGCGCTTTGCGCGCTTTCCAGCGGCGAGACCGGCATCATATTCGGGCTGGCCAACATACATCAGCGCGCCAACTTCTGCGGCCTGTTCCGGTGTGCCCGTATTCATGATGATGACGTCGATGCCTTGATCGACCGCGGCGCTGATCGGCCCTTTGAGCACATCAAAGTCAGCCAGAGTGGTGATGATACCGTCGGGGTTAGACGCAGCAGCCTGCTCGATGATGCGGGCCATATCGGCAATGTCGCCCGTTGGCGGATTGCGATACTCGACTTCTGCTCCAACCTGCTCTCCAGCCAGCGCAATCCCGTTCTTGATGGTGTTCCACCAGCTGTCGGAATCAGGCGCATGGCTGACAAGAATGTACTTTTCAGCCGCAATCGCAGACGCCGAAAAACCAAGCGACGCCGCGGCAAGAGAGGCCGCAACAACGACCTTCTTCAAGATACTGATCATGGATTTTCCTCCCAAGAAAATTCGCGCGTTCATGCGAAGGTGCATCGAACCGGGCGAAAGATAAGCATGGAAGCGACACTCTTGCAACCGATTGCAAATTTTCAATGGCTCGGCTCAAATGAAACCCGCAAGCGCCCGGTTGGTCTGGTTTGCGAATGTCGCAACGGGTTTATGCAAGTCATGGAGTGCCAGTTTGGTTGCAACGCTCAAAGATGTGGCGGAAAGGGCAGGGGTGTCGCGCTCGGCGGTGTCGCGCGCATTCACGGAAGGGGCCTCGGTTTCGGGGAGAACGCGACAAAAAGTCTACGCGGCGGCCGAAGAGCTTGGTTACAGCCCTAACGCGCTGGCGTCCGGCCTCACCACAGGTCGCACGAAGCTTGTCGGTCTTGTCTCGGACAACTTCCACAATCCATTGTTTCTGGAGATCTTTGATCTGTTCACGCGCGGTCTGCAAAGCAGAGGGCTGCGACCGCTGCTTGTCAATTTGTCGGGTGAGCGCGATCCGCAGAACTCTCTGCGCATGTTGCGCCAATATTCGGTCGATGGCGTGATCGTTGCGTCTTCCACTCTACCACCAGATTTCACGCGCAGCTTTCGCGGGGCCACCATCCCCATCGTGCATTCTTTCGGTCGAAAGGCGGAAAAGCCCGACGTGCATGTTGTCGGTATCGACAATCACGCCTGTGGTGCGATGGCGGCCCGCACATTGCTGGCGCGGGGCTACACGTCGCTCGGCTTTTTGGGCGGGCCGGAGGAGGCGACATCGACGCAAGATCGACTGGCTGGCTTTCTACAGGTGTTGAAAGGACGCAAGGGCATCAGCGTCACACACAGTTTCGCGGATGGTTATGCGTTCACTGCCGGGCGTGAGGAGATGCTGCGTCTTCTTTCGGGCGACCCGGCTGAAGCCTATTTTTGCGGTGATGATGTCTTGTCCGTTGGTGCTTTGTCAGCCCTACAAACGCTTGGCATGAGCGCCCCTGCCGATGTCGGGATCATCGGGCTGAATGATATGGAGATGGCGAGTTGGCCCAACATTAACCTGTCGACCATACGCCAGCCGATCGAGGATATCATCGATGCCTCGATCGAACTGATCGTGAATATGCTAGATGATCCTGAACGAATGCCGGAATCACGATTGTTCCGCTGCGACGTGATCGAGCGCGGCACGCTGAGACCGATTGTTGCTTAGATTGCGAGTGTCAGGCCAATTCGATCCACTTGCCTTCGTGCTTGCCGGACTCTGCGACGGCGAAAATTGCCTCCATGGAATGCAGCCCGTCTTCAGCGCGCGGACATAAATCAGCTGCGGGGTCGATCGGGCGACCTTCCTTTCGAGCCATAATCGCTTCTGCGAGATCGGTGTAAATATTTGCAAAGGCGAGCGGCATGCCCTCCGCATGGCCGATCGTGACCCGGCTGGTCCGGTCCGCCTGTGGTGACAGCCCGGCTTCACCACGCTCAATGATCTGCAAGCGTTGGTTCAGCGGCATGTAAAACAGCTGGTTTGGCTGCTCCTGCGCCCATGACAAACCGCCGGTTTCGCCAAAGACCTTGATCGTCAGCCCGTGCTGGCGGCCGATCGCGATGGAGGACGTCCACAGCCGACCGACTGCCCCTCCATCCATGCGAAAATTCACCATCGCATCGTCTTCCAAAACGCGCGACGGAATGCAGGACACGCAATCTGCGCTGAGGCTGGTGACGTTCTGCCCTGTTACGAAACAGACCATGTGGAGCGCGTGGATGCCGCAATCGGCAAACTGCGCTGACACGCCAGCCTGAGCCGGATCGTATCGCCAGCGTACTCGTGGATTGTCGGCATCTTCGGCGTCCGCATGATGGCCATGGGCGAATTCGGCCTGAACAAGCCGAACCTTGCCGACCTCCCCACGCTCCACCATTGCCCGCATATGCCGAACGAGCGAGTAGCCCGTATAGCCGTAGTTCACGGCGCAGATGCGTTTGGTTTCGCGGGAGGTTTTGACGATATCGCGGGCTTCTTCCACCGTCATCGTCATCGGCTTTTCGCACAGCACATGAAAGCCGGCATCAAGAAAGGCCTTGGTGATCGCGTAGTGCGTGGCATTGGGCGTCGCGACTGTTACCAGGTCGATTGCGTCGTCGCGGCCGCGTTCGCCCTCCAGCATCTCTTGCCAACTGCCGTAAGCGCGATCTTCGGTGAGGCCCAAATGCTGACCGTAGTCGCGGCCTTGTTGGGGGCGGTGGTCAAGCGCTCCGGCGCAAAAGTCGAACAGCCCGTCGATCCGTGCGCCAAGCCTGTGCGCGCTGCCGATCTGGCTGCCTTCGCCGCCACCAACCATACCCCATCGCAGCTTTGCCATATCGAGATGCCCTTCAATATCCGATGGATTGCAGATAGGCGCGATTGGCCTTTGCGTCATCGATCGGTGATGTGTCGCCAGCGGGGTCGCAATCCTGTTCGACCGTGCACCAGCCCTCAAAGCCATTGTCCAGAAGGATTTGGCGAACCGCAGGGAAGTCGACATCCCCTTCGCCGAGATTGCAAAAGATGCCCTGCGCGCAGGCATCATAGAAGCCGGTGCGTTTGGCGATCACATCGGCTTTCACCATAGGATCAATATCCTTGAAATGCATGTAGGAGATACGTTCGATGTAACGCTTCATGAAAGCGACCGGATCAAACCCCGCATAGGAATGGTGGCCGGTATCAAAGCAGATCTTCAGGATCGTCTCGTCCACCTCATCGAGCAACCGTTCCAACTCCGGCTCAAAATCCATGAATCCTGCCGCATGGGCATGAATGCCCACCGTTAGGCCATACTCTTCGTGGCCCATCTTTGCGATGGTTTCGATGCGCCCGACATAGGCGCGCCATTCCTGAGCCGACATGATGTCCGCCTCCTGCACCCGACCGGCTGTGGGCGCCCGGCGCGGTGAGATGGAATCGATCAGCACCAGATGCTGAGCCCCATGAGCGGTCAGCGCGTTACAGGTGCGCGTCGCGCCGTCGAGCACATCTTCCCAGGCGTCAGGATCGTGAAAGGGTCGAAAGACAACGCCGCCGATCAGTTCCAGATCGAATTCGGAGAGTGCTTCGCCAAGCTCGCTCGGGTCTTCTGGCATGAAGCCGACTGGCCCCAGTTCGATGCCGGTATAGCCCGCGTCGCGACAGTCAGCGAGAACTTGCCGCCAGGGCGGGTTGCGCGGGTCGTCCGCAAACTCCACGCCCCAGGAACAGGGCGCGTTGCCGATCCTTATCGCCATTCTGGTTTCCTCCCCAAGCGCCGTCTTTACTCAAACGGCGACCCATTCGCGTGCCTCATGTGAACGCCATGCGGCATCAATCACCTTTGAAACGGCAAGCCCTGCCGCGAAGTCCGGCCCCTGATCGGCTTCACCATCGACAGCCCGCAAAAAGGCCGCGGCCTGAATGATGATCTGGTCGAGATAGCCGGTGCCATGGCCGGGACCAAGGCAGAAATTCACATAATCGGGATGCTCCGGCCCGGCAAGAATGCGGCGAAAGCCGCGCTCGGATGCGGCGTTGCTCGCGTCGTAATACCAAAGCGCATTCTGGTCTTCCTGATCGAAGCGCAGGGCGCCTTCCGTGCCGGCGATCTCATACTCGATGCCCATCTTCTTGCCGGTTGCGATGCGGCTGCAATGGAGCGTACCGCAAACACCATGTTCGAAATGGCACAGCAGGGTCGCCTGGTCATCATTGGTCACCGGAACCATGCCGCCTGCACCGTCGGGCCGCTCTGTGTGCACCGTGCTTATGTCGGCCATCACCTCCCTAATCGGCCCCATGAACTGCAAGGCGTGATTGACGATATGCGGGGCGAGATCGCCCATATTGCCGTTTGCCGGCCCATTCGTGCGCCAACTGCCGGGGGTCGTTGGACCCGCTAGAAAGTCTTCCGTATGGCAGGCGCGGAAGCTGACGATCTCGCCCAGCGCGCCGGATTTTACCATGGCAAGCGCATGCTGTGTGACCGGTGTCTTCATGTAGTTGAAGCCGATCATGTTGACCGCACCGGAGGAATTTGCGGCAAGCGTCATGGCTTGCGCATCTGCAAGGCTGGCGCCCAACGGCTTTTCGCACAGCACCGGCTTGCCAAGCGCGAGTGCCGCTTCGGCAATGGGGCGGTGCGTTTCCTGCGGTGAGGCGATGATGATCGCCTGCACTTGGGGATCATCAACCAGCGACTGCCAATTGGTCGCGGCCTTCGCGAACCCGTAAGCCTGCGCGTATCGTTTGGACGATGCGGGATTTGATCCGCACACACTGTGCAGGATCGGCTTCGCACGGGTTTCAAATACCGTGCCGACAGAGGCGAAAGCGCTCGCATGGGCCTTCCCCATATAGCCACCACCGACAATGCCGATATTGAGTGTTGCCATGCGGCGCGCCCTTCCGGCGGCAAAGTGGCGGCTGCAAAAGGAACGCATTTGCAACCGGTTGCAATTTCTGTATCGTCAATTCAGACAAGGCCGTCAAGCGCCATGAGAGGAGTGGCAGTGAAGGACAGACTGGAGCAAAACCATGTTTGCGCAGAGTGATGGTTGACACGGAAGGAACCATCCGCCTCACGGTCGCGCAGGCGATCATCCGCTATCTGGCACAGCAATTTATCGAGGTGGATGGCGAAAGGGTGCGCCTGTTCGGCGGCGGCTTTGGCATATTCGGCCACGGCAATGTGACCTGTCTGGGTGAAGCGCTTTACGACCACCGGGAGGAGTTGCCGCTTTATCGCGGGCAAAACGAACAGGGCATGGGCTTTGCCGCTGCGGCCTATACGAAATATCATCTGCGCCAGCGCATCATGTTCTGCACCGCTTCAGCGGGGCCGGGGACAGCCAATCTGCTCACTGCCGCTGCGCTGGCTCATGCGAACCGTCTTCCCATGCTCATGCTGTGTGGGGACACTTTTTTGACGCGGCTGCCCGATCCGGTGCTGCAACAGCTTGAGCATTTCGGTGATCCAACCTTCGGTCTCAACGACGCGTTCAAGAGCGTGTCGCGCTATTGGGACCGCATCACTCATCCGGCGCAGATCATCCAGTCTTTGCCCGCGGCCATTGCAACGATGCTCGACCCCGCTGATTGCGGACCGGCCTTTCTCGCGCTGCCGCAGGACGTGCAGGGCTGGGCCTATGACTACCCGGTCGAGATGTTCGAGCCTTGCCTTCATTCCATACGCCGCCAGGCGCCCGATGAGGGAGAGTTGGAGCGCGCCGTATTGGCGCTAAAATCGGCGAAGCGCCCCATGATCATCGCTGGAGGCGGCGTGCAATATTCGCGGGCGGTGGCGGAACTCACGCAATTTGCCGAACGTCACGCCATGCCGGTGGTGGAGACCATTGCCGGGCGCGCCAATATGCTGGACACGCATCCGCTCAATATCGGGCCGATCGGTGTCACGGGGTCGGACAGCGCCAATGCGATTGCCGAAGAGGCGGATGTCATCATCGCCGTCGGCACCCGGCTTCAGGATTTCACGACAGGTTCCTGGACGGCTTTCGCGCGCGATGCCCAATTCGTTTCGGTTAATGCCGCGCGCCATGATGCGGGCAAGCATCGGTCGCTGCCGGTGGTGGGGGATGCTAAACTAACCCTGGCTGCGCTGAATGAACGGCTTGCAGACTACAAAGCTCCGCAGAGCTGGACCGAACAGGCGGCGTCGCATCGCAAGACATGGACTGCCTATGTGGCAGAAAATGTCAGCCCCAATGGCGCGGACGGCAACAACAGGCCCAATTCCTATGCCCAGGCCATCGGTGTTGTGAACGCATTGTGCGGTCCACGGGATCGGGTTGTCGCCGCTGCTGGAGGATTGCCAGCGGAGGTAACGGCCAATTGGCGCACGCTGGACATCGGCACGGTCGATGTTGAATTCGGCTTTTCGTGCATGGGCTATGAAATTGCGGGCGGCTGGGGTGCGCGCATCGCGCAAAGCGAGAAAGAGCCGGAAGGTGACACTATCGTCTTCACCGGGGACGGCTCCTATCTCCTGATGAATTCAGACATCTATTCGTCGGTCTTGAGCAAGAAGAAGCTCATCGTCCTCGTGCTGGACAATGGTGGCTTTGCCGTCATCAACAAGCTGCAAAACAACACCGGAAATGAGAGCTTCAACAATCTGCTGAAGGATGCGCCGACCATTCCGCAAGCCTTCGCCGTGGACTTTGCAAGCCACGCCCGCGCGATGGGCGCGTATGCAGAGCTTGTCGGTGACGCGCGAGAATTGGCTGAAGCGTTCAAGCGGGCCAAGCAAGCTGACCGGACTTATGTCATCGTTATGAATGTCGATGCCTATGAAGGCTGGACAGCGCAGGGCCATGCGTGGTGGGAGGTTGGGACGCCGCATATCAGCGATCATGCCAGCATTCGCGACGCTCATGTTGAGCAGGAATCGACCCGTCCGCGTCAGCGCAAGGGCGTTTGAACCATGCAGGACCTGCTGAATGCGATTGCGAAAAACCGGTTCCTCGTCATTGGTCGCGTCGGCATGGACCTTTCCGCCGAGCCACCAGGATCCAAGACGGAAGAAGCGCAATACATGCGGGTCGGCATGGGTGGCTCGTCCGCCAATATTGCCGCCGGTATCTGCAAATTCGGCGGCTCTGCTGCGCTGGTGACCTGTGTGTCCGACGATGCGATTGGGCGCTATTGCATCAACCAGTTGCGCGCATATGGCGTGGATGCAAGCCATGTGCGCACGGTCGGCGGCGAGTGCCGCAACTCCATCGCGATTTATGAAAGCCGTGTCGAGGATCATCAAACCGTCATCTACCGCAACGGCGCGGCGGATTTTGAGATGTCTATGGGCGACATCGATGCGGTGGATTTCTCAGATCATAGCGCGCTGATCACAGCGGGCACGGTGTTTGCCGCCGAACCCTCTCGCAGCGCGGCGTTCCACGCTTTCGAGCGGGCAAAGGCGTGCAGCATGCCCATCATTTTCGATATCGATTATCGCCCCTATTCGTGGCCCTCTGCGCAGGTGGCTGCCGACGTGCTGTCGCGTGCCGGTGCGATGTGTGATGTCATTGTCGGCAATGATGAAGAGTTTGGCTTCATGGCGGGAGACTATGATCAAGGTCTCACCATGGCGCGAGAACTCGCAGCCGAAAGTGCGTCGATCGTCGTCTATAAGATGGGCGAGAAGGGCGCGATCACCTTTGCAGGCGGTGAAGAGTTGCGCACCGGCATCTTTCCCGTCGAGGCGCTCAAGCCGACTGGGGCCGGGGACAGTTTCATGGCCGGTCTGATGGCATCGCTGGCCGCCGGCCATGACTTGCACATTTCGGTGCTGCGCGGTTCGGCCTGCGCCTCCATCGTGGTTGCCAAACCTGGCTGCGCACCGGCCATGCCTGATCTGGCCGAACTTGAAGAGTTTCTCGCCACCCATCCGGGACCGACACAGGACGCGTAACGCCCATGCACATTCCTCCATTCGACAATGGCAACAAGCCGATCGTGGACGTCGACAACGCGACCGTCCCGCTCAACTATTTCAACATCGTCAAGCTGACCAGGGATCAGGCTTTCGAATACAGCGTTCCCGATTATGAGACATGCATCGTGCCGGCGACTGGCTCGGTCGATGTAGACGTAGAGGGCGTGTCATTCGCCGCTCTTGGTGGGCGCGGTGTGGATGTCTGGGACGGGGAGCCTGAAGGCGTCTATGTGCCAGTCGGTACCACAGCCCGAATGGTATGCGTTTCTGAAGAGGCGGAAGTGTTCGTGGCCGGCGCCAAATATGACAAGATGCTGGAGCCCTTTGATGTGCGCTCCGACGCGCTCGATCTGGTACAATACGGCTCGGACGACACCAAGACACACCGCAAGATCAAGCATATTCTGGGGCAGAAACAGGCCGACAAGGTTGGTCGTCTGTTGGTGTCGGAATTGTTCACCGTAGGCCAGGGCGGTTGGTCGGGCTTTCCCAGCCACAAGCATGATACGGATCGTCTGCCGTTGGAAACGCGTCATGACGAGACCTACAATTTCCGTTTTCGCCCCAATCACGGTTCCGGTGTGCAGATGTTGCAGCGTGAGGACGGAAAGTCGGGCGATGCCTATCATATCGTCGATGGTTCCACGATCTGCCTCGACAATGGCTACCACCCCTGTGCGGTGCTGCCGGGCTATGAGATGTATTACTTCACAATTCTGGGCGGCCTGTCGCAGCGCTCGCTGGTGCAATACTTCCAGCCGAGCCATGCCGACCAGTTGGAAACCATTCCCGGCATCAAAGACATGATCGCCAAGTTCAAATGATGGCGCTGACGGCTGTTGCGCTATTATGAGAGCGACGCTTGCCGAAGTGCTGCAACCGGCGCTGTCGCATGGCTACGCCGTCGCGGGCATGGTGTGTCTGGGCTGGGAAGATATGCGCGCCTATGTGACCGCAGCCGAGTCGGAAGATTCGCCCGTGATCTTGCAGGCCGGACCGGGCTGCCGCGAACACACACCGCTGTCAGTATTGGCTTCGATGATGGGGCAGCTTGCCGATCAGTCGTCTGTTCCGGTGGTGCTGCATCTTGACCACGGCTACAGCGCAGATGAATGCCGCGAAGCGATAGAGTGCGGTTTTACCTCGGTCATGTTCGACGGTTCGGCCAAGCCGCTTGATGAGAATATCGAGGAAACGGCTGCAATTGCGGCACTGGCCCATCGGAATGGCGTCTCTTGCGAAGGAGAAATCGGCTTTGTCGGCTACGCACAAGGGGAGGTCTCGCGGGTGACCGATCCGGTGGAGGCCGCAAGGTTCGCAAGCGAGACCGGGGTCGATGCGATGGCGATTTCCATCGGCAATGTGCATTTGCAGCGGCAGGCAGGAACCGTGCTCGATGAACCAGCGTTGGCGGCGATTGAGGCGGCCACGCAGTGCCCCCTGGTCATCCACGGCGGTTCGGGCGTTCCTGAAAACCAGCGCAAACGGCTCGCCCGCGGCTCCGCGATCTGCAAGTTCAATATCGGGACGCAGCTGAGGCAGTGCTTTGGCCAAAGCCTGCGCCGCGCATTGACGGAGGATCCGGACATGTTCGATCGCAACACCATTTTGAAGCGCGTGGAACCGGCACTCGGAGCAGAAGCCGTGAGCGTCTATCGCGCATTGGGATCAGCAGGGAAGGGAAGCGTCAAATGAGTGTGTCGGTTGCACTGTTTGGATGCGGACGCATCGGTCAGGTTCACGCGCAGAATTTGGTGTTGATGGAGGATGCAAGGCTTGCTGCTGTCGTTGACGCCAGCGCGGCGGCGGCACAGGCGCTGTCGGACAAACATGGCGCGCCTGTCTCAAACGCGGATGCAGTTATGAACGATGCTGCGATTGATGCCATTATTGTTGCGACTCCAACGGACACGCATTTTGATCTCATTCAAAACACCGCGGCGGCTGGCAAGGCAATATTCTGCGAAAAGCCGGTCGATATGTCGACGGACAATATTGTGCGTTGCAAACGAGCGGTCGAGGCGGCGGGTGTTCCCTTCCTGACGGCATTCAATCGCAGGTTTGACCCATCCTTCGCCAGGCTCAAAAAGTGCATTGATGCGGGTGAAATCGGCGATGTCGAACAAGTCATCATCACATCACGCGACCCGGCGCCGCCTCCGGTCGCCTATATCAAGAGTTCGGGTGGCATCTTCAGAGACATGATGATCCATGATTTCGACATGGTGCGATTTTTGATGGGGGAGGAACCGGCCACCCTGTTCGCGACCGGGTCTTGCAAAGTCGATCCGGAAATTGGAGCGGCTGGTGATTTTGACACTGCGGCGGTCACAATGCGTACGAAGAGCGGTATATTGTGTCAGATCACCAATTCCCGCCGCGCCAGCTATGGATACGACCAGCGCATCGAAGTTCATGGATCAGGGGGCATGCTGCGTGCGGGCAACAAGGTCCGGGACACTGTGGAAATTGCGGTCGAGAACGGGTTTCGAAGCGCTCCCGCTCAGCACTTCTTTCTGGAACGATATGGCGAGGCCTACATGTTGGAAATGCAACACTTTCTCAAATGTGTGACATCCGGAGAAACACCGAGCCCGACGATTGATGATGGGCTTCGGGCACAAGCGCTTGCGGATGCGGCCAGCCGATCCGCGTCCGCTGGCCTTGTGGAATCCATCGAAACGAGCGCGAACTGATGCACGACGTGGATTGATCAGAGGTACAATACCCTGCCGGTTGATAAGTCAAGTGATTGCAAATAGGCTCGCAACAGGCGGAACCAGGTCGTGGAATGCAGGGAACACCAGACTCTTCAATTTGGATCTCACGGCGCGCGCAGTGACGTTGGGCTGCTGCGAGATGACCACCTGATCGATCAATCGATCAGGTCTAAACGCATTCCTGAGCATTCGACGAGTTGACTTAGGTACCTCATGTGTGCGGACGTTGAATTTTTGCCCACATGTTGAAGGCGGTTGCAGGGGGTGATGCGGCAGGTGGCAAAGTCCAAGTCCAAGAAGTCCGATTCAACTGATCAGGGGGAAACCGCCCGGGTCTGGATAGGTTTTGGAGCTTCCGCGGGTGGGTTGGAAGCCTTGCGGGGTTTGGCGCGCAATCTGCCGGATGGGCAACCGGCAGCTTATATCGTTGCGCAGCACATGGCGCCGCATCACAAAAGCATGCTGTCGGAAATCATAGGTCGAGAAACCGGCATTGAGGTGAAGGATGTCACCGACAAGCTCAAACCCAAAGTCAACACGATTTATATCACGCCGCCGAACCAGAACATCATCGCTAAGGACGGCTATCTTAGACTGATTGATCCAAGCAAGGAGCCGACCTCTCCTAAGCCCTCAGTCGACATCTTTCTGTGTTCATTGGCTGAAGCGAAAGGACCGGATTCGGTCGGGATCATTCTGTCCGGAACGGGTTCTGATGGTGCCAAAGGCATTCGAGCGATCCGCAAGCATGGTGGAGTTACGATTGCCCAGGACGAGCTGACGGCGAAATATTCCAGCATGCCCTTGGCGGCAATTGAGACAGGCTGTGTTGATCTCGTCATGTCACCGGAAGAGATCGGGACGCAGATTGCGCGGGTTATTGAACAGCCGCGTGATCTGTCGTCGCTAAGGGCGATGCCGCTCAATCTGGACGGCATTTCGGAACTGATCCAGCTGTTGCATGAGCACACCAAAGTCAATTTCCGCCACTACAAGGCCGCGACCGTTCAGCGGCGTGTCGAACGGCGGATGGCTGCCACCAATACCGATAGTCTGGAAGACTATGTTGAGCTCGCAAGGGGATCCGAGAAAGAGATTCAGTTCCTGTTCAAGGATCTGCTGATTTCCGTGACGTCGTTTTTTCGCGACCCGGCTGAGTTCGATGCGCTTAAGCCCTATATCAGCGACATTGTCAGGAAGAAAAAAGGCGACCGCATACGCCTGTGGGTGCCGGGTTCAGCGACTGGAGAAGAGGCTTACTCGCTTGCCATGCTGTTTTCGGAAGCGATGCTGGAGCTGGGCGCGACGGACAACGCGAAGTTGCAGGTTTTTGCCACCGATATCGATGCCGACGCGGTGGAAGTGGCCCGACGCGGCTTCTACCCTCACAGCGCGCTCGACCAGGTTCCCTCCGACCTGATCCGAAAATATTTTGACGACGCACGATCAGGATACACCGTCAAGAAAATGCTGCGGGAGAAGATGGTCTTCTCCATGCACAATGTTGCGCAGGACCCACCTTTCGTGAAGGTCGATATGATCAGCTGTCGAAATCTGCTGATCTATTTTCAGTCCAGCCTGCAAACGGAAGTGTTCAGCCGTTTCCACTATTCTCTGGTTCCGGGCGGCCTTTTGTTTCTGGGCAAGTCGGAAGCGGTCACGGCGTCAGAAGCACTGTTCAAACCGGCTGGTAGCGAGAAGCACATCTTCTATCAGCGTTCATCTCAGGAACGGCGCGCTCCCCGAGAGATGATCTATCAGAGGCCTACTTTGCCAACAAAGGCCTCTGCTTATCCTGCTTCTGTGGCCGCAAGCGACCTTCGTGAGGCGGAGGAACGTTTGGAGTCGCTGATTGGGGGGCTTGGGCGCTGCGCGATCCTGATCGACAGCAAGCTCAATATTCAAAAGTCCTATGGTGACTTTCAACATTATGTCGGCGTTTCGCCTGGCTTTGTAGATACGCGCATAACATCGCTCCTGCGTGAGCCTTTCCGCCAGGATATTCAGGCTGCGGTGCCGGGTGTGATCAGGCATCGCAAAGTGTCTGAGGGCTTCACAAGGGCGAGTGAAGCCAATCCGAAGCTGCGCGAAAAGGTGACGATCTATCCGGTCGAGAACGGGCGAGAGGACGAGACGCTCGCCCTGGCCGTGTTTACCGAATGGGAGGACGAGCTGCTCAATGCCGCGGTGCAAGAGCAACTCGAAGATCTTGAGGAGAACGCGGCCGTAGCAGCGTTGCGTCGCCAAGTCGCTGATCTCACCAACGAGCTGACGATCGCAAAAACCAATTTGCAGCAAACAGTCGAAGAACTCGAGACGTCCAATGAGGAATTGCAGGCTCTCAACGAGGAACTGCAGTCGAGCAATGAGGAGCTTCAGTCCACCAACGAAGAGTTAGAGACATCAAACGAGGAGCTTCAATCAACCAATGAGGAGCTTTCGACCGTTAATGAAGAATTGCAGGTCAATGCTCAGCAACTGACCGTTGTCAATCAAAGCCTGTCCAGCATTCTGGATAACATCACCATCCCGCTGCTCGTGGTGGATCGCAATCTCAACATCACCAACGCCAGCGGCACCGCCGAGGCGTTCTTCGGCATCGCTCCGGATCTCGCCATGCCGCATGCTAGCCGTTGCCGCATGCGGCCCGGCTATCCCGATCTGGTGGAAAGCCTGCATGCCGCGCTCGATAGTGGCGAGCCCATGGAATGGAACATTCATCGGGCGCCGGAAAGTGCCACGATGAAGATCATACCGCATTTTTCAAGTTCCAACGATCTTGTCGGTGCGATTGTGATTGTTGTCGACAACACTGAGGAGTTGATGCGGGTCCGTGACGAGCTTCAGCTTATGTTCGATACCGTTCCTGTCGGCATTATGGCGCGCGACAAGGAGGGCCGGATCATTCGGGCTAACGAGATTGCCGCCAGCCTGCTGGGTAGCGAAGTCGATGACGTGAAAGGCGCGAAATTTGGCGACTTCTTCCACAAGAGTGTGGTGAAGCGGTTGCAGTCTCGGGATGTCGCAACACTTGAATCCGGCGAGCCGCGGCTTGGTGAAACACAACTCTACAAGCTGAAGGGCGGTCGAAAGTTCTGGTCCCGCACCAACGAGGTGCCTGCCAAACATCCTCAAAAGGATGAGATGGCCATCTATGCTGTGATGCAGGATATTACCGATCAGCATGAAGCCGAAGAGGCGCGAAAACGCAGCGAGCTACGGCTTGAACAAGCGGTGCGCTCTTCGAAAATCGGACTTTGGGAAGAGGATTTCGAAACGGGCGATGTCTATTGGTCGGAAAGGATGATGGCGATTTTCGGCGTCAAGAAACCGGGACGCCGCAGGATGATGGAATTCTTCGACAAGGCAATTGTGCCCGAAGATCGTGAGCGTGTGCAAAAGGGGCGGGAGGCCCATTTGAAGCACCGTGAGCCGTTCGATCAGACCTATCGCATCAGGCGCGCTGACGGTGAGCAGATGTGGATTCGCTCTCATGCGCAGGCCACATGGAGCGATGACGGCAAGCCGCTGCGGGTCGTTGGTGCCGTTGCCGACATTACCGAGGAACGTGAAATCCTCAACGCCACGCGCGAACGCAAGGAGCAGTTGGAACTGGCTGCCGATATCTCAGGTGTGGGCTATTGGAAGGTCGACCTGGTCAACGAGACGGTGTTCTGGTCCGAACAGGTGCACCAGGTGCACGGGACCAACAGCGCCGAATTCACTCCTGATTTGGAGACTGGAGTGAATTTCTACCATCCGGATGATGTTTCCACGGTGCGCAGCAGTCTGGACCGAGCCATCAACAATGGTGAGCAGTTTGAGTTTGAAGCCCGCATTATTCGTCGCGACGGCGAACAGCGCAATGTTGGCTCTCTCGGGGCGCCAGACATAGAGGAAAATGGCGAGGTCACCGCCATTTTCGGCGTATTTCGCGATATCACCGAAGAAAAACGAAAGGAGAGCGATTTGCAGAACACGCTCGACGAATTGGCCCGTTCCAATGAGGAACTGAACCGCTTCTCCTATGTGTGTTCGCACGACATGAAGGAACCGGTGCGGATGATCGAAGCGATGTCGATGCTGCTCACCGATCCCGATTTCGATGCCGATGATGAGAAGCGCCGGGATATCCTCACACGCATCAGCACAAACACGACACGACTGCGGGCTATTATCGACAGCCTCCTTGCCTATTCACGGATCGATGCGAAGATCGAGCTTGAAGATGCCGATATTGGCCAAGTGATCGGCGACATTCTTGAGGGCCTGTCGCTGGTGATCAAGGAACAGAAGGCGACTGTTGAGGTTGGCGACATGCCCAAAATAAAGGGGGCGCAGGTTCATTTTACCCAGCTGTTTCAAAATTTGATCGGCAACGCGCTGAAGTTCTCCGACAAGCGCAAGCCGGTAATCAAAATATCGGCGGAGAAGATCGCGGGCGGCCAACAGTTCTTGCTGGAGGACAATGGGCCGGGGATTCCGGAAAAGTCGCGCAGGGACATTTTTAATCTTTTCAGCCGTCTGCAACGGCGCGATGAGGTGGAAGGAACTGGACTTGGACTTTCGATCGCTCAGCGCATCGTCATGCAGTATGGCGGAACGATAGAGTGCGTCGACAGTTCGCTTGGTGGCATCGGCTTCCTGATCTTCTTGCCAGACCGGGTGACCGCAAGTGACTGAAAAACTGATCCGCGAAATTCAGTACATGGACGACTCGGATGATGAGGCGTTTCTGTCCGGATTGCTTTTAAAGAAGCAGAAGATTGCGGCCAAACTCATGCATCATACGAGTTTTGACCAGTTGCGCCGCGTTCTGAAATCGCGGGACCCGGCGGAACCCATGTTGATCATGGTCGATTTGAACATGCCACTCATGAATGGTGTGGAAGTCATTCGCAACACTCTAGAAGACTTCGCTGACCCTCATCTGTTTATTGGTATATGTTCCGGGTCTGAAGATCCGGCTGACAAGCTTAATGCAAAAGAAGCCGGAGCACATTTCTTCGTTCAGAAACCTCTGGATGTCACCAGCCTCAAAAGAGTTTGTGAAATCTGTGAACCGCTCACGATGCAGCGCAATAATTCTGAGGAATCTGCGCTTGTTTGTGTGATTTAGTTCTATTGAGCTTGACGCGATCAGTTTCACACTAAATGATTCGTTAACGAACGAATCATTTGGGCGCGTACTTAAACCCGGGCGGGGGTTAGGTAATGGGACTGAGATTTCTTCTCGTCGACGACAATGACAATCAGCATGAACTGTTTCGCTGCTATGCGAGCCGGTTTGAGATGATTGAGTTTTGCCACGCGATGGATATGGAGCAGGCAAAGGCCGAGATCGGAAGTAACTCGCCGGATGTTGTCCTGCTCGACAACAGACTGCACCCCTATGACGATTTCAGAGATACCGTTCCGCAAATTCGGGGCGCGGGGTTCAAAGGCAAAATCGTCCTGATTTCATCGGACATCGATCACCCGATCTTCGGCTCCGCACGTGACTTCTCAGTGCATGCCTGCGTGAACAAGTATGAGTTCACTTTGCAAAACTTCGGCGACAAGCTGATGGAAATTGTACACTAAGCAAGGCTTTGTGCCAGCCGATAAGGTGTCTCTACTGGGACAAGTCCCTTTTCGGGTTCAAATCGGCTATGCGATCGACAAATCTCGAGCCGCTCTGGCTTCATGACGAAGCCTGCGGGCGTCGGATTGCAGAGTTTTTGACAGGGCTCGCAGTTCACGGGAGCGTTCCAGAAGCTCATCGCGTCCAGTTTCAACTTGCCGCTCAATTGCAAACGCACGATACACAAAAAAGGACACAGTATTACCAATAGCATCGCGTGTATTCATCGCAACGCTCCCTCACTTATAAACAGCAAAGCTGCGGACTGACTGAAGCAACAATCACCAACCGCGCCGCTTCAAAGGCCGCCCAAAGACGGATTAGCCGGTGTTTGTTACGTCAACAAAGAATGTATGCGGATGGTTAACAAAAGGTAAACGCCCAATCTGCCTCACGCAAATTTCATGCCTCCCATCTGAGAAATTTTCGGCGACTCAAAATTGTATGCATCTTGTATAATCAGTGCTTTCAGACTAACCTGCGCCGATGAAACGCAATGCCAAACATGAATGCGCTGAGGCTCTGCGGCGACGAATTTTGTCCATGGAGCTGGCTCCGGGATCGCCGCTAGACGAAATCCAGCTTGCCGTAGAGTACGGCATTTCGCGCACGCCGCTTCGTGAAGTGCTGCAACGGCTAGCCGGTGAAGGCTATGTGGTGGTGCAGGACAATCGGGGCGCAAAGGTTGCCTCACTTGATCTTGCGACCTTGCGCCATTTCTTTCTGGCCGCTCCGATGATTTACGCAGCGGTCGCGCGATTGGCGGCACAGCAGGCTTCGCAGACCGACTTGAAGGTGCTACGCGACATTCAAAGTGATTTTCGAACCTCTGTTGACTCGCGAGATGTGAGCGCGGCGGCGCATCACAATCACCGTTTTCACGCGCAGATCGGTTCAATCGCCGCTTCGCCCTTCTTGACGCCGAGCCTCAACCGGCTGCTGATCGATCACACCAGGATTGGCCACACCTTTTATGAGGCCCATAGCGGCGAAGATCGCAAGCGTGTCGCTGAGGCCGTTAAGCAACATGATGCGATGATCGAGGCATTCGCTGATCGCGATGCAGAAGCTGCGGTCGCTCTCACCATGCAGCATTGGGAATTGTCTCGCGGCCAGATGGGGCGTTTCGTGAACCCGGATGCGCTGCCGATCGATCTTGGAGACATCGCCGATGCAGTTTGAAGGCATCTACACACCTGTCGTGACGCCGCATGGCGCCGATTACGGGATCGATGAAACGGCCTTTGGTGAGGTGATCGAATTTTTGATTGCCAAAGACGTTCATGGGCTGATCGTGGCGGGAACGACGGGTGAATATTACGCGCAGTCGATGGACGAGCGATTTGCGCTCATGCGACTCGCCAAGACGATCATAGGCGATCGTCTGCCATTGATTGTCGGAACCGGGGCAATCCGAACCGAAGACTCGATCCTTTACGCACGCGAAGCCAAAGCCATTGGCGCCAACGCCATTCTGGTAACGACACCGCCCTATGCCTATCCGACCGGACGTGAGATCGCGTTGCACGCGCTCGCGATCGACCGGGAGGCCAATCTGCCGGTTATGCTTTACAACTATCCGGGTCGCATGTCGGTCAATATGGACGAGGAAACGCTCGACCGTCTGGGGCGCTCTCCAAACTTTTGTGCGGTGAAGGAATCCTCCGGTGATCCCAACCGATTGCACATGCTGGCACGAGACTATCCGCATATTGCCCTGTCTTGCGGCATGGATGATCAGGCGCTGGAATTCTTTGCCTGGGGTGCGCGGTCCTGGGTGTGTGCGGGCTCAAACTTCGCACCGGAAGCGCATATCGCGCTGTACAAGGCCTGCGCTGTCGAAGGCGATTTCACGAAAGGGCGTCGCATCATGTCGGCCATGCTGCCGCTGATGCGTGTGTTGGAGCAGGGTGGCAAGTTTGTCCAATGCATCAAGCACGGCGTCACCATGCGCGGCATCGAATGCGGCCCGCCGCGTCGACCGTTGCAGCCGCTCAACAAGGACGACAAGCGCGAGTTGGAGCAGGTGATCCGCACCATGAACCGCGCCGTCGCGCAAATCGAGGAGGAAGCGGCATGAGCGATCTTCTGACACGAGATGACTATGCTGCCATCGCTGCAGGTCTCGATTTTCCCCGCTCGTCCTTCATTGACGGGAAGTTTCGACCCGGTCGTGGCGATACGCTGGGCACGGTCAACCCGGCAACGGGCAAAACAATCTGCGAGATCGCGGCTTGCAATGCCGACGATGTTGATCTGGCCGTTGAAAAAGCACGTGAGGCGTTTGATCAGGGGCATTGGTCAAAGCTGCATCCAAGCGAGCGCAAGGACGTACTCATCCGCCTGTGCAAGCTGATCACCCGCAACAGGCGAGAGCTTGCGGTGATGGAAAGCCTCGATTCCGGTAAGCCGATCCGAGATTGTGAGACGATCGATATCCCCGAGACGATCCACACGATCAAATGGCATGCCGAAGCGGTCGATAAAATCTATGATCAGGTCGCACCAACCGGTGATGATGCGATGGCGATGATCGTGCGCGAGCCGATCGGCGTGGTCGCCGCAGTGCTGCCCTGGAATTTCCCGCTGCTGATGCTCGCATGGAAGATCGGCCCAGCTTTGGCAGCAGGCAACAGCGTCATCATCAAACCTGCGGAGCAAACCTCGCTGACGGCTTTGCGTGTGGCCGAACTCGCCTCCGAAGCGGGGCTGCCGCGGGGGGTGTTGCAAGTGCTGCCGGGCGATGGCCCCTCGGTCGGTGAGCCGCTCGGCCTGCACATGGATGTCGATATGGTCAGCTTCACCGGTTCGACCGAAACCGGGCGGCGTTTCCTGCGCTATGCGGCGGACAGCAATCTGAAAAAGGTCGTATTGGAATGTGGCGGCAAGAACCCGGCCATTGTGCTGGACGATGCTGAAAATCTCGATCTCGTTGCCGAACATGTCGTCAATGCGGCCTTCTGGAATATGGGCGAGAACTGCTCGGCCAATTCAAGGCTGATCGTTCAGAAGGACATTAAGGATGCGCTGATGGAGCGTATTCTCGCCAGGGTTCGGGATTGGAAAACGGGCGATCCGCTGGACCCGCAAAATCATCTCGGCGCGCTGATCGACAAGGAGCATTGCGACAAGGTTGCATCCTTCCTGAAGGGCGATGCGCTGGTTGGGGGTACAATGGATGGCGCATTTTGCAAGCCCGCCATTTACGAAGTGGAGCGCGACAGTCCTCTTGCGGTGAACGAGATTTTTGGACCCGTTCTCTCCGTCATCACCGTTGCCACGCTGGATGAGGCCATCGAGATCGCCAATGATACGGATTACGGACTGACGGCCAGCATCTTCACCGCGAACACGCGCAAGGCCCTCTCAACCGCACGGGCCATCCGTGCAGGAACGGTGACGGTCAATTGCTATGGCGAGGGTGATATCTCCACACCGTTTGGTGGATACAAGCACTCCGGCTTTGGCGGGCGCGACAATGGCGTCCATGCGCATGACCAATTTACCGAACTGAAGACGATTTGGGTCGATCTTTCCGATCCGGCAAGCGGAGATCTGGTGCAATGACGCTGGTTGAGGAACCGGTTCGCACCCGCAGGGGAGGGCGTGGCGCTCGGCGCGAGATCAGAACCGCAATCGACACCACCATGCTTCCCGCGCTCAAGCGCAATCTGCCGCTCACCGAGCCTATGGACGAGGAGCAGATTGCGAAAATCGATGCAGCCTCCATGGACATTCTGGAGGAGGTTGGCGTCGTTTTTCGCGACGCAATCGCCATTGAAGACTGGCGCAAGGTGGGCGCGAAGATCGGTGACGATGACCGGGTCTATTTCGACCGTGGCCTGATCCGAGAATTGATCGCGACGATCCCGGAGAGTTTCACCTATCACGCGCGCAATCCGGTCAACAATCTGCCCCTTGGCAAGGATCATGCGATCTTCGTTCCAATGACCGGCGCACCCTATCTGCGCGATCTGGACGATGTGCGGCGCGGGCCGACGCTGGATGATCTGGCCAATTTCCACAAACTCGCTCACATGCTCCCGGCCATGCATTCCTCAGCGCATCACATTGTGGAGCCGATGGACCATGTGGTTGCGCACCGGCATTTGCGCATCACCTACTCCTCGATGAAACACTCCGACAAGACTTTTATGGGCATGACGACAAGCCCAAAGAACGCGGAAGACGTGATGGAGATGTGCGTCATTTTGTTTGGCGCGGATTTCATGGAAACGCATCCGGTCGTGACCGGCAATTGCAATGGGAACTCCCCGCTTGTCTGGGATGAAACCATGCTCGGCGCGATGCGCGCCTTCTGCAAGTGCAATCAGCCCGTTCTGTGCTCGCCCTTCGTGCTGGGTGGCGCCAATACACCAGCATCCACTGCTGCGGCGGTTGCGCAACTCAATGCAGAGGCCTTGTCCGCTTTGGCCTACACGCAGGTTGTTCGCAAAGGCGCCCCAGCGATCTATGGCCATTATCTTTCAACCGTCTCGATGAAGTCCGGCGCACCCATGGCGGGTACGCCGGAAATATCGCTGATGAATTTCATGATTGGCCAGATGGCGCGCTTCTACGGAGTGCCGTGGCGTACCTCCAACACGCTTGGCGGTGCCAAAACATTCGACGCGCAGGCTGGCTATGAATCCGCCTCAACCATGATGGCGGCGCTGATGGCAGGAGCCAACTACGTCTGGCATTCGGCTGGCTGGAATGAGGCGGGCATGCATTGTTCCACCGCGAAATTCATTGTCGATGCCGAGCAATGCGCCATGGGCTACCGGATGACTGAAGGTATCCAATGGGGCGACTTTGATGAAGCACTGGCAGCGGTGCGCGATGTTGGCCCAGGCGGGCACTATCTTGGTCATCCGCATACACAGGCAAAGTTCCAGGACGCCTTCTTCATGCCGGAGATGTTCGACAACAATTCCATCGAACAATGGGTTGCGGATGGATCGAAGGAAATCACCCAACGCGCTTTGGAACGGGCGCGAGATTTGCTCGCCGCCTATGAGGAACCGAAGCTCGATCCGGCTGTGGATGAAGCCTTGCTTGACTATATCGCCAGACGTGAGCGCGAGATCCCGGCCGTTGATGCGCTAAACGACGAATATTGACGGGCGACCTGATGAAGGTCGCCAGACTGCCTTTCGACCCCGGCCCTGCGGCATGGAACGCGCTGCTGCCACCAGCGCCGGCTTCAACTCCCTTGGAAGGCAAGCGCAACGCCGATGTTGTGGTGATTGGAGCAGGCTTCGCCGGGCTGTCTGCTGCGCGGCGGCTGAATCAACTCGACCGGACGCTCGACATTGTCGTGCTGGAAGCGCGGCGCGTGGCCGAGGGACCGGGCGGGCGCAATTCCGGTTTCATGATCGATCTGCCGCATCATCTGGCGTCAAAAGACTATGCCGGTCAGCGCGAGAGTGATCGGCAACAGACGGCGATGAATCGCGAGGCAATCCGTTTTGCTGCCGAAGCCGTCGAAGAGCTCGGCATGAGCGAGGAGGCGTTCACGATCAGCGGCAAGATTAACGCTGCGGCGACCGCTAAGGGTGTTACGCACAACGAGGTCTATGCGCGCCATCTTGAAGACATGGGTGAGGATTTCGAGTTGCTGGACGCTGATGCGATGCGCGCGGTTTGCGGTTCATCCTACTATCAAAGCGGGCTCTACACGCCGGGCACGGCGATGCTGCAACCTGCGCTCTATTTGCGCAATCTGGCCAACGGGCTTGTGGATCAGGGCGTCGATATCTTTGAAAACTCGCCCGTCACGGCCATGGCCAGCAATGGCGATCACTGGCTGGTCGAGACGCCAAAAGGAAGGCTGCGAGTTGGCAATGTCATTCTGGCAACCAATGGACATGTCGAAAGCTTCGGCCATTTCAAACGTCGCCTAATGCATGTCTATCTCTACGCGTCGATGACGCGGGCACTCTCCACAGACGAGAGGCGACAACTTGGTGGCGAACAGCGTTGGGGTTTCACACCGGCTGATCCAATGGGCACCACCGTCCGGCGCATGTCAGGCACGGGCGGCGACAGGATCGTTGTTCGAAACGGCTTCACATGGTCGCCAAGCCGAAGCGTGGCGCAAGATCGTCACGAGACATTTGCAAAGTCGCATGATCGCTCCTTCGTTGAGCGTTTTCCGCAACTGGCACATGTCGATATGGACTATCGCTGGGGCGGCTTGCTGTGTCTAAGCTGGAACGCGGTGCCTGCCTTTGGCGAGATTGATGATGGTCTTTATGCCGCCTGCTGCCAGAACGGGCTTGGCACGGCGATGGGCACGCTTTCGGGCAAGTTGATCGCGGAGCATGTGATGGGCCGCACCTCGCCCAGTTTGGACACCATGCTTTCTTACCCGCCGCCCAAACAACTTCCGCCTGAACCGTTTGCAACGATTGGTGCCAATGCAAAGATGCGCTGGGGAGAATGGAGAGCCGGGCGAGAAAAATGAACGGGGACGACATCGAAGCCTTGCGGGCGAACCTCGCCGCTGCGACTGCCAGAGCCAATGCCGCTTTCGGGGAAAGGCTGCCACTATCCGACAGGACAGATTTCGAGGCGGCTTCACGCGGTCGCATCGCACAATTGCCGGATGGAGGCGTTGCTGCGCCGGGCGGGCGCACAGCTTGGGACATTGCCGATTATGATTTTCTCCAAGGCGATTGCCCGCCCACCGTCAATCCGTCGCTGTGGCGCATGGCGCAGTTGAACGCGATTTCGGGTCTTTTTCAGATCAGCGACAGTGTTTGGCAGTGCCGCGCCTGCGACTATGCCAATATGACAGTGATACGAGGTGAGACGGGCTGGATACTCGTCGACCCGCTGATGACGCGACAGACTTCGGCGGCGGCATTGGCCATGGTCAATGAGACGCTGGGCGAACGTCCCGTCAGCGCGATCATGATCACCCACACCCATCCAGATCATTTTGGCGGATTGAAAGGTGTCACGGGTGAAGATGAGGCTCACCATCCGCCGATCTATGCGCCAGCGGATTTCATGATCTATGCCGCATCGGAAGGCATTTTCGGCGGCAACCAGATGGCCCGTCGGGCGATTTATCAATTCGGCCTGACACTCCCGCGCGGCCCGCATGGCGTGGTCGATGGTGGTATCGGCAAAAGCCCGGCGAAGGGGGAGCGGACATTCGTGCCGCCGACCCATTTCGTGAGCGAGACGGGCGAAGAACGCATCATCGATGGTGTTCGCTTTGTCTTCCAGATGGCCTCCGGCACGGAGGCGCCTGCGGAGTTCATATTCCATCTTCCCGATCATCGCATCCTGTGCATGGCGGAAGTGTGCACGCAGACCATGCATAACGCATTGCCGCCACGCGGCGCGGAGGTGCGCGATACGCTGCTTTGGGCCCGCACGATTGATGAGGCGATCACCCTGTTTGCCGACAAGAGCGATATTCTCATCAACTGCCACAATTGGCCGGTCTGGGGTCGCGAAGAGCTGACGCGCTATCTCCACGAACAGCGCGACATCTACAAATACACGCATGATCAGGCGTTGCGGCTCGCCAATCACGGCGGCACGCCACATGAAATTGCCGAGCAGATTGAAGAGCCGGACTGGCTGTCACAGCGCTTTCACGCCCGCGGCTATTACGGGTCGCTGCCCTTCAACGCCCGCGCCGTCTACCAGCACTATTTCGGGTGGTATGACGGCAATCCCGCCAATCTCGATCCGCTTGCGCCGGAAGGTCATGCCCAGAGGTTTGTTGATGCGGTGGGTGGCATTGGCGCCGCAATCGTGCTTGGGCGCAACGCGCTTGAGGCAGACGATCTGCAATGGGCGGCGACGGTTCTTTCCCACGCCGTGTTCGCCGATCCAGACAATAAGCTCGCCAGATGCCTGCTTGCGGAGAGCTTTCGTCACCTCGGCTATCGGCAAGAATCGGGCATCATGCGCAATGTGTATCTGATGGGTGCCAAGGAGTTGGATGAAGGGGTTCAACCGGTTCCCATGGTTGGCGGGCGCAATGGCGATCTTGCAGCAACGCTTTCCCTTCGCGATTGGCTCGATGCCTATGCGCTGCGGCTCAATCCGGCAAAGGCCCGCGATGCCGACCTCGTCATCAACCTCGACTGTGACGGAGAGCAGGCCATGGTCTGCGTCGCGCGACAAACCGAGTTCGCCCGTATGGGCGTCGGGTCTGATCGTGCGGATGCTGGTCTTTGCATCAGCAAGGCGCAGCTTGAGGCTCTGGCAAGCGGCACACTCACCCCTGATGCGGTGATAGAAGCGGGAGCGAAGCTGACCGGGGACAAGGCTGCCATCCAGACATGGCTCGGCCTGCATGACAGCTTCGATCTCTGGTTCAACATCGCAACGCCTTGAGCGTGAACTTTCAGCACATCGGCGAGCTTGCCCCGCGTGGACAAGCGACCTTAAGGCGTTATGATCGCACGAAAGTCCTGCAAAACCGGGGTGTGCACATGCTGGACGCGATACGCAATTTTTTCACCGAACTATCCGCTTCGGCTGATGACGAGGCGCGGCCCGTCATCGACAAGAAGCTCGCCTCGGCTGCGCTTCTGGTTCAGGTCATGGCTGCGGATGGCATCGTGCGTCCAGAAGAAGAAGCCAAACTGAAGGAAGTGCTTTTAGAGAATTACGATCTGTCGCCGGGCCAGGCGGAAGAGTTCGCCGAAGAGGCGCGGGAAACGCAAAACCGCGCTGTCGATCTTTACGGTTTCACCAGTGTTTTGAAACGCGATATGTCGGAAGACGAGCGTTTGTCACTGGTGGAGGATTTGTGGGAGATGGTATTTGCCGACGGCAATCTTCACGAATTTGAAGACAATGTTGTGTGGCGCGTTGCCGAGTTGCTGAATGTCCAGTCGCGGGTTCGGCTGCAATTGAAGCGTCGCGTTGAAGCGCGGCAGGACTGAACAGCAGCACGGACCGCACAGCGTGGCAAGCAATAAGATTCTCATCATCCTTCATCAGGAGACGTCGACACCGGGACGCGTCGGGCAGCGGCTTGTGGAGCGCGGATTTGAGCTCGACATAAGACGCCCGCCTCTTGGTGATGCCTTGCCGGACACGCTGGACGGTCACGCCGGTGCAGTGATGTTCGGCGGCCCCATGAGCGCCAATGATGGAGATGAATTCGTCAAACGCGAGATCGACTGGCTGGAAGTTCCACTGAAGGAGAACCGGCCGTTTCTGGGCATTTGCCTTGGCGCGCAGAAGCTGGTTCGGCATTTGGGTGGCACGGTGTGGTTTCACCCGGAGGGGCAGGTCGAGGTCGGCTATTATCCACTTTATTCCACTGAGGCAGGTAAGTCTCTGCTCGAATGGCCCGACATGATTTATCAGTGGCATCGTGAGGGGTTTGACCTCCCCTCCGGCGCGGAGCTTCTGGCCTATGGCGATGTTTATGAAAATCAAGCCTTTCGTTATGGCGACAAGGCCTATGCGTTTCAGTTTCACACCGAACTGACGCTCGCCATGGTTTATAAATGGACGGTGAAAGGCGCTGAACGGATGAACTTGCCCGGCGCTCAGCAACGAAAGCAGCATCTGGACGGGCGAATGGCTTACGACCCGGCAGTCCGAACCTTCCTCGACGGATTTCTGAACATATGGATCGGTACAGCAGACAGGCCAGTGGAGCAGCGGTGAGACGGTTGCTGTTTTCGCACAGGCCGGTCGTATTGCTTGCGCGGTAGATTCAATATCCCTCGAAAAGCATATCGGTCGCGGCCACCAACTTTTCATGAAAATTGGTGAGGTTTTCCCCTGTCGGCTCGATATCCGCCACACGCACCGCTGCCAGCGCCTGTGTCATGGCCAAATATTTGATGGCTTTAACTTCCACGATAGGATTCAGGCGACTTTGCGGAACATTTGCTGAATCTACCGGCACAAGAGGCACGACGACTCGCGTGGTCAGGTGATCGAGCCAGTCGGATTGCGCGATGACAACCAGTTGGCTGGTCCGTTTCAATCTGTAGACGACATGGCGCGCCACAGCTTTTCCCGCTCGAGCTCCAGAGGCAACCCGTTGTCCCGAATATACTCTTCCCATCCTTCGGCCTGCCTGCTTTCCAGCCAAATTTGACGAATGCGAGACTGAGTTACCGAAGTTGCAAAACTCGAGATATCCAATCCAAGATCGACCGCCATCTCAACGACCTGCCGGTCCAAATGAATGTCGACCTGCAGAGCTTCGATTTTTTCCTGCTTCATCGTCTGTCCCTTGATTATGCAGACCAAATACAAACTAGAGCAAATCTCGCCCAGATTGAATCGTTTGAGCGCAGGGAATTTGTGACCTGACAAGGCGCGTGCGACG
>JAPPOQ010000023.1 GCA_028817895.1 Ahrensia sp.
CACTCGCCAACGCGCGGGCAACAAAATGTTGCCCGCGCATCTGTTTTGCGGGCCTTTGGGTCCGGGACTTTGAGGATCAAACGATATGAACGGCCAGAATATCCGTATTCGCCTGAAAGCGTTCGACCACCGCATTCTGGACACGTCGGCGAAGGAAATCGTCTCGACGGCCAAGCGGACGGGCGCACAGGTTCGCGGACCGGTGCCTTTGCCAACACGCATTGAGCGCTACACGGTCAACCGTTCGCCCCATGTGAACAAGAAGAGCCGCGAGCAGTTTGAAATGCGCACGCATAAACGACTGCTGGATATCGTCGACCCGACGCCACAGACCGTCGATGCGCTGATGAAGCTCGATCTTGCTGCGGGTGTGGATGTAGAAATCAAGCTGTAAACCCAACGGGTTGAAAGCAGGAGTGAAGCTAAGTTGGCAAGTTAAGTGCCAACCTATTGCTTGAAGGATGAGAACAATGCGCTCAGGCGTTATTGCACAGAAAGTCGGGATGACCCGCATTTACACCGATGAAGGTGTCAATGTGCCGGTGACCGTTCTTCGCATGGAGAATGTTCAGGTTGTCGCGCAGCGCACCAAAGAGAAGAACGGCTATACCGCTCTTCAGCTGGGTGCCGGAAAAGCCAAGGTGAAGAACGTGACCAAGCCGATGCGCGGTCACTATGCCGTCGCTAAGGTTGAACCGAAGCGCAAGCTGGCCGAGTTCCGCGTCAGCGAAGAGAATCTGGTTCCTGTTGGTGCCGAGATCATCGCCGGTCACTACCTGCCGGGTCAGTTCGTTGATGTGACGGGCACGACCATCGGTAAAAGCTTTGCTGGTGCCATGAAGCGCCACAATTTTGGCGGCCTGCGTGCTTCGCATGGTGTGTCGATTTCGCACCGTTCGCACGGTTCGACCGGCCAGTGTCAGGATCCGGGCAAGGTATTCAAGGGCAAGAAGATGGCTGGCCACATGGGCAACACCCGCGTGACCACGCAAAATCTTCAAGTCGTGTCCGTCGATATCGATCGCGGTCTGGTGCTCATCAAGGGTGCTGTACCCGGGCCGAAAGGCGGATGGGTGACCATCAAGGATGCCGTCAAGAAGCCGGTTCATCCCGATGCGATTTTCCCGGCCGCACGTCGCCGCGACGCTGAGGCCGTTGCGGAAGCTGCCGCTGAAGCCGAAGCCGCTCTCGCCGAAGAAGCAGCCGCAGAGCTGGAAGCGCAGCAGCAGGCTGAGCAGGAAGCCGCCGTACAGGCCCAGGATGAACTCGCCGCTGAAGCGGAAGAGAAGAAAGAGGGAGGTGACCAGTAATGGAACTCGAAGTCACCAACCTGTCGGGCGAAGCCTCCGGCAAAATTGCGCTCAACGAGGCCATTTTTGGTCTCGATCCGCGCGAAGACATTTTGCAGCGCATGGTGCGTTACCAGCGCGCCAAGGCGCGTCAGGGCACGCATCAGGTTCAGGAGCGTTCCGACGTCAAAATGACTGGTGCGAAGATGTATCGGCAGAAGGGCACCGGCGGTGCGCGTCACCATGCGAAGTCCGCTCCGCAGTTTCGCGGTGGTGGCAAGGCGCATGGACCGCGTTCACGCGACCACAGCCACGATCTGACCAAGAAGTTCCGTGCATTGGCGCTTCGTCATGCTTTGTCTGCAAAGGCCAAAGCGGGCGCACTTGTTGTTGTTGACGACCTCGCGGCATCCGAGCCGAAAACGGCGGGTCTGAAAGGCCAGTTTGGCAGGCTTGGCATCGACAATGCTTTGATGATTGGCGGAGCGGAGCTCGATGGCAACTTCAGGCTTGCAGCGCGCAACATTCCCAACATCGACGTGCTGCCGGTGCAGGGCATCAATGTCTACGACATTCTGCGTCGCAAGACTTTGGTCCTCTCCAAGGCTGCCGTGGATGCGCTTGAGGAGCGTTTCAAATGAGCGATATTCGCAATTATGACGTGATCGTCTCGCCGGTGATCACCGAGAAATCGACCATGGCATCGGAAGACAATCAGGTTGTCTTCAACGTTGCGCGCGACGCGTCCAAGCCCGAAATCAAGAAGGCTGTCGAAGCTCTGTTCGGCGTCAAGGTGACGTCGGTCAACACAGTTTTGCGCAAGGGCAAGGTCAAGCGCTTTCGCGGTCATCTGGGCCGCCAGAGCGATGTCAAGAAAGCATTCGTGACACTGGCGGAAGGCCAGTCGATCGACGTAACTACGGGACTGTAAGACGATGGCTCTGAAAAAATTCAGACCGGTTACACCTGGCACCCGCCAACTCGTCATCGTGTCTCGCGATGGTCTTTGGAAGGGCAAGCCGGTCAAGACACTCACCGAAGGGCTGACCAAGTCCGGTGGCCGCAACAATGTTGGCCGCATGACGGCACGCGGCATCGGTGGCGGTCACAAACGCTCCTATCGCAAGGTCGACTTCAAGCGCCGCAAGATGGATGTTGAAGGCACGGTTGAGCGTCTGGAATATGATCCAAACCGCACGGCTTTCATCGCCCTCATCAAATATGATGATGGTGAATTGGCCTACATTCTGGCACCGCAGCGTCTGGCAGCCGGCGACAAGGTCATCGCCTCGGCATCTGCTGACGTGAAGCCCGGCAATGCCATGCCGATGCAGGCCATTCCCGTCGGCACCATCATACACAATGTCGAGATGAAGCCGGGCAAGGGCGGTCAGATCGCACGGTCCGCCGGTGCTTACGCCCAGCTGGTTGGTCGCGATGGTCCGCATGCGATTTTGCGCCTCAACTCCGGTGAGCAGCGCCTCATCCATGGCAGCTGCATGGCCACGATCGGTGCCGTTTCGAACCCGGACAATGCCAACACGAATATGGGCAAGGCCGGCCGCAACCGCTGGTACGGCAATCGCCCGAAGGTTCGCGGTGTCGCCATGAACCCGATCGACCACCCGCATGGTGGTGGTGAAGGCCGCACATCCGGTGGTCGTCACCCGGTCACACCCTGGGGCAAGCCCACCAAAGGCAAACGCACCCGGTCGAACAAGACGACCGACAAATTCATCATGCGCTCGCGCCACCAGCGCAAGAAGTAAGGTTAGACAATGTCCCGTTCAGTCTGGAAAGGCCCGTTTGTCGATGGCTACCTTCTCAAAAAGGCAGAGAAGGTGCGCGAGGGCGGCCGCAACGAAGTCATCAAGACTTGGAGCCGTCGCTCCACCATCATGCCGCAATTCGTGGGCCTGACCTTCGGTGTCTATAACGGCCAGAAGCACATTCCCGTCAACGTGACGGAAGACATGGTGGGTCACAAGCTTGGCGAGTTTTCGCCAACGCGCACCTATTACGGGCACGGCGCCGACAAGAAGGCGAAAAGGAAGTAGTCATGGGCAAGCCAAAGCTCGAACGGCAGCTCGCCGACAATGAGGCCAAAGCGGTTCATCGCATGATCCGTGTCAGCCCTCAAAAGCTCAACCTTGTTGCGCAGATGATCCGCGGCAAGAAAGCCTCGCGTGCACTCTCCGATCTGGAGTTTTCGCCAAAACGCATCGCTGGCACCGTTCGCAAATGCCTGCAATCGGCCATCGCGAATGCTGAAAACAACCATGATCTGGATGTCGACAGCCTGGTCGTGAAAGAGGCCTATGTCGGTCAGTCCATCGTCATGAAGCGTTTCATGGCGCGGGGCAGGGGTCGTGCAAGCCGCATTCAAAAACCGTTCTCGCATCTCACCATTGTCGTGCGCGAAGTCGAAGAGGAGGCTGCATAATGGGCCAGAAGATCAATCCGATCGGGCTTCGTCTCGGCATCAACCGCACCTGGGATTCCCGTTGGTTCGCGACCGATGAATACAGCCAGCTTTTGCAGGAAGACCTGCACATTCGCGATTACATCGAGAAGACGCTGAAAGCGGCTTCGATTTCGAAGGTTGTGATCGAGCGCCCGCACAAGAAGTGCCGTATCACCATTCATTCGGGCCGTCCGGGTCTCATCATCGGCAAAAAAGGTGCCGATATCGAGAAGCTGAAGCAGAAGGTCCAGACGATGACCGATGCGGAAGTTTCCCTGAACATCGTCGAGATCCGCAAGCCGGAGCTCGATGCGACGATCGTTGCGCAATCCATTGCGCAGCAGCTTGAGCGTCGTGTCGCCTTCCGTCGCGCCATGAAGCGTGCCGTTCAGTCTGCAATTCGCCTGGGTGCCGGGGGCATCCGCATCAACTGTGGCGGTCGTCTCGGCGGTGCCGAGATCGCGCGCATGGAATGGTATCGCGAGGGCCGCGTGCCGTTGCACACTTTGCGTGCCGACATTGATTACGGCACGGCTGAAGCGGAAACCGCTTACGGCATTTGCGGCGTGAAAGTGTGGATCTTCAAAGGCGAGATCCTCGCGCATGACCCGATGGCGTCTGAAAAGCGCAATATCGAAGCGCAGGAATCCGGTGGTGGCGCAGGTCGTCGCCCGCCGCGCAACTGATTGGCGCGGCTGAAAAGGTACAAGAACCATGTTGCAACCCAAACGCACCAAGTTTCGCAAAGCGCATAAGGGCCGCATTCACGGCAATGCCAAGGGCGGAACGCAGCTCAATTTCGGCTCCTACGGCCTGAAAGCGCTCGAACCGGACCGCATCAATGCGCGCCAGATCGAAGCCGCTCGTCGGGCCATCACGCGTCAGATGAAGCGTCAGGGCCGCGTGTGGATCCGCATCTTCCCCGATCTGCCGATTTCGTCGAAACCGACGGAAGTGCGCATGGGTAAAGGTAAGGGTTCGCCCGAATACTGGGCGGCACGCGTCGCTCCGGGTCGTATCATGTTTGAAATCGACGGTGTTCCGGAAAACATCGCCCGCGAGGCTTTGCGTCTTGGAGCGATGAAGCTGTCGGTGAAAACGAAATTCGTGCAGCGTATTCAGGACTGAGTGCGCTGGGCGCCTGTTGTAGGGCGCCAAGATGCAAGTGAGAGGTTGAGGCCATGAAGCCCAGCGACATTCGCGTGATGAGCGAAGATGAGATGAAAGACGAATTGCTCAAACTCAAGAAAGAGCAGTTCAACCTGCGTTTCCAGCGCGCTTCCGGGCAGTTGGAAAACACAGCGCGCATGCGCCAGGTGCGTCGCGACATTGCGCGCATTCAGACCATCTCGCGCGCCAAGCAGGCCGCAGCAGCCACCGCGTAACGGCAGAAAGAAGAGAACGATATGCCAAAGAGAATTCTGCAAGGCACGGTGGTGTCCGACAAGAACGACAAGACCGTTGTCGTGAAGGTTGAGCGACGATTCACGCATCCGCTGTTCAAGAAGACGGTCCGCCGTTCCAAGAACTACAAGGCGCATGACGAAAGCAACGCGAAGAAGGTGGGTGACATCGTTTCCATTCAGGAAAGTCGCCCAATTTCGAAAGACAAGAACTGGGTGGTCGTCGACGGCTGACGTCGATTGCCTCTTCAGGCCGGACCAGGGCCGATGTCCTGACCGGTTCAAGCTTATGACCAGATCAAGAGTATAAAGCCATGATTCAGATGCAAACTAACCTGGACGTTGCCGACAATTCCGGCGCGCGCCGCGTCATGTGCATCAAGGTGCTGGGCGGCTCCAAGCGCAAATATGCGCATGTTGGCGACACGATTGTCGTTTCTGTCAAAGAGGCCATCCCGCGCGGCCGCGTCAAAAAGGGCGATGTTGCCAAGGCGGTTGTGGTGCGCACCGCAAAAGACATTCAGCGCCCCGATGGCAGCGTCATCCGTTTCGACACCAACGCTGCCGTGCTGATCGACAATAAGGGCGAGCCGACCGGCACCCGTATTTTCGGACCGGTTCCGCGCGAACTGCGTGCCAAGAAGCACATGAAAATCATCTCGCTTGCACCCGAAGTGCTGTAGGAGCGAACCGATATGAACAAGATGAAAAAGGGCGACACCGTCGTCGTCTTGACTGGCAAGGACAAGGACCGTTCCGGCACCGTGCTGGAGATGCTGCGCAAAAGTGATCGCGTGCTGGTTCAGGGCGTCAACATGGTCAAGCGTCACACGAAGCAGTCGCAGACTTCCGAAGGCGGCATCATCGCCAAGGAAGCCCCGATCCACATTTCCAACCTTGCGCTGGCTGACCCGAAAGACGGCAAGCCGACCAAGGTTGGCATCAAGACAAATGACGACGGCAAGCGCGTTCGCTATGCCAAACGCTCCGGAGAAGTGATCGATGGCTGATACCTACGAACCACGGCTCAAGAAACACTATAACGACACCGTTCGCGGTCAGATGCAGGACAAGTTCGGCTACGCCAACGTCATGCAGATGCCCAAGATCGACAAAATCGTCATCAATATGGGCGTTGGCGAGTCAACCGCTGACTCCAAACAGGCGCGGAATGCTGCTGATGAGTTGACGCTGATCGCCGGCCAGAAGGCCATGGTGACCCGCGCCAAGAAATCGATTGCCGGCTTCAAGGTGCGTGAACAGATGCCGCTTGGCGCAAAGGTCACTTTGCGTGGCGCGCAAATGTATGAATTCCTCGATCGCCTGATCACAATCGCGCTGCCGCGCGTGCGTGACTTCCGCGGTCTGAACCCAAAAAGCTTTGATGGCCGCGGCAATTTTGCCATGGGCATCAAGGAGCACATCGTGTTTCCGGAGATCAACTACGACAAGGTCGATCGCATCCGGGGCATGGACATCATCGTCTGCACGACGGCTGAAACGGATGATGAAGCACGCGAATTGCTGCGCGCTTTCAATTTTCCGTTCCCGGCACCCAAGGAAAAGGCTGCGGAAGCAGCCTGATCCACAAGGGTTCGGGCGGCAATCCTGCCCGGCCGTAACGGCAAGCGAATAGAAGGAACAGTTGAATGGCTAAAGTCAGTGCCATCGAGAACAACGAGAAGCGCCGCAAGCTCGTCAAGAGAGACGCCAACAAGCGCGCCGCGTTGAAAGAGATCATCTCAAATCGCGAATTGCCGATTGAAGAGCGCTTCAAGGCTCAGTTGAAACTGGCAGAGATGCCGCGCAACGGTGCCAAGAACCGCGTGCGCAATCGCTGCAGCGTGTCCGGCCGCCCTCGCGGCAACTATCGCAAGCTGGGTATATCGCGCGTTGCGCTGCGTGAGTTGGGCTCCAAGGGCCTCATTCCCGGCCTGGTCAAGTCGAGCTGGTAAGGGAGAGCGCTTATGTCCATGAACGATCCCATCGGCGATATGCTCACCCGCATCCGCAACGGCCTGTTGCGCGGCAAGGGCAAGGTCACCACACCGGCTTCCAAGCTGCGTGCCAGCGTGCTCGATGTGCTGCAAAGCGAAGGTTACATTCGCGGCTATGCGCGCACAGACTATGGCAACGGCAAGGCCGACATTGAAATCGAGCTGAAATATTACGACGGCGCTCCGGTCATTCGCGAGATTACGCGTATCTCAAAGCCCGGTCGTCGTGTTTATTCCTCGGTTGCCAATTTGCCTCGCGTGGCCAACGGCCTGGGTATTGCAATCGTCTCCACGCCGAAGGGTGTGATGGCCGATCACGATGCGCGCGAACAGAATGTCGGCGGCGAGGTGCTCTGTCAGATCTTCTGATTGAGCTTGAATTTGAACAGTCTAAGCCGATGAGTTCACTCATCGCTTGAAAACGGGACACAGTTGAGATGTCACGCATAGGCAAGAAACCGGTCACCATTCCCGACGGCGTCACCGCCTCGCTCGATGGTCAGACCGTTACGGCCAAGGGGCCGAAGGGCGAGTTGACCTTCGTAGTCAATGAGCAGGTCAAGGTGATGATGGAAGAGGGCACGATTGCCGTCAATCCAGCCAATGAAAGCAAGCAGGCGCGCGCTTTCTGGGGCATGTCTCGCACCATGATCGAAAACATCATGATCGGCGTGAAAGACGGCTTCGAGAAGAAGCTCGAGATCAATGGCGTTGGTTACCGTGCGGCTATGCAGGGCAGCAATCTGCAACTGTCACTTGGCTTCAGCCATGATGTCGTTTACACGCCGCCACAGGGCGTTTCCATCGCCGTTCCAAAGCCAACTGAAATCGTCATCACGGGTCACGACAAGCAAGTTGTCGGCCAATGCGCTGCCGAAATCCGTGCCTATCGTCCGCCGGAGCCTTACAAGGGCAAGGGCGTGAAATATGCCGATGAGACGATCTTCCGCAAGGAAGGCAAGAAGAAGTAAGCTGTCATGTCCAAGAAACTGACCACATCACAACGTCGCGCTGCGCGCGTTCGCCGCAGCCTAAAAAAGGTCGCCAATGGCCGCCCGCGTTTGAGCGTGCATCGCTCCAATGCAAACATCTATGTTCAGGTCATTGACGATGTCGCGGGCAAAACACTGGCTGCTGCGTCAACGCTCGATAAGGAGTTCAGCGGAGCAGGCGGCAACACGGCTGCTGCCGAAGCTGTTGGCAAAATGATCGCCGAACGCGCGACAAAGGCAGGTGTGACCGATGTCGTGTTCGACCGCGGGCAGTTCCTGTATCACGGTCGCGTCAAGGCGCTTGCTGAGGCTGCTCGCGAGGGCGGACTGAAGTTCTAGTCGAGATACCAAGAGGCGTTTCATTCGTCGCCGGTGGACTTCTGCCGGTCTCCTGCCTCACGAGATCCGCGGATCAAGCGGATGACACGTTCACAACCGAGTGCACCCGGAAAAGAACAAGGACAAGGCTATGGCACGAGGACCACAGGGCGGACGCAACAACCGCCGCGAAGAAGAAGATGACGGCTTTGTAGACAAGCTCGTCCACATCAACCGCGTTGCAAAGGTCGTCAAAGGCGGACGTCGTTTCGGCTTTGCCGCACTTGTCGTCGTCGGCGACCAGAAGGGCCGCGTTGGCTTTGGCCACGGCAAGGCACGCGAAGTGCCTGAAGCAATACGCAAGGCGTCTGAAGCCGCCAAGCGCGATCTGATTTTCGTGCCGCTGCGCGATGGCCGCACGCTACATCATGATGTCAATGGACGTCACGGTGCAGGCAAGGTTGTGCTGCGTTCGGCGCCTCCCGGAACCGGTATCATCGCCGGTGGTCCGATGCGTGCAGTTTTCGAAACCGTCGGCATGTCAGACGTGGTTGCAAAATCGCTTGGTTCGTCGAACCCCTACAACATGGTGCGTGCAACCTTTGATGCGCTGAAGCGTCAGATGCACCCCAAAGCCATTGCGGAGCAGCGCGGCATCAAGTTCTCCACTCTTCAGGATCGTCGTCGCGACCTGATCGGCGCGGACGACTAGGAGCGAACTATCATGGCTGACAAGAAAACCGTGACGGTGGAGCAGATCGGAAGCCCGCTGCGCCGCCCCAAAATTCAGCGCCAGACGCTCGTTGGTCTCGGCCTGAACAAAATCAACCGTCGCCGCACGCTGGAAGATACACCGGCTGTGCGCGGCATGATCGCCAAAGTCTCGCATCTCGTTCGCGTTGTCGACGAGGCGTGAGGCGGGGAGCTTACATCATGGAACTCAACAATATTTCCGACAAGCCAGGTGCCGTTCGTTCCCGAAAGCGCGTGGGCCGCGGCATTGGTTCGGGCAAGGGCAAGACCGGTGGTCGCGGTGTGAAGGGGCAGAAGTCCCGCTCCGGCGTCTCCATCAAAGGGTTTGAAGGTGGGCAGATGCCCATCTATCGCCGTTTGCCGAAACGCGGCTTCTCCAACGCCCAATTCGCGAAAGACTATAACGAAGTCTCCATCGCGCGGCTGGAGCAGGCCGTTGAAGCCAAAAGGCTGGACGCATCCAAGCCGGTAACGGCCGAAGCGCTTGTGGAAGCGGGTGTTATCCGCCGCGTCCGTGACGGCGTTCGTATCCTTGGCGGAAGCGAAGCGAAAACCAAGTTCGCGTTGGAAGTGGCCGGTGCGTCTAAAAGCGCGATTGCTGCTGTTGAAGCGGCTGGCGGTTCGGTCAAAGTGCTGGACGCGAAGTCAGAGACTGCCCAAGACTGAACCCTTTCGACTGGTGGCTTTCAATTGGCCACCGGTCGCCTATATTCTGGCGCAAAGGGATGGCTCCTTCAGCTGAGGGGCGGCGGCCAATGTGCTGCGTGACGGGAGACCGATATGGCATCTGCTGCCGAACAATTGGCTGCCAATCTGAGCTTTTCGACCTTCTCGAAAGCGACAGATCTGAAGAAGCGGCTTTGGTTCACACTGATGGCGCTGATTGTTTATCGGCTCGGCACCTATATTCCGGTCCCCGGCATCAATCCTGACCAATTGGCCGCTGCATTTGAGCAGCAAAGCCAGGGTGTTTTGGGCCTCGTTAATATGTTTGCTGGTGGAGCGGTCGAGCGGCTTGCGATTTTTGCGCTCGGCATCATGCCCTACATTTCCGCCTCCATCATCATGCAACTCATGACATCGGTTGTGCCGACGCTTGAGCAGCTGAAGAAAGAGGGTGAGCAAGGGCGCAAGGTCATCAACCAATACACCCGCTACGGCACGGTGCTTCTCGGCACGGCGCAGGCCTATGGTATCGCACTTGGCCTGAACGGTTCGGAAGGCATGGTCACCAATCCCGGCTGGTTCTTCATTCTCACAACCGTGGTGACGCTGGTCGGCGGCACCATGTTCCTCATGTGGCTGGGTGAGCAGATCACCGCGCGCGGCATCGGCAATGGTATCTCGTTGATCATCTTCGCCGGTATCGTGGCCGCGCTGCCCGGAGCCTTGGCCCAGCTTCTTGATGCGGGTCAGACCGGCACGATCTCGACGCTGACCATGCTTGCCGTGCTGGTATCGATCGTTTTGCTGATCGCTTTCATCGTGTTCATCGAACGGGCGCAGCGCCGGTTGCTGATCCAGTATCCAAAGCGGCAGGTTGGCAACAAGATGTTTCAGGGTGACTCATCTCACCTGCCACTGAAGCTGAACACGGCTGGCGTGATCCCGCCGATTTTCGCCTCATCGCTTTTGCTGCTGCCGGCCACAATCACCGGATTCTCCTCAACTGGCGTTCAGTCGGACTGGGCGGCGATGATCACGGCGTTTCTAGGACGCGGCCAGCCCGGTTACCTGTTGTTCTACGGCTCGATGATTGCGTTCTTCGCGTTTTTCTACACGGCCATCGTGTTCAACCCGAAGGACACGGCGGACAATCTCAAAAGCCATGGCGGGTTTATTCCAGGCATTCGCCCCGGCGAACGCACGGCCGAATATATCGACTATGTGCTGACGCGCATAACGGTTCTGGGCGCGCTTTATCTCGTCTTTGTGTGTTTGTTGCCGGAGATGTTCCTGACCGGGCTTGGGATCTCCGTCTTCCTGGGTGGCACTTCTTTGCTGATTGTGGTGAGCGTCACCATGGATACGGTCAATCAGGTTCAAAGCCATCTGTTTGCCCAGCAATATGAGGGCCTCATACAGAAGTCGAAGTTGCGCGGCGCCAAGGGCGGTCGTAGTGCAACCAAAAGCCCGGTCCGGGGCGGCAAGTCGGGACGACGCAAAAAATGAGACTTATTCTGTTGGGGCCGCCGGGTGCCGGGAAGGGCACTCAGGCGCATTTGATGGTTGAGCATCTGCGTATACCGCAGCTTTCAACCGGCGATATGTTGCGCGCTGCGGTGGCGGCTGGAACGGAGACCGGCCTGCGGGCAAAAGCCATCATGGATGCCGGCAAGCTGGTTTCGGATGATGTGGTCAATGCGATCGTGTCGGAACGGATCGACCAAGAAGATTGCGCAAACGGCTTTATCCTCGATGGCTATCCGCGCACGCTCGCTCAGGCAGATGCCGTGGAGGGCATGTTGCAGGACAAGGGGCAACAGCTGGATGCTGTTGTTGAGTTGCGTGTCGATGATGAAGCCATCGTCGAGCGCATCGCCGGTCGCTACACCTGCACCACTTGCGGAGCGGGTTATCACGACACGCTGAACAAACCGGAGCAGGAAGGCATCTGCGACAAATGCGGCGGCAGCGAATTCAAACGCCGCCCGGATGACAATGCCGAATCCGTTCGCACGCGTCTGATGGTCTACTACAAGGAAACGTCGCCGCTCATCGGCTATTACCATGCAAAGTCCTTGTTGAAGCCAGTGGATGGCATGCTGGGCATTGAAGAAGTTTCAGGCCAGATCAATCAGGTTCTCGACACGCTTGAGTCGTGACGATCGCACGATTGGGGCGCCATTTGCGGTGCTTCACGGCAACTGATTGTGGCCCGGTAAGTATCGCGCATATTGTCACATTTTCACCGCAATCCGCCTGTTGACGACACGGCATATTCGGCCTAAGTGCACACTACATTTCGCGACATCGCATGGATCGGATTCGGGAAGGCTCTTGGCTTGCCGGAACGGTCTTTTTGGGTTTTGAGAGAGGTTCGCAAAACCCTTGCGTTGAAGCAACCGCCCTTCCAACAGCCTGAACCGGGACGCCGGTTGAAAAAGGCAAATTCCTCAAGGAGATCAGCGTGGCTCGTATCGCTGGCGTCAACATCCCGACAAATAAGCGCACTGTGATCGCGCTGCAATATATTCACGGTATCGGCAAGAAACACGCCGCTGACATCATCAGCAAAGCCAATATTCCGGCTGAGCGTCGTGTCAATGAACTGTCCGATGCCGAGGTTCTTCAAATCCGCGAAATCATTGACCGTGACTTCATGGTGGAGGGTGATCTTCGCCGCGAAGTCTCCATGAACGTCAAGCGTCTCATGGATCTGGGTGCCTATCGTGGTCTGCGCCATCGCCGCAATCTGCCGGTTCGCGGGCAGCGGACCCACACGAATGCGCGCACGCGCAAGGGTCCCGCCAAAGCGATTGCAGGTAAGAAAAAGTAAGCGTCACAACCGGCTTCGTTTTCTCGGGGCCGGTTCAGTCGTGTGTGTTTGTTTCATCGCGACTGATAACAGAGTGATTGACCAAATTCTGATGTAGCCGCTGGCGTTACGGCGGTGTCGATATCCAAAAAGGACGAATGAAATGGCGAAAGATGCCGCTCGCGTCAAAAGGCGTGAAAGAAAGAACATCGCATCGGGCGTGGCCCATGTGAACTCCACCTTCAACAACACCATGATCACCATCACGGATGCGCAGGGCAATACCATTGCTTGGTCATCTGCCGGTGCGCAGGGTTTCAAGGGTTCGCGCAAATCGACCCCCTTTGCCGCCCAAGTGGCTGCTGAGGATGCCGGCAAGAAAGCGCAGGAGCACGGCATGCGCACGCTTGAGGTTGAGGTGCGTGGTCCCGGTTCCGGTCGTGAATCTGCGCTGCGGGCGCTTCAGTCGATTGGATACACGATCACCTCGATCCGCGATGTGACCTCTGTTCCGCATAATGGCTGCCGCGCGCGCAAACAGCGCCGCGTCTGACCGAATTATCCTGACTGCCGCGACCATCCGGCGGCAGTTTTGACGACAATTGTCGCGATTGGATGGCGACAGTGATTGGTAAGGATACCCAAATGATCAACAGGAACTGGCAGGAACTCATCAAGCCCAACAAACTGGAAGTTTCCGCCGACGGAACCAAAGGCACGATGGTTGCCGAGCCACTTGAGCGGGGTTTCGGTCTGACACTCGGCAATGCGCTGCGCCGCGTTTTGCTGTCTTCGCTTCAGGGCGCTGCTGTCACCGCTGTGCAGATTGACGGCGTTCTGCATGAATTCTCGTCCATCCCCGGCGTTCGTGAGGATGTGACGGACATCATTTTGAATATCAAGGAACTCGCCATCAAGATGGAAGGCGAGGGACCGAAGCGCATGGTTGTGCGCAAGGAAGGTCCGGGCACAGTGACCGCTGGTGACATTCAGACCGTTGGTGATGTTGAGATTCTCAACCCGGATCTGGTCTTGTGCACGCTGGACGAGGCCGCGGAAATCCGCATGGAATTCACGGTCGATACCGGCAAGGGCTACGTCGCTGCCGAGCGCAACCGCCCGGAAGATGCGCCCATCGGGCTCATCCCGGTCGATAGCCTGTATTCCCCGGTCCGCAAATGCTCCTACAAGACGGAGAACACACGTGAGGGGCAGGTTCTTGACTACGACAAGCTGACGCTGTCCATCGAAACCGATGGTTCTGTCTCCCCGGAAGATGCATTGGCTTACGCCGCGCGCATCCTTCAGGACCAGTTGACGATCTTCGTAAACTTCGAAGAGCCCCACAAGGAAGTCGTGCAGGAGCAGGTTGCGGAACTCGCCTTCAACCCGGCTTTACTGAAGAAGGTGGACGAGTTGGAGCTTTCCGTACGCTCCGCCAACTGTCTGAAGAACGACAACATCGTCTATATCGGGGATCTCATCCAGAAAACCGAAGGCGAAATGTTACGTACGCCAAACTTTGGTCGCAAGTCGCTCAACGAAATCAAGGAAGTGCTGGCCACCATGGGCCTGCATCTGGGCATGGAAATTCCAGCCTGGCCGCCGGAAGACATTGAGGACCTCGCAAAGCGTTACGAGGACCAGTACTGACGTTTCCCGGGCTGCTCGATCGGCCCGGTACAATTCAACAAGCGCGCCCTTAAGACCTAGAGCGCGCTCCACTCCGAAGAAGGAAAAGGCAAATGCGCCACCGCAAACAGGGCAGAAAGCTCAACCGTACCTCAAGCCACCGCAAGGCCATGTTCAAGAACATGTCGGTCTCGCTCATTACGCATGAGCAGATCGTTACCACTTTGCCAAAGGCCAAGGAATTGCGCTCCGTTGTCGACAAGCTGATCACGCTGGGCAAGAAGGGTGGCCTGCATGCGCGCCGTCAGGCAGCATCCCAGTTGCAGGATGATGCTGCTGTTGCAAAACTGTTTGACACTCTGGCGGATCGCTACAAAGAGCGCCCCGGCGGATACACGCGCGTGTTGAAAGCCGGCTTCCGCTATGGTGACAACGCACCCATGGCTGTGATCGAACTCGTCGACCGCGATGTGGACGCCAAAGGCAAGGCCGATCGCGAGCGCCTTGAGGCCGAAGAGGCCGAGATGGAGGCGGAAGAGGCTGCACCCGCAGCAGCGTGAAAGCCTGGCTCATCACGCATGAACAGAATTCGGGGGCCGCGCGCCCCCTTTTTCTTGGTTCCTTGCAGACGTCTTGAGCGGTTGGCTGCGCATCGCACCCGGCCTATATCTGGTGACGAGTGCTCTGTTGGAGGCGTGTCATGATTCGATTGTCCGCATTTCTGGTGGCGTTGACCGCAATGCTCGCGGCTGCGTCAGCGCAGGGCACCAGCGGTCTACGCGGCGCCGTCAATGGCGATCGTGTTGTTCCGCAGAACCGCACCCAGGTTCAGTTCTCCTATGCGCCTTTGGTGCAGCAGGTGTCGCCATCGGTGGTGAATGTCTATGCGGCGCGTCAGGTGCAGCAGCGGCGCTCACCGTTTGCCGGCGACCCATTTTTCGAACGCTTCTTTGGAGACAATGTCTTTGGCGACCGGTCGCGGCAGCGGCAGGCGCGTTCGCTGGGCTCCGGGGTCATTATTCACAGCGATGGAATCGTCATCACGAACCATCATGTCATTGAAAATGCTGATGAAGTGAAAGTGGCTCTGGCAGATGGACGCGAGTTTTCCGCACAAATCAAGCTGATTGACAAACAGTCCGATCTTGCCGTCCTTCAAATCGAGGAAAGTCAGAACTTTACCGCCGTGCCTTTGGGCGATTCCGATGACTTGCTGGTGGGCGATCTCGTATTGGCCATCGGCAACCCGTTTGGTGTTGGGCAAACTGTAACCAGCGGTATCGTCTCCGCTTTGGCACGCAGCCAGACCGGAATCACGGATTTCGGCTTTTTCATTCAGACCGATGCGTCGATCAATCCGGGCAATTCGGGTGGTGCATTGGTTGCAATGGACGGGTCACTGATCGGTATCAACACCGCTATCTTTTCGCGCTCCGGCGGATCAAATGGCATCGGCTTCGCAGTTCCCTCAAATATGGTACGGGTCGTTCTCGACAGCGTTCTTCGCGGAAGCGAGACGCTGATGCGGCCGTGGATTGGCGCGGAATTCCAGTCAGTTACGTCAGATATTGCAGAATCCCTCGGTCTGCCGCAGCCGGTTGGCGCCCTGGTGGCGGGGGTCATCTCCGGCAGCCCGGCAGAGCAGGCAGGGCTGCGGCTTGGCGATGTCATCTTGCAATTGGACGGGCGGCCGATCGAGCATGTCGATGCTTTGGGGTATCGGCTGGCCACGGCAGGTCTTGGCCGTGAAATCGACGTGACGGTTCTGACGCGCGGAGAAGAAAGATCGCTGCGTTTGAGCCTCATGGAAGCGCCCGAAACGCCGCCGCGAGACATGCGCATTGTCGGTGGACGTTCGCCTTTTACCGGAGCGACGGTGGCCAATCTATCACCGCGTGTTGCGCAGGAATTGGGCATGCGCGGTGCAACTGTCGGCGTTGTTGTCCTCGGCGTGGATGCGCGCAGCCCTGCACGCCGGTTTGGTTTTCGCCGCAAGGACATCATTCGCAGCGTTAATGACTTTGAGATTGAAAGCACCGCTCAGCTGGATGATGTTGCCCGCTCCCGTCCGGGCGGGTGGCGCTACGAGTTTGAGCGTGACGGTCGTCGCTATCGTCAGGCTGTCCGTTGACCCGAATGCCGCGCCATGGCGGATCTCTTCTCTGACGGATCGGGCGAGTTTCCAAAGGCTGAGGCAAAGGCTGCCGCCCCGCTCGCCGAACGGTTGCGACCCAAATCGTTGGCTGAGGTTGTTGGGCAGGGTCACCTCGTTGGCGAAGAAGGAGCGCTGACCCGCATTCTCGGCTCAGATGCGCCCGGGAGCCTGATTTTCTGGGGGCCGCCAGGGACGGGAAAGACGACGGTCGCGCGCTTGTTGGCGCGTGAAACGGGGCATCACTTTGAACAGATTTCCGCGATCTTTTCCGGCGTTGCCGATCTGAAGAAAGTGTTCGAAGGTGCGCGATTGCGCAGCCAGAACGGCGTGCAGACGCTTCTGTTTGTCGATGAAATTCATCGCTTCAACCGTGCGCAGCAGGACTCGTTTCTGCCGGTCATGGAAGACGGCACCATCACACTTATTGGCGCCACGACCGAAAATCCCTCTTTTGAACTGAACGCCGCCCTCTTGTCGCGGGCGCGGGTGCTCACTTTCAAGTCACATGACTTCGACAGTCTTGCCGCATTGCTGGAGCGCGCCGAAGCAAGCGAAGGTCGTGCGTTGCCGCTCGATGAAGAAGCCCGGCAGGTGCTTCTTCGCATGGCTGATGGTGACGGCCGCTCCATTCTGGCTTTGGCAGAGGAGGTGTGGAAGGCTGCGCGCGATGAGGAGACGTTTGACGCGAAGGCACTTCAAGACGTTCTGCAACGCCGAGCGCCGATTTATGACAAAAGCCAGGACGGGCATTACAATCTCATCTCCGCCCTGCACAAATCGGTGCGCGGGTCCGACCCCGATGCTGCGCTTTATTATCTCGCGCGCATGTTCGACGCAGGAGAGGACCCGCTCTATCTGGGGCGACGCCTGGTGCGTATGGCCGTTGAAGACATCGGCCTGGCCGACCCTCAGGCGCTGCAAATCGCCAATGCCGCCAAGGACGCCTATGACTATCTTGGTTCGCCCGAAGGTGAACTGGCGCTGTCCCAAGCCTGCCTCTATCTCGCAACAGCGCCGAAATCGAATGCTGTCTATGTCGCCCACAAAGCAGCCATGCGGTCCGCGAAGCAGAACGGGTCCCTTCCGCCGCCGCGCCACATACTCAACGCACCGACATCGCTGATGAAGGAGGAGGGCTACGGCGCTGGTTATCTTTATGACCATGATCAGCCTGATGCATTCTCAGGCCAGAATTACTTTCCCGAAGCCATGGAGCGCGAGACCTACTACGTGCCTGTAGATCGCGGATTTGAACGCGATATTGCCAAGCGGCTGGAGTATTGGAACAGACTGCGCAAGCAACGCAGCTCGCAAGATGAATAGTAGGGCTGGCCAAGACACCGCAAATTGGATATTGCGCCGCCCATGCAACAGTTTTTGCTCATCTTTGTCGGTGGCGGACTTGGCGCCGCGGGCCGCCATTATGTGTCGGCCTTTGCCTTGCGCCAGTTCGGCCCGGCATTTCCATATGGCACCCTGGCGGTCAATGTTGCTGGTTCACTGGTGATGGGGCTTTTCATCGGCTGGCTTGTCCAACGCGGCGGCGACATTTCGTTGCGGTTGTTCTTCGCGACGGGCGTTCTGGGCGGTTTCACGACCTTCTCAGCTTTTTCGCTCGATTTCGCCAATCTGTGGCAGCGCGGAGAGATGGTTGCTGCATCACTTTATGTCTTGTCTTCAGTTGGAGCCTCGCTGGTGGCGGTTTTCGTCGGCCTCGCGCTGGCTCGGATCGCGTTTGCGGCCTGAGGTTTGCCATGGCGCTCAACGCTGTAACGCAAAAAACGGTCGATAACGATGAGGCGGGCATGCGCCTTGATCGCTGGTTCAAGCAGCATTTCCCCGGGCTGGGCTTCGGCAGGCTTCAGAAGCTGTTGCGATCGGGGCAAGTGCGCATTGATGGCACGAGGGCAAAGACGTCGACGCGGCTGGAAGCAGGGCAGCTTGTGCGGGTGCCGCCGCTCGACGATGAGGCTTCGCGCCCGCGGTACATGACGGCCAACACCATTCGGGACCGCGCTGATGGCGATGTCTTGCGCGACATGCTGCTGTTTGAAGATGCCAAAGTGCTTGTTTTCAACAAGCCGTCGGGTCTCGCCGTCCAGGGTGGATCGGGAATCAATCGTTCTGTCGATTCCATGCTGGAGGCTTTGCGAGACAAGAGCGGCCAGAAACCACGCCTGTGTCACCGGCTGGACCGAGATACATCGGGCGTTCTGGTGGTGGCGAAAACGCGGGGTGCAGCCGCCGCTCTCACGGGCAGTTTTCGGCATCGCGACACGCGCAAAACCTATTGGGCTCTGGTGCGTGGCGTGCCGCGCCACCAACAGGGTCGCATTTCAACCTATCTCGTCAAGGAACAGACGCCCGAAGGTGACAGGATGCGCGTCGCGCAGCATGGCGAACGCGGTGCGGATCATGCCGTTTCAACCTACCGACTGATCGATTCCGGACCCCGCAGCGTGTCATGGCTTGAAATGAGTCCCCACACTGGGCGCACGCACCAGCTTCGTGTTCATGCGCAACATTTGGGACACCCCATTATTGGCGATCCAAAATATTTCGATGTGGAGAACTGGTCGCTGCCCGGGGGCGTTCAGAAGCGGCTTCACTTGCATGCCAGACGTTTGCTGATCCCGCATCCGGACCCTCAACAGGCGCCGATAGATGTGACCGCTCCGCTGCCGCCACATATGGTGCAAAGCTGGAATTTGTTCGGTTTCGACGAAGCTGACGGATTGCCGCTCGACGATGGGTCGATCTGATCTTCCAAAAGCCACACAAGCACGCCATAGCAGGTGCCGAATTGGAAGAAATGCCGAGAGCACGCATGTCCGATATTCTGGGCGAACGAGACGCCGCTGTTCCAAAAGATCTGACACGGGTGGCCGAACCCTCGCGAGAGAGCCAGTTGCCCAAGCGCTTCTACGACGTCGCAAGCGTGGAGCCGGGTGAGGGCGGTTTTCTCATTCAACTTGACGGTCGCTCCGTGAAGACGCCGGGTCGCGCGACGCTTGCCTTTTCTTCGCCGGACATCGCACAACGCGTTGCCGATGAGTGGCAAGCTCAAAGCGAACGTATCGATCCGCTGACCATGCCGATGACGAGGCTTGCCAACACTGCTCTCGACGGCGTCGCATCGGACATGCAAGCGGTCAAGGAAGACATCGTGCGCTATGCTGGAACGGATATGCTTTGCTACCGCGCGGACCGGCCCGATGGGCTGGTGAACCGCCAGAACGCCCTTTGGGACCCGCTCATTGATTGGGCGCAGGCCGGTTTGGGTGTCCGACTGGCTTTGGCGCAGGGTGTTGTGCATGTCGCGCAGCCGCAAGCGTCAATTGCTGCGTTCAATGTCCATCTGGGAGCGATTGACGATCCGCTGGCGCTCGCCGCGCTGCATGTGGCTACGTCGATCACCGGTTCCGCTGTCATCGCCATGGCGCTCTACAAGGGTGAAAGCGATCTTCCCACCGCTTGGGAGGCCGCGCATGTCGATGAAGACTGGAACATCGCCGAATGGGGCGAGGATGAAGAGGCGAAGCAGCGGCGGGCGGCGCGCCATGTCGACATGGAAGCCGCAGCGTTCGTGTTGGGCCAATCGGCGTGAGTGGTAGCGATTACAGCGATGTGACCTTGCGGCTTCACAGCGACTTTGTCTGGCGAAGCCGCATGGAGAAGTGGCTGGTCGTGCTGTTTGTCACGATCATCAGCGGCTTCATCGGTGAAATGTACGGCACGCTGGTCTATGGCGAAGATGCTGGCGACCATTGGCGTGGCTTCCGCACGGGAGCAACAATCGGGTTCATCTCTGCTGTCATTGAGGTGTTTTACATTCGCAGCGTGCGCCGAAGCTGGGTGCGCAGGGTGGCTTTCCTGCCCGGCCTGCTGGTACGCATCCTCGCCTTGACGGTCATTGTGCGGGTGGGCCTCAAGGGCAACGAGTTCCTGAGCCAGTATCTTGCCGGGCAGCCGTTGGGGCAGGACCTCAGCTTCCGCCAGGAATTGCGCGATACGCTGTTCTCCATGGGCATCGTCATCGCATTTGTGGTTGGCACACAACTGTCGAGCATTATCGGCTGGCGACGCTTCACAAGCCTCGTCATTGGCCGCTATTTCCGACCATCCGTTGAGGACCGCGTCTTTCTGCTGGTTGATCTCGTTGATTCAACGGCGCTTGCCTCAAGGCTGGGCAATGTTCGCTTTCACGAATTGCTGTCGGAATTCTTCTATCAGTTGGATCGTGCTCTGGTGAGCAGCAGGGGAGAGGTGGTCTCATATATCGGAGATGCCGTCATTTTCACTTGGCCGCTCAGCGACGATCGCCGCAAGAATGCGCGATCCATCCACGCGCTCATTCAGATGATATCCCACATCAAAGACAATGAAGCGTGGTTTGAGGCCGAATTCGGCGCGGCTCCGAGTTTTCGGGCCGTGTTGCACGGAGGAGAGGTCGTTGTCGGTGAATGTGGCGACAGCCGACGGCAAGTCACTTATCTCGGCAGTGTTCTCAACATGATCGGTCGATTGGAAGGGCTGGCAAAAAACGAGAACCAGCCCTTCCTCATCACCAAAGAAATCGTAGACCGCATGGAGCCGCCCAAGGGCGTACATTTCAAGTCCTTTGGCGAGCGCCAGCTTAAAGGTCTTGAAAAGCCGATTTCGGTTTATTCAATCAACATTGATGGCCTGACCTGACGGGCCTTAGCCCTGTAAATGTCTTGCGTGCCAGTCGATATGGTCGCCTATGAAACTGGAGATGAAATAGTAGGAGTGGTCGTAGCCTGGCTGCATGCGCAGGGTCAGATCAATGCCAGCTCGTTTGCAGGCCTCTTCCAACAACCAGGGTCGCAAACCGTCGTCCAGAAATCCGTCCGCATCGCCCTGATCGACCAGGAATTCTGGATAGCTTGCGCCATCCTCGATCAGCGCGACGGCGTCGTAAGAACGCCATGTCGTTTCATCCTCACCCAGATAGCGGGCAAAGGCGGAACGAGACCAGTCTGCGGTTGACGGTTGAACGATGGGCGCGAAGGCGGAACAGCTTCTGAAGCGTTCCGGCTCCCGCAACGCCATGGTCAAGGCGCCGTGTCCGCCCATTGAATGACCGAAAATGCTCTGTCGGCTCATATCCGCGGGAAAATTGTCGGCGATGAGCTCGGGTAACTCGGAGCCGATATAGGATTTCATCCGATAGTTCTTGCGCCATGGTTCCTGTGTCGCATCGAGATAAAATCCCGCTCCCGTCCCGAATTGCCAGTCGCCATCATCATCCGGCACGCCGTCACCACGCGGACTGGTGTCCGGGCAAACGATAATGATTCCATGCCGAGCGGCATGGGCACGATACTCACCCTTTTCCGTCACATTGGCGTGGGTGCAGGTGAGGCCAGACAAATACCACAAAACGGGGCAGGGGCCGTCTTCCGCCTGCGGTGGTGCGTAGACGGCGAATGTCATTTCACATCCGCACGTGTCGGATTGGTGGCTGTAAACGCCCTGGCTTCCGCCAAAAGACTTCGCCTGCGAGATGGTTTTCACGTTTGTGCCTTTCGGGACTTGGTGGAGTTGGCTTTCGCGATGAGCCGATCAAGGCTTTGTAAGAAGGTAGAACGGTCGGTACTCGAAAAGGTGCGGTTTCGCGTCAGGCTCTGTGTCGATTCGCGGATACGCTGTTTCAAGTCGCGCATCGCGAGCGCCATGCCGATGGTATTGTCGTCAAACACTTTGCCGGTGGGGCCAAGCGCATAAGCGGACTTTTCCAGAGCGCGCGAGGCGAGGGGAATATCGGCCGTCACCACGATGTCACCAGCTTGCGCTTCCTGCACGATCCAGTCATCGGCTGCATCTGCACCCGCGCCCACCGTGACGTGCCGGATGAGCGGATCGCGCGAAGGCCTCAATCCGCCATTCGAAACGATCACCGTTTCAAGCTCGTAGCGCTGTGCGACTTTGACAACTTCCTGTTTGACCGGACAGGCATCTGCGTCAACCAGAATACGCACAATGCGTCATCGCTCCCCACCGGGCAGATCTGCGCATTTCAGATACAGGCTATCTTCCTCGATCATCAAAAGCGCATCGCTGCCGGGAACGGGATTGGAAAACCCGATATCGAATTTTGCAAATCGGCTCGAGGCACGCCAGATCGTGCGTCCGCCTGTATTCACAGCCTTTTCGAGATTGGGCAACAGGTGGACGCGATTGGTGCCCAATTCGAAGCGCTGGAGACCCTGGTCGGTTCTGAAATAGACGACCTCACCACGCACAGACTTGCGGTCGGGCAGGGCAGTCTCAATGCCGGGCTGGACATCAAGCTGCGTGATGTCGGGAAAGGTTTCACACGCTTTGATGGCGGCCTCAAATACGGCGTCAGTAAGCTCGGTGTTGAGATCTTTGGTGAGAACGGACCATGAGCCGAGCAACTGCGCGTCCAGCTCTTTCTGCTCCTCGGTCGGTTCCTTTTCGTTCGTTTCGGCTGCCGAAGATTGCGGCTGCTCAGCTGCAGCCTGTGCATGCGCAACATGCGGGCCCGCCAGCGCCAGCAAGCCCATAGCCAGGACGAAGCGAAACAAGGTCTGCAAAGCGGTCTCCTTAGAACTCGATAACGGAGCGGATCGATTCGCCTTCATGCATCAGATCGAACGCCTTGTTGATGTCTTCAAGAGGCAGTTTGTGCGTGATCATCGGGTCGATCTCAATCTTCCCTTCCATATACCAATCGACGATTTTCGGAACATCGGTGCGGCCACGGGCGCCGCCAAATGCTGTGCCGCGCCAGGATCGACCCGTCACAAGCTGGAATGGGCGGGTGGAGATTTCCTCGCCAGCGCCCGCGACGCCGATGATGATTGACTCGCCCCAGCCCTTATGTGCGCATTCCAACGCAACGCGCATGACATTCGTGTTGCCAATACATTCAAACGAATAATCTGCCCCGCCGCCGGTTAGTTCGACAAGATCTTCGACCTGCTGCTGATGCGCTTTTCCGGTAGGGTTGTAAAAATGCGTCATGCCGAACTTGCGGCCCCAATCCGCTTTGTCATCATTGAGGTCAACGCCGATGATCTTATTGGCGCCGACAAGGCGCAGCCCTTGTATGACATTGAGGCCGATGCCGCCCAGGCCGAACACCACCGCATTGCAACCGGGTTCAGCCTTCGCGGTATTGATGACAGCGCCGATGCCCGTCGTCACGCCGCAACCAATGTAACAAATCTTGTCGAACGGCGCGTCGGGATTGACCTTTGCCAAGGCGATTTCCGGCAACACGGTGAAATTTGCGAAGGTCGATGTGCCCATATAGTGCATGATCGGCTTGCCATCGAGCGAGAAACGGCTGGTGCCATCCGGCATGAGCCCCTGACCCTGCGTGACGCGGATCTTCTGGCAAAGATTGGTTTTGGGGTGAAGGCAGTAGTCGCATTCGCGGCATTCAGGCGTGTAGAGCGGGATGACATGATCTCCCTTTTTCAAGGAGGTGACGCCGGGGCCGATATCAACCACCACACCCGCGCCTTCATGTCCCAGGATGGCCGGAAAAATGCCTTCGGGGTCCGCGCCGGAGCGCGTGAACTCGTCCGTGTGGCAAACGCCGGTTGCCTTGATTTCCACCAGCACTTCGCCTTCGCGCGGGCCTTCGAGCTGAACTGTGGTGATTTCAAGCGGTTTGCCCGCCTCAAAGGCGACTGCTGCTCTTACATCCATGATTGGTCTCCCATCCTTGTCATGTCCCTTTGCGTTATGGCCAGCCCGAAATCAAGCCGCCAATGGCTGCGGGCATTTACGCAAAATTAACCTCGGACATTGGAGAGTCTTCAATTCAATGACGCCAAACTCGCGGGACGGATAGACGTCAGGATGACAGATATGTGCGAGTTGAGACTGCCGGACCAGCTGATCGGCCTTGCGGAGCGTCGCAAAATTTCAGCAAGAGATGTGCGCATGTTGCGCAGCTGCATGTTTGGTGAGCAGCGATTGACCCGCCATGAGGTCGAAAGCCTGCTCGCCTTGGACCGGTCGATCGACGAGACGTGCTCCAGTTGGGACCAGTTGTTGATCGATGCCTTTGCCAACCACCTTCTTGGACCCCTCTCAGGTCCGCAACCGGTGACAAAAGAGGATGCTGAGTGGTTCATTCACTGCATCAGCCAAAAAGGCGTGGTTGAACGCCCGGCGCTGTTTGAAGCGCTGCTGGCGGTCATGGAGAAGACGGATACGGTCCCGGAAAACCTTGAGCGTCTTGCGCTTCACCAGGTTCAACTGGCGGTTTTGTCCAATCGCGGACCATTGGCGGTAGCGCAAAACAGCTGGCGACCTCGCGCAGTGGCCTTCGAAGATGTCGAGTTGATCCGTCGCATCCTTTTCATTGCCGGGGGTGATGAGGATCAGCGAATTTCGCGAATGGAAGCGGAGTTTTTGCTCGATCTGAACGATGCGACGATCAGCGATCAGAATGACGAGACCTGGTCCGACCTGTTTGTGCGGGCGATTGCGAACCATGTCGTGGCCACGAGCGACGAACAACGGGCTGGGCGCTTTGCGAGCCTGATAATGAGCGCCGGCGTCGATGAGCACAATGTCTGGGATGTCATGGTCTCCAGCCTTCGCTCGCTGTGCAGTTTCAACCAGCTTGGAGCGAAGCGTACATTCCGCTTGAGTCAACAGGCCGGAAACTGGCTGTATGAACGAATTAGGACGGACAACCGTGTTGACGCTAACGAGCGGGCGTTGCTCGCATTCGTCGAGCGGCAAACCGGCTCATTGCCGCCCCATCTTCGTGGATTCGCTGAAGCGGCCTGAACGCTAACAGCATTCAGGCACACCTTGGCAAGGCTCCAATAGTGGCAGCCTCAAAAGAAGCGGCGACGCCACCAGCCCTCTTTCTTCTTCTCATCGCCCGGGTTGACGGTTCCGTCTTCTACAGCGGACTCTTCCGGCATGTCGGACTCCGGCGCGTCGTCCGCGGTTGCTTGCTCGGAATTGTCGACTTCAGCGGAGGTGCTGGAGGTAGCCGTTTGCGATCCGTTTGAGCCGGCAACCGGTGCCTTTCGACGCACAGTACTTCTCGTCGGTCGCCGTTCAGGGCGTGGTTCTGCTGGCTTTGGTGGTTCGGACTGGGTCTTTTCGGCCTCCGCTGTAGCCTCCGTCTTGTCTAGTGCAGGCTTGGCGGCAACCGGTGCTTTCTTGCGCACGGTATCATTGCGCCGAGTTTGAGATTTAGCCGAAGCCTTCTCGTCTTCTCCGGCCTGTTCCAGACCGTCAGCGGCACTCTCCTGTGAGGGTGAGTCCGTTGCTTGCTCGATCTCGGGTTCAGCTTTCGTCTCTGTGATGGGCGCTTTCTTGCGGCGCCGACCGTCCTTGGCTGTGGCGGAATCTTCCGCCTCGCCATCGCCAGTTTCTTCAGAGTTCTCCTCTTCGGCGCTGGCTTCATTCTTTGCGCTGCTGCGACGGCGACGGCGGCGGCGCGGCGGACGATCATCTTCAGCGTCATCCGCACCATCATCCGACTCGGGCTCATTGTCTGACGAGGACACCTCGCTGTCTTCGTCTGCATCTGCCTGGGCTGCGTTTTGATCATCGTCTGCCGAAGCCCCGCGACCGCGACGGCGACGGCGGCGCCGTTTGCGACGCGTGCCGTCATTGTCGACATCGGAGTCGGTCGAAGCCGAGTCGTCCGACGTGGTTGATGTCTCATCTTGTTGTGCTTCGCTGGGATCCACGGTGTCAGGCTGCACGGCGGTTTCTTCAACAGACGTTCGGCTCGCTGGCCCGCCTTTCTCGATCACGCAAGGCACATTGCCTATGGCATTGTCGGCCTCGATCGTGAGGTGCACGCCGAAGCGATGCTCCAGGTCGGTAAGACTGTCGCGCTTATTGTTGAGCAGATACAACGCGGTTCGTGTGCTGACCCTCACGATAAGATCGTTGCGCGATGAGCGGTGCAGGTGATCCTCGATGGCGCGCAACACGGCCAATGCGACGGAGGACGGTGAACGGACGTGCCCAAGCCCATCACAGGTTGGGCAGACCTGCGTTGTCGATTCAAGAACGCTGGCGCGAATCCGCTGGCGCGACATTTCCATGAGACCGAAATGCGAAATGCGACCGACCTGAATGCGTGCACGGTCGTGCTTCAACGCATCCTTCAGGCGCTTCTCGACGGCCCGGTTGTTACGCCGCTCGTCCATATCGATGAAATCGATGACGATCAGTCCCGCCAGGTCGCGCAATCGCAACTGACGGGCTATTTCGTCGGCGGCTTCCAGATTGGTCTGCGTTGCGGTTTCTTCAACCGAATGCTGGCGCGTTGATTTGCCCGAGTTCACATCGATCGAGACGAGCGCCTCGGTTTGGTCGATGATGATGTAGCCGCCGGACTTCAGCGTGACCTGCGGCTGCAACATGGCGTCAAGCTGGGTTTCAACACCCATCTTGGCAAAAAGCGGCACGCGATCCTTGTAGAGTTTCACTTTCTTGGCGTGTTCCGGCATCAGCATGGACATGAAGTCCTTGGCTTCGCGGTAGCCGGATTCGCCTGCGACCAGAATCTCCTTGGTATCCGTATCGTACAAATCGCGAATGGACCGTTTGATCAGGCTGCCTTCCTCATAGACGAGACAGGGGGCCGTTGATTCAAGCGTCAACGTGCGTACACTCTCCCAAAGGCGCATCAGATATTCGAAATCGCGCTGTATTTCCTCGGATTTTCTGGCCGCACCGGCTGTGCGCAGGATAACTCCCATGCCGTTTGGAACATCGAGATCGGCAGCGATTGCCTTCAATCGCTTGCGATCGCCTGCATTGGTGATTTTACGCGAGATGCCACCACCACGTGCGGTGTTGGGCATCAGAACCGAATAACGACCAGCCAGTGACAGATAGGTGGTCAGAGCTGCGCCCTTGTTGCCACGTTCTTCCTTGACCACCTGCACGAGGAGGATCTGTCTGCGCTTGATGACTTCCTGTATTTTGTAGTGACGGCGACTGGCCCGGCGCTTTGGAACTTCCTCCATCGCGTCGTCTGAGCCAATTTCCTCGACCGGCTTGCCATTGTCGTCATCAGAATCATCTGCCGCGCTGTCGTCGCGTGCGCGGATCCTGCGGCGGCTTGACCGTCTCTTGGGCTTTGCAGCGGACTGCTTGGAATCCTTGTCGTCCGAGTCGGAGTCGCCATCCGATTCTTCTTGGGTCGAGCTTTCGGCCTGTGCGTCTTCTGAAGTGGTTTCGCTCGCATCTGCCTCGTCGTCTGCTGAGGCTTTCTTGCGCCGCGACTTGCGTTTTGGCTTCTCCGGCGAAGAGGTCGCGTCTTCTGGCTCTTCCCCTTTGGAGCCATCATCGGCGTCGTCAGCCTTTTTCTTGGCTTTCTTGGTTGATGTCGCGCTCTTCTCTTTGGCGGATTTCTTGGCCGGTTTCTCATCTGCAGCGTCTTTCTTCGCTACGGCTTTGTCGGCATCATCTTCACTGCCGTCATCGCCAGTCTCCGCGCCGTCTTCTTGCTTGGATGATCTGGCGGGCGCGCGCCGGGTGCGGCGTTTGGGTTTCTCTACCTCTTCAGAGACCACGTCGTCATTTTCGTTCTCAGCCGAAATTTCTTCGTCGCTGTCGTCGGCTTCCTCGTCATCGGAGGTCTCGTCCTGATCCTCCTGCTGGGCTTTGGCTTGCTTGGTTGAGCGTGAAGAGTGCCTGCGCCGCTTCTTTGGAGCGCTTTCCTGCGCGTCTTCGCCATCATCAGACGATGCATCGTCTATGTCGGCATCGTCTATATCGGCATCGTCATCCGCATCCAGATGGTCGTCATCTGCATCGTTGCGCACTTCTTCTTGTTCCGCAGCCAGAAGGGCCTGACGATCGGCAATTGGAATCTGGTAGTAGTCCGGATGGATCTCGCTGAAGGCGAGGAAGCCGTGGCGGTTTCCGCCATAGTCAACAAAAGCGGCCTGGAGGGACGGTTCTACCCGTGTGACCTTGGCCAGATAGATGTTGCCGCGAAGTTGATGCTTGTGTTCCGATTCGAAGTCGAACTCATCGACACGATTGCCCCGGACCATGGCGACGCGGGTTTCTTCCCGGTGGCCGGCATCGATAAGCATTTTGTTGTCTGCCATAAGAATGTCTTTCCACGAACCTCATGGGCGAGGGCGCATGACCGTCACCGACTTGCGGCGGCGGCAACATGGACGCCCCTGGGCGCATTGGCTCGTCAAATTGGAAGACCTGGCATGACTGTGATCGATTCATACGTATGGGACGGCGATCGTATCTGGAAACAGCTCTGTTCTGGGCAGCCAAACAGGCGAAAGCGCCTGCTGGACTGACAAGCAGGCCGAACGAGGAAGATGCCTCTTGCATCTGCTTTCGATCCTTATACTGCGTAAATGTCATGTGCCCGGTCTTCAGCTTTAATTTTGATCCTTCGCCACCTTTTGGGCGAATGAACTGCGAAATGTGCCTCATCGGCACCCGCTCCCATCAGCCACAAAGGGCCCAAATTGAGAGCGCTTGATGCGCACGCTGCATCTTTCTAATGCGTCACATTCTCCAATGTGCAGACACGCGCGAATTGGTCATATCCGGCTGATCGAATCGCCTTTGGTGGCGGCTTAGAGCGCAACTAGTGCAAGGTTTTGGCCTCGACACGGGATGTTCCGCTTCACAAAGTCCCACGAAACGTCACAGTGTTTTGACGTCTCGCAACCATGTTAATCGGGAACCGCACTCCCCACCCCATAGTGGCAACACAAACTTGGTGCCGTGTTAGAGATTTAGGCCCGATTCTGATGAAACACAAGCCATATGAGGCGTCTCGATTGATCGCGAAGTGACGCACTTTTGGATGTGGATTGTGAAGGATAATGGTTACCACACGTTAACCCGTGATCGTTAACCCTGTGTTAGCCAAAGACTGGCGGTGCGGCCGACGCGCAATCGATATCCGGTCGCGACGAATGGAGACAAGCGAGCAACGGCAAATGACAAGCAGACGTTGGATGATTGCGGTCCTGCTCACCCTGCTGGCCTTTGCCATTGGGGGGCGTCACCACGCGATTGCGGCTGATGGCGCCCAGCAATTGCCGGTTCCCGCTGTCGCCTACTCCGCTCGTCTGGCCGGTGACAAGCAGCGTGCCCGGCTCATCGTCGATTTTGACAAAGACGTTTCCTACAAGATTACGGCGTTGAAAAACCCAAAAAGCATCGTCATCAACATGTCGCGCAGCGTGTTCAGTCTGAACAAGGACGCGACGGATGTTCCCAAGTCGTTTGTTGAAAGCGTCCGATTTGGAACCATTGATGCCCACACCTCCCGCATTGTTCTGGCCCTGTCGTCGTCAGCCGTGGTGTCCCGCCACAAATTTCGAACTTTGGAAGAAAGCAATCGCCGTCGGCTGATCATCGACTTTGTTGCCGCGAGCGACACCCAATTTGCTTCCGTCGCTCGCGAGGAGGCAGTGCCACATGATGGCGCGCCGGTTGAAATGGCCGGACCAGCAAAGCGTGCTCCCGGTCGCAAGTTCCTGATCGTTCTCGACCCGGGTCATGGCGGCATCGACTACGGCGCGATGGGGCAGCAGGGCACGGCAGAAAAGAACGTCACGCTCAAGTTTGCGGAAATTCTGCGCGATCTGTTGGCGGCAAATCCTGACTATGAAGTGCGCATGACACGCGATGACGACAGTTTTGTCAGCCTCACAAAGCGTCTCGATTTCGTGCGGTCCAAAAAGGCCGATCTCCTCATCTCGATACATGCGGATTCTCTGCGTCAGCGAGACATTCGCGGCGCCACCATCTACACTTTGTCGACCAGAGGGTCGGACCGATTGTCGCGGCAGTTGGCACGCAAACAAAACCGCACTGACCTGATCGCGGGCCTGGGGCTTCCAGAACTGGCAGCGCCGGTCAACGACATATTGATCGACCTGACGCGGCGCGAAACCCGCCAATTTTCCAAACGCTTCGCAAATGCGCTGGTCCTTTCGCTGGAACAAGGCGTTCGCCTGATCAGCAATCCGCTGCGCTCGGCCAATTTCTTCGTATTGCGCGCGCCGGAGGTGCCCGCCGTTTTGATGGAACTGGGTTATCTGTCGAATGCGCGCGATGAAGAACTGTTGAAGTCGCGCCAATGGCATGAAATGGTGGCCAATCTGGTCACTCGGGCGGTCGACGACCTGTTTGCGCCACAATTGGCGGAAAAACGGTGATGCGGTTGGCGACGTCGGCGCAACAGCTGTTGCGGCTATGCAACAGATTGTCCTGCAACCGTTCAGGTGGCGTTCAGGTCAAACTGTGTCCCTATTCGGGCGCGAAAAGGGCGGGCGTGCGAGGCACGCATATTCGTGAATTCTCGACGAGATTGGAAGCACAATGCTGCTGAGACTGGTTGGCTATTTCTTTGGTATCGGTACGGCGATTCTGCTTCTCGTCGTCGGTGCGGCCTTTCTCTATGTCGGCAATCTGACCAAAGACCTGCCCAACTACGAGGTGCTGGCGCAGTATGAACCGCCGGTGACGACGCGCATTCACGCCGCCGATGGCTCGCTGATGGCGGAATATGCGCGCGAACGGCGCCTCTATTTGCCCATTCAGGCGATACCAGATCGGCTGAAACAGGCCTTCATCTCGGCGGAAGACAAAAATTTCTACAAGCATGAAGGTGTGGATTTCCTTGCCCTCGGCAAGGCAGGTTTCGATTATTTCGGGGCAAAACTGGCAGGACGCACGGCTCGGGCGCGCGGCGCGTCAACCATCACGCAGCAGGTTGCGAAAAACTTCCTTCTGACGAGTGATCGCACCGCAGATCGCAAAATCAAGGAAGCCGTGCTGTCGTTTCGCATCGAAGAGGCCTATTCCAAGGACAAAATTCTCGAACTCTATCTCAATGAGATTTTCCTGGGCCTTGGGTCATACGGTGTCGCAGGGGCTTCACTTGCCTATTTCGACAAGACCGTGGGTGATCTGGAGATCCATGAGGCCGCCTATCTCGCCGCTTTGCCCAAGGCACCGAACAACTACCATCCATTCGATGACACAGAACGTGCCATTGAACGGCGCAACTGGGTTATCAGCCGCATGGCGGCCAATGGCTATATCAGCCAGGAAGAATCGGTCGCCGCGCAGGACAAACAGCTCGACGTCAACCCCCGCGCCAAGGGCACCTATCTGGCTGCATCTGAATATTTTTCTGAAGAGGTGCGTCGCGAGATCATAGACCGCTACGGGCAGGATGCGCTCTACGAGGGGGGATTGTCGATTCGCACCACGCTTGACCCGCAATTGCAGGCGCTTGCCCGCCGCTCGCTGAACAAGGGCTTGATGAGTTTTGATCGCGGCAAGGGCTATCATGGTGCTTTCGACACGGTTGAGATCGACAGTGATTGGGGTCTCGCCTTCGAAAAGGTAAAGAGGCTGACGGACACACCGAACTGGCGTCAGGCGGTGGTTCTCGATGTCGGCGAGGAAACGGCGCGCGTCGGCTTGCGGCCGCAGCGGGAAGTCAGTGGTGACTTGTCCAGTGACCGTGTCGAAGTGACGATCAATCTTTCCGATGCGGAATGGGCAAAGCGCATCACTATCAAGGAACGCGGTAAGGACCGCCGGTCCGTCAAAGCGAAGTCCTTTCAGGATGTCTTGTCGCGCGGCGACATCATCCACGTTTCCAATCAGGGTGATGATGGCTATCGGTTGGAGCAGGTGCCGGAAGTATCCGGTGCGATTGTGGCCATGGATCCGCATACGGGTCGCGTTTTGGCGATGATTGGCGGGTTTTCATTCTCCGAGTCACAGTTCAACCGCGCCACCCAGGCGCGTCGCCAGCCGGGTTCCTCCTTCAAGCCGTTTGTGTATGCGGCCGCACTCGACAATGGCTACACACCGTCATCCGTGGTTCTGGACGGCCCGTTCCGCAAAGACCAGGGCGGGTCTCTGGGCATTTGGGAGCCCAAGAACTATGGCGGCAAATATGCCGGTCCATCGACTCTGCGTCTGGGCATCGAAAAGTCGCGGAACCTGATGACCGTTCGGTTGGCCAACGATATGGGCATGCCGCTTCTTTCCGAGTATTCGCAAAGATTCGGCATTTACGACAAGCCATTGCGCGGCCTGGCGTCTTCGCTCGGCTCTCGTGAAACGACGGTTTTGAAGATGGTGAGTGCCTATTCCGTGCTGGCCAATGGCGGAAAGCGCATCAATCCCTCTCTGATCGACCGCATTCAGGATCGCTATGGCAAGACGATTTTCCGCCATGAGGAACGCTCTTGTGAGTCATGCACGGCGTCGGATTGGGTCAATCAGGAAGAGCCGGAATTGATCGACAACCGCGAGCAGGTCCTTGATCCAATGACGGCCTATCAGATCACGTCCATGATGGAAGGCGTCGTTCAGCGCGGCACTGCAACCGTGGTTGGTCAGCTTGGCGTGCCAATTGCTGGCAAGACAGGCACGACCAATGAGGAAAAAGACGCCTGGTTCGTTGGTTATTCGCCTGATCTCGTGGTCGGTGTGTTCATCGGATATGATCGCCCGGAGCCAATGGGCAAGGGCAATACGGGTGGTGGCCTTGCAGCACCGATATTCGTCGATTTCATGCAGGAAGCTCTGACGACAACCAGTGCCATTGACTTTCGCGTGCCGGAAGGCATCCAGCTTTACCCGATCAACCGCAAGACGGGCCTTCTGGCAAATGTCGGCAGTCCCGGCGTGATCATGGAAGCGTTTAAGCCGGGCACCAAGCCGCCAACGAGCCAAACGGTGATCGGCTTTAAGAGCGATGCTTCAGTCTTGCGCAGTCTGACGAACACGCAACGTGCATCTCAGGCGGCCAGAAGCGGGGCAGGCGGGCTGTTCTGACCCGATTCCTGGTTTCTCTTGTCCCTAACCCGCTTGCCACATTACGGGGGCAGGCGTAAGGCTGGTCGGGCGTCCGAATATGGCTCCCTGCGGACAGTCCCTCAATGCTCCATTTCCTGAAGGCCAATGCGCGATGGGTCGCGGGCGGCTTCTTGCTCGTGTTCTTTTCTTCGTTCGGCCAGACCTTTTTTATCTCCATTTGGGGAGCGGAGATTCGAGCCGATTACGGGCTGAGCCATGGCGGATTCGGCGCCATCTACATGATCGGCACACTAGCAAGCGCTATGACGCTGCCCTTTCTTGGGCGAATCGTCGACCGTTTCTCGGTGGCAAACTGCGCAGTGTTCGTGATGCTCATGCTGTCAGCAGCCACGCTGCTGATGGCATTCGGAGACGGCATCGTTGTGCTCGCATTGACCATCTATATGCTGCGCCTGTTCGGTCAGGGTATGATGATCCACGTTGCCATGACGGCGATGGGTCGATGGTACGCAGCCAATCGCGGCAAAGCCGTTTCCATGTCATCGACGGGCATCAATGTTGCCGAAGCGATCATGCCGAGCCTTTTCGTGCTTTTGGCGACACAGATGAATTGGCGATCGACCTGGATGGTCGCCTGTGTCACGCTGATGGTCGTCGCGCTGCCTGTCATCTACTTGCTGATGAAGCGCGAACGCATGCCTGCCTCGCGGGGTGATGCGGATGCGGTCGTTGCGGCGACGCGCCACTGGACCCGCAAGGAAGTTCTACGCGATCCGCTGTTCTGGGCGAGTGGGTTGGGTGTATTTGCTCCAGCCTTCATCGGAACGTCGATCTTCTTTCATCAGGACTACCTGATCGAGTTCAACAACTGGCCGCCAGAACTCTATTATCGATCCTTTGCGTTGATGGCGTTGACAACGGTGAGCGTATCGCTTCTTACCGGGCTGGCGGTTGATCGCTGGAGCGCAGTCCAGATTCTGCCTTTCTTCATGATCCCGCTAGGCTTTGGCTGCCTGCTTTTGGGCAGTGGTGGGCAAACCTACACGATCGTTGTCTTTATGGTCTTGCTTGGTTGCAGCTACGGCATCACCACCACGCTTTTCGGAGCTCTCTGGCCGGAGCTCTATGGGACTCAAAATCTGGGAAGCATAAGGTCCATCACCATTGCGATCATGGTCTTTCTGACAGCTGCCGGACCGGGGGTGACAGGGTTGTTCATCGATCTTGGTGTCACCTTCAATCGTCAGCTTATCGTCATGGGTCTCTATTGCCTCTCCACCATCGCAATCCTGACCATGACGTCACGGCGTTTTCGCCTGCGCATGGAAGCAGATGTTGCCAAGATCGCACCTCCGGAGTAGAGCCGCGATATGATCGATACTTCCAAAACAGTGGTGCGATTTGCACCATCTCCCACCGGTTTCCTGCACATTGGAAACCTGCGTCCCGCATTGTTCAATTGGCTTTTCGCGCTGCAAAATGGTGGCGAGTTCATTCTGCGCCTGGATGATACGGATACGGAACGCTCTAAAGCGGAATATGCCCAGGCAATCGAACGGGATTTGAGCTGGATCGGGATCGACGCCCATCGTAAAGCGCGTCAATCAGATCGTATTGCGAGCTATGATGCGGCTGCTGCACGTTTGCGCGAGGCGGGGCTTCTCTACGCCTGTTATGAGACGCCGGACGAAATCGAGCGCCGCCGCAAGCGGCTCATGGCGCGCGGGCTGCCACCCGTTTATGACCGCGCTGCATTGCGTTTGAACGAAGCCGATAAGGCGGCCCTTGAAGCGGAAGGTCGCAAGCCGCATTGGCGCTTCCTGTTGCCAAATTTTGACGGGGATCCCTTTGCAACACGCCGAACCCAGGTGCATTTCACCGACCTGATCCGAGGCGAGCAGACGGTTGATCTTGCTTCCATGTCGGACCCGGTTCTCATCCGCGCCGATGGCAGCTATCTCTACACGCTGCCTTCCGTTGTAGATGACGCCGATATGGGCGTCAGCCACGTTATTCGCGGCGGCGATCACATCACCAATACCGGCGTGCAGACCGCCCTTTTTAAGGCTCTCGGCGTGGACATACCTGACTTTGGGCACCACAATCTCTTGCAGGACGCCTCTGGCGCTGGTCTGTCGAAGCGCATCGGTTCGTTCTCCCTGGCGTCTCTTCGCGATGAAGGTTTCGAAGCCATGGCCGTCGCCTCTCTGGCGGCATTGACCGGTTCGTCCCGGTCTGTCACCGCCTGTGCGTCCATGAGCGAACTTGCGGACAGGTTCGACATGACGGGCGCATCGCGTTCGGATGCGCGCTTCGATGCCATCGAGCTTCAATCCTTGAACGAACGATTGCTGCATGAGATGCCGTACGGTTTGGCGACGGAACGGCTCAAGGCCATTGATGCCGATCTGGGAGAGCCGTTCTGGCTGGCTGTACGTCCGAATCTGGAGAAGTTCTCAGATGTTGAAGAATGGGCGCGTATCGTGCGCGGGGATTTTGAACCCATTGCACAAGATCAGGAAGACGAGACGTTTTTGAGCCGGGCGAAAGAGCTTCTGCCGCCGCAGCCGTGGAGCGATACCGTCTGGCAGGACTGGACGACTGATTTGAAATCAAGCACCGGCCGCAAGGGCAGGGCGCTGTTCATGCCGTTGCGCATGGCGTTGACTGGACAACAGCACGGTCCGGAGCTCGCCGCGCTCCTGCCGCTTATTGGGTGGGAAGAAACCGTTCGCCGACTTCCCTGACCGTGCGCCCGGAAACGGCGCTGACACGCCGGTTGGCATCACCGATGGTGAGCGCGGCAAGATCAAGATTGCCACGACGATTGGCGGCCGTGTCGGGATCGGCAGCGAGATCAGGTCTCCATGCTGGCAGCGCGATTCTCACAACAGCGTCCTTCTGAGCCGCGGCGGCTCGAGCCTTTGGCTTCAGTTCATCGCCGGCCACCGCGGTCGGTTTTTTGACCGCTTGTCTGAAATTGCAGCTGCAATTTGGGTTGAAGCTGCTCCGATAGGAAAACGCCGTTGGCAGTTGGGAGTAACGGCGCCCGGATGTTAGTGAAACCATCGTGCGTGGGTCATCGCTGTCTTCGGCTTCAAAAAACAGCTCCATCTGTGTTCCCGGGCACAGGCTTTCGCAGGTTTTCACGTCGCCCTTCTTTGCGGATTTCACCGAAATCTTGGCCGGGAAAAAGTAGCCGTCGCAAGTGCGAACGCACATTGTGCGAGAGGTTGTTGGGGTGCTTGCAAGTTTGGCAAGCCGCTTCTTCTCGGCCTGTGCCTTGCGGCGCGCAGCGCGGCGTTCCCGCTCTCTTTGGCGCTGGGCCGCCTGTCTGGCGGCCTGGCGTTGTGTATCGGCGCGTTGCGAAGGCCCAGCCCTGCGCGTTGTGGAGTTTTCGGTATTGCGTCGTGCTGTGCGGCGCACACCGCATTGATGGCGGCGCATTTCGCGCTGAATGCGGCTGCGTTGGCGTTTGACAGATGCACCGCTGCCGCGTGAGGCCTGACGCTGCAACGAAACCCTGTTGGCACGCATGCGATCCAGCGCACCGCGCAGGCGTCCGCAGGAGGGGTGCCCGTCGCTGAAGAAAAAGAGGCGCCGTTTGCTGCAACCCAGCCTCTGCATGCGACGCTTCGCATTCACAATCTGCCGCTCTTGCTGTTTCAGAGCGCGCCGGATGCTCCTGTTTGAACGATTTGAGCCGCTGCCGAGCGAAGCCAATTGGGTTTCAAGCCTTTTGCAGGTGCGAGATTGCGCCTCGGCAGAGCCGGATGTGATGCTCATCAGCACCAACCCCAACAGGGCAGACAGCAAAAGGGCGTACACTTTCATACTCGAACTCTCGGTGTTTCTCACTCGGTGACGCGAACTGCGTTAAGGATTGGCGGGCAGTGCCTGAAGGCCGCTCGTCAGATATTGGCGGGCACCATCCCGCTGCACAAAGGTAATGCACGATGTTTACGCTTGAGTAAAACAATCGCGCGGAGGGATGGTGAATCGCAGACATTTGCGACCAGTCAAAAGGCGTGTGGGAACAGTCCGCCATCCATCAGAATATTCTGCCCGGTGATATATCCGGCATGTTGTGAGCACAAGAATGCGCAGCAATTCCCAAATTCCTGCGGATTTCCAAACCTTTGGGCCGGAATCTCATCTTTTTGGCGTTGCGTCACTTCTTCCACAGAAATATTGGCCGCATTGGCTGCTGCCGCCAAACCGCCCCGCAGGCGCTTTGTGTCCATTTTGCCGGGGAGCAGATTGTTGATGGTTACATTTCGTCCTGCGTAAAGAGGTCGCACTCCAGCCAAAAAAGCTGTCAGCCCGGCACGCGCGCCTGAAGACAGATCAAGACCCTCGATCGGCATCATCACCGACAGCGATGTGATGTTGACGATGCGACCGAAACCACGCTCCGCCATTCCGGGTGCTGCCCGCTGGATGAACTCGACGGGTGTAATCATGTTTTGCACCACGCCTTCGATCATCGCGTCCCGGTCAAGCTCCCGGAAGTCCTTGCGCGGCGGCCCGCCATTGTTGTTGACAAGAATATCGGGCTGCGGACTGGCTTCAAATATCGCGTCCTGGCCTTCGCGCGTGCTCACATCGGCCGCAACACCGGTGACGCAGGCTCCCGTCGCATCTGCGATCTCGGCGACGGCCGCGTCGACAGAAGCCTGTGTTCGCGAATTGACGATGACTTCACACCCAGCCTCAGCCAGCGCCATCGCGCAGCCCTTGCCCAGCCCTTCGCTCGACGCGCACACAATGGCCTTCCGGCCCGCAATTCCAAGATCCATCGTCTCATTGCCTCCCATTTTGGCCGAGCCGAGCGCGCCGACTTCTCGCCGTTTGACCCGGCGTCGCCAAAGCCATACCCCGCTAGGCGTGTAAGCGCTGTTTGGAGACGTGACAATATGAAGTTGCCTCAGATCGAAGACATCCACCAGGCTGCAGAGCGCATTCGTGGGGAAGCGGTCGTGACACCGTTGATCAGCAACAGCGTGCTTGATGAGCGGGTCGGGGCACGCGTTCTGTTGAAAGCGGAATGCCTGCAATGCACCGGCAGCTTCAAATTTCGCGGGGCATACAATGCACTCAAGGCCAATCGCTCCGGCATAGGAGATGGCGGGGTCGTAGCCTGTTCCTCGGGAAATCATGCTCAGGGTGTGGCGGAGGCCGCGCGTCTGCTCGGCATGAAGGCCACTATCGTGATGCCGTCCGATGCGCCGGACATCAAGAAAATGCGCACAAAACGGTCCGGCGCGGACATTGTTGAATATGACCGGGCGAACGAAGACCGTGAGGCTATCGCAGGGGCTTTGGCGCGGGAAACAGGCGCAGTGTTCATCCACCCTTACGACAATTTTCACGTCATCGCGGGGCAGGGCACATGCGGGCTCGAAGCTGCTCAGCAATGCATTGAACGTGATATCGTGCCGGATCGGTTGCTTGTATGTACCGGAGGGGGCGGATTGCTCGCCGGAATGAGGCTCGCCGTGGCTGACGCGTTTCCATCCGTTAGCGTCCACACGGTTGAGCCGGAGGGATATGATGATCAGGCGCGGTCGCATGCTATTGGGCAGCGCGTGGGAGACAATGCGGGCGGCGAAACGGTTTGCGATGCGATCGCGACACCATCGCCCGGAGAGCTGTCCTTCGCCATGTGCAATGGCCGTCTGGCAGAAGGGTTGGTTGTCAGCGACGAGGAAGCGCTTGAGGCCGTAGCCTTTGCTTTCAATGAACTCAAACTGGTGGTGGAACCGGGGGGCGCCGTCACTCTTGCAGCACTTCTCTCCGGTAAACTCGACGTTTCCGGCCAAACCGTCGTCGCGACGCTTTCGGGGGGCAATGCCGACCCGACGATTGTCGCGCGGGCACTGAAGGCGTAACCTTTTTTCCTCAATTCGAGAAACGTGTTCAGCCAGCCCTCGAAATCTCACCATGGCAGTCAGACAGATGCTTGAAGGAAGCGCGGGACGACCATCCGAACCCGAAGATATTGGCTTTGGGGATGCCGTTTTGACCGTTGAGAAGACTGGCAAGACCTGGACTTTGCATGGTTCGGGTGCGTGGACCATGGGCAATGTTCACGAAATCGACGAAGCGCTGCGCGAAATTGAGGGCAGCCATTTTCCCGCCATTCGCGTGGTGACCAACGAGGTGGACCATTTTGATACCGGCGGTGCATGGCTGATCGAGAGGCTACGCCGCGTGTGCAAGGCCCGCAACCTGCCGTTTGAGCATGTCGATGGCGACCGCCGTCACACCGAGCTTGTCGGTGTAATGCGGCCGCATGACCGCGAAAGCCAAGAACGCCGCGGGATCATGCCGCGTTTGAGCGCCCGCCCGGTGGAAGCGCTGGGGCGGGCCATGGTCGGCTTTTTCGACGATTTTTTAATGGGGTGTCATCTGATCGGCGCGTCGCTTCAGGGAACCCAAATGAAGACGGGCCGCCGTGGCGGCATTCGTTGGACTTCGATTATCCACCAACTCGATCAGATGGGGTTGCGTGCCGTTCCCGTGATCGCCGTCATGTCGTTTTTGATCGGCGCCATTATCGCGCAGCAGGGCGCCTTTCAGTTGAAAGCCTTTGGCGAGGAACTTCTCACCGTACCGCTCGTCGGGATCCTGCTGTTGCGCGAAATCGGCGTGTTGTTGACCGCCGTTATGGTGGCTGGCCGCACCGGCAGCGCGATTACCGCGGAGATCGGCACGATGAAAATGCGTGAAGAGGTCGATGCGCTGCAAGTCATTGGCCTCAACCCGGTCGGCGTGCTGATATTGCCGCGTTTGATTGCGCTCATCATCGCTCTGCCGATCCTCACTCTTTTGGCCAATGTCGCGGGTCTTGCCGGTGCGATTGTGGTGAGTTCGCTCTATATCGGCATAACGCCGGACCAGTTTCTGCAAGCTTTGCAAGCCAATGTGGGCATCCAGCATTTGTGGGTGGGCCTGATCAAGGCGCCCTTCATGGCAATCATCATTGGGTTGGTCGCAGCGATTGAAGGGCTGAAAGTGGGTGGAAGCGCGGAATCCCTTGGCCGCCACACCACCAGCGCCGTCGTAAGAGCCATATTTGTGGTCATTCTGGTTGATGGGCTGTTTGCCATCTTCTACGCTTCGTTGGGCTACTGATGAGCGCCGACTTAGATTTGGAAACCTCCACCAGCGATGTGATTTTGCGCATCCGCGGGATCGAGGTTTCATTCGGCACCAAACACATTCTCAAAGGTCTCGATCTCGACGTTTATGCGGGCGAAATTCTAGGTTTCGTCGGCGGTTCAGGGTCGGGAAAATCGGTTCTCTTGCGTGCTGTTCTGGGTCTGGTGCCGAAACAGGCGGGCACCATTCACATTTTCGGCCAGGATTATGATCGCGCGTCGGACAAGTTGCGACTGCGCATCGACCAGAAGATGGGCGTTCTTTTTCAGCACGGGGCCTTGTTTTCATCGCTCACGGTGAAGGAGAACATCCAGGTGCCGATGCGCGAATATCTTGAACTTTCGCCAAAGCTGAGGAACGAATTGGCGGAAGTGAAGATCGAGCTGGTCGGTTTACCCGCCGATGCCGCCGACAAATACCCGTCCGAACTTTCCGGCGGCATGATAAAGCGGGCCGGTCTGGCGCGTGCTTTGTCGCTTGACCCCGATCTTCTGTTTGTTGATGAGCCGACTTCCGGATTGGACCCGATTGGGGCCGCCGAATTTGACGAGTTGATCCGTTCGCTCAGCAACACATTGGGCCTGACAACCTATATGGTGACCCACGATCTCGACTCGCTGTACTCGGTTTGCGATCGAGTCGCCGTTTTGCGCGACGGCAAAGTGTTGGTCGCAGCGCCGCTAGATGAGGTCGTTGCAGTAGAAGACCCCTGGATTGCCGAGTATTTCCGTGGGAAACGCTCGCGAGCGGCGGGCACGGCCCACAAGGGTCAACAAAAATTCGCTTCTCAGGGCGCGACATAGTAGGAGGGCGGAATGGAAACACGCGCCAACTATGTCGCTGTCGGTATTTTCACTTTGGCTGCCATGATGGTGGCTTTCGTGATGGTCTATTGGTTTGGCCAGTATGATGGGCGCGAAGACCTTGTTCCGTTAAAGATACGCATTGAGGGCTCTGTTTCCGGACTGGGGCAGGGGAGCCTCGTCACGTTCAACGGTATCGATGTCGGACGGGTGGAAAGCCTCGCATTGGATGAAACCGACCCGCGCTTTGTGATCGTGACCACCAAGATCAACCCGAACACACCAGTGCGCACGGATACGCGCGCCAGCATCGGCATTCGCGGCCTGTCCGGCGGCGCATTCATTCAAATGGAGGGTGGGAGTCCTGTTCTCCCAGCCGTTCTTGCCGGGGTTACGCCTGACGGTGAAGCCCCCATCATTCGCGGTGACCCGGCTGCCCTGGCCGATCTGCTCAAACGCATCAACGATCTCGCAAACACTGCGGAACGCGTCATGCGCAATGTGGAAACTTTCGTGGTGGGCAACAGTGCAAGCGTGTCGCGCACCCTCAACAATGTTGAGGTGTTTTCGCAGGCCTTGTCGGAAAACAGCGCAGGCGTCGATCAGTTTTTGCGCAGCACCAGCAGCGTTGCCGACTCGCTCACCAACTTGTCTGCAAAGCTCGATGGCAGCGTTACCCGCATCGAGGAGATTTTGCAGGCCGTTGAGCCGAGCACCGTGACCGCAACGCTCAACAATGTGGAGACAACGTCAAAGCAACTCGTCGTGGCTGCACAAAATGCGGGAGACGCGCTCGCACAGGTCAATCAGATTGTGACGACCATAGACCGTGACGCCATTCGCGGAACCGTTGAGAACATCAACACAGCGGCGCAGCGGCTCAACGGACTGGTGGAACGGCTCGATACGTCTTCGCAGGCAATTCTGGGCGCAGTTGATCCCGAGCAGTTGCGCACCATCCTGACCAATGCAGAACGGCTCACCAGCGATGCCCAGAGCGTGGTTGCAGCCATCGATCCCGGTAAGTTGGGCCAGACCGTGGACGATATTTCGCAAACCGCTGCAAATGCACGCAATCTTGTGGCGGGGGTCGATCAGGATGCGATCCGAAACCTTGTCGATGAGATGGGCAAGGCAAGCCGCAACGTCACCACCATCTTGGAGGCGCTTGATGCTGCCAAGATCAACGAAGCCGTCGATGGCATCACCTCCGCCGCGACGGGCGCTCAGCGCGTGGTCGACGATGTGTCCGCCGTAACGCGGAGATTTCGGGACAAGGGCGACGATGTTGATCGAATTTTCGCAGATGCAACGGAGCTAACGGCCCGGCTCAATGAATCATCAAAACGTGTCGATGGTCTGCTTGAGCAAGTGGACGCGTTGCTGGGGTCTGGCCAAGCTGATGGTTTGGTCGCGGAAGCGCGGGCAACTCTCGCCACCTTTCGCAGCACAGCGGCCAGCCTTGAACGGCAAATCGGGTCCATTGCCGGCGACATCAACAATTTCACCCGCCGTGGCCTTGGAGACACACAGGGGTTGATAAAGGATGCCCGCCAGTCGCTTGGCGGTCTCAACCGTGTTATCCGCAACTTGGAAAGCAATCCGTCTTCGCTGATCACGGGTGCTGGCGGATCGCGCATTGGCGAAACCAGCAGCGGTAGACCGAGACGATAGCCCGGCTTTCGTGGTGCGGTTGCCCACGCACCACGGTTGCGCATCTTGAGTGAATTGCCGATGCGGCTGAATGTGAAAATCGCTCTGCTTGCTGTGGTTGCAGCCGCGCATGTGTTGTCATCCTGCGCCCTTTTGGGGGGACGCTCAGCCTCGCGTGACACGTTTGAAATCTCGGCTCCGACTGGTGTAGGCTCCATTCGGGGTGGAACCGGCGCTCAGCTTCTCATCAAGCTTCCCAATGCGCTGAAGGCCATCGATAGTGATCGGATCGTGGTCAAGAACGGCGACTTCGGCATCTCATATCTCGAAGGCGTGCAGTGGTCCGACACCGTGCCGCGCATGGTGCAGGCGAAGCTCGTCGAGGCCTTTGAAAATACCGGTTCCACTGGCGCTACCGCAAAGCCAGGTGACGGTTTGGTGATCGATTACCAACTCATCCCTGATCTTCGAAGGTTCGAGATTGTCGATGGCACTGCGGCCATCGAAATGTCGATCAAGCTGTTGGCAGACCGGTCCGGCCGTGTTCTGGACGCGCAAATCTTCACGGCTCGTGCTGCTGCGTCGGGCGATGATGGAACAGCCTATGTTGCGGCGTTTGACGAGGCCTTTGCCGAATTGTCCCACCAAATCATCCGGTGGGTGTTTTCGGCGGTTTGATCGCCCCAAGCCTCGATGCGCTGGCCTCAGCGCGGGCTGGCGTCAAGGCTGGCCGATCCTGATCGAAACCTTGTCGCCATAGAAAGCGATCAGCCCTTCCAGCACCTTTGAGAACGGAAGAGGATCTTCATACGCCCAGCCAAGGCTCTCTGCCGCAGCCTCCTGCGACAGCGCAAAATAGCTGGCGTCACCTTTCAGCGGGCAATGCGTGGACTTGCTTTTGCTTGCGAGATCGACAGTCAGATCATGCTTTGGGAGATAGATAACTGGTGCATAAAGCATCCTTCCCGATTCCTGAAGCCAGACAGCGCGGTTGGACCGCGCGATGGTGACCTCCTGGTGATGAATAGACACCGGCTGACCGACCGCCCGCAGTACCATGAAATGTTGGGGCGCATCCGGGCGGGCGATCGTGATCGGCTCTTCAAGCACGCGGCCTATTCGCCCGCTTTCAGGCTTTCAAAACGCAGGCCTTTGGCGGTTCTGTTGGGAAAACCTGCCCAATGATTGTGCTCCGGTTTGTTGGAACCGTCTTCGTTCTTTGCCCAGACACTGTCGTTTGAAGACGGGATGAGGTCGAAATAGGCGTCCATAGCGGTATCGCCCTTCAAATATTTGCCGAGCCAGGCCGTAACGAAATGCTGCGCGATGTTGTTCATGCGCTCATTGCTCCACACGGCATCGCTGTAGTGTTCGGCGAGATTGAAACCAAGCGCCTCATCGAAGCGGTTTGCTTCCTTCGGCGCGGGCATGGGCGCACCAGCATTGTGATTTGCATTGTTATAGGTCAAAAGCGAACGATCGACCGACGTTGTGGCCTGCCAGATGGCGCGCACGCCGTTGTCGTAGCCCGAAACATCATCAACGCCGCCTGCGACGAAGAACATGGGAATCTGAACGCCTTTGAGCGTTTCAGCATTCCAGAAGCCCGTATTCATGCCCCACGGACCGATCGCAATTGCCGTTTTGACGCGCGCATCGGGCAAGGCGTTGTGCGTTTCCGTGCCCGATTTGTGTACGTCGAGCGTGCCATGCGGCCCACCCCATGGATAGTCGACGCTTTGTTGGGTCACACCGCCGCCAGCGGTGATGATCGCGCCATAGCCGCCCATGGAGTAGCCAATGATGGCTGCGTTGGAGGCGTCCACACGACCGTTCAGAAACGATCCCTCATCCTTTGCCATGTCTTCGAATTGCTGCAAGACGAAGAGCTGATCATGGGGCCGGTTCACCAGCGTAGAGCCAAACGCAGCCTGCGTGCGATAGGTTGAATCGGTATGGTCTATCGACGCGACGACATAGCCCTTCGAGGCCAGATTTTCGGCCAGATGCGACAGCAAGAACCGGTTTCCCGGATAGCCATGTGATATGATGACGAGGGGAAAGATCTGGTCAGTCTCAATTGGGACGGCGTCCCTTACCGCCTTGCCCTGCAAAGAAACCTCGGTTTTGCCGTCGCGCAAATAGGCTTTCAGCGCGGTGTCACCACTCGCGTCCTGAGCCGCCGGATACCACACCTCAACCGTGAGCGGGCGGTCGTAGCGTGGCCATTCGGCCGGTTTTTCGGCTTTCGGGTCGATCTTGAGAATGTCGATCTGGTTCGGATTGCTCATCTCCAATTGGCGCACGCCCACCGCAAAATCTCCATAAGCGGCCAATTCCGGCGCATCGGCTCTTTGCGTGTCGATGCGGTTTTCGGCTGAGGCCGGCATGTTCAAGGCGAGGAAAGCGGAGATGGTGAGTACAAGAAGGCGGCGCATGGATATGGTCTTTCGGGAAATGAGAAACGCAAGCTAACAGCCTTTTGCACACCGTGTGAAGCGTGGTTGTGCCAGTTTAGCGCTACGCCGTTTGTTCAACGGTCTTCCACCCCGTGCCCGTGAGCCGCTGTTGCGGATGAAATCTCGCCTTGTATTCCATCTTCTGCGACCCCTCGACCCAATAGCCAAGATGACAATGAGGCAGGCCTTCGCGTCGCGTGCGGGAAATCATATCCAAAATGAGGAAGGTGCCGAGACTACGCTTCTCATGACCTGGATCGAAAAAGGAGTAGACGAGTGACAATCCGCTTGCGAGGCGATCATAGAGCATCACCGCGATCAGATCGCCCTCGCCTCGGCCCGTAATCCCGCTGTCGGCGCCCCGAGCACGATATTCGATGATGCGCGTGTCCACATGGCTATCCTCCATCATCATCGCAAAATCGAGGACCGTCATCGCGGTCATGCCGCCTTCGCCATGGCGCGATTCGATGTAGCGGCGAAAGAGCGAATGCTGTTCCGAGGTCGGGCTGTTCGGCAAATCTTGACCGATCAGATCATCATTTCGCCTGACGATGCGACGCATGTTGCGCGTCGGCCGGAACTGGTCAGCCAGCACCCTTGTCGGCACGCACAATCTGCAATTGAAGCAGGCCGGGCGATAGGCGATGGACTGGCTGCGACGAAAGCCCCCGCCGGTGAGTGCTTCGTGAAGCAATGGCGCGCGCTCACCCACCAGATGGGTGAACACCTTGCGCTCGGTTCGACCGGGTAGATACGGGCAGGGCGCTGGCGCCGTGAGGTAGAATTCTGGCGTGTTGAGCGAATGTGCCGTCATTTGTGTGAATCTTGGTCAAGCCATTCGCCGCTGTAAAGACATTACAGCCCGTAATACCATGGGGCGAAGAGCGAAAATGCGATCCAGATCACGATGATCAGCGGGATACCAGCGCGCAGATAGTCCGAAAAACGATAACGGCCGGGGCCAAGCACCAGAAGATTGGTCTGATATCCAATCGGTGTCGCAAATGAGCAGTTTGCCGCCATGATAATGCACACGATGAAGGGCATGACATCGACGCCCAGCCTTTGAGCGATGCCAATGGCGATTGGAGTAAACAGAACCGCGGTTGCATTGTTTGACAGAACGTTCGTCATGACTGCCGTGACGATGAACAAGACGGACAAGAACACGGCAGCGCTTTGGCCGTGCATGAGATCGACCACACCTTGCGCAATAAAGGATGCGCCCCCCGTATGTTCCAAGGCCGTGGCGGCAGCCAGCGAAGTGCCGACCATGAGAAAAATCTGGCGATCAAAGCTGCGTGTTGCCTGACGGATCGAAAGGCAACCGGAGGCGATGACGCCATAGGCTCCGATCAATGCGGCGGCGACAATTGGCACCCAACCCGTCGATGCAGCCACAATAACAGCGGTGAAGATCGCGATGGCGCGCCAGGCATAGGCCCGCAATGGCACTTCGGCGGCCGAGCGTTCCAGCAGCAACAATTCGCGGCTGGCTCGAAGCCGTTCAATGTCGTCGGGCAAGCCGCCGATCAGGAGCGTATCGCCGGGTTCCAGCCTGATTTGACGCACGAGCCCGCGTGCCATTGCGCTACGCCGTTGCAGTCCAAGCACCATGGTGCCGTAGGTCGCGCGGATTTTGGACGACTCAATCGTCCGTCCGGCATAGCGTGAACCGGGTGCGATAACGGCTTCCGCGACCACGAAGTTCTCGCCCGGACGGTCCAGATTGTCTGATTGCCGATCCGGCTTGCGATCCTCCACAGCCATTTCGGGCAGGCTCGCAGCTCCCACTGACAGGGCCTTGACGAGGGCTGTCCGTGTCGCAGCGGCAATGACTACATCGCCATCGCTCAGTGTGACATCCTCAAAAGGCGGCAGTATCGCTTCCCCATTGCGCTGGATGGAGCGAACCGTGATACCCTGAAGGGCGGTGAACAGACCCGCGACGGACGTCTCACCTTCCAGCGCATGCCCCTTCGTAACAGCAATTTGCGCCAGGAACTGGCGACCGCTGGGCGGTCGGTCGGCCACGTCCTTCGAGGCCCTGTCGCCCAAAAGCCGCGGCATGACGAAGATGACAAACACAAGCCCGGTCAACGCGAGAAAGACGCCAGGAACGCTGAAATCATAGAACCCGATTTCGATGTCGTAACGTTGTGCCACACCAGCAACGAGCAGATTGGTTGAAGAGCCAATCAGCGTGGTCATGCCGCCCAGAATTCCCACAAACGACAGGGGCATGAGCGCTGCTGAAGCGGAGAAATTGCGTTGCGCGGCAATCGCGACGACGATCGGGATGAACATCACCACGACGGGCGTGTTGTTGAGGAAGGCGCTCGTCACCCCGGCAGTCACCAGCAATATGATGATGGTACGGGTCGCGCTTGAGCCGCCAATTTTGGAGAGCGCCTCGGCTGGCGCTTCCAGCGCGTCGGTGTTGAACAGCGCTTGGCCGATGACCAGCAAAGCCAGAACGGTGATCAGTGCCGGGTTGGCAAAACCCACCAGCAACTGAGGAATATCGATGTTGGAGTTGGTTTGCGGGACCAAAGAAAAGAGCGCAATGAATGCGCTCAGTGCCGCAAGTGAAACGCCCTCGATCGACCACTTCTCAGAGGCGTAGGCGACGATGGTGCAGGTGATGAGGGCGAATGTCGCCCACATGTGGAAATTTTCCATCGCACTCGCCACTCGCCAATTCCACGCTCTGCATGGACAAGCTATCGCATTAACTGCGTGTGACGTAAGTTCCAAGCAGGATATCGTGCAGCAAACGCTTCTTGGAAGAAAAGAACGTGATCAGCAGCGGCAGTAGAACACCAAAGGTCTGGATCACCAGAAACAGCAAATGGTGCATCCCCGCGAGAAACGGGTCCACACGGCCGCCGCCTAGCTTGTTGACGCGCAGCCCATTCATCCGCATGCCGATTGTGGCTTGAGCTTCGCCGCCCATGGTGATTGCGACATAGGCGATGGCAATGGCGGGGATGAGGAAGGGGAAGAGACCCCAAGCGAGCCCAAGCGTCGGGATTCCCAGCACAAATACGATAATGGCAGCGGGAATGCACAACAACATCACGATCAGATAGTCGACGAGGAAGGCGAAGATCCGTCCACGCCGCACACCGTCCAGTGCTGAAGCCGGAACCACTTCCTGACCGGTCTGATTGTCTATCGTCGTTGTGTTCATCGGTGCAGCCTCCTTTACCTCGATAACGAGCTAGGAAGCGAATTGTTGCAAAACAAGATGGGCAGCCGCGCGGGCGTGCAGCTCAATTTTGCAGCAAACGCGCAGCGCGCAATGCGAAATAGCTCAAAATTCCGTCCGCACCGGCGCGTTTGAAGGCCAAAAGGCTTTCCATCATCGCTCGTTCGCCATCAAGCCAGCCTTGCGCGGCCGCAGCTTCAATCATCGCATATTCGCCCGAGACCTGATAGGCGAAAACCGGCATGCCAAACGTTTCTTTCATGCCCCATACAATATCGAGATAGGGCATACCGGGTTTGACCATCAGCATATCCGCTCCTTCCGCGATGTCGAGCTCGGCCTCGCGCATTGCGTCTTCCGTGTTGGCTGGATCGACATAGTAGGTCTTTTTGTCGCCTTGCAGCAGATCCTGCGTGCCGATTGCTTCGCGATAGGGACCGTAAAAGGCAGAAGCGTATTTGGCTGTGTATGAGAGAATGCCGACGTCGCGAAAGCCCTCTTCGTCGAGCGCCTGCCTTATGGCGCCGATGCGCCCGTCCATCATGTCGGAAGGAGCGATGATGTCGGCCCCCGCGCGAGCCTGTTGAAGCGCTCCGGCAACAATCTGCTCCACGCTTTCATCATTGGCGATGATGCCATCGCGCAAAACTCCGTCATGGCCATGGTCTGTGAAGGGGTCGAGCGCCGCGTCAGTGATAATGCCGATTTCCGGCACTGCGGCCTTCACAGCGCGGGTGAACGCACAGATGATGTTGTCCGGATTGGTGATTTCGCTGCCCGTCTGGTCACGTTTCTCAAGTGAAACATTGGGAAATGGTGCAATGGCGGGAATGCCGAGCGCCCATGCTTCCCGCACAGTATCGAGTGCCAGATCAATGCTGAGGCGCTCAATGTCGGGCATCGCCTCAATAGGCTCGCATTGGTTCTCGCCTTCCACAATGAAAATCGGAAGGATCAAGTCATCAACGCTCAGCGTGTTTTCGCGCACCATGCGGCGAGTCCAGTCAAAACGCCGGTTGCGACGCAGGCGGCGCGAGCCGGTTACTGCATCCACCGTTTCTCCCATTTGTTTGCTCATGATGCATAAACCTCTACTCGGTATCCCTTCGCCGTAGCATGGCCGATGCCGTCTCGGAAGGCCGTTGCCGTCGTCCATCCCCCCAACTAAAACTGCTTCAAACGTAGCATATTCGGTCGCAGCATGACGGACGATCACGGCATTCATTTTGAACAGCGCGGGCGAGCCGGGGTCATCACGCTGGATCGGCCTGAGGCGCTGAATGCCGTGACAGATGGGATGGTTCGCGCCATCGATGCGCGTCTGGATGACTGGGAAAGGGACGATTCCGTTCGCCGGATTGTTATTCATGCGTCTCCCGGCCGCGCTTTTTCCGCCGGTGGAGACATTCGCCATCTCTATGAGAGCGGAATGGCTGGTGATCCAGATTTTGGGTTCTTCGCACGCGAATATGCCCTCAATGCCCGGATCCACCATTTTCCAAAACCCTACATCGCCCTGATCGACGGAATCGCCATGGGTGGTGGTGTGGGCGTGTCCTTTCACGGTTCGCACAGAATTGTCGGCGAAAAGGCTGCTTTCGCCATGCCGGAAGTTGGGATCGGTTTTTTTCCTGACATTGGCGGTTCCTATCTTTTGTCACGCCTACCGGGAAAACTCGGGCTTTATCTTGCGCTGACCGGTGAACGGCTCAAGCAGGCGGATTGCGTGGCAAGCGGGTTGGCAACACATGGCTGCACATCCGATCAGATGCCGACCCTGCTCAATGATTTGTGCCAGGCCGAGACCCTTGTCGATGTGCTGGACGGGCTGCCCCAAAGCTATGAACCCAGCGACGCCGCGCAATGGTCATGGATCAACGACGCCTTTAAGGCGCAAAGCGTCGAGCACATCATCGAGGCCTTGGACCACGCCGCTGCCAGTGAGCATGAAGCGCACGCAAACTGGGCTGCCAAGACAATCGAAACGCTGGGGACGAAGTCACCGACCAGCCTGAAGCTCGCCTTTGAGCAGTTGCGCCGTGCAACGCATCTGCCAATGGTCGACTGCATGCGTATGGAATATCGCATATTGCGTCGCGTCTTGCCGCAGCGAGAGTTTTATGAAGGGATACGAGCCGCCATCATTGACAAGGATGGCGCGCCACAATGGCAACCCGCCAGTTTGAGTGACGTCTCAGCGGAGATGGTGGTGCGCTATTTCTTGCCGCTGGGCGAGGAGGAACTGAACCTGCCATGATCGACGCGCGCATTCTCGATGCACCACCAACCGATCCGACAGAGATCTGGGCACGTTTTGCATTTTCTGTGTTTCTGCGGCTGCTGTCTGTGGTCTTCCTGGTGCTTACTTTGATGGTATGGGCATCGGCGGTTGGCTATCTCGACAATTCGCTGACACGATTTGACACCATGCCGACTCAAACGCGCATTTATGTCGCGGTGCTCGCTGTCCTGAATCCGGTGGCGTGCGTTGGTCTTTGGGCAACGCTGTCCTGGGGACGCACGGTCTGGCTCATAGCCTCAGCCTTTCAACTGGGTTTTGTGCTCACCGATCCAAGCGTCACGCAGTATCCTGATGCGCTCGTGGCCTTTCACCTTTCCTGCCTGACAATTTACGTTGCAATGCGTCTTTTGCTGCACCGCGTTGCCAACAAAGAGTGAATCTCCAGCCTTTCCGACAAATTAAATTCAACAATTTCAGAAAGTTGCGAGACGCGAGGTAAGTTTGAGTTAAGTTTATGCCTTGAGAAAAATTTTATGCGCCATGCGTAGATTGAGCCTCAAGACGGAAAAAAATACCGTCAACTACAGGACAAACGAGGTTCATCAATGGCCAACTCAGACATGATCGGTGTCGCGATCACCGAACCGAAACACAGCGATAGCGCCGACATCAAGCCGGTTTATCTGGAGGCACTCACGCTTGTTGAGCGCCTGCATCGGCGACTTCTGGATGTCGTTAAGGACGAGTTTGACCGTCGCGGCAACAGTGACATCAATTCCGTCCAGGCGCTGCTGCTGTACAATCTGGGCGATGCTGAACTCACGGCCGGTGAGTTGCGCAGTCGCGGTTACTATCTGGGATCCAATGTTTCCTACAATCTAAAGAAGCTGGTGGACATGGGCTACATCCATCATCAGCGTTCGCGCACGGACCGACGCTCCGTGCGGGTCAGCCTGACCGAGAAGGGCAAGGAAGTCGCGACAATTGTCGATGGTCTCTACAATCGACACACGCAATCGCTTGAGACGATCGGTGAGATCGACGCCCAGGCCTTCTCGGATCTCAACAAATCGCTCCAGCGTCTCGAGCGCTTCTGGACCGACCAAATCCTGTACCGCCTGTAGTCAGGAAAGATATCAAGTCGCGAGGGGCATTTGCATCGGCAGGTCGCCCCTTTCATTCTGCTCAATCATGCGCATTCGGCTGGAACTGATCCAATTCCGCCCTATTTCCATGACATGAGCCATTCATGGATTGTTCAGCTACCGGCATGTTTCATGCGCTATTTGTGGCTTCGGTGGCAAACGACGCATGAGGAATCGACTTGACTGACGCAGCTGACTCTTCACGTATATCATTAACATCGCGACGCAACGCCTTGAAATGGCTCGGTGGGGCAGGGGCTGCCATGGCCGGAGCATCGGGTGCTTCGGCGCAGACGGTTATCGATGCGATTCTCAACACTCAGGGCCGCGATGCCTGGAGCGGCAATTTCGAGGCCACACCGACACAACGCTCCCAAGTTGCCTCGCGTACACCGATCTTCGCTCCGCAGACGATTCAATATGTCGAACAGGCCATAGCCGAATACCAGACAATCGTCGCATCCGGCGGTTGGCCGAGGGTGCAGACGCGCGAAAAACTGCAGCTGGGAACGTCATCTCCAGCGGTCGCAACTCTGCGCCGTCGCCTGATGATTTCCGGCGATCTGGCGACTTCGGCGGGTGTTTCACATCAATTTGACAGTTTCGTTCAGGGCGCGGTCAAACGCTTTCAGAGCCGCCATGGCCTTCCGGCGGACGGCGTTATCGGCAATTATTCATTGTCGGCGATGAATGTGTCGGCGCCAATTAGGCTCGGCCAATTGCAAACCAATCTGGTGCGGTTGCGCTCAATGTCCGGCTTTTTGGGCGACCGCTATCTGGTGGTTAACATTCCTGCGGCTGAGATCGAGGCGGTCGACGGTCAGACCGTTAGCCAGCGTCACACGGCGATTGTCGGGCGTATCACGCGCCAAACCCCGATTCTCAACTCGAAAATATACGAGTTAAATCTCAATCCCTATTGGACGGCACCGAAATCGATTGTCCAAAAAGACATCATTCCGCTGATGCAGAAGGACCCGAACTATCTGACCGATAACAAGATTCTTGTGTTCGGCCCGGATGGTAACGAGATCCCGCCAGCGCAGATCAACTGGTTCTCGGATGAGGCGGTGAATTACCGCTTCCGGCAGGAGCCTGGCCGCATCAACGCGATGGGATCCGTGAAGATCAACTTCCCCAATCCGCATGCCGTTTATCTGCATGACACGCCGCAACAGGGCCTGTTCAACAATCTGTTGCGTTTTGACTCATCTGGTTGCGTGCGCGTCAAGAATGTTCGCGATCTGCTGGTCTGGTTGGCGAAAGAGACGCCCGGAGCAACACGCGCGGATATTGAGCGCATCATTTCATCGGGTGATCGAACCGATCTGAAACTGGCCTCGCCGGTGCCGATCTACATGAACTACATCAGCGCATGGTCCACCAATAACGGCGTTGTGCAGTTCCGCGACGATATCTATCAGCGCGATGGTGTGGACGAATTGGCGCTCAATCAGTAAGACGCCGCACAAAGGGGCTGCGGTCTGCGGTCTTGCAACATGCTGATTGGGGGGCATGCGCCATGAGCGTCGCACATTCTGCAAACGATAATGCGACCGCGTTTTTCGGCCGTTCTTTGGCGGAAGCGGATCCGGACCTGTTCAAGGCCGTGCAGGGGGAACTGGGCCGCCAACAGCACGAAGTCGAGCTGATCGCGTCAGAAAACATTGTATCCCGCGCGGTTCTGGAGGCGCAGGGTTCGGTCCTCACCAACAAATATGCGGAGGGCTATTCGGGACGCCGCTACTATGGCGGTTGCGAATTTGTGGACATCGCCGAAGATCTTGCGATCGAACGCGTCACAAAACTCTTCGGTTGCGAGTTCGCCAATGTGCAACCCAATTCCGGGTCACAAGCCAATCAGGCGGTGATGCAGGCCCTGATCAAGCCGGGTGACACCATACTGGGCATGAGCCTTGATGCTGGCGGCCATCTTACGCATGGAGCTAAGCCGAACCAGTCCGGCAAGTGGTTCAATGCAGTGCAGTATGGCGTGCGCAAGGATGACCATCTCATCGACTTTGAGCAGGTTGAGCGACTGGCGCGTGAGCACAAGCCGAAGCTGATCATTGCCGGCGGTTCAGCCTATCCCAGACAGATTGATTTCGCTCGCTTTCGTTCGATTGCCGATGAAGTTGGCGCCTGGTTGCATGTTGATATGGCGCATTTTGCCGGTCTCGTGGCCGGGGGAGTCCATCCCTCTCCATTCCCGCACGCCCATGTGGCAACTTCCACAACCCACAAAACGTTGCGCGGGCCTCGGGGAGGCCTTGTGCTGACCAATGACGCTGAAATAGCCAAGAAGATCAATTCAGCAATTTTTCCCGGCATCCAGGGTGGCCCGCTGATGCATGTCATCGCAGCCAAGGCGGTGGCTTTCGGTGAAGCGTTGGGCGACGACTACCGCGCCTATGTGCGGCAGGTGGTGGAAAACGCCAAGGCCTTGGGCGAAACGCTCAAGACCGGTGGTGTGGATCTGGTTTCCGGCGGCACAGATACGCATGTCCTGCTTGTCGATCTTCGCCCGAAGGGATTGACCGGCAAGGCTGTTGAAGCGGCACTGGGACGCGCCAACATCACCTGCAACAAGAATGGCGTGCCGTTCGATCCTGAAAAGCCGACCGTAACGTCCGGGGTGCGCCTTGGCACTCCTGCGGCGACGACGCGCGGCTTTGGCGTGGTTGAGTTTCAACAGGTTGGTGAGGCCATTCTCGAAGTTCTTGACGGTTTGGCCGCCAATGGCGAGGCGGACAACGGCGTTATCGAGGACAAGGTTGGTGATGATATCGTGGCGTTGACCAGTCGTTTTCCAATATATGTCTCGCTGTGAAGCTACGGAATTTTTCTGGCGGCTAGCCTGACATGCGTTGCCCATTTTGCGGTTGTGACGAGACGCAGGTAAAGGATTCGCGTCCTTCTGAAGACAACACGACCATTCGTCGCCGCCGGATATGTTCCGATTGCGGCGGACGATTCACGACCTTTGAGCGCATACAGTTGCGCGAACTGACCGTTGTCAAAAAGAGCGGCAAACGGGTGCCCTTCGATCGTGACAAGCTTGCAAATTCGGTGACCGTCGCTCTGCGGAAGCGTGATGTGGAGCCGGTTCGCATTGAGCGTATGGTGTCCGGTATCGTGCGGCAGCTGGAATCAACCGGTGAGACGGAACACGCCGCCGAGAAAATCGGTGAGTTGGTGATGGAGGGGCTGAAAGGCCTCGATGCGGTCGGTTACATCCGTTTTGCCAGTGTCTATCGCGATTTTTCCGAAGCTAGTGATTTTTCGCATATGTTGGACGAATTATCCGGGGATCCCAAGCCATCCGATCCTTAAAGATTGAGCGTCCGGTACAGTCAGGCCCGCAAAATGCCCGATGATGTCCTCGATACAAAGCTGCTTGAAGCCTGCTTGCGGTTGGCCCGCAGACATCAGGGGCTGACGGCTGCAAATCCTTCCGTGGGCACTCTGCTCGTCCAGTTTGATGACCATGTTCCCATCATTGTCGGGCGTGGTATCACAGCTTTTGGTGGCCGTCCGCATGCCGAACGGGTTGCCATTGACGAGGCGGGAGAGAAAGCGAGGGGAGCAACCGCCTATGTGACGCTGGAACCCTGCGCACACCATGGCGCCACGCCGCCCTGCGCCCAGGCTTTGATCGACGCCGGAGTGGCGCGTGTGGTGACGGCCTGGACCGACCCCGATCAACGCGTCAATGGCAAGGGACACGCCATGTTGCTTGAGGCCGGGATTGAACTGTCGCAGGCGCGTATGGAGGTCGTGCGTCGTGATCTGAGCGCCTATCTGACGAGAAAGAGCCACAATCGCCCGCATGTCACGTTGAAACTCGCCGTTTCCGCTGACGGGAAACTGGGCGTGGCGGGCAAAGAGGTTCCGGTGACAGGTGTGCTGGCTCGCTCGGTTGTGCATCGCATGCGAGCGCAGGCTGATGCGATCGCCGTTGGGAGCGGGACGCTTGCCGCCGATGATCCGGATCTGACATGCCGACTGCCCGGCCTTGAAACACGTTCGCCCCGTCGGTTTGTCCTTGATGGTCAGGCATCGATGGCGCCGACCAGCCGTTTGGCTCGCACTGCGATGCAGGTGCCGACCACACTTGTGACTGCGCAACCCGTCCTGCCAGAGGCGCTGACGGAGCTTGGCGTGACGCGCCTGGCGGCGGAATTGCATGATGGCCGCATAGCCTTGCCCGAAATGCTGGAGGATATGGCCGCTGACGGCGTCTCATCATTGATGGTGGAAGGCGGCGCGGCGGTTGCTCAATCCTTCCTCGCCTCCAGTCTCGTTGACAGTCTGGCCCTGTTCACGGCGCCGACCGTGATCGGAAAAGAAGGTTTGGCATCGCCGGTTTGCCTCGACACGGTTCCCAACGAGTTTCGGCTTGAACGCAGCCTCACTCTGGGCCACGACCAGCTCGATCTGTTTTTCAAAGTCTGACGCGCAGCGATGTTTACCGGAATAGTCACCGATATCGGAACAATCAGCGCCGTTGAAGCGCTGCCAATGGGCAAACGCTTTACGGTCGAAACCAGCTATGATGTTGCCAGCATCGAGATCGGTGCATCCATCGCGCATGACGGTGTGTGTCTGACCGTGGTTGAAAAACACGGTGCCAGCTACGTCGTTGAAGCGTGGGAAGAAGCGCTTCGGCTGACGACAGCGGGGAGCTGGGAAGCGGGCAGGCGGGTCAATCTCGAACGTGCTCTCAAGGTGGGAGACGAGCTTGGCGGTCACATTGTGGCCGGTCATGCTGATGGTGTTGCGCCGGTCATCGCAATCGAAGGTGAGGGTGATGCCATACGGTTCACTTTGACCGCTCCGGACCCGCTTGCCCGGTTCATTGCGCCGAAGGGCTCTGTTGCCCTCAACGGTACCTCGCTCACGGTCAACGGAGTAAACGGCAACGATTTTGATGTCCTGCTCATCAAACACTCGCAAGAGGTGACCACTTGGGGCGACATCGGTCTTGGAGACATGGTCAATATCGAGGTTGACACGATCGCACGCTATGCGGCGCGGCTGGCGGAGTTTTCCTCGCCAAATTGACCTTGCAATGCGCTGATGAGCGTGTTTTGTGCCGCCAAAACCACTGTTGATTTGCGCCGCAATGCCCAAAATTCTCATCATCGATGCGCCTTACTACGAGCATCTTTCGAAGTCGCTTCGCGAGGGGGCGACGAGCGTTCTGGAAGAAGCGGGCGCTTCATTTGACTATCAGCCGGTGCCTGGCGTGCTGGAGATCCCGGCTGCGCTCGCAATGGCGATCGATAGTGGCAGATATGATGGTTTTGTCGCGCTGGGGTGCGTCATCCGCGGTGAGACAACGCATTACGACATCGTTGCGTTTGAATCGGCACGCGCCATTATGGATTTGTGCGTCCAGCATCGCCTTGCTCTGGGTAACGGCATCCAAACCGTTGAGAATGAGGCGCAGGCACTCGTGCGAGCCGATCCGGCTCAACTCGACAAGGGCGGCCATGCGGCTCAGGCAGCGTTGGACATGATCGCCCTGCGCGAGCAATTCCGTGATCAATAATCGCTCAGCCAAACCAGCCAACAAGCGCGGCTCGGCACGCCTGTCTGCCGTTCAGGCGCTCTATCAGATGGATATTGGCGGGACCGGATTGACCGAGATCGTTTCCGAGTACGAGAACTTTCGGCTGGGTCGCGATATTGACGGCGAGACGTATCTGGAAGCGGATGCGGCCTGGTTTCGCGGCATTGTCGGCGGAGTCGCGCAGCATCAGCGTCAGATTGATCCGGTTATCCACCAGGCACTGAGTGCCAATTGGCCCTTATCGCGGATCGATTCCATTTTGCGGGCTATTCTCCGAGCTTCCGTATTTGAGCTATTTGAACGCCGCGATGTCGATGCGCGCGTGGTTGTCTCTGAATACGTGGAAGTCGCCAAGGCCTTTTTCGACGGCGACGAACCCAAAATGGTCAATGGCGTGCTGGACAAGGTCGCCAGACAGTTGCGTGAAGGCGAACTCGACCCGCGCGAGGTTATTTCGCAAGTCGGCGAGGAAACAACCGGCCCAAACGGCCTATCGTCCAAATGAGGTTCGACAGACTCGGCGAGTTTGAGCTCATTGAGCAACACTTCGCGCCTCTGGCGGCCGAAGGGTCGTTCGAACTGAAAGACGATGCGGCTTTGCTGCGTGTTCCAGACAGCAAGGAACTCGTGACCACGCATGACACCATCTTGGAAGGTGTGCATTTTTTGCCGCGTGATCCGGTTGCAACCATCGCGCAAAAGGCGCTGCGCGTGAATCTGTCGGATCTCATTGCAAAGGGGGCGACGCCACTTGGCTACACCTTGTCGCTTGGCGTGCCGGACCGTTGGGGCAATCCCGAATTCGGGCAATTCGCCATTGGCCTCGCCCGAGATGGCGCCCGCTATGGCGTATCTCTGCTTGGGGGAGACACGTACCGTTCTCCCGAAAGACTATGTGTTGGTGTGTCTCTGCTGGGCAGCGTCGAGGAGGGGCGCTATGTAAGCCGTCTGACCGCCAGGGCGGGTGATGTCATCGCCGTGACCGGAACAATCGGAAACGGGGCGCTTGGCCTCGACGTGGCTCAGGGGCTGATTTCACGAACCGAGGCTGATGCCGAATGGCTGCGGCAATGCTATCAACTGCCCGATCCGGAACTCCAGCATATCGATATCGTATCGCGCTTCGCAACCGCTTCCATGGATGTTTCCGATGGTTTGTTGGGTGATCTTGCAAAATTGTGTCGCGCATCTGGCGTTTCGGCGTCGGTTGAACGCAACAATGTGCCACTGTCTGACCCGGTTGCATCGGCTGTCGGCGAGCGTCCGGATTTGTGGGAACGTGTTCTTGGCGGAGGTGACGACTATGAGGTGTTGTTCACCATGGCGAAAGCAGATGTTGAGGCGTGTCAGGAAGCCGCTTCGTCAAGTGGGAGCCAGGTTTCCGTGATCGGCAAAATTCATGCAGGCAATGCGGGCGACATAGCCCTGACGGTGGAGGGATACGCTGTTGTCCAACCAGCGCAAGCCTACAGGCATTTTTGAACGTGTCGGCGGGGTGAGTGTGATGAACGACACGCAGGTCGCCAGCGACCCCAACGCATCAGCCGGACGCAATGCGCTCATTCTTGCCGCGGCGCAGGCCTTGTGCGGTTCCGCTGCTCCGATCTCCATAGCGTTGGGCGGGCTGGCCGGCTTCTATCTCCTGGGCGATGACAAGTCTTTGGCGACGGCTCCGGTTACCGGATACAATATCGGAGTTGCGCTGTGTGCTCTGCCCGCAGCGATGTTGATGGCCAATATCGGGCGGCGCCTTGGCTTTATCAGCGGTGCTGTTGTCGGCATCATCGGCGCTCTGTTGTCGAGCTATGCGATTGTGATCGGCTCGTTTGCCTGGTTTTGCGTTGGAATGGCTTTGTCCGGGGCAGGGGGAGCCTTCACGCAGCAATATCGCTTTGCCGCGGCCGATCAGGGCACCGATGACTTCAAGCCGAAGGCCATCTCATGGGTGTTGGCCGGCGGCATATTTGCCGCAATCATTGGACCCCAGACAGCCATCTATTTTCGAGATCTGTTTTCACCCATTGAGTTTGCCGGTGCCTATTTTGCCGGTTCCTTTCTCCTTTTTACGGGAATTGCTGCTCTGTCCTTGTTGAAATTCGACAAGCCGATGAGCAGGGCGGAACGCAAGGCCACGTCAACGGGGCGACCGCTTTCCCAGATCGCAGCCCAGCCACGCTTTGTCGTGTCGGTGCTGTGCGCAGTCGGCAGTTACGCCCTCATGTCCTATGTGATGACGGGCGCACCGTTAGCCATGAAGCTGTGCGGCTTCGATACGGATGATTCAACGCAAGGCATCATGCTGCATGTTTTGGCGATGTTCGGACCGAGCTTCTTCACGGGCCATCTGATTGCGCGTTTCGGCAAGGAGCAAATCGTAGCTGCCGGGCTTCTGATCCTGGCGGCATGTGCGATTGTCGGATTGTCCGGCATTTCGCTGGCGCATTTTTACATTGCTCTGATCCTGCTTGGGATCGGCTGGAACTTCGGCTTCATCGGCGCCACCGCCATGCTCACGGATACTTACAGACCGGAGGAGAAAGCCAAGGCGCAGGGTACCAATGACTTCATCCTGTTTGGCATGGTTGCTTTCGGCTCTTTCATGTCCGGCAAGACGCTGAACGCATTTGACGGAACCGCCGGATGGGATGCAACCAACTGGGTGGTGTTTCCTGTCGTTGCGGCCTGCCTGATGGCTCTGGGGTGGCTCGCATTGCGCGCCCGCAAGGGCGCGACTGTGAGTTGAATTAGACGCCGCCTAGCTCAAACGCCCTGAAGCATGGGCCAGCAATGTGTAGACCTTGCCGGTGTCTGACGTCAGATAGGTCTGCGTCATCACATTGTCGCGGTCGTTCTTGGCCACATCATTGATGAGGCGTTCAAAGTCCGCGATGTAACGATCAACCGAAGCCTTGAACGTTGCGTCATTGCGATAGTTGCGGCTGATAGCATCGAAATTCGTTTGGCCCTGCTGCGTGTAGATATCGCGGCTGAACACATTCTGCTTGCCGCTTTGATAGTCACGCCAAACCTGCACCGCCGCTTCATGCTCTATTGAGTCGGTGATGGTGCTTGAAAGACGCGACAGCGTGTCTCCGCCTTCCGAAGCCGTGCGTTCTTCAGAACGATTGGGCTCACGTTCCTGGGACAGGGTGGACCTTGCCGACCTGTCGGAGGATACTGGTTCGCTTTCTGACTCATCGCGCGATGCCCGACGCAGCAAATCGCTGACCCAACCACCAGACTGTTCCCTGCTTTCTGAGCGAGGTTCGGTGCGAGGCGTGTCAAAGTTCAGTGCGCCGCGCAATCCATCCGTGGCAGCACGGACCGGTGTGGGGCGATCTTTCACCGCTCTGTCGGAAGTCGCGGACGTATCGCTGCGCGGCGTTGAAGTCGCGAATTGCGGTTCGTCGCTTCTTGCCGGAGCGAGCGGCGGGGTCGGCTCTGCCGGTGTACGAGCAGCGGGCTGAGACGGAGCCGAGCGGGAACTTGACGGCACCGCACCGGCCACAGCCAGCGCACCTGCGGATGCATCGTTTGAACCGCTGGTGCGGGCAACGATTTCCGACAGATCTTTCAAAGCCTGGATCTGTTCGCCCACCACGCGGCGCATGGCGGCAGTTGACTCACGCGTTTCATCGGGAAGATCGATGACGCTCTTCTTCAACTCGCTGCGGGTTTGTGCAAGTTCGTCGCGCAGCGTGATGGCAGCTTCGCGCATCTCTTCCGTTGCGATAGAGAAGCGTTGCGTTGCTTCGCTTGCTGCGTTGGTGACGCTTTCAGAAAGACCCTCAGTCAACTGGCGTGCACGCTGTTCGGAGTTTTCAACGCTGTCGTTCATCATCTGAGTGAAACGACGCATCATGTCTTCAATTTCGGCGGACTTGGTAACGAGGCCGGACGTCAGGCGTTCAATGGCTTCGCGACGATCATCCAGAGACACGGAGATGTTGTTTTGCGTCTCTTCAAGCAGGCGTGAAATCTGGCTGAGCGCTCCGCTTTGAACTTCAAAGCGCTCCGCAATCTGCGAGATGTCGACAAGCACGGTGGAAGCAACTTCCTTCAGGCCCTCGTAGTTCTCTTCGATCACGGTGGAGGACCGGCGCAAATCGCCAGCAGCCAGCGTCGCCGCCTGCTTGAAGCCTTCGGTGCTTTCAACAAGTCTTCCCTGAACTTCCGAAAGGTTGAGGCCAGCGGCATCGATCAGTGAAGACAGCGTGTCGTTAGACGAAGCAAGACGCTCCAACAGATCGCCGACTTCGTTGCGCAGACGGTCATTGGTGACGGAAAGCGCGTCCACAGACTGATTTGATTTCGACTCGATCAACTGCGCTGCCGCATCGCTTTCATCGCGGAAGCGTTTGGACACCTGTTCGGCAACCTGCGACATGCGGCTGGTCAGAGCTTCGCCGCTGTTGAGCAGCGTTGCGCTCTGGCTCTCGATTGCGTCTGACAGGTTTCCATAGGTGCCGGAAAGCTGCTCAACGAGTCCGCCGGTAAAAGATTCCAGCGATGTATGGCGCGCGGCCAGATCTTCAGCCGCTATCTGAGCGGAGCGCTCCATCCGTTCGTTGGAGGCGAGCAGCGCTTCTTCCATCTTGCGTGCCGCATTGTCGGCGGATGTGCGCAACGCGTCGCTTGTTTCGCCCAGTTTCTGGTTCAGATCAGTCGCGATATCCTGCGTCGAGCGGGCAAGCTTGTCGGCCACGGCCTGACCTTCCTGCTCAAAGTTGCGCAGCAATGGCAGTGTGTCGCGTGTCAGCAACTGGCTCAGTTCTCGCGACCGTGCAGCCAGCGTGGTGTTGAGTTCGCGGGTACGCTCTGCAAGCGTCGTTGTCACTTGCTCTGCGCGCGCATTGACAGCGCTGTCCACGGCAGCAAGGCGCGCATCGACGCGGCTTTCCAGTTCGAGCATGGAGCCTTCAACCGCCTCACGTGCCCGATTCGCTTCGTTCTGCATGGCCGAAGAAATGCCGCCGAGATTGCTTTCCATCGTCGATGAGATCTCATTGGCACGTTCAGAAAGCGATTCATTGATCGCTTCCATTCGGGTGCCCAGAGTAAGGTCGACGATGTTGGCCTGTTCGGCGAAGGCCCCACGAAGGGCGTCGGCACGGTCCGCCAGCTTGCGGTCCGCGGCGTCGGCACCATCAATGATGCGCGCTTCAATCGAGTCGACCCGCGACCCAATGCGCTGATCGAGTTCGGCCGTGCTCGTCTCAAACGCTTCCTGCAGCGCCGCGGCACGCGACATGACCTTCTCGTCAATCGCGCCAACACGACTTTCGATCGTGCCGTCAATTTCAACCATGCGGTTGGCAAGAGCCTGATCAAGCTTGGCCGCCTGCGCATCAATGTTCTGCTCGATGCTTCCAATGCCGGTGGTCAGGCTGCCATCAATATCGGCCAGTTTCTGTGTCAGCGAGGAATCCAGGCTCTGCGCATGACGGGTGATCGTTTCTTCAATCGCGTTGGCACGTTCACCTAAGGTGGTGTCCATCACGGATACGTGGTTGGCGACCACGGTATCCAGAGCCTGCGACCGTGTGGCGAGACTGTCTTCAATATCGGTAGCACGGGACGCCAGTTTTTCGTCCATCTGGGTGACGTGATTGGCCAGAACCGAGTCGAGCGCCTCAGTTTTGGTCGCAAGATTTCCGTCGATGTCCGAGGCATGCTTGGCCAGCGATGCTTCGACCTCACGCGAGCGTTCGGCGATCTTGGTGTCGGCGCTGTCAATCTGTTGCGTCAAAGCGGTCGTGACCTCATCGACGCTGGTCGTCAGAGACAGGCCAAGCTCCATGGCCTTTTCGTCAATCACCTTGCGCGTTTCGTCCAGTTGCAGGCCGAGTTCAGAACGCATGGCGTCTTGGCCCGAACTATAGGCGGTCGCGATGTCACGCGTGCGCTCAAGCAACGCCTGCTGGAATTCACGTGTACGTCCTTCCAACGCGCTGTCGATCTTTGCAACGCTCACGGTGATCGATGCCGCGCGATCCTCAAGAACATCGGTCACGCGCGTAACTTGCTCATCAATCGAGCGGCCAAACCCTTCAAAGCGCTCGTCCAGCTTTGCGCCGCGCTCTTCAAATCGTGACAGAAGGTTGTCGAAGCGACCGGTGAGCGTCTGGCCAAAGCTCGACAGCTGTTCGGTCAGCGCCGAATCGCGATGATCGAAGCTTTCCTGCATGATATCGACATGACGCTGCATCGTGTCTTTGATCTCGCCGACCTGATTGCCGAAGGCGGTCTCAAAGCGGTCGCCAGCGTCGGCCAGCGTGTCATTCAACTCGCTTGCCCGTTTGGAGAGCATGTCTGCCAGTTGCTTGGCGCGATCATCCAGACTCCCGTCGATCTGGGAGAATTGGGACCCAACTTCATCGCGAATATTGCCGACAAGCAATGTGAATCTGTCGTTCAGCTCGTTGGCTTTGATTTCCAGATCGCTGGCTGTTGCGGTCCCCGTTGCTGAAATATTCTCGAGCAGCGACTGTCCGGCAGCCTCAACCTGACGGGCAATATCTTCCGACCGCGCCCGCAGGGTTTCGTTAAGATTTTCGGACACAAAGCCGAATGTCGCCGTGATATCGTCAACCGAAGTGGTTGCGTTTTCGGTCACGCGGGTGAGGTTGTCTGCAATCTTCGAGCCGGCACGCTCCAGACGCTCCGCAATGGTCTGGCTCTGAGTTGTGAGTGTTTCTGCCAGATTTTGCCCGCCAAACGAGATCATCGCTGCGGCCTCGTCCATCGCATTGGACGCGTTCTGTGTGGACTGATCCAAACGTTTGACGATGCTGCCACCCGCAGTCTCGATACGATTGCCGATCTCATCGCCTTTGGAGGAAAGCTGTTCGAGCAGGGCCACGCCGGATTTCGCCAGCGAGTCCTTCATCGAGTCGTTCGTGTCGCCGAGGGCCTTGCTGAAGCGCTGCTGAGCGGCGGCGACATTGTCGCTGATCTGCTCGGCCGTCAGCGAAAGATCATCGCGCAAGGTCTCGCTCGCCCCAGCAATGGAAGAGCGCACCCGCTCACTGTGGGCGACGATCGCTTCACGTTCATTGGCCAGTTCCTCAACTAGCCCGCGCATGCGCAGCTCGTTGGCCGAATGCGCAGCATCAAGCGAAGAAAGCTCGGTGTTGACGAGCGTTTCCAGCTCTGTGGCCCTATTGACGGCTTGTTGCAGCCCGTCGGTGAGTTGGTCGATTTCACGGCGCACGGCCTTGCCGACCGATTTGACGGATGCAGTTGCCTCCGTTTCGGGATCAATCAGCCGATAGGCGACCTCGGCCATGGTGCTCGCCACCATGCGCATTTCTTGCGAACGCCGTACGAGAACCGCGTAACCCCAGACGAGTAGGATCGGCAAAATGAGACCGGCGGCAAAGTAGAGAAGGTCAGGCCGACCGCCAACATTGGCCCAAGCATCGGCAGAGATGATGTCAGCGCCGATGGTCTGGAATCCCGCCCAGACCGCAAATGCAGCCCAAGCGAGCGACATAAGGAAAGCGAAGTACAAAACGCCGGAGGACGGCTTTTTGGAAAGCCGGTTGGACAGCAAGGTTGCTCCGGCGCGACGATCGTCATTGGCGATTGGTTTGGCGGGGGTCAGTGGCGGGCGGTTGTCGCCTTCAACCCTGCGACTGGGACGGTCTTTCTTGCCGATTGTTGAGTCTGGCTTATCATTGGCGGCAACGGTCGCCGTATCGTCGGACTTGTCCTTTGACGTCTTGGACTTCTTGTCTTCAGCCTCACGGTCTGCTGCATCCGCGTTGGCTTCCTCGTCGAAGTCAATCTTCAACGCTTCTTCTACCGCCGAGAGTGCTTCTTCCTCGTCGCCCTTGGTTTTGAGAGGTCGCGTCGCCATGACTATTTGCCTTCCCTGGGTTCGGGCGGATGGTCCGCCGAACCAAACTCGTTACTACCGGCTTGTTGCCGATCTGCCGCCACGACCGCAAATATGCGCTCCGCCCTGCGAAATCCGAATTCGTGCCGGACCCTGCAAGTTGGAGAGCGTGGCGCCTGCAATCTCTTTTTGCAGAACGCGTAACCCTGCCGCAACGGGCATCTTAGGTAAGGATTAACCTTTTTCCTACCGCGTCATGCGCAAATATACGCAATTCTGAAAAAACGGTTAACGCGTCCACCGATTACTGCGCAATGGCGAAGGAACGCGCTTGATGCCGAATGGCACGAGGGTTGCCGCTGGTTAAACAACGGTCAAGCATTTGAGCGCACACTTTTAGCGTTGCTTTAGCATCCAGCACCAAAGGACAAGTCCCATGCCTCCCGCCGCCGCCTTTGCATCTGCCCACAGTTCAGTTGGTGTCCGGCATTGCAGTCGAAAACCGGAAGAACGGCGGTGTGCCCATCCCGTCGATCTGGTGCATCTTTCGAAGCAATCACTGGGAGATCGAGCACTCGAAACGGAAATTCTTCGCCTGTTTCTGAGCCAGTCGATGCTTTATCTTGACCGATTAGAAAGAAGTGGTTCCGTTTCTGAACGCAAATTGGCCGCCCACACCATTGTCGGTTCAGCGCGCGGCATCGGCGCATGGCATGTTGCGGATTGCGCCGCGAAGCATTCCGATGGAAAAGACCCGCAAGCCGATCTTTCGGAACTGAAAGAAGCGATTGCACAGTCCAACAGCTACATTGAGCGCCTGCTGGCTGAGTAAGCGGATTGCCCGCACCCATAGCAGGCTCCTTTGGTTGAGCGCCGTCTCAATCCGACTTCAGGCTGAATGCGTCGCCTCTTTGTCGCAACTGCTTGACTCATCGCACCGGCGCGCTACATGCGCCCCCATTGCAGAGCTCCCAATTCAGGGCGTGGCTCTGAGACGCGAACGAGGGGCACGGCATGGCCAAGATCACCTACATCACTCACGATGGCACACAGCACGCTGTCGATGCGCCAAATGGCTCGACCGTCATGGAAAACGCCATCAAGAATGCCGTGCCGGGCATTGAGGCAGAATGTGGTGGCGCTTGCGCCTGCGCGACATGCCATGTGTATGTGGATGAAGCCTGGACGCAGAAGACCGGTGAGCCGGAGGCGATGGAAGAGGACATGCTTGATTTCGCCTATGAGGTTCAGCCCAATTCGCGTTTGTCTTGTCAGATCAAGGTGACCGACGAGCTTGACGGTCTGGTCGTGCGTGTTCCCGAGCGCCAGGCTTAGGGCCGGGATCTGAGTTGGTGGGCACTGCAACGGCCCAATCTGACGACATCACCGAAACCGACATTGTTATTGTCGGTGCGGGGCCGGTGGGCCTGTTTGCCGTTTTTGAACTGGGGCTGCTCGATCTTAAATGTCGTCTGATTGACATTCTCGATCGTCCAGGCGGCCAGTGCACAGAGCTTTACCCTGAAAAGCCGATCTATGACATTCCGGCCTGGCCGGAAATCTCTGGGCAGGGGCTGACCGACCGGCTGATGGAGCAGATTGCACCTTTCGACCCGCAGTTCCAGTTCAACACCATGGTCACCGCTCTTGAGCGGCTTGAAGACGGCAGCTTTCTTGTCAGCACTGACGACGGCACAAAAGTATCTGCAAAGGTTGTGGTTGTCGCGGCCGGCGGCGGGTCATTCCAGCCCAAACGCCCGCCAATTGCTGGCATTGAAGCCTTTGAGGGGAAATCCGTCTTCTATTCAGTGCGACGGATGGAGGATTTTCGCGATCATGACATCGTGATCGTGGGCGGCGGCGATTCCGCTCTCGACTGGACTTTGGCGCTGGCGCCCGTCGCGCGGTCTTTGTCTCTCGTCCATCGAAGAGATGCCTTTCGCGGAGCGCCGGACAGCGTCAACAAAATGCGCGCCTTGGTCGATGCAGGGCAGATTGATCTGCATATCGGACAAGTAGCGCACTTGTCAGGAACGGATGGTCAGTTGGACCGAATTTCGATCAAGGATAAGGGCGGAGATCTTGTTGACGTCGCCTGCACCCGCATGCTGCCATTTTTTGGCCTGACCATGAAGCTTGGTCCAATCGCGGAATGGGGCATTAATCTCAACGAGAATTTGATTTCGGTGGATACCGAGAAGTTTCAGACCAGTGAGCCGGGAATTTTCGCCATTGGTGATATCAACACCTATCCCGGCAAGTTGAAGCTGATCCTGTCCGGTTTCCACGAAGCGGCGCTGATGGCGCATGCGGCCAAGAAGCACATTGCGCCTGACGAGCGCATTGTTTTTCAGTACACGACATCTTCGACAAGCCTTCAAAAGAAACTCGGCGTTTGACACGCGCTGCCAGAGGGTCGTCAGCTGCTGGTGTAGATTCGTTCCACGCGTCGATAGGTTCTGGAGTCGCGTGCGTCGAAACGGTCGTTTCGAGCGCTATCGGCATCTCCAAGTTTCTTCACAATTGCCGCAGCGCGCCGGTCCAATTCTCGGCAGGAGCGGGCCGGGCGCATTCGGCGCAACTGGCGTTCAACCTTTTTTGCGAATTCGCGATAGAAACGACCATGAACTTTCTCATGGCCGTCCAGCAGCCGATACAGCTGACGCCATTTTGTGCGGTGACGCTTACTCAACCTGTTCAGCGACGAAGGGCGTGGCATTTGATAGGTGATCGTCATGCGAACCTTGACGCCACGCACTTTGCAGCCGCTTGAGCCGCGCGTGCTGGAAAGCAAATAGGTCATGTCGCGGCTGGCGGTTGCCCAGGCGCGTCGACGGTGCTGGCGAGAGTACGGCCCTCTTTTGCTCATTGATGCAGCAAGTTGGCCAACCGTGCTGCCCGTGATGCGATAGTGCTTCGTGACTTCTCGGATCTTCAAATCGGCCAGTGCCGCAGTGGCGCCCAGACCAGCGGTCATCAGGGTGCAAAGCGCTGCCACGGCGAAAACTCTGATAACACCCCTCATTGCGCTCACCGCATTTCGTCACAGCCGAGTCACGACCATAAGTGCTGCACACCCGGCTGGAAAGTCACAAAATCAACCTCCTGAGGATGAAGCGGCGTCTGTTTTGCTGGAGCGCGCGAAGGCGAGCAGTTTGCGCTGTTCGTCCTCGTCAAACTGTCGTTGCGTTTCATCATGTTCGCGCAGATAGCGCGCAACGATGCGTTCGGCCTTGCGGTTCAACGCCTGGCAATTCTGGGTGCTGCGCAGAGTGGACAATTCGTCTTCCATGCGCTTGGCGAAGCGGAAGGCAATTGCAACATGCACGGCCTCATGCATGCGCGTGTAACGATCGATGTTGTCCCAGGCCTCGCCAAGCTCCTTGCTGGCGTTCTCCCGGCCCGTCCAGCGCGGCAGTGTCACGCGGGCATCGACGTTCACTTTGGCATGGGAAACTCGGCATCCATCACCCGTGGGGCGATATTTGATGTTTGGGATAATGCGGATGCGCGCAACGGCAACGGCATGGCGGCCACCGCTGATGCGCGGACCCTTTTTGCGGATTTGCTGGTCTAGCACCTGGGTGGAATTGCCGGAAATGGCGTAATAGTCGACAGCAACACGACTTGCATTGAGCTGTTGACAGGCGGCAAGGAAAACTGGAAAACATAAGAAAAGCAACGCTTTCGTCAGTTTTTCCATCGGCTGCTTGCCTTTTTCAAATCACCCTGGACAACCAAGCTACGCGCCAAAAGTTGCAAAAGCTACCCAAACACCGTCGCACTTTCGATTTTGTCATGCGGCATTTCGTGTCTTGCCTTCCAGCCAGATGAACTCGCGATCCCTGTCTGGCTGGCGCGGAACGATCAGCGCCAGGCCGAGCGAGGCGATGGCCACGGCCGCGCCGGACAGAAACACGGCGGCGGGGCTGATCAGCCACAACAGACCGAATGCGACAGGTATGAACACCGCCGCAATATGGTTGATCGTGAAGGCAACACCTGTGCTGCCCGCTATGTCAGCCGGGTCAGCGATCTTCTGAAAATAGGTTTTCTTGGCGATCGCCATGGCAAACAGCGCATGGTCGATGATGTAAAGCGCGATGGCCAAAATCGGATTGGTCACGAAAGCGTAGATCGTGAACACAACCGCCAGCCCTGCATACTCAAAAACCAGCGCCTTGCGGTCTCCCAGCTTCTCGACAAGCTTTCCGATAAATGGCGCGGTGACCATCATGATCGCTGCGTTGACGAAGAACAGCGCCGCAATGTCCTTGAAGGCGTAGCCGAAGCGTTCGACCATCATCCATGACGCGAAAACGAGAAAGACCTGCCGTCTCGCCCCGGCAACGAAAGTGAGCGCGTAGTAGAGCCAGTATCGCTTCCGGATGATCAGCGATTTGGTTTGCGGTGTGCCTTCAGGGAAGACCGGAAAAACGCTGACCATAAAGGCGACAAACAGCAAGGTTGAGCCACCCGCGATCAAAAACATCGTCTTGAATGTCAGCTCAAAAAAACTGCCGACAAGGAAGATCAAGGCATAGGCGGCGAGTTGCGCGACACTGCCCACGGCCAGAATTTTGCCCATTGTGGCCGCCGCGGTGTTCTTTGGCAGCCACTGCAACGTCAACGATTGGTGCATCGTTTCATAATAGTGGAAACCGACGGAACCGACGAATGTGGTGATGTAGAAGCCAAGATGGGTCGGAAAATAACCTGTCATCGCGGTGCCCAGACCCAGCAGAACCAGCGAGATCATGGCGAAGGTCTGTTCGCGCATCGCAAATAGGAAAAAGACAGCGGCAAAGGACAGGAAGCCAGGAATCTCGCGAATGGATTGCTGAATGCCGATTTCCCGGCCGGTAAAGTTCAAAATCTCATACGCAAAATTGTACTGAAGGGCCGACCAGCCGGCGAAGGCAAGTTGCATCGCGCCCGCCATCAGCATCAACAACAGGGCGGGAGAACGCCAACCCACAGCCGTTGGAATAACCTGCTCGGCGACGAGCATCGGAGGCTCAACTTGCGGCAGGGAGGGCGGCTCGGGCTTCATGTCTCCGCTTTAAGCGGAATGTTGGGAGGTGGCAAATGAGGTTGGATAAGTTCGTTCATGAGCACCGTTGCCGGGTTTCCTAGATCCTTGAACGGTAGGCTTCAGTCGGTTGCGTTTATGCGTTGTGTGATTTCGGAAAGTCGGGACCATCCTTGCAGCGTTGCCGGAAGCACAATCGCTGCTTCAACGAATTCCCATGAGTAGCTGACAATCGAAAACACTTGCCCGGCTGTGGGTTCAATTTCTCCTGTCACAAACCAAAGATTGAAAACGATGAAGCTGACAAGAACGGCGAACATTGCGCCATAGGTAAAGGCTTCGGTGTCCGAGATTCTCACCTCGGCCTTTCGCAGCCTGGTCAAGTGAACAAAGACCCGTTTGGGCTGGTTGCTCGACAGAACACCGACTTGCCGCTCCATGTGAAAGTTCAGGTCACCGTTGAGATTGAAGAATCGGCGATGAACGAGCGCATAGATCAACAACACCAGAAAACCTGCACTCAGTGCCGAGGCCAACAAAACCGGGTGAAACGACCCCAATACAAGGAGAGCAACACCCAAATGGACAATTGAGCTCAGCAGATGAGGCACGTCTTCTTCAAGGAAATCTGCAAGTTCCCGCCCCATTCCAAGCCGGGCGTTTGTTATTGAGACTGATTTGCGTTTTGAACCTGCGGCGACCGCGCGGCACAGTTCCAATCGTATGGTTCCATAAGCGCGTGTATCGTAGATCCGCCGCGCAACGCCTATCACGACGAGTGTGCCCAGCAGCATCGACAAATTGAGAAGATCCGCGCTTTCTTGAGCCAGCAGGCCGTCAATTGCGTAGCCGATGTATAGCGGGGCAAAGGCAATCAAAGCAGTCTCGAACAGTACGAGCAGCCAAGTGATGCCAATTGAGAGCGGGAACCTCTTGAATAGTGTTCCTAGAGACAGTCGCGCACCCAAAAGGGCGGGATCGCTTCCGCCAGTGATTTGGTGTTCGTCGATCATTTCGGCTATTTTGGTTCCCAGCCAGGTCTGGCGAACAAGCGCATAAACACTTCACGCATGCTCTTTGCTGACTTCAGGTCGCGCCAGAGTTGGGGAAGTTCTGAGAACCATACTTGAATCGGGTTCTGGCTGTCGAAGTCTCGCTTCAAGCCGTAGCGCGGTGTTTCTTCTTCCACCTGGAACGTCCCGAACATGCGGTCCCAGATGATGAGGATACCGGCATAGTTTTTATCCAGATATTTGTCGTCTGCGCCATGATGGACCCGGTGATGAGATGGGGTGTTGAGGACTTTCTCGACCGGCCCAAGCTTGCCGATTGTCTCAGTATGCAGCCAGGTTTGATACGCCAGCACTGCGATCTGTCCAAAGAACACCATCTCGGGAGAAAAGCCCATCAGGATCATTGGTATGTGGATGATCAGCGCCCAAACACCTTCGAATGGTCCGAAACGGATGGCGGTGATAATGTTGTAGTCACGAGACGAATGATGAACGGCATGCTGGGTCCAAAGCAAACGGACCTCATGGGCGATTCGGTGTTCCCAATAATAGAGAAAGTCTGCGACGAGCAGACCAAGTGCGATGCTCCACCATGCAATTGGTATGGTCCATGTCACGAAACTTTCGGCGATGATGTAGTAGACGGCGTAAGCGCCGGTCATGATGAGGGTTTCAAACGCGATGCTAGGAATCTGGGTTGAGGCGCTCGCGACCATCTCCATGATCTTCTTGCCTTTGAGGGATCCTTTGAACCAGGCCTCGGCTAGCTCAATGAGGAGAATGGCGCCGGCGATCAAAAAGAACACCGTTTCAACACGCTCGATCAGGCTGTCAAAAATGCCCACGGTCATCGAGATACTCCCTTCATGAATGTTCGCCACGCCATGTCTGCTGCCTGAGACGGCGTGGCTTCTTCCTCTCTGATCATCGTCCAGGCGGCGTAGATGAGGTTCTCGTAGGTTTCGGCGATCCATTTGGTTGAAAGGTCGGGAGAAAAACTGCCTTCCGATCTTGCTGCCTCGATCTCCTTGTGAAGTTCCGCGATGTCGGCTTTGTAAGCCGCGGTGACCTCAGCGCCGTCATCAAATAGCTCGTGCGACAGGAACCATTGACGGTTGGCCAGTGGAATGATTGCAGCCATGGAAAGCCTTAGTCCGTCGGTGTGGGATTGGGCATCCATGGTCGCAGCCTCCACGGCGTCGTTGAGTTCTTTGAGCGCTGTCTGCGCCAACGCCGTCATGAGCTTTCCGCGCGATTTGAAGTAACGATGCAATGTCGCACGGCCGACACCTGCTCGCTCCGCCACATCGCTCAAAGACGCGCCAGGACTTTCGTTAAACGTCAGGAATGCGGCTTCGAGAATAGCTGTTCGTGATGTCGGCTTTATTGTCTGCATGAGACATATATGTCTCATTTGAAACAAAGATCAATAGGCCTGACAGTTTCTTTTTTTTCTCGCGTGGAGGGCGGACAGGGGCTCAAATCAACAAAATCGGTGGTTTGCGGTGCCTGGATCGCAAAACCGACGATGAACATTTGAGACTTCAAGCTGCTGGCCTGCCTGGCAAAATCTGCTGGCAACGATAGATGAGGTTCCAGACCATGAGTCTCGCCTTGCGATCCATCCCGGCTTGATGCACTTACGCGGCGTCATCTCAATCTTAACTCATACCCATGCCCAGCCGCCAATCTCCCCGCGCCATCGACCATCTGGTCTTGCCGGTTGTCGAACTCGTCGACGCCCGTGAGCGCTACGGGCAGCTTGGCTTCACCGTTGCGCCTGATGCGCAGCATCCGTTCGGCACAGAAAACTGTTGCATCTTCCTGCCCGATGGAACGTTTCTGGAGCCTCTGGCCATCACGCATCGCGAGACTTGCGAGACATGGTCCAAGAAGGGCAACCCGTTCATCCGTCGCGATCAGGCCTATCGGTTCCGGGTCGGGGATGAGGGTTTTTCGCATCTTGTGATCAAATCAGACGATGCGAGCGCGGATCACCGCTACTTCAAGAAATCCGGCATCTCACAAGGCAAGAAAGTGCGCTTTTCGCGCCGTTTCGAAATGCCGGATGGTGGGGCGGGCGAAGTGGCCTTCAAACTGGCCTTTGCGGGCGACGCGCGTAGCCCCGACAGTGGATACTTTGCTTGTGAACCCACCAAGACTGCCAAGGTGGACCGCTCAGCACTGCTGAAACACGAAAATGGTGCGGTGCGATTGAAGGAAGTGATCGCCACCGAGATCAATCCGACGGACTTTCAGTATTTCTTTCAGGATTTTCTCTCGCAGCGCCATATGACGGCAGATTCCTTTGGCATGTCGTTCGAGACCGCTAATGCGCGGTTGACGGTGCTGACACCCGAAGGCGCGCGTGTGTTCTACGGGATCGAAGCGGAAACCCGTCAGCGCGGCGTGCGTTTGGAGGGTTTCGTCATCGGAGTTGCCGACTTCGAGCACTCGCAAACTCTGCTTGATCGCAATGAAGTCGCACATGAAAAGCGCGGTGAGAGCCTTATCGTGCCACCTGCTAAGGGGCAGGGTGCAACCATCATATTCGAGGCAAGCATATGAGCGCTGCAAACAGTACTGTCACGGTTGGCCGGGCCGTTTTCGACCAAACCAAGCCGTTTTCGCTGATTGCCGGACCGTGCCAGCTGGAAAGCCGCGACCACGCCTTCACCATGGCCGGGCGGCTCAAGGAAATCTGCGCGAAGGCCGGGATCGGTCTCGTCTACAAATCAAGTTACGACAAGGCCAATCGCACCAGCCTTTCGGCAACGCGGGGCATCGGCCTCGACGCCTCGCTGGAGATTTTCGACGATTTGCGCCGTGAGTTTGACCTGCCTGTGCTGACGGATGTGCATTCGGAAGAACAGGCGAGAACAGTCGCGCCGCATGTCGATGTGTTGCAGATACCCGCCTTTTTGTGCCGCCAGACCGATCTGCTGGTTGCAGCAGCGCAGACCGACAAGGTGATCAACGTCAAAAAAGGGCAGTTTCTGGCGCCCTGGGACATGAAGAATGTACTGACCAAAATCACCGAGAGCGGCAATCCCGACGTCTTGCTGACGGAACGGGGCGCAAGTTTCGGCTACAACACACTGGTCAATGATTTCCGGGGCATCCCGACCATGGCATCGTTTGGCGCGCCGGTTGTGTTTGATGCCACTCATTCGGTTCAGCAACCGGGTGGCCTTGGCACGTCTTCGGGCGGCCAGCGCGAATTCGTTGCGGTTCTGGCGCGTGCTGCGGTCGCGGTTGGAGTAGCAGGGGTGTTTGTCGAAACACATGACGACCCCGACAATTCGGCCTCGTCTGACGGGCCCAATATGGTGCCGATCGATGAGATGCCCGCTTTGATCGACAAGCTTATGGCGCTCGACAAAGTTACTAAAGACGGCTTGTAGGATCCAAAGTCTCGGAATGTTCAGGTTGCCCCCGGTGCGCTGACACTTTTCATCTCCGCTGCCTGCCGGATCGCATCCGCGATATACTGCGGGTCCTGCGCGCCCATTACGGCATATTTGTTGTCGATCACAAAGCAGGGCACGCCAGTGACCCCCATTTGACGGGCCGTTGCGATCTCCTGTTCAACCTCCGCGCGATCCTTGTCTGTGGCCAGAAGTGAGCGCACGATCTCACCATCCATGCCCGCATGCGTTGCGGCATCGGCGAGCACGTCATGATCTCCCAGATGCGCACCCTCCATGAAATACAGAATGAACAATCGCTCAACGAGTTTGTCTTGCACGTCCGCGCCTTCATTGATTGACCAGCGGATCACGCGATGTGCATCGATCGTGTTGGGTGAGACCTTGATGGCGGAAAACGCAAAATCGAGGCCTTCGCTGCGACCGGTCTCTTCGATGCTCTGATAGATCTGCTTGGCGCGTTCCGGGCCGCCAAACTTCGCCTCCAGATAGGCTTTTCGATCACGCCCCTCGCGCGGCAGGGTCGGATCAAGCTGATAGGGCCGCCAGCGCAGATTGACGGTGACGCTGTCCAGCATGGCCAGTGCCTTCTCCATGCGCCTTTTGCCGATATAGCACCATGGGCACATGACATCCGAGACGATATCGACGTTTACGGCGTCCATTGCTTTTGTCCTTGTTGCGCCTGCTACCGCGCTTTGGCTGACCACCAGGTGGGAAATTGCGGGCCGTAAAGTGGTGTGTATTCGGGGCGTTCAATATGCGCCCATCGCGCGATGAACTCTTTGCCCAGATGATAGAGCGGGACAACATAATGCCCGGATATCAGCAATCTGTCATAGGCACGTACAGCGGCGGTAAAGTCTTCTTCAGTGCGCGCTGATAACAACCTTTCGATGGCTGTGTCGATGGCTGGTTCCGCCACGCCTGCAAAGTTGAAGCTGCCTTCGATATCTCTTGATTGCGACCCCCAGCGATAAATCTGCTCCGCGCCGGGCGACAGCGAAGACGAGTATCGCGTTATCGTCATGTCAAAGTCGAATGTGCCCTTCCGGGCCTGAAACTGGCTGTCATCCACAAAACGAACATCGATATTGATGCCGAGTTTGGCGGCCGTACGTTTGTAGGACAGGGAGAGGCGTTCCATGTCCTGACTGGACAAGCCCGCTCCGCCAGCGATCAGCAGTTCAAAGGCCAGCGGAGTGCCTTGCGCGTCGACAAGCTGGCCTTGTTCGATTTTGTAACCCTCACCCTGCAACAGCGTGAGGCTACTGCGCAGAATCCGCCGGTCACGCCCGGTCCCATCGGCAACCGCGGCCCGATAGCTGCCATCCATGACATCTTGCGGGACCGCATCGGGGAAGGGGTTGAGAATGGTCCTTTCCGCCCGCGATGCCGGTTCGCCAAGCGAAGACAGGTTGGACCCCTGCCAATAAGAGGATGTACGCGTATAGGCATCGTAGAAAAGGTTCTCATTGGCCCATTCGAAGTCAAACAGCATGGCGAGCGCTTTGCGCACATTGCGGTTGGAGAATTTTTCGCGCCTTGTATTAAACACCAGACCCAGCATGCCGCTCGGTTCACGGCTGGCAAAACTCTCCTTCACCACCCTGCCATCATCGACCGCTGCAAAATCATAGCTGGTGCGCCATTTGGCCGGGCTGGATTCGGGGTAGATATCGAACAGACCCTTCTTGAAGGCCTCAAACTGCGAGGAAGCGTTGCGGTAATAGTCCACCCGGATTGTATCGAAATTGTAGAAGCCACGATTGACCGGCAGATCGTTGCCCCAATAGTCGCGGTTGCGCGTGTAGGTGATGCTTTCGCCGGGCCGAATGTCACTCACTACATAGGGGCCACTGGCGATCGGCGGTTCCAGGGTCGATTCGCCAAAGCGCTCAGCATCAACGGCATGTTTCGGCAGAACCGGCATCAGGCCGAATAACATCGGCGTTTCGCGCGAGGCTTGCTCGTTGAAGGTGATCCGAAACGAACGTTCCCCGGTTTTTTCAAGTCTTTCCACCTGCTTCATGCGGCTGGAAAAGGGCGGACGACCTTTCTCGCGCAACAGTTCGAAGGTGAAGAGCACATCTTCAACTGTGACGGGCTGGCCATCCGAGAAGGCGGCCTTTGGATTGAGGTGAAACTTCATCCATCCCCGGTCTTCGGGCAACTCAACTTTCTCAGCCAGCAGGCCGTACAGTGTGAACGGTTCGTCGCGAGATCGCTTCAGGAGTGATTCAAAGACGAGATTGCCGAACACCGGCTCCCACAACCCGCGTGCGCCGGTGCGGATGCTTTTGATGTCGAATGGGTTGAGATCATCGAACGTGCCGTAAACACCGTAAACGAGCCTTCCGCCCTGCGGTGCATCGGGATTGACATAGGGTAAATGGCTGAAATCGGCGGCCAGCGCCGGCTCGCCCCGCATGGCGATGCCATGGCTTGGTTCTGCGTCTGCAGCACCAGAGAACAGGCCCAACAAGCAGGCGGCAAACAGCATCGCCGTTGTACGCGTGAAGCGTGTCACCGCGGAAAGTTTGGGATTCATGAATGCAAGCCCATGACCGCTCGAATCGATACAGAGATCATAGCATGTTGACGACATTGCCGGTCACGACCCGTTCGGCCAGCTTTCATTGAAAGCTATGCCCCTCAACATTACGAACGCGTAGAGGCCCGCTTGATGCCATTGTAACGCCGCATTGTGTCATAAAAGCACTTGGAAAAGCACCACCGCTCTGCCAATGAACTCAAAGCAAGCGCTGTCGCGCAATGCGGTTCTTCGCGCATGTTGAAGGGAAACAGAATGAAGTTGAATGTCGAGTCGCTCCGCTTGCCCGCTCTGGCGGCGTCAGTAACCTTTGCCGCTGCCGCGGCCTTTGCCAGCGCTCCTGCGCTTGCCCAGTCGGTAGGCGAGCCGCAATGGACGAAGTTCTGCACCAAACTCAATGACTCCGAAGTCTGCACCGTGCAGTTTGCTATCGTGAGCGAGAACGGACGTCTCGTCACGAGCGTCAATTTGCTTGAATCAAAAGGCAAGACCAATCGCCGCATTTTCCAGGTGGCTGTGCCGTCAGGTCGTTATATCCCGCCTGGCGTCTCTGTTCGCGTCGATGGTGGTCAGGAGAGCAAGCTTCCCTACAATCTTTGTCTGCCGGATCGTTGCCTTGCCGAAGTCCAGTTGAGCGATGGCCTCGTCAACGCTCTGAAAGGCGGCGGTGAGTTGACACTGACCTCGACCAATTTCCGCGCCCAGAAGAACCCCGTGAAAGTTACGCTTAAGGGTTTCACCGCGTCTTATGATGGTCCGCCGCTCAAGCGCGATGAAATGGAAAGTCGCAACAAGCAGCTCGAGGAAGAGTTGAAGAAAAAGGCGCAAGAGACTGCCGATAAATTGAAAAAGGCTCAGGAAGACGCCAAGAAGGCGGCTACCGCGGGCAATTGACGCCCGCATTTTCTTGGCAGAACTGATCCGTCAGAACTTATGATTTCGTGATTTAGTTCTTAATGGTGTCGCGGGCGACGTAGCGCCCATCGGAGTCGCGTTTAAACCAGTCGGCGATTTGAGGGTGGCGCAGCGGATTGCCATCATCGTCCAGCAGCAGATTTTGCTCCGAGACATAGGCGACATATTCGGTCTCGTCATTTTCGGCCAACAGATGATAGTAAGGCTGATCCTTGGCTGGACGCAGGTCCTCAGGGATCGCCTCATACCATTCTTCGGTGTTGTCGAACTCCGGGTCGACGTCAAAAATAATGCCGCGAAATGGGAACATGCGGTGTTTCACCACTTCGCCAATTCTGAATTTCGCAGTTCTAATCATGATCTTGGTTCAAAACACTTTGATTAAGGACGGTAAAGGGCACAAAATTGCGGTCTTGCCTTCACGCTAGCACCGCACGCGCCTGCAAAACAATATGCTGGCGGTCTGTAGGTTTAGGACCCCAGCCCGTTCTTCGACTAGCCAGGCTCTTGGGGCGCAGTTGATCTGAACACGGAGGCGGGGCCGTTCATTATGCCGCCCATAACAACCTGCCTCAGCGAACTGCTTTGGGAAAATACGCCGAGTGCCGCCGCGCGGACCAGTTGGAGGGGCAAAAATCCAGAAAGCAGGGATCGATTGAGCATATCGACTCCACCGGTTTTGGTCGCAATTTCAGCAATACGGCTGCGATGATATCGCCTTGCGACTTCGGCGGCGGATTGTTTGGTCAGCCCGTGTTCTGCGTCTCCGCGTTCGCTTGCATGAGAAAACGGTAACATCAGATCCAGCAGCGTCTTGATGTCGCTTACACCCAGATTGAAACCTTGAGCCGCGATCGGTGGTATGACGTGGGCGGCCTCGCCCACAAGAATCAGCCGGTTCTGCGCTAAGCGATGGGCGGTCATCGCCACCAAGGGAAACGCTTGAAATGGCTCTTCGACCTCGACCACTCCGAGACTGGATTGCAGGCGTTTTTCAATTTGGCGCGAAACCAGCTCGTTGTCCCAGTCGAGCATCTCGTCCGCGTCGCCCGGCTCAACGACCCAGACCAGGCTGGAGCGATGTAGGCTCTCGCCGGCACCGGGCAGGGGAACTTGCGTGAAGGGGCCGCTTTCCATGTGCAATTCTGTGGAAACGCCGCCATGCGGAAACGTGTGAGCAAACGTCGTCACCAAGGCGGTCTGCGGATAGCTCCACGAGCGCGTGCCGATGCCGACGCCATCTCTCAATACGGAGTCCTTTCCGTCTGCGGCCACAAATAGCGAAGCCTCCAAATGGGTTGGGCCATCGGAAGAAGGCGTCTCCAGTGCAATCACTTCGCCATCGAAGGCAGCAGCATTGGCAGTGACGACCTCGACCGTATCGATAGTGCTGAGCGTTTCGAGCAGGAGCTGCGCCGCAAGAGCGTTTGGAACATTGAAGCCGAAAGCGTCTTCCGCGATTTCCGCGCTGTTGAACTCGACGGCGGGCGCCCGCACGATCCGGTCGGATACATCAATGATCCGCATCGTGCGCAGGGCGGCTGAGGCCGCAAACAGATCTTCGCAATCCATATAGTCACGCAGCAGATGCACTGCCGGCATGAGCATGGCCGTGGTGCGTCGATCCGTCCGCTGCGGCTTTGCTGCAACAAGAATAATGCGTGTCTTGGGCATTTCACGCGCGAGAGCCAACGTTGTCACCAGCCCAATCAGGCCACCGCCAACTATGCCAATATCAGCATGCATTCCTATCCGCCTTGGCAGTTCATCTCTTTTGCGTTCAAGCGTGTTCAATGCTTGCGTCGCAGACATAACTCTGCAAATCCAATAGACAAGAGGTGGGGTCAAATGGCCGCGTTTGCGGTTTGTGTGGGAAGGACATCGACTTGGCGCATCAGACGCATCCGGCCAGCATGTCCACTGACCAGGCCGCATCCGGGGTCGATGAACGCTTCGCTCATCTGAGCGGCATCGAGCGTGGTGTGGCCGAAAGCGTCATCCATCCGCGTTGGACGGTCTTCGTCATGGTCGGTGTCCTCGCCGGTCTTGCGTGGCTTTGGCTGGCGCTGGTGGCGGCCAGCATCTCGACCAATAGCGGCGGTGTCGAACTCGGGCCGACGACGGGTTGGTTGTCGCAATTTGCTGACGGCTTGCTGTTGCCGCTGATCGAAGGCCTGCCAGCTTGGCTGTTGGCGCTGTGCACGCCACAGCTTTCAGCGGCGGGCACCATGTCGACGGCGCTCATTGCCTTTCTCATGTGGGCGGTGATGAGCCTGGCAATGATGTTGCCGTCTGCCGCCCCAATGCTGCGCACTTATGCTGATATTGCTGATGTCGCCGCATCCAGAGGTCAGCCGACCGTTTCAACCACGGTTTTTATGTCCGGTTACCTGGCGGTTTGGATTGGCTTCGCGCTGGCGGCAACGGCTCTTCAACTTGCTCTGATCGCTCTGGGCGCAGCCAGCGACACTGTGGAGCCGGTTCAGGGCTACCTTTCTGGGGCTATCTTGATCGGTGCGGGGCTTTATCAGTTCTCCGGCTTCAAAGAGGCCTGTTTGCACAAATGCCGCAACCCGTTCTCCGTTCTTTTTGGCAGATGGTCGGACCAAACCGGTCGGGTCTTTAAGTTGGGGGCAGAGCAGGGCGTCTATTGTCTTGGTTGCTGCTGGGCCTTGATGTCGGTGATGTTGGTGGTCGGCACGATGAACCTGGCCTGGATGATGTTTTTCACCCTCTTTGCGGTGATAGAAAAAAACAGTCGCGGCAAAGCGATTTCGGTTGTATCAGGCAACCTGTTGTTGGCCTGGGGCAGCGCTGTGATCGCTTTGTCAGCCCTTACCTGACATAAATGGGCCAGACATATTTGGGAGACTTTTGAATGGCCAAAGATGATTGGAGCATGAAGGGCGAGCTGACACTGGCCTGCAATTGCACCGTTTTCTGCCCTTGTGTGCTTTCGTTAGGAGATCATCCGCCGACCGAAGGCTATTGTCAGACCTGGGCCGGTTTTCGCGTCGATGAAGGTCATTTCAACGACACTGACCTTTCGGGCATCAATCTTGGCCTGATGATGGAGATTCCCGGCTATATGAGCCGCGGAAACTGGACTGCCGGACTGTTCATCGACCAGCGAGCGTCAATCTACGCCACAAAGGCTTTCACCAAGATCTTTTCAGGCAAAGCTGGTGGCACAACGCATTTGCTTTCGATCCTTGTCGGCAACTTCCTGGGCATCAAGCACGAGAAGATCACCTATGAGGTCGAGGACGATACGCGCATCATCAAGATCCCCAAAATCCTCGACGGGTCCGTGACACCTGTACCGGGCAAGGCACCGGGTGAACACACAAAAATCACCAACTCGCAATATTGGATCGCTGAGGAGGTGATCGTCGCCAAATCCAACCGCTCGAAATTCCGTGCATTCGGTCGCAACTGGAATTTCGAGGGCCTGTCTGCCGAGGTTTGCACGCTGGATTGGCACTCCTGATTGTCTCATGGAGCGGCCGCCCAACAATGTCCTGATTGCCTTTTCAGTCCATCTGTTCACGGCATCAGGCGCATTTTGGGCATTTTTGGCGCTGGTTGCGGCGGCTGAGGGCCGTTTCACCAATATGTGGTTCTGGCTTGGTGTTGCGCTGGCGGTGGACGGTGTAGACGGACCGCTGGCACGCTATTTCAACGTCAAGTCCGTTCTGCCCAACTGGTCGGGCGAGTTGCTGGACTGTGTGGTCGACTACATCACCTTCGTGCTGATCCCGGCCTTCGCACTTTACCAGAGCGGCTTTCTGGATGAGCTCTACTCCTTCATCTGCGCCGCGTTGATCGTGTGCACATCGGCAATCTATTATGCCGATCTGCGCATGAAGAGCCGCGACAATTTCTTCATCGGCTTTCCGGTGTGCTGGAACATGCTGGTCTTTGCGCTGTTTGTGCTGGAGCCGGGCTGGACGATCGCCTTCGCCATCGTGATCATTTCGGCCCTGTTGACCTTTTCACCACTGCTTTTCGTGCATCCCGTCAGGGTGAAAACCTGGCGCAGTGCAACTCTTTCTGTCTGTGCGGTATGGGCCTTGTGCGGTGCTGTGGCGCTCTACTGCGGATATTACGATCTCGCCATCCCGTTGATCGTAAAGATCGGTATCGCGCTCACAAGTCTGTATCTGTACTGCGTTGGCTTTGCGTTGCAGGCCTTGGGCAAGGCGGCCTGATGGCGCCGATGGGCAAGTCTCGTCGTGACCCTTGAAACTGCAATCAGCGCCAGTCGATCCGCTCAACTTCGCGCGATCTATCTGACATTTTTCCTCGAAGCTTTCGTACTGGGCAACTGGATCCCGCGCATTCCAGACGTCAAGGAAGCGTTTGGGATGTCAGCAACCATGCTCGGCATCAATCTGTTCGTTTTGGCGACCGGAACACTGCTCGCCTTCCTGATCGGCGGGACAATAGCGCGACGATATGGCTTGGGTACTATATGCCGCATCGGCCTTTCGCTCTGGGCTATCGGGATCGCTTTGGTGCCTTGGATGCCTGGGCTGCCCGCACTGCATGTTTTGCTGCTGCTGACCGGCATTGCCATCGGGCTGTGTGAAGTCGCCATGAACACGGCGGCTGACCAATATGAACGCCGTTTCGAACAGCGCATGATGTCGAAAGCGCATGGCTGCTGGAGTCTGGGATCGCTCGCAGGGGCGGTCGTTGGCGCTGCGGCGGATGCTGCCGGGATTGGCCTGCAAGCGCATTTTGGAACCGTGTGCATTTTGATCATCGCAAGCAGCTTTGTCTTCCTCAACGCAATCGAGAATGGCCGGGAAGAGGCGGCAACACCCGAAACGCGGTTTTTCGTGCTCCCTCCGCGTTCCATGGCGCTGCTCTGCCTGATGCCCATCGGAATTATGCTGATTGAAGGAGCGTTTATCGATTGGTCGGCCTTGTTCGTCGAAACGGTGCTGTCTGGTAGCGCTTTTGCCGTGGGTGCGATCTACGCGTCCTTTTCTCTGATCATGGCCGTCACCCGGCTTTCGGGAGACATGCTCCTGGAGCGGTTCGGGCCGCTCATGGTCGCCAGAGTGTCGGCTGTCTGCGCCATTGTCGGGGTGGTCGGCTTTTCGCAGGCGCCGAACGTGCTCATCGCCTTTCTGTCGGCAGCTTTGTGCGGAGTTGGGGTGGCGATATTCTACCCGCTCACGATGACAGCCGCCGCGCGGAGACCTGGCAATGCGGCAGACAATGTTGCAGCGATGTCGTTGTTTGCCTTCGTATCCTTCATGATGGGTCCGCCAGCGCTGGGCTTTGTCGCAGATGCGGCGGGATTGCGCTATGCAATTCTCATATTGGCCCCGCTTGCCGTACTTTCGCTGCTGCTGACGGGCGAATTGAACAGAAAACCGAAAGAGACTTGAGATGACACAACGCATTGAAGTGACAGAGACGGGTGGTCCGGAGCAACTCAAACTCGTGGAGCGTGACGTTGCTGCCCCAGGTCCCGGGGAAGTTCTGCTGCGGCAGACGGCGGTCGGGCTGAACTTCATCGATGTCTATTTTCGGACCGGTCTTTATCCGGCTCCGCACATGCCTTTCACGCCGGGCATGGAGGGCGCCGGCGTTGTCGAAGAACTCGGTGAGGGGGTGACCCATCTCAGTGTGGGCGACCGGGTTGCCTATGCTGGCCCGATTGGAGCCTATGCGCAGCACCGCACCATCGCGGCAGATCGCCTGGTCAAAGTGCCCGACGCGATTTCAGACGAAACAGCGGCTGCCATGATGCTTAAGGGCATGACCGCCCGCTATCTGTTGCGTGCGACGTTCAAGATCGATCAATCCCACACTTTGCTCTTTCATGCGGCCGCCGGTGGTGTTGGGCTGATCGCGGGTCAATGGGCGCGGCATCTTGGGGCGACGGTGATCGGCACAGCGGGTTCGCAGGAGAAGTGCGAACTCGCGCGCAATAACGGATATGACCACGTGATCAACTATCGCGAGGAAGACTTCGTCGAGCGCGTTGCCGAAATCACCGATGGCAAGGGCTGCGATGTTGTCTATGACTCGGTCGGCAAAGACACCTTTCCCGGTTCGCTCGACTGTTTGAAATCGCGCGGGCTGTGGGCGTCCTTTGGCCAATCATCCGGAGCGCTACCGGAAGTCAATCTGGGTATCCTGGCGCAGAAGGGGTCGCTTTTTGCCACCCGGCCGACGCTGTTCAACTACATCGCCGAAAGGGCCGATCTTGAGGAAACAGCGGGCGACCTCTTCGACGTTGTGGCGAGTGGCGCGGTGCGTATCGACGTCAATCAGAGCTATGCGTTGGCAGATGCCGAACAGGCTCATTACGATCTGGAGGGGCGCAAAACCACGGGGTCCACAATCCTTGTCCCGTGATGACTTGCAGAGATTGACGAAGCGGCTACTGTTCTGTCTTTCGACAGGTCACGGGTGCGCTGCTCTTGAGTGATACGGCCGTCAAGAAGAGTGAGGGCGAAGGCGGCCTGCCGCTGCTTGAAACCCGTTCGATCACCAAGATGTTTGGTGGCTTCAAAGCCAATGACGCTGTTGATTTCGCGATCAGGGCGGGCGAGATTCACGCGCTTCTTGGCGAGAATGGTGCGGGTAAATCCACACTGGTCAAAATGATCTTTGGCTCTCTGCAGCCAAGCGCGGGGCAAATCGCTTGGCGCGGCAAGCCTGTTGAAATCCGATCACCGTCCGAGGCGCGCGCGCTCGGTATTGGAATGGTGTTTCAGCATTTTTCGTTGTTTGAAGCCCTGAGTGTTGCTGAAAACATTGCCTTGTCATTTGAGGATAAGCTCTCGCGGCGTACAGTAGCCGAAAACGCCCGTAAACTCTCGCAGGATTACGGGCTTCCGTTGGATCCGGACGCGATTGTTGGCGATCTGTCCGTCGGCGAGCGGCAGCGCGTGGAGATCATTCGTTGCCTGATGCAAGATCCGCAGCTCATCATTCTTGATGAGCCGACTTCGGTGCTCACCCCGCAAGAGGCGGATACTCTGTTTGAAACGCTGATCCGACTGCGCGATGAGGGCAGGGCGATCCTCTATATCAGCCACCGGTTGGAAGAGGTGCAAAGGCTGTGTTCGGCGGCGACGATCATGCGCCGTGGCGTCGTTGTCGATGCCTGCGATCCGCGAAAGGAAACCGCAGCCAGTCTCGCTTCCAAGATGGTGGGTGCCGATATCGACAGTGTCGAGCGCACCAAGGCGTTAAAATTCGGCGGGGCCGCGCTGGAACTCAAAAATCTGTCGGCCCAATCCACAAGCCCGTTTGGCATATCGCTCAAAGACATATCGCTGACGGTGTTGGCTGGAGAAGTCGTGGGCATCGCCGGAATTGCCGGCAACGGGCAGGCCGAGCTGTTTGCCGCTCTTTCGGGCGAAGAACCGCAAACCCATGCCTCAAGCATTGTGTTTTTTGGCGAGCCGGTGGGGCGCCTGTCCATATCGTCAAGACGGCAACGCGGCGTTGGCTTTGTTCCTGAGGAACGTCATGGCCATGCTGCGGTCAGTGCGCTGAGGTTGTCCCAGAACTTGCTGCTTTCCCGTCATGCCAGTGATTCTGACCAATTCCTGAGCGCTGGCGTGGTTGCATCCGACGCTCTGGCGACGACCACCGCGCGCATCTGCGAGGCGATGGATGTACGCAAATCTGGCGACGATCCGGTCGCCGCATCGCTTTCTGGCGGAAACTTGCAAAAATTCATCATGGGCCGCGAGATTGACCGCGATCCGAAAATTTTGATCGTCAATCAGCCGACATGGGGCGTTGACGCCGGAGCGGCAGCGGCGATCCGACAAGCGTTGATCGATCTGGCCGCATCCGGTTCTGCGGTTGTGGCGATCAGTCAGGACTTGGATGAAATCTTCGAGATTGCCGATTCCATTGCGGTCATGGCGGATGGGCGCCTGTCCAATGCGCGCCCGGCCTCCGACATGACGCGCGAAACCATCGGCCTGATGATGTCGGGGCAGTTTGAGGCCGCGGCATGATTCTGCAACTCGAAAAGCGCCCGCAGGCTTCGCCACTTCTTTCGGTGCTGTCGCCGCTTCTGGCATTGCTGCTCACAGCGGCTGCGGGCTTGATCATGTTTGCAATTCTGGGCAAGGCCCCTTTCAGCGCGCTCTACACCTACTTCATTGAGCCGCTGACCGATCCCTGGATGCGAGAGCAGATTCTGGTCAAAGCAACGCCGCTCATTCTCATTGCGGTTGGTCTTTCGATCTGTTTCCGATCAAGCAACTGGAACATCGGAGCGGAAGGGCAATATCTCATGGGCGGCCTGTTTGGCGCCATGCTGCCCGTCTATTTCTACGAGTTGCAATCGTCACTGCTACTGCCTGCCATGTTGCTGATGGGCATGCTGGGCGGAGCGCTCTATGCCTTCGTACCGGCTATCTTAAAAGCGCGGTTCAACACCAACGAGATCCTGTCCAGCCTGATGCTGGTTTACGTTGCACAGCAGTTGGTGGACTGGGTGGTGCGCGGCCCATGGCGAGATCCGGGCGGGTTCGGCTTTCCCGGCACCCGCAGTTTCAATGAAAGCGCAACGTTGCCGAAGCTCTGGCAATACGGCGATGCGCATTGGGGGGCAGTTCTTGCAATCGTCAGCGCGCTAATTATGTGGTTCGTGCTGTCGAAAACCCTGCAGGGCTTCAAGGTCACGGTCATCGGCACAAGCCCTCGTGCGGGGCGTTTTGCCGGCTTTTCCGCTGGTCGGCTGACCGTTGTGGCTTTCCTGGTGTCCGGTGCGCTCGCAGGTCTTGCCGGGATCGGTGAGGTGGCCGGGTCGGTCGGCAAACTCGATGACAAATTGTCACTCGGCTATGGGTTTTCTGCGATCATCGTTGCCTTTCTAGGCAGGTTGAACCCGTTGGGCATCGTTGCGGCCGGGCTGGTGTTGGCGCTTTCCTATATCGGAGGTGAGGCGGCACAGATTTCGCTTGGCATATCAGACCGCGCGACCCGGGTGTTTCAGGGACTGCTTCTGTTCTTCGTTCTCGCCTGCGATACGCTCATTCACTACAAGATCAGTTTGACGGGTCTTCGGCAGCAGAAATCGCAAGGGGCGGCGGGCTGATGGAGGTGTGGGTCAGCATATTGCTATCGATCTGCGCGGCCTCAACGCCGCTCTTATTGGCTGCGACCGGCGAACTCGTTGTGGAGCGTTCCGGCGTCCTCAATTTGGGCGTGGAAGGCATGATGATCATCGGCGCGGTGACGGCTTTTTCGGTGGCGCAGGCCAGCGGCAGTGTTTACGGCGGTGCCGGGGCAGCGATCTTCGCCGGCGCTGCGTTCTCGCTATTGTTCGCATTTCTGACGCTGACACTGGTTGCAAATCAGGTTGCGACCGGGCTGGCGCTGACGATTTTGGGCCTTGGTCTGTCCGGCATGATTGGTGAGAGCTTCGTCGGACTGCCGGGATTGAAACTCGACGCCGTCGCCATTCCGGGATTGAGCGGCCTTCCAGTTGTTGGGCCATTCTTCAACCAGGATCCGCTCTTCTACACGTCGATCGTGCTCGTTGTCGCCGTGGCCTGGTTCCTGTTTCAAACAAAGGCCGGTTTGACGTTGCGAGCGGTCGGAGACAGCCATGATTCCGCGCATGCGCTCGGAATCAATGTGATCGCTGTGCGCTATTTCGCGATCATGTTTGGCGGGGCCTGTGCTGGTCTGGCAGGCGCTTATCTGTCGCTTGTCGTGGTGCCTCAATGGACAGAAGGCATGACGGCAGGGCGCGGATGGATTGCGCTTGCTCTGGTCGTATTTGCGTCCTGGAGGCCATGGCGTGTTTTGCTGGGCGCCTATCTCTTCGGTGCCATTACGATTGCGCAGTTTCATGCACAGGCGACGGACGCGTCCGAATTTTCACATCTGCCACAATGGCTGTTTGCGATCATCGCCTGGGCGACATCGCTTCCGGCGCAATTTTTGACGTCGCTGCCATATCTTGCCACCATTGTCGTGCTGGTCTTGATTGCAGGCAATCGCCGCTTGACGATGATCAACACACCGGCTTCGCTCGGCAAGAGCTTCGTGCCGGACCGCTAAACACCTAACAGGGGCATTCTCCATGAAAAGACTACTTGCATCGCTTCTTACCGCATCAGCTTTGGCGCTCACTGCCACCGCTGCCGTTGCGGAAGAGCAAGACAAAACCAAGGCCTGCTTTATCTATATCGGCCCGACGGGCGATTTTGGATGGACCTATCAGCACGATCAGGGTCGCAAATCGGTGGAAGAGGCCTTTGGAGACAAGGTTGAGACCGCTTACCTCGAAAACGTGCCGGAATCGGCTGAAGCGCAGCGCCCGATCGAAGGCTTTGCCCGCGCTGGTTGCGACATCATTTTCACCACCTCCTTCAACTACATGGACCCCACCAACAAGGCGGCCAAAAAGTTCCCGGATGTGAAATTTGAGCACGCGACGGGCTACAAGCGTGAGTCGCCTAACGTTTCGACTTACTCGTCAAAATTCTATCAGGGTCGCTACGTTCAGGGCCAGATCGCCGCACGCATGTCGCAGACCGGTGTTGCGGGATACATCGCATCCTTCCCAATCCCCGAAGTCATTCGTGGCATCAACTCTTTCATTCTCGGCGCACAGTCCATAAATCCGGACTTCAAGCTAAAGGTAGTCTGGGTGTCGACCTGGTTTGACCCGCCCAAGGAAGCTGATGCCGCCAAGGCTCTGATCGACCAAGGTGTCGATATCCTCACGCAGCACACCGATTCCACCGCGCCGATGCAGGTCGCAGCTGAGCGCGACATCAAGGCGTTTGGTCAGGCTTCCGATATGATCAAGTTCGGCCCCGAGACGCAGCTCACCTCCATCATTGACGAATGGGGTCCATACTATGTCGAGCGGGTTGGTGCAGTCATGAACGGCACCTGGGAACAGCATGATGTGTGGCACGGCATGGCGGAAGGCAACGTCGTCATGGCGCCTTACACAAACATGCCCGATGATGTTGCAAAAATGGCTGAAGAAACCGCCGCCAAGATCAAGTCTGGCGAGTTTGAGCCCTTCACCGGTCCGATCAAGAAGCAGGACGGAACCGACTGGCTCAAGGAAGGCGAGGTTGCCGATCTTGGAACACTGCTCGGCATGAACTTCTACGTCGCCGGTGTGGACGACAAACTGCCGCAGTAAGGCGACGATCGCTGGTCAAGACCAAGGGGCGCTTTCGAGCGCCCCTTTTTTGTTTGAGCGTCTGCATAGCTGAATGGCTGGCTGGACAATCTTGGCAAAACCGAAACACTTTCCTGACAAGGAAGTGCGATGACCTTTCTGCTTTTTGCAAAGATTTTGGCGAGTCTGATTACGGGAATGCTGGCCATTCCCTTTGGAATCTTGCCGTCAATCCTGCTGTTTCGCGATTTGGCCAATGGTGTTGACACCAGTGAACGAGCGAAACGCACCTATGCTGTCACGCTTTGGGGCGGCATGATCGTGAGTTGGGCGCTCGGCAGCTGGATCGCCTGGCTCATTCTCGGGGCGGTCTTTTCCTGACGAATGATTGCCAGCCCCTCTGCGCATAACGCTCCCTGCTTAGAACAGGCCCTTGCGCAGATCAGGCCAAGCGTTTAGGCGTTTTCCTAGCACTAACGGGGTGTGTCCAATGGAAGAATTGCTGCTTTCATACCTACCGGTATTGATATTTATGGGCGTGGCTCTGGGCATCGGCATCGCCCTTCTGGTTGCCCCATTCATCATCGCCTACCGGGCGCCGGATGATGAAAAACTCTCCGCCTATGAGTGCGGTTTCAACGCCTTTGACGATGCGCGCATGAAGTTTGACGTGCGCTTCTATCTGGTTGCTATTCTCTTCATCATTTTTGACCTGGAAGTTGCGTTCCTGTTCCCCTGGGCGGTCAGCTTTGGCAGCCTTGGCTGGTTTGGCTTCTGGTCCATGATGATCTTCCTTGGCGTTTTGACCGTTGGCTTTATCTACGAATGGAAGAAGGGCGCGCTGGAGTGGGATTGATCCTGCCCTGTGCGCAACAGTGACTGATGGCAACACAATCTGCCTCCTCCACCCTTATCGCCCCGACACCCAAGGGTGTTCTGGATCCTGGCACCGGGAAACCGATTGGCGCCGATGATCCCTATTTTGGAGAGTTGAACGACGAACTCGCCGATAAGGGGTTTTTGGTGACGTCTACCGATGAACTGATCACCTGGGCCCGTACCGGTTCGCTGATGTGGATGACCTTTGGTCTTGCATGCTGCGCGGTGGAGATGATGCAGCTGTCCATGCCGCGCTATGATTCAGAGCGCTTCGGCTTCGCCCCGCGCGCCTCACCGCGCCAGTCGGACGTCATGATCGTGGCGGGAACGCTGACCAACAAGATGGCCCCGGCTTTGCGCAAGGTCTATGATCAGATGCCGGAACCGCGCTATGTCATCTCCATGGGATCCTGCGCCAATGGCGGAGGTTATTACCACTATTCCTATTCGGTCGTTCGCGGATGTGACCGCATCGTCCCGGTAGATATTTACGTACCAGGCTGCCCGCCAACCGCGGAGGCTTTGCTCTACGGCGTGCTGCTTTTGCAAAAGAAGATCCGCCGAACCGGCACGATTGAAAGATAGGTCACTTGAGATGGATGTTTCAGATCTCATCGACATGAAGGCCTATCTGGCCGAGGAACTGGTCGGCAAGATCGAGGCTGCGGAGATCGAACATGGCGAGTTGAACCTCACCGTGTCGATCGACTCGATCATTTCTGTCCTGCGTTTCCTGCGTGACGATGTGCAGGCACAGTTTGTGTGCCTTATCGATATTTGCGGGGTTGATTATCCGCAGCGCGTTCAAAGGTTTGACGTTGTCTATCACCTGCTTAGTCCCAAGCAGAACATGCGGATGCGTGTCCGCCTCGCGACCGATCCGCAAACGCCGGTACCCAGCGCGATATCGGTTTTCCCGGCGGCGGACTGGTTTGAACGGGAAGCATATGACCTCTTCGGCATTCTTTTCACCGGCCATCCCGATCTGCGTCGACTGCTGACCGATTATGGCTTTGAAGGCCATCCGCTGCGTAAGGACTTCCCGCTCACCGGGTTTTCCGAAGTGCGCTATGATGATGAGCAAAAGCGTGTCGTGTATGAGCCGGTCGAACTGCGCCAGGAGTTCCGTAATTTTGACTTTCTGTCGCCCTGGGAAGGAACCGACTATGTTCTGCCCGGCGATGAAAAAGCCGACGGCAAACCCAATTGACGCGTGAACCGCTGATTATCCGCTGCGCTGCCAGATACGAGAACTGACATGGCCGAAGTCGACATCCGCAATTTCAACATAAATTTCGGCCCTCAGCACCCCGCGGCACATGGTGTTTTGCGCCTTGTTCTGGAACTGGACGGCGAAGTGGTGGAGCGTGTGGATCCACATATCGGCCTGCTGCATCGCGGCACGGAAAAGCTCATCGAACACAAGACCTATCTTCAGGCCATGCCCTATTTCGACCGGCTCGATTACGTCGCGCCGATGAATCAGGAGCATGCGTTCTGCCTCGCCGTGGAAAAGCTTGTCGGTCTTGAAGTTCCCAAACGCGGGCAGCTCATTCGCGTGCTTTATTCCGAGATCGGTCGCATTCTTTCGCATTTGATGAATGTCACAACGCAAGCCTTGGATGTCGGAGCTTTCACGCCATCGCTTTGGGGTTTTGAAGAACGTGAAAAGCTGATGGTCTTTTACGAGCGGGCGTCCGGTTCGCGCATGCATGCGGCCTATTTCCGGCCCGGCGGAGTGCATCAAGACCTGCCGCCTGCATTGGTCGATGACATCGGCAAATTCTGCGATCCGTTTCTGAAAGTGTGCGACGACATTGAAGGTCTGCTGACGGACAACCGCATTTTCAAGCAGCGCAATGTCGATATCGGCGTGGTGCCGCTTGATGAGGCCTGGGGGCGAGGGTTCTCCGGCGTTATGGTGCGCGGATCGGGTGCAGCCTGGGATCTGCGGCGCTCGCAGCCCTATGAATGCTATGATGAGATGGAGTTCTCCATTCCCGTCGGCAAGAATGGCGACAATTACGATCGCTACCTCATTCGCATGCTTGAAATGCGCGAAAGCGTCAAAATCATGCGCCAGTGCGTGGAGAAACTGTCGGCTGCTGGCTCAGCCGGTCCAGTTGCCTCAACCGATGGCAAGGCGGTGCCGCCTAAACGCGGGGAGATGAAGCGCTCGATGGAAGCGTTGATCCACCATTTCAAGCTTTATACGGAGGGGTTCAAAGTGCCTGCCGGTGAGGTTTACACGGCGGTTGAGGCTCCCAAGGGCGAATTTGGCGTCTATCTTGTGTCAGACGGCTCCAATAAGCCGTATCGCTGCAAGTTGCGCGCGCCTGGCTTTGCGCATCTTCAGGCCATGGATCACATCTGCAAAGGCCATATGCTGGCGGATGTTGGCGCTGTGCTTGGATCAATGGACATCGTCTTCGGCGAAGTGGACCGCTGACTGCGTTTCCCCCCCCCGGTCGGCGGGTCGCGGTCGTTGTGTAACGCAGTCCGGCTGTTCATCTCACTTTTGAACAAAGTCCCGTTAACCTGTGTGGGTTAGTCTGCGCGAAATTTGCCGTGCAGGGGGTGTGCCCGTGCGTTCCATCAATGATGAAGCCATTGTTCTGGATTGGAAGAATGGCAGCGTGTCCAACGCGACCTGGCGCGAGCGCATGGGCCTGGCTATGTTGCGTCTGGCTGCGGTGACGACGCAATCCCCGGAACGCCCGGGCTTCTCCAAGCTTGCCGCCGCAATCAGCCATATCTTTCCCAGCGACCGGTTTGTCCGGGTGCGGTTTTGCGACGACACGCTGTATCAGTTTCCTTATGGAGACGGCTATTGGAGCGTCTTGTGCGCCCCAGGCTTCACCTATGAGCGCGAAATCGAGGGTTTCGTCAAACGCTGCGCGCAAGAGGGTATCGCTTACACCTTCGTCGATTGCGGCGCCAATTTTGGCTACTGGTCCTGCCGAATCTCGTCGCAAAATGCGGGTGGTCAAAAGGCAATTGCGATTGAGGCATCGTCTGAGAGCTATGGCCACACGATGCGCAATCGCGCTTTGAACGACAATCGATTCGTCGCCCATCACCGAGCTGTCAGCGATCAACACGGCGTTCAACTGACAATCGAATCGAACACAAAGCATGAGCAGCGCGCTGTGGGTGGCGTCGCAACGTCAGCAGATGCCGAGACAGTTCGCGCCGTAGCGTTGGCCAAATTGAAGGACGTGGACCCCGAAACCGAAAACATAGTGGTGAAACTGGATGTCGAGGGCCTTGAGATCGCTGCGTTGCACAGTGCGGGAGACTGGCTTGATCATCGTACGCTGGTGATCTTTGAGGATCATGGCAGCGATCTCAATCATGAAAATGCACGCGCGTTTCAGGACCAATTCGGCTTGCAAATTTTTGCCGGATCACCCGAAGGCAAATTCACGCGCATCGACGATTTTTCGCAGATGGATGCGATCAAGACCGTCCGCCGCAAAGGATATGATTTCTTTGCGACAAAGAGCCCGTTCTGGTTGGATTTCCTGAGCGAAAACGTCTGACAGGCTGGCGTTCTGCGGTCCCATTGTGTTGGGGCTGAGACTGGCAATTTCAAGGCCTTGTGCTACAAGCGCTATCGAATGAAATTTCGATACGGTGCACCCGCGCATGTCCGTCCGCCGTCTTGCCGATGCTGAGCTTCAGCCCGACAGTTTTGCGTTTTCCCGTGCCAATGCGGCATGGGCAAAGAAGAAGATCAAGGACTATCCCAAAGGCCGACAGGCCTCTGCCGTTATTCCGCTGCTGATGCGCGCCCAGGAGCAGGATGGCTGGGTCACAAAAGCCGCAATTGAACATGTCGCAGAGATGCTCGACATGCCGCTCATTCGTGTGCTGGAGGTTGCGACCTTTTACACGCAATTCATGCTCGCGCCTGTTGGAAAGCGTGCTCACATCCAGGTTTGCGGCACAACGCCCTGCATGCTGCGGGGTGCGGACGACATCATGGAAGTGTGCAAGCGTCGCATCAGTCCGAACCAGTTTGAAATTACTGAAGACGGAAATCTGTCCTGGGAAGAGGTTGAGTGCCAAGGAGCCTGCGTGAATGCGCCCATGGTGATGATTTTCAAGGACACATATGAAGATCTGACGCCGGAGCAGATGGACGCGATCATTGACCGGTTCGCTGCCGGGGAGGGCGATCAAGTCATGCCAGGGCCTCAGATCGACCGCATCTATTCCGCACCCGAGGGCGGCCCGATCACGCTCACAAGTGAAGTGCTGCCAAAAGCCAAAAGGCAGAGCGCAAAAAGCGCAAATGGCGGGAAGAAAGCAGCCGACGCCATGCCGGCAACGGAAGCGGCGCGACCGGCCAGCCGTGTTTCACTGACCAGCGCAGCGGTAGACACGCCGGTCGGGAAGGAAAAGTCGAAGAAAGCCGTTGCCGCGAAAACCCGCGCTCGCAAAGCTGCCGACAGCGATGCGACCAAAGCCAAAAAGACACAGGCCACCAAGTCAGCATCTTCTGCGGTCAAGGCCAAGGCTGCAAGTGATGCCGGTCGCCCAGCAGCAATCAAGAAGCCTGCTCAGCCTGATGATCTGAAGATGATTTCCGGAGTCGGACCAAAGCTCGAAGGCGTTTTGAACGGTCTGGGTATCTACAAATTCGAGCAGATCGCCAAATGGAAGAAGGCCGAGCGCGAATGGGTGGACGGCTATCTGCGCTTCAAGGGGCGCATTGATCGTGATGACTGGGTCAAACAGGCCAAGGCGCTCGCCAAGGGCGGACGCGACGAATATGTGCGCGTCTTCGGCAAGGAGCCACGGTGATGGCTGAAGTGACGAATGAACTGATGTTTGAGACGTTGAAGGCCATCCGTTCGGATATTTCTGAGTTGAAGGTGGGTCAGTTGGAGTTGAAGCAGGAAGTTGCTGCAATACGTGGACACATGGTGGCTATCCAATCTGATATCTCTAATATCTATGGAATAGCGGGAAAGTTGGAAGCGAAAGTTGAGCGAGTAGAATCACGCCTTGATATCATCGGCGAACCAGCGGAATAGGCCATGTCGCTGAGTTTGCTTCGCGTTTCCTCAATGCCAGCCTTCTCGAAGTCTGGATGTGGTCGGAACAACCGAACAGCAAAGAAGATTTACGCAGGCTTGCTTTCGAGCTTGTTGGCGACATTCTCACTGCTGGCATTGACGGCATGTGTTGCGGGCCCATCCCAAGCCGTGACTGTGGCTTATGTTTCGGCTTTTGATCCCTACACAAAAAAGGGAACGGCGAGCGTTACCGGACAGGCCTTTCTTCGGCAGCAAGGCGGTAGGGTCGTAACCTGCGCAGGAGAGACAACTTTGATCTTCCCATATCGAGGGTTCATGCAGGAGAGTTACGACCTCGCGAAGAGTGGCGTCAGGCCGCTTCCTGACGGCAACACTCAACTCAGAATGTCTCAAGTGATCGGGAGCGACCAACGTTTCTTTGATGTGGTTCGGCAGTCGAAATGCGATGCCCAGGGAAATTTTGAGTTCACGGATCTGCCGGCAGGTGAATGGGTGGTGGTTGGAATCGTTCGTTGGGTTGTATCCGACATCCCGCAGGGCAGCACACTCGGCACCAAGATTACTCTATCATCAGGCCAGCAGGCGAAGGTTCTGCTGAGCGATACGGACAGGCTATAGAATGCTTCAGGACAAAGATCGAATTTTCACCAATATTTACGGCACTTACGACAAATCGTTGAAAGGTGCCATGAAGCGTGGACATTGGTCTGGCACCAAAGGCTTCATCGACAAGGGTCGGGATTGGGTTATCGCTCAAACCAAAGAATCCGGTCTGCGCGGGCGCGGCGGAGCGGGCTTTCCAACGGGTTTGAAATGGTCCTTCATGCCCAAGGAAGTCGGTGAGCGGCCGCACTATCTCGTCATCAATGCCGATGAATCCGAACCGGGAACGTGCAAGGACCGTGACATCATGCGTCACGATCCGCACACGCTGATCGAAGGGTGTTTGATCGCCGGTTTCGCGATGGGTGCTCACGCCTGCTACATCTATATTCGCGGCGAATATATCCGCGAGCGCGAGGCGCTCGAAACCGCGATTGCGGAATGCTACGACGCCAACCTGCTCGGCAAGGGTAACAAGCATGGCTGGGACTATGATATCTATGTCCACCATGGTGCGGGCGCCTATATTTGCGGCGAAGAAACCGCGCTGCTGGAAAGCCTTGAGGGCAAGAAGGGGCAGCCACGGCTGAAGCCCCCATTCCCGGCAAATGTCGGGCTGTATGGCTGCCCGACCACGGTCAACAATGTGGAATCGGTCGCTGTCGTGCCGACCGTTCTGCGGCGTGGGCCGGACTGGTTTGCGAGCTTCGGCGCTGAAAACAACCGCGGAACCAAGCTGTTTTGCGTCTCAGGCCATGTGGAGAAGCCCGCGACCTTCGAAGAAGCGATGTCGGTTCCGTTTCGCGAGTTGATTGAGAAACATTGCGGCGGCATTCGCGGTGGTTGGGACAATCTGCTGGCCGTGATCCCGGGCGGCTCATCTGTGCGCTGCGTTCCGGCCGACCAAATCATCGATTGCCCGATGGATTTCGATTCCCTTTCGAAGCTGAAATCCGGCCTCGGCACGGCGGCCGTCATCGTTATGGATCGGTCGACAGATATCATCCGCGCGATTGCGCGACTTTCCTATTTCTACAAGCATGAATCTTGCGGCCAATGCACGCCATGTCGTGAAGGGACAGGCTGGATGTGGCGCGTGATGGAACGCATGGTGGAGGGCCGCGCGCAGAAGCGCGAAATCGATATGCTGCTTGACGTGACCAAGCAGATCGAAGGCCACACGATCTGCGCGCTAGGTGATGCTGCCGCCTGGCCGATTCAGGGGCTGATCACCCATTTCCGCCCTGAAATCGAAGCGCGCATCGACCAATACAGTTACCGCAGCGACAAGGATGGGGCGGTGCTGGAGGCGGCGGAATGAACTGGCGAATTTTGACACTCGTTTCGACGATCAGTTTGGTTGGTTGTCAAACCACACCTCCCGCGCAAGTCGGTACCGAACAGACGATACCGTTTTCCGCAACTTTTACGTCTGCATCGAGCAAAACATATTCCGTTTTGAGCACGCCACTATCTCGTGGTTTCAAATCGCTCACGTCAGTTGCGGAGTCTCCGCGTGTCGAAGCCCAAACCGCACGTGATCGAAAGGCCGAGTATCGAGCGGTCGCGCTGGAGTTCCGTAGAAGCGCCTGCTTGCGCTTCGGCGCCGATTTCGTTCCGTCGATTCAATCGGATAAGGAACCGACTTTCGGTGATCGCTATAACACTTGGTCATTCTACACTGAGTGTGTCAGGTCGCCTACGTAGATGGCGCTATTCAGGTTCACGGATGAAGTGCGTGAGATGCACCTCGCCGAACTCAACATCGCCTATCCCAAATATGCCAATGACGATCCGCGATTTGCGGATTTCACGAACAATCTAAATCGCATCAACCAGCTGGCTTTCACGATGCCGGGTTTTGTGTGGTTCCATATGGATGAGTCGGGCCACGCCATGGACTTACCGACGCCCTGGCCAGGCGCGGCGGCGAACATGTCCGTCTGGGAAACGCCGGAACATCTTGAGCATTTTGTTTGGAACACGGTCCACAAACAATTCTACAACCGCAAGCATGAATGGTTCGACGCGATGAACAGCCATCACTTCGTCATGTGGTGGGTCGAAGTGGGGCATCAGCCAACCCTTGATGAGGCCAAAGAACGTCTTGATTATCTTGACGCAAATGGCGATACCGACCACGCGTTCAGCTGGGCGCATCTTCCGCATGTGAAGCTGTGGCAGACGCAGCGATGTGGTTAGGAACTGGTAATGGCTGATGATCGATCAGACTTGATTTTGAGATTGCTGCGCGAATTTCGGGGCGATTTTGACAACATTAAAGAACGCCTTGATGGGATCGAGCAGCGCATGGATGAGGTTCACGAGAGCATGTACACTGCTCTGGGAATTGCGGGACATGCGAATGTTCGACATGACTCTGTTTCTGCAGAGATAAAGGCCATCAAAGCCCGCCTCACCAAGCTTGAAGAGAACGCCTGATGACTGATCGTCCGCACGATTTTGTCGAGACCACTCTTAGGCAAATTCAAGCCAGCCTGCGCGAGCAAACGAGACGCTTTGACGCCCTCGATGAAGAGTTGAAAGACCTTCGTCGAGGCCAAGAAGAATTTCTGAGGAATTCAATTTTCGCAATGGGCACCGCCGGTATTGCAGACCAGAAGGTCAATGCTATTGAGGCCGAGTTGGAAGATGTGCGAGCCCGCCTCACCAAACTTGAAGAGAACGCTTGATGGCCAAGATTGTCGTTGACGGTAAGGAAATCGAGGTTCCGGACCATTTCACGCTGTTGCAGGCGGCGGAGGAGGCGGGGGCCGAAATTCCGCGTTTCTGTTTCCACGAACGGCTGTCCATTGCCGGAAACTGCCGCATGTGCCTGGTTGAGGTGAAGGGCGGTCCGCCAAAGCCTGCCGCTTCCTGCGCTATGGGAGTGCGTGATTTGCGCCCCGGACCCAATGGCGAGCCACCAGAGATTTTCACCAATACGCCGATGGTGAAGAAAGCGCGCGAAGGCGTGATGGAGTTCCTGCTGATCAACCACCCGCTGGATTGCCCGATTTGCGATCAGGGCGGCGAGTGTGATCTGCAAGATCAGGCCATGGCCTTTGGCATCGATGCATCGCGCTATCAGGAAAACAAGCGCGCGGTGGAAGACAAATATATCGGCCCGCTGGTGAAGACGATTATGACGCGCTGCATTCACTGCACGCGCTGCGTTCGCTTCACCACGGAAGTTGCCGGCATTTCCGAGCTCGGCCTGCTTGGCCGTGGCGAAGATGCAGAAATCACGACCTATCTTGAAAACGCCATGACGTCGGAACTTCAGGGCAATGTTATCGATCTATGTCCGGTCGGCGCGTTGACATCCAAGCCCTATGCCTTTCAGGCCCGGCCATGGGAATTGAACAAGACCGAGAGCATCGATGTAATGGATGCCGTCGGGTCGGCCATTCGGGTCGATAGCCGCGGCACGGAAGTGATGCGCATCATGCCGCGCGTTAACGAAGCGGTGAATGAAGAATGGATTTCCGACAAAACCCGTTTCATCTGGGATGGGCTGCGCACTCAGCGTCTCGATCGGCCTTACTTGAAGAAGGCCGGAAAGCTTGCGTCGGTAAGTTGGTCGGAGGCCTTCGAAACGATCGCGGATAAGGTCGCTTCAACGTCAGCGGATAGAATCGGAGCCATTGCGGGCGATCTGTCGTCGGTCGAAGAAATGTATGCCATGCGTGAGTTACTCGCAGCGCTTAGCTCAACGAATATGGATTGCAGACCGGCGGGCTCGGCTCTGAACCCGGCCTTGGGACGTGACAGCTACATCTTCAATTCGACCATTGCGCGTATTGAGGACGCGACGTCCATTCTGCTGATCGGAACCAATCCTCGCAAGGAAGCGGCGGTGCTCAACAGCCGTATTCGCAAACGTTGGCGCATGGGCGATCTGCCTATCGGGTTGGTGGGCGAAGCGGTCGATCTGACCTATGATTATCGCCATATGGGCGATGGGCCGGACGCGCTTCAGGCAATCCTGTCTAATCGTGCACCCAAAGGCGACAGACCGATGATCATCATCGGCGAGGGCGTTGCGAATCGCTCGGATGGTGCGCAAATCCTCGCTCTGGCCGCACAGATTGCGCAGAAACATGGCGTTGTTCGCGACGGTTGGAACGGGTTCAACATTCTGCACAATGCGACGGCGCGGGTCGGTGGCCTCGACGTTAGTTTTGTGCCGGGTGAGGGCGGCAAACATACCGCCGAACTGCTGACCGACACGGATGTGCTGTTCCTGCTTGGCGCAGACGAAATCGACATGCGTCAGCGTTCTCAGGGCTTCACGGTCTATATCGGGAGCCATGGCGATGTTGGCGCTCATCATGCCGATGTCATTTTGCCGGCCGCAGCCTACACGGAAAAGTCAGGTCTTTGGGTAAACACCGAGGGGCGGGTCCAAATGGGGCTGCGCGCAACTTTCCCGCCCGGCGAAGCGCGTGAGGACTGGGCGGTCTTGCGGGCATTGTCGCAGTCCTTGGGCCATACACTGCCGTTTGATTCCTTGGCTCAATTGCGGGCTCAGCTTTATGCCGCCCATCCCCATTTTGCAGACGTCGATGAGATTGCGCCGAGCGACGGCTCTGGTGTCGCAAAGCTGGCGGAAATCGGCGGCGGGTCGCTCAGCAGCGAACCGTTGCGTTCGCCCATCGATGACTATTACATGACCAATCCAATCACACGCGCTTCGGCCGTTATGGCTGAGTGTTCGTCGCGTTCGCGGGGTGAATATCTGGAGGCTGCGGAATAATGGCTGTTGAAACCACCGCCGCTGTCCAGCCGGGTCTGTCGATCGGCTTTTTCGACACCGGTGGATTTTTCGAGACTTATCTTCTGCCCTTCGTCATCATGTTGGGCCAGAGCGTGTTGTTGCTCACGATCCTGCTGATCGTGGTTGCCTATATTCTCTACGCAGACCGCAAAATCTTTGCCGCGGTGCAGATGCGGCGCGGTCCCAATGTTGTTGGACCCTGGGGGCTGCTGCAAAGCTTTGCCGACCTCATCAAATTCGTTCTGAAAGAGCCGATTATCCCCGCCTCGGCCAACAAAGGCGTGTTTCTGCTGGCTCCTCTGGTGGCCGGTGTTCTAGCCCTTTCTGCTTGGGCGGTCGTTCCCGTTGGGCCGGGCCTGGCCGTGGCAGACCCAAACCTTGGCATATTGTTCATTTTTGCCATCACCTCGCTTGAGGTCTATGGCATCATCATGGGCGGTTGGGCGTCGAACTCGAAATATCCGTTCTTGGCGTCGCTGCGATCCGCCGCGCAGATGGTGTCCTACGAGGTGTCCATCGGTTTCGTGATCATCACGGTGCTGCTTTGTGTTGGTTCGCTAAATCTGAGCCACATTGTTTGGTCACAGCTTGATGGTGCTGGAACCATGCTTGGCCTGCCATCATCGTTTCTGGACTGGCATTGGCTAGGCCTTTTTCCGATGTTCATCATCTTTTTCATCTCGGCCATTGCGGAGACGAATCGCCCGCCATTCGACTTACCGGAGGCGGAGTCGGAACTGGTTGCCGGTCACATGGTGGAATATTCCTCGACGCCGTTCCTGCTTTTCTTCCTTGGTGAATTCGTTGCCATCACGCTGATGTGCGCCTTGACCACCATTTTGTTCCTTGGCGGATGGTTGCCACCCATCGATGTCGCGCCGTTCAATTGGGTGCCGGGCGTCGTCTGGTTTGTTTTGAAGGGCATGGCCGTTTTCTTCTGCATGGCGATGGTGCGCTCACTGGTGCCGCGCTATCGCTACGACCAGCTTATGCGCCTGGGCTGGAAGGTTTTCCTGCCGATCTCGCTCGCCATGGTGTTCCTGACGGCGCTGGTGCTGCAAATCACAGGCTGGGCCGAGAATCGTCCGGATCCGGCGAGCCTTGCGCCAACGGCGTCCGTGTCTTCCACTCTCCACTCAACATAGGGGTCTGTCATGTCTGCCATTCTCCAGGCGGGAAAATCGTTGTTTCTGTGGGAGTTCGTGAAAGCCTTCGGGCTTGGGGTGCGCTACTTTTTCGCGCCAAAGGCAACGGTCAATTATCCGTTTGAGAAGGGGCATTCTTCGGCGCGCTTTCGTGGGGAGCACGCCCTGCGCCGCTATCCCAATGGCGAAGAGCGCTGCATCGCTTGCAAATTGTGCGAAGCGATTTGCCCGGCCCAGGCCATAACCATTGAAGCGGGTCCGCGCCGCAATGACGGAACGCGCCGAACGGTTCGCTACGACATCGACATGGTGAAATGCATCTATTGCGGGTTCTGCCAGGAGGCCTGCCCGGTGGATGCAATTGTTGAGGGACCAAATTTCGAGTTCGCGACCGAAACGCGCGAAGAGCTGTACTACGACAAGGAAAAACTGCTGGAAAACGGCGCAAAATGGGAACGGGAACTGGCCCGCAATATCGCCATTGATGCCCCGTTTCGGTAAGCACTGCGCGTGATCGATTTGAGTTCAAACGACATATGGACGCAGCGCGGCTAAGCGGTTAAGGAACGACCCGGAAAGCGGCCAAAGGCAAGTGAAAGCACCCAACGTCCGATGAATGTTGTTGGCCTCTTTTTCTATCTGTTTTCCGCGATTTGCGTCGCGTCTGCCTTCATGGTCATTGCTTCGCGCAATCCCGTGCATTCGGTATTGTTTCTGATCCTCGCATTCTTCAACGCTGCCGGCTTGTTCATGCTCATGGGTGCGGAGTTTCTCGCCCTCATTTTGATCGTCGTCTATGTCGGCGCCGTGGCGGTCCTGTTTCTGTTTGTCGTCATGATGCTGGATGTCGATTTCGCGGAACTGCGGCAGGGCGTGCTACAATATCTGCCGATCGGCGGCGTCATCGGCATCGTGTTGCTGGTGGAGCTTGTGCTGGTCCTTGGCGGGCTTTCGATCACACCGGAAGGTGCCGATTTGGTGGTTCAGCCCATCCCGGACATGGCTGAGACCTCCAACATCCAGGCCATCGGCGATTTGCTTTACACCAAATATGTCTTTTTCTTTCAGATGGCTGGTCTGATCCTCCTGGTTGCCATGATCGGGGCGATCGTTCTGACGTTGAGCCACCGCTCGGATGTGAAACGCCAGAACACGGCCACTCAAATTGGGCGCGACCCCGCAACCGCTGTCACTCTGCATGACGTGAAGCCGGGCGAGGGGATCTGATCAATGGAAGTCGGTCTTGGGCATTTTCTCACTGTCGGCGCCATCCTTTTCACGTTGGGCGTCTTTGGCATCTTCCTGAACAAGAAAAATGTCATCGTCATTTTGATGTCGGTTGAACTGATCCTTCTGGCAGTCAACATCAACTTCCTGGCTTTCGCGCAGGCCAATGGCGATCTGATGGGCCAGATTTTTGCGCTATTCGTGCTGACGGTTGCCGCGGCTGAAGCTGCAATCGGGCTTGCCATTCTCGTCGTTTTCTTCCGCAATCGCGGCTCCATTGCGGTGGAAGACGTCAACATGATGAAAGGGTAGGGCGCGCTGGGCGGCCAAGACGACGACCCATGATTCATCTCATCGTATTTCTTCCGCTGCTGGGTTTTCTGATTGCCGGACTTTTCGGCAGACAGATCGGAACGAAGGCGTCCGAATACATCACTTCCGGATTTCTGGTGATCGCCGCCGTGCTGAGCTGGATCAGCTTCATCGGATTCTGGCTTGGCGGATCTCAAGCCACCACCTATCAGGTGGCGGAGTGGATGTCCGTAGGCACCTTTGTGGTGGACTGGTCATTCCGCATAGACACACTGACCGCCGTGATGCTTGTGGTGGTCAATACTGTGTCGGCCTTGGTGCATATCTACTCGATCGGATATATGCATCATGATCCGCACCGGCCGCGTTTCTTCGCCTATCTGTCGCTGTTCACTTTCGCGATGCTAATGCTGGTGACGTCCAACAATCTCATCCAGATGTTCTTTGGTTGGGAAGGCGTCGGACTGGCCTCCTATTTGCTGATCGGCTTCTGGTTCAAGAAACCATCCGCCAATGCCGCAGCCATCAAGGCCTTCGTGGTCAATCGGGTGGGCGACTTTGGCTTTGCACTCGGTATCTTTGGGGTCTTCGTGCTGTTTGACAGCATCAATTTCGATGTGATCTTTGCCAATGCTGCCGGGCTTGCGGGAACGCCTGCTGCTGCCGACTCACCCGTATTGCTGTCATTCCTTGGCTACGAACTGCAACGAGACGCAGCAATCACCGTGGTTGCATTGCTGTTGTTCATGGGAGCGATGGGCAAATCGGCACAATTTCTGCTGCATACATGGTTGCCCGACGCCATGGAGGGGCCGACCCCGGTTTCCGCGCTCATTCACGCGGCAACCATGGTGACCGCCGGTGTGTTTCTCGTAGCACGCATGTCGCCGATCTTCGAACTGTCGATGACGGCGTTGACGGTCGTCACTTTTGTGGGGGCAACAACGGCCTTTTTCGCCGCGACAGTTGGGCTGGTGCAGAACGACATCAAGCGCGTGATTGCCTATTCAACTTGTTCCCAACTTGGCTATATGTTCGCGGCGCTCGGCGTTGGAGCCTATGGCGCGGCGATATTCCACCTCTTTACCCACGCCTTCTTCAAGGCGCTACTGTTTCTGGGTGCGGGTTCGGTCATTCATGCCGTGTCCGATGAGCAGGACATGCGCCATATGGGCGGGCTTCGCAAACACATCCCGCGCACCTATTGGATGATGGTGATCGGCACCGTCGCGCTGACCGGACTCGGAATTCCGGGCACCGTTTTGGGAACCGCCGGGTTCTTCTCCAAAGATGCGATCATTGAAAGCTTGTATGTCGGACAGAACGCATTTGCCGGTTATGCCTTCTGGCTCACGGTCATCGCGGCTTTGTTCACCTCATTCTACTCCTGGCGGCTGATTTTCATGACGTTCCATGGCAAGCCCCGCGCGCCCGCCGATGTGATGAGCCATGTTCACGAAAGCCCCAATGTGATGCTGGTTCCGCTCTACATTCTGGCTGTGGGCGCTCTGTTGGCAGGCCTCGTGTTTCACACGCCCTTTATCGGCAGCCATCACGAAGTGGGGCAACTCGATCCGCATTACTTGGAGTTCTGGGATGCGGCGCTTTTCCTCGGACCAACCAACACCATTCTGGAAGAGTTCCACAATGTTCCGCTGCTGGTGAAATGGTCGCCCGCTATTATGATGGCGCTTGGCTTTGGCATTGCCTGGTGGTTCTACATTCGATCGCCCGGCATCGCGGCGGAAACCGCGCGTCAGCATCCGGGCTTATACCAGTTTCTGCTCAACAAGTGGTATTTCGACGAGCTGTATGACTGGGCCCTTGTGCGCCCCGCCAAATGGCTCGGCAGCTTCCTGTGGAAGCAGGGCGACGGGCGGGTGATCGACGGTTTCGGTCCAGATGGTGTGTCGGCAAGGGTGTTGGACGTGACGCGCAATGTCGTGCGGCTCCAGACCGGCTATTTGTACCACTACGCCTTTGTCATGCTGGTGGGCGTTGCCGCGCTGATCACATGGATGTCCTTCGGCGGAGCGCAGTAGACCGTGGCTGATTTCCCCATTCTCTCGATCGTGACGTTTCTGCCGCTTGTCGGGGCGGCGATCATTTTCGCTATCTATGAAGACAGCGATGTTGCGCGTCGCAATGTGCGCTATGTGGCGCTTCTGACGACGGTCGTAACCTTCATCGTCTCGCTGGGCATTTGGGTGAATTTCGACAATACCCAGCCCGGTTTCCAGATGGTCGAGCGTTGGGATTGGATTGCTGAGGGTGGCATCGCCTATCATATGGGCGTCGACGGTATCTCCATGCTGTTCGTCATCCTCACCACATTCCTGATGCCGTTTTGCATTCTGGCCAGCTGGGAGTCTGTCACCAAGCGTATCCGTGAATATATGATCGCGTTTCTGGTGCTCGAAACGCTGATGATCGGCGTTTTCTGCGCGCTTGATCTGGTCCTGTTCTACGTTTTCTTCGAGGCGGGCCTCATCCCGATGTTCCTCATCATCGGCGTGTGGGGTGGGCAGCACCGTGTCTATGCCAGCCTGAAATTCTTTCTCTACACGCTGCTTGGCTCGGTTCTGATGCTGCTCGCCATGATGGCGATGATCTGGCAGTCCGGCACCAGTGACATTCCATTGCTCCTTGCGCATGACTTCCCGGCCAGCATGCAGACATGGTTGTGGATCGCCTTCTTCGCATCTTTTGCCGTGAAAATGCCCATGTGGCCGGTTCATACTTGGCTTCCTGATGCACATGTGGAAGCGCCGACCGCAGGTTCGGTTATCCTTGCGGGCATCCTTTTGAAAATGGGCGGCTATGGTTTCCTTCGCTTCTCGCTGCCGATGTTCCCGCTGGCGAGTGCAGACCTCCAAATGGTGGTCTTCGTTCTGTCGGCCATCGCGATCGTTTACACGTCGCTGGTCGCGTTGATGCAGGAAGACATCAAAAAGCTGATTGCATACTCCTCCGTCGCCCATATGGGATATGTGACCATGGGCATCTTTGCTGCCAATGCCCAGGGCATTCAGGGCGGCATTTTCCAGATGCTTTCGCATGGGCTGATTTCTGGTGCCTTATTCCTGTGCGTTGGTGTCGTTTACGACCGAATGCACACGCGACAGATCGATGCCTATGGGGGGCTGGTCAACCGGATGCCGGCCTATGCGACGGTGTTCCTGATCTTCACGATGGCCAATGTGGGCCTGCCCGGTACGTCCGGTTTCGTTGGCGAGTTGCTCACCTTGCTGGGCGTGTTCAAGGTGAACACTTGGATTGCTGTCTTTGCTACGCTGGGCGTGATCCTGTCCGCCGCTTATGCGCTTTGGCTCTATCGTCGCGTGATCTTCGGTGCGCTCGAGAAGGAAACGCTTAAGGCGATGCTTGATCTGTCGCCGCGCGAAAAGCTCATTCTCTATCCATTGGTCGTTCTGGTGATCTATTTTGGCGTGAATCCCGGCCCGGTCTTTGACGTGACGCAGGCATCGGTCGATGCGCTGATTGCGGATTATCAAGCTGGCCTGCAGGCTGCCGTGCAAACGGCTGCGAAGTGACGGGAGAGGGGTGATGGAACCAGGCACGATCACATTCAATCTCGCGGTTGCCATTCCCGAACTGATGCTGGCTGTCGGCGCGATGGTGCTGCTGATGATCGGCGCATTCACGGGTGAAAAGAGCGCTCGCAGCATGCATGTTATAGCCGTGGCGCTGATCGCCGCTGCCGCAGCGGTTCTGGTCTACACGGCGCCGGAAGGCGTCGTTTTCAGCGATGCCTTTGTGTCGGACCGCTTCGCTCGGCTTATGAAATTGCTGGTTCTGGGTGGCTCTACCTTCGCGATTGCAATGTCTTATGGCTTTGCTCGCCATGCGAGCTATGGGCGCTTCGAATATCCCATCCTGGTCGTGCTTGCCACGCTTGGCATGATGGTCATGATCTCCGCCGACGATCTGATCGCCCTCTATCTTGGACTGGAGATGCAGGCGCTTGCGCTCTATGTCGCGGCTGCAATCAACCGGGATTCCCTGCGAGCGTCGGAAGCCGGTTTGAAGTATTTTGTGCTTGGTGCACTGTCTTCCGGCATGCTGCTTTACGGCATGTCGTTGATTTATGGTTTCACCGGCCACACCAATTTTGCAGGCATTGCCGAGGCGATGGCTGCGGAACGTCAATTGGGCGAGATTTTCGGCATTGTTTTCATGCTGGCTGGCATCGCCTTCAAAGTGTCTGCCGCGCCGTTCCATATGTGGACACCTGATGTCTATGAAGGCGCGCCGACACCCGTAACGGCCTTCTTTGCTGCCGCACCCAAGGTAGCGGCAATGGCTATGATGATCCGCGTGACCTATGGCGCATTTGAGCATGCCGCCGCCGATTGGCAGCAAATCATCGCGTTCCTCGCGATTGCCTCCATGCTGCTGGGGGCCTTCGCGGCTATCGGCCAAACCAACATCAAGCGACTGATGGCCTATTCTTCAATTGGCCATATGGGATTTGCGCTTGTGGGCCTCGCGGCCGGCACGCAGACCGGTGTTTCCGGTGTGATCATCTATCTGATCATCTATCTGATCATGACGCTGGGGACATTCGCCTGCATTCTGGCGATGCGTCGGGAAGATGGGCTGGTGGAGGACATCAGCGAACTGTCCGGCCTTTCGCGCACGCATCCTATGATGGCGCTCATGTTGACAGCTCTGATGTTTTCCCTGGCTGGCATCCCGCCTTTGGCTGGCTTCTGGGCCAAATATTTCGTCTTTCTGGCAGCCGTTCAGGCGGAGCTGTATGTGCTTGCGGTGATCGGTGTTCTGGCCAGTGTGGTGGGCGCCTTCTACTATCTGCGGATCGTCAAAATCATGTGGTTTGACGAGCCGGAGTCCGGATTTGTCCCCATGGCGTCCGAACTGCGCCTGGTGCTTGGTGTTTCCGGTGTTTTCACGATCTTTTATGTGGTTGTGGCGGGTCCAGTCTCCAGTATCGCTACAGGCGCCGCGCGCACCTTTTTCTGATCCGTCTTGAAGCGCCCCATCGACGCATTGCCGGGGTGGTGGCGCGATGAACGCGCGGCAGTTGGTTCGACCAATGACGAGGCCATGGACTGGTTTCGAAATGGAGACAGCGGCCAGCTTTGGGTCACGGGCACGGAACAGAAAACCGGCAAGGGCCGCCGAAACCGAGCCTGGCATTCGCCGCCGGGCAATCTCTATGCCAGCCTTTTGCTTGTCGATCCCGCCCCTATGCAATCCATGTCCATGATGCCCCTGCTGGCCGTTCTCGCACTGAACGACGCCGTGGCGTCACTCGCACCGCTACTGCAAGATCGTCTGCTCATCAAGTGGCCCAATGATCTGCTGCTCGATGGCGGCAAACTGGCGGGGATATTGCTTGAGGGTTCAAACCGCACCAGCGGCGAGCAAGGTGTGGTGGTCGGTTTCGGTGTCAATTGCGAGCATGCACCCCAAGAGGCACTCTACCCAACCGCAACGCTTGCAGGGTCTGGGGCGGCCATTGCGTCCGAAGCGCTGTTTACGGCTTTGGCAACTGCGGTTGCAAAGCGTCTCGTCCAATGGCAACAGGGTCAGGCTCCAGCGGCGATACGACGCGATTGGCTTTCTCGCGCAACAGGCCTAAACCGCACAATTACCGTCCGCTTTGCGGATCATGAAAAGACCGGAATCTTTCGCGACATCGCTTCCGACGGCCAACTGGTTCTGGAACGGCCCGACGGCTCGACTGAATTGGTTTCGGCTGCTGACGTGTTCCTCCACTCTCCCAACAACGAGGTGCCTGTGACCATATGAAGGACCATGAAACGTCTGAATTGATCTTTTTGCCGCTTGGGGGAGTGGGCGAAATCGGCATGAACTTCGCGCTTTACGGTTACGGGCAGGGAGACCGACGGCGCTACATCGCGGTGGATTGCGGTGTTACCTTTCCTGGCGACGACTTGCCGGGAGCGGATCTCGTTCTCCCTGATATCAACTACATTGCGCAACGTTCCGACAGGCTCGATGCAATTATCATCACCCATGCGCATGAGGACCATTACGGTGCATTGCTGGCGCTCTGGCCAACGCTGAAGGCCCCGGTTTACTGCACACCCTTTGCGGCTGCGATGCTGGAAGCCAAAATCCGCTCAGAACCTGGCGCCCCACAAATCGAGATTAAGGAGTACAAGGCCGGAGCGCGTTTCAAGGCTGGACCGTTCGATATTGACGCGGTCCACGTCACTCATTCCATTCCCGAACCAGTGTCTTTGATGCTGCGCTCCCCGCTAGGCAACGTGCTGCACACGGGTGATTGGAAGCTCGACCCTGACCCGACATTGGGTCAGAAAACGGATGAGGCGCATTTCCGGCGGCTTGGCGATGAGGGAGTGCTTGCACTGATCTGCGATTCCACCAATGCGATTCGCGACGGCGAAAGCCCAAGTGAAAAACAGGTTTCCGACAGTTTGGCGAGCATCATCGGTGAGGCCAAAGGCAGGGTGCTGATCACCACCTTTTCTTCTAACGTGGGACGCATCCGCTCCATCGCTCTTGCTGCTGCGCAAGCCAAAAGGCAGGTCATGGTCCTTGGCCGTTCATTGCTGCGCGTCTGCGAAGTCTCGCGTGAACTCGGTTATCTTGATGGCATTGCGCCTTTCCTGCCGGAGGATGAGTTCAAGAGCGTGCCCAAGGACAAGCTCGTCGTCATTTGCACCGGGTCGCAAGGCGAGCCGCGTGCGGCACTGGGCAAGCTGGCGCGCGATGAGCATCGAAATGCCAACCTTTCGCCCGGAGACATGGTGGTGTTTTCCTCCCGCTCCATTCCCGGCAATGAACGTGAAATCATCGACATCCAAAACGGGTTGATCGAACTTGGCGTCGATATCGTGACCGACACACCGGACAGCCTTGTCCATGTGTCCGGCCACCCCCGTCGCAGTGAACTGAAACAGATGTATGAATGGACCATACCGCAGATCGGCATACCGGTTCATGGAGAAGCCGCCCACTTGACGGCGCAGGCCGGGCTGATGAGCGATAGCGGCATCCCAAGCGTAATGCCGATCCGCAATGGAGACATGCTGCGTCTGGCCCCCGGAGACCCGACCATCGTCGAAACAATTGAGGCCGGGCGAGTTTTTAAGGACGGGCACATTATTGGAAATCGTGATGAGACCGGCATTGCGCGACGTCGCATTCTCTCTTTCGTTGGCCTTGTGGTGATGGCCCTGGTTGTGGACCGTAACGGCGAACTGGTCGCCGACCCGGAAATCACCTGCCAGGGTCTGCCTCAAATGGCGGACGAGGATGATTCATTCGAGGATATTTTGTATGATGCCGGCCTGTCGGCGTTTGAGAACATCCCCCGCAAGAAGCGCCGCGACGACGGCCGCATCCAACAGGCTGTGGAGCGCGCCATTCGCTCCGAAACACGCGAATTGTGGGGCAAGAAGCCCATCGTCACCGTGTTCGTCACGAGAGTATAGCGGAGCATTGGGCATGATCGGACGCCTCAACCACGTTGCAATCGCCGTGCCGGACTTGGAGGCAGGGACAGCGCTCTATCGCGACACGCTGGGTGCAACTGTGAGCGCGCCTCAAGCCTTGGCCGAGCATGGTGTCACGGTTGTTTTTGTGGAACTGCCGAACACCAAAATCGAATTGCTGGAACCGCTTGGTAAAGACAGCCCCATTGCCAAATTTCTCACCGGCAATCCCGCAGGCGGCATCCACCATATCTGCTACGAGGTTGATGATATCCTTGATGCCCGTGACCGCCTGAAAGAGCTGGGCGCTCGTATTCTGGGCGATGGTGAGCCAAAAATAGGTGCGCATGGAAAGCCGGTGCTGTTTTTGCACCCGAAGGACTTTGCCGGAACACTTGTGGAACTGGAACAGGTCTAACGCAGATGGATTGGAGCTGGACATCTCTGGGCGGCATGGGGCTGGGAACAGCCATTGCGATCTATTTCATCATCTGGTGGACGATGATCTTCATTACGCTACCCTTTCGCATGCGAACGCAATTGGACACCGGGCATGTGGTGGAAGCCACCGAACCGTCCGCCCCGGTGCGGCCGCAACTTGGCAGACGACTGTGGTGGAACACGCTGTTGAGCCTGGGCGTGTTCTTTCTCTACTGGTTGGTCTTTTACGGGTTCGGCTTGAGCGTGGACGATCTGCCGGAGTTCATTCCGATCAGGAATCCTGACTGACAAGCAAGCATGAGCGTTCTCATCTACGATTCGGGCATTGGAGGACTGTCCGTCCTGCGGGAAGCCCGTATCCTCATGCCGGAGTTCAAGTTCGTCTATGTGGCCGATGGAGCCGTCTTTCCCATTGGAGGGTGGGAAGAAGAGGCATTGGTTGCGCACCTATTGGGCCTGTTTGACGACTTGGTCGCTCGGCACAACCCGCAAATGATCATCATCGCCTGCAATACGGCTTCCACGATCATCCTGCCGCATTTGCGTGAGCGCTTCGATATGCCGGTCGTTGGAACCGTTCCTGCCATCAAACTGGCGGCGGAAGTGACCGCATCGCGACAAATCTCGGTGCTGGCAACGCCGGGTACCGTGCAGCGTGACTATACGCGCTCGCTCATTGCCGAATTCGCCTCACAGGTAAATGTGCGGCTGGTGGGTGCCGAAGACCTCGCCAGGCTTGCAGAGGATTTCATGCTTTCAGGGCAGATCGACACAAAAGCCGTGAACAAAGAAATCCGCGACTGCTTCGTGGACAGACTCGGCGCGCGCACGGATGTGGTCGTTCTTGCCTGCACGCATTACCCCTTTTTGACCAACGTGTTTCGGCGTCTGGCTCCATGGCCGGTTGATTGGTTGAACCCGGCCGAAGCAATCGCGCGCCATGCACAAAGCCGATTGCCTCAGGGTGGAGCGGTAAAGGATGTCCAGGATATTGCAGAATTCACTGGCGGCGAACCTACACCGCAGATGAGACGTTTGCTCTCCGGATTCGGTCTCAAAGTCATTTGACAGCCCCGGCTGTGCCGCCTATATCACCGCCGCGCGTCGGTTTCCGGCGCGTTTTACGTATCCCGTGGGCTCATTGCGCAAAGCGTGCGTGCATGGCCCTGTCAGTCCGATGAAATGATCGGGCAGAGGAGGGTGCGTTTTCTCTCCATGCGGAAATTGTTCTGCGTGGTTGCTTAGAGGAAATGTGATGAGCAAGCGCCAATCCGCAAAATACAAAATCGATCGCCGTATGGGCGAAAATATCTGGGGTCGCCCGAAGTCTCCGGTCAACCGCCGCGAGTATGGTCCAGGCCAGCACGGCCAGGGCCGCAAGGGCAAATTGTCTGACTTTGGTGTGCAGCTGCGCGCCAAACAGAAGCTGAAAGGCTATTACGGCAATATCTCGGAAAAGCAGTTTCGCAAGACCTATGAAGAGGCGAACCGCATGAAGGGCGATACGGGCGAAAACCTGATCGGTCTTCTGGAACGCCGTCTCGACATGATCGTCTATCGTGCGAAATTCGTGCCCACCATCTTTGCCGCGCGGCAGTTCGTCAATCACGGCCATGTTCGTGTGAACGGCGTGAAAACCAACATCCCGTCCTATCGCTGCAAGCCGGGTGACGTCATTGAAGTGCGTCAGCGATCCAAAGAAATGGTCATGATCCTGGAAGCAACGCAGCTGCCCGAACGTGATGTGCCGGAATATATTCAAGCCGACCACAACAAGATGACTGCGACCTTTGTCAGCGTGCCCGCCTTTTCCGATGTGCCTTACCCGGTGCAGATGGAACCCAATCTGACGGTCGAATTCTATTCGCGCTGATGTGCGACATGTCTGCTTCAACAGATACGACATTTCAGGGGTCGCTCGCGAGAGCGGCCCTTTTGGTCTAGAGCATGGATATGGACGCGACGGTCGACATCACTGTTGAAACCACAAGCGTAGAGGCTGAAGCGACGGCACTGGACAGTTACCACAAGCTGTTTCGCAATGCCCCATCGGGTGTCGAATTCAACAAATTGCGTAAAAGACTGGTGCGGCTAACGCGTGAAGCCATCGACAGTTACGGCATGATTACACCGCGCGTCGATGGGACACGCCCCAAATGGCTGATCGGACTATCAGGGGGCAAGGACAGCTATGGCCTCATGGCGGTGCTGCTGGATTTGCAGTGGCGCGGCGTGCTTCCAGTTGATCTCGTGGCCTGTAATCTCGATCAAGGGCAACCCAACTTTCCAAAATACATTCTGCCAAACTGGCTGGATGAGTATGGTATCCCGCATCGCATTGAATATCAGGACACCTACTCGATCGTGACCGAGAAAGTGCCGCAGGGGGCGACCTATTGTGCTCTGTGCTCGCGGCTGCGGCGCGGCAATCTCTATCGTATTGCGCGCGAAGAAGGATGTGATGCGCTCGTGCTCGGCCATCACCGCGAGGATATTCTGGAAACCTTTTTCATGAACCTCTTTCATGGCGGAAAGCTCGCAGCGATGCCGCCGAAACTGGTCAATGATGAGGGTGACATCGCTGTGCTGCGCCCACTTTCCTTCTGCGCAGAATCTGATCTTGAGAAATTCGCCGACGCGATGCGCTTTCCCATCATCCCCTGCGATTTGTGCGGTTCGCAAGACGGGCTTCAGCGCAACGCGATGAAACGCATGATCGCAGATATTGAAGAGCGTATGCCGGGCCGAAAGGATACGATGATTCGGGCTCTCGGCAATATCAATCCCAGCCATATGCTGGATCGAAACCTTTTCGACTTTGCCGCTTTGGCACCGAAAGACTGACAAGCCTCAGGGTTCGATCATCAATCGACCCCTCTCCGCCCAAAGCACGCAGCCAAGCGATGCGATGCCACAGCATAGAAAACCGATGAAGAGCGGAATTGTGGTGCCGTTGTAGAACTGGCCGATAATGGCGCCAAGAATTCCGGCCAGTCCCATTTGCAGAAAGCCGAATACGGCTGACGCCATGCCGGCATGCGCACCAAGCGGTTCCAGTGCCAGAGCGCTGAAGTTGGTGCCGATGAACCCAAAGCAGGTGAACATGAAGATCGTGCCAATGATGAAAACCCAAAGCGGGGGTTTGCCTTCAGAAAGGCCCGATATCACGGTCATGATGAGGCCAAGCGCAAGAAACACCATGATGGCAAGATGCGAGAGCCGCCGCATGCCCAGCCGTTGAACAACGCTTGAATTGATCAGCGACGCGGCCGCGACCGCAAGTCCGCCTGCCGAAAACGCTAACGGGAAGAGGCTGCCCAGATCGTAAAGCTGAATGTAGATCTGCGGTGCCGAATTGACAAAGCCAAACAGGCTTCCAAAAAACACCGCTCCACCCAATGCATAGGCTAGCGAAGCACGCTGTGAGACGACGGTTTTGAACGCGTCAATAATTGAATTTACGCGGAACGGTCGCCGATTCTCCGGGGCGAGAGTTTCCGGCAATCGGGTCACAATCCAAATCACCAGCACAACACCGAACAGTGCCATGAACCAGAAGATGGCGTGCCAAGAAATGAGGCCAAGCAGCGCCTGCCCTAACAGCGGAGCAAGGATCGGCACGACCATGAAAACCATCATGACCAACGACATGATCGAAGCCATGTCACGTCCGGCATAGCAATCGCGCACCACGGCAGAGACGGCCGCACGGCCAGAGGCAGCACCAAAGCCCGCAACTCCGCGCAGCACGAGCAGCATTTCAAAGCTCGTCGCAAAGATCGAAAGGGCCGAAGCAACGGCGTATATCGCGAGACCGGCCAACATAATCGGCTTGCGGCCAAAACTGTCTGAAAGCGGCCCGAGCAGCAACTGACCAACGGCGTAAGGGACGAGATAGGCCGTGATGACCAGCTGGGCTGCGTTCTCGCTTTGCGCTCCCAGCGCCCCGCCGATAACCAGCATGGCAGGCAACACGATATCGATGGCCAGGGCCGTACTGGCCATGAGCAGGGCGCATAGCGCCACGAATTCCGGATAAGGAAGTGGTGCGCGGTCCCTGAATTCCTGCCTGTTCATTGCGCGCCTCTGCCAGCAAAAAGCCCGCATTCAAGCGGGCCGATAAATCACCTCCAAAAGCAAAAAGTGCTTTGGGTCAAGCGTTTCCGTCCTCTTCGCGCAAAGGATCAGTTGCGCGCCAGACAAATTGCATGAAGGGCACAACAATGCGTGCAAAATCTTCCATCTCATCGAGAAGTTTGCTGCTGTATAGAGTTTCTTCGTCAAGCGGCTGACTAACGACAAAGCTCTTATATTTCAGCCGCTCGATAAGACGCTCGTCATGCACATGCTTAAAGCCGTTTGGCGGTCGTGTAAGCTTGGACTCTGTGCCGAACTTCAGCCCATTTGATTTGAGGTCATCTTCCAGCGTGAAGAACTCTTCTGCCCGCTCGATCATCAATTCACGAAAGGCTCGCAGCTTTGTGCCCTGCGGATACCAAAGACCGGATGCCATAAAACTGCCTTCCGGACCGATCTGAAAATACAGCCCGCCTGTGTCTTTCTTGGTGCCGTCTCGGGTCAAAACGCCGCTGACATGGGTGTTGTAGGGATGCTTCTCTTTGGCAAAGCGAATGTCGCGATTGATGCGAAAAAGAGATGACTTTCGGGCGCCTCTAAACGGAAGCCCCTTCTGTTCGAAGCGGTGCGAAATCGTTTCGACAAGCGCGATCAGCGGCCGGCGCAACTGTGATTCGTATAACGCCTTGTTGTCGTGGAACCAATCACGGTCCTGATGAAAGCCAAGTGCCTTTAAGAACGGCAGGGCCTCTGTGCCGAACCCTTCAAATTCGCATTCAGACACGCCGGAACCCGCCTAGGCGGTGGCCTTGTTCCCCATGATGACGCCTTTTTCTTCCAGAAGCGTTTTCAATTCGCCGCTTTGGAACATTTCGCGGGCGATGTCACATCCGCCAATAAACTCACCCTTCACATAAACCTGCGGAACGGTTGGCCAGTTCGTGTAGTCTTTCACGCCCTGGCGCAGGTCGTCATCAGCCAGAACGTTCACCCCTTTCCACTCCACGCCCAAATAGTCCATGATTTGGGCGACTTGGCCGGAGAACCCACATTGAGGGAAGGCTGGTGTGCCTTTCATGAAAACCAACACATCATTGCTTTTCACTTCGGCGTCGATGAAATCATTCATGCTCATGGGGCTTCCTGTCAGGCTACAAAGGCTTTCCAACTAGTTAGGTTAGAACGAGCGAAATTGCCAGCTTGGGAAACTCACGGCACCCGCTGAACCGGTTTGGGGTCCACAGTCTCCACCACCCGTTCGCGCGAATAGGCGTAAAGACCGCTAGCGATGATCAAAGCCATACCGATCCAGGCCAGCCAATCAGGCCATTCGCCGAAGATCAACAGCCCCCAAACCAGCGCTAGCGGCAAGGCGGCATATTCAAATGGTGCGATGATGGAAGCCGGGGCGAGGCGATAGGCCTGACTGACCAGATAGCCCCCAACAGCGCTGGAAAGGCCTGCTAGGGCAATGATGCCCCAATCGGATATTGGCGGCCAAATCCAGGCCCGAAGCACAAAGTCGATGCTTGGATACCCTGTGCCTGCAAACCGGCCGTCTCCAAGCACGAGGCCGATCAGCGAACACACAACGATAAAGGTGAGCTGAATGTAAAACGCCATGGCGGCGGCAGAATCAGCAGTGCCTATTTTGCGTGTCAGCACGTGAAGCATTGCGTAGGCGATTGCTGCAACCAGCGGCAGCAAGGCCGCTGCCTGAAAGCTCCCGGCGCCGGGCCGCACCATGATGAAGACGCCCAAAAGACCAACCAGAATCGCGATCCAGCGTCTTGGCCCAACATTCTCGCCGAGGAAAATGACTGCGAGGGCGGTGATGATGAGCGGTGCGATAAACAAGATGGCCGTCGCTTCAGCGATCTTGATCGTCGCAAGGCTCATGAAGAAGGCCATATTGGCGAACACGACACACATGCCGCGCGCCAGATGCAGCAGCGGACGCGTGATGCGCAGCGATTTCAATCCACCGTCGAGCGGAACGAAAAAAGCAAGCGTGACGATGATAGCGACGGCAGCGCGGATTAGCACCAGTTGATGCAAGGCATAGTTGCCGGAGAGAAATTTGATCGTCGTGTCATTGACCGTGAAGGCAAGTGCGGAGCCGAGCGCGCAAAGTATGGCAAAGCGCGTTGCACTCGCCGTGCTCATGATCGTTCCGGTGGAGCTTTGGCATCCTTCTTCGGACGACGTTTGAGCGTCGGCCACAGTGGTGACATTGGTCCTTCATTGGACCAGTTCACCTCGTAATCCTGCTCCGGCTGCCATCTGAAAGGCTTTTTTGAGTCGCGCGGATCGGAACGCCGCGAGCCGCGAATGATGTAGACAATCGCAGCCATCATCGCAGCCAGAACGATGCCGCTCAAAACGATGATTGTGGTGTCTGACATATCCATAGCGGCGACACGCGGTCGATGGGGTTAATCAGCTGGTCATTGTGGCGCGCTTGTTTGCAGCGCAAGAGCGTGGAGTTGCCCTCCCATTTTGCCCTGCAGCGCCTGATAAACCATCTGGTGCTGTTGCACCCGGCTCTTTCCGGCAAACTCGGCCGACACAACTTCCGCAGCATAGTGATCGCCATCGCCGGCAAGATCTCGTATCGTCACTCGCGCATCAGGAAGGGCTTCCTTGATCATGGTTTCGATTTCACCGGCGTCCATAGCCATGATCGCGTCTCCTGTGTCTTATTCCGACGAACTCGTCGGCCCGTTCATGAAGTCAGGAAACCACGATTCATGGGCCTGTTTCAACGATTCGATTGGAGTGTCGATCAAATCGTTGATGATGAGGCGATCGCCCCTCATGTGCCCGATCTTGGAAAAGAACACGCTGGAGCCTTCGCAATTGGCTGCGAACATATTGGTCCATTTGTCTTTCACCGTGATCAGATAACGCGACTGGTCTTCGCCAAACAGCGCGGCGTGGGGATAGGTGACTTCGATGGTGCATTCGGCGCCAATGCCGCTTGCCATGCACATTTCCGCAAGCGCGACCGCCAACCCGCCATCCGAAATATCATGGCAGGCTGAAGCGTAGCCGCCTCGAATGGCCGACAGGACGAACTCACCACGGTATTTCTCCGTCAGAAGGTCAACCGACGGGGCGGGACCGCTTTCGCTCTGTAGGATTTCGCGTTGGTAGAGGCTTCGCGCGAGGTGGGTTGCTTCCGTGCCAACCAGAAAGATCGCGTCATTTTCCTGCGCCGTATCCATGCGCGCCATCAAGGCATGGTCTTCAATCAACCCCACTGCGGCAATTGCAGGCGTTGGCAAAATGGCATCGCCTGAACCGTCAGCATTGGAGGTCTCGTTGTAGAGCGACACATTGCCGGACACGATCGGCATATTGAGCGCCTCGCAGGCCTCGCCAATGCCGGAAATCGCCGCAACGAGTTGTCCCATGATCTCCGGCTTCTCTGGATTGCCGAAATTCAGATTGTCGGTCGCCGCGAGCGGCACTGCGCCGGCTGCAATCAGATTGCGATAGCACTCCGCAACCGCCTGCTTGCCGCCTTCGCGCGGATCTGCCTCGACATAGCGCGGGGTGACATCGCAGGAAAAGGCGAGCGCCTTTGTCTCATGGCCTTCGACGCGAACCACGCCGGCATTTCCGCCGGGCAGTTGCAGCGTGTTGCCCTGAATGAGCGTGTCATATTGCTCCCAGACCCATTGCCTCGAAGCGAGATCGGGCGAGCCAACAAGCCACAATAGCGCGGCATTGTAGTCGCTTGGTGGTGCGAAAAGATGCGGCGGCTCCGGTGAGTGCTGACCGGGCTCGAGCCAGGGACGATCGTATTCCGGTGCTTCGTCGCCCAGCTGCTTGATGGGAAGATTGGCGACTTCCTCGTCCTGATGATGGACGCTGAAACGCAGATCGCTGGTGGTTTCTCCAATAATGGCGAAGTCCAAATCCCATTTTTCAAAGATGGACTTGGCCTGCGCTTCCAGTTCCGGGCGCAACACCATGAGCATGCGCTCCTGGCTTTCCGAGAGCATCATCTCATAGGCGCTCATGTCGTTTTCACGCACGGGAACTTTATCCAGGTCCAATCGAATGCCGAGATCACCCTTGGCGCCCATTTCCACCGCAGAGCAGGTGAGACCCGCCGCGCCCATATCCTGAATGGCGATCACCGCTCCCGTGTCCATCAGTTCCAGACAGGCTTCCAGAAGGCATTTTTCCGTGAACGGATCGCCGACTTGTACGGTCGGGCGTTTTTCATCGATGCTTTCATCAAACTCCGCCGATGCCATGGTCGCACCGCCGACGCCATCACGGCCCGTCTTCGCCCCCAGATAGACGATCGGCAGCCCAACGCCTTCCGCCTTTGAAATGTAGATTGCATCCGCCTTTGCGATCCCGGCAGCGAAGGCGTTCACCAAAATATTGCCGTTGTAACGCTCGTGAAAGTTCACTTCGCCGCCCACTGTCGGCACGCCGAAGGAATTGCCATAGCCCCCGACGCCGGCCACGACCCCGGAAACGAGGTGGCGCGTTTTGGGGTGGTCCGGGGCGCCGAAACGCAGCGCATTCATGGCTGCGATGGGCCGGGCACCCATGGTGAAAACGTCACGCAGGATGCCGCCCACACCCGTCGCCGCGCCCTGATACGGTTCGATGTACGAGGGGTGATTGTGGCTCTCCATCTTGAAGACAACCACATCGCCATCACCGATATCCACCACCCCGGCGTTCTCGCCCGGGCCATAAACGACCTGTGGCCCCTCTGTGGGCAGGGTTTTCAGCCATTTCTTCGAAGATTTGTAGGAGCAGTGCTCGTTCCACATGGCGGACCAGATACCGAGCTCTGTAAAACTCGGCTCACGCCCGGTGAGGTCAACGATGCGGGCATATTCGTCTTCGCTCAGGCCGTGATCTGCCACGAGTTGCGCAGTTATGGGCTGATTGTTGTTGACACTCACGACAAATACGCCCCGCTCAACACTGTCGTGACCCTGCGGCCCAGCGATTGAGCGCTGCGCGCAGGCGCGGGCCCTTCGGCTCTGCCAGCAAAGGGCCAAAGGTGGAAAACTGGGTGCGGCCTCCCTCACGTTTCGCCAGGGCGACCAGCTTCGGCAATCCTTCGGGGCGATTGCGCGGTACGATCAAAATGCGAGGCTGCCCCGCATAGGAATTGACTTCCGATGCCATGCGATAGGGCTTGAGGGCGGGATCGGGCTGCTTGAACCAGCAAGCCTGCACCTGCTTCGCAACCCGCAGCATCAGCGCCTGCGGGTTTTCCGGTACGGTCGCATCCTGCCCGCCCTGCGTGCATCCAGCGAGCGCGACGACGACAGACAGGATGGGCATGGCCGGTCTCATGCGGCCATCTCAACCACATTGAGCGCGGCTTCGAAGAGCCGCCGACCATCAGTGCCGTCATGGGCCGGTTCGATGAGGTTTTCTGGATGCGGCATCATGCCGAGGACATTGCCCTCATCGTTGAAAATGCCCGCAATGTCGTTGACGGAACCGTTGGGATTGGTGTCCTGCGCATATCGAAAGGCGACCAGCCCATTGTCCTCCAGCCGCTTCAGGGTCTTGGTATCCGCAAAATAGTTGCCATCGTGATGGGCAACCGGGCAATGGATGATTTCATCCTGCGCATATTTCGCAGTGAAGGGATTGTCCGCATTCGCGACGCTCAGCAGCACCTCACAGCACACGAATTTGAGGCCCGCATTGCGCATCAGCGCTCCGGGCAACAAACCAGCTTCCGTGAGGATCTGAAATCCATTGCAGACGCCCAGCACCCGCACACCGCGCTGTGCGGCCTCCGCCACCGCATTCATGACCGGCGCGCGCGCAGCAATCGCCCCGGAACGAAGATAATCTCCATGTGAGAATCCTCCGGGAAGAACGATGAGGTCGCAATCGGGCAAGGCAGTGTCCTTGTGCCAGGCAAGATGGGGAGGCTCTCCCGCGACAGACGTCAACGCCGCGATCATGTCGCGGTCGCGATTGGAACCGGGAAAAAGAACCACGCAGGCTTTCATGGCGCGCGATCAAGTGTCGAAACGGGCGCGCACATCATTCGACGACCACGTCGTAGTCTTCGATCACCGTGTTCGCCAGCAGCTTCTCGCACATCGATTCCAGGGCTTCCTTTGCCCCCTTTTTGCTGCTGGCTGTAAGTTCAACGTCAAAAATCTTGCCTTGCCGAACAGAGCCGACCCCTTCAAAGCCAAGGGAACCAAGAGCGCTTTGGGTCGCTTTGCCCTGAGGATCGAGGACGCCGCGTTTCAGCGTGACGGTGACCCGCGCCGAGAAAGATTTGGCTGCCATCAGTCCGACTTGACCAGAACGGGACCGGTGCCGCGCACCGGCTCATTTTCATTCATGATGCCCAGGCGTTTGGCGATTTCGCGATAACTTTCCAGCAACCCGCCAAGGTCTTCACGAAAGCGGTCCTTGTCCATCTTCTCCCTGGTTTGCAGGTCCCAAAGACGGCAGGAATCCGGAGAAATTTCGTCAGCCACGACAATGCGCATGATATCTTCTTCAAACAGCCTGCCGCATTCGATCTTGAAGTCGACAAGTTGAATTCCCACGCCAAGAAAGAGGCCCGACAGGAAATCGTTGACGCGGATTGCAAGCGCCATGATGTCGTCGAGCTCCGGAGGTGACGCCCATCCGAATGCGGTGATGTGCTCCTCGGAAACGAGCGGATCATCCAGTTCATCACTCTTGTAATAGAACTCGATGATCGATCGCGGCAGAACTTCACCTTCCTCAAGCCCCAGGCGCTTCGCAAGAGAGCCAGCGGCCACGTTTCGCACGACAACTTCAAGCTTGATAATCTCAACCTCTTTAATGAGTTGCTCGCGCATGTTCATGCGCTTTTTGAAGTGTGTGGGAATCCCGATACGGTTGAGATTTTCGAAAATATACTCGCTTATGCGGTTGTTCAGCACACCCTTTCCGTCAATGATTTCGTGCTTTTTGGCATTGAAGGCTGTCGCATCGTCTTTGAAAAACTGAACGAGTGTGCCCGGCTCGGGTCCTTCATATAGGATCTTCGCCTTTCCTTCGTAGATTTTTCGACGTCTGCTCATACGTTTCACTTCCGACGGATGTGACGATTCGCTGAATTTGGCGAATGTTTCTTGGCGTGCCACGGCATAAGCGAAGGGGTTGGCAAACTCAATTGCAAGGCTGTGCTGCCCACCGATTTGCAACACAGATTTGCGCGCCATATGGCCGGTGACCAGCGTTGATTTGCGCAGCCAGCACGCATACATCTTCGACAAGAGCCACGCTGTGGCGAATCCATCACTGGCACCGGATCAGGAGACCCGCAATGGCTGACATGAATGATCGCAAAAAGGCGTTCGAGAACAAATTTGCCCATGACGCAGAGCTGAAGTTCAAATCTGAAGCGCGCCGGAACCGTCTTCTGGGCGAATGGGCAGCGGAGAAAATGGGCCATGGCGATCCGGCCGCTTATGCCAAGGAAGTTGTCGCCGCCGATTTTGAGGAAGCCGGTGACGAAGACGTGTTCCGTAAGGTGCGCGGCGATTTCGATGCCAAGGGTGTGGATGTCAGTGATGCCGACCTGCGCACCAAGATGGGTGAATTGCTGGTGATCGCGGCCGAGCAAATTCAGGCCGATTCCAACTGATTGTCGCAGTCTCGGGGGAGATGACATGGACCGTTTGATTTCGAAACTCGCCGACGACGGCACGGTCATGATGGCCTGGAGCAGCGTGCACGACACGCAGTATCTGGCCATGCTCGCGCGCACCGATTTTGATGCGATCACGCTGGACATGCAGCATGGGATGCAGACGGAAAGCAGCGTGATTGCCGGAACCGCGGCGATCGTTCCTTCTGGAAAGCCGGTGGTTGTCCGCATTCCGGTGGGTCGGTTCGACTTTGCCAGCAAAGCGCTGGACAGCGGCGTTCACGCCATCATCGCCCCGATGATCAACACGCTTGAAGATGCCAAGCAGCTTGTGTCTTTCACAAAATACATCCCTGTTGGCGATCGCTCCTTCGGCCCGACCACGGCGCTCAACCTGCTCGGTCAGAAGCGTGATGATTACGTCACGCAGGCCAATGACAAAACGCTGGCACTAGCGATGATTGAGACGAAACAGGCCGTCGAAAATATGGAGGCTATACTTGACCTTGACGGCATAGACGGTGTGTTTTGCGGGCCTGCCGATCTGTCAATCTCCGTTCGGGGGACACCAGTTCCCGACCCCTATGGCGAGGACACGCTGCCGATTGTCGAGGGAATGGCGAAGGAGGCCAAGGCGCGGGGCAAAATCGCCGCGGCTTTCTGTCCAACGCCAAAAGACGCAAATCTGGTCCAATCCATGGGATTTCGACTGCTCGCACTCGGCTTCGACGCGAGTTACATCGGGCAGGGTGCAGACAAAATGCTTGGTGAGTTGGACTTCCGGTAACGCCGGGTCCCCGTTCAGGCTTCCAGCCGCTTCATAAAGTTGGCAAAGACCATCAGCCCGTCCGGCCATGGGCCATGGCCGCTCGCCACGTCGATATGGCCCGAGTCTCGCGCGTCGATCAGAAGCGATCCCCACGCATTGGCCATGTCTCCGGCGACCTCAAAGCTGCAAAAGGGGTCGGTCTGGCTCGCGATCACGACCGACGGAAATGGCAATGGTTCCCGCGAATAGGGGCCGAAGGTCATCAGATGTCGCGGCCTGATGGCTGGGTTTTCGACATCGGGCGGTGCAACGATGAAGGCTCCGCGGATTTTTGAGCGCTGTTCGCTGTCAAGCTTGACCAGCCCCAGAATAGCGGTCTGTCCGCCCAGCGAATGAGCGACGATCACGATGGGGGCATCGGTTGCTTCAATCGCGGTTGTGAAATTGCCAACCCACTCTTCCATCACGGGCTTATGCCAGTCCGACTGCTGCACGCGACGGGCCGTGGGCATCTTTGCTTCCCATCGGCTTTGCCAGTGGTCCGGCGGCGAGTTCTTGAAGCCGGGCACCATCACGATATTTGCTTCTGCGATCTTCATGCTGCGGCAGGTGTGGCGCGGCGACACGAATGTCAACCGACATTTTTGCCCTGTGATTTCAAGCGCTCTTTGGCAAGGTGCCGCCGCTTTACACATCGCGTGATGCGAAGCATCATGCGGCGCAGGGGCACATTGGGAGAGTTTCACGATGTCAGATGCCCTTTTCCCTCATCCGATCTATGCGGCTGCCCAAAACCTGTTGGCAGGAGATCGTCTTGTCTTGCCCGCCTGCACATTTGACGAACCGTTGGTGCTCAATGGTCTGCGCGGGTCCGCAGAAAAACCGATCGTGATCGAGGGACGCTTGAAGGGGCTGTTGCCGGAACCAAATGCTGCGAAAAGGGCAGGCGGACCGGATTCCGTTTTTCAAGCCTGGCCACTCGGCAAAGAAGCGGCGCGCATGACTTGTCTCGCGAATTTCGGAACCGTTTTCGGCCACCGCATCAGCGAATGTGAGGCGAGAGAGCAGGCCAATCGCGCTTCCAAACGTCGCGAAGAAGGCGGGCAATATCCCGTTCCCTCATGGCTGCATGATCAGGCAATGGTGATGCTGATCAATTGCCGCCATGTCGTGCTGCGCAACATTGCCTTTGACGAATGCTGGCCGACAGCGATCTATCTCGAAGACTGCCAAAACATAGCGTTGGACCATATCGGCTTTGGCGGCACCACCTTGTGCATCGGCGCAAATGGCGGAGACACAAAAGACCTTCTGATCCAGAATTGCCGCTGGAAACAGTCGGACGCGATGTTCGGTGATGGAGAAGCGAACTGGCAGCGCATTCACGGGTCATCCGACAATAACAGCGACTATATGGGCGTCGATGTCGACAATGACTTTCGGCATCTCGATGGAGATTTCTTTCGGGGCTGGAATATTTTCGGCAATGTGGTGTTTCGCCGGAATTGGGTCACGAAGTGCTTCAACGCCATTCATTTCTTCACCAATGGCGTGTCGAGCGAAAGCGGTGCGCTGGATGCTCTGTCGGCCACCAATGTCCTGATTGAGGACAATGTCTTCTACAAGGTGCGGGATAATTGCATCGAGCCGGAAGACTATGCGCGCAACTGGGTGGTGCGTCACAACCGTTTTGATGACTGCTACGCCCCGTTTTCGCTCGACGTGCAGCGTCTCGGATCGCTGTACATCTACGGCAATGCGGGCGTGATGGAAGAGAAGGCCTTCACTTCGAAAGAAACCTCAAATAAATCACCGCGCCTTTGGAAATTGGGCGGACCACAGAGGCATTTCGCGCCGAGCTATGTGATGCACAATTCCTGGCGCTTGAAAAATCGTGCGCTCGCCAAACGGATATTCGGAGGTCTGCGCCACTTCAACAACGCCATCTCATTCAAAGAAATGCGCGATGTTTTGGGCAAGATCGGCGGTGGCGGGCTGTTTGGCGGCACATCGCGCAAATGGAAGAAGAGCCTGGGAGACGGCACCTATCAGGAGGCATTGGACGCAACGAGCTTCACAAGGCGTTGGCCCGATTTCGACATAGTGGTGAACGGTGACTACACCAATGACTGGTTCACCGAGAAGTTTTCGGGGACATCGCGGTCCCTGTACCAGCATTTGGGCTACGATCTGGGCGGGCTGATGACCTATTCGCCGAGGGTCTTTGATGGAGCTACCGAGAAACCTGAGAAGCCAAATGCGGAGCCATTCAAGTTACACGCAAGCGGACTGACAGCGACGCTGGTGAACATGCCCGTCGAACTGCCGAAATGGTTCGCTCGAGACGAAGCGCCCTGCATGGTGCTAAGGCCTGGTGATAGGCCTGGTGTGATACAGTCAGATGGCAACCTGTATGGAGAAGGGTGGGAGTTCGGGTTTCTGCCCGATTTCTCCTATCTCAACACGGTGTTGGAGACAGCGCCGCGCATGGACAGCGACTGACAAATCATGCGTGAGGCGATCCAAACACGCGTTCGAAAATCGTATCAACATGCTTCGTGTGATAGGCAAGATCGAAGGTTGAGCGAATATCGTCTTCGCTCAACGCGGCCCGCACATCCTGATCGGCCAGCAATTCGGTGAGGAAATCCTTGTTCTCCTCCCAAACTTTCATCGCGTTGCGCTGGACGAGTCGGTAGGCGTCTTCACGCGATACATCCGCTTGGGTGAGCGCCAGCAAGACACGCTGCGAATGAATGAGGCCGCGGAAACGGTTCATGTTCCGCTCCATGGCCTGCGGATAAACTAGGAGCTTGTCGATAACGCCCGTCAGGCGCGACAAGGCAAAGTCAAGTGTGATCGTCGCGTCGGGCCCGATCATGCGCTCTACGGAAGAATGCGAGATATCGCGTTCATGCCAGAGCGCGACATTCTCCATTGCGGGCATCGCGTAACTGCGCACCATGCGGGCGAGGCCGGTGAGGTTTTCTGTCAGCACCGGGTTGCGCTTGTGCGGCATGGCGGAGGACCCCTTTTGGCCCGGCGCAAAATACTCCTCCGCTTCCAGAACCTCCGTGCGTTGAAGGTGGCGAATTTCCGTTGCCAACCTTTCGACGCTCGAAGCGATGACAGCCAGTGTCGCAAAAAACATCGCATGCCGGTCGCGCGGCACGATCTGTGTTGAGACAGGCTCGGCGCTAAGTCCCATTTTTGCCGCGACATGCGCTTCAACGCGCGGATCGATGTTGGCGAATGTGCCCACAGCGCCGGAAATGGCGCAACTGGCGACCTCGGCGCGCGCGGCAACCAATCTCGCTCGACAACGATCAAATTCCGCATAGGCCTGGGCGAGCTTCAATCCGAATGTTGTCGGCTCGGCATGAATGCCATGCGAGCGGCCAATCGTGACCGTGTCCTTGTGTTCGAATGCACGCCGCTTGAGGGCCGCGAGCAGTCCGTCAAGATCGGCAAGGAGGATGTCGCTCGCCCTGGTCAGTTGCACGTTGAAACAAGTGTCCAGTACATCAGATGACGTCATGCCCTGATGGACGAAGCGCGCTTCCGGCCCAACAATCTCAGCCAGATGCGTTAGGAAGGCGATCACATCGTGCTTGGTTTCCCGCTCGATCTCGTCAATCCGCTCCACGTCGAACTGCGCGGCACCGCCCTTTTCCCAGATTGTCGCCGCTGCTTCTGCTGGAACAACCCCGAGTTCAGCCAAAGCGTCACAGGCATGGGCCTCGATCTCAAACCAGATACGAAACTTGGATGCTGCCGACCATATTTGCGTCATGTCGGGGCGAGCGTAGCGGGGGACCATGGAGGCGTTCTTTCAGATTGGTGTGGTGTGGCGGAGGTGTCATCGCCCTATCACCGCCCCTATCACCGCCCATGAACAGCTTCAATGCGAGGCTGGAAAGCGCCCACGGGAAAAGGTGAGCGAGGCAAGTGCAAGCAACAGAACAGCCCAAGGCAGCAAAGGTTCAAGTCCACTGGCGATGAAGAGATAGGCGGCGCCAAATCCGGTAAAGAGCACCTGAAAAACCCATTGCAGTTCAAATATGTCTGCATGCCATTGTGCAAAATAGGCGCGTTGAGGCAGAAAATAAAACAGTGCTGCGAAGGCCAGCGTCGTCAACGCATTAGCCGCGAAGAAAGCGCAAAACCGGGCCTTTGCCGCTTTGTGGCTGGTAAGCTGGGTTGCGAAAGAACGGCCAAATGCGCCACCAACGAGCGCCCCCAGCGCGTAGGGACCTGTTGCCCAAAAGAGGTGGATGTCCCACGCCCATCCTTTTGCGATCAGATGCCAGACCAGGCTGGTTGAAATGATCAGCGCCCACAATAAGGGCCAGAGAACAGCGGAGAACAAGGATTGAGCGCTCACACGGCGGCTCTGATGGCTTCGATATTGCGGGCGTAGGACGCACGCCCGCCGCCATCATAAATTGCCGATCCGGCGACCAGAACATTGGCTCCCGCCTGTGTGACAAGCGGCGCAGTATCGGGGGTGATGCCACCATCAACTTCAATGTCGATCGGCCGTTCCCCGATCAACGCCTTGACCTGTGCGACCTTACCGGCGGCGTCAGCGATGAACTTTTGCCCGCCAAAGCCGGGATTGACGCTCATGACCAAAATGAGATCGGTGAGATCAACGAGGTGTTCCAAGATCGATACCGGCGTGGCCGGATTGATCGCAACGCCAGCCTTCTTGCCGAGCGCCTTGATCGCTTGCAAAGAGCGGTGGGAATGCGGTCCGGCCTCAGCGTGGATGGTGATGATATCGCTGCCGGCTTTTGCGAAAGCCTCCAGATACGGATCGCAGGGCGCGATCATCAGATGCGTGTCGAAAACGGCATCTGTCAACGGTCGAAGCTTCTCGATGACCACCGGACCGAAGGAGATGTTGGGCACGAAATGGCCGTCCATGACGTCGAGATGAACCCAGTCGGCTCCGGCTTCCAGCACATCGGTAACTTCCTCTCGGATCTTAGAAAAATCAGCGGCGAGAATGGATGGTGCGATGATGAGATCAGTCATTGAAGGAACTCGATTTCAAGTCGATGCGGTCATGCCGTTGAAACGGTCTTGCCATGTGGGGAAGATATCGTTTGGTGAAGCGGTTGCTGCATGGATACCGCGCGCAATGGCTCTTGCCATGGTTGAAGAGGAGAGGGCGGAGAGTTCAATCTGGTTCTCCGCCGGCGGCGCGATTGCGCTGCCACCTGTGGAAAGACCAAAAATCAGATCGCCGTCAAAGGGCGTGTGAGCGGGCCACAGTGCGCGCGCGAAGCCATCATGTGCGGCCACGGCCAGCCGCTTGGTTTCGCCCGGTGTCAGTTGTGCATCGGTGGCAATAATGCCGATTGTGGTGTTCGCACCTTGCGATTGGGTTTCGCGAAACTTGATGCGCAAAGCGCTTGCCTCGGCGGAGCTTTCTCGAGCCATGCCCAACCCACCAAATTCGTTGCCAATCTCAAACGGGGCAGCCCAGAAATTGGGAGATGTTCCAACCGTCGGACTACCAAGCGCATTGGCCGCGACCAAAGCTGCAATCGTGATACCCTCAAACTTCACAGACGCTGTTCCGAGGCCACCCTTGAGCCCAGCTTCGGGACCGCCAACCAATGCTCCTGTACCGGCGCCAACGGACCCGATATCTACCCGATCCGAAGCGTTCTTGACGGCCTGATAGCCAAGGTCGCGATAGGGGGAATGCGTACCCCAGTCCTTGTCGCCGCCATTGACGAGGTCAAACAAAATGGCACCGGGAACGATCGGCACGCGTTGGTCGGCGACAGCGAAGCCGCGCCCCATCTCACGCAGAGCCGACTGCGCACCCCCGCAGGCATCAAGGCCAAAGGCCGAACCACCCGACAGGATCAGCGCATCAACCCCAATGACAGTGTTTTCAGGCGCCAACAAGTCCGTATCGCGGGTGCCGGGAGCGCCACCTACCACATGGACGGATGCAACGTTGTCGACATCGCAAACGAGCGCCGTTGTTCCCGATTTAAGCTCGGCGTCCTGCGCATGTCCGACCCGCAGGCCCTTGATGTCAGCGATTGAATTGTGTGGTCCGTGGTCAAACATCATCAGCGCGCCACCGCCTCAAATGTTCCATCGCGCCATTCATACAGGCTGAATGGAGCCGGAGACGCTCGACCGTCATCTGCGAAGGTGAGGGGACCAAGAATTGTTTCGATTGTCCGCTCTTTCAGCTTGTTGGTCTTGTTTGCAGCCGCGTCGGCCATGATTTGCACCAGGGCGTAGCCAAGCAGGATAGAGTCTTCCACTTCGGTGTCGGCATCCTTCGACTGCTTCAAAAAAGCTTCTGCATTCCTGGCGGAAAGATCCGCCGGGCGAACCATCATCAACCCCGCTGGCAGGCTGTCTGTGCCCTGGGTGAAGGGAAGCAGACGCGATGCTTCCGCAGTGCCGATAAGCCAGTCGTAATTGAGCGCTTGAAGGCCCTCGGCGATAATGACGACATCCTCGGGGTTTGCCGCCAGAAACACAGCCTGGACGCCAGAGCGCTGTAGGCGCCGCAACACCGACAATTGATTAGTCTGGAGTGGTCGAAAATCTGCGCTCGCAATCGGTTCCAGACCCGCATGGGTCGCCAATAGCGCGACCTGTTCGGCAAGGCCGCGGCCATACACGCTGCCATCGTCGAGAATGGCGAACGGTCGTCCTTCAAATCGTGGCAGGATGAGATCGACAACGGCCTGCGCCTCTGCGTCGGGCCCTTGCCCCAATTCGAAGATGGGAAGTTCATCAACGGTTCGCGCGCGCGCCAGCAAGGGGTGCCGCGTGTTCAGCGCAATGACTGGTATTTCGTTGCTGCCAACGCCGTTGAGGTTGGCAGCAAGAGCGCGTGCGATCTCAAAACAAACCGGGCCGCCAATCACAGACACATTCTCGGCGTCAAAGCGCTTGGTGGTTTCTTCAACACGCTGCATGTCGCAGCCATCATCAACCAGAACAAGTCGCACGTCACGGCCCCGCGCCACAAGGTCTTTCATCGCCGCCTGCGCGCCCAGTTCAATTCGCTCCGCAACGGGAGCAAAGCGCCCTGACAATGGCAGAGACAGTCCAAGCACATCCTGTGCAAGGACAATCGTGCTCCAGGCCATAGAGGCTACGATAACAAACAGACGCAACATGGTGCTGGCCTTTTATCCAGAGTAGTCGGCGCGCAAAAGCCTAAAAGAGGCCCAAGGCCTTCATGCTGGCATGACCATCCTTGCCGATGATGATGTGATCATGCACCACAATGCCCATTGCCCCGGCGGCTTGCGCGATCATCTTGGTCATCTCGATATCCGCCTTTGAAGGAGTTGGGTCTCCTGAAGGGTGGTTGTGCACGAGGATCAAGGCCGTAGCACCCAGTTCCAGGGCGCGCCTCACAACCTCCCGGGGATAGACAGGCGTGTGGTCCACAGTGCCTGATTGCAGCGTCTCATCCTTGATGCGCCTGTTCTTCTTGTCGAGAAACAGCACGCGGAATTGCTCAACATTTTCATGGGCCAGCGAAGCCTTGATATAGTCCATGACGGACGACCACGAACTCAGGATCGGCTCTTCATTCTTGATGTCTTCGCTGAGCGAACGCTTCAACAACGCGCCCATGGCCTTGATATCGCGGGCGGCGCTTTGGCCAACGCCGCTCACCCGTTTCAACTCCTGACCGTCAGCGCCCAGCATCGCCGAGATGCTGCCGAACCGTGTCAGAAGCGCTTTTGCGATCGGTTTCGTATCGCGTCGCGGAATAAAGCGGTAGAGCAGAAGCTCCAGCAACTCATAGTCCGCCAGCCCGTCCGCTCCGGCAGAATCAAAACGTGCCCGCAGCCGTTCTCGATGGCCCTGCCAATGCGGTTGCTCGCCCTTGGCTGCACTGCTCTTTTCTACTTGCGAGGGCGGCGTGACCACGCTTTAGCCGTTTGATGTCAATGGTTTGTGCAAACCAATCGGTGAGAAGGAAAACACACGGCATCCGTCCTCCGTCACCCCAACCGAATGCTCAAACTGTGCTGACAGAGACCGATCCCGCGTCACGGCCGTCCAGCCATCGCGCAGAATTTTCACATGCGGTTTGCCCAGATTGATCATCGGTTCGATGGTGAAGATCATCCCCGGCTTCATTTCGATACCTTCATCGGCGCGCCCATAATGGAGCACGTTTGGCGCATCGTGAAACAGCGTTCCAACGCCGTGGCCGCAAAAATCGCGCACCACGCTGCACCGTTCAGCATGTGCGATTCTTTCGATCGCGGCACCAATGGCGCCCATGTGATTGCCAGGCTTGACGGCATCAATACCGGCCATCAGGCAGTCATGGGTGATGTCAACTAGGCGTTCGGCGGCACGTTTGGGCGTTCCGGCAATATACATGCGGCTTGAATCGCCGTGCCAGCCATCGACAATGAAGGTGATGTCGATATTGAGAATATCACCATTTTTCAAAGGTTTGTCGGATGGCATGCCATGGCAGACAACGTGATTGATGGAAATACAGCTCGAATGCGGATAGCCGCGATAATTCAATGTGGCGGGAACCACACCGTGATCATGGCCGAAGTTGCGAATGAACCGATCGAGTTCGCGCGTTGTCGTCCCGGGCCGAACGAGTTCGGTCACCGCATCAAGACACTTGGCCGTCAGCTGACAAGCGGCCTCCATCGCATCGAAGTCCTCGAGCGAGTAAATCTTGATATGACCGGTATTTCTGGGCGGCGCGTCGTTGGCTGCCAGATAGGTTGTCACGATGTGAACCCTGGTGAGTGTGGCGCAAAAATGAGATTTGGCACCGATGGACAGCCGCTTCAACCCCGCCAGAAGGGTCCAGGTCCAGGTCGCGAATGGTCGTGTCCGCGCCGCGGGTGGGCGCGCCCAGGCGAAAAGGTCATGTCATCAGAGCGGGATGGCAAAGCGGAGTGAGCAGATTGTTCTTGTCGGTATTTGATCTGTTCAAGATCGGGATCGGTCCGTCCTCGTCTCACACGATGGGGCCGATGGTTGCTGCTCGGCGGTTTTTGCATCTGCTGCGCGATGGCGATTGGCCACGCCCATCGGGGTCGCAGGTAGCGCGTCTTCAGGTCAGTCTGCACGGGTCACTGGCCTTCACTGGAAAGGGCCACGCAAGCGACAAGGCGATCTGTCTCGGTCTCATGGGGCTGGAACCTGCGACCATGGACCCGGATGCCGTGGATGAGGTGCTCAATCAATTGGAACAGGAGAAACGCCTGTCGGCAGCCGGCTTTCCCGACTGGCGTTTCGACCCCGAGGCTGATCTCATCTTCGACTATGAGAAGGCGCTGCCTGGCCATGTCAACGGCATGACATTTTGCGCCTTTGATGCCGCTGATGTGCTGCTTCTGCGCAAGGTCTACTATTCGATCGGAGGCGGCTTCGTCGTCGATGAGATCGAAATTCAGGAAGATGCAACCCCCAAGGACCAAGGCGCCGACACTGTACCGTATCCTTTTGCAAGCGCAGCCGACATGCTGGATATGGCCAAGACCAGCGGTCTGTCGATTGCGCAGATGAAACGCGCCAACGAAGTCGCAACGCGCGCAGAAGGCGAGGTGGCTAAGGGCATTGGCGACATCTGGTCTGTGATGAAGGAATGCGTCGACCGCGGGCTGGCCCAGCGCGGCGAATTGCCCGGTGGTTTGCAGGTCAAGCGCAGGGCCGCTGACATTCGCGACCGCTTGGATGAGAAGTGGCGCCAAAACGATCCCGGCCCGCTTGCCGCCAATGACTGGCTTTCCGTCTATGCCATGGCAGTCAATGAGGAAAACGCAGCCGGCGGACGGGTGGTCACGGCGCCGACCAATGGTGCTGCCGGCGTCATTCCGGCTGTGCTGAGCTACTATCAGCGATTCCACCCGGCGGTTTCGCCGGCCGATATCGAAACCTTCTTTCTGACAGCGGCCGCAATCGGTGGGATTATCAAGCATCGTGCGTCAATTTCGGGCGCTGAGGTCGGCTGCCAGGGAGAAGTCGGTTCCGCTTCAGCGATGGCCGCCGCTGGTTTGGCTGCAATTATGGGTGCGACGCCGCAACAGGTGGAAAACGCGGCTGAAATCGCTCTGGAACATCACCTTGGCATGACCTGTGACCCGGTGGCCGGACTGGTCCAGGTGCCGTGTATCGAACGCAATGCACTTGGCGCCGTCAAAGCTGTCACCGCAGCGTCTCTGGCCTTGCACGGGACAGGCAAGCATTTTGTTCCGCTCGATGCCTGCATTGAAACCATGCGACAGACGGGCGCTGATATGCACGGCAACTACAAGGAAACCAGCCAGGGTGGTCTCGCGGTCAATGTTCCCGTCAGCCTGGTCGATTGCTGAAACTGTGGACGCAAATGGGTCACGCTGCCTTGTCTCTTCAAACCGGGCGTGTGGCCGCATAAAACGCGAGCATGCCGCTTCATCTCATCAAGCTTTGCGTGGGTGCCGAAACCTTCGAGGATCAACGCGACTGGTGCGAACGGCGTCTCTCCGCGCTCATCGAAGCGGGGGAGGAGCCACTGCTGTTTCACATCACGCGTATGGTGCCCAAGCGGGTGGACGAACTGCTCGATGGCGGCGCGTTGTACTGGGTGATCAAGGGAAATATTCAGGCGCGTCAAAAGCTTGTTGATATCAGACCGTTCACCGATACATCCGGCATCCGTCGCTGCAAGCTCATGCTCGATCCTGAATTGCAGCCCACGCAATGGCAGGCGAGGCGGGCCTTTCAGGGATGGCGCTATCTGGAGGACAAGGATGCTCCGGCAGAGGTTGAGGACGCTTCGACCATGGTTCCACCGGAGTTGCGCACCCAATTGGCTGAGCTTGGTTTGCTTTAACCGTCTGAAATCAGGTGTCTTTATGTCAAACTGACGCTTATCGATTAACCTTTATCCCCAATTGCCGCGATTGATTCACACATCGCGGCATCGATGTGTTTAAGTATGGGTGATCGGGGAAGTTCCCCAAGGCTTGGTCACCGACGGGTTTTTCATGTTGCAGCGTTTCAGAACCAGTGCACCGCCGAGCCAAACGAGCGCACCTCGGAAACCGTCGAAGACCGCGCACGTAATCGTTTGCGGAAATGAAAAGGGTGGCTCGGGAAAGACCACCACCACCATGCATCTCATCATTCACTTGATGAAGGCTGGCTTCAAAGTCGCGTCTCTGGATCTTGATGCGCGCCAGCAATCGCTCACGCGCTACATTCAAAATCGACTGAACTGGTCGCTGCGCCAGGGCATCGATCTGGAATTGCCGACCCACTACCGCTTTGACATGGCGATGCATGACAGCGTGGCCAACGCCCAGTCGATGGACTACGACGCATTCGTCAATGCTGTGCAGGAAGTTGAATCCACACATGATTTCGTAGTGATCGATACGCCGGGGTCAGACAGTTATCTCATGCGTCTGGCCCATTCCATGGCCGACACTCTGCTGACCCCGATGAACGATTCTTTCGTCGACTTCGACGTTCTGGGCGCGGTCGATCCGCATTCGCTGGAGATCACTGATGTCAGCCACTACGCGAAGATGGTGCGCGAGGCGCGTCGTCAGCGCTTCCTGGCCGATGATGGTTTGCTGGATTGGATTGTTGTGCGCAATCGCTTGTCGTCGCTTGTTTCGCGAAATCAGCAAAAACTGCGCGGCTGCGTGACGCAACTGTCCATGCAATTGGGTTATCGGGTGGCGGACGGCATCAGCGAGCGCGTGATCTTTCGCGAGTATTTTCCGCTTGGGCTAACGGCGCTCGACAATATGGACGAAGTTAATCCGGATGGAGAAATTCGGTCCACGAGTTCACATGTGGCGGCGCGTGAAGAGGTGGCAAAACTGGTGGGCATGCTCCGCTTGCCCGTCGATGACATCAGCCGGCAGCGGGCCGAAACGCGCCGCGTCTGGATGCAGGCGGCACAAAAACCGATGGCTTTGCCTGACATTTTCGCCGACTGAACACCTTCTGTCACAGATCGGTCCTCGTTTTGAAATGGGCCGTGCCTCGGGCTTTTGCTGCGGCAGAAGCGCGTTCGCGGAATCTACCGCTTGCCATGAGCGTCATCGCACCCAACTATGGCCGCATGAGCAAAGCGCCTGCACCGATTGATGCGAATACACCAACGGCCGATTCCAGCACGGATATCGCACGTTTTCTGTCGCGCGCTCGTGAAACGCGCATCACCGGAGGAGGGCATGGCGGCCTCGTATTTGCGCTCGATGCAACGATGAGCCGTCAGCAGACCTGGGATAGCGCTCAGCACATTCAGGCGCAGATGTTCAAAACGGTCGAGAAGACCGGGGGCCTCGATATTCAACTCGTCTATTTTCGCGGGTTCGGAGAATGCCGCGCATCGCGATGGGTTCAAAATGGCGCTGAACTGGCCACCATGATGTCCAAAATCGATTGTCGCGGAGGCCAGACTCAAATCGGCAAGGTTCTGGCGCATTTGCGAAAGGAAGCGGCAAAGCGCAATCCCGCCAATGCTGATCGATCGCGCGTTGATGCCTGCGTTTATGTTGGCGATGCGATGGAAGAAGATGTCGATGCGTTGTGCCAGAAAGCGGGTGAAATTGGCCTGCTTGGCGTGCCGTGTTTTATGTTTCTGGAAGGCCGCGATGCGGCTGCGGAAAGAGCCTTTCGCGAGATTGCACGACTGACAAAGGGCGCGTTTGCGCGCTTTGATTCGGGTGCGGCGGCGCATCTGGCAACACTTCTCGCTGCCGTCGCACAATTTGCCAGTGGCGGACGCGCCGCGCTTGAGCGATCAGCAACGCCCGAAGCCCGCAAATTGCTGGAACAGCTGTAGAGACGGGGGCGTAGTCATGGGTACGACCATCGTTCTTTTTCTGGCGCTTCTTTTCGTCGGACTGATCATCTTTGCCTACACGCCGGCGGCAACCTTGGCAGCATGGTTGCGCGCCATCCTACCGCTCCTGCTTGTGGGTTTCGGGATCGTGGCAGCAATCCTGTTCAAGTCGGTGGGTCTTGGCGCCATGTTTGCCTTCGCAGGCTTTGCGCTGTGGCGTCGCATGCGCTCGGTGGGGGCGATTCCGTCGCCCGGTCGCGGTGGTGGAGGGCCTCGTCGTTCCAGCGTACGCTCAGCCGCACTGGAGATGGAACTGGATCACGAAAGTGGCGCCATGAACGGCATGGTTCTCGTTGGTCGCCATGAAGGACGCGAGCTCGAGGCGCTCACTTTGGAAGAGCTCTACGAACTGCGCCTTGAAATCAGCGATGATGGCGATTCTCTGGGGTTGCTAGACGCGTATCTTGACCGCCGATTTCCCGCGTGGCGTGAAGACCGACAAGGTGATGTCGGTGCGGGGCAGGCTGGCGCGGCGCGTGCGGGATCCATGAGCGAAGAGGAGGCCTATCAGGTGCTGGGGCTTACGGCTGGTGCTGATGCTGCCGAAATTCGCAGCGCCCATCGGCGGCTGATGAAAACCGCCCATCCCGACAGCGGCGGATCCACTTTTCTTGCCGCCAAAATCAACGAAGCGAAAGACGTTCTTCTCAAAAGCCATTCCTGATGGTCCTTTACGCAATACTAGACAGGACGAACCGGCCCGAACTCTTATGGGCCCGGTCTTTGTTTTAGCGATTAGAGCAAATCTCGCCCAGAATGAATCGTTTGAGCGCAGGGACTTTGTGACCTGACAAGGCGCGTGCGACGCCGTGGTGCGGGCACCACAAGTTCGTGCGCAACA
>JAPPOQ010000037.1 GCA_028817895.1 Ahrensia sp.
TCAGGTCACAAATTCCCTGCGCTCAAACGATTCAATCTGGGCGAGATTTGCTCTAACGCAGATGTTCCGCATTCAACTGACGCATGCGCAGCGCAAGAGTGGAACCATCATCCGGTACGGTCCAGATTTTCGAAACCGCCTCGCTAAAGCTATCAAACCCGCTTTCAGCTTCCGCTTGCGGTGTCGAAGCGGCTGCGTGTGGCTGCACGGCAGCGACTTCCGTCTCTTCCACCCGGGGCACTGAGGCGGTGCTGCGAATGTCGACTTCGCGCGTCATCTGGCGTTCGGCACCAGCCCGGTCCTGTTCCAGTTGCGAACGCCCAAGTGCCGCAATGGTTGGAAGCTCTTCACGAAAAGATGCCTCCAAATAGGCGGCGTCCAGCCCATGCAGTGGCGCGGCGCCAACATATTGAACACGCACATTGCCGATACCCTGCTTCTTGTAATCCAGCATGTCTGCGGCGCGTTTGGAAAGATCGATGATGCGACGATCATGAAACGGGCCACGATCATTCACGCGCACTACGATCGACTTGCCGTTCTTAACATTCGTCACGCGCGCATAGCTCGGCAGTGGAAATGTGGGATGAGCCGCTGAGAGCGCAAATTGGTCATAGATTTCGCCATTGGCAGTCAAACGACCATGAAAGTTTGGTCCATACCAGGACGCCTCTCCTCTGCGGTCGTAGTCAGGCTCCAGACGCGGACGATACCATTTGCCACGGACCTTGTAGGGCTTGCCTAGTTGCCTGCGACCACCGCCCTTGCGAACAGTGCGTGACGTCGTGAGCCGGGGACTTGCTGCAACGCCATAGGCCGCGGCCGAAAACTTGACCGAATTGTTGATGTGCCTGGGAGCGGCCTTCTCAACGAAATTGCCGGATTGCGTGCAGGCCGAAAGCGAAACCGCCGCAAACAGGGCGACACACGCAAACTGCAATTTCGACCGACGCAACTCCATCATACTCTCCAGCAAAAAGACGTCACTTATCCTGAAGAGTTTTGGTTGCAATGATCTTAAAGGCTGACAATGGTCAGGTCGAGTCGGGTGAGCGCCAAATCGATGGGACCTGATCCCAGTCAGCCTATGGCTCTGATTGGATTGCACCTCGGAACTCGAAACAGAAATTAGCGGATCTCAGCGATGCCTGAATAACCGTCTTCACGGGTCCATTTCAGCTTGCCGGCTCCAGCATTTTGAAGCGTGAAACAGAATGTGCGCCCATCATACCAGGTTGGAAATTTCTGGCACATCCTGCTTTCGCTGACCCACCACTGCCCCGTCTCCTTTGGGGCAAAAAAACGACCAAGCCCTGTGCCGGATCCGTCTCCTGTGACACTACCATCACTGCGATATGTCAGTGGAATCGAACCATAGGTGGTTCGGAGCACCACGGTGCGGTCGCCAATTGCGGCTCTGATGTCGGAATCGCTCATGCCGTTTCCAAGCGCTACAGCCGGTCTCGCCAATGCAAAGGAGAGTGTCAGTGCGATGATGGAAGATTTCACGACGATCACCAGAGAGAATTGGTCAGCAACACAGTAACTGCGATTGCGGCCAAAAAGTTTCAAATTCTGACCTGAGAGCCTGACTCAGAACTTTGTCATATGTAACAGTATCTCGCCAGGCGCCCGATCATGATACGGATGTTGGCGACGAGCGCCCATGCCGTGGCGCTTTGGGTTGTTGCTTCCTAGTCCTTTGCCAGCCTGCGGCATCTGCCGAGTCATGCGAAGGTGCGCTCGATCATCCAACGGCGTGGCAGCACCGTAAACCCTTTGGCTTTTTGTGATCGTTTGATGACTTCGATGGTCCAATCTCCCTTGCCCTTCAGAGCCTGTTTCAGCTTGTCTCCAGCGTAGCCGCCGTCGGCAAAGACATGGCGCAGGAAGGGGTAGAACCGGCGGATCGATTGCAGGACGGACACAGCCCCGTTGCGATCCTGAATTGCGGCGCTGTGGACGACGATGCCGACCATGAAACCGTTGGTGTCAGTCACGATGTGGCGCTTTCGACCCTTGATCTTCTTGCCGGCATCATAACCGCGAACCCCGTCGCTTTCAGTGGTTTTGACACTCTGACTGTCGATGATCCCGGCACTGAGACACGGATCGGCACCTTCCAGTTCACGCGCCAACTGGACCAGCGCATAGTTCATCTGCGCCAGCGTTCCATCGTTGCGCCACTGATAAAATAGGGGCGTACAGTCGAGACCGGTGCAAAATCCTTCTGCAACATCCGCCATACGACCCCGCCTTCCGCAATGTACAAAATAGCACTCAGCACATCGCACATATCGGTGGTGCGAGGTCTTCCACCAGAACCGGCCAGTGGCACCAAAGGTGAACGCACCGCCCATTCTTCATCCGTCAAATCGCTTGGATAGCGAGCATTCGGGCGGTTATGTTCACCGCGGGTGATAACAGTTCAGGGCATCGCGGCCGTCATCGAACCTTCATCAATCCGACGGAATCACATCCCGCTGTTATCACTCAACAACTATTAAATCAGGCTCTAGGATATCCGGATGGCTATCCCTCTGCTGGACGACACATTCATCCCAAAACGCCTGCTGGCAGACAAGGCCTATGAAGCAAACATCCTGCGGCACCGGCTTAGTGAAAGAAACGTTCAGGCCGTCATCCCATTCAGCGCGGCAAGAACGGTTCCCTATCCGTTGGATCGCAGGGCCTACAAACGGCGCAACATCATTGAGCCAGCGTTCGGAAAACTCGAAAACTAGCGCAGAATCGCGACCCGATATGACCGGCTGGCAAACAACTATCTCGCCGCCCTCGCTCTCGTTTCAACCGTAATCGCATGGTGTCAATTGAGCCCTCACTCGGGGCCATCCACCCCGTCATTGATGCCTTCCTGAACATGTATTACAGAAACAGACCACACGGCGCCCTTGATTGAAAACCCCCGAACAGTACCTCAATTCAACCTGGGATAAGAAAATCCTCCTGTCTGGTATCTCATGAATCCGGACAAGCTGTTGATACCGTGGGTCGAATTCGTTATGCGGTTGCCCGTATTTCGCTCCATGCTTTGTGGTCCATTGAGTCAGGCATGCGAGCGGAAGAGCCGCTTGTGAATATGGTAGGTCAACGCGGCTGAAATAGTCCGCACCCGTAGCTCAGCTGGATAGAGCGCTGCCCTCCGAAGGCAGAGGTCACAGGTTCGAATCCTGTCGGGTGCGCCATTTCACAATTTGCACGCAATTACCCTCTAACCATTTGAACGGTAAAGATTTTTTGGGTTCGAAAACCCCTTTTCACGGTGATAGACGATACGGTCAATAAAGCCCAATCTGAGCACTTGACCCGGGTCCCTGAAAGTTGTCCGCATTGACGATTAGGATCTGGTTCAATTCGAACTCTTGAAGGAGAAAAGAATGAGCCGGAAGAGGTATAAACCCGAACAGATAATTGGTCTGCTGCAATCGCCTATACGCTGATCGAGACGGCCAAAGTCAATGGTGTCGATCCCCAGCACTCGCCCGCCAACACGATCGCCCGAATCCCGGACTACAAGATCACTAAGGTCGACGACCTCCTCTCATGGAACGCCGCATAGTCGGTCTCACCGGACGGTTACCCCTAGCGCAGCTTATGGTCCAGAACAACGGACATCATAATGGACCGCTGCGCGGCGCTTGTTCTTGTTGATCATCTCCACGGTCGGAGACTCCGACCTGCTCCAACGGCACCAATTGCGTGGTGTTGGGGTCGAACGACACAAGCTGCTCAACCCGGCTGCCATCGCTCAGGCGCGCCGTGATTTTCAGTTCCACATTGTCGACTTCCGCTGGAACGAAGCCAATGATCTTGCCACCGCGCACATGTTCCATCCATGCCGGCAGCGGACTGCCGTCGCGCATTGTCACGATGTATTCTTCAACTTGCTTGGAGGCCACATTGCTACGCTGGTCAATGTCAAAGTTGATGAACTGGCCATCACGTTTGGCCGTCATGACAATGCCATTCTCCGGCTCCCGACCGTCATTCGTGTAGTCCATCTCATCGAAATCGACACTTAGGGCGTTGGATATCGAAATGTCTCGGTCAAGCTGAATCTGTTCAACCGGTATCGATCTGTCGACAGTCAGCGATTGCTCCACCTTGGCGTTGACGTCACTCTGTGATTGTCTGATCTCGGCGAGGGGCGCCTTGTTGGCGACACCTCCAAGATCATCAATCGCATTGACGGTATCGACAACAATTGTGCCGCCGCTGACATCACGGGTTCCGGAGAGACTTGCAATGTCATTGGCGGCTTTGACGATTACAATTCTTGACTCTACCGAAATGGGTGTCGACGTGGGCTGTTCTTCGGTTTCTGTCGGCTCTTGCGGGTCGGCAGGTTCGCTGGGGTCGGTCACGTCGTTGGCAATTTTTCCAACGGTCGAAAGGGTCGACGTGGCGTTGCCTGCTACATCCATGACAACGATCATCACCTGGTCTCCGACTGAGATGGCAGACGATTGCCCGTCTATCGACCAAGTACCGTCCGCTGCAACCCGAACCGTAAGCTGCGCGCCCAAACTGTCATATATCGGGTGACCTGTCGCGTCATACACCGTTACCTGTGTGCCCGGTTCGGCGGTTCCAATGAGCGTCCCATATTCGTCTGCACCCGAAGAGGTTACCCGATCCGGCACAGTGTAGTCTCCTCCACGGACACGAATTTCGTCCGTCGTCCGCGAAATGTTGCCATCCCGATCAGTGATGACCGCAGTCACGTGGTCAAAGTCTTGAATGGGCGGATGGATTCCCGTTATACGCCAATTGCCGTCCTCATCCACAATGGTCGTTATCGGATTTCCGTTTTCATCGCGCAAGGCGTTACCATTGGAATCAAAGAGTTGGATGACAGCGTCTGGTTCTCCCACTCCGGTCAGCACCGACCCGTCATCCGTGTTGTTGATACCAACCAGGACGTCCTCTCCAATCGGTTCGGGAACGTCACTCATGTCCAACACTTCGTTGAATGACAAAAGCCCAGTCTCACTCACCGTGCCATCGGAAACCGTCACCGTCACATCGGGAACAGCGCCAACATAATCCGCCGCCGGCGTGAAGGTGAACGACCCGTCGCCATTGATCTGAAGCGTGCCAACACCGGCAATCACAGCCACATCGCCCGCAGAATGCACCGTCGCATCGCCATCAATGACGAACTGCGTCACAACAAGGCCATCGCCATCAACATCGCTGTCATTGGCAAGCACATTGCCCGAGGTCGGCGTGTCCTCGACAACGCCAAAGGGACCATCATCAACAAGAACAGGCGCATCATTGACCGCTGACACATCACCAAAGGACAGCGTCGAGGTCTCACTCACCGTGCCATCGGAAACCGTCACCGTCACATCGGGAACAGCGCCAA
>JAPPOQ010000043.1 GCA_028817895.1 Ahrensia sp.
CGGTGTTCTCCTTGCCAGATCGAAAAATCCATCCCATCAAACTGCTCCAATCTGGACGAGACTTGCTCTAGCCTCGCAATTGCGCTCATTTGGGCGGCCCATATCAGCGGTGACCGGGCGCTGGGCTACGGGTTGAAATATGAAAGCAATTTCAAGCATACCCATCTGGGCAAGATCGGTCGTTGAACTGCTGGACAAAGCCTCCTATTTCCACTAGAGCAACCGCGATTTCGGACAAAACCGAACGACGGATGTATTCGCCCTGACCGTTCAGGTCACCCGGCGGCTGTCGAAGCGCTTTGCTTTGACAAACAGCGACCGGGCGAGGCGCTCTGATCTGCAACAAGCAAGAACAGCGACTGATTAAGGCTTGAGAACAAGTCAGCGTCGGCGCGCAGAACAAGGTTTTTAGCCATGAACATCATCGCCCAGCTTGAGGCAGAACAAGCCCAATCAATCGAAGAAAAGCGCAAGATCCCATCTTTCTCTCCGGGTGACACGGTGCGCGTGCTCGTACGTGTGACGGAGGGGACGCGCACCCGCGTACAGGCCTATGAGGGCGTTTGCATCGCGCGCAAGGGATCGGGGCTGAATGAAAGCTTCACCGTACGCAAGATTTCTTACGGCGAAGGTGTCGAGCGCGTTTTCCCGATGTACTCACCGCTCGTTGAGGGTGTGGAAGTCGTTCGTCGCGGTAAAGTGCGCCGTGCCAAGCTCTACTATCTGCGCGGTCGTCGCGGTAAATCTGCCCGTATTTCGGAGAATACTGGGTCGCGCTCACGCAAGCTGAACGAGGCGGATCGTGCTGCTTTCTTGGCCGAAAAAGAGCGGATTGAAGCTGAAAAGGTCGCCGCTGCCGAGGAACTGGCCAAGGAAAAGGCTGCCGAAGATGCAGCCGCGGCGGCTGAAGCTGAAGCGGCCAAGGCTGACGACAACGCATAGGCGCCGTTCCATCGCGCCATGGGCGCGGAAGCACTCTCAGAATCCACGATGATTTGTAAACCGCAGCGCATTTCAGTGCGCTGTTTTGCATGCTTCTCAGGCGACGCGGCGAAGGCTTTCAAATCGCGAGGCTTTCTGCCAGCATGAAGGTTGAACAACCGTTGGAGTTCGACCTCATGCCCAAATTGTCTGTCCTGAAAAATCTCACAACACTCGCCGCATCCTTGTTTGCTGCGGCCGCAATTGCCAGCACTTCACTTGCTGCCGAACTGCCCAATCTTGGTGGCAAATCCGTTGTCGTGGTGACGGAGAATGCCTATCCGCCGCTGCAATTTGTTGACCCCAAAACGGGCGATGCGATCGGTTGGGAATATGATGCGATGGCCGAGATTGCCAAGCGCATCAACATTACCGTCGAATATCAAAACACCTCTTGGGATGCGATGATCCCGGCTGTTTCCGAAGGACAATATGAAGTCGGCATGACCGGCATCACCATTCGCGATGATCGCAAGGAGAAGGTCGATTTCTCCGACGCCTATATGCGTTCGGAAATGTTCATGCTGGTGCGCGGTGACGAAGAGCGCTTCACCGATGCCGCGAGCTTTGCCAAGAGCGAGGGAACGCTGGTGGGTGCGCAGGCTGGAACGACACCCTTCTATGTCGCCGTCTACAATGTGCTTGACGGCAATGAGCAGAATCCGCGCATCAAACTGTTTGAGACCTTTGGTGCGCAGGTGCAGGCGCTCCGCACCGGCGATGTCGATGTTGTGCTGACCGATGGCACTGCAGGCAAAGGCTATGTCGAAGCCTCCGATGGCGGTCTGAAACTGATCGGCGGTCCGCTTGGCACTGAGGATTTTGGTTTCATTTTCCCCAAAGGGTCTGAACTGGTGGAGCCAATCAATGCGGCCATCGCGTCCATGAAGGAAGACGGCACGATTGATGCGCTCAACAAGAAGTGGTTTCTCGACTACAAGTTCGGTCAGTGACGGCACGCATTTGCCGCAGGTTTCCGGGCATCGGCCCCGTCTGATCTGAAGTCTTGACATGCCGCAGGCGAGCCGAAAGGACGACGACTTTCCCTATTGGCTCGTCGCCATCGCGATATTGGCGGCGGTCGCTGCGGCGTTGATCATCTTCAACGATCTGTACCGGCAGATTTTCTCAGCGCTCTCAAACGGCATCTGGATCACGGTGTTCGTCACCCTGGTCGGCTTTGCGCTTGCGTCAGCGCTTGGCTTGCTGATCGCGGTGATGGCGTTGTCGAACAGCATCGTGCTGCGCCAGATCGCCCGGTTCTATGTGGAAGTCATTCGCGGCATCCCGATTCTGGTACTGCTGTTCTACATCGCCTTTGTCGGCGCCCCGGCCTTTGTGTGGCTCTGGAATGCCATTACGTCACCGCTGATCGAAGCGGGCCTCATTGAAAAGATGACAGTGCGCGACTTTCCGCTCATCTGGCGGGCATCCATCGCGCTGATGATCGGCTACTCGGCCTTTATCTCGGAGGTGTTTCGTGCCGGCATTCAGGCGGTTGATGAGGGGCAGCTTGAGGCGGCCAAGGCTTTGGGGCTGAACGGCTGGCAGCGTTTTCGCTTCATCGTTATGCCGCAAGCGATCCGCACGATCCTGCCGCCGCTTGGCAATGACTTTGTGGCGATGGTGAAGGACTCATCGCTCGTATCTGTGCTGGGCGTCGCCGACATCACGCAGATGGGCAAAGTCTATGCGGCCGGGTCGTTTCGCTTTTTTGAAACCTATACGATCGTCGCCTTCATCTACCTCCTTCTCACCATCAGCCTGTCGATTGCATTGCGGCGTCTCGAGAAACGTCTCGATGCGCGCAATGCGGCTGAAGGAAAGTCGGCTAGTTAAACTCGCGGCGAAAAATGGTCTTACCGCGTCGATTGAGAATCACATCGGCAACATAAGCACCCGGTTCATAGCCCGGGGAGCGTCGCCCGGCATAGGCGGTGTAGGTTGCCTTGGGACTTTCAAGTGGATCGGTCGTGTGGCTTGCGACCGGGTTGCGCGTGCCGCGTTCAAACACATTGATGGTGATCGTGTCGCCTTTTTGCAGATTTTTGAAGGATGCATAAAAGACGACCGGGCCGCCCGGGTTAAGCGCTGGCGCCTGACTCTTGCGCAATTGCAGGCCGGTCACCGGACCGCCGGTAAAGCCGGCTTCGACAAGCGGAGAGTCGCGCTCGGCGAGCAGTTTGGCCTGTCGCGGATCCCACATTGATTTCGCGCCGGGCGCCTCACATGCCTCGCCAACGGCCTTTCCCGAGAATGGGTCGATTACGGTGTCACCCTGGCGGATCGTCACATGGACATGGGGAAATTCAGTGTCTCCGGAAAGTCCCATCAGCCCGATCGGCGTGCCCGGTTCAACGCGGTCTCCCGGCGCAACGTTCACACTGCCCATTTTCAGATGGCACGTCTGGCTGCTCCAGCCATTGCCATGATCAATCACCACACCATTTCCGCATTGCTTGCCTTGAACAGCCTCGCGGTCTGTCGGGGTTTCTATCAATCTGTCTCGCTCCCCATCCCGCACGCGCTGAACCACGCCCGCGGCGACCGCCAATACGCGCACGCCCGTATTCATCTCCGCGATGTTGCGCACCCGAATGTCTGTGCCACTGTGTCCGTCATAGGTTGCGGCCTCGCAAAATGCATCGCTGCGCTGCGGCGAAGGGTCGAGATCAACATAGTTCTGTACCAGGCAGGATGGCGCGCTTATGCAGTCGACGGGCAAATGCAAGCGTGGCTTGTCCTGCGCTGCGCCGAAAGGTGCGTTCAAAGCCCCGGTGCAAAGGATCAAGACAGACAAAGGAATGTGCTTGCGTTTCATGGATGCAGAACCCCGCTTGAATTGACCATACGCCACGGCTAAGCCATCGCCGATCCGGCAACATCCAGCGCACATATATCGACAGGAACCGACAATGGCCAACCGTAAACTTTTCCTTCTGCCAGGTGATGGCATCGGCCCGGAAGCGATGGGAGAAGTGCGCCACATCCTCGATTGGATGAATGCCAATGAAGCCGCGGGCTTCGAGACTGACGAAGGTCTGGTCGGCGGCTCCGCTTATGATGCGCATGGCGAATCCATATCGGATGCCGATATGGACAAAGCCATGGCAGCCGATGCGGTTTTGTTTGGCGCTGTTGGCGGACCCAAATGGGATGATGTGCCCTATGAACAGCGTCCGGAGGCCGGTCTTTTGCGGCTGCGCAAGGACATGCAGCTTTTCGCCAATCTGCGACCAGCCATCTGCTACCCAGCGCTGGCGGATTCATCGTCTCTTCGCAAGGACGTCGTGGAAGGTCTCGATATCCTGATTCTGCGTGAACTGACGGGCGGTGTGTATTTTGGCGAGCCCAAAGAGATCACCGATCTTGGCAATGGCCAGAAACGTGCCGTTGATACGCAGGTCTATGACACATTCGAGATCGAACGTATCGCCGCCATGGCGTTTGAATTGGCGCGCACACGCAATAACAAAGTGTGCTCGATGGAGAAGCGCAACGTCATGAAATCCGGCGTGTTGTGGAACGAGGTCGTCACCGCAACGCACAAGAAGGGCTACGAAGATGTTGAATTGTCCCACATGCTGGCCGATGCTGGCGGCATGCAGCTTGTGCGCTGGCCCAAGCAATTTGATGTGATTGTGACCGACAACCTGTTCGGTGACATGTTGTCAGACGTTGCCGCCATGCTGACCGGCTCTCTGGGCATGCTGCCCTCCGCCTCGCTCGGTGCGCCGGATGCGCAGACCGGAAAGCGAAAAGCGCTCTACGAACCGGTCCACGGTTCAGCGCCTGACATTGCCGGAACGGGGGCCGCCAATCCAATCGCCATGATCGCATCTCTGGCCATGTGCCTGCGCTATTCTTTCGAGATGGTGGAGCAGGCGGACCGTCTTGAGGCAGCAATTGCCAAGGTTCTCGATGACGGGCTGCGCACCGGCGATATCATGAGCGACGGCATGACGCAGGTCGGCACTGAAGCCATGGGCAAGGCAGTCTTGGAAGCCTACGCCGCCAGCGCTGCGTGAGTTTTGCTCCCGACACGCTGGCGAAGGCGCGCGCCAAGTCCTATCTTGCGGCCATGAGACTTGCTCTAGCTTCCATTGTCGTGATGCTCGCCTCCACGTTCCCGGCCGCGGCCGCCGACCCATTGGCCGGGCTGCAATGGGAGGCGCGGCCACTTTTGCTGTTTGCAAAGTCGCGCAGCGATGCCTCGCTCGACAAGCAGATAGATCTTCTTCGTGAACGCCGCCCCGATCTTCGTGAACGACAGATGGTGGTTTTTCGAACCGCCGGCAATGAAGATACTCGTGCCGCCATCGGATATGTCGATCTTCCGCGCGGTGCAGCACGTTCCCTCCGGCGCCGTTTCGAGCCACGACCCAATGGCCTAACCGTCATTCTGGTCGGCAAGGACGGTACTGAGAAAGGACGTTGGGAACGGGTTGTCGAGCCAGACGAGATTTTTGAGCTGGTTGATTCCATGCCGATGCGGCAGCGCGAAGCGCAGGGTCAGTCGGCGACCACCAACTGATGCCAGATTCGGGATGTCTCACTCCACATGCATGACCGTTCGTGGCCCGATGCGCGGCAAAAGCCATTCCATATCGCGTTTGCGCAAAGCCACACAGCCCTCTGTTGGCCGCAGGTCTTCTCGCGCAACGTGAAAAAAGATCGCGCTGCCGCCATGGCTGAGATGGCGTGAAATGTTGTGATCCATCACGACTATCATGTCATAGAGATCATCCTGGCGTTTCAAGACTTCATGGCTTTCAGAGAAAGGCAGCGTGACCGGTCGATTGTAGAGACGGTGCCCGGCTTCGTCACACCAGCCGTCTATGTCCCTGATGGCCCGCCAGGACAGACGCAAGTCTCGCAGCCTCACCTTGTCGGTTCGCAGCATGGCAGAAAGCAGCGCGAACCGCCCCCGCGGCGTCACACCGTCACCCTCCTTTTTGATGGTGCCGATGCCTGACCGCCCTAGCGCGCAGGGAAAGGCGCGACCAGCGGCCAGGAGCAGTCCCCTGGAAGTCTGGCCGGGCGCTCTGCGGACATGCAGTGTCGTGATGTCTCCTGCGAAACGAAATCTTGAACAAGAGTGAGATTTCGAGACCATGTTCAGCACTATCACTCGACCAATTAGCGACCATATTGTCTTGCAATTATGTGCTATAGACGGTTAGCGATGCGCAAGTCGCATCACTGGCGCTTTGATGCGACAGATTCCAGCACAGCATGCGGAAAGGACGCCCATGACTGAGAGAACGATTTTGCTCGTTGATGATGACACCGATCTTCGGGAAGCGTTGACGGAACAGTTGGCGCTCTATGAAGAGTTCACGCTTCTTCAGGAAGAAACCGCGACTGCTGGAATCAAGACGGCCAAGGAAAGCCATATTGATCTTCTGATCATGGATGTCGGCTTGCCGGATATGGATGGTCGTGAAGCCGTCAAGCTCCTGCGCAAGGGCGGTTTCAAGTCGCCCATCATCATGCTGACCGGGCATGACACGGATAGTGACACAATTCTCGGCCTCGAAGCGGGCGCCAATGACTACATTGCCAAGCCCTTCAAGTTTGCCGTTTTGCTGGCCCGCATTCGCGCGCAGTTGCGGCAGCATGAACAGTCGGAAGATGCGGTCTTCACGATCGGCTCTTACTCTTTCCGTCCGGCGCAGAAGATCATGGTGACCGATGATGATCGCAAGGTTCGCTTGACCGAAAAGGAAACGTCGATCCTGAAATATCTCTACCGTGCTGACCAGAAGGTGATCACGCGCAATGTGCTGCTGGAAGAGGTATGGGGCTACAATTCCGGCGTCACCACGCACACTTTGGAGACGCATATTTATCGCCTGCGCCAGAAGATCGAGAAGGATCCGTCCAACGCGACTTTGCTCGTGACCGAGTCAGGTGGTTACAAGCTCGTTCCCTAAACAATGTCACTGGAATCGGACATTAGGACGCTGGAGCGCGTACGCCTTTTTGAAGGCTTCGGGGCGGAGCATTTGCGCCTCCTGGCGTTCGGTGCCGAAACAAAGCACTTCGAAGAAGGTGAGGCTTTGTATCTACAGGGCGATCCTGCAGACGAGGCCTATGTCATCGTGGATGGGCGTGTCGATCTCATCACCGATGGGGCGGAAGACAAGGCTCAAAGCTACGGTCCGTCCTCCTTGCTGGGTGAACTGGCTCTGATCACACCCACCCATCGACCGGCAAAAGCGAGGGCAGCACGAAAAACGGTGGTGCTGAAGCTGAGCCGTGCTCTGTTTTTGCGTGTGCTCAACGAGTATCCCGAACTTGCCGAACGCTTGCATGAACGGTTCAGCAAGTCGGTGCGGGAAATCGTCAATCGGCTCGATTATGTCCGCACGCGCCTTGCACGTGCCGACCATCTGTAAATCCTCAAAGATCGAATACGGCAATCACTGGAACATGGTCTGAGGGTTTCTCCCAACCACGCGCTTCCTTCAGCACGTCGACGGATACGAGCTGTTGCGCCAATTGCGGTGCGGACCAGACATGGTCGAGGCGACGCCCGCGATTGGAGGCCTCCCAGTCGCGTGCGCGGTAGCTCCACCATGTGTACAGCTTCTCGCTGGGTGGAATGTGCTGGCGCATGCAATCAACCCAGTCTCCAGCATTCATGACCATGGTTAGCCCCTGTGTCTCTACCGGCGTGTGCGAGACAATTTTGAGCAATTGCTTGTGCGACCACACATCGTTTTCCAGCGGCGCGATGTTGAGATCGCCCACCAAAATGTTGGGGACACCATCCTGCACACCGCTCAGGGCTTTCATTCCATCAATGAATTTCAGCTTGTGATCGAACTTCGAATTGATGATCGGATCAGGTTCGTCGCCGCCCGCCGGCACGTAGAAATTGTGTATCCGCACTGGACCACCGGGCGTCTCTACGACGGCCTCGATATGACGTGTGTCACCCATATTGCAAAAGTCGGTCGAACTCGTCTGCGAAAGTGGCGATTTCGATATGATGGCCACACCGTGATAGCCCTTCTGGCCGTGCACTGCATTATGGGCATAGCCGAGTTTTTCAAAGGATTTGCGCGGAAAGGCGTCATTGACGCATTTGGTTTCCTGCAGGCACAGGACATCGGGTTGTTGCTCCTTCAGCAAACGCTCCACGATGCCAATGCGCAACCGCACGGAATTGATGTTCCATGTGATGATCTTGAAAGCCATAACCGTCCGCTCGCCACAAGCCTGTCTGCAATCTGCCGAGCAAGCGGGGTTCGGACAAGCCGTGCAGACCAAATTGCTGCCCTGTTCCCCTAGAAATGTGCGGTGAAATCAGTCGAGATAGCCACCATGGCCCCGGCCCGTCTCGCGGTTGCCGCCGCGGCCCTGATCTCGGGCCGCCAATGTGCGCAGCCGCAATGCGTTGAGCCGGATGAAGCCGTTGGCGTCTTGTTGGTCATAGGCACCGGCATCATCTTCAAACGTGACAAGTGCTTCTGAATAGAGCGACTTCTTGGAAGAGCGGCCATTGACCATGACATTGCCCTTGTAAAGCGTGAGCCGGACCTCGCCTTCGACGTGGCGCTGACTGTGGTCAATCGCGGCTTGCAGCATTTCCCGCTCGGGTGAGAACCAGAAGCCATTGTAAATCAGCTCTGCGTAGCGCGGCATCAACTCATCCTTCAGATGCGCAGCGCCACGGTCCAGCGTGATTGATTCCATCGCGCGATGAGCAGTGAGGAGGATCGTGCCACCTGGCGTTTCATACACGCCACGCGACTTCATGCCCACGAAACGGTTTTCGACCAGGTCGAGCCTGCCAATCCCGTTGTCGTGGCCGAGCCGGTTGAGTTCCGCCAGCAATTCTGCCGGGGAGAGTTGCACTCCATTGACCGAAACCGGGTCGCCTTGCTCGAAGCCAATTGTAATGTCGGTTGGCTTGTCCGGCGCATCCATGGGCGAAATTGTGCGCATATGGACATATTCAGGCGCGGGCTCGGCTGGATCTTCCAGCACTTTACCTTCTGACGATGAGTGCAGCAGATTGGCATCAACGGAAAAGGGAGCCTCGCCCTGTTTGTCCTTGGGCACCTGAATCTGATGCGCCTCCGCGAACTCAAGGAGATTGGTGCGCGATTTGAACTCCCATTCGCGCCACGGCGCGATGACGCGAAGATCGGGGTCAAGCGCCCAAGCGGACAGCTCAAAGCGAACCTGGTCATTGCCCTTGCCTGTTGCGCCATGGGCAATGGCATCTGCGTCTGTTTCACGGGCAATCTCCACCAGACGTTTTGAAATCAGCGGGCGTGCGATCGATGTGCCGAGCAGATAGACGCCTTCATAGACAGCATTGGCCCGGAACATGGGAAAGACAAAGTCGCGAACGAACTCCTCGCGCACATCCTCGATATAGATCTCTTTAATACCGAGACTTTCTGCCTTGCGACGCGCCTCCTCCAACTCAGCTCCACCCTCGATCGTCGACTGACCAAGATCGGCAGTGAAGGTAACGACTTCGGCCTCATATTCGGTCTGCAACCATTTGAGAATGATGGACGTGTCGAGACCGCCTGAATAGGCAAGCACAACCTTCTTCACGTCGGCCTTGTTAATTGTCGTCATCGAAAATACCCGTTGATGAGTGCGATTTGGGCGGACTCGCCGCCATTTTCCGGCGCACCATAATGTGAGATTTTCAAGGCACAAGACGGCTGGGGAGGCGCTCTTTGCCTCAAACCGCAGATTGAACCGGGGCGGTGTCACCCATGAGCGAATTCCTGCCCACACTTCCCGTGCTTGCGACCTTCAGCCTGGCCGGACTTCTGCTCGCTATCACGCCGGGGCCGGACATGACTTTGTTTCTGGGCCGCACATTGGCGCAGGGTCGCGCGGCCGGGCTTGCGACATTGGCAGGGACATCCTTTGGAACAATGATCCACACCGTCCTCGCCGTGGCAGGAATCTCCGCCTTGCTGGCTGCTTCGCCCACTGGCTTCTGGATGCTGAAGATCGCAGGTGCCTTGTATCTTTTGTGGCTTGCTTTTCAGTCCATCGTCAAACGCTCAACCTTCGCGTTGAACCACGACTCACCTGCAACCGGTGCCCGACCCCAAGCGGAGCCGATGCGCCACATCATCATGCGCAACGCCCTGATGGGATTGGGGGTCAATTTGCTGAACCCGAAGGTGGTGATTTTCTACATGACCTTTCTGCCGCAATTCATGGCCGCGGATGATCCGAATGCCTGGAAGATCATGCTGTTTTTAGGGCTTTTCTACACGCCGCTCACCGTCCCGCCGATGGTGACCATGATTTTGGCTGCGGATCGAGTGGCGCATATACTCAAAAGCAAGCCCATCGTCTCGCGGGCCATAGATTGGTTGTTCGGAACAGTGTTCGCAGTCTTTGCCATCCGCATCCTCATGACAGAGGGCCGGTGAGGAAGCGACATCCAGCAAAAGTGGTCAAAGCGCAGCAAAGACGCTAGTGATCATCTGTGGCGACGCAGTTTTCGGGGTCCAATGCCGAAGAATCGAGAAGACCGGGCACGGTCCAATGCGCCGTCAATAGACCAGCTGGAATATCGCCTCGCACAGCAGGAAGCGCTGGTGGATTTCAGCGCTTTCGTGCTGGAAATGCCCGGCGAAGATGCATTGTTCAGGGAGGCCTGCCGCATCACAACGGTCGCGCTCAGTGTCGATCATGCCAAGGTGCTGAAATATCGCCCGCAACATAATGATCTTCTCATCATCGAAGGAATGGGCTGGCGCGAAGGCGTTATTGGCGAAGCTTCGCTCGGCGCGAATGACGGCTCTCCGGCGGGCTTTGCCTTTTCAAATCAAGTCGCCGTTCTGTCGGTCGATCTTGAAAAGGAGAAACGTTTTCGGCGCCCTGAACTGCTGGAACAACATGGCATCCGCCAGGCGATCAATGTGGGACTTGAGCGTGGTGACGAACGATTTGGCGTGTTGGAAGCCGACTCAACAAGCGCTGAACGATTTACCGAACCGGATTTCTCTTTCCTGCGATCGCTCGCCAACATTTTGTGCGCGGCGATGCTGCGCCAAAAGGCGGAAGATGACTTGACTGTATCGCGCAATCAGGAACGCACGCTGCGCGCCGAAATGGAGCATCGTGTCAAGAATTTGTTTTCGGTTGTCATGGCGCTGATGACGCTTTCCGACCATGAGGCTCGTCAATCGGAACGATCATCCGACGCCATCGCATTGGCTCGTGAGCGCGTGATGGCGCTGTCGCGTGCCGGCCAGTGGTTCATGTCGTTTGGCCGAAAAGATACGCAAGAGGGATCGATTGCTGAGGACACCACAAGTGCCGTTCTAGAGCCTTATGGAAAACGCATTCGCATTCAGACACCGCAACCGCCGATTCCGGCCAATGCCGCAACGCCTCTGGCGCTTATTCTGCATGAACTTGCCACCAATTCGGTCAAATATGGTGCGCTGAGCACGCAGCGCGGTTTCATCGATATCGAATGGGCTGTTGACCACGATATGATCAGCATGGACTGGCGTGAGTTTGAGGGCCCAGCCATCGAGGGACCGCCGATCAAAACCGGCTTTGGCCGTCGGCTTATTGAGGGCGTTTTAGCCGAGATTGACGGCACGATCGAACGCGAATGGCTTCATACCGGCCTGCACGCGGTTGTGTCCTTCCCGGCAGGAAGAGGGTGAGGGCGTGCGTCTGAACGCCTATGCGCCGCTCACTCGCTCCCCGGCCGCTTCACTGAGAAGCGTTACCAAAGGCACATTGATGAAGTAGTTGCTGCGACCGGCTGAAACCTTCTGTACAAAGCCGTTCTCTGTTAAAATATCCAGGTATCTTGCAGCCGTTTGTCTCGTTATTCGCAAATCATTCTGAACAAATTCAATACGCGTATACGGATGCCTGAAGAGATTATTGAGCAGATCTTGTGAATAGAGCTTGGGCAGTTGCGTGCGCATCCTCTGTTTCATCGAATTCATCTGTGCCCGCATTCCTTCCACGATGGACAGCGTGATTATTGCTGTTTGTTCAACTGCTTCAAGCATGAAGAGTACCCATGCCTGCCAAAAGCCTTGATCGCGGACGTCCTGAAGTAGTTGATAATACTTGTCTTTGTTGGCATTGATGAAACGGCTGAGGTAGAGCACCGGGATATCGAGCAGATCGTTGAGGCAAAGGTAAAGGACGTTGATGATTCTTCCGATTCTGCCGTTCCTATCAGCGAATGGGTGGATGCTTTCAAATTGGTGATGAATGAGAGCCATTTTAATTAGAGGGTCCAAGTCACATAAGTCGGGTTCATTTATGAATTGCTCCAACTCATTCATGTGGTGCTCAATATCGGCGCGAGTCTGGGGCGGTACGTAGATTATCTCGCCAGTCCTGTCGTTTCGAAGGGTCGTCCCAGGCGCATTTCGGAAACCATCTTGTCTGCTTTTGAGGACACGGTACATCGAAATGATGGATCGATTTGCGATGGCGCCATGCGCCTGCAGAAACTCATGTCCCAGTCGAAGGGTGTCACGGTATCGCGCAACTTCTTTTGCGGTAGGAGATTCCGTCATCTCAGACAGTAAGTCTTCTCTGAAAAGCTCGTCCTGAGTTGTGACGATATTTTCGATTTCCGAAGACGCCTTTGCTTCCTGCAAAGCCAAAGTGTTAATGAGTATCGATTGATTGGGGATTGATACGGCTTTGCCTTTTAGTTCTCCTAATGCGCGATTCGCTTTGGCGAGCGCTTTTAGAATCGCTACAGATTCTAGGTTGGCATCTGGCGGTAGAGTTGGCAGGTTATAGGTTGGCCTCAGCATGGCGCCCATATACCCTCATGTTAAAAAATCCACAGATTTTTAACATGAGGACTGGCATATGTTAAGCGAATAGTGGTTTATTTGACCAATCGCGTTCCTTCACGCCCTCCTCGCTGACGGAGAAAGCGCGCATCGGCCACTCACCCCTTCTTGTTTTGACGGTTTTCGATCAGATCATCCACCACTGCCGGATCGGCCAGTGTGCTCGTATCGCCCAGCGAACCGAAATCGTCTTCGGCGATCTTGCGCAGGATACGGCGCATGATCTTGCCGGAGCGTGTTTTGGGCAGACCCGGTGCCCATTGAATGGCATCAGGTGAAGCAATCGGGCCGATATCCTTGCGCACATGATTGCGCAATTCGGTGCGCAATTTGTCGGTTGGCTCGACACCTTTCATCAGGGTCACATAGCAATAGATGCCCTGGCCCTTAATGTCGTGCGGGAAGCCGACGACAGCCGCTTCCGAGACCGCTTCATGCAGCACCAGTGAAGACTCGACCTCCGCAGTGCCCATGCGATGTCCCGAGACGTTGATGACATCGTCAACGCGACCTGTGATCCAGTAATAGCCGTCTTCATCACGTCGACAGCCATCGCCCGTGAAATACTTCCCCTTATAGGTGGAGAAGTAGGTCTGGACGAACCGCTCATGATCACCATAGACCGTGCGCATCTGGCCCGGCCAGGAATGGGTGATGCACAGATTGCCTGAGGTGGCGCCTTCCAGCGGATTGCCGTCATTGTCGACAAGCTGCGGCCGAATGCCGAAAAACGGTGTCGTTGCCGAACCGGGTTTCAATCTTGTGGCTCCGGGAAGCGGCGTAATCATGTGGCCGCCGGTCTCGGTCTGCCACCATGTGTCAACGATCGGGCAGCGCCCGTCGCCAACGACATTGTAATACCACTCCCAGGCTTCGGGATTGATGGGTTCACCCACCGTGCCAAGTATGCGCAGGCTGGACCGATCAGTCGCCGTCACCGGATCATCACCATGCTGCATGAGCGCGCGAATGGCCGTCGGTGCGGTGTAAAACTGATTGACCTGATGCTTGTCGCAGACCTGCCAGAAGCGCGAATTGTCCGGATAGTTCGGTACGCCTTCAAACATCAGCGTTGTGGCGCCATTGGCGAGCGGTCCGTAGACGATATAGCTGTGACCGGTCACCCAGCCGACATCAGCCGTGCACCAGTAGATGTCACCATCGTGATAATCGAACACATATTCATGCGTCATCGCCGCCCAGACCAGATAGCCACCGGTGGTGTGTAACACGCCTTTGGGCGATCCCGTTGATCCTGACGTGTAGAGAATGAAGAGCGGGTCTTCCGCATTCATTTCCTCCGGCGGGCACTCGGCATCCGCAGCGCCAACGGCATCGTGATACCAGACATCACGCGCCTCGTCCCAAGCGATGTCTCCGCCGGTGCGCTTGACGACGAAAACCGTGTCGACGGCCTGACCTTCCTGCGCAGCGATGGCGATTGAATCGTCAGTGTTCTTCTTGAGCGGGATCGACTTTCCGCCGCGCACACCTTCATCAGCAGTTATGATGCAGTTTGATTTGCAGTCCACAATGCGCTGCGCCAGCGAATCCGGCGAGAAACCGCCAAACACGATCGAGTGGACGGCACCGATGCGAGCGCAGGCGAGCATGGCATAAGCCGCCTCGGGGATCATCGGCATATAGATGGTGACACGGTCACCTTTCGCCACACCGCGTGCTTTCAGCGCATTGGCCAGTCGGCAGACATGGTCGTGAAGTTCGCGATAGGTGATCTTGGCATCGTCGGCAGGATCATCTCCCTCCCAGATGATCGCGACCTGATCTCCACGCGTCTCCAGATGCCGGTCGATGCAGTTGGCGGAGACGTTGAGCGTTCCATCTTCAAACCATTTGATGGAAACGTGGGGATAGTCATAGGTCCAGTTGCCAGCCTTGGTGTAGGGTTTGATCCAATCAACGCGCTGGCCATGTTCCATCCAGAACGCATCCGGATCGGTCGCACTCAGTTCGTACATCGTCTGGTATTTTGCTGCATCAATATGCGCGTTTGCCGCGATATCGGCGGGCACATCATAGATCTTGTCGGACATCGAAACTCTCCCCGTATGGCGCGCGTTTCGCGCCGTCGTCCCAGATTTGGAGCCTTTTATCGCGGCTGCAAAGGCGCGTCCATCAGACGAAAGGCAGACAAATGTTTCAGCCGAGTCGCAATTGTTGGCTTGTCAAGCCACCCTTGAAACGAAATTGTGGATGTTGTGCTGAATAGCGCGTTCGTTGCGGCGCTTTAAGTAATCGGGGCCACGGCCCCGCGGCAACCGGTAGCCTGATATGGCCATCCCGTCTTCGTTTCTGCGTGCTGTTTTCCTCTTTACTTTTCTCCTTGTCCTGTCCGCCTGCGCTCAACTTGCCACGACGTCTTACAATGGCAAGCTCGGCCCAGAGGCGAGCTCTCTCAGCAAGCGTCAGCAAGCGCTGATTGTGGCCGCGCGCAAAAGGGCCGCGATTAAGCGTCATCGAAATGCAACCCGAGCGGCTAAGAAACAGGGCCCGAAGACTGCATTGCTCAAGCGAAGGGCTCAATCTGCGAAAGCAAAAAACACTCAACGAAAGACCGTCAAAAAATCACGCAAGCTGCGCCGACGCGGAAAGTCAGGTACCGTTAAACACCGCAAGGTCAAACCCAACCGAAAGTCTTCCGCCTTTGTCGGCGGAGCCGCGCGTCGCATCACTTGGAACGCGCCGAGCCGATGCCTTCCGGCGCGATTGAAGAAAGTGCTGAATCAAATCACACGAAAATATGGGCGTATCACCGTCAACAGTACACATCGTAGTCGCCGTCGCAATCGGCTGGTAGGCGGAAAGCGGCGGTCCTATCATCTTCATTGCAAGGCGGTTGACTTTCGCGTTCACGGTCGAAGCCGTGGTCTGACACGCTGGCTGGCACGTCATCCGCTGGTGGGCGGCTTCAAGCGCTACTCTTCCGGGTTTTACCACATAGATACGGGCCCTAAGCGTAGTTGGTGAACTTTAAGACCATCCTCACATTCCGAACCAGCCGATGATTGCGCCCTGCGCCAGCAGGACGACGAGGTAGTGTCCCGAATCGATGGCTGTCAGTGACCAGGGCTTGAATTGGAAGCGATGATTGACTGTCATTGATGTGAGAACGAAGCCGAGCCAGACCAGAAAGCCTGTCAGCAGGCCGTTGGCCAGCGTCATCGCTCCTGCATGGAATATGATGCCGGTCAGCACAAACGCCATCACGAGATGCGAGAGCGCGGCAAAGACATAGATGACGGGCGTGTCGTTGGCTTCGACGCTCTTGATCTGCTCTTCGCTGAATCCGTTTGCGGCGATCCAGGGTTTCGCCAGCGCACTGTACCATGCCGCCCCGATGCCCATGGAAACCACTGTGGCGACCGCAATTGCGACCCAATTGACTGTTGCAAACATCGGTATTTCCCCCTTGCAATGTGAATGGTGGTCAGCAGTTAACCAAACTTTCACACCCATTTTAAGCAAATTGCAGCGAAACTGATGAGGTTCTGTTAACGCTTTGGGATACCCTCTCCTATGGCCGCGCTCCCCAAACGGGCCTCTTCAGCCATCACAATAATGCTTGTGGCCGTTGTCTTGACGGGCTGTTCAAGCCTGCCCGGTCTTTACAAGATCGGCGGCAAGGGCACGGTGGACTACAAGAAGATGTCATGGTGCGTGCCGTGGAGCCTGAAGCGTGTTTTGCGCCGTGTCGCCCATCGCTATGGCGATGTGATCGTGTTCTCCACCTGGCGCAGCCCCTGGCACAATTGGCGCGTTGGCGGAGCGTCGAGCTCCTATCACAAGACGTGTCAGGCGGTGGACTTCAAAGTGCGCGGAGCCAATATGCGCGAGGTCTACGCCTATGTGAAACGCCAGCCCGCCGTGGGTGGCCACAAGCTCTACTCACCGCGCAGAGGTGGTCACATCCACATCGATACGGGCCCTCGACGCACGTGGTAACGTGGCCGCAGATACTCGATTTATTCATGCCGGTTCGGCTGCGCTGTCACCGCGCTTTCTTGAGAACAGATCGCCAAGTTGCCGACAAATCACATAGAAAACCGGCGTGAACAACAGCCCGAAGACTGTTACGCCAAGCATGCCGAAGAACACCGCCGTACCCAGCGCCTGCCGCATTTCTGCTCCGGCTCCGCTTGCAATCATCAGCGGCACGACGCCCAGAATGAAGGCGAAAGAGGTCATAAGAATGGGACGCAACCGCAACCGCGCGGCCTGAATGGCGGCGTCCTGTTTCGTTCGACCTTCTTCTTCGGCCTGTTTTGCAAACTCCACGATGAGAATCGCATTTTTTGAGGCCAGCCCTACCAGCACCACAAAGCCGATCTGAACGAGAATGTTGACGTCCAGCCCGCGCGAGACGACCCCGGCAATGGAAGCCAGCAATCCCATCGGCACGATCAATATGACCGCAAGTGGCAATGTCCAGCTTTCATACTGAGCGGCCAGCAGCAGGAACACGAAAATCACGGCAAAGAGAAATGCGTAGATTGCGGTGTTGCCGCCCAGCTTCTCCTGCAATGCCAGTTCCGTCCATTCGTACTCAAAACCGGCGGGCAAGCGCTCTTCCAGCATCCGTTCCATAGCCGCGATGGCTTGCCCGGTGGAGAATTGTGGCGTGGTCGCCCCCTGAACGGCGGCAGCTGGAAAGAGGTTATAACGTGCCACGCGATAAGGTCCGGTCGTTTCGCGCAGTTCCACCACCGAGCCCAGCGGCACCATATTTCCGGATGTTGTGCGCGTCTGAAGCCGCGTAATGTCTGAGGCGGTATCGCGGAAGATCCCGTCAGCCTGCGCCGTCACTCGGTAGGTTCGACCAAGGAAGTTGAAATCATTCACGAAGGCGGATCCAAGATAGACTTCCAGCGTTTCGAACACGTTTTGCGGCGGCACGCCGATCTTTTGCGCTTTTACGCGGTCAATATCGGCAAAAATTTTGGGTGTTGCGGTGTTGAACAGGTTGAACACACCGACCATGCCATCAATGCCACGCGCGGCCTGCACCACGTCACCAAGCGTGTCTTCCAGTGCTTCCAGGCCGCGACCGCGAACATCCTGAACGTAGAGTTTCCACCCGCCACCATTGCCGATGCCGCGCACCGGCGGCGGCGTGATGATGAAGATGTTGGCGTCGAGAATCGACCCGACCGCTCCAAAGGCACGTCCAAGTATTGCGTTTGCGGAGAGGGTCGGGCCGACGCGCTCCTCAAATGGGTCGAGTACGGCGAAGATGGCGCCGGCATTGGGTGCCAGCGTAAAGGTGCCACCATCAAGACCGGAAAAGGCTACTGTGTGGCCGATACCGTCAACCTCGAGCAGTTTGCGCTGCGCCTCCTGGATCACCTGATCGGTGCGCTCCAGAGATGCGCCAGCCGGCAGTTGCACCACGGTGATGAGATAGCCCTGATCCTGTTCAGGAATGAAGCCTTGCGGCGCGGAGACGAAGAGTTGCCCCGTCAGATAAAGCAGGCCCCCGTAAGCGATCATGACGATGAGTGAAACGCGAAGCAGCATGCGCACGGTGAAACTGTAGCCACCCGCCAACCTGTCGAAGAACCAGTTGAACCCTTTGCCGAACATGCGGAACGGCCACATCAGCGCATGAATGAACTTGGAGATGATGTTTTGAGGAGGGCGCTCCTTGTCTTCCTTTGATTGCAGAAGAATGGCGGCCAGTGCCGGTGAAAGCGTCAAAGAAACGGTGACCGAGATCAGCGTTGCAGTCGCAATGGTAAGCGCAAACTGGCGGAAAAACTGCCCTGTAATGCCTTCGATGAAGGCAACAGGAACAAACACAGCGGAAAGCACAAGGCCAATCGCAATCAGCGCACCTGACACCTCATCCATGGTTTTGTGCGCCGCCTCGCGCGGCGAAAACCCATCTTCAATGTAGCGTTCGACATTCTCAACCACCACAATCGCATCATCGACCACAATGCCGATCGCAAGCACCAGACCAAACAGCGACAGATTGTTGAGAGAAAAGCCAAAAGCCGACATCACGAAGAAGGTGCCGATCAACGAAATGGGGATCGCGAGAATGGGGATGATCGACGCGCGAAGCGACTGCAGGAACACGACCACAACCAGCACCACCAGAGCCACGGCCTCCAGAATGGTGATGTAAACCGCGTTGACCGATTCCTCGATAAACTCCGTTGGGTTGTAAATGATGTCATGCTCCAATCCTGGTGGAAAGGCCTGTGCGAGGACGTCCATCTGATCGATCACGGCGCTTGCGGTTTCCAGAGCATTTGATCCGGGCCGTTGGAAAATGGCGATTGGCAGGGCGTTCTTGCCATCCAGATAACCATTGGTCGTGTAGGATTGAGCGCCCAGTTCGACGCGTCCGATGTCGCGCACCCTGATCTGCCGGCCATTGGCATCGGTGCGTACGATGACGTCTTTAAATGCGTCTGGCTCGACAAGCCTGCCTTGCGTTTCAACGCTCAGCTGAAAGGCACCCGGGGACGGCACCGGCGCCTGATTGATAATGCCAGACGCCACTTGCAGATTGTTTGCGCGCAGGGCCGCCACCACTTCTCCGGCGGTGAGGTTGCGTGCCGCCATGCGGTTGGGATCGAGCCAGACCCGCATCGAATAGGAGCGCTCGCCAAACACGGTCACATTGCCAACGCCTTCCACTCTGGCTAGGCGATCGACAATCTGCGTGGTGGCATAATTGGAAATATACAGCTGATCGCGTGACGAATCGGGTGAAATCAGATGCACAACCATCATCAGGTCAGGTGAGTTTTGTTGCGTAGTAACCCCCAATCGACGCACGTTCTCGGGCAGCCGAGGCTCGGCAATCGCGACCCGGTTTTGAACCAGAACCTGTGCCTCATCGAGATTGGTGCCCAGCGCAAAGGTAACCGTAATGGTGAGTGCGCCATCGGCGGTGGCCTGGCTGAGCATGTAGAGCATGCCCTTCACACCATTGAGTTCCTGCTCGATGGGCGTCGCCACCGTATCGGAGACCACTTCCGCGGAGGCGCCGGGATAAACGGCTCGCACCTGAATCGTTGGTGGCGCGATTTCAGGATATTGCGCCACCGGCAATGAGAAATAGGAAACAGCGCCCAAGAGGACGATGATGATCGATACGACCGAAGCAAAGATCGGTCGGCGGATGAAAAAATGCGAGAAGCCCATTTGTTTGCCTATCGCAGGTCTTGGATCTCAAGCGTTCCCGGCGTCGGCTCGACCGGCGATCCGGGGCGCGCCCTTTGCAGACCGCGAATGATGATCGTGTCATCCTTGGTGAGACCTGCACGGATGGTGCGCATGTTCTTGAACATGTCTCCTGGCTCGATGCCACGTTCCTGCACAATATTGTCGTCACCCAATACGTAGACGATCTTGCGCGATTGGTCCGACAGGATCGCGCTGTCAGGTATGAGGATCGCTTCATACTCGCCGGAGGCCGGGAGCCGCAGCCGCCCGTAGGTCCCCGGTGTCAGGAACAGGTCGCTGTTCTCGAAGAGCGCTCGCCCCTCAATGGTTCCCGAATTGGGGTCCAGCGAGTTATCGACAAAGCTCATCTTACCCTTCCGGTCCCAATTATCCTCAAAGGAAAGACGGACAGAAACGGTGTTTGCTGTTTCGCGAGACGATGGCCTGTCGCCTTCGCGGGCGAGCCGGGCATATTTGAGATATTCGGCTTCCGAAGCCTCAAAACTGAACTCGATCGGGTCGAGTGAGACAATGCGGGTCAGGATACTGCTTGTCGTGACAAGATTGCCGATGTCGAGATTGGTTGCGGAGACGCGCCCATCGATTGGCGAGGTGATCCGGGTGAATTGCAGGTCGAGCCGGGCAGCCTCAACTTGCGCCTCGGCCAGAGCTATATTCGCCACTGCCTGGGCAAGTTCGGCCTGGGTGGTATCAGCATCCGCCTGCGAACCGACCTGGCGCTGCAACAATTGGACAGCCCTCTGATTGTTGGCTTCCGCCAGCCCCCGCGCGGCAACTGCAACCTGTAGTCCCGCTTCAGCTTGAGCAAGTTCGGCCTCAAATGGGCGCGGATCGATCTGAAACAGCAGGTCGCCGGTTTTAACAAGCGCACCTTCGTCAAAATGGATCGACTGCAAATAGCCGGAAACCCGCGCCTGAATCTGGACGTCCTGCACAGCGCGAAACTGGCCGACATACAAATCATAGTCGATGATCATGCGGGTCAGAGGCTGTGCCACCTCAACCGCGGGTGGCTGATTTTGCTGCGCCGAAGCCGCGGTTGCGCCCAGAACTGTGGCAGCCAAAATCGCAACAAGTCTTTTGAATTGCACTCTATTTGCCTCGCCTGCCCCCAAACTGAGACGGCAAGTGTGTCGTATTTTGCGCAGCCGGAAAAGGGCTCGGGATTAGATTTAAGAAAGTCGGTTGGCCGATACAGGTGCGCCACTCAGCGCTCTGATTCGCAGCTTGAGGATACGATTGCGCTCGCGCTCCAGCACAACAAAGCGCTTGTCGTAGAAAGTAAAGGTCTGCTTCTCTTCGGGAATGGTCTGACTTGCATGAATGACGAGCCCGGCCACGGTTGTCGCCTCATCGTCCGGTAAGTCCCAATCGAGCGCGCGGTTCAAATCGCGGATGGGCAATTGCCCATCAACGATAACCGAACCATCGACCTGTGATTCCAGGCCCATGATCTCTTCATCATGCTCGTCAGCAATGTCACCGACGATCTCTTCCAAAATGTCCTCAAGGGTAACAAGGCCTTCCACCTCACCATATTCGTCAACGACCAGAGCGATGTGTTCCTGGCGTCGCAGAAAGGCGTTGAGTTGATCCTGCAACGTGGTGGATTCCGGAACAAACCAGGCCGGTTTCATGGTCTTGCGAATGTCGAACTTGGTGACGCGATATTTGCAGGCCGCCAGTTCGCGCAGCATATCCTTGGCATGAATAATGCCGATGATGTTGTCGGTGTCCTCTGCCCACACCGGTAATCTGGTGTAGGGCGCACCAAGGATTTGCTCGACCACTTGCTCCGGACGCATGTCGGCATTTACGCTTGTCATAGCTGTGCGATGCACCATCACGTCGGAGAGTTCGAGCTGATGCAGATCGAGAACGCCGCCGACGCGGTCGCGATCATCCTTGAGCACGGAACCGTCTCGGTTGAGCACATCAACGGTGCCGCGCAATTCATCGTGGCCTGAAAGCGGGTTAGACGCCTCGTCAAGATCGACGCCAATGCTGCGCAGCAGACGTCGCACGATCCAGCTCACCACTTTGGTAACCGGGCCGAAGACCACGACAATGACATTCACCACCGGGGCGACGGTGAGCGCGAACCGGTCGGCATTGGAGATTGCCCAGCTTTTGGGAAGCACTTCAGCAAAGATCACCACCAGAATCGTCATCACGATAGTGGCAATGGCAACGCCTCCATCGCCAAACAGGGAGATAAAGAGGCTCGTTGCCAAAGCGGAGGCCAGAATGTTCACCAGATTGTTCGACAGAAGCAGGGAGCCGATCAGACGCTCCTGAATTTCGATCAGTCTCGACACCAGCGCGGCGCGTAGGTTTCCCGCCTTCTCCATGGAGTGGATTCGGGCCCGCGATACAGCGGTCAGTGCGGTTTCGGAGCCGGAAAAGAAACCCGACATGCAAATGAGCAGGAAGATGGCCGCAATGGTAAGCCCGATGGAAAGGGTCATGGCTTTATGAACTGTCTTGGTTGGGGAAGAGAACCGGAGGCTATGACGAGATTATCATCGGTCGCACTTTTTCTCCAGAAAGGAGCGTACGGCATCGCTGGGTACATCATGGGCAACAAAGGCTTCACCGATCCCCTTGGTCAGAATGAAAGTGAGCGCGCCGCGTTTCACCTTCTTGTCCTGCGCAACGGCGGCCATAAGCGTTTCAACCGAAATGGCATCGCCCGCAATTTCGCCAATCGATGTCGGCAGTCCGACCTTTCGCAAATGGGCGATTACCCGTTCAGCCGGTTCCGGGCCGCAATGGTTGAGATGATGTGAGAACTGATGCGCAAGTACCATGCCGATCGCAACACCTTCTCCGTGTACAAGACGCTGCGGGTCGTACCCCACTGCAGCTTCCAAGGCATGGCCGAATGTGTGACCGAGATTGAGAAGGGCGCGTTGTCCTCCCTCGAACTCGTCGGCTTTCACAACGTCGGCCTTGGCCTGACAACTCACCGCAACGGCCCGCGCGCGCGCTGCACCGCCTGCGAAGACCCGCCGATAATTGACCTCCAGCCACCGGAAGAAATCGGGACGGTCGATCAGACCATATTTGGCAACTTCGGCATAGCCAGCGCGCATTTCCCGGTCCGAGAGCGTGTCGAGCAGACTGGTATCCGCCAGGACCAGGGCAGGTTGGTTGAACAGGCCGACCAGATTCTTGCCCCGGGGGGAGTTGATGCCCGTCTTGCCGCCAACGGAGGAATCGACCTGCGCCAGCAGGGTTGTTGGCATCTGCACGAAGCCCATACCACGGCGCACAATGCCGGCCGCGAAGCCCGCAAGATCACCCACAACGCCGCCACCGAGAGCCAGCACGACATCGCCGCGCTCAAATCCATGCGCAAGAACTGCGTCAACTACGTTTTCGAGTGTGGAGAAGCTCTTTGACGTTTCACCCGGGGGGACAAGGATGGTGGCGCTGTCAAGGCTGGCAGTTGAAAGGGCCGTCCGCAGGGCTGCGCCGTGAAGGCCGTCGACCGTCTCATCGCTGATGATAGCGATGCGAGCGTCGCCGAACGCACCTCTTATGCGCTCACCTGCCTGCCCGACGACATCATCACCGATGACGATGTCATAGCCACGCGCTCCAAGATCAACGTGAATGGTCTGCTGAGTTGAATGGGCGTCAGGCGCCACGGCCCATACGCCTCCTATTTCCAGCCGCGCTTCTCAGCGATGGCCGGCAGCTCTTCCGCGAGCAAGTCTACCAGTTCTCCGGCGATCACATCACGCGAAACAGTACGCGACTCGATCTTCACATCGGCCAGAGCATAAACAGGATTGCGCTCCGCCAGCAGCGCTTTCATCACCGCTTCAGGGTCATCTTCTTTCAGCAGAGGCCGGTCGGAGCGGCGCTGCACCCGCTTCATAAGGATTTCAAGATCCGCATCGAGCCATACCGAAACACCGCCTTCAGCGATATCCTCGCGGATCTCTTCATTCATGAATGCGCCACCACCGGTTGCGAGGATCTTCTGCCCTTCGCCCATCAGACGTTTGATGACTTTCTTTTCACCCGACCGGAAGGCAGATTCGCCAAACTGGTCGAAAATGTCTTCAATCGACATGCCTGCGGCCTTCTCGATCTCCTTGTCCGCATCGACAAAGGGGATATCAAGATATTGCGACATACGCTTTCCGATGGTGGACTTTCCCACCCCCATTATGCCCACAAGAACGATGCTGCGACCGTTCAATGCGCGGCGGATCGTGCTGGATCGGTCCGCAATTACGGCCCGGTTGATGTCATGACTGGTTGCTGTGTTCACGGGTTTTTCGTTTTCTTTTTGTCTTTACGGTTGGTGTTTGCGCAGTTCGCGGCCAAACACCCCAAAACAGGCCAAGCGTCAAGTCCTGCCCAAAGCGTGGTGTTGCGGTATTCGAGGTCTCACCCCGGACCAGGCAGCCAACACATCTTGCCATCTGCCTTTGCGTTAACCATAAAGATCGGGGGCGCTTTTGTCATGTATGCAGTGGATGTGGCGAGTGAAACCTCGTCTGAGGAGTGTTGGGCGTGCCAAGCCTGTTTCGTTTTCTGATTTTTCTGGCTGTGCTGGGCGGACTGGCCTATGGCGGCATGTTTGCGCTTGCAACATTTGTTGAACCAAATGATCGCGAAATGCGCGTCAAAATTCCATCCAAGAAGCTCAATGACCGCGACTGACGCGAGAACCAATGACTTCACCACACCCGCATAAGGGGCGCTGAGGGTGTATCGATGAGCGTCGCTGCTCAACTCAGGCGCTTTGCCGCGTTCACACAACTTACCGACGGCCAACTGGCCTCAATCGAACGCCATGCTCAACGACGTCGCGTGGCTAAGGGCGATCGCCTGATTACATTCAATGATCGTGCCAGACGGGTTTTTGTGGTGCTGTCTGGCAAGTTTGTTGTGTTGGCGAAGGGTCAACCTGTTGCTGAAATTCTGCCCGGCGAATCGATTGGCGAGCTGGCATTCTTTTCCGGCGGACGGCGCACCAGCGATGTCGTTGCGACCCGCGACAGCGAAGTCATCCAGCTTGATCGGCGCACCTATCGGAAGCTGAACCGCGAGATTCCGGAACTCAGTGAACTGATTTTGGCCGTGGTGACGCGGCGCATGGCGGAGTTGACCCGCAATGCGATGCCTTTGCCTCCGCGCGGTGCCAAGACAATTGCGCTTGTTCCGGCGGGTGGCTTGCGTCTGCCCGCCGATTTCATACACGCTCTTGGCGATACATTGCCGCAAGATGGCTCCGTGCGAATTGCCGATGCGACCAATGCCGGCGACCGAGATGCGCATTGGCTGTTTGACTGCGAGCAGCTGCATAAGCAGGTCTTTCTTCTTTGCGGAGAGATCGAAACGCCCAACGGTCGGGAATGGTTCGACTTTGCCACACGCAGCTGCGACTGCATCTGTCTGGTCGTCGATAGCACTCACGTCAACGCAAGCTCATCCGCCCCGCATGAAGAGTCGATACTGGCGAATGCCGCAACCTGTCCCGCTCATGTCGTAATATGGTCGTCGCAATGTCGCGAACGGCCGCGCAATTCGGCCCAGCTTTTGCGACACCGCCACAGCCTGCTCCGACATCATGTCTGTTTCGGCAAACCGGAAACGATGGCGCGCTTCTTGCGCTTTCTGTCAGGGCAGGCCTTGGGGGTCGTGCTGTCCGGCGGCGGCGCCTATGGCACGGCCCATCTCGGCGCGGTCAAGGCGCTGCTGGAGCATGGCTACGACATCGACATTTATGGCGGCACAAGCGTTGGTGCGGCGATGGCCGGGGCATTAGCGAGTCAAATGCCACCCGACGAGATCATGGCACGCTGCGAGGAGATCTTTGTGCGCAGCAAGGCCATGTCAAAGCTTGCCGCGCCGCTTTACAGCATTCTGGACCACAATGCCTTCGATGAGCAGATGCGCAAGCATTACGGCCAATGGCGGCTGGAAGACCTGCCACTCAATTATTTTGCAGTCTCCACCAGCCTGACCACCAACGACATGCACATCCACCGCACTGGAGAGCTCTGGAAGACCGTGCGCGCGTCAGGGTCGATCCCCGCAATCTTTCCGCCGATGATCGCCGATGATGGCGAGGTGCTTATTGACGGCGCGCTGATCGATAATTTGCCCGTTGACGTGATGCGCAAAACAAAAGCCGGCCCAAACATCATATTGAGCTTTCAGGAACAGCCCGAATGGCGGCTCGCAGCGCGTTATGAAGACATGCCTTCTCGTTTGGCTGCCCTCTGGCAGTGGGTCACGCGCAGTCGGAACTCCAATCTTCCCACTTTGACCAATGTGCTGGCAAAGACGATGGTTGTTACCGCTCGGCGACGTCAAAGCGCGCTGGAACTGTTGGACGATGTTATGATCGACATGCCCACCTCTCAGGGCATGGGCACGCTGGACTGGAAACTGGGTCGGCAGCAATTCGATCTGGCCTATCGCAGCATGGGAGATATTCTCGACAGGGCGGGCAATCATCCCGGCGACAACACCGTCCAGCGCCTTGAAGCACTGCGAGACGCCGCCTCTTCCCTAACCGCGCGTTAGCAAATTGCCGCGATCATCAGCGGCAGTGCTGCTGGGAACCCGCTTTGGTTGAAACCGATGAAGAACGCGCTCGCCATTGAAGCCTTTCTGGAGATGATGAGTGTTGAGCGCGGCGCTGCGGCCAACACGCTGGCAGCCTATGAGCGCGATCTTGCTGCCTTCGACGCCTGGCACAATGCGCGATTGATGAGCGCCACCTGCGAAGATATTCGCAATTGGCTGGTTGTCATGAATGACGAAGGCATGAGCGCATCCTCGCAGGCCCGCAGACTGTCGACCCTGAGGCAGTTTTATCGTTTTGCCTATGGCGAGGGGCTGCGCGGCGATGACCCGACAGGTGCGGTGGACTCTCCACGACTCGGGCGGAGCCTGCCCAAAATCATGAGCGAAGGCGAAGTTGACCGTCTTCTCCAATGCGCTCAGGCGGAAGTCGAAACGGCGGATACGCTCGCCAGGAAAAGACGTGCATCGCGGCTGCTTGCGCTGCTGGAACTGCTTTATGCTTCGGGACTTCGCGTGTCGGAACTGGTTTCGCTGCCCATCTCCGCAACGAACACCGATCAACGTTTTATCTTGGTCAAGGGCAAGGGCGGCAAGGAACGGCTGGTTCCCATGAGCAACAAGGCCCGGGAAGCGGTGTCTATCTTTGTTGCACTGCGCGAGAAGCGCAATGCGGGATCGCCGTGGCTGTTCCCGGCATCGAGTGCTTCCGGCCATATGACACGTCAGAACTTTGCGCGCGATCTGAAGGACCTTGCGGCGCGGGCCGGGCTTCAACCGTCGAAAGTGTCACCCCATGTGCTGCGGCACGCTTTCGCCAGCCATTTGTTGCAGAACGGTGCCGATTTGCGCGCTGTGCAGCAATTGCTTGGCCATGCCGACATTGCGACAACGCAAGTCTACACCCACGTGATGGAGGAGCGGCTGCGCGCACTCGTGGAAACCGCGCACCCGTTGGCGGCGGCAGGCAAAAATCGCGGGTTCACACCGTCGGCATCATCTGGCTAAGGATGCCGCCGAGGCGAAGCGGTTCGATTGCGGTTGCCAGACCCGTTGCGTCGTCAATCTCAGTCAACACGCCGCAAATGGTTGCTTCGCCGGTCGCGGGCTCCATTCTGCCACGCGGCACCTTGGTCAAAAAGCGGTTCAGCGGCTCTTCTTTGTTCATGCCGAGCGAAGAATTGTAGTCGCCGCACATGCCAGCATCGGTGATGTAGGCGGTCCCGCCCTCCAGAATGTGATGGTCGGCCGTTGGGATATGCGTGTGCGTGCCAACAACAAGACTGGCACGACCATCGACGAAGTGACCGAAACACTGCGCTTCGCTCGTGGCCTCGGCGTGAAAGTCAATCACCACCGCATCCGCCGCCTCGCCTAAGGGTGCAGAACCCAGCACCTGTTCCGCCGCTGTGAAGGGGTCATCCAGTTCAGGATGCATGAAGACGCGCGCCATGATGTTGGCAACCAACACTCTGGCTCCGTTGGCTGCTTCAACCAGATTTGCGCCGTGGCCCGGTGTCCCGGACGGGAAGTTCACCGGACGCAGAAAGCGGTCCTCCTCGCCAGCCCAGCTTAGTGTTTCTTTCTGGTCGAAGGCATGGTTGCCACTGGTCACGATATCAGCACCGGCCTCGAAGGTCTCATGCAGGATCTTGCGTGTGATGCCGAAACCCGATGCGGCATTCTCGCCATTGACGATGGCGAGATCGGCCGCAAGCTCACGTTTCAGGCCGGGTAGGCGGTCGTAAACGGCGGTGCGGCCCGTGCGGCCCACCATGTCACCCAGAAACAGAATGCGCATCCAGATAGGCCCGTTCAGTGATTATGCCGTGCAGATAGGCGTCGTGTTGTTCCATCGGCACAGCATCAACCTCCTGAACGCAAAAAGCCATGCCGAGCAGCGTGGGTTTGATGCCCTTGGTCAACAAAGTCTCAACAGCACGGTCGTAATAGCCCGCCCCATACCCCATTCTTCCGCCGCGCCGGTCAAAAGCCGAAAGCGGCATAATCAGAACCTTTGGGTCAAGAATTCTGGCATCCGGTGGCGGTCCAACGGTTCCAAAACCCGTTTCAACCAGTGGAGCCGTGCGCAGCAGTTCGCGAAAGACGATCGTTGTCTTATCGATCACGACAGGTAGGCACAGTCTAGCACCAAGCTGCGCCAAACCCGCCAGAAGGGGCCGGGCGTCGATCTCGCTGCGGATCGGCAAAAAGCCTGAAACCACCGTATCGCCAACAAAAACTTCATCGCTGAAACAGGGGGCTGTCAGACCGTGATCCGCTGCATCCAGCGAAGCCTGGATGCGAAACTCTGCCGTCAAAGCGTCACGACGCGCAAGCACGGCCTTGCGCAGGTCAGACTTGGCTTGTTTCGTGGTATTATCAGACATGATTAGGAACGAGCCGCCGCAGCCGTCAGCGTTTTATCGATCCTGGAACCTACAGCGTAGGTGGGCGCCGTGTGCCCAAGCCCACGAGCGAGGACAGGGACAGCTCCCTTCAGAATCGGTAAGGCCCCGAGGATGATTGACCAACAAACCGGGCAGCCCGAACGCGGCCAAGATAGGACCGAAGTGCCCCAGGCGCCAGGGATAAAACTGTCCGAAAATCCGGCTTCGCAATCTGGACCGTTCAATTGCCGCCGCCAAGCTTGCCTGAAATCTTCTCGATTCGATCTGCCGTTTTGTTGAGCGCTTCGGCAATTTGTGCCTCACGCGCGGCATTGGAGCCCATGCGCAAATCGGCCAGTTCTGACTCCAGGCCGCGCACCTTGTGCTGCAACTCAACCAGCTCATCCGTCACCATAACACCGGCCATAACGGTGAGACGCTGATCACCTATTTCGCCAAACGAGCCTTTGAGCGAATTGATGGTTTTGTCGAAGCGCTGCGCCAGGTCGAGCAAATGGGCCTCCTGCCCCTCGTCGCAGGCCATGCGATAGGTCTTTCCGTTGATCTGAACCGCAACCTGAGGCATCGCTTTCCTTCGCTATATGGTGGGCCTTCGCTGGATGGTAGGGAAAGGTCAGGATGTCGCGGCTCTTGTTGCCAGAGCCATGTCACCCGGACTGCGAATCGTCATCCAGAACGTGTCGCACGGTTTCCATAACCCCTACAAGACGTTTTGAGACCTCGCTGTTCACCTCGGACAATCGATCGCTGCGAGCCTTCTGAGCATCCAACTCCCGGGCAAGGCGTGCGCGATCGGCGCTCATGCGCTGCAATTCCTCACCCGGCTGCATGGGTTGCGGCTGGTTCTCGGCTGCCGCTTCCAGCCCATCCAACGCCTGGTTGATGCGCGCAATGGCGGAGGCGATAGGTGACTTGTAGCCAGAGCTTGATGACTTTTCTTCGGCCACGTTGCGTTGCTTCCAAGACTTTGTGACCAGCCCAAATCCGGTGAGGGCGGATCAGCAGATGACCCTTCCACTCATTCACCTAGCCGAATTCGTCAATCCCGCAAATGCGTTGTCCGCATTCTTTTGAGCGATTTGACAGCTTTGCACCGTCACAAAACAGGTGAATGGCAGGCGAAAGCACCATCACGAATTGTCGCAAGTGCTTTCCAGCCATTTGTGGCAATGCTATGGGACCGCTCCCATACAGTGTTTGCCTTGGCCTTTTCCGGGTGGTCCAAACACGCTGAACCCCCAAATAACTCGCTGAAATCGATAGCTTTCATGACCCAGATCGAAAAAACGAAACACATGGCAGATGCAATCCGTTTCCTTTCCGCCGATGCCGTGCAGAAGGCCAATTCCGGTCATCCAGGCCTTCCCATGGGTGCTGCGGACATTGCGACGGTGCTGTTCACACAGTTCATGAAGTTTGATCCCAAATCGCCGGATTGGCCGGATCGCGACCGATTTGTGCTTTCCGCGGGTCACGGATCGATGCTGCTTTATTCCGCGCTCTATCTGCTCGGCTATGACGATATCACCATTGATGAGATCAAGAATTTTCGCCAGCTGGGCTCGCGTACAGCCGGCCATCCCGAATATGGGCATGCCGCCGGGATTGAGACCACAACCGGACCGCTTGGTCAGGGCATCGCCAATGCAGTGGGCATGGCAATGGCGGAAAAGAAGCTTGCGACGGAATTTGGCGGTGACCTGGTCGATCACTACACCTACTGTCTAGCGGGCGACGGTTGTCTCATGGAAGGGATCAGCCAGGAGGCAATCTCACTGGCGGGGCATTTGAAGCTCAATAAGCTCATTCTGTTCTGGGACGACAACAACGTCTCGATTGACGGGCCGATTTCGCTATCGGATTCGACAGATCAGATTGCGCGCTTTCAGGCCTGCCAATGGAACACGCTGTGCGTTGACGGGCACGACCACAATGCAATTACCGAAGCTATCAAAACTGCACAAGCGTCCGACAAACCCACCATGATTGCCTGCAAAACGACGATTGGTTTCGGGGCGCCCACAAAAGCGGGCACGGCCAAGGCGCATGGTTCGCCGCTCGGGCCGGAAGAGATCGAAGGCGCCCGCGAGGCTTTGGGCTGGGAAGCGCAACCTTTCGCAGTGCCGGAAGGTGTTTTGGATGGCTGGCGGATTGCGGGCTTGCGCTCCGCTCAAAAGCACAAGGAATGGCAGCAACGCCTTGATGGAACTGACAGCGAGACCCGTGGCGAATTTGTTCGTCGGTTTGCCGGCGAACTGCCAAGCGGTTTTGATGCCGCCGTTGATGACTACAAGGAAAAACTTGCCGAAGAACAGCCAAAGAAGGCCACGCGAAAGGCCTCGGAAGCCGCGCTTGAGGTCATCAATGCAGCGATTCCCGAAACGCTTGGCGGGTCGGCTGACCTGACCGGCTCCAACAACACGCGCACGTCTGATATGAGCGCTGTGACGGGTGATGATTTCTCCGGCCGGTTCGTCCATTGGGGCATTCGCGAACACGGTATGGCGGCGGCGGTGAACGGCATCGCACTGCATGGCGGTATCATCCCCTATTCTGGTGGGTTTTTGATCTTTTCCGACTATTGCCGCCCATCGATCCGCCTCGCCGCGTTGATGGGTATTCGTGTCATTCACGTGCTGACCCATGACTCCATCGGGCTTGGCGAGGACGGGCCGACCCATCAGCCAGTGGAGCATCTGGCCGCCTTGAGGGCGATTCCCAACCTCAATGTGTTTCGACCCGCAGACGTGACGGAAACGGTCGAATGTTGGCAGCTTGCCCTTCAGTCAACAAAAACTCCAAGCGCGCTGGCGCTCACACGGCAAGATCTGCCGTCGGTTCGCACGGAGTTTGAAAAGCGCAATCGCTGTGCGAAGGGGGCCTATGTGGTCGCTGATTGCGACGACGAGGCCTCGATTTCGATATTTGCAAGCGGATCGGAGGTCGAAATCGCCCTTGAGGCGAAGCGTGAACTCGACGCCGCAGGACATGCCACCAGAGTGGTTTCGGTGCCCTGTTTTGAGCTTTTCGAGGCCCAGTCTGAAGAGTATCGAGAGGCGACGATTGGCGGTGCTCCGGTGAAGATCGGCGTGGAAGCTGCCGTTCGGCAGGGCTGGAACGCCTTCATTGGTCATGATGGGGCCTTTATCGGCATGGACGGGTTTGGTGCTTCCGGCCCGTACAAAGAGGTCTACGAGCATTTTGGGATTACAGCGCAGTCCGTTGTCGATGCCGCGCTGGCACGCCTTGAGGGAATGGACGTGCAGACCGAAGATCAGCAGTAATGCGGCCACGCCTGGAGCGAATGGCATCACCGTCAGCTTCTTGTCTTGTTGGCTGCCTTGTTGTATGGGCCGCGCAGAATTTTCCTGGACGCGCAGGTTTTGTGATGCGGTACGAGCCGCAAAGCAGGTTTGCGTTGTCCCTCAACACCCAAGATGGGATGTCGCGCCGGACCGGCGGCATCTGACATGCCCGAGGATTTGAACGATGAAAGCCGATATCCACCCAGACTATCACACCATCAAGGTCGTCATGACCGATGGTACCGAATATGAGACCCGCTCCACCTGGGGTTCGGAAGGCGACACTATGAATCTCGATATCGATCCGACCTCCCATCCGGCCTGGACAGGCAGTGGCGGGCAGCTTCTGGCGCGAGACGGACGCGTGTCTAAGTTCAACAAGAAATTCGGTGGTTTGGGTATCTAAACAAGACCCAACAGCAACGACTTTTCAAAGCCCGCGCAAGTCGCGGGCTTCTTTGTGCCCGGGGCCGATGAGGCAGTTGTGGCGCTATTTGTACGGGTCGGCAGCGTCGCGCAGTCCATCGCCCAGAAAGTTGAAGGCGATGATGACGAAGATCACCGGCACCACCGGGAGCATCAGCCAGGGAAAGACCGCAACAACATTGATGGATTGCGCTTCATTCAACAGCACGCCCCAAGACGTGATCGGTTCGCGAAGGCCAAGGCCAAGGAACGACAGTGCCGTCTCACCCAGGATCATGGTGGGGATGGTAATCGTGGCGGAGGCGATCAGATGGCTCATGAAACCGGGAATGAGATGTCGGCCAATGATGCGGGCCGGGTTGGCGCCGATCAGTTGCGCGGCGAGGACATAGTCTTCCTCGCGCAGAGACAAAAGCTTGGAGCGCACGGCTCGCGCAAGGCCGGTCCAGTCGAGCAAACCCAGAATGATGGTGATCCCGAAATAGATCAGAATCGGTGACCAGCTTGCGGGCATGATTGCTGACAGGGTGAGCCACAGCGGAATGGTTGGGATCGACTGAAGCACTTCGATCACCCGCTGTACGACCATATCCACCCAACCACCGTAATAGCCTGCGGCCCCGCCGATCACGATGCCCAGCAGGAAGGATACGCTGATGCCGATCAGCCCGATGGTCAGCGATATACGTGCGCCCTGTAGAATGCGGCTTAGAAGGTCCCGCCCGAGCCGGTCCGTGCCGAGCAGGTAGAAGGGAGCGCCCTTGGGGGCGCAGACCAGATGGTTGTTCGCCGGGATCAGCCCAAACCAGTTGTAGGGGTCCCCGGAACAGAAGAATGACAGTTTCAGAGGCTTTGTTTCATCGACCGTATATTCGCGCTGCATCGTCTCCAGATTGAGCTTGCGCTTCACGTCATAGACAAAGGGGCCGATGAACTCGCCTTCGTGAAAGAGATGCACACCCTGCGGCGGCATATAGATGTGTTGCGAATGGCGTGTCTGATAGTTCCACGGTGACAGAAACTCGCTGATGAAAATCGATCCATAAAGGATCAAAAGAAAGACGCCTGACCAGACGGCCACCTTGTGCTGACGAAATTTCCACCACATCAGGGTGAGTTGCGAGGCGAAATAGATCTTCTCTTGCTCCGGCGTCAGCTTTTCAACCGAGCGCAAATCAAACGGGGCTTCGGACACGAAATGGGGCAGTGTTTCAGTATCGGGCGGCGGCAGCGATGACTCGCCCTGAATGCTGCCATCGGCATAGGCGGCCTTCATGCGCTCCAGAGCGACCTGCTCTTCCGCCGTAATGGTTTCAGCCATGGCGAGTGGCGCATCCGCACTGGTTTTGTCGCTGGCCGTCACTTCTCCGCACCCCCTTGCAGGCGGATGCGCGGATCAAGGAAGCCAAGCGCGATGTCTGACAGCAGAACGCCGATCACGGTGAGTGTGGCCAGGAACATCAGAAACGACCCGGCCAGATACATATCCTGACTTTGCAGGGCAGCAATCAGAAGCGGTCCCGTGGTTTGCAAGGACAGAACGATGGCCACAATTTCAGCGCCAGAGATGATGTTGGGCAACAGCGAGCCGATATCGGCAACGAAGAAATTGAGCGACATCCGCAAGGGATATTTCACCAGCCGCTTGAATGGCGGAACGCCCTTGGCCTTAGCGGTGACGACATATTGCTTTTGCAATTCATCGAGCAGATTGGCGCGGATACGACGGATCATCGCTGCCGTTCCGGCTGTACCGATGACGATGGTTGGCACGATGAGATGCTCAAGAATGGACATAAACTTGTCCCAACTCATCGGCTGATCAATGAAGCGCGCCTCCATCAATCCACCGATGGACACGCCAAACAGGGTCTGCGCGAAATACATCATCACCAGCGCCAGCAGAAAGTTTGGTGTGGCAAGGCCGAGCAGCCCGACAAAGGTGAGCCCGTAGTCGCCCCAGCTATACTGATGGGTGGCCGAATAAATGCCGATCGGAAATGCGATCACCCAGGTGAGCACGATCGTTGCGAAGGAGACCAGAATGGTCAACCACAGGCGATTGCCAACGACTTCTGATACCGGGCGCTCATACTCAAAGGAATAACCGAAATCGCCTGTGACGAAATTGCCGATCCAGAGCAGATAGCGCTTCCACATCGGCTCGTTGAGCCCGTACTCCTCGCGCAGATACTCCACCCGCGCCATGTCGACAGATTCGCCGGACGCCAGCAACTCACCGATATAGGTCTCGACATAGTCTCCGGGCGGCAGCTGGATGATCGTGAAAATCACGATCGACGCCAGCACCAGCGTCGGGATCATCACCACACAGCGATAGAGTATATAGCGAAGCATGGGCGATCGCCGGGAGCGCGAAAAGCGGCCCGACTATTCGTCTAGCCAGAACGTGTCTGGCAGGTAATGGCCGAAATACAGTGTCGGCTCAAAACTCCAGATACCTTCACGGGGAACATTGCGCAGCGCGTTGGAGACAACGATGGGTTGCAACCCGCCCGACACCGTGCCGATGGAATAGACATTATCCGTGAAGAGCGTCAGCATTTCCTGCCAGATGGCGGCCTGCGCTTGATAGGTTTCGGCCGATTTCCACGAGGCGTAGAGTTCAGCAATGCGCTTCACATCGGGAAGCGTGATGGCCTCACCGGATGTGCCGTTGGTTTCATAATGTGCACCCCAGGCCGGCCATTGGCCCTGGACCGGGGAGACCGGCGCAAGCTCTTCGGGGTTCATGTCCGGTGTCGCCAGCCCGCGGTTGAGCCCTTCCCAAGTGGTCATAACCGCTTCGCCATTTGCCACCCGGCCACGCAAAATGTCGCGCTGCGATGGTTTAATGAACAGTTTCACGCCGATCGATTTCCAGTGATCTGCAATGAGTTGCAATATATCGGTGTCCTGGCTGTCGCCCTCCGTCTCCACGATGATCTCGAACTCGCGACCATCCGGCATCAACCTGGTGCCGTCGGCTGATTTTTTGTCGAAGCCTGCCTCATCAAGCAGAGTATTGGCCTTGCCGACATCAAGCTCAGCCCAGGCATTGGCATGAGCGTCGGTAAAGAGAGGGCTGGACGGCAATACCGAATTGGCCGAAGGACGGCCCAGACCGAAAAAGATCGTCTCGTTGATTTCGTTGCGATCGATGCCCAGCGAGAGTGCGCGTCGCACGCGCACATCCTGAAACGCTTCTCGGAACCCTTTGTCAGCGGCGTTCAGATTGGGCAACAGCACCATTTCCGACCCCTTGCCCGTGGGCCAAAGATAAACATCAAAGCCACCGGTTTCCGCCCCCTGCTTCAGGAAGGCATAATTGTCGAACCGCAAATAGCGCCCCTGCATGGCAGTTTCACCGGTACCGGCCTTGGCGGCAATGATGTCCTTGGACGCGATGTTCATGTTGACCGTTTGAATGTAGGGCAGTTGGGTGCCGTTCGGGTCAACGCGGTGGAAATGCGGGTTGGCCTTGAACACGATGCGTTCAGAGGGCAACTTGGTCGTCGTCATCCAGGGTTGGAGCGTCGGCAGGTCAGGGTTTTCCGGCCTGTACTGGCGCCCAAAACGTTTGTGCAGAGACGTCCAGTTTTGCACATTTTCAGACTCGATCTTGGCTGCCAGCGTGTCGGCATCAGCATATTTTGAATGCCACTGCTTCATGTAGTGAGCGGGCATGTAGATATACATCGGCCGTGCTCCGGCCAGCGCTGTCAGAAACAACGGGTTCACGCTGTCCCAGCTGTAGCGGATTGTGTGGCTGTCGATGATCTCCACTTTCGGCGGCTTGCCATCTGACATCATTTCGCGAGGAATGCCGCCCGGTTCCAATTCCTCATTGTTGGCAACATCTTCCCACCAATAGCGAAAATCCTCCGTGGTGAATGGTGTGCCATCGGACCAATTGTGCCCGCGTCTCAAACGCAGCGTGAAGACCTTGTTCCCTTCATTCTTAACCTCGGCAAGAATGTCCGGCACCAGCGTGAAGGTCTGATCGTAATGGACGAGACGGGCATTGGAATAGACCGTCATCTGGCGCACATCCTTGGCCTTGGCCATGAGGATATCGATAGCGCCGCCCTTCTTGCCGATGATCTTTTCCATCGAAGCGAAATCCAGCATGCGCGCTTCTTCAGGCGGTTCGGCATGAGCGGCGGAGAACGAATATGCCAATGCGATTGAGCCGATCAGAGCGGTTGCGAGTGTTTTCATGTCATTTACTTTCCTGAACCAGGGTTGCTGGGTCCGTCCCGACGATGACTCGAACAAAATGATCGTCATTAATCCGGATCATTTGCATATCCGACTCATCGCTGAGCGGCGCGAAAGGCGGGCTCCAATTGCGTCCTTCCGACGCCATGTCACGGTTGATCCTGTCGAAGTCGAGAGGATGGTCAAGACTGGCATGGGGCACAACATCGAGCAGCGCCTTGGTGTATGGGTGGAGGGGATTGTCGAACAGTTCCTCGCGGGTGGCAAGTTCCACCAGTTGCCCTCGAAACATCACGCCGATCCGATCGGCGATATAGCGCACGACGGCAAGGTTGTGCGAAATGAACACATAGGTGAGGCCAAGCTCGTCCTGCAATTGCTTGAGCAGATTGAGCACCTGGGCCTGCACGGATACGTCAAGCGCTGAAACCGGCTCATCCAAAAAAACAAGATCTGGCCGCAAGGCGAGCGCGCGTGCGATGCCCACGCGCTGACGCTGGCCACCGGAAAAGGAATGCGGGTAGCGGCCCAGATAGCTGGGTTGCAAACCCACAAGCCGCATCAGTTCAGCCGCATATCGCGATCGCCCCCCCTTTTCGCCCTGCAACAGGCCGTGCACTTCCATCGGCTCCTTGAGGATGTTGAGCACCGTTTGGCGCGGAGAAAGGGACGAGAACGGGTCCTGAAACACCATCTGCATTTTTGGGCGGAAGCGCTTCAGATCATCGCCGTGGAGCGCAAGCAGATCGATTTTGCGGTCTTCCTCGAACCATTCGACGGAACCGCTGTCGGCAGACAAAGCCCGTACCAGCAGCTTTAGCGTAGTGGTCTTGCCGCAACCGGATTCGCCGACCAAACCAAAGCACTCGCCGCGACGCACGTCAAAAGAGACATCATCGACCGCACGCGTGACGGTTTGTTCCTTGCTCAGCCAACCTTTCTGTTTCTTGGCAATGAAAGACTTGCACAGATGCCGAACACGCAGGATCACCTCATCGGCATGCGACTTGCGATCTTCGATGTCGCCGCGCATGGAAACCGGGATTTCATGATCGATGTCCCGCAACGAATGCAGTTTGGCGCCGTAATCCATGTCGAGATCGGGAACAGCGGCCAGCAGGGCTTTCAAGTAAGGATGGTGTGGATCACGGAAGATAGCTTCGCGTGACCCTGCCTCCATCACCTGACCATGATAAAGCACCACCACCTCGTCGGCCATGTTTGCCACGACACCAAGGTCATGGGTGATCAGCAGAACCGCCATGCCGAGCTTGTCCTGCAACTCGATTAGCAGACTCAAAATCTTGGCCTGCATCGAAACATCAAGCGCAGTTGTCGGCTCGTCGGCGATCAACAACGCGGGATGGCAGATGAGAGCCATGGCGATCATGGCGCGTTGACGCAGACCGCCTGAAAGTTCCATCGGATACATGGAATAGGCCGCGTCGGGCTTGGGGAAGCCGACAAGATCGAGCATGTCGATGACCGTCTTTTTCACTTCGTCCGGCGCGATCTCATCGCGATGCAGTTCCAGCGCTTCACCGATCTGATTGCCGATCGTGTGCAGAGGTGAGAGTGAGGTCATCGGTTCCTGAAAGATGATCGACATCTTGCCGCCGCGCAGCGCCAGTCGCTGGGCCGAATTGTCCTCCAGCGAAGCAAGATCGATGGCTTCATCTTTTGCGTGTTCGCGATAGTCGATACGCCCGCCGGTGATGCGGGCAACGCTTGGCAATATGCCCAAAATGGCCTGCGAAATAATCGATTTGCCAGAACCGGACTCACCCACAAGTGCAACCGTTTTTCCAGCGGGTATTCGGAAGGACGCCCCACGGATGACGTTAAGATCCGTTCCTTTCAGGTCGATCGCGATGTTGAGATCGTCGACACGAATGATATCATGCGTATAGGCGCATTTGCTCGCCCCGCTCCGAGCGTTCGGCTGCGCTGCCATGGGCGGTTCCACTTCGGATGCCGTCGTATCGACCAAGCCCAATGCGCTCCCTTGGCTTGCTATCGCGCGGCCGCGCCGCTGCACTTGATGTGCACCTTACACAAAAGCGGATCGTGTAAAACAGCGTGGCAACATGAAAAAATTCACCTGCTGCGATATCCCCAAATTGCCCAACGTGGTTGCAACAATTGTCGGCTCCCACTTTCGTGCAAGTGCAAGTGCGGGCATAGTGACGGCTTCCGATTTCCCACTTGCAGTTGACGGGGGTGACTGCCTTGTTGAAACGCTTTGGTTCCTTCGCCGCGATACGCGCTACGATCTGGATGGTTCTGGCATTGGCGATCGCTCCGGCCCACGCCCAGCTTTTGCCCGGTGCCGGCGGGTCCAGTGAGGCCAGCAGCGGGCTGGAAGTGTTGTTGGAAGAGGCAAGGCGCGATGGCTCAACTGTCATCGTTGTTCAGCCCAATACCCAACAGGAGCAACCCGAGAAAGATGTCGTTTCGCGCAGCACGGAGCAGTTTCTGGAATTGCGCAAAAGGTTGAGCGCCATATTTGCCAGTGCTGCCACACTGCCAAAAAACCTCAACGCGACATTCCGCAAAGCGGACGAGGAACTGGGCTATCTGTGGTTTGCCAAGGCTCTTGGAACGGCTCTTTTGGGTCTGTTCATCGGTTTCCTCCTAACTCGACCTTACCTCAATTGGCTGCGGTCTCGTTATGCAGGTGTGTCGCCACCAAATCCGGAAACGACCGCAGACAAAGCCTATCTTTTGTTGTTTCGTGCCGTCATCGCGCTCACCATAACTCTTCTATATCTTGTCGCAGCTGCGCTTACGGCTGTCATTCTGGACCCCGGCGACACACTGTCTCGCAGCGTCATCTTTGAAGTTGTTGGGGCCTATATCGTCTACCGCATTTTGCGTTATGCCGTTGGCTGGAACCTCTTTGTTTATGACGCGCCCCAAAACAGCCTGTTCAACCTAACCGCCGAGGAGGCAAAGAGCCTCTACACGAAATGGTGGGTGAGCGCGGCTGTGCTGATGGCGCTGGTCGCGTTTTTCCGGTTGACAATCAGCGTCGGTTTCAGCGCACCGGCGATTGGCTTTGAAGGCAACGGACTTCTGCCGCGGGCCAATGCACAACTGCTTTTGGTGATCCTGGCTTTTCTCGCCATTGCTGTCATGGTTTGGCTGATTTTTTCAAACCGCCAATTGTTGAAGTCAGCTTTCACGCCCCGCGAGCCCGTTGGCGTGTATGGCCGATTTAAAGTCTGGCTGGCAAAGATCGTCCCAGATTTCTTGCTTGTTTACGGCGTCGCGGCTTTCTTCATGTTTGTGTACCGCGTTGCGATGCTCATTCCCGGGGCATCGGCGGTCATCATCGCACCCATCGTGATCTTTTATGTGTGCTTGATCATTATCGGCCTAGCCTTCATCGGCATTCAGATTTTCTACAAGCGAAGACTGAAGCTTTATCAGGAACGTGCGGAAGCCGAGAGGCAGGCGCAGGCCCGCGCCCGCGCCGAAAGGGAGGCCATCCGGTCGGCTGCCTCCGATGATGGCGATGAGGATGATGCAACCGATCTAGCTCCGCTCGAATCCGAAACCGAGCTGACCGATCCGCAGGTGTTTGAGTTCAAGCCACGCTTTCGCAGTTTCTTTGAAAATGCAGTGGTGGCCGTTGTTGCGACGCTTGCTGTTGGTCGCTTGGCCCAGATATGGGGCGTGCCGCTGGCGCAGGAGGATAATGTCTGGGCCATTCTTTTCGACATGCTTCCGATCACAGTATGCCTGATCCTGGCCTACAATGCGGTGAAGATCTTCATCGACGCCCGCATGGAAGAGGAAGGCGGTCCTGTTGAAGTGGAGATGGGTGGGGACGGCGGCGGGGCCGGTGTGTCACGCATGGCAACGCTGCTGCCAATTGTGCGCTACGTGTTGATCGCGATCATCTTCGTCGCTGCCGCAATCGTTATCCTTTCAAGGCTCGGTATCGATATCGGCCCGCTGCTCGCATCGGCGGGCGTCATTGGCATTGCCGTTGGTTTTGGCGCGCAGAAGCTCATCCAGGATATCTTTTCGGGCGCCTTTTTCCTGCTCGATGACGCGTTCCGGCGCGGTGAATATATCGAGATCGAGGGCATCAAGGGCACGGTGGAGAAAATCTCCATCCGTTCCTTCCAGCTGCGTCATCATCTGGGTGCGCTGCACACCATTCCCTTCGGCGAAATCAAGCAGCTGACAAACTATTCGCGTGATTGGGTGCTCATGAAGCTGCCCCTGCGTGTGACCTACGACACGGATGTTGATCGCGTGCGCAAGCTCGTCAAGAAGCTGGGTCAGGAGTTGCTGGAACATCCGCAGGTCGGACACACCTTTATGCAGCCACTGAAGTCGCAGGGCGTTTACAAGATGGAAGATTCCGCGATGATCATTCGCGTGAAATTCATGACAAAACCTGGCGAACAGTTCGTCACGCGCAAAGTGGTGTACGAGGCCATCCAGGATCTGTTTGCTCGCGAAGACATTCATTTCGCACACAAGGAAGTGACCGTGCGACTGGCGGACGATCAACGAACCGACGAATTGGACGAAAGAGAAAAGAAAGCCGTGACCGCCGCTGCCCGCAGCGTGATTGATCAGGAAGCGGAAGAGGCCGCCCAGGCCGGCGGCTCCGCGAGCGATAATGGCCGCTGACACACAGCTTGATACGACCAGCACCTTTGGCAGCCATCGGCACAAGTTTCAGGAGCGTCTCATTTGGCAGCTGGCTGACTGGAAGTTCCTGCCGCAAAGCTTGCGACAACGCCTGCGCAAACGTTTCGCACGTGCCGTCGCCGGACCTTTTGACATCGAGCACGATGCTATGCGGTTTCGCCTCTATCCGGCTGAAAACTACTGCGACCGGATCCTCTTCGGTCGTCGCCAATTGCCCGAGCAAGCCGAGCATCAGGCGCTTGACGAGATCATCAAACCGGGCATGGTCTTCGTCGATATCGGCGCCAATGTTGGTTCATACAGCGTCTATGTGGGCGTTCGGTCGCAGGGAGCGACGCTGATCGGTTTTGAACCTCACCCCCGCACCTTTCAAAAGCTTCTATTCAACCTGAGTGCCAATCACCTTCCGGTTGACCACATCGTCAACGCTGCGGCTGGCGAAGCGCATTCGTCGCTCAGCCTGTGGTCGGACGGGGGTAGCAATATCGGCCATACTTCCTTGCTGCGAGAGGGAACAACAAACCCCAAAAAGAGCGTGGAGGTTCGCGTCGTTCCCTTAGCGGACAGCTTGCGTGCATGGTGCATCGAGCGCATCGACCTGCTTAAGATCGACGTTGAGGGCTATGAGGATCGCGCCCTTGTGCCCTTCTTGGAAACGGCGCCCGACACACTTCTTCCCGGCCATGTTTTGGTTGAAACTGACCACAAGCATCTTTGGCAGCAGGATCTGCTGGCGAAACTGAAAGAGCGCGGCTACGCACCACGCTTTTCGACCGGACAGAATCTGTTGCTGAGGCGCGGTCCTCATCACAATCGAACCCGTGGGTGATCAGCAGGCATCACGCAGCGGTTCGGTTCCCAAAGCATCACGCACGCGTTGGCGGATCTGCGCGAGCGTGAAGGGTTTTGACACAACATCAATGACGATTCTGGAAAGTGGGTCGGCCCGTTCACGCTGCTCTGCGTAGCCGGTCATCATGAGAATTTTCAGTTCAGGCCAGGCAGCTTTGGCAGTGTACGCCAGCTCAATTCCGTCCATGAAGGGCATCTTGATGTCGGACAGCAGTAGGTCAAAATCGCCATCATGCTCCTGAAGGCAATCAAAGCCCTCTTCGCCGTCACCAGCTTCGATGATCTCATGACCATCCATGGTGAGCGCACGTCCGACGAAAGCGCGAACCGCATCATCGTCTTCTGTGAGGAGAATCTTTGCCATTGGTCAGTGCAAATCGCTCGCCCGCGTCTACAAAGGGAGTTGGCGCTTAGATGGTTAACAAAACGTTAAGACTCAACGACGTTGGCATGACACTTTGGTCATAGTCCAACTGCGCTTGATCAGGCTGCTTTTGAGGCGTCTCCTTCGACAACACCGACAAATGGCAGTTCACGAAAGGCATGACCGACATCCATGCCGTAACCAACGACGAAATGGTCCGGACAGTCAAAGCCAACATAGTTCGCAACAACCTGCGCCTTGCGCCTCGAATGCTTATCCAGCAGTACCGCAATTTCGACGCTGCCGGCCCCGCGCTTGAGCATCAAATCGCGGGCAAAGGCCAGCGTGTTGCCGGATTCCAAAATATCGTCGATCAGAAGAACGTCGCGCCCCCGAACATCGCTGTCAACGTCGCGCAAAATTTTCACATCACCCGACTCCGTTCCTGCGCCATAACTCGACAGCGTGATGAACTCGACTTCCGGCTCGATCCCGGATGCGTGCATTGCGCGAATGAGATCTGCCGCGAAAACGAACGACCCCTTGAGTACCGCAATCACGAGCGGATTGGATTTGAACTTTCCGCGCATCTGTGCGGCCATTTCCGCATTGCGCTCATCAATCTGGCGGGCCGAAAACAGTGTGGAAATACGTTTGCCACGAACTGTGATTGAACCAGCCATGATGTGCCTCGAAACTTACTGCACGAAAGTGACCTCCACATGCACCGCATCTTCGGGAAAACCCTTCGTGATCGCGGTGAAGCGGCTGGTCTCGCCCGCTTTCAGTTCGTTCTTAGCCGCGGCTGCGGTCCATTCATAGAGCCTTGCTTGTCCTTCACCACGCATTGTGAGCTGGAGATGGGGGACTTCGACCGTATGATCGGCGTTGTTGGCGATCTCTCCGCGAACGATCAATTGCCGCAAACCGTCACTCTGGCGATGCTGCGTCTCGATGTTGGAGATCTTCAAGGGCTGAGGGCGCAGATCTATACCGGCCGTGTCGTAATATTTTTGTGTCTGCGGGAAGGCCGACACGATCACCGGTTGCAGGACGATCGCGGCGCATATCGCAGCAACCGTGCTCAAACCTAACAGTGTGAGCGCGGAACGACCGAGACGGTTTGGCGCGGGAGCGGTGTCTTCACGATCCACATAAAGCGGCACGATCGTTGGAGGTTCTTTCTCAATGTCGATGGTGGGGGCCGCAATGACAACGGGCAAGCTCGTGTGAATCGGCTCTTCGACATCACCGATCACATCGTCAATATCGGGAACGATGGATGGCGCCTCCACCTTCGGCAGTTCTATCGTCGCCGGATCGGCCCCAACGGCGGCTTCTGTATCGTCAGAAGCGTTCCAGACATGGTCGCACAATCCGCATCGCAACGCTTTGGTTGCAAGGATCTCGGGTGGCGGGTCCTGGAAACGAGCTTCGCAGGATGGACAGATGATGGTCATGATGCGTCGCCGTAAACGGCCGGAACGCAAAACCAGGGCCGTCTCTTTGGTATGATGAAAACTTTCCTAACCTTGGGGCAAGAGAGTTAACGCTTTGCTTACCGCCAACGATTTGCGGCGCACTCCAAGCGGTGTCATTAAGGCGCTTGACCGATTCTGATTGGCGGCCAAACCGACCGCCTCAAAACCGCAGGCTGATTTACGAAAGCGATGATCCGGTTCGATAATGTCGGGGTGCGATACGGGATTGGCGAGGAGGTTTTGCAAGACCTTACCTTCCGCCTTGAGCCTGGTTCGTTTCAGTTTCTCACCGGCCAGTCCGGTGCGGGCAAAACCAGCCTACTGCGCCTGCTGTTTCTTTCGCTGCAACCAACACGGGGTCTGATCGAAGTTTTTGGCCGAGATTCATCTGCGCTGGAACCGGGTGAGCTTCCCGCAGTGCGCCGACGCATAGGCATTGTTTTCCAGGACTTTCGTCTGCTGGACCACCTCACCCTTTACGAAAATGTCGCGCTGCCCTTGCGCGTGCGCGGCCAAGAAGAGCGTACCTACCGGCGTGATGTCATCGATCTGCTGAAATGGGTCGGATTGAAAGACTGTATCGACGCGCATCCCTCAATCCTTTCAGGCGGCGAGCAGCAGCGCGCAGCGGTGGCGCGCGCCTTGATTGACCAGCCTGAACTGCTTTTGGCGGATGAGCCGACGGGCAATCTTGACCCCGTTCTGGCGCGCCGCCTGTTGCGTCTGTTTATCGAACTGAACCGATCGGGCACATCTGTGGTCATTGCGACGCACGACCACACGCTTATGGAGCAGTTTGATGCGCGTCGCATGATTCTGGATCAGGGGCACCTGCATATCCATGAGTGATACGGCTGACGTTCCAGGCGCGGATCAACCTGTCGATCCCGATATGCATTTGATGCGGGAGCGCAAGCTCGCCCCCATCGTTCCAACCGCATCAATCGCCAGCAGTGCTCTGACACTGGTGATCGCCATCATGACTTATCTGGCCAGCCTAACCCTGGGTGCGGTGACGATCATCGGCGACACGGCAAGAGGTTGGCAGTCAGACATCGCCCGCGAGATCACCATTCAGGTGCGCCCGGTGGAAGGGGTCGACCTTGCACAAAGCGTGTTGGAGGCCAGCCGCATTGCGGAGGGCTTTGAGGGTGTAACGGGTGTGACCGTTATTGGCGAAGAGGTAATGAAAGATTTGCTGGAGCCATGGCTCGGGAGCGGGCTTGATCTGGAGGAACTGCCTGTACCGCAATTGCTGACGGTCGCCATCGATGACGACGATCCGCCCGATCTAGAGACTCTGAGACGTAAATTGATCGAAAATGTTGCCGGGGCCAGCATGGATGATCACCGCGCCTGGCTCGACCGGCTGGTCGCAATGGCACAAACAACGGTCGTTGCCGGATTTCTGATCTTCCTTCTTATGATGGCGTCAACAGTCCTTACGGTCATCTTTGCCACGCGCGGTGCGATGTCTGGCAACGCACACATTATCGAGGTGCTGCACTTTGTTGGCGCGGAACGGCGATTCATTGCAGGGGAGTTTCAGCATCATTTCATGATGCTTGGTCTGCGCGGTTCCGCGGCTGGTGGGGTTCTGGCCCTTCTTACCTTCGTGGTCTTTGCGATCTGGATCTGGTGGCGTGGCAATGATCCGTCCGCCGAACAGGCGGCCACTTTCTTTGGCTCCTTCTCGATGAGCCTGACGGGATATATCGGCACAATCCTGTTGATCTTTGCGATTGCGGCGCTCACAGCGGTGACATCCCGCTTTACGGTGTTGCGATTTCTGGGCACGCTTGACCGCAATTCGGACGAAATTGAAGGCTGAGATCACAGAAATCGGGGTCTATGTGACCTGGAGTTCGTGAATCCGGCTGATTTCGATGCAGTGCCACTTCTGTTGGTGATGTTTGCTGTGTTGAAGGAGTTCGAACGATTGGCGATGAATGGCGGCATCGCATGGCGGTAATGAACAGGGCGACTCATGAAGGTGCCATGACGATGGCAGATCAAGACAATAAGCGTTTAACGGTAGGGCGCACGGTTGCCGGTACAGGTCGCGTTTCGGCCTCTGTTCTGCGCGGCATTGCAAGGCTGGTCATCATTCTGGCCATCATCACAGGCGGCTTTCTTGCTGGCGGTTTCTTCTATTTCAGCAATGCGGTGCTGAGTGACATGCCGCCCAGTGAAATTACTGCGGTGGATGGCATCGTTGTCTTGACGGGTGGACCTGCGCGCATCGAACGCGGGCTGGAACTTTTGAAGCAGAACAAAGGCAAAAGGCTGCTGATTACAGGCGTCAACGAAGCCACCAAGGAAGGCGATCTTCAGGCGATCAATCCACGTCGCGAAGATCTGTTTGCCTGTTGTGTCGATCTTGACCATGCCGCACTCAACACGGTCGGCAATGCGCTGGAAACCGGCAAATGGCTGCGCGGCAAGGGCTACACATCGATCATTCTGGTGACCAGTGCGCAACACATGCCGCGCAGTCTGCTTGAGTTTGAGCGTGCGCTGGATGATGTGGAGATCACAGCTTACCCGGTTCACAGCGACGGCATGTTGCAGGACGGTTGGTGGCGACGGCCCGAATTGTTGCGACCAATGATCTCGGAATATCTGAAGTTCCTCGGCGCGCGATCGCGAGACTATCTAGAGCCCTCAACGCTCCAGGCATTGCGTGCCAACGTGTTGGGCAGCTAGAGCAAGGGGCTGTCTCAACAACAAGCTCGTCATGCTCTATCTGCGATCATTTGCATTCAACCTCGCGTGGTATCTCAATCTCATCGTCCAGATGGTGGTGCAATCGCCCTATTATTTTGCGGCGAGTAAGCCCGGCTATCTGGGAGTTGTCCGCCGCTGGGCCTGGAGCTGCCATTGGCTTCAGCGTGCTCTGGCGGGCACGAAAATCGAGATCTCCGGGCTGGAAAACGTGCCCGAGGGCGGTTGCATCATCGCCTCCAAACACCAATCGATCTGGGAGTTCTATGCGCTGTTTGCCGAGCTGGATGATCCGGCTTTCGTGTTGAAGGATGACCTTTTGAAGATACCCTTGTTCGGGTGGTATGTCGCCAAGGCCGATCAGATACCCATAAGGCGTGGCGACAAGGGCAAAGCGCTGCGTCACATGCTCAAAAGGGCTGGTGAAGCCTTGGCAGATGGGCGGCAGATCCTGATCTTTCCAGAAGGAACACGCAAGGCACCGGGTGCAGAGCCGGACTATCGATACGGCGTCACGCGCATGTATGTTGAACTGGATTGTCCCGTTGTTCCCGTCGCGCTTGATTCTGGCCTGTTTTGGCCGAGGCGGCAGTTTCTGCGCTATCCCGGCATATTGCGTGCGCAATTTCTCAAGCCCATCAAGCCGGGGTTGGACGCAGAAGCGTTCTCGGCCCGTTTGCAAAAAAGCATCGAAGATGCCTGTGATGACCTCTATGCGCAGACAGTGCATGACCCCATCGTGCCGCCGCTTTCCGACAAGGTGCGCGCCGCTATCGAGCGCTCAAAGGCACGACGGCATGTGGAAAAATCATGAAACGTTTGTTCTGGTAATGTTCTCTTAACTTGTTCCTCCTACGTTCTCCCCAAGCATGGAGAGCCCAATGCAACACGATCTTTTCGATAACATCGCTGAAAAAGCGCAGGTTACCGCCTTGCCGGTGACCTCAAATGCGGCCAGTAAGCCGGTCGCGATCGATCTCACTCCCAGTGCGGTCGGGCAGGTTGGACTTGATGGATACGCGATGGCACTCGCTCGATCTGGCAGACGCTGTGTGTTTCGACAAACCACCGTCCGCGAGGCGATGTTTTACGATAAGGCGATTTTTGCTGTGACGAACACCAGCACCGGCGAGGTTCTGGCGGGAACCGATGTGTTGACGCTGTGGTGCGGTGGCGATGTACACAAAGGAGGCCTGTTCGTCCATCTGCTTGACGCTGATCAGGACGCGTCTCTCATTTTAGCTGATCTGGCGAGCGGGTTTTGAGTTCGGAAACCACGCGTTCGAGAGCGTGGTCTCGGATGCCCATCTGTTTCATATGATCCACCGTATTGGCGAAATAGGTGATATTGTCTCCGGACTGGCCTTGCGCCTTTGCGATGCGCTCAACCAGAGCGTCGTGATCCAGCCGCCCGGCATATTGATCGTGATTGCGGCGCACCACGAACACGGTGCAGGCGACGATCTCGCCGGTGTCGAGTTGAGCAGGGCGTGACGTTTCACGATAGACATTGGTAACCAATTCGCGCTCTCTCAAATAGTCCATCACCCGCGCACGATCGTGGTCGGCAACTTTGAAAGCCATGCCACGGCAGGAACCACCCTGGTCCAATCCCAAAACGATGCCGGGATAGTCTTGTGTGCCGCGATGAACCCAGGAATAGATGCAGGGTGAACGATGTACACCGGACATGCGAGCAGGAACCGCCGCATCGTGCTGAAAACCCGGTTTCCACATCAAGGAACCGTAGCCAAAAACCCAAAAATGCTGATCCGGATTGTTCATGACAACGGGCCTGCAATCGCTCCCTTGTTTTGAAGGAAGCCAGCCCGTAACAAGCACACAAGAACAGCGCAACGGTTCCGGCGCTCATGAAAGTTCTCTACGGTCTTGTTGCGACGCTTGCCCTGCTGTGGACAGCAGGATGGTTTGGTCTGTCATATTGGGTTGACGCGCAGCTTGATCGCGTGATCGATGTCCAACGCCAGAACGGAATGACCATCGCGTGTTCTGATCGCAGCATGCGAGGTTTCCCATTCTATCTCGGCCCCGCCTGTGATTCGCTGTCTATTGAAGGTGCTGACGGCTCGACGGTCATTTCCGGCGCCGTCCGCAGTTCGGTCAGCCTAACAGCGCCGGGTGAAGCGATGCTGGAATTGGACGGTCCGGTTCAAGTGCAGAGTGGTGCAACAACACTTTTGGCAGATTGGAACTCGCTGTCGGCTTTCATCGACGCCACATTTGATGGCGGTTTCGATCTGGCGTCATTTGCCGTGGCCGATCTGAAGGTTCAATCCAATGCAGCACAAGTTTCAGCCGTATCAGGCCATGGTGACGTCAAACCGACGACACCCGGTGACGCCAATCCTCGCCGCGATCTGACGCTCGCTCTTGCGCTCAAGGGGCTGTCGACCGAAATTTCTGAAACCACGACCTCTCCGGTCGATCTCGACATCAATGCAACGCTTGATGACGCCTATCGTGATCTGGTGGAGCGCAGACTGCCATGGCAATTGGCGCTTGCTGACGGCGCTTCTGCGGACATTCAGCAAATCCGTCTGGTGGTTCCGGGTGAGGGCGTGCTCTCGCTGGCGGGGCCTTTGCAGATTGGGGCTGATGGATTGGTGTCAGGCACCGTCAGCGTCGGACTGTCCAATCCGCAGACGCTTCAGAACTGGGCACTGTCCGTATCACCCGCGCTGGAACAATCCTTTGCACTGCTGGCTCAAAGTGTTGCCGGTATGGGAGTGGAACGCAATGTCTTGGGCATGCAACTGCGTGCCATTGATTTGACCATTGATCGCGGTGCGGTTCGCCTTGGCTTCATCAAGCTTATCGATCTGCCGCCGGTCAACCTTCGCTAATCCTCGATGGTGTAGCGGCCGAAATTCGGCGCATCCGTCTCCTGTCCGGCTTCAATGATGCCGCGACGGATTGCGCGTGTTTTGGTGAAATGGTCGAACAGAAGGTCGCCATCGCCCCAGCGGATAGCGCGTTGCAGCGCGGACAAATCCTCTGAGAACCGCCCAAGCATCTCCAGTACGGCATCCTTGTTGTGCAGGAAAACGTCGCGCCACATCACGGGATCGGAGGCGGCTATGCGGGTGAAATCGCGAAAGCCGGAGGCGGAAAACTTGATCACTTCCGACTGGGTGATCTCTTCCAGATCGGACGCCGTACCCACGATGTTGTAGGCGATCAGATGCGGGATGTGCGAGACAACGGCGAGCACCCGGTCATGGTGGTCCGGTTCCATCACATCCACGTAGGATCCAAGCGCTTTCCAAAAGGCTGTGAGCCGCTGAATCGCGTCTGCGTCGGCGCCCGCGTCCGGCGTGAGCAGGCACCAGCGCTCGTCAAACAGTGTTGTGAAGCCTGCCTCCGGGCCGGAATACTCCGTACCTGCGATTGGATGGCCGGGCACGAGATGAACGTGATCCGGCAAATGTGGGCGCAATTGGTCAATGACAGATCGCTTGACCGAGCCGACATCGGAGACGATCGCTTCCTTTGCTAAATGTGGACCCATGCGTTCGCCAACCTGGCTGAACGCGCCGACGGGAATGCACAGGATCACACAATCGGCGTCCTTGACCGCCTCGGCGACGCTGTCGGTGTAGACATCGCCAAGATTGCGAGCTTTCGCCTTCTCCAGCGTTTCCTTGCGCCTTGTCTGAACGACGATGGTTTCAGCCAAGCGATCGCGCCGCGCGCGCAAGGCAATGGACGAGCCGATCAGCCCGATCCCGATCAGGCAGAGCCGTTTGAAGATCGCCTCAGCCATTGAGAAACTCCGTCAACGCGGCAACCGTGCCACGACAGGCCTCTTCGGTTCCAATTGACATGCGCAGGGCGTTGGGAAAACCGTAGGGGACCACGCGGCGCAGAACGAAGCCGCGCCGTGTCAAGAAGCTGTCGGCTTCAGCCGCACCCTTACCCGGTTCGTCACCAAAATGGATGAGGATAAAGTTTCCGACACTTGGCGTTACGGTCAGGCCAAGGTCACGCAGGGCATCGCTGGTCCAGGTGAGCCATTCGTCGTTATGTGCAACCGCCTTGTCGAGCGCCTCCCGGTCCGCGACAGCTGCAGTTGCGGCGGCCAAGGCCGCGGCGTTCACGTTAAATGGACCGCGCACGCGGTTGAGCACATCGACGATTTCCGCCGGTGCGAACATCCAACCGACGCGCAATGCGGCAAGGCCATAAATCTTTGAGAATGTACGAGTCATGACCACGTTGGAGGCACTCGCGACAAGCTCGATACCGGCTTCATAGTCGTTGCGCCGCACATATTCTGCATAGGCTGCGTCCAGGACCAGCATGACATGAGCAGGCAGGCCTTCATGCAGGCGGCGCACTTCGCTCATCGGCACATAGGTGCCGGTTGGGTTGTTGGGGTTGGCGAGAAAGACCATTTTGGTCTTCTGCGTCACGCAAGCCAGAACGGCATCCACATCCGTGCGCTGGTCCTGCTCCGGCGCGACAATTGGCGTTGCGCCATTGGCCTTGATCTGGATGGGATAGACGAGAAAACCGTGCTCGCTGTAAATCGCCTCATCACCCGGTTTCAAATAACATTGCGCCAGAAGGCCGAGCAGTTCGTCGGATCCGTTGCCGCACACGATGCGCTGCGCATCCAGCCCATGAGCGCTCGCAATCGCCTCACGAAGAATGGTGGCGCTGCCGTCTGGATAGTCTTCCAAAAGTCGCGTGGACTGTTCCACCGCAGCCTTTGCTGCCGGGCTTGGGCCGAGCGGCGATTCATTGGCCGATAATTTGTGCAGCTTCACGCCCTCCGGCGCGGACGAAAGACCGGGTACATAGGCTGCAATATCCAATATGCCCTGATTGGGCTGAGGGCTAGATGCGCTCATGGCATATACTCATTCGGGTAAGGATTGAGGCGCGTTCTAGAGCAAGTTTCGCCCGGATTGAAGCAGTTTGATGCGATGGATTTTTCGATCTGGCAAGGAGAACACCGCAGAGCGATGCTGAGCATCGCGCGAGGATTTCGACACCGCCAGAGCGACAAAAGACACCCAAGCATTTTCGCAACATACATCTGAAATAAAAAGATTTTCTGCAATCGCTTTAGCTTGATTCTTTGCACCCGGACTGCATCGCGCACGAGCTTGCGGTGCCCGCACCACGGCGTCGCACGCTCTTTGTCAGGCCACAAACTCCCTGCGCTCAAACGATTCAATCGGGGCGAAATTTGCTCTAGATCGGCTTTCGCGACTTGGGAAGGGCGCGTCTGTCTCCGCTGACTTTGCCGGCACCCTGGGGTGCCAGAACGGGCACGAACACGCGCCGCGATTGCCTTTGCCGCACAGGCAGGCCCTGATAGACCTGTTTGGTCGCCTCCACCACCACCACACCGGCGAAGACAGGCGCGAAGCGGCGTCCGAACCGTTCAAAGGTGGGCGCAAAGCCGCGCAGAAATTTGCTCTCGCTTGGCGGAAAATGCAGCGCATCAGCCCAGGCCGTTGGCGTGAACGTGTTCTCACGAAGCAAACGCGACAATTGACCACCGGAATAAGGTTTTCCTGAGCCGAATGGTGTATGCTCCATGCGTGCCCAGACGCCGCGACGGTTTGGTGCAACAATAACCAGCTTCCCGCCAGGTGCCAGAACGCGCCATGCGTCATTGAGCACCTCACCGGCATCTTCGCTGTGTTCCAGCGCGTGCACCATCAGCATGCGGTCGATGCTGGCATCCGGTAGCGGCAGTTCCTCATCAAACACGAGCGCAGATGCACCGGGCTCACCATAGGGCCAGCCGACGGCGCCCTGGCGCGCTGGCATAAAGGCGAGAGTGCGTTCCGTGTCCGAGCGAAACGCATCGAGCCATGGCGTTGCATAACCCAGACCGACCAGCCTTTCGTTGCTCATCGGACGCCAGACCGCCTGCAACGCTTGCTGGATCGAGCGTTGTGCAAGCTTGCCCAAAGGCGTCGCATAGAACTGGCGAAGATCGACAATATCCATCTGCATGGATAAGAGGTTAGCGATTAAGCCACAGCTTCGAAAGCAGGGATCGGCACGCAATCATGGGCAAGTTGCAGATATTTCAGTTTCCCTGCCGGGACGACAATTATGGGGTCATTCTACACGATGCGGAAACGGGACTGACGGTCAGCATCGATGCGCCGGAAACGGAAGCGATCGCCGATGTTTTGGAGGACCAGGGCCTGACGCTGACCAATATCGCGACAACCCATCACCATGGCGATCATGTTGCCGGGAATATGGCGCTGAAAAACGCCCATAGTTGCACGATTGTCGGCCCGCAGGCGGAACGCGAAAAAATTCCAGGTATCGATGAGAGGGTCGAACATGGCGACAGCGTCGATTTGCTTGGCCATCGCTTCAATGTCATCGCAACGGGCGGGCATACACTTGGCCATATCGCTTACCATCTGCCGAATGATAACCTGCTATTTGCCGGTGATTGCCTGTTCGCGATGGGATGCGGCCGCATCTTTGAAGGCGATGCGCCCATGATGCACGAAAGCCTGCAAAGACTGGCTGCGCTTCCTGAAGAGACGATCGTCTATGCGGGGCACGAATATACGCTTGCCAATGCGAAGTTCGCGCTGTCTGTCGATGGCGACAATGAAGAGCTGAAGGCGCGCGCGCGCAAGGTCGAATATCTTCGCGACGATGGCAAAGCCACCCTTCCCACAACAATTGGGATCGAGAAGGCCACCAATCCATTCTTACGCTGTGGCGACCCAGCCATCCGCAAGACACTCGACATGGAGAGTGCAACCGACGCGGAAGTATTTGCCGAATTGCGCGCGCGCAAGGATCGGTTCTGATGCAGGGCGTCACAGCGGCAAGCCTGATTGAAACGCTCAAGCTGCAACGTCATCCCGAGGGTGGGCATTATGTCGAAACCTTTCGTGACGAGGCGGGAGCGTCCACCGCGATCTACTATTTGCTGGAAGCAGGCGATTGTTCGGCCTGGCATCGCGTGCACGGGTCTGCGGAGGTTTGGCATTTTTATGCAGGCGCGCCTCTCGCGCTGACACTTTCACCAAATGATCACGACGCGCAGGCCTTCCGACTTGGGGCAAATGTTGCGATGGGCGAGAAGCCGCAAGTCGTGGTCCCGGCGGGGTGCTGGCAGACAGCAGAGAGCCTAGGATCTTGGACGCTTGTGGGCTGCACCGTCGCTCCGGCCTTCGACTTTTCCAATTTTGAGATGGCACCCGACGATTGGCGCCCAACGCCGCGCAGCACGTCGTGACATCAACACTTTTCGAGAGACGCAAATGAGCAACCCGAAAGCCTATGACGAATTTCTGGAATACGCCAAATCGCTGCGTGCTCTTTCAGAGATCGCCGCCAACCTGTCCTGGGATCAGGAGGTGATGATGCCGCCTGCCGGGGGAACGGCGCGTGCGGAACAGATGGCTGTGCTCGCAGCAGTTGCGCATGAAAAGCAGACCGATCCGGCGTATGGTGACCAGTTAAGCGAACTGATCGACATGCCGCTCGATCTGCTCGCCAAGCGCAATGTCGAACTGGCCAAACGAGATCATGACCGCGCAACGAAAGTGCCCGCCCGATTGGCAAGCGAAATCGCCCGCATCACAAGTCACGCAAACACTGTCTGGGCGCAGGCGAGGTCTGACGACGATTTCTCCGCCTTCGCACCAACGCTTGAAACCATCATCGCGCTAAAGCGTGAGGAGGCTGATTGCATCCGCGTCGATGATCAATCGCGCTACGCAGCGCTTCTCAACGACTTCGAGCCGGGCATGCGTCTTGATGTGCTGCAACCTTTGCTGGAGGGACTGCGCCCGCGTCTGGCTGCTTTGCGGGAAGCCATTGCAGGGTCTGCACACCGCCCTTCATCTCTTTCTGGTGATTTCGATACGCAGGCGCAGATGACACTCGCGCGTGAAATCGCCGATGTTCTGAATTATGACTGGAATGCCGGACGGCTCGATCTGTCGGTGCATCCCTTCTCAACCGGCATGAGCGGCGATGTGCGCATCACGACGAGATTGGATCCAGCCAATCCGCTGGATTGTCTGTATTCCACCATCCATGAAATCGGCCACGCGCTCTATGAGCAGGGCATTTCATCGCAGGAAGCCTTCATGCCGGTTGGTCATCATGTGTCCATGGGTGTGCATGAAAGCCAGTCTCGGCTTTGGGAAAACCAGATCGGACGCTCGCAGGCCTTTTGTTCCTGGTTGCAGACGCATTTTGCGTCTGCTTTCCCTGATTCTGGACTGAAGGACCCCACCGCACTCTACCGCATTGTGAACAGGGTGGAGACAGGGTTCATTCGCACGGAAGCGGATGAAGTGCATTACAATCTCCACATTTTGCTGCGTTTCGAACTGGAACGGGAACTGATCGCGGGTGAACTTGATGTTGGCGACCTTGAAGCCGAATGGAACCGCCGATTTGAGCGTGATTTCGGCATCGCGGTACCGAAGGCCAGTCAGGGTGTCTTGCAGGACATTCACTGGTCGGCGGGGCTGTTCGGCTATTTCCCGACCTATGCACTGGGCAACATCTATGCCGCACAATTGATGGATGCGATGATCGGGGAAATCGGTCCCATTGATGACGACATAGCTAATGGCCGCACCAAAGCCGTGCTCGATTGGTTGCGTTCAAACATTCACGAGAAAGGCAGCCGCATGGCGCCCGATGCGCTCATCGAATCCTGCGTCGGTGCGCCTGTTTCCAGCGAACCGCTGCTCAACTATCTGGAGCAAAAGTTCGCTGCGCTATACGAGCTATGACAACAGACGCTCTTCCACCTTGTGGGCACGCGACAAAGCGGGACGGGAAAGCACGCGATCAAAATAGGCGTTCACGGCGTCGCTGTTGATCTGAAACTTGCCGCCGCGTGCCCACTGGCCACAATGCCCCAGAATGATATCGGCTGCCGAAAACTGATCGCCCAACGCAAATTGCCCGTCACCAAGGCGGGCTTCCATGGCAGCGATCGCGGCATCAAATTCGCGCTTCGGATTGTCCTTCAGATCGCAGCGCAAGGTTTCCGGGAGCAGGAACTTGTGCTTGAGCTTCAGCCAAAGCGGACCTTCAAGATCAAGCTGGGCAAACATCATCCAGGAATCGAGGCTTGCGCGCTCGGCTGTGCCTGGTGGGGCGCAGAAACCCTTGTCGGCATGCTTGTCGGCCAGATACAGACAGATCGCGGCGGAATCGATGACCACCACATCGTCATCGACAAGAACCGGGCCCTTTCCGGCGGGATTTAGCGCTTTCAGTGCGTCTGAATGCGGTTTGGCCGCCACGATATCATAGGCGATGCCCAGTTCTTCACACATCCAACTTGCGCGTGTGAGCCGGGATTGCGGACTGCCGTAAAGCTTGACAGGCGTTGTGATGGTCATGATGTAGCAGGCTCGCCATTTGCGTCATTTGTGGGCCTGTCCCTGTGCCATGAAAACGAACTTCAACAAACCCTTCACACAGCAAGAGCCGATCGATGAGGCGACGATTGCCGAAGCTGCTGAGATTATGCGTTCGGGCCGCCTTCACCGTTACAACACGTTGCCCGGTGAGGCGTCGGAGGCGTCGGCGCTGGAGCGCGATTATGCGCAATGGCAGGGTGCGCGCTATTGTCTCGCCTGTTCCTCGGGAGGCTACGCGCTCAGCGTTGCCTTGCGTGCCGCCGGGCTAAGACCGGGAGACAAAGTTCTCGCCAATGCCTACACGCTGGCGCCGGTGCCCGGTGCGATCCACAATGCAGGCGGCGAACCCGTATTCGTGGAGATCGATGAACACTGGCACATCGACGTTGAGGATTTGCGATCCAAGGCCGAAGAAAGCGGCGCAAGGTTTCTGATGCTGTCGCATATGCGAGGCCATATCGGCGATATGGATGCCATCTGCGCAGTCTGTAAAGACTTTGACATCACGATGATCGAAGACTGCGCTCACACAATGGGCGCGCGCTGGAAGGGTGTCAGATCTGGAAATTTCGGGAAGGTCGCCGCCTTTTCGGCGCAGACCTACAAGCATATCAATTCCGGCGAGGGTGGTCTTTTGACCACCAACGATGCGCAAATCGCAGCGCGCGCCATCATCATGTCGGGTTCCTACATGCTTTACGGGTCACATGGGGCAGCACCAGATGATGCTGTGTTCGAGGACATTCGTCTGGACACGCCAAACTACTCCGGACGCATGGACAATCTGCGTGCCACCATTCTGAGAGGGCAGTTGGCCAGCCTCGAAGATCGGGTTCATCGGTGGAGCGAACTCTATCGTGTGCTCGAGGTTGGCATCGGAGCAAGCACCGCTATTGATGTTTCTCGTCGCGCCCAGCATGAAGCCTTTGTCGGATCTTCCTTCCAGTTTCGACCGCGCCTGGCGTCAAATCAGTTTGAGAAGCTCATCGCCAATTGCGCAGCGCGTGGTGTGGATATCAAATGGTTCGGTGCGAAAGAGCCCAGGGCCTTCACCAGCCGGTTTGACAGCTGGCGCTATCTCGGCACCCCTCAGGGCCTGCCACGCACTCTCGCAGTGCTTGAACGGACTTGCGACATTCGCGTGCCCTTGACCTTTGACAGCGACGATTGCGCCCTCATCGCATCGATCATTGTCGAAGAAGTCGAAGGACTGCGCTGAGTCCGGCCCCTTCCGTTCAGATCATCTTAACCCTGTTTGTGTACAAGCCGTTAACGCATCGGTCGCCATGCGCGACCGCCAATGACGGGCGTGCATATCTTGGTTTTCCTGAAGTCTGCTGCAAAAGTTGGAATGCTTGCCGGAGCGGCTCTCGCTCTGGCTGGAACAACCTTGGCGATCTGGGAAAATATGCCAATTGCTCCCGCTTCCACGCTTTCCTCCAAACTCGATCAGACACGCAACGAGGCCCTGTTGCGATCTCAAGAGTGGTCGGAATCAGGACATTCGACACAGCCTGCGGCGGCCCCGGATGTCGGCGACAGTGTTAGTCATATTCGTCAGTCCGACGATTTTCTTGAGGCCACGCGCGTCGCAGACATGGCCAGACTTCTGGCCATGGAACCAGTGTTAACGATGGCGATGCTCAATGCGGACCCAAATATGGATCACACAGCAACCGGCTCCGTGACCGTGCTCAAGACCAGGCGGCTAACGGGATATCGTCCTGGTCTGGAGCGGTTCCACGCGAGGCTGGATGCTCTGCTTGCTGGTCGCCGTGAGCGCCCATTGACCGTTTTGCACATCGGTGGGAGTCACGCAGAACATGCTGACTTCGCTTCACAAATGCGCGCTCAGTTGCAAAGCCGTTTTGGCGATGCCGGTCGTGGCATGATGATGCCGGGCAGCTTTGAGACGTCCGGTCGCGATGAAACGGCAACAGTTGCGTTGAGCGGAGATTGGAAGCAACGCGATATCACGCAGCAGCGCCGCGGTCGTTTCGGCCTGTCCGGCCGTTCTATGGCAACCAGCGCAAAAGGGGCCTCCATGCGCCTGGTAGCCAATGGGGACGTCTTTGATTGGGCCGCTGTAACGGTCGCGACCGGTCCGCAACAGGGGCTGGTCACACTTCGGGTAGGGGATACGACAAAAACCGTGTCGGCTCGTGCGCCGAAGAAGGGGTCGCGCAAATTCAGGATTGATGCGAAGGGCACCCAGTTTCAGATCAGCGCGTCCGGTGAAGGCGAGACAACCGTGCTCAATTGGGCAACCGGTCGCAACAAGCCGGGTGTTCGTTTTGTGAGCTTCGGTCGCTCAAATGCAACTGCGGACAGCCTGCACCGGTACAATGCCCGACTTCTTGAAAATGACATTCGCCGTTTGGCTCCCGATCTCGTTATTCTCAGCTACGGCACTGAAGAGGCGTTGGACCCGCAACTCGACCTTTCCGGCTACAAATCACGTTTTGAAAAGTCTCTGAAGCGCCTCAAGAGATGGGCCTATGACGCCAATTTCGTGTTTGTGGGCGCACCCTCAACCCTGGTCCAAGCGCAAAATGGTGACGGACCCTGTAATGGCTGGTCGCCACCCGCAGGCAAAGGTCCGGTGCAGCAGATCATCATGGACCTGGCTGATCGGCACAATGCCGCTTACTGGGATTGGACAAAGGCGATGGGTGGGCCCTGCAGCGCCCACAGTTGGGCCTTGTCCGGGCTGGCCAGTCAGGATCGCAGCGCGCTCACCAAGGATGGATACGGTCACAGTGCAAAATTGCTGACCGAGTGGCTTTCCCGCAAGTCCTTGGACGCAGTGGCAAGCAATCAACGCTAAGGGCTAGAGCAAGTCTCGCCCAGATTGGAGCAGTTTGATGGGATGGATTTTTCGATCTGGCAAGGAGAACACCGCAGAGCGATGCTGGGCATCGCGCGAGGATTTCGACGCCGCCAGAGCGCAAAAGACACCCAAGCGAATCGTATGCAAGGTTATGAAAACGAAGAACAATCTGCAATCGTTTGAACTTGTTCCTCTGCACCCTGACTTCGTTGCGTACGAACTTATGGTGCCCGCACCACGGCGTCGCACGCGCCTTGTCAGACCGCAAATTCCCTGCGCTCAAACGATTCAATCTGGGCGAGATTTGCTCTAATTGGAGCGCACGCGGGCTCTCATCGCGATGGCTCAACGGACGCTTCAATTCCGTCTCAACCACCCTTTGATAACGTCCTTCCACCTCTGTTCCCGCTCCTTTGCACCAACTAAATCGGCAACGTTCAATCGACGCGAGGACGTCAGTTGAACCGCAAGATCGGTCACTGTTACCCGGTCGGGCCAAAGTCGATTTATCATCCAATGGTTTTCATGCGCCAGACTGTCGGCGCCAATGAAGTTGTCGCGCTCCAACAGGCTGCGCGTCGCATGGAGCATGATCTGAACGCCTGGCGAGAATCGTGCCAGTTCTTCATCGAAGCAGATCTTCCAGGGCACCACATGGCCTTCGCTGTGGAACAGGATCAGTGCCGAAACAAGGCGTTCGCCGCTGACAAGTGAATGAATTTCGCAGCGACCACGAGCCGCCAGTTCAACGACCACTTGCCGGGAGAACGCCGCAATCTTGCGATGGTTGTAAAGCGCGGTGCCGCGCCTGCCTTTCCAACCTTGAAGCTCCAAAGCGAGGAAGCGTTCGAAGGCGTCCAGCACCTCTTCGGTCTTGCGTGCGGTGTGAAATACGATCTCACCTTGATCGCCCAAGCGCCGCAGCAGCCTTGCATACTCATCGAGGCTTTTTTTCTTGAGCACGTTTCGGGGGTAGTCCGCATGTCCGCTCGCGGCGCGGATTGCAGCGCGTTGGTGCGTCGCGGATTCAGCCTGCTCAAGACCAAGCCTCTTTGCCGCTGTCTTCATGGTTTCGAATGTCGAGCGCCCGACAATCTGATGTGTGAAATCGATGACAGTCGGCATTTTGAGCACGGGATCAGCCAACAGGCGCAGCAATGTTTCGGTGGCCTCTTCCGCGCATTCCGCGTCAATGAGCGGCGTGCCGTTGGGCATGAACTCGTTGGAAAGCGGCTGGAGCACTTTGCGTCTTGGCAGACCTACAAAAGCGAGACGCACCGGCATGAACAGGCGCAGCATACGAACTTCGCCGATCGTCTCCCACAAACACAGCATCCAGCAGCCCTTTGGCGCCAGCAGGCTGGTCAGGCGCGGCCAGGCAGAGTTCACGACATCAGCTTCGAAAAATACGTTTCGATCAAGTGACCGCTTGGCAAGCGCGTCGATGTCATTGGTCAATCGTACAAGGCCGAAAGCGGGAATGAACTCCAGGTCCCATCGATTGGATGTCAGCCCGGCATGGCTGGCGCGTAGCATCGGCAGGCGCTTGGTCTTTCGGCGTTCGATGACGCCGGGCAGTCCTTCCGGCTTTCTGCTGGACTGTGTGATGACCTGTTCAAAGATACCCATGTGTCATCCGCCCCTCAAGGACGAGGCCGTGTTGAAGAAGATGAACATGTGCAGATCCAGCCGCCGACGGGCGAGGGAGTATAGAGCGAGCGCTTCAAATATCATGGCGCATGTTGTTGCCCAGGCAGCGCCATATAGGCCGAACAACGGAATGAGTGACACGTTGAGACCAACATTGACCAGCAGCGCCAGAGCATAGACTGCAGCACAGGTCTTTTGTTGCCCAGACATGGTCAAAACGCTTTCGGCCGGACCGACTGACGACCGCGCAACAATGCCGATCACCAAGATGAAAAGTAGCGGATAGCCATTGGCAAAGCCTTCGCCGAACAACATCAGCAAGAACTGACCCACAGCCAGAATGATGACGGCCATGCCGAGGGAGGGCCAGAAGGTCCATTGTACCGTGTTGCGCACATAGTCCTGATAGGCCGCACGATCCCCGGCATTGAAGAAATGGGCATAGCGATGCGCAGACGCCGCGCGGACGGCATAGTAGACGAAATGCACCAGGGCGAGTGTCTTGACCGCCGCGAAATAGACCGCAACCTCCTCGGCGGGCAGATAGAATCCGGCAATCAGAATATCGACATTGGTGAGAAGAACGTAAAAGCCCTCGACCAGAAAGATGGGCAGCGAGATCAGCACCCATTTCTTGGGAGACATGCGGCGTGGGCCGGCTTCAACGACCTTACTCAGCTTCATGTTGACGGCGATCATCTGACCGACCGACGTCACCCATACTGCAACAATGGTTGCGCCCATAGCTGTCGTGGCGGTGGCTGGCCAGCCAAGCGCCAGTGCCCCAACCATCGCGACCAGAATGAGCACAGGGCGGATCAGAAATTTTGGCGAAAGGGCCAAATTCATCCAGTTGAAAGCGCGCGCAACGCCTTCCTGCACGTCTCCCAAAGCCAGCACAGGCAAACAGACTGCGGCCAGAAAGAAGGGCATCACATAGTCCGCGGTGACCATGTCCTGGAAGGCAACCAAAGCCAGCAATCCTAGTGTTGCAAGGCCTGTTGCTGCCATAAAGGCATAGAATCTGGAGCCGAAGATCACCCCTCGCAGGGAATCGGAGTCTTTTGCCAGCCGATATTCGGGAATGAAGCGAACAATGGCGGAGGGAAACCCGATACAGGCCAACCCGCCACAGATCACGGCCATGGTCCAAACCCATACAAACACGCCATATTCGTAGCTGCCCAGCCATCGTGCCATCAGGACCTGACTGACATAAGCGATGAGTGCGCTGACAATTCTCAAGGCAAATACGAACACTGCGGTGCGCTGTGACACCGCGGTTTCATCGCGTCCGGTTGCCACAGCATCTGCCTTTGCAAGCAGGGATGCGATTTTGTCCCCGTGGCGCTCCTGCAGGGCGCGCGGCATCGCAGGTCCGATGACCTGACCGTATATCTGCGATGGCACAAGACGCTGGAACATGGGCGGACGGAAACCTGATCGAGTGCGCACCGGTGCGCACGCGCCCCACAATGCTTCCAACCCATTAAGATTTTATAAGATTATCCCTTGAAGCCACCACCATCCAGAAACGCTTGTTCTTCTGGCGTTGTTGTGCGGCCGAGCAGGGAATTTCGATGCGGGAAGCGACCAAAGCGCTCGATAATCTGCGCATGTTCACGCGCTGCCTTCATGTTTGCCTCGACGCCAAAGGATCGCATCTTTTCAAGGCACAACTGCTGATCGACCGGGTGTTCGCTGTGCATCAGGGGCAGGTAACAGAAGGCGCGCAGATCATCGGGCATCTGCTCGTCAATCTTGCGCGCAAGCACGCTTCGCACCAGATGCGCACAGCGCGTGTCCTCCGCAAAGGCCAGAGCGCTGTTTCTGTTGAGATTTCGGGAAAACTGATCCAGTAAGATGATCAGCGCCAAAGCACCCTGCGGGTCGTCGAGCCAATCGTCGAGCTTGCCCTGTCTTGCCTGTGCATGGGTTTCGCCAAAGCGTTCCCTGATCGCCGCATCGACCTTTGCATCCTTGCGCCACCACTTCTTCGGGCCGATCTCGCGCCAGAAGCTGAGAATCTCATCGGGTAAATCATTCATGGGCGTGTCGCCGATACCGATTGCAATTGGCGCAGGATAACGCCATCTGCCGTTCGGAGTGAATGCCACCGTGACTGAGCGCGAAACAATAACGTTATGACAGCCAGTGACTTTGAAACCATCGACCTGCGTGGCTATCGCTGCCCGCTTCCCGTGTTGAAGACACGCAAGCGCATGATTGCCCTTGCGGAAGGGGAACGCATTTGCGTGCTTGTTGACGACCCGCTTGCCGGCATCGACATTCCCAATTTCTGCCGCGAGACGGGGCAGGTGTTGATCGAGCAGACCGCGGGTGATGGGGCTGAAATCACCTTCATTCTTGAACGAAGAAGCGCGTTCTAAAAGAAGCCCGTCGGCGCGAGCGGGTTCTGCGTCAAGGCCTGGCGATCTGCTGTGTCCGGGCGAGGCGTTCTGCAAAGGCTCGAAAACAGATCGCGGACAGCGCGTTCGTCGAGATTGCGAGCGATGACGACGAGTCGAGTCTTGCGACTTTGATCTGGCCATTGCTGTAATGCATAGGGCTGCTCGAAAACCGTGCCAACGCCCTGAACGACCAGCGGTCCTGCTTCATCCACCAGCTGCACCAGACCTTTGACGCGCAGAAGATCATTGCCCCATCGCATCACTATGCCGTGCAGAAATATGTCTAAATCAGCGCGATGAAGCGGGTGTTGCGCGGTCAGGCTGACGGAGCCCACCGATTGCGCGTGCGTATGGTTTCGTATCGCCGATCGGCCATCCAATTGCAAACCACTCCCTCTATCGGCTTGCAGCCATACAGTGGGAGGCTTGCTCACAGAATTGACGTCGTGGATCGGCGCGCTGGGATTGAGGCTGGCAAGGGCTTCCGGCAGGTTCTGTTGAGGGGCGGCGATGTCGGTCTTGGTCAGCAAGATACGGTCGCTCAAGGCGATTTGCTGTCTCGCTTCACCATGTTCTTTCAAAATGGCCTCGCCCTTGCCTGCACTCACCAGAGCGATGATGGCCTCAAGTTCGAAATACGTCTGACAGACCGGATGTGCGACTATCGTGCCGGCAATCGGTGCCGGGTCGGCCAGCCCCGTTGTTTCGATGATGACACGATCCGGGCGGGATGGCCTTTCCAGTAACTTGGTCAATGTGTCGGCCAAATCGCCGCGCATGGCACAACACAGGCACCCGCCTGACAATTCCACGATGCTCTCGTCCACGCGTTCGACCAGAAGATGATCGATGCCGATGTCCCCGAATTCGTTGATGATCAGCGCGGCACCATCCAGTGAGCCGCCATCGAGCAACCGATTGAGAAAAGTCGTCTTTCCGGCGCCCAGAAACCCGGTAATGATCGAGACAGGAATTCGGGTCATCGCCCTGCTGGACGAAATGTGGGAATGGCCAAATTGCGTTCAACAGCAAGGGCGACTTTGCCATCTCCGGCGGACTCGGTTGTCGTTTCCACCTTCTGCGAACTGGTTTGCGGTCCGGCGGTGGTTTGGAAAATGGCGGTGATGTTTGGGGAAACAGCAGGCCGCCATGTTGGCAATGGTGCCCGGGCGGTGGGGATCATCGCCGTGGCCCCGCCGAGACGCACTGTGATGGGCTTGCCCGAGATTTCCCGTTCAGACAGCCAGGGCGAATTGATGACGGCCTGACCCGCGCCCGGTTCGTATCGTGCGGCACGAGCAGCCGCGCTGCACATGACGGGTCTGAGATTGCGTGGCGACGCTACCGCATTTGCATCCGGCTTGAGTTCTTCAATGGGCGTGCCGGCATCATTGGGCAATTGAAAGCCCTCCGTGATCAGCTTGGCGGCATCGACCGCACGGCTGGTCTGCGAATCACGGCCTAACACCACGGCTGCAATGCGGCGGCCGGAGCGTGTTGCCGAGCCGATGAAATTGTAGCCGGAGGCACAGACAAATCCGGTCTTGAACCCATCGCCTCCGCGATAGCGCTCCAGCAGAAGATTGTAGGAATAATAGACGCGCTGAATGATGCGCCTCTGCTTGGTGCGTTGCGGAGCGAGGATCGAAGCCGATCGGAACAAATGGCCATATTGGGGGAAACGCTTGTGCAGCGCGCGCACCAATATGCCCATGTCCCGGGCCGTGGTCACCTGTCGCGGGTCGTGCAATCCGTGTGGATTGACAAAGTGCGAGCCCGTCATGCCAAGGCTGCGTGCCTCGCGATTCATCATATCAGTGAAACCCGCGACGGTTCCCCCAACCGCCTCCGCCAAAGCGACCGAGATGTCATTGGCCGATTTGATTGTGACTTGTGGAAGCGCGTTTTCCACCGTCATCACCGTGCCGACACGATACCCCATACGGCTTGGCGGCTGGCGTCGCGCTTCCTTCGACACCCGCACCGGACTGTCGAGGGCAATACGTCCCGCCTCGATCTCGCGAAAAACAACCCAGGCGGTCACCAGCTTGGCGAGCGATGCCGGATGCCATGCATCGAAAGCCTGCTTATGGGAAAGGACTCGACCCGTCTCCAGATCGATGGAAAGATGCGGCGCCGCCGATATCGTTGCCGGGGTGAACAGGGATATGAACATGGCGAACAGCGTCGCCATCATGGCAAGGGGGGTCGCGCAGCGCATCTGGGCAGGTGTCACGGTCTGTTGGATCAGGGCCATGTAGCGCGAAAACATGGCATCGTCATGCCCCGTCATGCGAAATGGCATCATTACAGGGTGGTGAGCTTTTCGCGAAGAGCACGGTCGATAATTGCCGAAACGGCAATAAGCGAGTGATAGCTTTCAACATGCGCCTTTGCATTTCTGGAAAGGTCGCTGCGCAAACTTGGGTGAGACACCAGCTGGGCGAGGTTCTCGCGGAACGCCTCCGCATGGTCTTGTGGCGACAGAAGACCCGTTTGACCATGTCGAACGACAAGCGGCACGCCCATCGATTCAAGTGCGCATACGGGCAGGCCGCAAAGTTGTGCCTCCAAATAGACCATGCCGATCGGTTCCTTCCATCCCGGCCAGACAAACACATCGCTTTGCCGCATCAGGTTGATGACATCCGCATGGTCCACGGCACCGGCAAAATGAAGGCGAGTCGGGTCAATGGTCTCAAAGAAGCCTTTGATCGTTTCGGCTTCCGGGCCGTCTCCGACAGCGACAAACGTCCAGTGCAGCGCTTGCAAACCCTTCAGTGCTTCTGCGATGCGGCGATAGTTTTCGACCTTCTTTCCTGGCCGCATCATGCCAGCCGTCATGAGAATCGGCCAGTCATCGCGCCAGTGTTCAGGCAAACAGGCTTTGCTTGATGCCCTGTTTGATTGGGTGTCGATAAAGGGCGGAATCATTGCAGTTTGCTGGTCGCTAATGCCGAGGCTGCGCAAATAGTCCCGATCTGTGGGCTTGAAGCACAAATGCAGGGTGGCGGAGCGAATGCCGCTTTGGGCTTCAGCGCGCCAATTGCGCCACAAGTCGCCACCGTTCTCAAATCCCTGGCCCGTTCTGGCGGCCTCGACCGTAACATAAGGAATGGAGAGCGCTTTGCAGACAAAGGGGCCAATCCAGTCGGGCGCCTTGCAATAGGGATGATAGGTCACCCAGCAATCCGGCGGAGCCGGGCTAAGGCGGCTGAAAACGGCCCGGGCTTCCTGGAGCGCTTCTGCCTTGCGTTGCTGAAGAATGTCGTCTTCTGGCCGCTTGGAATAGGCGATGAACGCGCTGGCAAGATCAACGTTATGATCGGCGTGCCGCATGGCTGCAATAAGGTTGCGCGCGATCAGCCTGTCCCCGGAGGCGATGGGATGATCGGGCGGTTTGATGGGAGCATAGAATGCGATTCTCATGCGCGTTCTTTGATCCAGTCAAACAGCAGCTCCGCGGAACGTTCCGCACCGCCGAAATCTATGTCATGAACAACGGCGTCCAATGCCATGGCGCGGTTCGCAGCCTCGCGGAGTGAGGTGAGCGTCAATCGAGATTGCGGCAGTGTCACTGCATATCCGGCACGCTGCAACAGCTCGGCCCGGCGCAATTGTTCCGTTTGGCCAGTTGTATCGTGCGGGACAAACACCGCCCTGCATCCACCAGCCTTGTGAGCGGCAAGAACATCCATCGCCGTGTTGTAGCCGCATTGCGAAATCGAGAGCTTCGCCCGTTCAAGATGTTGTACCAATCCGTCCAGACGCTCCACGACGATGATATGTGCCGCTGCCTCGCGGTGCAACCGCCGCGCGATGGCGTCGGGCAAATTCGGTCCGGTCGCCAGACACCAGGTCAAATCGGGCCTTGCATTGGCCAGCTGAATTGCGGTGCGCATCAAGCTTTCACCAAACCCGCCTCCGCCGGCGGAAACGACCACATCGAAGCTTTGCTCCGGTTCGTTCTTGCGCGTCGGCGCGACCACAAAACCGGTATAGAAAAGCTTGCGTGCAATGGCTTGGGCGAGTGGAAAGGTCGCATCGAGTCTTATGATCGTCGAGTCGGCATGCACCAGCACGCGGTCATAGTGATCCTCTATCCAGCCACGCACTTCCTCGGAGCGGCCCGGCTTGCGTTTCTCTTGCAGAATGTCCCTCACTGAAGACACGATCAGTGGGGCGCGCTGTCTTTTGGACGCGGCCTCCAGAAGAGCGAGTATCTCATGGCGCACGACACGGCGCCCGAAGGGAAAAGCCTCTGTTAGAATTGCATCAGGCGACATCTTTGCGAATGCGCGCAGCAACATGTCGCGTCTGCGATCCATATAGTCCTGCGAAATCGGATCTCCGTCTGCGTCAAGCATGACCGAATAGCTCGCATCAGCGGCTCTGATGGGCGGCAAGTAGACTGTGTTCTGCGCATCGAAGGAGATGCCCTCCAGCGGTATGCCACCATAGATCACATCGACCGCGAGGCCAGAGCGCGAAAATGCTTCAATCAGACGTTGAGCGCGGTGCACATGTCCGACACCCAGAAGATGCAGAAAGTAAAACAGGAGCCTTGGGCGATCCTCGCTCACCGATCACCCCAGAAGATCTATGAGTTGTTGGATTTCTCGACCAGCGTTGAAATCGTCATGGACCCAACCCATGCCGACCTTGCCCATCTCAGCGCGCAGCTCCGGGTCCCGACCGAGTTCAACGATCGCACGCGCCAGCGTCACTGAATCATCTGGCGGCACCAGGCGCCCATTGCGACCATCGACAATAAGCTCCGGGATGCCTGAAATTGGCGTTGAGATCACAGGCAAGCGCTGACTTTGCGCTTCGACGATCACATTGGGCAGACCGTCCCGGTCGCCATTGGCTGCAATGCGACAGGGCAGCACAAACAGGTCGCTTTCGCGATAGGCCTGTAAAACTCGGGACTGATCTTGTGCTCCAAGAAAGGAGATTTTCTTTGACAAGGACAAGTCTTCCGCCAGTGCTTTCAAGGCGTTCAGTTGCGGGCCACCCGCAATATGCGTCCAGCGCCAGTGGAAGCTCTTGGGCAAGCGCGACAAGGCACGCAGCAAGGTGTCCAGCCCTTTCTTTTCAACCGCGCGGCCAACAGACAGAAGCTGCACCGGGTTGTCTGGTTGGCGACCGTCGCGTTGCGAACCGGCCTGGTGCGGAGGCGGAAAGCGGTTCAGGTCCAACCCGTGATAGAGCAATCGCACCTTGTTTGGGTCTCGTGACAATCGGCTCAGATGGTCGGCACCGCCTTTGGTGCATGTAACCGTCCATTCTGCGGAATCCAGTTTCTCAGAAAGTTCCCAGTCCGGTGATGTCCAGATGTCCTTGGCATGAGCGGATATGGCGAATGGCAGTTCCCGCATGATGCCCGTGTAACGCGTCACCGATCCTGGCGTGTGGATGAAATGCCCGTACAGCATCTCAATGTCACTCGGCAGTTCGGTGGCGGCGACCATGGCTTGCACGAAACGACGGAACCGGTTGCGCGTGCGGTCGCGGGCAAAGTCTACACGCCATGTTCTGAACGCTTCACGAAAGCCTGGCAGTTTGCGCGCGGCAAGGAATGCGGTCAGACAGCGCCGCGGCTCCTGATGAACATATTCGGGCAGATAGGTGAGCGGCGCGACGATTTCGTCATGCACCGGGTGGTTTTTGGTGTCGGTGGGATGGCGCAAGGAGACAAGGTCCATGCGCAGTCCGGCGCGCTGAAGGCTCAGTATTTCCTGCGCGATGAAGGTTTCCGACAGGCGTGGATAGCCCTTCAAGAACACGGCAATGCGGCGTCCTGCACTGCGTCTCTCAGGTGACATGGCTTAAAGCACCGCGGCTGCGCTTTGAGGGGCCGCCCGACTCGTCCTTGTCGTGTTCGATTGACCACTGAGTATCGTATCCACATGGGCCACGATAACACCCAAGCCGTCCAGATCGATCGCATGGTCGCTTTGTGACGGCTTGGCAGCATGCGGCAATACATGAAGCGCGTCGGCCATCGTCGCCGGGTTCATCGCCCGTTCACTGTCGAGAATTTGTGTCAGCCCCAGTTCCGCCGCGCGTGTCGCTCGGATCAGTTGCTCTTCGCGCGGATGAGTGCGCGGCAAAAACAGGGCCGGTTTGTCGAAGGACAGGATTTCGCAAAAAGTGTTGTAGCCGCACATGCCAATCATCGCCGTCGCGCGGTCAATAATGGTTTCAAGCTCATTGTCGAAGCCGATAACGGTGACATTGGTAAGCAGTGCCGCGCGGCGCTTTATCTCCTCACGTTTTTCGCGGCGCATGAAGGGGCCGGTAACCAGAACGAGCGGATAAACCAGATTGCGATCATATTCTCGTGCGGCAAGAACCATGGACATGACATCCGCACCATCACCGCCTCCGCCTGCTGTGACCAGAATGAAGTCCTCGGGCAGGCGTGCCGCAAAGTCTTTCTCCGAATCCAGTCGATCGCGTTCAAGAAATCCGGTATAGGTCACCTTGCGTGCCAGTCCGTCTGGCACATTGAGCCCCTGCAAGGGGTCCCAGAAATTGTCAGGCCCGTAAATCCAGACATCGTCATAAAGAGAGGCGACTTCTGACAGGACATTTCGCTTGGACCAATCTTCGTCTAATCGCTCCGGCGCATCCATCACATCGCGCAGACCCAGGATGGTTCGACACCCCTTTTCGCGCATTGCCGTAAGTGTTTTGACGACTTCACCACGCAGGCCCAGTGGCTCTTTGTCGACGATGAAAATGTCGGGATCGAAGAGAGTCGCTGTTTGCAGGATCAGTGCTTCGCGCATGGCGAGCGTGTCAGCGATATCTATGTGGTCGGAAATCGAGGTGTAGTCGCCCGAATAAAGCTTGATGACACTTGGAATCTTGACGAAATCCACCCGCGCCTTGAACGCGAAAGCTCCTGCGATCTGAGATCCGGAGATGATGAGAACCGTCAGCCCCTTGAAGCGTTCAACCAGCGCGTGAGCGATGGTTCGGCATCGGCGCAAATGACCAAGGCCAAACGTGTCATGGCTGTACATGAGTATGCGTGCGTCGTTGAGGCGTTTCATCGGGCCGATTAAGGGGCTTTCAGGTCAACTCCACACGGCGGCCAGCATAGAAAGTATGGCGCTTCAGTTCAATGCGGTTTGGGCCGTCCCAGCGACATATAGTCGATACCCAGCGCTTCCATCTTTGCAGGATCGTAAAGATTGCGCAGGTCGATCACGACCGGGTGCTTCAGAAGCTTCTTCTTTTTTTCCCAGTTGATGGCGGCGATGTCGTCCCATTCCGTCAGCACAAGCGCCGCATCGGCCCCTTCAAGCGCTTCGTCCATGGTGAGTGCTGTTTCAAGAAAATCGATCTCGGCGGCCGCGGCTTGCGCTGCTTCGGGATCATATCCGACCACTTCGGCCCCGCTTTTGATCAGCAATGGCGCCAGAACGGTGCTGGCAGCTTGGCGGATGTCATCTGTATTTGCCTTGAAAGCAAGACCCAGCATGGCAATGCGACGTCCGACCAGCGGAACGCGGCTATCTTCGCACCACGCGGCCGCGCAGAAATCGGCGATACGACGCCCCAAGCGCCTGATGTGGAACGAGTTTGAATCAACGACCGATTCCACAATACGGGTCGGGCAGTCCGCCTCTTGCGCCAGTATTGTGAGCGCCAGCGTGTCTTTGGGGAAACAGGAGCCGCCATAGCCCGGGCCCGGCTTCAAAAACGCCTCTCCGATGCGGCGATCCAACCCGATGCCGCGAGACAGGGCTGATACATCGCCGCCCGTGGCATCACAAAGATTGGCCATCTCATTGATGAACGCCACCTTGGTGGCAAGAAACGCATTGGCCGAGTATTTGATAAGTTCCGATGTCTCAAGCGTGGTGGACACAAGCTCCACGCCACGTTCTGCAAACGGAGCGTAGATGTCGTGCATCACGTGTTTGGTTTTGTCGTCGCTGCTTCCGATCACTATGCGGTCTGGGCTCATGAAATCGCGTATTGCCGCCCCTTCGCGAAGAAACTCGGGGTTCGAGGCAACTGAAAAGTCTTTCCCACCTCCATGTTTTGCCAGAATCCGACCGACTCTGCGGCAGGTTCCGACCGGCACTGTCGATTTGACAACAACAAGCTTTGACGTGTCCGCCGCCTTTGCAATCTGCTTTGTGGCGGCCTCCACCTGAGAGAGATCAGAACGGCCGTCGGAAGCCGGCGGAGTGCCAACGGCGAGAAAAATCACCGAGCAATCGGCGACGGCCTGAACCAGATCGGTGGTAAAGCTCAACCGTCCGGCCCCGACATTGCGCTCCACAACATCGCTCAAACCAGGCTCGTAGATCGGGATGTCCCCCGCCTCAAGCGCAGACACTTTGTCGACCGCGCTGTCGACGCAGATGATCGTATGTCCGATGTCGGCCAGGCAAGCGCCGGTAACCAGTCCGACATAGCCGGTGCCAATCATTGCAATTTTCATGGACAATCCTGCGATGTCTTGTCGATCCCTCTCGCTGTCGGCTGGCTTAACCCTCGGTTAATTTGAAGACAATAGTTTTAGTCGTTCCAACAGACGTGTTTGTTTCGCGCTGGGAGCGGGGAACGGTTGGGGCGACAACCATGAACAACAACAGGCTCATGACCAGAGGAGCCGGCTCTGAATACCGGCAATTGGTTCGCTCCCTGTTCAAGGACAGCAAGGTGCTTGCTGTCGGTATTTTCGCAAATACATGCGGCATCGCCATGTCGGCGTGGGCGACTGGCTACAATTCCATCTATTTCCTGGCAGTTGCGCTGCTCGTCATCGGTGTGGCGCGAATAGCCTTTGCCGAGGCATTTTGGCGAGCCGACGAGCAGGAAAGTATCGACGCTCAGGGCTGCGTTTTCTGGGAACGCTGGTTTACAATCGGGGCAGTGAGCTACACCAGCATACTTGGTCTGTGGTGTCTGTTGTCGAATGTTTACGGTGACCACTTTCTGCAAATGGTGTCGGCGTCGGTCACCTTCGCCAATGTTGCGGGCATTGTGGGCCGTTCCTATCCGCTCAAGCGTCTTGTCGACCTGCAACTTGCATCAATCGCCGTTTTGGCGTTGGCCGGCATGGTTTGGACCGGCGGGTATTATGCCCTGCTTGCGATCCTGCTTCTGCCTTTTATTGCTGGGTTGAGTGGCGTTGCGACATGGCAACGTGAGATGTTGCTGGGCAACATCATCGAGCGGCGCAATGCCGAAAAACTGGCGACCCAGCTTCACACCACGCTCGATAATGTTCCGCAGGGCGTTTGTATGTTTGATGCGGAAGGTCGCCTTGAGGTCTCCAACCGCCATGTGTTGCGCGTTCTTCAGCGCTCATGGCGTGAGGTTAAGGGTGCCAAGATCTCTGACTTGATCAATCACATGTTCACCGAGTTGGGCCTGCCGGAGAACGAGGCTGAACGGTTTCGCAAATGGGAGCAGCAGTCTCTCAACAACTCGTTCACGATGAATTTCCAGCTTCAGACTGACAAGACACGCCACTACCGCTTTTTGTCCACGCCGATGGACAATGGCGGGCTCGTTTTTACGATTGAAGACATCACCAACGAAATCGAAACCGCCAGCCGCATTGACTATATGAGCCGTTTCGACAGGCTGACCGGCCTCATGAATCGCGATTATCTGGCGCATTGTGTGGAACAATGCGTGCGCGGATGCCCGATCGATGAGTATTGCGCGGTTATTCTGTTCAACCTGCATCGCTTCAAGCTGGTCAACGATGTTCACGGGCACCACATTGGGGACGAGTTGCTCCACGCTGTCGCTGAAAGACTTAAAGATCTTGTGGGTGACAATGGCCAATGCGCACGGTTCGGAGGTGACGAATTCGCTGTCATAGTGGTCGGTCCCGATGCTCCCGATCTCGCGCGGGATCTTGCTGACCGAATCAGCGAGGACATGTCTAAGACCTTCACTATCGAAGGGCGAGCGCACCAAATTGGATGCAGTGTCGGCCTGTCGTTCCTGCGGGGTAGAGACGGTATTTCTGCCACAGAGCTGATGAAACAGGCTGATTTGGCGCTGCAATGGGCGCGTGAGGATGGCGGCGGCACCTGGCAGCAATTCAACCGCAAAATGATGCGGGAACTCGAACAGAAGCAACGGCTGGAATCGGATTTACGCGATGCGGTGGCCAATGAAGAGTTGGACATTCACTACCAGCCCATCGCCGAACTTGATGGTCGTCGGGTTGTGGTTTGCGAAGCGCTGATGCGCTGGAAGCACAAGAAACTCGGTATGATCCCTCCCGCGACCTTCATTCCGATAGCGGAACGCCTTGGTTTGATCGATCAGATGGGCGCCTGGCTTTTGCGAAAAGCCTGTCAGGATTGCAGCCACTGGCCAGAGCATGTCGCCGTCGCGGTCAATCTCTCTCCGTACCAGTTCACACTTGGCAACATCGATCAACAAGTCTTTGATGCGCTGAAGGCGAGTGGTCTTGCGCCCCACAGGCTGGAGCTGGAAATCACGGAATCGTCCATGTTGGACGATATCGACGACGCGATCGCCAAGCTTCATGGCTTCAAGAAAATTGGGGTTTCGGTTGCACTCGACGATTTTGGCACCGGCTATTCAAGCCTTAGCTATATGAGCCGTCTTCCGGTGGACAAGCTGAAGATCGACCGCTCCTTTGTGTCAGACATGGCTCAGGATGAGCAGTCGCTTACTCTCATGAAGGCCATCGTCCAGATGGGTCGCTTCCTTGGTTTGACAGTTGTTGCAGAGGGTGTCGAAACCTTTGCGGAGCTGAATATGCTCCGACGCTACGCGCCCGTCGATCTTGTTCAGGGCTACCTGTTCAGCCACCCGCTGCCGCTTTCACAGCTGCCGCCGCTTCTGGAAGATGACAGCGTGCAGTTGGAGCAGATCCGTTCCCATATCCCAGTGGAGCCTCCCAAAGTCGCGTAGGCTCGATCTGCTCAAATCAGTCGCCGGTCACAAAGGTGGGCAGTTCATTGGCGTCATCGGCAACTGAAGCCGGTTTGCGACGGGTGCGCTGCTTGCGGGGTTGTCCTTCGCCAATTCCATTCAGCGAAATCTCAACGGGTTCGCCCTCTACATCGGGTTGAGGACCGTCTGCTCCATTGGCAGCCTCATCCTGTTCGCGCGCCTTCTTGCTCTTCTTCTTTTTGCGCCGGGTCTCATGATCGTCGTCGTCAGAATAGGCATCATCCCTGGCATCTTTGCGCGACCGTCTGCCGCGACCGCGCTCGTCATCATCGTCTTCGTTGTCATCATCACGCTCATCGCGTTCCTGCCGACGTGCTTCCTGACGTTTTTCGTGTTCTTCCTGGCGGCGAGCTCGCTCCTCGTCGCGTTTGGCCTGTTCTTCTGCCTGCTGCGCCTGCGCAACTGCGATGAGCCGGTTGTAGTGCTCGGCATGTTGCCAATAGCTCTCCGCGGCAACCGTATCGCCTGATGTCTGGGCGTCGCGAGCCATCTGGGTGTATTTCTCAGCGATATGAGACGCCGTTCCGCGAATGCGCACATCCGGTCCATTCGATTCCATCGACCGATTGAGTTGGTTGCGATTGTTGTTGTTGCGATTGTTGTTGCCGCGACCGCGCGAACGCTGTCTGTTTTGCGGATTGTTTTGTCTCATGCGACGCTTCTCTTTGATGAGTCAGTCGGAAAAAATGCGCTGCGCCCGCCCGGGCCTTTTTCGTGCAGTTTCTTCTGCTTGATGCGGCCTCTCCTGGGGAAGTCGCGTAAAACACCCTCGAACTTGACAATACGTGCTCCGCAGTCGCGGATGCAGCCAGATCGATTTTCTGGGGCTAGGCTGCGCAGTAAACGCATTTCCTGATATCAGAGGTACCGCAAAGATCGTGAAATGCAACCCCATTCTATCTAATTTTCGGTCTTCTCACATCAATCGACGCAAATCAGCACTCTGTTTCGACCGTTGATGTCCTTGTGCCGGCCCTTGATCGTCCAGCCCTGGCTTTCGGCTAATTCACGCACGTCCTCTGCCTGATTATAGCCGATCTCCAAGGCCAGAAATCCGTCTTCGCGAAGATGCGATGCAGCGTCTTTCAATATTGCGCGGTAGGCGTCCAACCCATCGGTTCCGCCGTCTAAAGCAAGGTGCGGGTCGTATTCGCACACATCGGGATGCAACCGCACGATCACGTCGCTGGCAATGTAAGGCGGGTTGGATACCACGAAGTGAAAATTGCCGGCAAGCGGCTCCATCCACGATCCTTCGGCCGGTTGGAAACGGTCGGCGAAACCCAGGCGCATTGCGTTTTCAGTGGCGGTCGCAACTGCTTGTGGATCGACATCCGTTGCGATGGCCACGGCATTTGGAAGGTGGGACAGGAGCGCAAGGGCGATTGCGCCTGTTCCGGTTCCAAGATCAGCAAAACGCAGAGCTGCGTCCTTGTCGGGAAGTGTGTCCAGAACCGCTTCCACCAGAGCTTCGGTATCGTCGCGCGGCTCCAGCGTTGCTGCGGAGAGGCGCAGCCGTAGTCCGAAAAAGTCGCGCCAGCCGAGCAGGCGGTGCACCGGCTGGGTTTCGGCCCGCAAGGCCAGTGCGTAGAACGCGTTCAGTTTTTCTTCAGAGAGCTGCGATTCTGCCCGAGCGATCAAACCTGCCGCATCGGTCTCCAAAATGTGCTGCAAGAGCAGTTTGACAATGTAGTGGGCTTGAGAATCTGTTCGTCCCGCTTCGACAAGCCGCGCAACTGCAATGCGCTGCGCCTCAACAAGCCGCGTCAAGCCCGGTCCCCAAGCGCCGCGAGTTGACTCGCCTGCCAATCGGTGATCAGGGCGTCAAAAAGCTCGTCGAGGCCCTCACCGGCGATCATGCGATCAAGCTTGTACAGTGTCAAATTGATCCGATGATCCGTGACGCGCCCTTGCGGGAAATTGTAGGTGCGAATGCGCTCGGAGCGATCGCCGGATCCGACTTGCCCCTTTCGGGAGTCGGCACGCTCCTGATCAGCCTTTTGCCGCTCCATATCGTAGAGGCGCGACCGCAGTTCCTTCATTGCGGCGGCCCGGTTCTGGTGCTGAGACTTTTCAGCGGAGATGACCACAATGCCCGTTGGAATATGGGTGATCCGCACCGCAGAATCGGTCGTGTTGACGTGCTGGCCGCCGGCGCCTGACGCGCGCATCGTGTCGATACGAATGTCTTCATTACGGATTTCGATATCCACTTCCTCGGCCTCCGGCAGCACCGCAACGGTTGCTGCGGAAGTGTGGATGCGCCCGCCGGATTCGGTTTCGGGAACGCGCTGAACGCGATGCACGCCGGATTCGAATTTCAGCCTCGCAAAGACGCCATGACCTGAGATTGAGGCGACGATTTCCTTGTAACCGCCGACTTCGCCGGGAGATTCTGACAGAACCTCCACTTTCCAACCCTGCTGCTCGGCATGGCGCTGATACATGCGGAAAAGATCGCCTGCGAACAGCGCTGCTTCCGAGCCACCTGTCCCGGCACGCACCTCCAGAATGGCGTTCTTTTCATCGGCTGCGTCTTTGGGCAACAGCAGGATCTGAAGATCGTCTTCCAGAGATGCGATGCGATCCTTCAGATCGGGCATTTCAGCTTCCGCCATATCCCTCATTTCCGGATCGGAGAGCAGCTCTTCAAGCCCGTCCAGCTCTTCACGCGCTGCGTTGCGCTCATGCACTTTCTCGACCACGGGGCCGAGTGCGGAAAACTCCTGCGCCAGCTTGATGTAGGTTTCCTGATCAGGCCCGTCATTCATCAGGTTCTGGATTTCGGCGTGCCGATCCAGCAATTGGTCGATCTTGTCTTGGGGAAGAATGGTCATGCGCGGCTTGAAGCGGAGGTGCCCTGCAAGGTCAAGACGAAACGGTCTCCCGACCACGATAGACGAAAGGTTGCGTGTCATCCCCTGCGCTGGCCGCAATTGCATTCGCCCGCAATTCGTCGCGCAATGGTGACTTGGCGCAGACCGGATCGGTGGCCGCGGCGTCGCCCGCAACGGCCATGGCCTGGCAACGGCAACCGCCGAAATCGATGTGCTTGCGCTCGCAGGACCGACAGGGCTCCTGCATCCATTCTGTTCCGCGAAAGGCGTTGAACGCGTCGCCGCGATACCAGATATCCGGCAGGGCTTTGTCTTTCACATTGTCAAATGTCAGTGACGGGATGGTTTCTGCCGCATGGCAGGGCAGGACCAGTCCGGTTGGGTCGACATTGATGCCGATGCGACCCCATCCGCCCATGCAGGCTTTTGGGTAGGTGGCAAAATGATCGGCAGGCACATAGTCGATCACCAACACGCCCTTGAGCCGTTCTCGAACGGCTTCGACTTTCGCGGTGGTCGCAGCGACTTGCTCGCTGGTCGGCATCAGTTGGGCTCGGTTGCGCACCGCCCAGCCATTGAATTGAACGGTCGCGATTTCAAGACGCCGCGCCTGTAAGGTCACGGCCAGGTCGATCATCGTATCGAGATCATCCATATTACGACGATGACAGACGGCATTGACGGTGAGAGGAATGCCGCAGCTATTGGTCCATTCCGCAACGTGCATTTTGCGTTCAAACCCGCCCTTATAGCCCCCAACAACATCCGCAGATTGCGCATCGGCGCCTTGAAGCGACAGTTGGACATGGTCGAGACCGGCATCGTCGAGCGAGTTCATACGCTGTTCGGTCAGTCCAACGCCTGAGGTGATCAGATTGGTGTAGAGGTCGCGTTCGCTCGCAGCTTGAGTGAGTTCGACAAGATCGCGCCGCGAGGCGGGTTCGCCGCCTGACAAATGCAGATGAAGGACACCCATTTTCGCAGCCTGATCGAACACATCGATCCATTGCTCGGTACTCAATTCATCCTTGGCCTGTTTGAGTTGCAATGGGTTGGAGCAATAGGGACAAGCGAGCGGGCAGCGATGGGTCAGCTCGGCGAGCATTGCCATCGGCGGATCGATCGTGTCGCCGCCTTGTCCCTGATGCCCCGTTTCGCTCATGTGACAGCTTCCAGAAAGCGGCGATCCGCGAGATCCTGCAGGAAGGTCGTCGCGTCCTTCAAAATGACGCTGTGGGGCGCGTTGTAGCTGCGCGCAAGTCCTGCCGCGATGGTGTCGAGCGAAGCTTCGCCGTTCAGTCTCGACAGGATGGCGATACCTGTTTCATCGAGCGCAACGGTTCGTTCCGGTGCCAGAAGCACGGTTCGCTGGCGCACATCGTCCTGCCGCATCTTCACACCGCGAGCCAGCCGCAAAACACTGTCACCGGTAACAGAAATGGCCTCGCTCATGCGGCAACTCCGGTTTCCAGGCGACCTTCGCCCTCCTGCCAGGCGCCGGGTGGAATACGCCCTGGCTCAACATAGGCGCTGTGCAAGGCGTCAAGCTGCGCCCACAGCACATCGGTCTTGAAGATCAGGGCTGCCGCTGCAGCATCCTGGGTTTCTGCCGTAGTGGCGCGATCCAGCACCCAGTTGAGACCAAAGGCGACATCCTTGGGCGCCTCTTTCAGACGATTTCTGAAGTAAGACAGCGATGTGTCGTCGGCGAATTCATAGTGTTTCAACAGCCCCTCTATGCGCCGCGAATGGATGGCTGGTGCGAAGAGTTCAGTCAGCGAAGCGGCCATGGCGTCGAGCAGCGGCATGTCGCGCACGAACCGCACATAGGCATCGACGGCAAATTTCGTAGCAGGCAAAACCCCTTTGGCTGATTGCACATAGTCCGGGTTGAGACCAACGGCTTCGGCGAGTTTCAGCCAGCGGCGAATGCCACCGCCTTCGTCGACATGGCCATCATGATCTTCGATGCGTGAGCGCCAGGCCCGGCGCAGATTCGGGTCTTCGCAGCGCGACAGAAAGGCCGCGTCCTTCATGGGGATGCGGGATTGATAGTAGTAGCGATTGATCACCCAGGCACGCACCTGCGTTGGGGTGCAACCGCCTGAATGCAAAAGGTGATGGAACGGGTGCTTGTCGTGATACCGCTCGGCACCGATTGCGCGCAATCGCGCCTCGAATGCTTCGCGGGAGGATGAGGTGGTCACAGCGTTACCTCCAACCCATCCTGCGCGATTTCCCACCCCGCTGAGCGGATCGTTGCATGTTCCGCGGAAGCCGGATTCCAGACCGGGTTGGTGTTGTTGATATGCACATAGATTTTTCGTTCCACATTGAGCGGAACAAAGGCCGCCATCGATCCGTGTTCGCCGTTCATGGCCATATGTCCCATCCGCGCGCCAGTCTTTGTTCCCGTGCCGGTTGCCTGCATTTCGTCATTCTCGTACACGGTGCCGTCAAAAAACACGCAATCCGCGCCCGTCAGCATGTCCGCCAGCCGTGTGGTGATGGCCGCGCAACCGGGTATGTAAAACATCGTTTTTCCCGCTCCCGCTAACCGGACGCCCACAGTCTGCTCGCCTTCCAGCTGCGTGTCGACCGTTTCCCCTTCCATAAAAAGGGGAACCTTTCCCGGAACGGCAAACAGGGTTGCCTGAACGCCGCTGACCAGTTCAAAAGATTGATCAAGCTGCACGGAAGTGAAAGTGACCAGAATTCTGTCGAGCGCATTGAAGATCGGGTTGGCCGAGATGACGTCGAGAATGGTCTCAGTCGCGAAAACGGTAAACGGCTGTTTTTCCCGCAGAATCAGCAGTCCTGCAATGTGGTCGATATCACCATTGGTCAAAAGGACAGACGAAATCGGTGTATGACGCACCTTCTTCGGATAGAGCACCTGGTGAGCGCTCAACTGCTGGCGAATATCGGGTGACGTGTTCAAAATCGCCCATTGGTCACCGTTGGCGGAAACTGCGAGAGACGATTGAGTCTGGGGTTTAATGTCACCGGCAGGCGCTCGCGCGGCATTGCAGTTGTCACAGCCGCAATTCCATTGCGGCAAACCACCTCCTGCTGCTGCGCCCAGAACAAGAGCGCGCAAAGAAAGGGCGCGCAATGAAGTTGTCATCAGCGCGCCCTCGAAACGTTCTTTCAGATTGTAACCTGTACCACCTCAAGGTCGGATGCAAATGACTCCGGCCTCGAATGCGTCATGAACCGGTGTTCAAAGAGAACCGGTCGATGTGAGCCTGATTAGAACAGGATCGGCTCGTCGCCATCGGCAGGTGCGTAGCGGGTGATTTCCATGCCGCAGCTTACTTCGATGATTTTCGGTGCTTTCCAAGCCATGGTGCTTCCTCCTGGTTGCGTCCGGCAATGCTAAACTGTCCGTGCCGGAATTTCAATGAATGGGTTGAACCGGGGCGGTCTGTGTGATGACAGCCGCCCTGGCTCAGGATCAGCGTCAATTCGCCGAAGCGAGTTCCTTGGGCAGCTTGAAGGTCCACAAAAGACCGCCCTGGTTGAGATAGTTGACCTTCTTGGCCACTTCGCCGCCCCAGAGCGGAACAGCGCCGCCCCAACCGGAAATCACGGAAACGAATTGCTCTCCGTCCTGTTCCCAGGTGACAGGCTGCCCGACGATGCCGGAGCCGGTCTGGAACGACCAGAGCTTCTCGCCTGTCTCGTCGTCAAAGGCCATGAACTCGCCTTCAGGATTGCCGGTGAAGACGAGGCCGCCAGCGGTCGTCATCACACCGGCCCAGAGCGGAGCGTTGTTCTTGACTTCCCACTTCACTTCGCCGGTGTCCGGATCAATCGCCTTCAGCGAGCCGATGTGGTCTTCGTAGTTTGGCTTGATGGTGAAACCGGAACCCAGGTAAGCGGCACCCTTTTTGTAGGTCACCGGCTCGTTCCAGATATCCATGCCCCATTCGTTGGAGGGGACATAGAAATTGCCCGTCTTGGGTGAGAACGCCATGGGCATCCAGTTCTTGCCGCCAAGGAAGGATGGCGAAGCGAAAACCACCTTGCCCTTCTTGCCATCGGTGGCTTCCGCCGGATTGCCGGGGCGATTGTCTTCCACAAAGACCGGACGACCATTTTCATCCAGACCGGAGGCCCAGCTGATGTCTTTCACGAAAGGCACACCGCGGACAAATTTACCGTCTTCGCGGTTCAAGACGTAGAAGAAGCCGTTGCGATCGGCAGTTGCCCAGCGCTTTTCACCGGCGCGGTTGGTGTAAGCGACAACTTCATTGACGCCGTCATAGTCCCAACCCTCGCGTGGTGTGGTCTGGAAGTGCCATTTTATGTCACCAGTCTTCGGATCGATGCCGATGCGGCTGGCCGCATAGAGATTGTCGCCGGAGTTGTCGTCTTTCGGTGTCCCGGCATCGCGCAGCCAGGAATTCCAGGGTGCTGGGTTTCCGGCGCCGAAGACCAGCGTATCCGTTTCAGCATCATAGGAGCCACCAAGCCAGGTGGCGCCACCGCCGGTTTTCCACATATCGCCGGGCCATGTCGCATTGAGCGTGCCGGTCATAGTGGATTCCTTGCCGTTGAGCGTGCCCATATGGCCTTCAATGACCGGACGCGTCCAAACCATCTCGCCTGTTTCGGCATCACGGGCCTGCACTTCGCCAACAATGCCGAATTCACCGCCGGAATTGCCGGTAATGATGAGGCCATTCACGATCAGCGGAGCGGCTGTGTAGGAGTATCCGGCCTTGTAGTCGGCAATTTTCTTGCGCCAGACAACATCACCGGTTTTTTGGTCAAGAGCGACGATGCGGGCATCGAGTGTGCCGAAATAGATCTTGTCGCCGTAAATTGCGGCTCCGCGGTTGACCACGTCGCAGCAGGGCAGAATGCCTTCGGGCAGACGAGCATCATATTGCCAGATTTCCCGACCGGTCTTTACGTCAATGGCATACATGCGCGAATAGGAACCAGTGATGTACATCACGCCGTCATGAATGATCGGCTGCGTTTCCTGACCACGCTGTTTTTCGCCACCCAGTGAGAAGGCCCAGACAGGGACCATTTTGCTTACATTTTCCTTGTTGATGGTGGTCAACGGGGAATGCCGCTGTAAATGGCGGCCCATGCCGTTAGTCAGCACGCTGGTGGTTGTTGCCGTGTCATTGGCGAGGTCTGCTTCCGTCACGCCTTCTGCATAGGCTGTTCCGCAAGCAAGCGTCGCGGCGAGCGACGCCACTAAGAGTTTTTTCATGGGTTCCTCCGATTTCCTCCCAAACATGCCGGCACAAAGGATCTCCCCGAATCCGGCCAACGATTACGACACTAGGGCATAGATGCGCTGTCTTCAATTCCTTGCGTGTTGGACTATTGTCGGGGCCGGATTCCCTTGCCGGAGCTTTAGAATGAACCAATTTCGATGCCGAAACATAGGAAAATGTTGTGATTAAGTGCATTGGCCTCATTTTCGCTGTGCTGCTTGCCAGTGTCCCCTTCGCGATGGCGCAGGAGCTTCCTGCGGGCCAGCGCATGCTGTACCTCGTGGAGGCGAGTGGGGAGCGACACCACGTTGCTGACGTAGCTTTCGATCCCACTGGCAGCGACACCAGCTATTCCATCACCTGGCGCGACGAAAAGTTCGAAGAGCATTTCCTGTCCATGCGGCCGTTCCGCTGCTTTGAAGGCAGTGCGAAATATTGGTGTCGTGTTCCCTATCCGTATGACATCAAACGCGTCGTGACCGCCGATGACCTTACCGATCTGGAATATGACACCATGTTCATCTGGAAGGGCGCGACGGAATATGGGATCAATATGTGGAATGGGGTCTACTACCAAATGACGCTGGAGGATGGTCGTCTGGTTGGTGCACTCAACGAAATCGACATGGACACGCTCTCCGCACCGCCTGATGAAGGCGTTTTGAGGCCCATTCGCGATCAGGATCTTGAGCCCGGTGAACCAGAAAGCCATTGGCTGCCAAAGCTGGTGATTGAATAACGGCTTCCCGATCACTCAATCCACATCAACCGGTATTGGTGTCACCGGCACAAGCGTGCCGCCAGCCTCCTCCCACCCGTCGGTTCCAAGCGCGAACCAATTGACGTTTGAATAGCCCAGACGCGCAATGTGTTGCGATGCGTTCCAACTCATCCAGCAATCTGACACGCAAAAAACGATCAGCGGCGTGGTCCGTTGGCCATTTGTCAGTGTTTGAAGATTGGACTTCAGATACGCCTTGATTTGGGGTTGAAGCACTCCACGGCCTGTTTCCGGCAACCATACGGCGCCGGGAATCGTCTTGTGCTCCTTGCCGATGAGCCAGGTTCCGTCCAATTCATCGAAGCGGGATTGAAGCGCTCCGAACACGTCGATTGCGATAGCGCCGGACAGCAAGAGGGCCTTGGCCTGTTCAACGCCGACGCGTCGCGCCGGCGCGGGGATATCATCGGGGATGGGTGCTCGCTGCTTGGCGATCCGCAGCCCGGTTTCTGGATGAAACAGATCGGGCCTTTTCTCGCGCAAGATGGCCGCTTCTTCCGCATGGAGTGGCGTTGCGAAGAATGACAATGCCAGCGCGAGGAGCGCGCATTTTCGAATCATGGTGCCGACTTCCACATCAATGTCTTCTCCCAACTTACCACCCTGTGCGACGGCATCCAGAAAACGGGCTTGCCAAACCGGCAATCTCGCGCCAGATGGCGGCGAAATTGCCGATAGAGCGTCCCAGACATGGTTAGCATCTTCCCGTCCGCGCGTCTTCGTGTGTCACCCTTTTACGAATCCGCGCTCGCAGAAGGCATGGTTTCCGCCTCTGTCTATAACAGCATGATCCTGCCAACGGGCTATGGCGACCCACAAGCCGAGTATTGGCGCATCATAGAAGGGGTGTCGCAATGGGATGTCGGTGTTGAACGACAAGTTCAGCTCAAGGGCCCGGACGCCGCCAGGCTGGCGCAAATTCTATCGCCGCGTGATCTTTCGAAATGCAAGGTCGGGCAGGGCAAATATGTTCCGATTTGCAATCATGACGGCGTGCTTCTCAACGATCCGATCCTCTTGAAACTGGCTGATGATCTGTTCTGGTTTTCCATTGCCGACAGCGACATGTGGCTGTGGGCCCGTGCGATTGCCGCCGAGCGGGGCCTTGATGTCGAAGTGTCTGAGCCGGATGTTTCTCCGATGGCTTTGCAGGGACCGAAGGCGGAGGATGTCGTCGCCCATGTGGTTGGAGATTGGGTGCGCGACATAAAGTACTTCTGGTTCAGGGAAACCGAGATCGAAGGCATTCCAGTCGCCGTGCAGCGTTCGGGCTGGTCAAAACAGGGCGGCTTCGAGATCTATCTGCGCGATGGCAGCAGGGGCATCCAGTTGTGGAACATCTTCAGGGAGGCGGGGAAGCCCTGGGGTATCGGTCCCGGAGCGCCGGCGACGGCGGAACGGACCGAAAGCGGCTTGCTATCGGTTGGTGGCGATACAGACGAGCACACCAACCCCTTTGAGGTGCGCCTTGGTCAATATGTCGACCTTCAGGTGGGAGACGATGTCGTTGGTATCTCAGCCCTTCGCAAGATCGCGGAGGATGGCCCGGTCCGTCACCAGCTTGGCATAATTCTGGAAGACAGCGAACCGCGCATGCCGCCCTACCAGTGGGAGGACATTATGGTTGAAGATCGCAAGATCGGCAGCGTTACGAACTCGATCTGGTCACCGCGCATGAATGCCAATATCGGTTTTGCGCTCGTCGATGTCGCCGCCGTGCCCGGCGACGCGGTTGCAGTTTTCAACGGTGACGAAAGGGTGAGTGCACAACTTGTCGAACTACCGTTTTTGTGAGGGGTGATGAGGCGTAACCGTTCTAAAACACCCGTTCTTCGTAGCGCCAATTGTCGGCGTCGGGTGTGGCTGCGTTCCAGTCATAGCCGGAGCCGCGCACCTCAATGGCGTCCTTGACGCCCGCATCAGCGGCCTTGTCGATGAATTTGCGAGCGGTGATCTCATCGCGTTCAACGCCGTGGCCTCGCAGCAGGTTCAGGCCGTGATTGAGATGGCCGATTGGATCGCCCGCTTCCGCGGCGCGCCTGTCCCATTCGGCAGCGGCCTGTGGGTTGTGCTTGGCGCCGAATCCGTTGGTTTCCATATAGGACATCCAGGTCATCGTGCCGGTGTAGCCTTTGTCTGCGCAGTTGCGAAAAATGGTTCGCGCATCGCCATGTTCGCCCATCTTGGTCATCAGATAGCCCTGGGCACAAATCACCATATCCACCTGACCACGCATCGCGTTTTTGAGCGATTTGCTCAACGACATTTCGTCTGGGTTGAGCGTGCCGCCCTCATCTTCGACCTCGGTGACCGCGCCTCGCTTCAACGGATTGTCGTCCGCCATGGCCGGATTGAGCGCAAAGGCAACGACCAACGGCAAGGCGATTGCTGACATAAGTTTCATGGCGTCTTCTCCCTGAGGAACGGATAGCACATCTCGGCAGCCTCGGCTAACGCGCCTTTCGCATGATCAGCGCCTTGCCGGGATCGTAGCCCAAGATGCTTCCGGCGAGGAACATGGCGAAAGCGAGCATCACCCAAGTCAGCGCCCAGGGATTCCATTCCAGATACAATGCAAAGCGGATCAGTTCCACCGCATGGGTGAACGGGTTGAAGGCGCAGATGTCGCGCAGCAGAGTCGAGGCTTCGGCCATCTTCCACAAAGGGTAGAGCGCAGTTGAAAGAAAAAACATAGGGAAGATCACGAAGTTCATCACTCCGGCGAAATTCTCCAACTGCCGGATGGTGGAGGACAGAAGCAGCCCCAACGCCCCCAACATCAAACCGCTGATGATAAGTGCGGGAAGAACGGCGACATACCCAAGAGCCGGAAAGTCGATCCCGATGAAATAAGCGATCAGCAGAAAAGCATAGACCTGCATGATCGAAATCAGGGTTCCGGCAAGCAGTTTGGACAAGAGCAGCCACCAGCGCGGTTGCGGGCTGGTCAGGAGCAGTCGCATGGAACCCATCTCGCGGTCATAGACCAGGGACAGAGAGGACTGCATGCCGTTGAACAGCTGGATCATGCCGCACAGGCCCGGCACGATGTAAATCTCATAGGTGATATAGGTCTGATAGGGGGCGGTGATTGAAAGGCCCAGAGCGGCGCGAAAGCCCGCCGCAAATACGATCAGCCAGACCAGCGGACGAACCAGCGCCGCGATGAACCGACTGCGCTGCATGAAGAAGCGCAGAGCCTCACGGGCGATGATGGCAACCATGGCTCTTAAAGCGCCCATGATCATGCGTTCCGCGCTTTTGACTGACCGGTCAGTCTGGCGAAGGCGTCGTTCAGCGTTTCCTTGCCGCGAATCACGGCACAGACGCCGTCTGCCACGACACGCCCCTCATGCAGCACGACAAGCTGATCGTCAGCGCGCACTTCGTCAGTCAGATGGGTGGCCCAAAGCACTGTCAGGCCGGTGTCCTGAACCAGATCATGCACATGCTGCGTGATCGCCTGGCGGGTTCTAGTGTCCAGCCCGACAGTGGGTTCATCCAGCAAAAGGACTTGCGGTTCATGCAGCAAGGCGCGGGCAATTTCCATACGCCGTCTGTGGCCACCATTGAGGGCCCGCACTTTCTCTGAGGCGCGCTCGTCCATATCCAACCGCTTGAGCGTTTCGGCAATGCGAGTTGTCGCTCGCTTGCGCGATATGCCCTGCAAGGCGGCATAGTAGTGCATGTTTTGCTGAACGGTCAGATCAAGGTCCAGCGTGGGTTGTTGAAACACCACGCCCATACGCGCCAGCGCGCGGCGCGGCTGTTCAGCAAGATCAACCCCGCCGATTTTGATGTGCCCCTGATTGGCGACGAACAACCGGGTCATCAACGCGAAGAGCGTGGATTTTCCGGCCCCATTTGGACCAAGCAAGGCGCAGAAGCTTCCCCTTCGGATTGAAAAACTCACCTCGTCGAGAGCCGTCTTTGCGCCGTAGCGATGCGTCAGCCCTCGAATGTCGATGCCAAATGGGGAAGCCTGCTGTGCGCTCACTTGATGGTGATGGTCACCGTTTGCAGATCGCTGCCGGGAACCCCGAATTTGTATGTGCCGGGCTTGATCGCGATGAAGCTGATTTCGGCCTCACCGGCTTCGTCAAATTCAAGGCTGTCAATTCCCAGCGGGCGTACTTCAATGCCTTCGATCACGACTTCATCAACCCAAATGGCACGAAAAAACCCGGATCCTGCAAGTGCCAGCTCCTGGCTGCCATCGGCCTCAATCTCCAATTCGTAATAGGTACCGGATTTCAGTTCGATTTCTCCTGCTTCCAGCAGAGGCGCACCGGCTGACAGGGTCAGTTTTGGAATGTCGGCACGATTGGTTTTGGACAGCAATCCGGCATTGCCGAAGCTTGGTGCGTCATCATCATCGTCGTCGGCAAATGAAGGTGAAATCAGAAAGGCGGAGGCCAGAACGGTCAGTGCGAATTTTTTCACAGCGTGTCTCCCATTGTACTGTGCTGATCGGATCAGTTTGTCGGGCGATAGGCAGCACCCCAGGGGAAGCGGCCCACCTTGATGGTTTTGATCGGCTTCTGCGTTGCCGCGTCGATCACTGTGACATCGCCGGACAGGCCATTGGTAGTGAACAGCAGGCTTTCATCGGCGTTGAAGGCCATGTGCCAGACGCGACGTCCCACCAGAACATTGTCGATGACCTTCTTGGTCTTCATGTCAACGACGGCGACATGGTTGGATGGCCCAAGCGCGACAAACACGAACTTGCCGTCGGTGGTCATTTCAAAGCCGACAGGCTGCACGCGGTCGCGATGCACGCCCTGGATTTCAAAGGGAATCTTGGCGATCTCGGCCTTTGATTCCACATCAAAAACCGTGATCGTGCCGCCGATTTCGGCGCTCACCCAAAGCTCTTTGCCGTCGGGCGTGAACTCGGCATGGCGCGGGCGCTGATCGACCAGCGTGTTGGCAACAATCTGCTCGGAGGCTGTGTCGATCCAATGAGCCATATTGGTGGTCTCGGACGTGGTGATCACATATTTTCCATCCTGCGATACAGCCATGCCTTCAGGCTCGATGCCGACGTCGATCTGCGCGATCACGGACCGGCTTTCGACATCCACCACGGTCGTGATCGCATCATCCTCATTGGCAATGTAGAGGCGCTTGCCGTCGGGATGCAAAATGAACTGTTCCGGATCTTCCCCCGAAGGCAAATCATGCAACACTTTGCCCGTTTCAGGATCGATCACCTGCACCGAATCACTGTCTGAAGCGCACAGGAAAAGCACGGAATGATCGTTGGCGAAGGTGATGCCGCGCGGCCGTTCGCCCACTTCGATCGTGCGCACGACTTCCAGCGTTGCCTCGTCGATCACGCTGATCGTATCGTCCTTTTCGTTCGACACCCAGATTTCGCCTGCAAAGGCGTGTGACAGTGTCGCGCCAGTCAGCAAAAGACTGGCGAGTGCGGATTTTAGCATTGGCTTTCCTCCCGATTATTGGCTCCCAAAGGCCGCACAGCTTGACTCCGGTCTGTCAACTCCGAGCGTATCCAACTCATTGAACTGATGCAGAAACCCTTCCAACGGCGCAAGCGCGACGACCGCGCGTTGTGTCACCAGCGGAATGGGCTGGCGCAACTGGCCGTTCCAGGTGCGAAAGGTGAGCTTTCGGCCTTTGAACCCTGCCAGTTCAAACTGTTCGCCAAGCATATAGTCGCGCAACGTTGTCACTTCGCCCGTTGCGGTGCGCGTGACTGCTTCACCGACGGACCGAACAGCGGCCCACGCAGCATAATCGATGGAGCGCATGGAACGTTCGGCGAGCTTCGCAAACCGGCTTTGCAACTGCGCCGCGCCATGCTGTTCCACAACACGGCTCCAGGCCACCGGGGTGAGACCGGATGACCCGGCGACGGGACGCGGTTGCCAGGTCTGGTAAGCGATGTAGCGGGCATAATCATCGGCTTCATCGGCGATGATCAGCATGTCGTGGTCGGGCAAGTCTTGCGTAAAGAGCGGGACTTCGCGGGCAGCGTTGCGGCGCATGTCTGCATCGAATGTCCAATCCTTGCGTTCCACCAGTCTCAGCCGAAACTTGGTCGCGCTCTGTTCAAGGGCTGCTGCAAAGGCCTGATCGCCCTCCCGAGCGCCCGCGACAAGGGCCCAGCGTGGCCACTTCTTCCACACCGCAAACTGGGCAAGACTGTCGGCCAGCATGGCCCGGGACGGGAGTGTATGGAGCAAATTGGCACGACAGGCGTCACGACGCAGGCCGTTGTCGGCGTCCGACACGTTGAACAAGACCGCGTCCTTGGCTTCCGGTAGATCGGCAATGGCGAGAAGATCATCTTTCGGCATATCGAGCAGCAGCAGCTTGCTTTGGGCCAGCATTGTGCGTGCGGCAGCGAGGATATCACCGTCTTGCGCAACAATTTGTTCTTCCAGCGTGTAGTTGTGGCCGAGGAATCGCCCCGTTGTTGCATTGTCAGCCAGACCCAGTCTTGCACCCGCCAGGCCTTCGTCCTCAGGGAGCGGATCGAGATTGGACAGAACGGCTGGCGGCGGCACTTCACGCTGGAGATACCCAATGGAAATGTCGATGGGATCCGCCGGATACGCCGTAACGCATTTGAGGCAAAACAGAGCCATCGAAATCCATCTGAGCATTGCATACACCCTCGCTTGTGCAAGCACGGCCACGCAGATTTGCAGAAGTGGGATGCCAAAATCAATTCCTACCAAAGGATACTGATTTTTGGCTCGCATGCTCTGGATCGAGTGTGACAGCTTGTCGTAAACTGGCTCATCACGACGGGGAGGAGACATCGTGACCAAATCCAAGTTCATGCTCTGCGCGGTGAGCGTTGCCGTGCTTCTTTCAATCGCAACACTCGGCAAGGTCGGTGCGCATGGAGATGTTGCGCCGCAGGCGGTCGATATTTCCGGCCTGCCAACGTTGGGTGAGGAATGGCTGGAAGAAAATCCCTGGCGTGACCCTGAAGGGGAGTACTGGAAACGCGCCATCGAAGTTGGCTCATCCGGCTACAATTCCAATTGCGCGCGCTGCCATGGTTTGGGTGCGGTGTCTGGCGGCCTGGCGCCAGACCTTCGCTATTTGAGCGCGGACATTGACGGCGATGAATGGTATGTCGAACGCTACATAAACGGCTACACACAGGGCGGTATCACCAAGATGCCGGCGTTTGGGGAACTGCTGGGCCAAGAGGCGGCCTGGGCGATTCGCACCTATTTGGAAACCCGCCCGGACACCGATATGCTGGCCGATCACACGCCCGCGCTAACAGATATTCGAGACAAGCTGACGGCATTAGCGGGCGAGCAGAAGACGGTTTCTGAGTTGGAAGCTGATGTCGCTTCGCTCAAGGCCAGCATGGAAGACATCGCCTCCAAGATCGAATCAGCGTCCGGCGCACCGGTTGCAGATTCGGTGGCCTCCAAAGCTGCTGCGGAACTGGATGGCAGTGATGGCAGCGTCGCCAGGGCGGCTGAGACGTTGAAGGTCGGCCTGTCGGCTGCGAAATAGGCAGGCCTGCCATGTTGGTGCGCATGCTCGTCGGTTTCTTCGCGTTTGTCTGTGCTGCGCTGGTTTGTGCACCGGCGCAGGCGCAAAACTGCGCCAATGTGAAATCGGGATTGGATGCCAATCGCAAGCCTCAGAATACGGGGCGAGACATCATTGGGAAAAGCCTCGATGAAATTGTCGAACGCGGCTGGATCGAGTTTGCAGTCTATGAGGATTTTGCGCCCTATTCCTACAAAAAGGGCAGCAAGCTTGTCGGCGTGGACATCGATGTCGGTGAACTGATTGCGCAGGAACTGGGTGTGGATGCGCGTTTTCGTGCGGTTGCTGCGGGTGAGAATGTTGACGCCGATATGCGCTTCAATGTCTGGAAAGGTCCGCTGATTGGCGGGCGTGTCGCCAATGTCATGCTGCACGTGCCGTATAATCGCGAACTGGCCTGCCGCAATGAGCAGGTTGTTCTTAACGGTCAGTACTTCAACGAGACGATCGCAATTGCCTATTCAAAGGCGAAATATCCCGAAGACCCGCCTGTGCCCGCCTATTTTCGGTTCGACACGGTTGGCGTGGAGAACGACACGATTGCCGACTTCTACCTGTCCGGCATTGGCGGTGGGCAGCTTTTGCCGCAGATGCGTCGCTATCCAAACTATGAGGCTGCGATGACGGCGCTGGCCCAGGGCGAAGTCGATGCGGTCATGGGTCCGCTTGCGCAGCTGGAACACGGTTTAACCGATCAACTTGCCGTGCATCGCCCGCCACTGCCGGGACTTGGCGCTTCATCATGGACATTGGGGGTTGCCGTGAGGCATAGTTGGCGTCCATTAAGCTATTCAGTTGACGATGCTATTCGCGCCGGAGTGGGGGATGGCAGAATGAAGGCCATATTTGAAAAACATGGCCTGACATTCACGCCGCCGGAGTGGTAGCCAAAGGCGAGCAGAGGGGTTTCGCCTGGGAGGAGGAATGGACCATGAAACTTCGACTGGGAAGACTGGGACTGGGAAAGTTGGGCTTTGCGCTGGCTCTGCAAGGGGTCGTGGCACTTGGCACCGCAACATCGGCCCTTGCGGTCGATGACACCAAGGTGAAGCTCGATGACCCGTTGAAGACGGGCATGTTCGCTTACCATCAAAAACTGATCCTGGGCGATCCGGACAAGATCACCTTTGACGAGCGCGTCATCGTGCGTGCACCGGTTTCAGCCGAAGACAGTCTCAATGTGCCGGTGACGGTGGACGCGACCGCCATTGCTGATGTGCGGCGCATTGTGCTTTTCGTCGATTACGGTCCGATTCCGAAGATCCTCACCTACTGGCCCCAAAGGGCTCAGCCGAAACTGTCGTTCCGTTTCAAAATCGACCAGGCGACACCAGTGCGCGCTGCGGTGGAGACCACTTCTGGTGCTTGGCATGTTGGCCACACCATCATCGATGCGGCGGGCGGGGGATGCACTGCGCCCGCAGTAGCCTATGCCTCTGACGACTGGGAGGAAGAGCTTGGCAAGGTCTATGCCTCTGTCTGGCCCGATCGCGGGCGTGTGCGGATGGTCGTCGATCATCCGATGGATACGGGGCTCGCCGGAGATATCCCCATGTTCATAATCCAGAAGCTGCAGCTGGATGATCTCGACGGCACCAAGCTTGCACAAATTGATCTGCACGAACCGGTCAATGAAGACCCGGCCTTCACACTGTATTTCGAGAAGGGCGCCCTGAAAGACAAGCTGCGTATTCATGGGCGCGACAATAACGGCAATCCAATCGACGCCATCGCTTCGGCTCAAGTAACGCAATGAGGCGCGGCAAGTCGCCCGCTTCGGCGGGCCATGCGGGCCAGCTGACCAGACGTGCGGCGGCAGGAGCAATTGCGTCTGCCGGACTGATCGCCGCAACAGGATTGACTCTTGGCAGCGCGATCCAGGCTCCACCGGCAAGCGCTGCGATCAAAAACGGAAATTATGATCTTGTTCCGCGTCAAGTGGCTGACGGCGTCTGGTTTGTTGAAGGTGCGAGGGAGTATTTCACGCAGGACAATGGTGGTGACATCGTCAATTGCGTGCTGATTGAAACCGATGCGGGTATGGTCATTATTGATACCGGGGTGTCGCTGAAATACGGACAGGCCTTGCGTCAGGCCGCGGCCTCTTTGAGCGGACTTGGAATCGCTGCCAGCTTCAACACGCACCACCACCCCGACCATTGGTTCGGAAACCAGGTTTTTGCGGATCGTCCAATCTATGCGTTGGGAGAGACCGCTTCGCTTGCCCGCGCGGAAGGCGACGGATTTTCCGATGGCATGTATCGTCTGCTTGGCAATTGGATGCGTGGCACGGAAACCACGCCGCCGACCCAGACCATCACATCGTCCAGCATCACCATCGGAGGGCGCATTTTCGTGCTGTATCCGCTTTCCGGCCATACCGGAGCGGACCTGGCCTTGCTGGACAAGAAGACCGGGACACTGATCACCGGCGATCTGGCCTTTTATGAACGAGCGCCCACGACACCGCACGCCGATCTGCCGAAATGGTATGAGGCCCTCGACGCGCTTGCTGCCGTGGAGGCGGCGCTGATCATACCTGGGCATGGGCCGGAAGATCGTGACGGCCAATCGCTTGAACAGACCCGAACCTACCTCACATGGTTGGAGACCGGCCTGAAGCAGGCGGCGGCTGAAGGGCTGGACATGGTTGAAATAATGGAGGAAACCCTTCTACCGGACGCTTTCAAGAACCTCGGAGCCATGCCGCAAGAGTTTCACCGTTCTGTTTCGCATCTCTATCCGGCGATTGAACGCCAGGCGATGCCGCTTTCCAATTTGTGAGCGGGATTTTGCGATGCGTATCCTTATTCTCGACGATCATCCACTTTTTCGCGAGGCATTTCGCAGCGCGATAGAATCGGCTTGCAGCAGCATAGTGGTGGTGGAGGCCGAGACTCACGCGCAGGGGCTAGATCGACTTGCCGAAGACAGCCAGTTCGATCTGATCATGCTCGATCTGAGCGTGCCAGATACGAAGGGCTATTTTGGACTGAGTGACCTGAGGGCCCGATACCCAAAGATACCTATTGGCGTTGTATCCGGTCATGAAGAGCCTCGGGTGATCAAGGATGTCATGGCGCAGGGCGCATTGGGTTTTATTCCGAAGTCCACCCGCCGCCCAGATCTCATTAAGGCGGTGATGCAGATCCTTGACGGCGAGATTTTTCTTCCGCCCGACTATTGCGAGCCTCAGGACGGCGCCGACGATGCACAGCGGTCACTCCTGTTGCAGCGTGTCGCATCGCTGACACCTCAGCAGTTGCGTGTGCTCAACATGCTGCGTGACGGACTGCTCAACAAACAGATTGCCTATGAACTGGATGTCGGGGAAACCACGGTGAAGGCGCATGTCTCCGAAATCTTGCGCAAGCTGGGTGTGCACAGCCGTACGCAGGTGGTCATCGAGATCGGCAAGATCGATATTGACGGCGTTTGGGATTCGATCAGTTCTGATCAAGACTCGTAATTGTTGCTACGACGTTCGTACGCTGTTGATCAGGTGGGACATCAGGGCCCGCAGAGCGCCGGGCTTGATGGGCTTCACCAAGACCTCAACTCCAAGACGCCTGACGGTTTGATCGAGATTGTGGCACGGCTTGCCCGTCGCAATGATGACCGGGCATCGGTCTCCCGTCGTCGACCACACATTGGCGACTGCATCCGTGCCCCGCTCCTCATTGTCGAGATGCTGGTCTGCAATGATGATGTCGGGCCGCCATTTGCGGCGCTGCAACATGGTGATGGCATCCTTGCCTGTGGCAACGCAAATGGGCCCGCATTGCCAGGCCATGAGCAATCGCATCATCGCTTCGGCAACGCTTCTGTCGTTTTCAAGAAGAAGGACACGTGTTCCTTCAAGGCATGCAAGAGCCGAACCGGCTTTGTCCGATCCATGCCCGACCCGATCCATGTCTGCTGAAGCCTGAAGGCGCGCGCAAATGCGAAATGTCGTGCCCCGGCGGGTTTTCGATTTGAGCTGCAAGGGATGGTCCAACGTCGCGGCCATGCGCTTGACGATGGAAAGGCCAAGCCCCAGACCCACATCCTCCTCTCCGGCGTAGCCTGGCGCAATATTTCCCCGATGAAACTCCTGAAAAACCTGCTCGCGCATCGACTCGCAAATGCCGTGCCCGGTGTCGTGAACTTCGATGGATGCAATATTGCCGCGCCGTCGCGCCGCCACCAGCACGCCACCCTTGCTTGTGTATCGCAGCGCGTTTGAAACCAGATTCTGGAGAATACGGCGCAACATGGTCGCATCGCTTGCGACGACAGCGCCGCTCGGCCGAAAAGTCAGCTTCAAGCCCTTCCCTGCGGCAATGGGTTCAAAGTCCGATCTCAGAGCGTCAAACAGAGGGTCGAGTGGGACAGCTTCAATAGAAGGTTGCATCACACCAGCATCAAGACGCGAAATGTCCAAAAGAGTGCTGAGTAGACGGCTCATGGTTTCAAGAGATCTCTCAACCTGCTGCACAAGCTCATGGCCCTGGCGGGTCGTTTGGACATCTCCAAGGACCGACATGGACAGAATGGCAGCGTTGAGCGGCTGCAAGACATCGTGGCTGGCGGCTGCGAGGAAGGAGGTTTTCGATCGGTTGGCCTGCTCTGCGGCCTCCTTGGCAAGTGCCAGTTCCTCGTTGATCTGCTCCATGCGATGCATGGCGTTTGTAAGCTCGTCGGTGCGTCGGCGCACCTGGCCTTCCAGCGAAAGAGCGGTTTGAAAAAGCGAGAAGGAATTGCCTTGTTGATCCAGCACCGTTTCAACACGGTTCATCAGAGCGGCATTGATCCGCTTGAGCTGGTCAGGATCGTCAATCTCGTCAAGCCTCATTGCGCCTTACCGCCTTTCGAAAAGCCAAAGGCAACACCGGTCAGCGTCTGGTTCAAATGCATGGAATGAAACTGTTCGCCATAGGTGTTGAAGCCCAGCACATTGTGGTTCCGGTAGATGTTCGAGATGCTGTGCGTCACTTGCCGGTTATGGGCATCGATACGCCTCAGAACGCAGTCAAATCCAAGAATGAAGTCGAGGCCACCCAATCTCGATTCAATGTCGGACAACGCCTTGCTCGTCGACCTCGCCATGCCGGTTTGCTCCGCGACTGTCAGCACGATGCCGTCATCAATGGCGCAGAAGAAAGACAGTGAGTGATCGTCATTCACCTTCTGGATTGAGCGGCAATAATATTCGCCGCCAACCCGCATGATGAGAGGATGCGATGCGAAGCTCTGTGGTGTCAGGGTTTCGGGGTCCGTTCCTATGATGTTTGCATAGGCAATCGCCGCAGGAGCCCCGTTCAACTCGTAAACGATACGCTGATCGGGTTGCGATCTGGTGACGACGAGTTTTTCGTTGCTGGGAATGAAATTGTCGATCTTGAACTGCTCGACCGGAAGCGCTGTATTGACCAGAATCAGGATGGCTTCATTCGTGACGATCTCGCCATTTAAGATCAGTGCTGTGTTTTCAAAGTCGAGATTGTCGCCTGCCGACCCCCCCAAAAAGGGCAAATCGTCGAGACCCCAATGAATGGCGGCGGTAACTGTCTCCTCCATGAAGGATGCGCCATCCAGCAAACAAAGGCCGAAGCTGGTGCCGCCTTCGACCGAATCGACAAAGGTTTTCTTGTGTCGACGAACCTGATCGACGATCGCGTCCATGCCACCTTCCTTCACGGAGGTGAGGCTGAATGCGGCCAGTTGGAAACGCTGCTTCGGAAACAAAAGGATTAGAATCTGGTCTTCATCGAGGCCGTTTGGCGTCAGTTCGCCGGCCGTCGAGCACGCTGCGTAAGGAACGTTGCCTGCGCAGGCAGACATCATTGAAACCACATCGGTTGCATCACAGCATGTCTTTGAAAAATATATGATTGCAAAGCCGAAATCGTCCGCCGCATTGGCAGAAGAAAGCAGATCGAATAGCGAGTCCGGCCCGGATTCATCGCTGTGCAGGCAAACAAGTCCGCTCGCGAAGCGACGATGCCGGGCCCGATTTCCGGCAAGCATGGCTCAAAACTCCTCCCAATGGGAATGATTATACGATGGATTGAGAGCGATCAAAGCGCCACGTTGGCACAAAGTACAGATGCGCCCAATTGGTAGTTGATCTCACGGGGTGTCCATGATTGGCTGCGCTTGGAATTGGACAGTTTGCCGGGAGGAATTTGGATGGCAAAGGTCGAGATGACCATAAATGGTCGCAGCGTTTCGGGCGTCGTTGAAGACAGGATGTTGTTGGTGGATTTCCTGCGCGAAGAGCGCAATCTCACCGGCACGCATATAGGCTGTGACACATCGCAATGCGGCTCTTGCGTCGTGCATGTTGACGGCAAGGCCGTGAAGTCCTGCACAATGCTGGCCGCTCAGGCAGCTGGATCTGAGATCACGACGATCGAAGGATTGGCGAGTGACGGCGAATTGCATCCCATGCAGGCCGCCTTTCGTGACAATCACGGCCTGCAATGCGGCTTCTGCACGCCTGGCATGATTATGACCGCGGTCGACATCGTCAATCGCGAAGGTGCTGACGTTGATGAGCAGACGATCCGCGAGCAGCTTGAAGGCAATATCTGCCGCTGCACCGGCTACCACAACATCGTCAAGTCCATCGCAGCCGGAGCAAAGGAGATGGGGTCTGGCATGAAGGAAGCCGCCGAATAGAGCGGCTCAAAAGTCGCGGCGCCGCCCCTTTGGAACTGAGGAGCGAAAAAGGGCGCTGCACTGTCTCATGACATTTATTGGGAGAAGGACATATGGGAATTGAAGGCATCGGCGCCAGAGCGTTGCGCAAGGAAGACAAGCGTTTCATCACCGGCAAGGGGCACTACACAGACGACCACAAGGTTGCGGGCATGCATCACGCAGCCTTTGTGCGCAGCCCCCACGCTCATGCGAAAATCAACGGCATCGATAAGTCGGCAGCTGAAGACATGTCGGGTGTTGTTGCGGTCCTCGACGGAAAGCAGCTGACGGGCGATGGTATCGGCAACATCATCTGCGGATGGATGGTGCATTCGAAGGACGGATCACCCATGAACATGGGTGCCTGGTCCGCACTGGCAACCGAATATGTGCGCTATGTTGGCGATGCCGCCGCGGTGGTGATTGCTGAAAGCTATGAGGAAGCGAAGGCAGCCGCCGAAGCTGTTGTGGTCGACTATGAGGTTCTCGACGCTGTTGTTGATGCTGTCGAGGCACTCAAGGAAGGCGCGCCGCAACTGCACCCGGAAGCAGCTGGCAATCTCATCTATGATTGGGAGATCGGCGATGAGGCAGCCACCGATGCCGCCTTCGACGGCGCGGCAAATGTGGTCGAGATCGACATTACCAATAACCGCCTCGTTCCAAACCCAATGGAACCTCGTTCAGCAGTTGCTGAATATGACGATGCGGAAGATCATTTCACGCTGCACACGACTTCCCAGAATCCGCATGTTGCGCGCCTCGTGCTTTCCGCCTTTTACCAGGTGGCGCCGGAGAACAAGTTGCGCGTGATCGCGCCGGATGTCGGCGGCGGTTTTGGTGCAAAAATCTACATCTACCCGGAAGAGATTGTTTGCCTTTGGGCGGCCAAACGAGCCGGTGTCGCGGCGATCAAATGGACAGCCGACCGCTCTGAAGCTTTCATGACGGATGCGCATGGCCGAGACCACGTCACCAAGGCAAAGATGGCCTTCGATGCGGACAACAAGATCACCGGCTTCAAGGTGGAGACGATCGCCAATCTCGGCGCTTATATGTCGCTCTTCTCCTCTTCTGTGCCGACCTATCTCTACGCGACCCTGCTGTCGGGCCAGTACAACATTCCCAACATCCACTGCAATGTGAAGACGGTCTACACCAATACGGTGCCGGTTGACGCTTATCGCGGTGCCGGTCGTCCTGAGGCGACCTATCTGGTTGAGCGACTGATGACGACGGCCGCGCGGCAGCTTGATGTGGATCCGGCGGAACTGCGCCGCACGAATTTCGTGCAGGAGTTTCCGCATCAGACACCCGTCATCATGGCCTATGATGCGGGAGACTTCGACGCGACGCTCGATGCGGCCATGGAAGCCGCCGATTATAAGGGCTTTGCCGCGCGCAAGGCGGAATCGGAAAATAACGGCAAACTGCGCGGCATTGGTATGAGTTGCTATATCGAAGCCTGCGGCATTGCGCCTTCAGCGGCTGTTGGCTCGCTCGGTGCTGGTGTTGGTCTTTGGGAATCAGCGGAAGTGCGGGTCAATCCGGTCGGCACAATCGAGATCCTGACCGGCTCGCATTCGCATGGTCAGGGTCATGAGACGACATTTGCGCAAGTTGTGTCGGATCGCTTTGGCCTTCCTGCGGAAAATGTGCAGATCGTGCATGGCGACACTGACAAGGTGCAGTTCGGCATGGGCACTTATGGCTCACGCTCTGGTGCTGTCGGCATTTCAGCAATCGTCAAGGCGCTCGACAAGGTTGAGGCGAAGGCGAAAAAGATCGCCGCTCATCTGCTGGAAGCCTCGGAAGGCGACATCGAAATCAAGGATGGCGAAGTGCTTGTCAAAGGCACCGATAAAAAGCTTGGCTGGCATGAAGTGTGCTTGGGTGCCTACACGGCTCACAATTTGCCGGAGGGCATGGAGCCGGGCCTGAAGGAAGGCGCTTTCTACGACCCAACCAACTTCACCTTCCCGGCTGGTTGCTACATCTGCGAAGTGGAGGTTGACCCCGATACCGGTGTCAGCACCATTCAGCAATTCGTAGCCGCTGACGACTTCGGCAAGATCATCAATCCGATGATCGTGGAAGGTCAGGTCCATGGCGGGCTGGCGCAGGGCATTGGTCAGGCGCTTATGGAACATGCCGTCTATGATGATGCTGGCCAGCTTCTTTCCGCATCTTATATGGACTACCAGATGCCGCGCGCAGACGATCTGCCGGACTTCGTGGTCTCGCATCACGAAACGCTCTGCCCGGGCAATCCGCTCGGCATCAAGGGCTGTGGTGAGGCGGGCGCCATCGGGTCACCGCCGGCGGTTATCAATGCCATTACCGATGCTATCGGCCACAACAACCTCGCCATGCCCGCTTCGCCACACAATGTGTGGAAGGCGATTCACAGCGCGTAACGGCAGATATGAGGAGACAAGATTATGTATGAAACATCCTATCACCGCGCTGACAGCGTGGCCGACGCCGCTTCCAAAATCGGCGATGAGGGAAAGTACCTCGCAGGCGGCATGACCTTGCTGCCGACCATGAAACAGCGGCTTGCCGCGCCCGACACGCTCGTTGATCTCACCCATATCGGCGATCTGAAAGGCGTGTCCGTGAATGGCAAGGAAGTGCGGATCGGCGCCATGACAACGCATGCCGAGGTCAACGGTGATGCGGCATTGCAAAGTGCATGCCCGTCATTGGCAAAACTGGCCGGAGGTATCGGTGATCCCGCTGTGCGGCACCGCGGAACAATTGGCGGCTCCATTGCAAATCATGACCCGGCCGCCGATTATCCGGCAGCCATGCTGGCTCTCAATGCCACCATCCACACCGACAGCCGCGAAATCAGCGCCGATGATTTCTTCAGCGGCATGTTCGAGACAGCACTGAACGAAGGCGAGATCGTCACCGCAATCTCTTTCACTGCACCGGACAAGGGAGCCTATGAGAAGTTCCGCAATCCGGCCTCGCGCTACGCCATGGCGGGTGTTTTTGTCGCCGATCACGGTGGCGACGTGCGCGTTGGCGTTTCCGGCGCCTATTCCAACGGGGCCTCGCGCAACTCTGAGATGGAAACGGCTTTGTCGGGTAACTTGTCCGCTGACGCACTGGATGGTGTTGCGGTTGATGCGGGCGACATGCTGTCAGACATTCATGGCTCGTCGGACTATCGCGCGCATCTCGTCAAGGTGATGGCAAAACGTGCCGTGGCCGCAATGTGACGAGACTTCGTTCATGACGAAATGACAAGGGCGGCTCTCGGGCCGCCCTTTTCTTTTTCGCTATCGAGCCATTGTCAAACCCGCCGGGTCATCCGTGTTGCGGATGCGGTAGAGGCTCGCTTCGCCGGTGACAGAGGGTTCCAGCGTGTAGTCCATATCCGGCCCAACAAGGCAGGTGTCACCGGGATTCAGCACATCTGACGAGCCGTTCCATGTGATGCGCCAATGGCCGCGCATCGGCATCAGCACCTCATGACGACCCGCCGTTGCAGTGGCCGAAGCGGCAGAGCCTCGCGTGATGAACTCGACATCGAAGCCGGGTTTGTCGCGCAGCATGGCATCCGGGCCAATCACCTTTGCGGGTGTTTTGTCAGCAAGTGCCATCATGTCCCAATAGCGAGCAACAAAATGGGGGACGACATCGGCAGTAGTTGGTTCGGGGTAGGTGGCCAGTTCGCCGTCGGTCAGTAGAGGCATCGGCTGCACGCCGTCTGGGAGTGTCTCGCCCCTTTTGCTGTCATAGAGTTTGCCGTTCTCACCAAGAATCAGACCATGATCAGATGCGTCTTCGATGACCTGCGGCGCCCAGATCACACCGCCTCCGGCATCATTGCCGCCGAGGATGGCCATGATCATTCCGTAGTCATTGCCGATATTTTCAAAGCCGCGAAAAATGCCGGTGGGGATGTTGAAGATATCGCCCTCTTCCAGCGTCACTTCACCAGCCTTGCCCCAGCGACCCCAGAAGAATCGCCAGCGGCCTTTGAGCACGAAGAAGACCTCCGCTGTGCGGTGCGAGTGCAGTGAGTTGCGGCATTTTGGCGGCTGGCCCGCCGCACCGATATTGAAGCCGATCGGGTCAGCGATGTGCACATGCTGGTCTGGGCTTTCGGAAACGCCGCCACCAATGATGGTGAAGTTTTCTTTTTGGTCGGAACCGGGCGTGTGGGCGTCGATAAAGGCGGTCTTGCAAGGAATGAGATCGCCGTAGCGAACGATTTGAGGAGCAGAGTGGGTCATTTTGCCGAGCAAATACGGTTCTGGGGTCTGTCGGAAAGCTGGCTTAACCAACGCGCTTGCGCAAGGGCAATTGTGATCGGCTGATATTGCCTCACTATCCCGCTTTTATTAGTTTGCGCGCGCCGGACAGGGTTCCCGGCTTAACCCGGTTTGATCGCCTTCCGCAGCATTGTGGTTGGTGGGTTCCATCATCGCATTGTCAGTCCGTTTGCGGATGCGCCGAAGTTATGTCGGGCAGCCGATTGTCGAAAGAAACGTCATGTCGACCTCAACCATGTCTCGCACGGCTGCGTCTCAAAGCGTCATGTCCGGCACAAGTGCCGGGCGCAAGCGGCGCAATGCGGCCAAACCCAAGGGCCGCCAGTTGAACGATGCTGCCCTGGCGGAAGTGCGTCGCCTGCTTGGTGACCGCGAGCGCCGGCGCGACCTGTTGATCGAGTTTCTGCATCTCATTCAGGACGAGTTTCATTGTCTGCATGCCAGTCACATTCGCGCCCTGGCCGAGGAAATGCGGCTGTCACAGGTGGAAATCTACGAGGTCGCTTCCTTCTATGACCATTTCGATGTTGTGAAGGAAGGCGAATCTGCGCCTGCGCCGCTCACGATCCGGGTATGCGACTCCGTCACCTGCATGTGTATGGGCGCCGGTGATCTCTTGAACGAGTTGAAGGCATCCGTAGACCCGAACGACATTCGCGTGGTGCCCGCACCCTGCATGGGCGGTTGCGACGTTGCGCCTGCTGCGCGGGTTGGTGATCGTGAAGTCGGGCACGCAACCGCCGCATCCGTGCTGGCCATGATTGAGGCCGGTGACACGGCGCCAAACCGCCCTGACTATGTCGCGCTGGACGCTTATCGGGCCGAGGGCGGCTACCGCGTTTGGGAACAGGTCAAGAGCGGTGCACTTTCGGTTGAAACCGTCATCGAGCAATTGTCCGATGCAGGTTTGCGCGGTCTCGGCGGAGCGGGGTTCCCAACCGGCAAGAAGTGGGGTTTCGTACGTGCCTATCCCGGCCCGCGTCTCATGACCATCAATGGCGATGAGGGCGAACCCGGGACGTTCAAGGACCGCTACTATCTGGAACGCAATCCGCACGCCATGTTCGACGGTGCTTTGATTGCAGCTCACTGCGTCGAGGCTGAGCGCATCTATCTCTACATGCGCGATGAGTATCCGGCTGTGCTGAACATCCTGCGTCACGAGATCGCCGCTCTTGAAAAAGCCGGCCTCTGCACTCCGGGGTTCTTCGAATTGCGGCGTGGCGCCGGTGCTTACATTTGCGGTGAAGAATCCGCGATGATCGAATCCATTGAAGGCAAACGCGGCCTTCCGCGCCATCGCCCGCCATACATCGCCGAAGTGGGGCTGTTCGGGCGCCCGACGCTCAACAACAATGTCGAAACGCTTTACTGGGTGCCGTCCATCCTTGAGAAAGGGCCGCAATGGTTCGCGGATCAGGGCAAGGAAGGCCATCCGGGCATGCGTTCCTGGAGCGTGTCTGGCCGGGTCAACAATCCGGGCGTTGTGGTTGCACACGCGGGTGTTACCGTCTCTGAACTGATCGAACAATGCGGTGGCATGCAGAACGGTCACACTTTCAAGGCCTATCTGCCCGGCGGTGCATCAGGCGGGATCCTTCCAGCCTCACATGGCGATGTACCGTTGGATTTCGGCGGCAAACTTGCCGAGCTTGGCGCCTTTGTCGGGTCGCATGCGATCGTGATCTTTTCCGATCAGGACAATATCAAGGATGTCGCGCTCAACCTGCTCGATTTTTTCACTCACGAAAGCTGTGGCCAGTGCACGCCCTGTCGCGGTGGGACGGAGAAGATGGGCAAGCTTTTGCGCCGCGAGGGCGCGCTGGATGAAGAGGCGATCCGCGACCTCGAACAGGTCATGCGCGATGCAAGCATTTGCGGCCTTGGCCAGGCAGCGCCCAATCCGGTGAACCACCTTCTGACTTATTTCCGCGAGGATTTGTGATATGTTTCTTGTGTTGGATGATTGGGACGTCTGCTGATGGGTGCTGTTGAAATCCTGAGTTTGCGGGATGCTTTTGACGAGAAGCAGTCGGTCGCGATTGCTCAGTTTTTCGATTCCAACGCTGCAACGCGTGCGCAAGTCGAAGAGATACGTCTCGATATTGAGAAAGTACGATCTGAAACCGAGAAACTTCGATCTGAAACGGCGAAAGTTCGCACTGAGACGGAGAAACTCAGACTAGAGACTGAACAACTTCGCCTGGAGACTGAGAGAATACGTTCTGAACTCAGCAAAGACATCGAGACGCTGCGTTCGGAAGTGAAGGGCAACGTCGAGACGCTGCGCGCTGAAACTCAGGCGTCGATCGAAACGCTTCGAGCCGATCTCACCGAAAAGATGCTTCGATACCAAGTTGGCGGCGTTGTATCGATCACAATCATCCTCGGTGTTCTGCGCTATCTGGGTTAGACACGTCATGACCGACACAATCAAATTCACGCTTGACGGCGCAAACGTCACGGCTGCTCCGGATGAGACCATCTGGCAGGTGGCAAAGCGGGAAGGCAATCGCATTCCGCATCTTTGTTATCTCGACGCGCCCGGCTATCGTGCGGATGGCAATTGCCGCGCCTGCATGGTGGAAATCGAGGGCGAACGTGTGCTCGCCGCCTCCTGTCAGCGCAAAGTCTCTGAAGGTATGGTGGTAAAGACCGCGACCGAGCGTGCCAAAAAGTCTCGCGATATGGTTTTTGAACTGCTCGCTTCAGATATGCGCGAACGCGATGAAAGCCCGGACGGGCAATCGCCCTTCTGGCAATGGGCGTCAGACTTCGGCATTGCTGGCAAGGACCGCCTGCCGTCGAAATTTGGTGAAGCTGACGCCGCGTCACCCGGCGTTCATGACGTTTCGAACCCTGCCATTGCGGTCAATCTTGATGCCTGCATCGCGTGCAATCTGTGTGTGCGCGCCTGTCGTGAAGTGCAGGTCAATGACGTGCTGGGCATGGGCGAGCGGGGGCACCATGCCGTGCCGGTGTTTGACATTCATGACCCGATGGGTCTGTCGACCTGTGTGACATGTGGCGAATGCGTTCAGGTGTGCCCAACCGGAGCGCTGTTTGAAAAATCGCTCATGGATGTGGATGGCAAAACACGCACAGTTCAGGACTTTGACAAAAGCACTGATTCCGTTTGTCCGTTTTGCGGGGTCGGATGCCAGACAACGGTCTACACGAAGGACGACAAGATCGTCCTCGTTGATGGTCGAGACGGACCGGCCAATGAGAACCGGCTCTGCGTGAAGGGTCGTTTTGGTTTTGACTATGCGATGTCGAAGGAGCGGCTCACCAAACCACTCATCCGCCGCGACGATGCGCCAAAGCGCGGCGATATCGATATGCGGTTCATGGAAGTGTCAGACATCTTTCGGGAAGCGAGTTGGGAGGAAGCGCTGGATGTTGCTGCCAAGGGCCTCACCGATATTCGTGACAGCAAGGGCGGCAGTGCGCTTGCCGGTTTTGGTTCGGCAAAGGGGTCCAATGAGGAGGCCTATCTTTTCCAGAAGCTGATCCGGCAGGGATTTGGCACCAACAATGTCGATCACTGCACCCGGCTGTGCCACGCATCATCGGTTGCGGCCTTGCTAGAAGGCGTCGGCTCCGGCGCGGTGTCGGCTCCTTTCATGGATGCGCAGAAAGCAGACTGCGTGGTCGTGATCGGCGCGCGCCCTGCCACGAACCATCCCGTCGCCGCCACCTATTTCAAACAGGCTGCAAAGAAGGGCACCAAGCTCATCGTGATGGATCCGCGTGGTCAGGATCTTTCCCGCCACGCTGAATTCGCAGTGCAGTTCAAGCCCGGCACGGATGTCGCAATGCTCAACGCCATGCTGCACACGATCATCGAGGAAGAACTTTATGACGCGCAATATGTGCAGGCCAATGCGACGGGCTTTGAAGCGCTGCGCGAGAAGGTGAAGGACTTCTCGCCAGAGGCGATGGCGGAGGTCTGCGGTGTTGAAGCGCAGATGCTGCGTGACGTCGCCCGCACCTATGCGACCAGTGAGCGTTCGATCATCTTTTGGGGCATGGGTATCTCCCAGCACACGCATGGAACCGACAATTCCCGCTGTCTGATCGCGCTTGCCTTGATCACCGGCCATGTCGGGCGTGAGGGAACCGGCCTGCACCCGCTGCGCGGCCAGAACAATGTTCAAGGCGCCTCCGATGCGGGCCTGATCCCAATGTTCTTCCCCGATTATCGCAGTGTGGAGAATGGCGACATTCGCGGCAGTATGGAGGATTTCTGGGGCCGGTCGCTCGATCCGGTGAAAGGCCTCACAGTGGTGGAGGTCGTGGATGCGATCCATGCGGGCACGATCAATGGCATGTATATTATGGGCGAGAACCCGGCCATGTCGGACCCCGACCAGCATCATGCCCGCGCTGCCCTTGCGAAACTCGATCATCTCGTTGTGCAGGACATCTTCCTGACGGAGACATGCTGGCATGCCGATGTCGTGCTCCCGGCTTCCGCCCATGCAGAGAAGCTTGGCACCTATTCCAATACCAATAGACAGGTGCAGATTGGCCGACCGGCTCTGCCCTTGCCGGGTGATGCGCGCCAGGATCTCGACCTGATCATCGAACTCGCCAATCGCTGTGGACTGGACTGGACGTATGACGGCGCGCCTGCGGTTTACGAAGAGATGCGGCAGGTGATGAAGTCGCTCGACTACATTTCCTGGGATCGTCTAGAAGAGCAGGAAAGCGTCACCTATCCCAGCAAACCGGACGGTACGGAGCAATGGGTGGTCTTTGATGAGCGATTTCCGACAGAGGATGGTCGAGGCCGCATCGTGCCTGCTGATTTGAGGCCGCCGGATGAGACGCCGGATGAAGACTACCCAATGGTGCTGACAACCGGGCGGGTTCTCGAGCATTGGCATACCGGGGCAATGACACGACGGGCCGATGTGCTCGATGATATCGAGCCGGAAGGCTTTGCCGCCATGAACCCGCGTGAGATCGCGCGTCAGGGGCTGGAAGCGGGCGAAATGATTGCGGTGGAGACCCGCCGTGGCACGATCGAGGCTTTGTTACGGGCGGATCGGGAAGTTGCAGAAGGCATGGTGTTCATGCCGTTTTGCTTCAATGAAAGTCCGGCCAATGCGCTCACAAATCCGATGCTTGATCCCTACGGCAAAATTCCAGAGTTCAAGTTCTGCGCAGCGAAGGTCAGCCGTGCGGCAGTGAGCGAAGCTGCGGAGTGATTGAGGGCCAGCTGCGTTTGAGCCTTAGATTTGCCTCAATCTCTGCGCGAGATGTGCGCGGGGCAGTCCGAAACTGTGAGTGAGGTGGGCTGGTCGTGACAGAAGTCGTGCTGCTTGTTTCTTCGCTGGTGTTGGCCGATTTGCGCGACGGCGAGGGCCGTGACGCGACCGCGGTCCGACTCATGCAAGAAGCGCAGGACCGAAACGCGACGGTCAATCTGGCGACGGCCTTTCCCGACCCGGAGCGTAAAGGTGCCTCCTTTCTCACAATCAGGATCGGTGATGATGCGGCCGCGTTTGTTGAGACCATATGCGATCTCGACGGCGTTTTGTCCTGTTATGTGAAGCCTCAAGTCGAGCTTCCCTGACTTGCCGCGCGCCACCGGTCCTCCATAAGGAGAGGAGCGCATTATGGCACGCAAAACGACTAAGATCACTTCAGAAGGCGGTGGTCAGCCGCAGCTGATCGCGCTGGCAAAGCCGCAAGCTGCGTTGAGGGCTGGCGCGGAAAACACGATCATTTCCATTGCCGGAGCATCAACCGATCCAACTCAAAAGGTGCTCGACAAGTACAAAGCTGTCTTGAAACCGCTCTTCGGACCAACCGAGGAACGGGTTACCGCTTTGGTGGGCAGGCAGGCCGCGGAGGCATCCGCCCCGCTGGCCGAGCTATCGGGGTTTTACAAAGTTCAGGCGGAGGAAAAGGACCTCGAAAAGATACAGAAGGATCTGCTGGACGGTGGCTTGTTTGATGCCGCTTACATAAAACCTGGCACGGAAGACCCGGTGGAGATCAACACAATGACGGCGGTTGCCGATCCGGCTCCGTCATCGACGCCGGATTTCACCGCACGGCAGATCTATCTGAATGCCGCGCCGGAAGGCATAAATGCGCGATGGGCGTGGCAACAGGCGGGGGGTCGCGGTCACGGCGTGCACATCATTGATATCGAAAACGCCTGGCGCTTTACCCATGAAGACTTGCTCGAAAAACAGGGCGGTTTGCTTGGGGGCGACGAATTCATCACGCCAACATCTGGAGATCATGGCACAGCTGTGCTGGGCGAGTATGGAGGCGACGTAAACGGTTTCGGCGTGACCGGCATTTCTCCCAATGCCATCACCAGCGCCGTTTCGCATCGCGGGCTTGGGTCGGCAGGCGCCATCAATCATGCTGCCACACGTCTGGTGGCGGGAGACGTCATGCTGCTGGAAATGCACAGGCCCGGACCGCGTCACAACTTTCAATGGCGCCAGGACCAAAAGGGCTACATCGCTGTTGAGTGGTGGCCAGATGATTATGCGGCGATCCTGAACGCAACGCGGCGCGGTATCATCGTCGTCGAAGCTGCCGGGAATGGTGCCGAAGACCTCGACGATGCGATATATGATACGCGCCCGTTGGGATTTCCGGCAGACTGGACCAATCCTTTCCGTCGCAACAATCGGGACTCCGGCGCCATTGTGGTCGGGGCGGGCGCACCGCCTCCCGGAACCCATGGTCGTGACCATGGGCCGGATCGGTCGCGATTGGGTTTCTCCAATTATGGCGCCCTTATCGATGCGCAAGGCTGGGGCAGGGAGGTCACAACCTGCGGCTACGGAGACTTGCAGGGAGGAGACAATGCCGACCTTTGGTACACCGATCGCTTCTCTGGAACGTCAAGCGCATCGCCAATTGTGACTGGAGCCATTGCCTGCCTTCAGGGCATGGCGAAAGCACGGGGTCGTGCGGTGTTCAATCCGATGGAACTGCGCGAGGCGCTGAGAACCACCGGATCGCCGCAGCAGGATGCTCCGGGCCGACCCAGGACGCAGCGTATTGGCAATCGCCCGGATCTGCCGCCTCTTGCCCAGCATCTTTTCCCCGCCGGGGGCAACAAACGCGGCATTGCGTTCCGTCGTTCTGTTGAGCAGTGGCGACCACTGGAGATGCGCGCGTTCATCGACATTAGTCCCCAACTGACAGCGGCTCACACCACAGGGGTTTTGCAGGCAGCACTTGTTTCGGCCCAGTCTTTGAGTGTAGGCACGGCCGATCTCGATGAGTTGGGTATCCTGTTTCGCGTGTCCGCCTTGTCAGGACAGGCTGTTGAGATCGCCGGACCTGTCGGAGGCGATCGCTATCGCTACTGGGGAATCATCGCTGCAGACGGGCTGGGACGTCTTTTCGTCGATGAGGGCTTTTCGTCGACCGGCAGCGACAAGTGCGATCTGATCGCTGAAATCCAGGGTGTCGATCGTCGCTTCGTGTTTGACGATGCGCTGCAACGCTACCGCGAAGTCTGATATTGAAAACTGTTCACTGCCCTGACGGGATGAGAAGTCTCGTCAGGGCAGCAGCAAAATTTTGCCACGATGCCCGCTCGCTTCCATCATGGCATGTGCCTTCGCGGCATCTGCTAGCGCGAAACGTTCATGTGTGACGGCTTTCAACTTTTCTTCCGCAAAGAGGGGCCAGACGTGTTGACGCAGATCGGCTGCAATGGCGGCTTTGAAATCGCCGGGACGCGGGCGCAGGGTTGAACCCGTCAGGGTGATGCGTTTGAGCATGATGGGCAGCAGGTTCACCTCCACTTTGGACCCCTGCAGGAAGGCCAGCTGGACCAGCCGCGCGTCTGGCGCTGCGGCGACCAGGTTTTTCCCAACATAGTCTCCACCGATGAAGTCCAGGATCATTGCAGCGCCGCCCTGCTCAGTGACGATCTCCACGAAATCTTCTTTCCGATAGTTGATTGCGCGTTCGGCTCCCAGGTCTTTCACAAAGGCCGCATTTTCCGCGTTGGAAACAGTTGCGAAAACGCGAAGGCCAAGCGCGGCTCCCAACTGCACCGCTGTGGAACCGATGCCTCCCGCCCCGCCGTGGACAAGAAACAGGCCGCCGGGTTCGATGGTCTGCTGAAAGAAGCAATTGCTCCAGACGGTGAAGAAGGTTTCCGGCAATCCGGCGGCATCCGCTTCATCCACGCCAGCCGGTATGGGCAGACAGTGATCCGCGGCGATGGCCACAAACTCTGCGTAGCCCCCACCCTTGGTGAGGCCGCAAACGCGATCTCCGATTTTCCATTGCGTCACGTTTGATCCCGTCGCCACCACTTCGCCGGAGATTTCAAGCCCCGGCAGATCAGATGCGCCCGGTGGCAGCGGGTAGAGGCCGTTGCGCTGCAGCACGTCGGGCATGTTGACCCCAGCGGCGGTTACTTTGACGAGCACTTCGTCGGCTTTGAGGTCGGGAAGATCGCGCTTGGCGGGCACAAGAACTTCGGGGCCGCCAAACTCCGATATCTCAACGACATTCATCTCGGTCGGAAGGGGCGTGTCGGTCATCAGGCTGCGAACTCCGAGAGGTGATACAGCCTGATCATAAAGACTTCGCGCTGAAGGGTCAGCGTGAAATTCGCTCTATCCCACAAAGGCCTTCTCAAGAACGAAATGCCCCGGCTTGGCGTTCGAGCCTTCTTGCAAACCTGCTGCTTCGCAGATCGCCTTCACATCCTTGTTCAGACCCATGGATCCGCAAATCATCACACGATCGTCCAGGCCCAGCGGCGGCAGATCGAGATCGCTGGCAAGTGTTCCGCTTTGGATGAGATCGGTAATACGGCCCATATGTGAAGATGGCTGGCGCGTGGTTGTCGGGTAGTAGCGAAATTTGCCATCCGCTTCCTCGCCCACCAGCGGATCGCGCAAAATACGGGTGACAAGCTCTTCGCCATAGGCGAGCTCCGGCACAGTGCGGCAAGTGTGCGTCAGGATGACCTCGTCGAAGCGTTCATAGACATCCGGGTCACGCAACAGCGAAGCAAACGGGGCGACGCCGGTGCCGGTCGCGATCATGTAGAGGCGTTTGCCGGGCAGCAATGCGTCTGTCACCAGCGTGCCGGTGGGCTTGGGACGCACGATGATCTGGTCGCCGACCTGGATGTTTTGCAGCCGTGACGTCAACGGCCCGTTGGGCACTTTGATGGAGTAAAACTCGAGCTCCTCATCCCAGCTGGGCGAAGCGATGGAATAAGCGCGCATGATCGGTTTTGCAGGTTTTCCGTCGCGCGGCTCGCCTTCAAGGCCAATCATCAAAAATTCACCCGAGCGGAAACGCAGCGAACGCGGGCGTGTCACCCGGAAGGAAAAGAGACGGTCTGTCCAGTGATGCACACTGGTGACTGTCTGTGCATCAGGGTTTGCAATCGCCTCGACGGGGCTGGATCTAAGGTCTGACATGATGTCGCCTCGTGTGGTGTCAACTGATGAGTGGTTGGAATCAGGCAGCGCGCTTCACGCCGGCCTGCAAGCGCTCCAAATACCCGCCCTGAATGCGACCATAGGCGTCTGACCATTGGTGCTCCGGTTGGCGGGCTGCGAGTTCGTCGCTGATTTCGACATCATCAAACCCGCTGCGCAAAGCGAGTGGATACTGATCAGCCAAAACGTGCCCAAAGGCGCGTAGATGGCCGCGATAGCCCGCCTTGCGGAGGGCCTGCGCGATGGAAAAGCCACGACCATCCGCCGATGACGGAAAATGGATGCGCAGTGCCGGTGCCCACCGGACCCGGTGCCAGATTTCTACTGGATCGACATCGGAGCTCAGATCGAGTGCAGCATCTGTCTTGCCATCTTCCAGCGTTTTGAAGGACAGTGCGAGCGGATCATGATCGAGAAAGCGACCGTTTTTGACAATCGTGGTCATGGCACTGTCCTATGCAGCTTCTTGTTCTGTGGTCTGCGGGTAGAGGGCAGCCTTGAATGGGCCTGTTCCCAAGCGTCGATAGGTTTGCAGAAATGTCTCGTCGCGACTTTGACGTAGATCAAGATAGGTGTTGATCAGCCTCTCCAGAGCCGGGATCAGGTCTTCAGCAGAGAAGCCGGGTCCAGCCCTTTCGCCGAGACTCATAGTCTCGGTGCCATCTCCGCCCAGAGTGATTTGGTAATTTTCAACACCGGCACGGTCCAGACCGAGAATGCCGATATGGCCAACATGGTGGTGACCGCAGGCATTGATGCAGCCGGAGATCTTGATCTTCAGCGGACCGATATCGTTTTCGAGCTTCAACTCATCAAAGCGTGTCGAGATTTCCTGCGCGATGGGAATGGAACGTGCCGTCGCCAGCGCGCAATAATCCATACCGGGGCAGGCGATGATATCGGAAATCAGCCCGACATTTGCCGTCGCCAATCCTGCCTCGCGCAAAGCGGCATAGACGGCTGGAATGTCTGCCTTGGCGACATGCGGCAGAATGAGGTTCTGCTCGTGGCTGACGCGGATTTCATCATGCCCATAGCGTTGGGCGACGTCTGCCACGACGCGCATTTGATCTGATGTTGCATCACCCGGCGTGCCACCGATCGGCTTCAGCGAGATCGTGACGATGCCGTAGTCCGGGTTTGTGTGGTTGGCGACATTGGTTTCGGTAAACGAACGAAAGGCCGGATTGGCCGCAATCAGCCCTTCAAAACTGCCAGTTCCACGCGGTGGTAGATCGGGCTTTCGGAAATAGCGCGCAATGTCCGCCACCAACTCATCTGATGGTGTCTGAAATTGTGGGCGGATTCTCGCAAAGGCCGCTTCAACCTGCTCACGGATGATGGCCAGCCCTTCCTCGTGCAGAAGGATCTTGATGCGTGCCTTATATTTGTTGTCGCGCCGTCCGTGCAGGTTGTATATGTGCAGAATGGCCTCGAGATAGGGCAGAAGATCAGCCTTGGGCAGAAACTCCCGCATCGTCTTGCCGATAAAGGGCGACCGTCCCAGCCCACCACCGACAATCACCTCGAAACCGGGCTCGCCGCTTTCATTTCGGATCATGCGCAGACCGATATCATGCGCTTTCACAACCGCGCGGTCATTGGGCGACCCGGTCACCGCGATCTTGAACTTGCGCGGCAGGGACTGAAATTCCGGATGATCGGTTGACCATTGGCGTAGCAATTCGGCCACCAGACGCGGATCTTCGATCTCATCATCGGCGGCGCCGGCAAAATGATCTGCCGTCACATTGCGGATCGTGTTGCCAGAAGTTTGGATGGCGTGCATGCCGACATCGGCGAGCGCATCGAGAATGTCCGGCACATCGTTCAGTTTTGGCCAGTTGAACTGAATGTTCTGGCGCGTGGTGAAGTGGCCGTAGCCTTTGTCCCAGCGGTCCGCGATCATGGCCAGCTGTCGCATCTTGGCGCTATCGAGCGAACCATACGGAATGGCAACCCGCAACATATAGGCATGCAGTTGCAGATAGAGACCGTTCATCAGACGAAGCGGCTTGAACTCGTCCTCGATCAATGACCCATCGAGCCTTTTAGCGACCTGCCCGCGAAACTGCGCGACGCGATTGCGCACAAAGTCTTCGTCAAATTGCGAATACAGATACATGGGTTTCAGGCTCCTGCAGCTTGTTTGCCGTGGAAATAGTTGGATGGGCCGCGCGTGCGGAACGCCTCGCGAAAATGCGCTGGAGCGGCATTGCCATTTGCATCGATGGCGGCGGCAGCGAGGTAAGGACCAACGACCTTGTCCTGTTGCTTGGAAGCAGCGTTCAGAAGCGCTTGCGCAGCCTCTTCATGCGATGCCACGGCTGCGTCTGCGATGTCGCGTGACCAGTCCTGCCGCGCGGTGAACCAGACGGCGTCACCTTCAAGGAGATGATTGGCCGTCACGACCTGATGATTTGCCTTGCGCGTCAAGATGTCAGCCCTCCGTTCCGGTTGCCTGATGGGCAAGGTGATCCAGCGGAACGGCCTCCAGCTTGCGCGGTATCAGGCCAAGAAACAGGATCGCCGGGCCGGTGATGTCGGCAGCGCGCATATCCTCGATCAGCTGGCCGAGGGATGTTGAGACGACGCGCTGGTCGATGCGGGAAGCGTTTTCGACGATCGTCACCGGCGTTGAGGCGTTCGCGCCATGCATGAGCAGGCGACCGGACAGGAAGGTCGCTGCCTTCACGCCCATATAGATGGCCGCCGTGCTTCCATTCTGTGCCAATGACGCCCAGTCATGCTCGGCAAAACCGTCGACGTCGCGGCCCGTGATCAGGCGCAGTGAGGAGTTGCGCCCGCGACGGGTCAGCGATGTTCCGATTGCAGCTGCGGCGGCGGAAGCGGAGGTGACGCCGGGCACGATTTCCCAGGCAATGTCAGCTTCGTCCAAGACGTCGAGTTCTTCATCAAGACGCCCATAGATTGTCGGATCACCAGACTTCAGTCGTGCCACACGTTTGCCCCGACGCGCATGCTTAACCATCACCGCGTTGATGTCGTCCTGCTTCCAGCTTGGCCCGTAGCCCTTCTTGCCCACCTCGATCACGGTGGCCTCGCGCCGCGCCAGTTCGAGAATCTGCGGCGTGACCAGCCGGTCATGCAACACGACATCGGCCTCATGCAGCTTGCGCCGTGCCTTCAAGGTCAGCAGATCGGGGTCACCGGGGCCGGTGCCAATCAGCGCAACTTCACCGGTCGCTTCATCGCGGCTGTTTGTCTTTGTGTAGAGGTCCTGCAGCGCAGATTGCACCCTGGTCTCGCCGCCTTCGGCCAGAGCCTTGGGTCCTTCAGTGGAGAAAAATCGTGACCAGAAGTCACGGCGCATGCGCGGTGAATCAAGTTGCGCCGCGATGGGCCGGAATGCGTTGCCGAGCCTGGCGAGCGTTCCGGTGGCGGGCGGCAGTGACTCCTCGATTTCGGCTTTGATCTTGCGGGCCAGAACGGGTGCGGTTCCTTCAGTGCCTATCGCGATGGTCACGGGATCACGATCAACAATGGCCGGCGTAAGAAATTCACTCGATTCCAAGTCGTCGACGATATTCGTCAGGGCGCCAGCGCGCTTACCGATAGCGACAGCTCGGGCATCTTCTGCCGCATCATCATTGGCGCCATAGACCAACCGCGCGCCTTCGGCATCGCCTTCCTCAATAGCGCGTTCTAAGAGGACGAGGCGACCATCATCGTGCCAGGCTCTCACGCGCGGGCTCGGGTTTCTGCCAAAGACCCGAATTCGGGCTGTGGTCTTCAAAAGCAGCGCAATCTTCGCAGCTGCATGGTCGCCTGCGCCGGAAAAGATGACCGTCTGATCTTCCACACGAATGAATGCCGGATAGAAGCGCATGTCAGCGTCCTCATCGAAACAAGATTATTTCAATATAGGACGATTTATGCGTCACAAGCAGAATGCATTTTGCCAATTTGCGATATATTGTAAAAATTTATTGTGCGATTTGCCTCATGGTCTGAAATGAAGGCAGCCCAGATAACAGATTTGTTCGGCTGACGAAATCGCGCTTTTGTTTTGCGACCATCTTGCAAACGTGACGTCTTGCCCGTTGAATGCGCCGAAACGTCGCGGACAATGTAACAAAGGTGCGACAGTCGAAGCGTTTGGAGGTGGGTATGGGAATTTTGAGCAAGCTGAAGGCTCTGTTTGGTGGAAGTGCGGAGCAGGCGGTGCAAAGCGCGGAAAAGGTGACCCAAGAGGTCAAGCAGACTGTCGATAGCGCCATCGAAAAGGGAACGGCTGCTGCGCACGATGCTGTCAACACGATGGAAGAGATGGCGACACATGCCAGCGGTGCGGCCTCCGGTATCGTGAAGGAGGCTTCCGACACGGCGCGTGAGTGGACCGATGCCGCGTCGAACGCAGCAACTGCTGCATCCGCCCGCCTTGCAACCGCCGGCGTCCGCGCAATTCATGGTGCGACGTCTTCGCAACCCACGGGCAGCACCACAAAAGTGTCGATCACCATCAATGGCCGCAAGACATCCGCGGAAGTCGAAGATCGTATGCTGCTGTCGAGCTTTATTCGCGAGAAGCGCAATCTGACAGGCACACATATCGGCTGTGATACATCGCAATGTGGCACCTGCGTCGTGCATGTTAACGGCAAGGCCGTGAAGTCCTGCACAATGCTGGCCGTGCAGGCCTCCGGTTCCGAGATCACAACAATTGAAGGCTTGTCCAGCGGCGGAGAGTTGCACCCGATGCAGGCGGCGTTTCGGGACAATCACGGCCTGCAATGCGGCTTCTGCACGCCGGGCATGATCATGACCGCGGTCGACATCGTCAATCGCGAAGGCGCCGATGTCGATGAGAAGACGATCCGCGAACAGCTTGAGGGTAACATCTGCCGCTGCACGGGCTACCACAACATCGTCAAATCAATCGCCGCCGGTGCCAGGGAGATGGGCGAGAGCGCCAAACAGACGGCTGAGTAGACGCGCTTATCCGCCAAGCACCAAAACTTCGCCAGTGGTTCTTTCGAGAACAGCCAGGCGAATCGTGCCTTTTTGGAGCAGTGTTTCGGCGAGGCTTTCATCGTCTGCGAGACACAATGCCGTCGACAATCCATCGGCGAGCGCCGCATTGTCTGCGACAACGCTCAACGTTCTCCAGACTGGTTCAGTCGAGCCATGAGTTGGCGATAGGATATGCCCTCTTCCATTGGCGAAGGTGAAACCTGTCGTTGATGATGTTGCGACGGCTCCGCTGCGCAGATCAAAACTGTGCAGGCTGCGACCGCCATCGTTGGTGATTGCAATGCGTGTAGTGCTGTCTCCACAGCGATACTCACCGATATTCACGGTTGCCTCGGTAAAGCCATGGGCAGCCAATGTTTCGGTCACACGGTCCGTGGAGAAACCCTGCGCAATGCCGTTCAACGTCATCGCCATGCCGGGCCTGCCGAAGAAGATATCCTGGCTTGTGCGTTGGATATGCCGCCAACCGACACTTTGTTTGATTAACGCCTTCATCTCGCCGCTCTCCAGGCCCTCATCTGCCTTCAGGGTGGCGAAGAGCGGCTGGACGGTCGGGTCAAACAAGCCATGGGTCAGCGCGTGAATGGCGTGACATTGTGCAAAAAGGCGGGCGAATTCCGGTGGCATGCGCAGCCGCCCGTTGCGATTGAGCCGGGAAAGAGCGGAGGTTGGATCATACAGCGAGAACAGATTTTCCATCCGCCTGATCGTGTCCAGCGCCGCGCCAAGAGCGCGCTGCCTCTGCGTTTCGATGCCTTGTGAGAGCGCGATGGAAATCTCCGACCCAAAGGCGTGGCCGCGCCATACCGTTTGAGCTTCAGCGGTTGAGGGAGCAATACATGCTCCAGCCGCGGCTATGGCAAGAAATCGTCTCCGCGAAATCACGCCGCCAGTTCCTTCTGTTTTGCGACGTGAAGCGTCTTGCCTTTCGCCGCGAGGATCAGCGGCACGCATTGGGTCCTGTCATCATGAATGGTCACACAATCGAGGCATTGAAAACACTCGCTGTAGTTGATCTGGCCACTTGGCTTGATGGCGTTATAGCCGCACTTGACCTTACAAAATTGACACGGTGAGCCGCATTCAACCCGGCGTTCGATCCAGTCTTTGCGTCGCAGCAAGCCGCCAATCGCCATCACTGCACCGAGAGGGCAAACATAGCGGCAGAAGCCCTTGAAGATGACCATGGAGAGTAGCAGCAGGCCCACCGCATAGGCGACATAATACCATTCGCGAATGAAGAACGTGGTGACAGCCGTCTTGAACGGCTCAACCTCGATGAGGCGGTCATTGAGGGCAGGGGCGGTGAAGGCGGTCACGACTAGCACGGCCAACACGCCGTATTTTGCTTGCGACAGCCACCAGTCGATCCGCTCAGGCACTTCGATCTGACGGATGCCGAGCTTCTTTCCGATGTGATGCGCAAATTCCTGCATTGCACCAAAGGGGCAGAACCAGCCGCAAAAGAAGCCACGGCCCCAATAGAGAAAGGAGGCGATCACCGCGCCCCAAAGCAACAACGAAAATGGATCGTAAAGCAGGAAGGCGAGGCTCCTGCCCTCCCAAATGCCGCGCATGACACCAAGCGGCGTGACGATGGACAATTGGCCTTGACCCCACCAGCCGACAAAACCTGTCATGACGGCCAAAACAACCAGGCGGATGCTGGTGTAGTGCCGATGTGCCGCCAGCGTTGACTGCCGCAATAGCAGAACCGAAGCGACAACGGCCAGCATGATAGCAAGCAGTATCATATCTGTCTGGCGTTGCTGGATCGCGGCAAGCCACGGCGCAGGTGGCTGCGGCGGCAAGTCCTTGATGTAAAATTCCTCAGGCGTCTTGTGAGAGAGGGAGAAATCAACCGAGCCGATCTCAGGCCGAAACGAGCCGTGTTCGCGTACCGCCCTTACGGAAATGGTCCACTGCTGCGTTGGGTCAAAGCCAAGGCGCCGGTCGGTACGAAAGATCATTGCGATGCTGCCCGGCACTTCCTCGCGCAGCTCTACGTCCAGATCGGAATCGCGCAATGCGACGGGCAGGCCGCCCTGTTGCGCTGAAATCCAGTCCGGGCTGGTATTGCGCACGAAGTCCGGTGAGACGAGGCCGTGCCGCCCGGCATCGATCAGCAGGATCGGTTCGGCATGCGGGGAAATGGTGAGAAACTCGGCGAGTTGCGCAAGGCTTTCATCACTCAACACGGCGCGCGCAATGGCCGGTGCTCCGACATCCACGGCCCACAGATCAAGAAAGATGCCATCGGGTTCATCCAGTGCGACCGGATCATCTTCTTCCCAAAGTGTGTCCTTGAAGGCGGCTTGCAGCTCGCCATTCGTGACAAGGCGACGTTTGGCGATGCCACGCTCCACCAGGTCGCTCCAGGCCAGCGCCGTATCAAGCTCTTGATTGGGTCGTATGGGAATGCGGGGACCGGCCCCTGCCATCTTCTCGCGGGCGATGGCAAAGGCGGCGCCGAGGATTGATTCATGTGCGATGCGCACGCTCGCCGTCGCCTTGGTCACACCTTCCAGATAGATCAACGAAGACCCGGAAGATTTTTCGCCGTAGGGAGTGCCGACGACGAGCGTATCGTTGATCGACCGCCCCTTATACTGGCGCACAAAAGCGTGAAACTTCTCATTGCCCAGACCCGACACGAAGATGGGCTCATTGTGTTCAAGAATTTCGACATTGATGAATTTGCCCTCGGTCGTCACCTGGACAAACAGGTTGATTGGTGCGCCTGAAAAGCCGGGCAGTGGCGCAAGCGGCACACTTTCAAAGGCGTAACCGGCCAGGCGGCCGTCCAGATTCATCAACTCCCACGCGCCATCACCGAAAGGCTCGCCAAGCTGGTAGGGTGGCTCAACATGCTGGGCCGCGGTTTCGCGGTCCATCATTTCGGCATGTGTGAGAGTGGCGTTCGCCAAAAAACAGGCGAGCGCGACCAGCCATAATGTGATGATTTTCCCCGCTCCCATAGCGGAAGCATTTCACGGCTTCGCCGCCTTTACAATGGCTTAGCCGTCGGCGGGCGGCTGGGTCGTTACCGCGCCGGTGGTGGTTGGCTTGTTGTCGTCTGTAGCATCAGTTTGGGAAGGCTGTGCTGGTGTCAGTCCAGCCACGGTGACGCCGGGCATGAGAGCTTCTAGCGTCACCGGAGCGAGTGCTGCGACGTTGCCGCGTTCGGCTTTCGGCAGCTTTTGTTCAAAATCCGCCGCATAGCTCTGCTGTCGCTCCAAAAAGGATGCGGCAAGTTTTTGGGGCATTTCCATCGTGGGGCAGGCGGCGGTTGCGTTGTAGCTGCCGGATGACTGGGTGTTGAAGACGTAGCGCTTCCCGCAAACGTCCACCTTGGGCGGAACTTTCGTGATCTCGAAATGATCATAGCCCTTCTTGAGCATCTGCCAGAATGGGAAGTGCCGATGGTCGCGATGCTTGGCCATGTTCGCAGCCGTCATGCGAAAGGGCAGGGCCTGAATCTGAAACGATTTCTGCCCACCGGCAAAGGCTTCGCGCGCCAATGCGTAAATCTCTTCGACATACTCATCCGTCATCGCGTAGCAGCCCGCCGAAGAGCAGGCGCCATGGACCATCAGGTGTGAGCCGGTTCGGCCATGGGCATGGTCAAAACGGTTGGGAAATCCCATATTGAACGACAAGTGATATGCGGAGCGCGGGTTCATCAGATGCTTGTTGACGAAATAGAACCCCTCCGGCGCTTGTCGATCGCCTTCCTTGAATTTCGGGCCAAGCTTTCCTGACCATTTGCAGATTTCGTAGGTTTCAAGCAGTGCGTAACGGCCGGTGTGATTGCGCTTCCACACCTCCAATTCGTTCTCCTGCTTGAAGATGCGCAGCATGATGGGCGAAGCGGGCGACATACCCTTTGCATGCATCTTGACCTTCAGCTTTTGCGGGATCGGCACATTGCCCCGGTCATCCAGACCGTCAAACGCATTCTGGCAGCCCGCCAGCATCAATCCACCCGCCAGGACAGCCGCCATGGCAACTCGTCGTCCAAACGGTTGTGATGATGGTATCAGGGAGGTCACGCGGTCACACTAGGCTCAAGACTTGACAATGCTCATACACGGTTAAGGTTGAAGATGTCTTTCACGGACGGCCATTTTCACGGCATTGTCATTGCGCAGAGTGTGAAATGAGACGCAAACTTCAATCACATCGGATTGGTTCATTTTGATGGCAGTCCGTTGGAAGTTACGAAGGTGATGAAGCTATGGATCCAGAGAGTCTGGTGAGTCTCGTCCGTCTCGGTCTCGTGACGGTTTGTCTGTGGGTAGCGTCACGAGCGTTTGAGCTGGTTCGGTCATCTTGGCAAACTCATCAAAAAAAGAAGAGCTACATTCGCGCGCTGTTTGCGGAGATCGATTTCAATCTTGTTGATCTGAAGCGCTTTGTTGCCGTTGCACCAAACGCTGAGCGCCTGACTCAATCTCTTTCCGACAACAAGACAATTCCTCATCTTACAGATGCGCGGCACACAGACATCTACAAGTCGAACCTCGACCTGCTTTACCATCTGGATGACGACCTGATCAGTTCGATTGTCGGCTTCTACGGCACATTGGAGAAGATGAACGCAATGATCACCGGTGTACTTCAGCCGAGTTATCTCACCATCTCAACACAAGGCCGCGTTAACGTGGTCCTGCGTTTACAGACGTTCGCAGCCGAAACGAGTTTGGCGGGAGACTCCATTCTAGAAAAGCTGGACACTGGCTTCCCCAATCTCAATCTCCAGAAGTCCAGAAAATCCAAAGCCGGACCAGCGACTCCGCTAAGCTTCGACGATCGTCGTTCTGCCCTGGAGCAGGACCTTCGGGAGTTCAAAGCTCGATTTCGTCGGGACCGCGCATAGCAAAGACCTTGGCTTTTGAAGAGTTCAAATGGGTAGTATAGCGAAACTTCGTTACCACCGCTTAGTCGATAGTCCTACAAATTTCGACCGATGGCCAGAAATTTCTCGCGGCGCTCGTGACGCAATTCGTCTGATGATTTTTTTGCCAAGTCATCCAGCGCCTTTGCAAGAACATCGCGGGTTGCGTCGAAAACAGCCTGATGGTTGCGATGCGCGCCGCCGACCGGCTCAGCGATAATGCCATCGATAATGCCGAGCTGCTGCAAATCCTGCGCGGTTATGCGCATGCTGGTGGCCGCTTCCTGAGCTCGTGTCGGATCACGCCACAGGATGGATGCAGCACCCTCTGGCGAAATTACCGAATAAATCGAGTGTTCAAGCATGAACACACGGCTGGCAGCGGCGATAGCGATGGCGCCACCGGAGCCTCCTTCGCCAATGATGATCGAGATCAGCGGTACGCCAAGATTGAGGCAGGCCTCTGTTGAGCGGGCAATTGCCTCAGCCTGGCCCCGTTCTTCCGCGCCGATGCCGGGATAGGCGCCCGCCGTATCGACGAGGGTGATGACGGGCAGATTGAAGCGCTCAGCCATCTCCATGATGCGTACGGCTTTGCGGTAACCCTCTGGCCGCGCCATGCCGAAATTGTGGTGCAGACGAGACTGAGTGTCGTTGCCCTTTTCGTGACCGATGATCGCAACGGAACGCCCTTGAAACCGCCCAATGCCCGTTTGAATTGCGTGATCATCGGCAAAGGCGCGATCCCCCGCAAGGGGCTGAAAATCGTCAATCAGCCCCGCAACGAAATCCTTGAAATGGGGCCGGTCGGGATGACGGGCCACTTGTGATTTCTGCCAGGGGTTCAGTTTCTCATAGAGATCGGACAAGGCCTGGTCGGCCTTGGCCTGAATGCGCGCGACGTCTTCGTCGATATTGACCTTTTCGGCATCGCCATCGGCACTATCACCGACACTTCGCAGCTCACGCACCTTGCCTTCAAGGTCGGCAATCTGCTTTTCGAAATCGAGATAGGACTGCATTTTGCTGGATCGACTTCTGGCTCAAGGCCTTGCAACGGCCTGGATGTCATCAATCGGCAATACGACAGCGAATGCTGTCACTTTTGCCTCAAAACCACATCCGAGCAAAATGGGTGGTGAGTGCTGCGAAAGATATAGGTGCGCCAAGCCACCGCCTCAAGCGGCAGCTTCGCTGCTTTCTTCCTGCTCTTCAGGCTTGGGACCACGACGTGGACCCTTGGCGAGATTGGCCTCGATCAGATTGACGGCTTCCGTTTCGGACACCTTCTTGATCACAGCCAGCTCACGCGCCATGCGCTCCAGAGCAGCTTCGTAGAGCTGGCGTTCGGAATAGGACTGCTCGGGCTGCGTATCGGATCTGAACAGGTCGCGCACAACTTCGGCGATCTGGATGAGATCACCCGAATTGATTTTGGCATCATATTCCTGCGCGCGGCGGCTCCACATGGTGCGCTTGATGCGTGCACGACCCTGAACCGTTTTCAGCGACCTTTGCGCTGTTTCGTCATCGGCGAGCTTGCGCATGCCCACGCTTTCAATTTTCGGCACGGGAACGCGCAGTTTCATCTTGTCTTTGGCAAATTCGATAACGAACATCTCAAGCGCAAAACCGGCGACTTCCTGCTGCTCAACATCAACAATCTGTCCCACCCCATGGGCCGGATAAACGATGTATTCGCCGGTTTTGAACCCCTGTCTTTGAATTGTTTTTTTGGCGGCCATGCCTTTAGTCGCTCCTTGTTGGCGGGTTGCCCCGCGGCATAATTGAGTCACTGCAATCTGTTTCCCGCAAGCAGCGGGCACATTTTGCTACCGTCATGAACAGGAGGTACAGGACAGATGGCACAGGATTGCGGCGTTGTGGTGATTGCGCAGCCGCAAGACTGCGGTGGCAAGTCGTCACGAACTTTCAGAAGGACAATTTATTGTTTGTCGGCTGCTTCTTAATCACACGAGTAGGGAGATCATACAGGAACTTGCCGCGATTTTCAACGAGACTAAGAGCATGGCGGGACCGATGTTAACGTTTCTCGCCAAACGGTTAACGAAGCAGACTTGCTCTAGCTGCCCTCACCGGGGTTGGTGGAAAAGAACTTTTCATATTTTCCTTCCATTCCATCGAAGGATTGACCATCTGCCGGAGCTTCGCCCTTTTCGATAATGTTGGGCCATTTCTCGGCATATTCCGTGTTGATCTTCAACCACTTGTCCAAGCCTGGCTCCGTGTCTGGCTTGATGGCTTCCGCCGGGCATTCCGGCTCGCAAACCCCGCAGTCAATGCACTCATCGGGATGGATGACGAGCATGTTCTCGCCCTCATAGAAGCAATCAACGGGGCACACCTCCACGCAGTCCATATATTTGCATTTGATGCAGTTGTCGGTGACGAGATAGGTCATGAAGTCATTGTCTTGATCAGCAAATTTGAACACTGACTATCTTCGCAATTTGGCGAAGACAAGCAAAACCGTCGCTTTAAGGGGGCGACGATGCAGCAAGAGCACCAGGGGCTGCGATGGAACAAGCGGCTCTTCTGCTCAAGTGACACCAGTCTTGCGCCGTCTGGCGCGACGTCGTCCGCGCTGCTCCGCCCGGCAGCACATCAGAAAAAATGTAGGATATATATCAGAGAGTTGCAGGAGATGTCGCTGCATTGAGTAAAATGCAATCTATCGATTAACGCCACTTTAACAGGGCACAGTGCATTTTCGCGTGAAATTTTCCACGCAGGTTTACCGAGCCATGTTCAAGCGTATTCGCAGATTCGTTAGGTCCAATTCGGGCAGTGTGGCTTTGACGACCGGCATTGCCTTGCCTGTGATGACTGCGCTCGGTCTGGGTGCGCTGGACTACGGTTTGGCTCTCAAGAAAAAGCAGGCCCTCGAAAATGCAGCCAACAAGGCAGCTCTGGCTGCAATCAGTGAGGCGCATATTGCCTATAAGAATCTGGAGAATGTTGACCTGGCAACGGTCATTCGGGAAATGGGCCGGACGTCGTTCTACGCCAATGCCGGACGCCTGGACATGATCGATGAGGTCAGCCTGACCGTCACGCCAGAGGTCGACATCAATGAATTCAAGGTGAAGATCGAGTACACCTACAACTACAACACCCAGTTCATGAAGTTCGTGAATCAGGACACGATTCAGCTGGGCGGAGAGGCCAACGCCACAGAAATCGCGACGATCTATGCCAATGTGAACCTGCTGTTTGATGTTTCGGCCTCGATGGGCGTAGGAGCGTCAGCTGCCGACCAGCAAATCATGGGTGATACCATCAACTGCGCTTTCGCCTGCCATATTGCCGGTCATGGACAACCTCCATCGAAGTATCAAAGATCACGAGATGCAGGCGCTACAATGCGCATCGACGTTGCGCGCACGGCCGCGATTGCCGGAATCGATCATGTGGAAGAAACGGCGAATCGTCCGGAGCAGGTGACGTTCAGCATTCACACATTCGACAACGTGCCGACTGAAGTCGTGCCCGTCAACGATCCGCAGAAAGCCGATCTCGATTACATCAGAACGCGCATTCAAAACGATGTCATGATGAACAATCTGATGGGCGGCACCAACATCGAACTTGCCCTCCAGGACATTGCTCCGAAAGTTCCCGCCAGCGGGTCTGGCAGAACTCCCGACGATCGGGTTCAGTATGTGATTGTACTCACCGATGGCGTTGAGAGCGCCCAAGCACGCACCAGTGCAGGGTGGGTTTTCCATGAAGATGCAGTGGTCAACAATCCCTATCAGATCTATGCGGGGCATGAAGGAAACTACGCTTTGCGAACCAACGCCAATGGCTGCCAGGCTCTGGAAGGCAAGAACGTGCGGAAGTACTTCATCTACACGGAATATCTTGCCCCGGAATACGGAGCACTCAATTCCAATGATGTACAACGCTTCGGATTTATCCGCGATACCCTGTTCGACATCATTCCGCAGCGTTTTGCGGACTGCACCGGCGATCCCAATAATGTCATCAGGGCTACGACGCCTGAAGAGATTGATGACGCTTTCCGTAGGATCCTGGGCAAGCTGACGTCGCCTCTGCGGCTGCTGTAAAGACAATTAACACTTTCGAGACGACCGTCCGTCACGATGGTCGTTTCTTTTGTATTCAAGATCGAGCTTAAGGTCACAGCGACGACATGGAGCCATGCAAATCCAGAAAGGACGGTTTTTTGAGCTTCGCTGCAGCGATGTATCGAAGGTTTAGGAAAGACCAGCGCGGCGCTTCAGTCATTGAGTTCGCCCTTATTGCGTTTCCTTTTCTCGCGACGCTGGTGGCAGTGTTTGAATTGAGCATGAAGGGCTTCATGCAATCATCGCTCGACCAGCAGATGTTTCTTTTCGCGCAAAAAATATCGCGTGAATCCACGGCCAATGTTAGCAAAGCGGACTATCGCACCAATGTCGTCTGCGCCGATCTGCCGCTGATGCTCAGATGCGACCAGCTCGTCTTTGGTGCCGAAGCCTTTGATCCGTTGGACGGCTCGCTCGAACCCAGCCGAAACAACGTGTTTGCCGATGGGTGGAGCACTGGATGCAGCAGCAGCACAGTGGTTCTGGAGATGTTATACCCCGTCCCGCACATCTTCCTGCCATGGGCAGTGGCTGACGTTGTACAGTATAACGGCGCTGATCACTTCAGATCACGTGGCGTGGTACGCCGGGAACCTTTGACTGAAGGATCCGGCACTTTGAGTAATGGTGCATCATGCTAGTACGATTGAGGAAATTTCGCAGAGCCATCGATGGCGTCGCTGCCATCGAATTCGCCTTCATCTTTCCGGCATTACTGGCAATGCTGGTCGGCGTGATCGAGTTCACCCATTACACCACGCTCAATCGACGCGCCGAGTTCGCCAACTACATGATGGCGGACTATCTCAGCCGCGATGACAATGACAGCATGTCTGACGAAGAGCGCGTGACGATCCAGGATATTTGGAGCCTGGTCAATCCGCATGCGCAGCAGGCTTATAACCAAAGCTCTCAGCTCAAATATGCAGTTGGACTGGCAGCGGCGGACTTTACACCGCATGATCCCAACTGCCGTGATTCATATGCATGCACCTTCGACGCCAATGTTCAATGGACCTATGCCGGGTCAACCGACGGGTCGGTCAGTGGCAGCCGCATTTCCTGCAACGTTTCCATCGTTTCGGATTCCACCCCGCCGTCCAGCTCCACGGTGCCGCAGGGCATGTCGGGTCGCGGATCGCTGGTCATCTCCCATGCATCCTATGTTTATCAAGCGCTTTTCGCGGATTGGTTCATTCCGACCTTCGAAAAAACCGTGACATCCTATGCACGAACGCGCTCCGGGGAAGTGCTGGACCTGGAAGATGGCGGATCGGGCTATGTTGAGTGCTCACCCTGATGATGTTTGCGCTGTCGGCGGCAATAGATTGAGCCCACCATTCAGCGCGAACTGCGCAATCGGTCGAGGTCTCGGCGTTGCTTCTTGGTTGGCCGACCGCTCCCCTCGTCCCTAACAGCTTGTGGTGACGGCCTGACGGCGGTTTCCTGTTTCGGTGCTGGTGGCGGGCTGAGATCCTCATAAAGTGTCCGAGCTTCGCTGGCTGGCCCGCGACGATCGCCCGGCGCTATCATCTTCAGGATTTTGATCTGCCGATCGAGCGTTACGGTGATTACATCACCAGGCTCAATCTGGCGACTTGGTGCCGATATGCGCGCGGCGTTGACCCGAACTTTTCCGGTTTTAATCAGGCCTTGCGCAAGCGAGCGCGATTTGACCACCCGTGCATACCAAAGCCATTTGTCGACACGGATTTTCAATGCGACAGGATCATTCTCTGGTCTTTGACCTTTCCGGCTTTTCGCCGCCTTTGGTCAAGCTGGTCTTGAGTGCCGCAAGCTTTGCAAAGGGGCTATCGGGGTCGACAGCCTTGGGAGCGTTGCTTGCCTTTCCGGCATTGGATCCGTCCCTTCCTTTGGCCCCTTTTGAAGCGGTGTGTTTTTTGCCCCCGTGGCCGGGTTTTCCTTTGGGAGCATCTCTACCTCTGCCCGCGCCGCGACGCCGTGGCCTCGCGGAACCGCGCCCTGCCGATCGCCAGATATCTATGGATTTGGGTTCTTCAACCGGCTCCGCTTCTGGTGTCCGTTCGGCTTTTTCAACAGGCGACATGTCTGTCGTTTCGGTTACCTCTTCGGGCTGCGTGGCTTTGGATGAGCCGTTTTCAGACGGACTGTCCGCTGATTTCTCTCCTGCATTGTGGGGTGGGCTGGTGCCGTCCCATTGCGCAAGTTTTGCCGTCACCTGCTCGGCTTTCATGCTCTCGCAACGATATCCAAGACCGCGCAGAACATCGCCCATATCCTCGTGGCTGGCGCCCAAAATAGACAGCATATCCGTTGTGACCATGAAGCCGCCGCCGTCCCAGGCGCCCTCCGGGCGTTTTTGTGGCTTGTCCGCGCTCAAGCGCCAGCCCATAGCCGGGCGGATGAGGTCAGCCAGCCGCTCCAGAATATCCAGGCGCACGGCTCTTGCGCCAAGCTGGCGATAGCCTGCCAGGCGATAGAAGCGAGGTTCAAAAGTTGGCTCCACTGAAACTGAGGTGCGCCCAGAGGCCAGAGCAGCATTGATCTGCGCCCGCCCCTCCATATCCAACGCATCATTGGCCAGCGACCACAACAGAGAGACCAGAGCAGCGGGGGCTGGCTTCAGCAGGGCGGGAATGAAGATGTGATAAGCACCGAAGCGCACGCCCAATCGACGCAACGCGCCACGCTGATCCTGATCAAGCCCGCGAATGTCTTCGGCGATCTCCCGGCGGTCGATGCATCCGAACTCCTCAACGAGTCGGAATGCTACGCCGCGCGGCAATCCCTCCAACCCGTCGGCCGTCGCCAGGTCCTGTAGGGGCTTCAGAAGTGTTTCTATGTGATGACCAAGCCAGCGCTCCAGACGAGCGGCAACTCGATCCCGCGCTGGTCCTGTCAATTGCTCGTCAGCGAGCAACACAATGCGTGGGCTCAACGCCTGTTCGCCGACGACAAGTTTGCCAACGGGTGCACCGACCCAGCGCAGCGTACCATCGTTGTCGAGCACGATATCGGCATTGGGTGCTGCTGCCAGACGCTGCGAGCGCGCCTCGATCTCGCTGGCCAAGGCTTTTTGGGCGGCTGCCTTCATGGCCCGGGCATCTTCGCCATCGGCGGTTGGGTCAGCCGTGAAGCGGAATCCTGACAGTTCGCCGACATGATGTCCCTCAACGGTCACCGCACCGTTGGCCGCAATTTCGGCTTCAAGCATTGTGTTTTCCCGCAGCCTCTTCATCAGCACGGACGTCCTGCGGTCAACGAACCGCTTCGTCAAGCGTTCGTGCAGCGCGTCCGACAGTCGATTCTCAATCTTTCGCGTCTCGTCCTGCCAATGGGTCGAGTCGCGCAGCCATCCGTCGCGATGTGAAACGAACGTCCAGGTGCGGATATGGGCAATGCGGTTTGACAAGGCATCGATGTCGCCGTCCGGCAGATTGGTTTGGCGCACCTGATTGGCAAACCAGTCCTCGTCGATATGGCCATCATCGGTCAGGTCTCTGAAAATTGTCGCCAACATATCAGCATGGTTCGCCGGCGCGATTTTTCGGTAATCGGGAATCTGCGCAACCTGCCAGAGCAGTTCAACCTGTTGCCGCCCCTGAGCACGTTTGCGAATGTCGATGGCCGAGTTCATATGCACCAAAGCGCGATGGTCCGTCGCCATGGGACCTTTGACCAGGGTTTGCGACTTTGGAAGATGATCAAGACTGGCAAGAAGAGCCTCAACAGACGCAAAGTCGAGGTCACGATTGCGCCATTGGAGCAGCTTCTCTGGCTGGAATTCATGCGCTTCCAGGCGCTGGATCAGTTCGTCTTCGAAGGGATCGGCCTGTCCCGTCACTCCAAAGGTTCCATCTTGAGTGTGGCGTCCGGCGCGTCCGGCGATCTGAGCGAATTCTGACGGCTTCAGCCGACGCCGATGCAGGCCGTCAAACTTCTCCTGTTGAGCAAAGGCGACATGATCGACGTCAAGGTTGAGACCCATGCCGATCGCATCGGTTGCAACCAGATAATCGACATCGCCTGATTGGTAGAGAGCCACCTGGGCATTGCGCGTGCGCGGCGACAAAGAGCCGAGAACCACGGCTGCGGCGCCTCTTTGCCGCCGGATCAATTCGGCAATCGCGTAGACCTCGTCTGCGTTGAAAGCGACAATGGCCGAGCGCCGCGGAAGGCGCGTCACCTTCTTCTGACCCGCATAGGTGAGCTGGCTCATGCGCGGGCGGGTGACGATATTGATGCCGGGCAACAAGCTTTCCAGCGCTGGCCGCAACGTCGCTGCCCCCAACAGCATGGTTTCATGCGCACCGCGCAGGTTCATCAGGCGGTCTGTGAAGACGTGGCCGCGGGTCAGATCGGCGGCGAGCTGGACTTCGTCAATGGCAACGAAATCCATATCTGCCGACAGCGGCATCGCCTCAACGGTGCAAACAAGATATCGCGCTTTGGCCGGGAGGATTTTCTCCTCGCCGGTGACAAGTGACACGGCGTCCGCCCCGATGCGGTCAACAATGCGCGCATAGATTTCACGAGCCAGGAGGCGAAGCGGCAGACCGATCATGCCGGATGGCTGGGCCAGCATGCGTTCGATGGCCAGATGGGTCTTTCCCGTATTGGTCGGGCCAAGCACGGCGGTCACGCCGCGGCCTGTACGCGCATTGACGGCGGGCTGCCGCAAAAGAAGTTCGGGGTGAGAAAAGCGGTTCATTTCGGGTCAGACAGGGTTACCCGGCATCGAACATGGTTAGCACGCAATGAACATGGATGGGTGCGATATCACGTAACATCCTCATTTTTCTTTACCAATGGAACGCGGCGGGAACGAAGCATGCCCGAATCGGCTCGTGATAGTTGATCGCCTTCTGTTCACCCCAATATCTGGTGGCGAAGCATCCCTGTTACGACCATTTGGGATGCATCGAACGACTTTCCAAGCGGCCTGTTTCACACATTCGAGCGCCCCTTTGCCTTCATTGTGCCAAGACGGGACGACAAACCACCGGCCCGCACTAACAAACTGTAAATGCGCGGTGTTGACCCTTTCAACAAAGCTTGGCCCAGGAGCGTCTTGAGGTCCGAAAGCGCAACAAATCATGTCCGAATCGGGTTTCGACGCCGGTTCCGATTTGTTCACGCGATATGTGGTGGTTGGTGCAAGATCAGCGGAGCGCGAAGCGCTCGGCGCGGCCAATCGCGGTGCCGCCGCGGATCTTCGCGCTGAAGCCGAAGAGACCATAGCTGGTCGTATCGCCAATGCGCGCCAGCGACACTCTGATCGATCTGTTTGCAACCAGGCGCTTGACGTTTGCCCTGTTGGGACGATGACCTGCGACAGGTTGATAGCGAACACTGCAAGTGTGCACTTGGCCGGTGAACCCCTTCGTCGCTGCCCTTTGCGATGAATGGTACGACATGCGCAGATTGTATCGCACTCGGCCATCGAAAACCGGAACTGTACGGTTGCAGATTCGCTGCCCGTCTCCAATCTGGCCACGGTCAACGGTGACCACCAGCGCACTCACCGGATCGAGCACTCCGACGCGATGTTCTGCTGTTAATGGCACGGCGTCGCGGCGCAACTTGCGCTTGGGTGATATGGACGCCGTCTCCACATTGCCCGACTGGAACGACAGGGAGATAGCACCATTGCGCTTGCGGGTCTGGTAGCTCACCGATTGTTGTAAGGGCACAAGCCGATTTCCGCGGATTCGGCCAGCGCTGGCATAATCGGCACTGCTGCCGGTCAACATCTGCAACAGCGGATTGCTCTTCATGGAACCGCGAATGGCATAGTCGCGCTGCGAGACGGTGTAGGAATGCTTGAGCGTGCCAACAGGCAGCCCCGCATAGGACACGCTGATTTCGCTGTTGAGCACGGTCGATGCGGCTTGCGTGCTCTGCTCGGTCACAGCAAATCCGAACAGGACAAGACAGGAAAGGGATGAGAGTCGGCTGAGGCCCATTCTGGTATCTCTGAGACAAGCGCACTGCACTCGAAAGGCAATGCACGGATAGGATCAAGTTGAGGCAGAATTGCAGCGAACGCCAACAGTTGCAGGTACTGAGTGAACCATGGCTGGACACGGGATTTTTCACGTCGGCAATGGTTGGTAAAGTTGACAGCTGTCGACAAGCGTTTCACCAAAATACTCTGAACTCGGTGTTCGCGTGAGGGCCCATCACTATGATTGGCAAACTGAAAGGCACAGTGGAGTCAATTGGCGAGGATTGGCTCATTGTCGATGTGCATGGTGTTGGCTACCAGGTTCACTGCTCCAACCGCACGATGAACAGCATGCCCTCGACCGGTGAAGCGGTGGTTCTGGCGATCGAAACGCATGTGCGCGAAACCGAAATCAAATTGTTCGGCTTCACCAGTGATCTGGAACGCGAGTGGTTTCGCCTGTTGCAGAATGTGCAGGGCGTGGGGGCCAAAGTCGCGCTGGCCATTTTGGGAACATTGACACCGGGCGATCTCGCTTCGGCGATTGCCTTGCAGGACAAGGCGATGGTGGCCCGTTCGCCAGGCGTCGGGCCGAAGGTGGCGCAGCGCATTGTTGCCGAGTTGAAAGACAAGGCGCCGGCGCATTCCGGTGACACAAGCGGAACCATAAGTTTGCAACAAGAGATCGGCGAAGGTGTTGCGGCAAGTGCCGTGCAGGATGCCGTCAGCGCGCTGACCAATCTTGGCTATTCAAGCCAGCAGGCCAGTGCGGCTGTGAGTGCTACCCTTGCTGAAGCGGGAGAGGATGCGCCGAGTGCCACGCTGATTCGTCTGGGGCTTCGTGAGCTTGCCGGCTGATCAGATCGCGAAATCGAGCTTTCGCTTAGGGTCAGGACCCTAATCTCGTGAATGTGAATGCGAGCCTTAATCATAGTGAGTATTTTCAATTGTGTATGACCCAATTCTGTGGAATTCACCAGAAGTAAGGAAACCGAAATTTATCCCGGATCATGGCACTGCGTTCCCGAATAACATCCAAAGGACAAACCACCATACCCATCAAGGTGCGCAATGCCCTCGGGCTTAAGGATGGCGATGAGGTCGGCTATGTGCTGACCGACAATGGTGTGCTGATGATTCCCAAGACACTGTCAGTCGACGCGCTGGCTGATGTGCTTGGGCCTCCGCCGGGCGGATTGTCGAGGATAGCGGCAGACCCGAAAGACGCAGAGGATGAAGACTTGCTAAACGCCATTGATCGTGCGGTGGAGGATATCACTGCTGTCACGCGGGGCGATGCATGATCGGCGTCGATACCGGACTCATTGTCGCGTTGTTTTTGAAGGAAGACGACGAACGACACGAAGCCGCCAAGACACTGTTTCGCAGCGCACGAAATCATGGCGGATTGTTTGTCAGCGCAACGGCCCTGCTCGAAGCCGTGTGGACGCTGAAAGCACTGCATGGTTACGATGATGCCGCGATGAAGCGATTGACGCTAAGTCTGTGTTCTTTACCCGGCGTGGTGGTCGAGCATATGGAAGCTGTTTTTGCCTACGCCACGGACGCCGACCACAACGTTCCTTTATCGGCAAGCCTCATTGATGCAGCCAATCGATCCGCAGGATGTTCACATACCGAGCGACTGGAGTGAGAGACTTTTGCACTCACGGTCGCGGAACGCTTGCAATTGCCCGATCTGTGGTGTTCCACAGGGCAAATTTTGGACAGGCTTTGAGCAGTGATTGCCGTCACGCTAAAGCGATGAGACCCTATTCATGAGTGATGAACGCCTCATCGATGCTGGCGCGAAGGGCGAAGATGCTGATGCCTCGATCCGGCCTGAGCGCCTCGCAGATTTCACCGGCCAAAAGCAGGCCCGCGACAATCTTTCCGTTTTCATCGAAGCGGCCAAAAAGCGCGGCGAGGCTTTGGATCATGTTTTGTTTGTTGGTCCGCCTGGCTTAGGCAAGACGACACTGGCGCAAATCATGGCCAAGGAACTTGGCGTCAACTTCCGATCGACCTCTGGCCCGGTCATCGCAAAGGCCGGCGATCTTGCTGCGCTGCTGACCAATCTGGACGAACGCGATGTGCTGTTCATCGACGAGATCCATCGCCTGAACCCGGCGGTTGAGGAAATCCTCTATCCAGCGATGGAAGACTTTCAGCTTGACCTGATCATCGGAGAGGGACCGGCTGCCCGCTCTGTCAAAATCGATCTGGCGAGGTTTACGCTCGTTGCCGCAACCACCCGGCTTGGGCTGTTGACAACTCCCCTTCGTGATCGTTTCGGCATTCCCGTTCGGCTGCAATTTTACACCGTCGAAGAGCTGGAAAGCATCATTTTGCGCGGCGCACGCATATTTGGCCTGCGCATGGAGGGCGATGGCGCCCGCGAGATTGCCCGTCGCGCACGCGGAACCCCACGCATTGCAGGCCGACTGCTGCGTCGCGTGCGCGATTTTGCGCTCGTCGCCGGGGCGGACTCTGTCTCGCAGCAAATTGCCGACAAAGCGCTTAGCCAGTTGGAAGTCGACAGCATCGGTCTGGACGAACTCGACCGTCGCTATCTCAACACCATCGGCGTCAATTTCGGTGGCGGGCCGGTGGGGATCGAAACGATCGCGGCATCTTTGTCGGAACCGCGCGATGCGATCGAGGACATTATCGAGCCTTATCTTATTCAACAGGGGTTCATTCAGCGCACGCCCCGCGGTCGTATTCTCACACCACGTGCCTTCGATCATCTGGGCCTGGCGGTCCCCGGTGGTCTGGAAACACGCCAGGCCACTCTGTTTGAAGAGGGTGATGAAAGTGCCTGAGCGATTTGCTAGAGTTGTGGCATGAGTGATGCCGCCGAAAAATTTGCCAATCGCCCGCTCTACGAGCGCGATTACTATGCCTGGACACGAGAGCAGGCCCGGGCGCTTCGGCGCAGGGATGTGCGGGCACTTGATTTCGAGAATTTGTGGGATGAGGTCGAGGATTTGGGAAAGTCGGAACGGCGGGCGGTTCTTAGCAGATTGGAAGTCCTCCAGGCTCATTTGTTGAAGTTTCTGGTTCAACCGGAGGAGCAGCCCAGCAGCTGGCTGGCGACCCTTCAGGAACAGAGAATGCGCTTGCGCAAACTGCTCAAGGCCAATCCCAGTTTGCAGTCTCTGCCCGCTGATTCTCTCGAAGAAGTCCATGAACTGGCGGTACTCTCAGCTATCCGTGACACCGACCTCCCATTTAACGCATTTCCCGAAACGAGCCCCTTTAGTGTCGAACAGCTGCTGGACGACACATTCGTGCCCTATAACCGTTTGGCGTCGCGGTAGAGCAAGTCTCGCCCAGATTGGAGCAGTTTGATGGGATGGATTTTTCGATCTG
>JAPPOQ010000028.1 GCA_028817895.1 Ahrensia sp.
GCTGGGCATCGCGCGAGGATTTCGACGCCGCCAGAGCGGAAAAGACACCCAAGCAGATGAAGTGCAAGGCAATGAAAATGATAAGTAGTCTGCAATCGTTTGAACTCGGTTCTTTGCGCCCTGACTGTGTTGCGCGCGAACTTGTGGTGCCCGCACCACGGCGTCGCACGCGCCTTGTCAGGCCACAAATTCCCTGCGCTCAAACGATTCAATCTGGGCGAGATTTGCTCTAACCATGGTCCGCGCAGCACCATCGGCGACAGGCGGTCTTGTCCGCCTTTTCGTACGGCATCGCAATGCTGCCAATCTGGTCATGATCCTCATGGTGATCTTCGGCATTGTCGCCCTGGGTCGCATCAACACGCAGTTCTTTCCAACAACTGAAATTCCGGTCGTCACCGTTACAGTGTCGTGGCCCGGCGCTTCCGCTGAAGATGTTGAGGCCAACATTCTGGAAGTCATGGAACCGGAACTGCGCTATCTGGACGGCGTAGACCGGGTCACATCGCGCGCACGCGAGGGAACTGCCTCCATAGGCTTGGAATATGTCCAGGGCTGGGACATGAAGCAAGCGCAGCGCGAGGTGGAGACGGCGGCCAAGGCCGTCACCAATCTGCCCGAGGATTCCGAAACGCCGGTTATCGTGCAACGCGCCTTCTTCGACCGTGTGGCGCGGCTGGCAGTTACCGGACCCGTGTCGGAGAAGGCGCTGCGCTTTTACGCCAAGAAGATCCGTGATGACCTGATCGAGCGCGGCATCGACAAGGTTGCGTTTTCGGGAATGCGCTCACGCGAGTTGCAAGTCGATATTCCGGAACGCGAGTTGCGGCGCCTCGACATGACGGTTGGAGATGTCTCGCAAATCATCGGCGCCAATTCTCGTGACCTTCCCTCCGGCCAGATGGAAGGCTCGGTTGAGAAGCAGTTGCGTACCTTATCCGACATCGAAACGCCTGAGGCACTTGGGCGGCTTGAAGTTAAGAGTTTCGCATCCGGTGAGAAGGTTTTCCTGCGCGACATCGCGCAGATACGCGATGGCTTCGATGACAGCGAACCGCAGGGTTTCATGAACGGGCAGCGGGCCATTCAGATCGAGGTTCAGCGTGCCGAAACGGCTGACACGCTGGCGACCAATGCCATTCTGACCAACTACCTCAAGGAGATCGAAGGCACGCTGCCGGCGGGTCTTGAAATCAAGCAATATGATGTGCGAGCCGAAAGCCTGACCGAACGCATTATGCTTTTGGTGACCAACGGGCTGGGCGGTCTACTGCTCGTCGTCGTTATCCTGTTCATTTTTCTGAATGCCCGTATCGCTTTTTGGGTCGCGGCGGGTATCCCCGTCGCCATGCTGGCGACAATCGGCATCATGTGGATGACGGGGCAATCGATCAATATGATCTCGCTCTTCGGGCTGATCATGACGCTTGGCATTATCGTCGATGACGCAATCGTGGTCGGCGAACACACGGCGACGCGGTTTACGGCGGGCGATGAACCATACGTCGCGGCGGAACGCGGAGCAGGCCGCATGGTGATGCCGGTTTCGGCGGCGATGATCACAACGGCAGCGGCCTTCGCGCCCATTCTGTTGATCCAGGGCGTGCTTGGCCAAATCATCGGTGTTCTGCCGCTTGTCGTGCTTTCGGTGATCGTCGCGAGCCTGATTGAGTGTTTTCTCATTCTACCCGGCCATCTGGCGCACACGCTGAGACCGCGCGCTGTGCGTCGCTGGTCCTATTGGCGCCAATTCACCATCGCGCTGATCATTGGCGTGTTTGTGATGTCCGTCGCAGAAGAGAATGCGGGCGGCTGGGCCATCGAACTGGCCGATAGCAGCATGGCCTTCATCCGCTCCTATCTCCCGCTGCCGCTCTTGCCATGGTCGATGCAGGATCTGGTAAGCCTCATTCAGGCGCAGCGCGCATCGACATCTTCCATGATGTTCATCATCGCATTGGCGATTATCGCCTACACCACATCTGTCATCATGGAGGCACTGTTTTCCGCTTTTGCACTGTGGCGCAGGCGCGGCAAGAGCGACGATGAAATCATGCAGGACGGCAAGTTTCGCCGAGGCTTTGACAAGGCTTTCAACTGGTTTCGCGACCACCCATTCGACGCAATGGTGAGACTGTCCTTCCGCCTTCGCTATGTGACGGTCGCCCTCGCCTTTGCGTCGGTGATTATCGGCGCCTATGCGATGATCGCCAGCGGTCGCGTCGGATTTGTCTTCTTCCCGTCCGCGGAGGCTGAGAACATCAATGCGCGCATCGTGTTCAATGCAGGCGTGCGTGAAGACAAAGCCATCGACGTCATCAATCAAGTCGAGCAGGCGCTTTATCGCGCCGAGAAAGAAGTTGGCGGAGAGGAGAAGCTCGTCGTCGCCTCCTTCGCAACCCTTGGCCGAGCAGGACGGTCAACCGGCGATAATGTGGCGAGCCTTCGCGTCCAACTCACCTCATCTGAAGTGCGCACCGTCCGCACACCGGACATCGTTCGCGCATGGCGCCACGCCGTGCCGAAGATCGCGGGTGTACGCCGGGTTGCGCTGTTTGAATCGCGCGGCGGCCCTCCCGGTCGCGACATTGATGTTCAGTTGCAGGGCACGGATATCAACAAGCTGAAGGAAGCTGCGACCGAGATCATCCCGCTGGTGGAGACAATCGACGGAATCTCCGGTGTCTCCGACGATCTGCCCTACGGCAAGCCGGAACTGACCATGGAACTCACGCCCCGAGGGGCCGCTCTCGGTTTCACCATCGATGATGTCGGACGACAATTGCGCAACGCCTTTGAGGGCGCGATTCCGCGTCGCTTTGCCGATGGTGACGATGAAATTACCGTTCGGGTGACGAAAATCATGCGCGGAGCTGGCACGGCGTCCCTTCGCAATTTCGACTTACGCAGTCCGCAAGGTGATTTCGTTCCGCTGTCAAAGGTCGTAAATATTACCGAAAGCCAGGGCTTTGCCGCCATTGAGCGCATCGATGGCAAGGCGACCGTATCAGTTACCGCGGATCTCGATACCGACAAGAACACCACGGAAAGCGCACAGGCGGCATTGCAGATATCTGGGCTGGACGAACTTGTCTCCAAGCACGGCGTCACCTATCGCTTTTCAGGCCGTGACGAAGAACGCCGCGAAGCCTTTGCCGATCTGCAGATCGGCTCGGTCATCGCCATGAGTGTCATCTACATCGTCCTGGCCTGGGTTTTTGCAAGTTACTCCCGCCCGATAGCGGTGATGCTGATCATCCCTTTCGGCATCGTGGGTGCTGTGCTCGGCCATGCCTTCATGGAGATCAAACTGACCATTTTGTCGGTGATCGGATTGCTCGGGCTTGCGGGCATTCTGGTCAATGATTCCATCATTCTCGTCAGCCGCCTCGATGAAAGGCTGGAAGAGGGTGAAAGCGTCACGGAAGCCTGTATCGGTGCCAGCCGCGACCGACTGCGCGCCGTGCTGCTGACCTCGCTGACCACGATTGGCGGGCTCGTACCGCTCATGTTTGAAAAGAGCCTGCAAGCGCAGTTCCTGCTGCCGATGGCAACGACGATGGTGTTCGGACTTGCATCGGCCACGCTGCTGGTGCTGTTTCTGGTGCCGGCCTTTATCGGCATTGGCAACGACATCTCGCGCGCGTTCACACTACTGTTCGGCAACAAGCGCAAGCCTGTCATGCAACCGGCGGAGTAAGATCGCTCAGCCTACGCTCTCCAAAAGCGTGGCGACAGCATCACAAGAACGGTGAACAGTTCCAGTCGCCCGATCAGCATGGTTGCAGACAGGATCCATTTGGCAGCATCTGGCAGGGGTTCATAGTTGCCTGCGGGACCAATAATCGCGCCCAAACCAGGTCCGACATTGGAGATCGCCGATCCGGCGCCGGAAAGTGCCGTTACCGGATCGACTCCCACCAGGGAGAGAGCCGTGGCCGAAACTGCAAAGGTGAAGATGTAGAGGAAGAAAAAGCTGATGACGGCGGACACAACGTCATTGGAGATCGGCTTGCCATTGTAGCGCTGCGTGAATACGCCATGCGGGTAGAGAACGCGCGCAATATGTTGGCGCAAGGTTGAAAACAGCACCTGGAAGCGGAAAATCTTGATGCCGCAAGATGTCGACCCGGCGCAGCCGCCGATAAACATGATGAAGAAGAACAGAGCGACAGCCACAGACCCCCAGCCATCATAGGCGGTGGTGGCGTAGCCGGTTCCGGTCAGAATCGAGGTGACGTTGACCGCTGCAAAGCGGAAGCCACTGGCACCTTCACGGACCCCAGCAGCCGATTCTATGGCGAAGGCCACAAGAATGAGAAAGGCCAAAAGAAGGAAGAATGTGCGCACCTGCCCGTCTTTGAAGAGCGGTGAAATCTGGCCCTGCACAACCTGCACATAAAGCAGGAAGGGCAGCGACCCCATGATCATGAAGGTGACCGCAACCGTGTCGATGGCCGCGCTGTCGAAATGCCCAAGCGACGCATCGTGGTTGGAGAAGCCGCCCGTAGCGACGGTCGTCATGGCGTGGACGACCGCATCAAGCAAATTCATACCGGCTGCCAGATAGGCTAGCACGCAAAGAGCCGTGAGGTTCAGAAAAATCAGTGTCATGAATCCGGAAATCTGCCGTGCACGCGGCAAGATCTTGTCTGACGTTTCAAAGGCTTCTACCTTGAACAACTGCATGCCGCCGATTTGCAACATGGGCAGCACCGAAACAGCCATGACGATGATGCCCAAACCGCCGAGCCACTGGAGAATGCCTCGCCATAAGAGAATGCCTGGCTGAACTTCTCCCAGTTGCGGGATGACGGTCGCTCCGGTTGTTGTGATGCCGGAGATCGCTTCGAAAAAGGCATCGGTGAAGCTTGGCGTCGTGTTCGACCAGTAAAGCGGCAATGCGCCAAAGAAGGCGAGGAGCAGCCAGACCAGAACCGTCATAAGGAAAGCCTGGCGTGTGTTAAGCCCGCTGCTCGCCCCGCGTGTGGCGAGAAACATGAATGCGCCCACCGTCAGCGTGGTCAGCGACGACAGGAAAATTGGAGCCGACGTTCCCGGTTCGATGGCTTCATTGACAAAGGCAGGAAGCAGCATCGCCAGCCCAAGAAAGCAAAGCAATACGCCGATCACCAGGATAATGGGTCGCGCATCCAGAACCGTTCTGATTGTGGCGGAAGCCATGCGCAGCGTTTCAGTTCAGACGGCGTCTGTCGCCAGGCAGGTCCAGCGAGAACGCGGGGATCTGGGCCTCGAACGTCTGTCCGCCGGTGCGTTGCATCGTATAACTGCCGACCATGAAGCCCGAAGGTGTCGTGAGCGGGCAACCGGACGTGTACTGAAACGAGTCTCCGCTGTTGAGAATCGGTTGCTCGCCGACAACACCGGGCCCAACAACCTCCTCCATTTTTCCGTTGCCGTCGGTGATCCGCCATTTGCGAGACCGCAGTTGAACGGTCTCTTCACCATCATTGCGGATGTCGACATGATAGGCCCAGACGTATCGCCCCTTGGCCGGGTCGGACTGATCGGCAAGATATTGTGGCTGCACGCGCACGCAGATGCCTTGCGTGATCTGCTGATAGGTTTCGCCGCTTTGTGCCCCGCTTGCCATGGCATGCGCACCCTTCAACTCGCCAGCGATTGGCAACAATGTGAATGCCATTTTAGGGCAAGTTGGCCCTATATTGAACCACTGTTTGAGGCGCAGCACTGCCGTGGACCATGTTCGACACATCGATTAGAAAACGCATTGACCCAGCGCTCGACGCGATTGGCCGATGGCTGGCGTCGCACGAAATCTCCGCAAATATGGTCACATGGGCCGGTTTTGTCATCGGCGTTCTGGCCGCGGCGGCGATAAGCGTTTCACTGTTTTGGCTCGGACTGACTCTGCTGTTGCTGTCAAGGCTTTGCGACGGACTGGATGGCGCTGTGGCGCGGGCCGGGGTGAAGAGCGATCTTGGGGGCTATTTGGACATCGTGCTGGATTTCGCCTTTTACGGGCTCATTCCGCTCGCTTTCATCGTGGCAGACCCCTCTGCCAACGCCATTGCCGGCGGTGTGCTACTTTTGACCTTCTACGTCAATGGAGCGAGCTTCCTCACCTACGCCCTGATGGCGGAAAAGAGGGGCTTAAGCGAGAGCGCCCGAGGTTCGAAATCTCTGCTCTACACAACCGGGCTGACGGAAGCGACGGAAACCATCGCAGCGTTCGTACTCATGTGCCTCCTCCCGGCATGGTTCGGCATGATCGCCTATGTCTTCGCGGCGATGGTGGTCTTTACGACGGCGAACCGCTTTCGCCTGGCCTATCGAAGTCTGCGATAGGCCCGTTCAAAACGGCAATTTCATGCCGGGCGGCAGCGGCAACCCTTCCGTAAGTTGGGCCGTCTTGTCGCGCTTGGCCTGCGCGACGCTTTCGGTCGCCAGATTGTGCGCGGCAACGATGAGGTCTTCGAGAATCTCACCTTCATCCTCCTTGAGCAATGATGAGTCGATGCTTACGGCTTTCATTTCGCCGCGCCCGGAAAGTGTGACCTTCACCAGGCCCGCGCCAGATTCGCCCACGGCCTCAAGCTCTTCCAGCTCGGCTTGCATGCTTTCCATCTTGGCCTGCATTTCCTTCACCTTGCCCATCATGCCCATCAGGTCTTTCATGCAGTGTCTCCGTGTCGATTGAGATGTTTCAGTTGAAATAGTCGTCCAACGCGCCTGCGCCGGGATCATCGTCTTCAAGAACCGGCCCATCTTCGGTTTCGCGGTCTGGGTCATCCAGGGCCGCCTGAAGGGCTGCCGCTTCTGAAAATTCGTCCGTGTCTTGCGCATGCGGGAAGCGAACCGCGACGATCTTGGAATCCGGGAAGGCCTTCAGCAGCGCTGCTACCGTCGGGTCAGCTTCTGCATCAGCGATGTTGCGCGCTTCTCTGGCTTCTTCAAGCTGCTTGATGGTCGCGCTGCCTGCTGTCTCGACCTGCTCGATCTCCCAAGGCTCGCCCGTCCAATCCAGAAGTCTGGACCGCAAAATGTGCTGCATGTCGCGCGGCGCATCGCCCACCGCGCTGAAAGTGATCTTGCCGCGCTCGAATGCCACGAGACTGAAATTGTTGCGCAACATGAGTTTGAAGCGGATGTCGCGCTTCTTTTCCGCGATGTCGAGCAAGTCTTCAAACGAGTTGATATCTTCAACCACCGCCTTCAATGCAGGCTTTTCAGCCGCGGGCGCCGCCATTTCGGCGGGTTCGGCGTTTGCCACGACCAGCGCGGGACCATTGCCGACCTGACGCATGGACGGTCCATCATGATCTGAAACCGCAGACATGGCTGACATAAACTGATTGCGTGCCGCGCCTGTAGCCATGTTTGATTCGGAACCCGAGCCGCCCGTCTGTCCAGATGCGCTTCCCGTTGCAGGCGTCCCGTTTGGCTTCGGATCATCGGCCAGTTGCTTTAGCGCTTCATCAAGCGTCGGCAAATCCGCAGCATGCGTCATGCGCACCAGCACCATATCCGCCGCTGCGAGAGGGCGGGATGCGCGCTGCACCTCTTCGATGCCTTTCAGCAGCATTTGCCAGGCGCGGCCTAGGATGCGCGGCGAAAGCCTTTCGGCAAAGCCTTGGCCGCGAAGCTTTTCGTCCTCGCTCAACGAAGGGTCCTTGGCGGCCTCTTTGACGTAGCGTAGCCGCGTAACGAAATGGACAAAATCGGCGAGATCAATGAGCACAGTCGCCGGGTCAGCGCCCGTATCGTATTGATCTTTCAGTTCATCCAGTGCGGCGCTGATATCGCCATTCATCACATGTTCGAAAAGGTCGATGACGCGGCCACGGTCCGCCAGACCGAGCATGGATCGGATGGCATCTGCTCGCACGGCCCCGTCTCCCGACCCGGAGGCATGGGCAATGGCCTGATCGAACAGGGAAAGGCTATCGCGCACTGAGCCTTCGCCAGCCCGGGCAATCATAGCGAGTGCCGCATCTTCGGCTTCCACGCCCTCCTTGTTCGCAATCATGGCGAGATGCTGCGTAAGTTCGCCCGATTCGATGCGGCGCAAATCGAAACGCTGGCAGCGAGACAGAACGGTGATCGGCACTTTGCGGATTTCGGTGGTAGCAAAGATGAACTTCACATGGGGCGGCGGCTCCTCGAGCGTTTTCAGCAAGCCGTTGAAGGCGGCTGTCGAGAGCATGTGCACTTCGTCGATAATGTAGACCTTGTAGCGCGTCGAAACCGGCTTGTAGCGCACCGCTGAAATGATTTCGCGAATGTCTCCAATGCCGGTATGCGACGCCGCATCCATCTCGATGACATCGACATGATTGCCCGCCATGATGGCCTGACAGTGCTCGCCCGGTTCCGGCATATCAAGCGATGGCTGCTTGACTGTGTCCGTTTCATAATTGAGCGCACGGGCAAGAATGCGGGCCGTTGTGGTCTTTCCCACCCCGCGAACGCCGGTCAACATGTAGGCCTGCGCGATGCGATTGAGGGCAAAAGCATTGGTGAGCGTGCGCACCATCGGCTCCTGGCCGATCAGATCGTCAAAGGTCGAAGGGCGATATTTGCGGGCGAGTACGCGATAGTCTGAGGTGTCGGATTGTTCCCCTTCGCTCATAAGCCGATCATCTGCCGTGCTGCTTTCCTGCGCAGGCAAGGCTTTGCCCTGCCGCCTCAGGCTCTCCCGAAATAGCGTGTACCGATGGAACGGCACGAGGTGGAAGACTGACCTTGAGGTGACCCGCGCCGAAATCTCGTTGGGGCTGCTTCGTTCCCGACCTGACCCGGTTGGCGAGTGGCACGTCCACCAGCCAGCCTTCCAAGATCAGCATATCATGTGAGGAAGGACAGAAAGCAAGCGTCTGGCTGAAAAAAGCTGGTAGTCTCGGTCTCATGACGGGTGCAGGCACCACATGGCAGCTGGATGCGCGGCTCAAGGCCGACACGTTTCCAATTTCCAGCCTGAAAGCGGGCGAATTGCTGCTGATGAATGATGCCAGATGGCTGTGGCTCATACTGGTCCCTCGGCTGATCGATGCGCAGGAATGGCACGACATTCCTGAAGCCGATCTGCCCGATCTTTCTCACTGTCTTGCTCAAGTTGGGCGGCAATTGAAGGCGCATACAGGCTGCGAGAAGATCAACATCGCGGCTATCGGCAATATGGTGCGACAATTGCACATCCACATCATCGCGCGCGAAGTGGGCGACCCAAACTGGCCCGGCCCCGTTTGGGGGTATGGACAGCGTGCGGCCTATAGCGCAGACGAAGCGACGCGCAGTGTGAAAGACTTGCAGGCCCTGTTTGATGATCCGTCCCTTTATTGATCCCGCTTTCAATCCGCAGGAGCGCGGAGCAACCCTGGCCTTTGGCGGCAATCGGCTGGATCGCCTGTCTGAAGAGCGCAGTGACGATGGCGTCGAACGGGCGCTGGAGACCACGCAAACCCGTCTCATCGGAATCACGCAAGGCCGGACGCTTGTCAGACTTGAAGATCAGCAAATGTGCTCCCTGATGCGGTTGAGTGAGATTGAACCTTATGCACCAAAGCTCGACCGGGCCGTTCTGCTTGGCTTTCAGGACGAGGCGCCGCGTCTGGCTGTCCCGCTGGGGCTCGACCCGCAGGATCAAGCACTCACACTGCCACAAGACATCAAGCTGATCGATTTCCGATCTCTGGCTGCACAGGGAACGCTTGATGGTGAAGAACTTGGGGTGGTCGCGCAGGGTGCTGCGACCCTGGCATGGCACAGCGCCGCCCTTTATTGCGGGCGCTGTGGTGGCCCCACGATTATGGGCGGCGGCGGCGTTAAGCGTGTGTGCACATCCTGCGGCCGCGAGAGCTTTCCGCGCACGGATGCGGTCGTAATCATGCTGACAATTTCAGGAGACAGATGCCTGCTTGGCCGTTCGCCGCATTTTCCACCGGGCATGTATTCGGCTTTGGCTGGCTTTATCGAAGCGGGAGAGTCGATTGAAATGGCCGTTCGCCGCGAAACCTTTGAGGAATCCGGCATTCGGGTCGGCGCAGTGCGCTATCATGCCTCGCAGCCCTGGCCGTTTCCGCATTCGTTGATGATCGGCTGCTATGGCGAAGCGTTGGAAACCGGCATTGATGCCGACATGGACGAACTCGAGGACTGTCGCTGGTTCTCGCGCGACGAGATTCTGGCTGTCATGCAAGGTAACGGACCAAAACAGGCGGACGGTTCCCCGGCCCTGTTCATTCCGCCGCCTATGGCGATTGCCAATCGCTTGATTACCGATTGGGTGAAAGAGGTCGTTAAAGGCGAGCCTTAGCCAGCGCGTTCCGGCGTCTCGTCGTCTTCCACGTCATAATCAGCAACGATTGGGCGCAGCGGCACGATATTGGCAGCGGTCGCAAGCGTCACCTTGGTGCGGGCCTGACGATCGCGAGCCTGTTCGCCCAGCGTCTTTTCAATATCGCGGGATTGCTGAAACACGATGTCGCCTGCATTGCCCATGGTGCGGCGTAGCGACATGCGATCGCATGTTGCAGCCAGCAGAAGGCCAAGATGGTTCAGGTGGCGTTTGCCGTAACAAAAGGCAGCCAGATGGGCGCGATTTTCAAGCGGGAGCTTGCGCGCAATCTCCACGGCGTCCTTCGGCTCTGCCTGTGCAAGCTGGCCGAAGAGATTCTCTGGTATCGGGATACTGGCTTCGTTGAGTGAATGCTGTCGTGCTTGGGGCATGATCATCTCCTTTGTGGAGCCATGATGATGCTGTAGCGAGTCTTAACAGGATGTGAAAAATCTGAACAAAAAAATTCAGGGTTTATGAAGCCTTGTAGCGGCGTGTCGTAAACGAGAAGTTGAGAAAAGCAGTTAACAAGTCAACTAAATCAAAAAAGTTCACAGTTCTGCTCGAAATTCCTCAATGCCGGGCACTTCTACCCTGAGCGAAAACACTTCTCCGGCCTGCGGTTGCTTCGCCAGGACTTCCTCGCTCAGCCCTTCACGCGCCGATGTGATGTAGAGGGTCTTCAGATCATCACCACCAAAGCAGGGGCACGTGGGCTGACTGACAGGCAAGTCGATGACGCGATCCAGCGAACCGTCCGGCGCGTAGCGCGCGACTCGCGCGGCACCCCATTGTGCATTCCACAGATAGCCTTCGGCATCACAGACCGCGCCGTCAGGGTTAAGACCTTCGTCGCGAAGGTCGATATGGACCTCACGCTCACCCATCGGGTTTCCCTGATCGTCGAGCGGCCAGCGCCAGATCACCTGTCTGGCCGTGTCTGACAGAAAAGCCGTCTTTCCATCCGGCGCAAAACAGGTGGCATTGGGCACGGTCACCTGATCGAAAAGCTGCTGCACCATGCCTGTCCTGTAGCGGTAATAGGCGCCAGCTCGCGGTTCCAGATTGTAGCCCATCGTGCCGATCCAGAACGATCCATCCGGCCCGATGCGACCATCATTGGAGCGGGTCAACTTGTTGTCGGCTTCCATGGGGGCAAGCGTTTCCCATGACCCGGAAGAGATCGAAAAACGCTGCAGGCCACTTGCCGTGGCCACGATGAGCGTGTCGACATCGACCCAGCCAGCGGCGGATGCCGCTTCACCGAACTTCCAACTGCTCTTTTGTCCCCCATGCTGATTGGCGCCGTAAAGCGTTCCGGCAACGATGTCGAACCAGAACAATTGCTGCCGCAGCGGGTGCCACAGCGGGCCTTCTCCAAGCGTGCAGGCGGGGCCGAAGGATGTGAGTTGGGTGGTAGGCGCGTTGAGTTGCATTCTTGGAAATTGATCTGATCAGGAACCGGCGTGAGATGCCAGTTCTTAGCTCACCCGCTTACTCAGTGGAACCACGAAAACTGTTGAGCTGCCCATCAAAGGAGGTGTGCAGGAAAGTCCTGAGCTTGATGAAGAATGCGAATGACCGTCAACTCACTCAGCGATTCCTTGTAAAAGACAACGTGCGACTTCGCGAGTTGTGAGCGATAATCGGGAAGAATATGTGATGCATCCCGCCCCTGTACTTTGCCTGAAGCGAGATCTCGGCATATTCCGATAATCTGATCGACATAGCGTTCGGACTGGTCCAGGCCCTAGATTTCGAAGGTGTAGTCGTAGATGCTGTCAATATCGTTCTGCGCCGCAGGAGACAGTACCAAACGCCTCATTTGGCGGGATTCTCTGTTCGCTTTCTGGTCTTGAAGGCTTCGAGGTCAAATTCGGTTGGCGTTCCGCTATTCTCACCATCGATGAGCGCCTGACGCAGCGACGCAAGCTGGGTTTCTCTTTCTTCAAGCAGCCTCAATCCTGCCCGAACAACCTCGCTCGCAGATCCAAATCGACCGTCGGCCACTTGCGCACCGATGAACCGGTCGAAGTGATCTCCCAATACTATGGACGTGTTCTTCGCCATGTGAACCGCGCCTTTGGTACCAATAAATCATGATACATGGTACTCAAGGCGCCGACGCTCGGCAAGGCGTCAATGATTATCCCGCGGCACGATTTTCGCGACATCGCGATATTTTGTGGCCGGTTTCAGCACCATGCCCTCCTCGAACTGGTCAACCATGCCGCGCTGGATCTCTTGCCAGGGAGTCTGGTGGGCGGGGACATAGTCCAACCCGCCATTTGCGAGTTTTGCATTGACCGCGCTGCGGCGCTCTTCAAGTTCGGCGTCGTCGATCAGAATGTTTGCCTCGCGCTTCTTCAAGTCGATCCGCACACGATCACCGGTTTTCAAAAGTGCCAGACCACCGCCAACGGCAGCTTCAGGTGACGCATTGAGAATGGAGGGAGAACCGGATGTCCCCGACTGACGGCCATCACCAATGCAGGGCAGCGCAGTGATCCCACGCTTCAGCAACGCATCCGGCGGCTGCATGTTCACCACTTCGGCGCCGCCTGGATATCCGATCGGCCCGGCTCCGCGAATGAACAGCAATGTGTATTCGTCAATCTCAAGCGACGGATCATTGATGCGGGCGTGATAGTCCTCACGACCATCGAAAACGACTGCGCGCCCTTCAAACGCATCGGGATCATCGGGATTGGACAAATAGCGATCTTTGAACTCGTCAGAAATCACCGATGTTTTCATGATCGCGCTGTCGAAGAGATTGCCTTTCAGATTGAGGAAACCCGCCTGTTCTTTCATCGGCTCATCGAACGGCCAGATGACGTTTCGGTCCATCACTGGCACGCCATTGCAATTGTCTCCGATAGTCTTGCCATTAACCGTCATCGCGCCGGGATGCGGCAGTTTACCCTTTTCCAGCAGTTGATTGACGACGGCAGGCAGGCCCCCGGCATGGTGGTAATCCTCACCCAGATATTCTCCAGCCGGTTGCAAATTGAGCATCAGCGGGATGTCCCAGCCGAGGTCTTCCCAATCCTGATTGTGAAGCTGGACGCCAAGGTGGTTTGCAATGGCTTTCAAATGGATGGGCGCATTGGTGGAGCCACCGATTGCCGAGTTGATGACAATGGCATTCTCAAAAGCCTCACGCGTCATGATGCCGGAAGGCTTCACATCTTCCCAGACCATCTCAACGATCCGCTTGCCCGTTAGATAAGCCATCTGGGCCCGTTCCTTGTGGACTGCGGGAATGGCTGCCGAGCCTGCCAGCGACATGCCAAGCGCTTCAGCCAACGAGTTCATGGTCGTTGCCGTGCCCATCGTGTTGCAATAGCCCGGTGACGGTGCGGAGGAGGCGACGATATCGGTGTATTCTTCGTAAGACAGATTGCCCGCCGAAAGCTCTTTCTTGGCATGCCATTTGATCGTGCCCGATCCGGTGCGCTGCCCCTTCCACCAGCCGTTCAGCATTGGGCCGACAGACAGGCCGATGGCGGGAATATTCGCCGTCGCTGCCGCCATGAATTGCGACGGCATGGTCTTGTCGCAGCCGATCGTGAGCACAACTCCGTCAAGTGGATAGCCAAACAGCGTTTCAACCAGACCGAGATAGGCCAGATTGCGGTCGAGATTGGCCGTGGGGCGTTTGCCTGTTTCCTGAATGGGGTGGACCGGAAATTCAAAGGCAATCCCGCCCGCCTCACGAATGCCTTCGCGAACACGCTGTGCCAGAACAAGGTGATGGCGGTTGCATGGAGAGAGATCGGAACCGGATTGCGCGATGCCGATGATCGGCTTGCCGGATTGCAGCTCTTCCCGCGTCAGCCCGAAATTCATGTAGCGCTCAATGTAGAGCGCCGTCATATCGACATCGTCGGGATTGGCGAACCAGAGTTTGGAGCGCAGCGATTCGGGTGTTTTCTTGGCCATGTGCATCCTCCCCAAAAGATGCAGCGTTTGTTGAAAATGCCGGGCAGATTGTCAAATGGCGTACGGCACCAATTCCCATAAGCAAACAAACTTGATCGCAGGTTTCATTTGCTCGCGGCGAGCATTCGATCGCGCAAAGCCTGGTTGACCTTCGCATATGATGGCAAGATCCAGGAAGAGTCCCAAAACCACACATAAAGACCCCGATCGACCTCGTACTGAGTGACCTTTGTGCCGCCTTCGACTTCCTCTAGCAGCCAGCGATGGTCGAATGTCAGAACACCCAAGAGTCCGCCTGACTGTCGCAGTTCTTCATGAGGCTGCACTGCATCAACAGATGCAGTAATGTCGAGAACGTTTCCCTTTGGATCGACGACCCTGTTTTCGACGGTTCCCCCTTCAACGTAATCACCCGTCACGCTGGTAAAGACCGGATTCCACTCACCATAGGATGATGTGTCCATTAATACACGCCAGACCTCTGCCGGGGGCGCTGGAATGACAAGCTCAACTTCAAACGTCTTTCTTCCGGTGACCGCCAGCGTCAATGCCATCAGCACCAAGAGCGCAACCGCCCACTTTACAATTGTCCAGATCATTGAATGGGTGCTCGATTCGTAAATTTCTCTTCTGACGCTCTGAAACCACTCTTTCTTTGCTCAGTCCAGCGGTCAGATCGAGTTGGCAGCGCCGTCGTCACGACCTCATCGCACTTTACGAATTTGTCTCCTTAGCAAATCGCTCCCCTTTTCCACACGACAACACCACCGTTCACCGAACCATGATCGAGTGTGATTGGCCCATGCGGGCAATCCGCTTCTAGATTGAGATGGACGATGGAGGCCAATGCGCGGGAATATCACCCCAGCCTTGGCGTAGACTCTGCGAGGGAAGGCTTCTCAATGGCACATAGAGTTTTGAGCAGAATGACTGGCTTGGCCGCAATTGTGCTGGCTGCCCTCCTGACGGTCTGGCCAAGTTCCGCGCAGGCAGAAACAGCCTCGAAACTACCCGACTATGTGGTGAAGCAATTTGGTGTTCCGCCGGCAGTTCCTCAAGGTGACTTCTCCGAGGAGGTGAAGGCAGCTGTTCAGTCCGCTTTGGTCGATACCGCCCTCCACGCGCGATGGGATCAGGACAAGGTTGCGGCCCTGCAAATCGTTGCAAAGTCGCAGGACCCGCGCATTGCCTGGACAATCACTGACCTGATGCGTTTTTCGGCGAACCCAAATGTGTCTCGCCAACTTTCGGCAGCGGCGGCTCAGCTGTTGAAGATTGATGCGCCACAAACCAATGAATGGGGCATTCTGACAGACCACCTTATCGCTTGGGACATTCCAGCCCCGCCGGATTATCTGGCTGCAAAGCGCGCGATCTTCACAAGCCTTGTCCCGGGTTGGGAGAAAATCTTCGTGGAGGGTGATATTGACTGGCGCCACGTCTCATGGGGTGGCGTTTTGATAGACGGTCGCCCCTATGCCGAAACGGATGCGCTGTGCAATTGCATCCCTGCAGCGGACAATCCGCAGGTCAGCAGTGCCGAAGATGCGACCTGGCTGAAGGATGATGACATCGTCTTCGGCATCGAAGTGAATGGCGAATACAGGGCCTATCCGCGCCAGATCATGGAAGTGCGTGAAATGATCAACGACACGCTTGGTGGTCGTGATCTGGGCATTCCCTATTGCACCTTGTGCGGTGCTGCGCAGGCCTATTTCACCGACAGGGTGCCAGATGGGGTCGAGCGGCCCGTGCTGCGCACATCCGGGCTGCTGATCCGCTCCAACAAGGTGATGTATGATGTGCGCACCCATTCGGTGTTCGACACGTTCAAGGGCAATGCGGTAACCGGGCCGCTCGCCGAGATCGGCCTGAGGCTGGAGCAGGCCTCGGTCGTCACCACAGACTGGGGCACCTGGCGCAAGCAGCATCCTGAAACCACGGTGCTGGTGGAAGCGCTTGCCCTTGGTCGCAACTTTGATTTCCGCAATGGTCGCGATGCAGACGGGCCGATCTTTCCGGTTGGAAATGTCGATCCGCGGCTTTCTGTCCATGAAGACATCATTGGCGTTATCACGCCCTCCGGCAAACCGATTGCCTTCCAGCGTTCCAAGGCGTTGGTCGCTTTGAAGGCGGGCAATGAGATAGCCGTGGAAGGTGTGAAGCTGGAACTGGATGCCGGCGGCATCAAAGCGGTGGGAACCGATGGCGCCGATCTCGGCAGTCATCAGGCCTTCTGGTTCGCCTGGTCGCAATTTTATCCCGGCACGCAATTGTGGACGGGTGAAGGCTGATCAATACTGGGCACCGCGGCCTTAGCCATCTGCGGCTACACACGGGTCGCCATGGAGACCCATGTCTGACGGCGATTTGAAAATCCGTGGCGCGCTTTTCATTCGCGAGAGCGATTTGCAAGAGAAGTTCATCCACTCCGGCGGTCCCGGCGGGCAAAATGTCAACAAAGTCGCGACGGGCGTGCAGTTGCGCTACAGCCCAAGGCAGACGCAAACGCTACCCTGGCCCGTGATCCTGAAGGCAGAGAAACTTGCCGGTTCAAAGCTGAACGCGGAAGGCGAGATTGTCATTCAGGCGACGCGCTTTCGCAGTCAGGAGCAGAATCGCGAAGATGCGCGCAAGCGCCTGGTCGCCTTGCTGGCAGAGGCGGCGGCCCCACCGCCAAAAAAGCGCAAACCGACGAAGCCCTCCCTTTCAGCGCGACGCAAGCGTATGGATTCCAAAACCAGACGCGGTGTCGTCAAGAAGCTGCGGGGACGGGTGGAGATGGAGTGACGGCAAGCGCCCGTCACATGTGTAGCGCCTGCATGATCGCCGCCTTCAGATCATCGACGCCCTGCATGGTTTCACTCGACGTTGCGACAAGGGCCGGAAAAGCCGCAGGCCGCTTTGCAATTGCCGCCAGCGTTTCGTCTTCAAGCCGGGCAAGCGCGGGCGGCTTGATCTTGTCGGACTTGGTCAAAACAAGCTGGTAGGAGACAGCGGCTTTGTCGAGAAGATCGAAGATCTCTGCGTCATTCTTCTTGATGCCGTGGCGCGTATCGATGAGTACATAGACGCGCTGCAATGTCGTGCGGCCCTGCAGATAGGCGTAGATCAACTTCGTCCATTGATCGACAACAGCCTTTGGTGCCTTGGCAAAGCCGTAGCCCGGCATATCGACCATGGCGAGCGGTGGGATGCCATCTTCCGTTTCACCTTGCGGGACGAAGTAATTGAGTTCCTGCGTGCGTCCCGGCGTGTTTGACGTGCGCGCCAGCCCCGGCGTCTGCGTCAGCGCGTTGACCAGAGATGATTTTCCGACATTTGATCGTCCGGCAAACGCAATTTCCGGCGGGCCTTCTGGCGGCAGAAATTTCATCGACGGCACGCCACGCAGAAAGCTCCACCCCTGCGCGAAGAATTTGCGCCCCAGTCCCTTAAGCCTTGCCTGTTCGGCCTGCTCTTCTGGCGAGGCTTGCCTCACGTCTCAATCATCCAGTCCGTAATAGGAACTCACCAGCGACCAGCCCTGTTCGGCGGTGTCGACAATCGTGAACAGGTCCGGATCATCCGGTGCAATCGTACCCTCTTCCGCAAGCGCCTCTATATTGATGACGCGCTCCCAGAACTGCTTGCCAAACAGCACGACCGGAATGCGTTCCATCCGCCCGGTTTGAATGAGTGTGAGCGTTTCGAAAAACTCATCCAGCGTACCAAAACCTCCGGGAAAGATGGCGACGCTGGAGGCACGCATCAAAAAATGCATCTTTCTGATCGCAAAATAGTGGAAGTTGAAGGAGAACTCCGGCGTCACATATTTGTTGGGCGCCTGCTCATGCGGCAATACGATGTTGAGGCCGATATTGGGTGCGCCGACATCAAGCGCGCCACGGGCACCCGCTTCCATGACGCCCGGCCCGCCGCCTGTCACCACAACATATTCGCTGAAACCTGTTTTCTTGGAAGCAAGCGATGACAATTGCGCATAGCGTCGCGCCTCGTCGTAATATTTCGATGAGGCTTTGAGGCTTTTGGCCTGCGTTTCGTTTCTGGCCGCCCAGGGCTTTGTCCCCGGCTCGGCAATGCGTGCGCCGCCAAACAACACTGTCGTGGAGACAATGCCCGCTTCTTCCATCAGCAATTCCGGCTTCATCAGTTCCAACTGCAGCCGGATCGGCCGCGTCTCATGGCGACACAGAAACTCCATGTCGTCAAAGGCGAGCTTGTAGGCTTGCGAGCGGGTCTGCGGCGTATCTGGGACCGTGCGCATCTGCTCGCGATCCTTGTGGGAACGCTTGAGCGGACTGCGCGGAATCGGCGTGGTCAGCTTGGTCATCGGTGTCGCCAGAGGGCTGTTGGGTTTGTGCCGCAATAACGGGCAGCCGACGGCGCGTCAAAGCCTGGATCGGGCCTTGTCCGGTCGCACCAGCAATTTATAAGGGCAGCAGCATTCATTCTCGCAGACCGGACCCCTTTCATGAGCACTACAAACCGCAAGGAGATCATCGAGGCAGCCTTTGAGGATCGAGACTCGATTGGAACCGGAACGCAAGGCGAAATCCGCGATGCGGTGGAGGAAACTTTGGCCCTGCTCGATGCGGGCGATGAACGTGTGGCCGAGCGGAAAGATGATGGAAACTGGACCGTCAATCAATGGCTGAAAAAGGCGGTTCTTCTGTCCTTTCGTCTCAACGATATGGACGTCATCAAATCAGGCCCCGGGGGAGCGACCTGGTGGGACAAGGTACCTTCTAAGTTTGATGGCTGGGGTGAAAATCACTTCCGCGCAGCCGGTTTTCGTGCCGTTCCAAACTGTGTTGTGCGCCACTCCGCCCATATCGCAAAAAACGTCGTATTGATGCCGAGTTTCGTCAATCTGGGCGCTTATGTCGATGACGGCACCATGGTGGATACATGGGCAACGGTCGGCTCCTGCGCGCAAATCGGCAAGAATGTGCATCTGTCGGGGGGCGTTGGCATTGGCGGTGTACTTGAGCCCCTGCAGGCTGGCCCTGTGATCATAGAGGACAATTGCTTTATCGGCGCGCGTTCGGAAGTGGTGGAAGGCTGCATCGTTCGGGAAGGTGCCGTGCTCGGCATGGGCGTCTTCATTGGTCAATCCACCAAGATCGTTGATCGCACGACAGGCTCCGTCACCTATGGCGAGGTGCCGCCCTATTCGGTTGTGGTCGCGGGCACCATGCCTGGCAAGCCGATGGGCAATGGCGAAGCTGGTCCTGGCCTCTACTGCGCTGTCATCGTGAAGACAGTCGATGAGAAAACGCGCTCCAAAACGGCAATCAACGAGCTTTTGCGCGACTGACCCTTTTCACACTGTCGCCTGATCGCAGTGTGAGTTTTGCAACAGTAAGGCTTGGTGTCGCCGGTGCACTCTGGGTCAAATCGCCTGACGGTCGCTGAACCGTTCAGGCCTGTCTGGCCACCAGGGAAGGATCGGTATGCCAAAAAGCCACTCTGACATTCGTGAATTTGACGAAACTCTGTTTAAGGAATGGGAAGCCCTGGGACCGGAGGTGTTCCATGTTGTTGGCCTGTCCAAAGAGCAGATCGAGCAGGCGCAAAAGGAACTGGAAGGTTACATAGTGCTTCCGGGCCAGAAGACCTATTTCAAGGATCGGATGCTTTCCAATCCGAAATTCTCCGAAGCGCCCTGCATGATCGTCTACTGCAAGAGCGAAAACGATGTTCGCATCGCCCTGAAACTCGTCACTTTCAACAAACAAGCCTTCACGGTGCGTTCAGGCGGCCATTGCACGGCAGGATTTTCGGCGGGGTCGGGTATTCTGATCGACTTACGCAAGATGGACGGCATTCATATCGACCGGGAAGCTAGGACAGTCACTGTCGATGCCGGCGTCGCCTTTGGCGATCTTAACAAGCGGCTCGAAGACAAGCCCAACTATTGGCACGTGCCGGGCGGCGAATGCGAAGGCGTTTGCATTGGCGGCTATGTGCAGGGCGGTGGCATCGGATTCACATCCGGCGCGTTCGGCATGAATTGCGACAACGTGCTGGAAATGCGTGTCATGCTTTATGACGGCTCGGTGGTCGTGGCCAACAGGCACCAAAATCGCGATCTGCTTTGGGCGATGTGCGGCGGTACAGGCGGTAATTTCGGAGTTCTGCTGACGGTAAAGTACGAACTGCGGCAGGTGAAACAGGTCGCCGGAGTCGCTCATGCCTATCCGATGGAAACGAAGGAAGACCTGGAAATTTGTGCCCAAATTCTGGACGCCATGCATGACTATGTCGGCGGACCTGGCGAACTCTACGATGATGCTGCGACTTTTCAGGCGCTGATGGTCTATCAGAACAAGTACCACAAGAACGACTCGGACAAGCCGCTCTTTCCGGTCTTCATGTTGCGCATGATGTATGCGCGCGAAGGGGACGTCGATCCAGCCACCTTACTTGATGATGCCAAAGCGCTGATGGAGCGGTTTAAGCGCAAGGGTTGCATCGTCCAGATCGAGCGCACCGGAACCTATCGTGAGATGCTGAAGGATCTCCTGGATGACCCGCAGGAACAGCCGGTCATCACATCCATGCCCTATCAGGACAAGGCCTCTCGACTGGTCACGAAGAAGATCAGCGAAACGGATTGGATCGATATTCTGTCCTATTTCAAGGACCAGACACCCAACAAGATGTCCTATATGTATCTTGAATATTATGGCGGTGCGATCCGCTCCGCACCGGAAGGGGAAAACGCTTTCGTGCATCGCCAAAGCGCGTTCGACGCGGTGATGGATGTTTTCTGGTACAAGCCAGACGAACGCGAGGCTGCGGAAGTCTATCTACAGGGCTGGATCAATCTGATGGAGAAGCATTGGGATCATGGTGTCTATCAGAATTATGCGAGCCTGAACGTGCCGAACTATGTGGTCAATTACTGGGGCCACGCTGCGCCTGATCTATTCCGGGTCAAGAAGAAATATGACCCGGGAGACAATTTCACTTTTGCGCAGGAAATTCGCTATGCTTCGGCGGAAGAGTTACAAGTTGCTGCACCTTACAAGATCAATTTCGACATATCGAGGGCGATCAACGCGCAGATCGATTATGCTGGCGGGGCGGCTCCGGGAGAGCATTCCGTGAGCCTATAGACCGCAGTTGAGGGGGCTGCGCCATGTTGGACATTCGCACATGGCTGGAAGGGCTGGGACTGGCTGTCTACGCTGACGCTTTCAGCGAGAATGACATCGATAAAGAGGTCCTTGGTGATCTGTCTGCTGACGATCTGAAGGATATCGGCGTCACTTCTGTGGGCCACAGACGCAGATTGCTGAAGGCCATTGAGGCCCTGGGTGCAGAAGGCCCGTCCGACATTGCTGTGACCGATACGGCACCAGCGTCACCCGAGAGGGCGACGGGCGCCGAGCGGCGCATGCTGACCGTGATGTTTTGTGATCTTGTCGGCTCGACTGCGCTTTCTGTGAGCAGTGATCCTGAAGATCTTCAGGAGTTTCTTTCAGACTTTCGAAGCACGATCACGCAAGCCATCACCTCGCTTGGCGGGCATATTGCGCAATTCGTCGGCGATGGTGTTCTGGCCTATTTCGGCTATCCGCAGTCGTCGGATCACGATGCCGAAAAGGCGGTTTCGGCAGCTTTGGCCGCAATCGAGGCTGTGTCGGCCATGCCCCTGTTCAATGATACGCGACCGGCGGTGCGCATCGGTATCGCCACAGGGCTGACGGTGGTTGGCGGTGTTGACCGGGATCGCGAACGCATGGGCGAGAGCGCGGTTGGAGAGACACTCAATCTTGCGGCGCGGCTTCAAGCTGTCGCCGAGCCGAATCAGATCGTGATCGCTCCGGCAACACGCCGCTTGGTGGGCGAGATGTTCGCCAGCCATTCCATTGGGCAGTTTGAACTGAAGGGTTTCGACACCCCCGTCGAGGCTTGGCAGGTCACCAAGCTGAGCGGGGCGGCCAGTCGTTTTGATGCTCTGCGTTCCGGCGGGATGAACAGTGCAGACTTTGTTGGTCGTGAAGCCGAGCTTTCTGTCCTGCGCGACGGGCTGGCCGATGTTGAGGGCGGTGCGTGTCGACTGTTTCGCATTTCCGGCGAAGCCGGCGTCGGGAAATCGAGCCTGGCACGTCAGGTTTTCACGTCAGACATCAAGAAAGCGCCGCCGCTTGTTCTTCAGTGCTCACCATATCAGAAATCGACGCCGTTTCATCCACTGAAATACGTCCTGGAGCGTCAGAGTGGCATCGACATTCGTGATGACATGTCAGCCAATCTGGCCCGGCTTCGCACGTTTCTTGGGCGCGAAACAGATGCGATGGATGATCGATTGGCGGTTGTTGCCGAGTTAATCGGCATCTCGGGGTTGGTCCCCAATCCGCTTGAGCATCTTTCCGCCTATCAACGCCGTTCACTGGAAGTCGATGCCCTCGCCAAGATCTTCACCAAGGCAATGCTGAACGCTTCCTGCGTGCTCATCGAAGATATCCAATGGATGGACCCTTCGACATCAGAAATCATGGAGAAGGTTGTCCCGCAATTGCGGTCGCATCCCACGCTATTGCTGGCGACAACCAGGCATGCCGCTTCGCCCAAATGGCTGGAAGATGGTGCGGCCACGTCTCTTCATCTGCGGCGCTTAAGGGCGGAGGAAAGCCGCCAGATGATCATCGGCCTGTGTGGCTCCACCAAGGTTCCTGACAATGTCGTGACCACGATCAGCGACCGCTGCGACGGTATCCCCATCTTTATCGAAGAGCTAACGCGCGGCTATCTCGAAGCGATCAGGGCACGCAGCGAAGACTGGGAGATTTCCCACATCCCGGCTTCCCTGTCGGAATCGATCATGGCCCGGCTTGACCGTTTGCCAAATGGGCGCCTTATCGCGCCTATCGCAGCCGTGATCGGACGAGAATTTCCCACGGACATTCTCATTGCCGTGTCGGGTCTGGATGAAGCGGTTGTCGAACAAGGTGCCCGTGAATTGATCGAGGCGGGCATTCTTGCCCGCGGTCACAGTCCGTTCGGAGACGCAATTCGATTTCAACAAATGATGGTGCGGGATGCCGCCTACGAATTGATGCTGCGGCGCGACCGGCGTGCCATGCATGCGCGAACAGCGGAAATTCTGACCGAGAAATTCCCCGCAATCTGCGAAGGCATGCCACATGTCATGGCGTTCCAATATCAATATGCGGGTGACGCTGAAGCGTCATCGGCTCAATGGGAACGTGCCGGAGACGCTGCTGCGAAGCGTTCAGCCTATGTGGAAGCTGCCGAGCATTTCCGAAACGCCTTGTTGATGCTGGCTGAAATCGGTGGAGAGAGCGACAATACGGAGCGCGAGCTTGCGCTTCGCCTCAACCTGATGGGCGCACTCATCGCGGGTCAGGGTTACTCTTCACCCGACGTTCTCACGCAGGTTGAACGCATCACGCTTTTGGGCAAACGGCTTGGAGAAACCGCACAGATCATACCTGCTCTGGCCTCTCGCTGGGTGATGCTTGGCAGTTCGGGCGACGCATATGGTTCGCTCGAACTGGCAAGGCAGGCGGCTGATCTTGCCGAAAGCGGCACAGATGCTGACCGGCTGCTTTCCTGGCGCATGTGCGGAACGTCGCTGCTGTTTTGCGCCAGACCGGACGAAGCGATTGAACGCTATGATGCTTTCATGGAGTTGTATGACGCGAGTCAGCATGCGGAAGCCTTGCGTGCCGTTCATGGCGACCATGCGCTCATGGTTCAGCTGGGACTTGCCGAAGCCTATACGCTGAAAAACGAGCCCGACCAGGCCAACCAATGGCGCGCAAGCGCAATCGAAGCGGCGCGCGCATCCAAACGCGCTCATGATATCGGACACGTGCTGGCCTATGCCGGGTGCCTCCATGCCTTGCTTCTTGGTCAACATGAAGAATTTGCGCGCTACGCCGTTGAACTGAAAGAGCAGACCGTGGCCAGCAAACTGCCCTTCTGGGAAGGCCATGGCGATCTCTTTGCGGGTCTGTTGAACGTCCAAAAGGGCAGACCGGATGAAGGGTTTGAACAGGCACGGCTTGGCGTCAAAAAGCTGCGAGAGGTCAATGCCTTCTCCAACTGCTGGTATATTTGGCTGGCTGACGCCTGTGTCGATCACGGACATCTGGAAGAAGCCGCATCGCTCCTCACCTATGCCCGCCCATCGCTGGAACTGGGCGATATGCGCTTTGCACCGGAGTTCCGCCGTGTCCGCGCCAAACTGGCTCGAAAGCGCGGCATGCCAGACGACCGCGTCGCCCGGGCTCTCAATGAGGCAATGGAAATTGCCCGTTCACGCGGACTGGCCATTTTTGAACCTCGAATCCAGGCCGATCTCGATGCGCTTCAACCCATGCTCAAGGCGGTGTAGACAGACACAAAGCGCACGGTCAGCGCGAGGCACGGGAGGCGGGGTATGATCGACATAACGGTTGGAAGCACAAAGCGCAGTTTCGATATTGATGATCCCGAATTGCCCAACTGGGTGGAAGATGAGGCGTTCACCTCGGGCGGATATGTCTATTCGGAAAAGCTGAGACGCTCCGACTATGAGGAAGAGCTGGAAGCCCTGCAGTTGGAACTTGTGAAGCTGCAAGCCCATCGCGCCGAGACCGGCATGCGCATGATCATCCTGTTTGAAGGTCGCGACGCGGCGGGCAAAGGCGGAACGATCAAGACCTTTCGCGAATATTTGAAACCGAGGACCGCCCGGGTCGTCGCCCTGCCCGCGCCAACGGATGTTGAACGGGGCCAATGGTATTTCCAGCGCTATGTGCAGCACTTCCCGACTTCAGGTGAACTCGTGCTGTTTGATCGCTCCTGGTACAATCGCGGCGGTGTAGAACCGGTTATGGGGTTTTGCACACCGGAACAGAACGCGCAGTTTCTGGAGCAGGCCCCGGCCTTTGAGAAACAGATCGTCGATGACGGCCTTCACTTCTTCAAGATCTGGCTCAATGTCGGTCAGGAAATGCAGATCAAGCGCTTTCACGATCGCAGACACAATCCGCTGAAATCCTGGAAACTGTCGCCCATCGATATGCAGGCCCTGCAAAAGTGGGACGCCTATACGCAGGCTCGCGATGCGATGCTGGCTGCAACTCACAGCACCTATGCGCCATGGACCATCGTGCGGTCAAACGACAAGCGCCGTGCGCGGCTCAACACTATTCGCCATGTGCTGAGCCAGGTTGATTATGCCGACAAGGACGAGGCAGCCATAGGCGAGATTGATGAAGCCATCCTCGGTCATCCACCGCACTTCCTGAACGAATTCGGTTCCTAATTCGCTGCCGTTCCAGGAATAACGCCGGTGAGATCATCGCTGACCTCCCCGTCGAGAATGTAGCGGGCAAAACCGGGTGCGATGACGGGCGCTCTCAGATAACCGGATCCGGCATGACCCAGGCTGAAATAGACGTCGGGACTGATCTTTGAACGGCCCAGACGGACCTTCCCGTCGGCTACCTTGGTGCGCAAACCGGCATTGACTTCAATCAAGGGCAGATCACGAACGCCGGGCAAAATTGGCTCGGCATGCGCGTAAAGGCGTTCGATGACCGAAGGATCGACATCAAGGCTCTCCACACCAGCTTCATAGGTCGTGCCCACGATGAGACGGGTCTCGTCGGCCGGGACCATGTTGCCGCTGCGGTGTTTGATCATGTGGCGAATTGGTTCGCCAAGCCCGCTCATATCGAGAACCAGATTGACCCCGCGTACAGCGCGCGCCTCCGGCATGTCGGCTGGACGACCAAATAGGGCATTGGCGCCCATAGCGTTGCACAGCACCAATTTCTCATGGTTCACGCGACGCCCGTCTGCCGAAACAACGCCAGCCTCTTCGATTTTGGCAACCGATGCGTGTTCCAAAACAACAGCGCCTCGGGCACGAAGCGCCCGTGCCAGAGCGGTGCAAACAAGACGTCCATTGACCCAACGCACATGGGGTAGGAACACCGCACTGCCAATGGCATGAGATATCGCCGGTTCGCGGGCAATCGCGTCCGTAACGGCCAAACGCTGAAACGGCGTTCCTTCGGCTTTACGCTCGGCAGTATTGGTTTCCAACTGTTCAACATCAGCGGGCAGCGCCACGCGCAACTGACCCGCATCGCGAAAGCCGACCCGCGTCCCGCTTTCCGCTTCAAGCACTGCTACGAAGTCCGGCCAGGCAGATAGCGATGCCCGCTCCAGCCTGCGCATTGGCGTGTCACCCAGTCGGGGTTCCAGATAGCAGGTCGCCACGCCGCTGGCGCCACTTGCGACAGTACCCGCCTCAAGCACGGTCACTTCCGCGCCGCGCTTCGTCAATTCCCAAGCGAGCGAAAGGCCTGCAATGCCCGCACCGATAATTGTGATCATGTCTTGATGCCCGAAATCATGTCGCGTTTTCTGCCAAAGCCCGGGCGTTTTTCGATTGTGAAGCCCGCAGACTGCAAATTTCTGCGCACCCAACCGGCGGCGGTGTAGCTTGCAACCGTGCCGGCCGCCACGGTTTTGCAGGCCACCTTCTGCATAAGCTGTTGTGACCACATATCGGCATTTCTGTCCGGCGAAAAACCGTCGAGATACCAGGCATTGGCTGCTGCAAACGGCTCAAGAGCAGACTCGGCCTGCCCGATCACACAAAGGAGACGGGTTTGATCATCGAGTCGGAGCGGCACCTGATGCGCGATCATTTGACCATCGCCATCGAATAGCTCATCTCGCAGTGCCTCAAACAACGGCTGTAAATGCGGCCAGGCAGAAAGCGCCCGCGCCGCTTCCTTAGCGCGTATCGGCCAGGCCTCGACGCTTTGAAACAGCAATTCCTGCTCAGCCTTTCGCGTGGCCTGCCAGGCGTACCAGGTCTCCAGAAAATTGAGACCGGTTCCAAACCCCAGCTCACTGATCACAAAATGATCGCTCCCACACCATCGGTCTGGCAACCCATTGCCCGCCAGAAAGACGTGACGTGTTTCCGCGCTGCCATCCTGCTTTGAAAAATAATGGTCATTGAAGCGCTTGGAGAAGGGCAGAACCGGATGGGGAACTTCTGTTCCATCGCCATTGTCCCACCTGATTTCATTGTCTGCTGCGTTCATCGTCGCCCTTTGTAAAGCCGGTGCGCCCTCGCTTCTGCCGCCTTGCGCAGCGGCCTATGCGGGACTACAAGGCCAGCACCGCAACCGACGAAACGGGGCGTTTATGGTGCTGGACGTAGACAGTTTCATTGACCGTCGGCAGCTGCGGCGCAAGCTGTCGTTTTGGCGCATAGCGGCGTTGCTGGCCATTATTGCCGCCATCACTTCGCTGCTATCAGCGGTTGGCGCGTTTTCCGGCTTTGGACAGCCAGTTCAACATATCGCCAGGGTTTCCATCTCAGGTGTCATCACGGAAGACAAACCGCTCATCGAGATGCTGGAGCGTATTGGCAAGGACGATCAGGTCAAAGGCATCGTTCTGTCGATCGATTCGCCGGGAGGCACCACCGTGGGTGGTGAGGCAATCTACGGAGCCGTCCGCAAGCTGAGCGAAAAGAAACCGGTCGTGACCAGCGTCGGCACGCTGGCAGCTTCTGCAGGATATATGATCGCCAGCGCATCAGACCACATCGTGGCACGCCGATCTTCTATCGTTGGCTCAATCGGTGTGATCTTCCAGTATCCGCAGGCGACCGAGTTGCTCGACAAGATCGGCGTCGATGTGAAGGAGATCAAATCGTCGCCGCTAAAGGCGGAACCATCGCCGTTCAACCCCACACCGCCTGAAGCGGTTACAGCGATCCAGGAGCTGGTTGACGACAGCTATCGATGGTTTGTCGATCTCGTCGCCGAACGTCGGTCGCTGGAGCGCGATGAAGTCTTGAAGATCGCGGACGGGCGCGTCTTTTCAGGTGGCCGCGGGCTAGACCTTAAGCTTGTCGACGCTGTTGGCGGAGAAGACCTCGCCAAGAAATGGCTTGTTGAGAAAAAAGGGCTTGATGAGACACTGAAGCTGCTCGACTGGAAACCGGAGCGGCCAACGGATGGCCTGATTTTCAACACGGCAGCAACGAGGTGGCTGGCGGGCCTTTTGGGTGTCGAATGGGGGAAACTCGACACGAAGTTGCCCGGACAGGTCGAAAAAAGGCTGTTTCTTGACGGGCTTTTGTCGATTTGGCACGGTTAGGCGGGGTGCGACATCTTGGCAGATTGCCAGGACCACCCTTCGGGAGAGGAAAGACCGAAACATGATCAAATCTGAACTGGTTCAGATCGTCGCTGAACAGAATCCGCATCTGTTTCAGCGTGATGTGGAAAACATCGTCAATGCCATCCTTGAAGAGATCAGCAATGCGCTGGCACAGGGAAACCGCGTGGAGCTTCGCGGTTTCGGCGCATTTTCCGTCAAACACCGTGCTGCTCGTACTGGCCGCAATCCACGCACTGGGGAGCGTGTGGATGTGGAGGAGAAATGGGTGCCTTTCTTCAAAACGGGGAAGGACCTGCGCGAGCGTCTCAACGCTGAGGTCTGACAGACATATCGGACAGATTGGCCGCGTCGCCCCTTTTTGACCGCGGCATAATGAGCTAGGTCTGCGCAGGAAATCGCTCTTGCGAAGGCTGTGCAATTGACATGCTGAATCGGCTGACGACGCTCTTCATTCTGGTGCCTGTGGGTATCATTGTTCTGGCCCTTGCCGTTGCCAATCGCCAGTCAGTCACCCTTGCCGTGCCGCCAGATGTCAATGGTGAGCCCTTGTTTTCGGCAACCATGCCAATGTTTGCGGTCGTTTTTGTAAGCGTTTTGATCGGCATGGTCATTGGCAGCTGCGCGACATGGTTTAAGCAGGGCCGGTATCGCAAAGATGCGCGGGTCCAAAAGTCTCAGGTGCGTCAGGCAACCAGTGAGGCTGAGAAGCAGAAGGAACGCGCGGATGCTCTGGCATCGGAGCTTACCGCAGGTGAAGCCGCGCGCGCCAAGCTGGGTCTGCCCGCTCCTGCAAAATCAGGCTGACTGATAGGCGGCCTTTATTGCCGCGAGGTCTCCCGCCTCCAGCAGCGCGCGATCCGGCGCGAATCCATCGGCAATCATGCGACGAGCCAACATGTGTTCGCCACCGCTGTTGATGGTTTCCACGCAAATCAGTTCGTCATCCAACAGGTGATAGACGCTCGCCAGCGAGCCATTGCGCTCGACACTGATGCGATCGGCATCGGGAACGGAAAGCCCCGCGATCTGCAATTTCATCGGCCCGATGTCCGACCAGAACCAGGGCAGGCTGGTGAAGGGCGTTTCGCGACCGGTGAGCGTTTTTGCAAGAGCACGCGCTTGATCCGCTGCATTTTGCACCGATTCCAGCCGCAGGACCTCTGCGCGATGATGTTGGGGGAAGCGCACACAGTCTCCGATGGCGAAGATGCGCCCATCATCGGTACGCATATGCGTGTCGACGACAACACCGTCATCTGTTTCGAGACCGCACTGTCGCGCAAGGTCCGTATCCGGCACAGCACCGATGCCAACAAGGACAAGATCGGTTTCGAGCTCTTCACCACCACCAAGCAGAGCAGCACTGACACGCTCATGCTCGCCCTTGATGGCCTCGATTTTGGTGCCGCAGCGAATGTCAAGACCTGCACCTCGACAGGCACGCAAAACATGATCTGCGATCTCGGCGCTTGCGGCACGGCCCAGAATGCTGGGCGCCGCCTCCAAAACCGTGACCGAATGCCCCAGCGTCGCCAGCATGGCCGCACTTTCCATACCGATGAAACCGCCACCCACGACCACAATCTTGCGCTTCTGTTCCAGATATTGGCGAATCTGACGCGCGTCCTCCGCGCTGCGCAGATGCATCACGCCCCGAAGCTCCACGCCGGGACAGTCCAGCCGTCGTGCTTTGGTTCCAGTCGCCAGGACAAGATGATGGTAGGAGAAGTCGCCTCTGTCCGTCTCGACCTTGCCGGCGTCTCGTTCGATCGCGGTCACAGGACAGTTCAGCCGCAAATCGATGGCATTCTGTTCAAAAAACGCGTCCCCGCGCAACAGCTTCAGGCTCTCATCCCGCGATTTGAGGAAGGACTTGGAAAGCGGAGGGCGGTGGTAGGGTGTATCAGGCTCCTGTGACAGCAGCGTGATGGGCGCCTCATATCCCTCTTCGCGCAGGCTCGCGGCCAATTGGGTGCCGCCATGACCAGCACCGATGATCACCGTTCCACTCATTCAATCCGCCGGTCCCAGGCAATCAGGTTTGCGGGCTGCCCCATGTTTAGCCAGTGTTTTTGCGCAGCTTGCATTCAAGGTAAAGACGTTTGGTGACACCAGGGCGGCATCTGTGTCATCTGCGCAGACAGCTGTCCGCGATAAGGAGCGACCATGGGCGACGCCAAAACCATTCTTGTGATTGGAACCTACGATACCAAAGGCGATGAACTCGCCTATCTCGCAGAGCGAATCCGTACCCAGGGCGGCGAGGTGATGACGATGGATGTCAGCGTTCTGGGCGATCCTCCGCACCCCGTTGATATTTCCAAGCATGAGGTCGCTGAAGCCGCCAGTTCCTCCATCGACACGGCCATAGGTCAGCAAGACGAGAACGCAGCCATGCAGATCATGGCGCGCGGCGCATCTACTCTCACTGCAAAGCTGCATGTTGAGGGCAAAATCGACGCAATGATTTGCCTTGGCGGAACAATGGGCACCGATCTCGCACTTGATTGCGCGAAAGCGCTGCCGATGGGCGTACCCAAATACATCATCTCCACGGTTGCCTTCTCGCCCCTCATTCCCGCCGACCGTTTGTCAGCCGATGTGCAGATGATCCTTTGGGCCGGCGGTCTTTACGGGTTGAACGCCGTCTGCAAATCGTCACTCAGCCAGGCCGCCGGGGCGGTTCTGGGGGCGGCGCGCGCTGTGGAGCCTCCCGCTTCCGCGCGACCAGTCATCGGCATGACGAGCCTCGGCTCCTCCTGCCTATCTTACATGAAATTGCTGAAACCCGCTCTTGAAGATCGCGGCTTTGAAGTTGCGATCTTTCACGCAACCGGCATGGGCGGAATGGCATTTGAGACCATCGCCGCGCAGGGTGGGTTCACCTGCGTGATGGATTTTGCCCTGCCGGAACTGGGAAACTGGCTGGCGGGCTCAGTGGTGCATTCCGGCCCCAACCGCCTGACCTCGGCGGGTAAGGCGGGCATTCCTCAGATCGTTGCGCCCGGTTGCCTCGATCTGATCGATTTTGCCGGGTGGCAGGACATTCCCGAACGCTACAGCGACAGGCCCTTCCACGCCCACAATCGGCTGATCAAGTCTTCGGGGCTTAATGCGCAGGAGCGGCGCGAAACGGCCAAGGCCATGGGTGAGCGTTTGGCCGTCGCGACAGCGCCGGTTCACGTTCTTCTTCCCACACAGGGCATTGAGGAATGGGATCGACCGGGTGAACCGGCCCATGACCCGGAGGCGCTCGCTGCTTTTTGTGATGAGATGCAGAAGGCGATAAAGCCTCCCGCCCTTTTGAGCGCAATCGACTGCCACATCAACGATCGGGCCTTTGCCGACACTGCGCTGGACATTCTCGATGGATGGATCGCTGACGGCACGGTCAACACGAAGGCGTGACATCGCGGGTAATGTTGAAAGTTCACATGTAGGACGGCAGCAACAGGGCAATGCCCGGAACAAGTGCCAAAAGCACGAGCCGCGCAATATCTGCGATCCAGAAGGGCGTCACCCCGCGAAATATGGTCGATACTTTCACGTCCTTCAGCACCCCCTTAAGCACAAACACGTTGAGCCCAATGGGAGGCGTGATCAGGCTGATCTCGGTTGCGACCACCACCAGTATGCCGAACCAGATAATATCGAAGCCAAGTGCCTCAACGACAGGAGAAAATATTGGAACGGTAAGCAGGATCATCGACAGCGATTCAAACACACAGCCGAGCAGCAGATAGATCGCCAGAATGATGAAGATCACACCAAGTGGAGAGGCATCAAACGAATTGACGATGCCGATCAGCGCATCCGGCAGGCCTGCGCGATTGACGAAATTCGAAAAGATCAGCGCGCCAAACAAAACGAGGAACAGCTTGGCTGTTGTGAGCACCGTTTCACGGCACACTTCCATCAGCACTTTCAGATTGAGTGCGCCGCGCAACCAAGTGATCACAATGGCACCTGCCGCGCCCATGCCGGCGGCTTCTGTCGGGGTGAAGGCGCCAATGTAAATGCCGCCTATCACAAAAATGAACAGGCCAAGCGTCGCCCAGACATCACGCAACGCGACGAGACGATCTCCCCAGCCAGTACGGTCACCAGCCGGACCCGCTTCCGGGTTTCGGCTGACCACGAAAAACACCGCGGCCAAGTAGAAAAGAACACCGATCAGCCCCGGAAGAATGCCGGCAATGAAAAGTTTGCCCACTGACGCTTCCGTCAACAGGCCGTAGATAACGAGGATCACGCTTGGCGGGATCAGAATGCCGAGCGTGCCGCCCGCCGCGATGGAAGCGCTGGCAAGACCATCATCATATTTGTATCGGCGCATCTCCGGCATGGCGACTTTCGACATGGTTGCAGCAGTTGCCAGCGAAGACCCGCAAATCGCGGAAAACATGCCGCAAGCACAGATGGTCGACATGGCAAGGCCGCCCTTGCGGTGACCCAAAAACACATAGGCTGCGCGGTAAAGCTCGCGCGCCATGCCGCCGCGTTCCACCATCAAACCCATCAGAATGAACAAAGGAACGACCGAAAGGCCGTAGGATTGCCCCGAGTCAATCACCAGTCGCGCGGCACTTGAGATCGCAGCGCGATAGCTCGACAATTCGGCAAATCCGACAACGCCAACCAGGCCCAACGCAACGCCAAGCGGCATGCGCATGAAGGCCAGCACCAATACGGCGGCGAATCCGATCAGGGCAGCTGTCATGGCTCAGCCCGTTCCCCTTTTTCCGCTTGCTCCACTTCCTGCATTTGACCGGGGCGGGAAAGGAGCACCAATGCGCGCAGCAGACTCACGATGGCCGCGCAGAAAATGGCGGCGGTGATCAGGCCAACCACCGGATATCGAGGTATGCGCAAATATTCGGTGATGTCGCCATCGTCCCAAGCGCGCAGAGCATAATCGTAAACGCGATCGCCCAGAGCCAAGGCTACACCGACCGTGACGAACAGAAACAGCACGGTCACGAACCAACCGAGTTTGCCGCGACCAAGCTGCGGAATCAGATCCACATTGATGTGGTCATTGCGCAAAAACATCAGCGGGAAGACCAGAAAAATCATCAGCCCCATGCAGATCTGCACCAGTTCCACCGCCCCAACCAGAGGACTGCGGAAGAAATAACGGCCAATCACATCAATGCAGGTGAGAACGACGAGCGCCAGAAGAACCAGCGATGCCAGCCCCGCGAGAAAAAGGCTGGCGGAGCGCGCCAGCCTTTCCAACCGGTACATGATCAACCGCATGGCGGTTTTCGCTTATTTCAGCTGCGACTTCATGAAGTCCAGCGCCGCCGTGGCATCGACGCCGCGGCTTTCCACTTCTTTCATGACTTCTGCCTGAATACCCGCTGTCTTTTCCTTGAAATAGGCGCGTTCCTCGGCGCTGGCTTCCACCAGTTCAATGCCACTTTCCTTCGATGCTTCAAGACCGATCTGGTCCGCCTCATCCCAGAAGCGACCGATCGTGCGGGCCATGTCCACGCCACGAACCTTATCCACACAGGCGCGGTGATCGTCAGACAGGCCTTCATAGCTGTCCTGGTTCAAAATGAACGCGAAGGATGTTGTATAGGTGCCATCGGGATTGACGAAGGCATATTTTGTCAACTCGTTGATCTTGAAGGAATGCAACGTCTCAATGGGGAAGAACACGCCTTCCGCGACACCTGAAGAAATCGCCTCATAGACAGCTGGTGCCGGCATGTTGACCCCGGCCACGCCGAGCGCCGAACCCACCTGATTGGCAACACCGCCGCCAACACGCAATTTCATACCCTCAAGCTGCTTGTAGGATGTCACTTTTTCCTTCGTGTTGATAACTCCCGGGCCATGCACAAAGTTCGCCAGAACTTCGACACCCTTGGCTTCTTTTGCATCGGCGAAAAACTTCTCATGCGTTGCCTGGAAAGCAGCGGACAGTGTCTCTGCATTGGCACCAAGACCAGGAAGTTCAGCCAGTTTGGTGGTCAGAAACTTACCCTTCGTATAGCCATGCACGATCCAGCCAAGATCGGCGACACCATCACGCACCGTGTCATATTGTGCCGGCGGCGGAGCCAGACCGTTTTCAAGTTTCACACTCAACGTGCCGTTGGAGCAGGCCTGCAACTGCTCATTGAACCAGGGGTAAACCTTGGTGGCCATCGCATGCTTGGGTCCGGCCCAATGCGACATGGTCAGCACCTTGGTTTCAGCCTGTGCTATGGATGAGAACGCTGCCACGCCGACAGCAGAAGCGAGCAAGCACTTAAGAACAGATTTCATATCAACCTCCCAGTTGTGATGTTCCGGATGTGATCTTCCGGTTGCGATATGTGGACCGCGCAAAGACACCGCATCTGTTTCACGCGGCCCCAAGCCCCTCCCTCAAGCTCCGCTGTGTTGCACACAGCCTGCTATTTTGTCCAGTTCATATGCATCCAGTTTGGCACTTGCACCGGATCGACATTCGCGCCGCGGCGTGATCAATTGGCAGGCTCGGAAATGGCCGAAACGCTGCCAGTTTGGACAGTCAGTATCGTTTGATGTTTACAGATCGTATCGAAGGAAAGTGGATCGACTGCTTTGCTCGCAATTTTGTCCTGAGCGGAGTTGCGAAGGGCGATGAGGTCATTGTCCTTTCAGAGACGCAGTCGCGCAAGATCAATGTGCAGCTTGCGGAACTTGCCCTGCTCCAGCTTGGCGCAAAGCCAGCCCATGTCTGCGTCACGTCTCCTGCACAAAGCGCACCCATTCCGGTTCGGTCGACCGGGGCCTCGACGGCGCTGCGGTTTCACTCGCCGGTCATGGCTGCACTCTCATTCGGAGGGTTGGTGGTGGATTGCACTGTGGAAGGTCTGCTCCATGCCGCTGAACTTCCGACAATCCTGAAATCCGGCACAAGAGTGTTGATGATATCCAACGAACACCCCGATGTTCTGGAACGGCTTGGCAGCGATGAGACCCTCAAGGACCGTGTGAAAACGGGCATGAAGATGATGCGCGGTGCCAGGCAGATGCATGTCACGTCAAAAGCGGGGTCCGATCTCATTATTGATCTTGAAGGCGCGGTGGTCGGCGGCGGATGGGGCTTCACAACCACCCCCGGCACGATCACAAACTGGCCCGGCGGTTTGTGCCTTGCCTTCCCCGCAGGTGGAACCACCAATGGCACATTGGTTCTCAATACCGGTGATCAGAACCTGACTTTCAAGCGCTATATGGAAAGCCCTGTCCGGCTGACCATCGAGAACGACTACGTTACGGACATTGCAGGCGACGGACTGGATGCCATGCTCACACGCGCTGCCATCGAGGTTTGGGAGGATGCGGATGCCTATGCCGTGTCGCATGTTGGCTGGGGCATGAATCATCGGGCGAAATGGGCTGCCATGGCGCATTACGACAAGGGCGATCACAATGGCACGGAGCAACGCGTCTTTGCTGGAAACTTCTTGTTCTCCACGGGCGCAAATGAGATCGCGAAACGCTACACCCAGGGTCATTTCGACCTGCCCATGCGCGACTGTTCGATCACATTGGATGGAAGAACAGTCGTGGAAGACGGCCAGCTTGTCGAGGCGCTGGCATGAGTGTGTCCTACGTCTCGCATGGCACATCGGAAAAGGCGGTCATCTATCTGCACGGTGTTGGCAGCGGCAAGGAAGGCTGGATGGCGCAGCGCGATGCGACGGTCGAGGCCGGCTTCCGCTTTGTCGCGATCGACGCACCGGGCTTTGGCTCCACGCCGTTGCCAGATGCTGCGGGCTTTGGGTCACATGTTCAAAGCGTTCTCGATGTCATGCAACAGGAGGGCCTGGAGGAGGCCGTGCTATGCGGCCATTCCATGGGTGGCATGACGGCACAAGAGTTTTACGCCCAGCACCCGCAACGCGCGAGCGCACTCGTGCTTTCGGGAACAAGCCCGGCCTTTGGCAAAGCCAATGGAGACTTCCAAAAGGCTTTTCTGCGAGCCCGGTTCGAGCCCTTTGACCAGGGCATGAGCATGCCGGAATTTGCAAACGCTTTCAGTGCAGACTTGCTCGGCTCGGCGGCAAGCGACGACGCATTGCGCCAAATCATCGAAGTTATGTCGCCGGTTTCCATTCCAGCCTATCGCAGGGCGGTGGAAACTCTGACGCATTTTGACCGGCGCGATAATCTGCCATCCATAAGCGTGCCTGTCCTGCTGATCGCGGGAGAAGAAGACGAGAACGCGCCCGCCAAGATGATGGAAAAGATGGCTTCCTACATTTCCAACGCGACTTATGTAGAATTGGAGAAGACGGGCCATATGGCGCCGGTGGAAAATGCTGACGCCTTCAACCAGAATCTGGGCGCATTTTTGAGCCGACTGGGCTTGACGTGAGGGGGTGATCCATGGACGCAATCGTTGATGAAGACGTTCCGATCGTCACCAGCGCATCAAGCGAAGATGAGTTGATCGCCGCCGCACGCTGGCTTGGACAGAACCGCTTTGCGGAACGTGCCGACATTTACGACCGCGAGGCGAGCTTTCCCTTTGACAATTACGCGGAATTGCGGGCTGCGGGTTTCCTGGGCCTCACCATTCCCGCTGACCATGGCGGCATCGGCGCGTCCTTTGAGACCTATTGCAAGGTTGCGGCAGAACTTGCCCGCTGGTGCGGCGCGACCGCCCTCACCTTCAACATGCATGCGCAAACCATGTTCTGGACCGGATCAGTCTTCGACGCTTTGCCGGGCTTCGATGATGACCGCGCGATTCAGAACAGACGACGCGCGCAAATCTACGCCAAGGTCATTCAGGACGGCATCTTGTTCGCGCAGCCCTTTTCAGAACCAAACTCCGCCGCCGCCGCGGGAAAGGCCCCGTTTGGAACGACCGCGCGTCGTGTCGAAGGCGGCTGGGTCGTCAACGGCGTGAAGCATTTCGCATCCCTTTCGGGCGCGGCGGGCTATTACTCAATGGTCTGCACAATTGAGGGAGACGAAGACAAGGACAAGATCACCAATGCCGTCTATCTGTGCGTGCCTGGTGACGCGGAAGGCTTTGAGATCTTCGGTGATTGGGACCCCGTCGGCATGCGGGCAACCGTTTCCCGCGCGCTGAAAATGACGGAAGTGTTTGTGCCGGACGATCTGCAACTGCTGCCGCCGGGTGCCTATTACCGTTTGGCGCTGAAATGGCCGCACATGTTCTTCACCCTCAGCCCCACCTATTTGGGCATCTCTCAGGCGGCGTTTGAGTTCGCCGTGGATTATTTGAAGGGCGGCCTTCGCGACATCCCGGCAAAGCAACAGGCTGTCGCCCGCATGCGGCTGCTACTGGAACAGTCCCGCGCGCTGTTTGAGACAACGATTGCCGAGGCGGGTTACGCACCGAGCAAGGATCAGCGCCTGCGCGCCTATGCGGCACAGCACACGATCATGGAGCATGCACCGGAAATCTGCGCGCTCGCCATGCGCACCTGCGGCGGCCGCACGTTGCTGAAGAGCTTTCCACTGGAGCGTCTTTATCGGGAAAGTCGTTGCGGCTCTCTCATGTTGCCCTGGACAGCAGAAATTGCGGAGCACCGCCTCGGCGAGGAAAGCCTGTTTGAGCCGGGCGAGCGCACGGGCTGACTCAAGCATATGGATCTGACGGAACGCCTCGACCGATGGGCCGAACATGCTGGCGATGAAACGGCTATTGTCTTTGAAGGCAGCAGCATCTCCTTCACCGACTTGCGAGACCGCTCACGCGTCACAGCGGCGATTCTGCATCACCACTTCAAGGTGATGGTCGGAGACCGCGTCGCATATCTTGGTCTCAACCAGCCGGCCATGATCGAAATGGTCTTTGCCTGCGCGAAGCTTGGCGCCATCTTCACACCATTCAACACGCGACTGGCCCGGGATGAATATGCCTATCTGCTCAGCGACAGCGAACCGACCGTCTGTTTCTTTGCACCAGAATTCGCAGCCACCATTGCCGATTTGGACAGCGCGCTTTGCACCTTCGCACCAACTGGCGATCTAGAGGCATCAATCGACCTTCCAGATGTCGAAGCGCAGCGAGATATCTCCGCGCCCTTGCTGCTGGTCTACACATCCGGCACGACGGGCCGTCCAAAGGGTGTTGTCCTGCCTCAAAGTGCGGTGTTGGCAACAATCGAGAACGGACATGAGCTGTATCAATTCGCGCCGGGCCAGAAGGTTCTGATCACCCTGCCGCTTTTTCATGTTGGCGGTTTGTGCATATTGCTGCTTCCAGCACTGGTGCATGGCGCGACAGTGCATCTGCATGCACGCTTCGATCCGCAGGCGACCGTGGATGCCCTCGAACAAGACGGCATCACATCGACAATTCTGGTTCCGGCGCAAATGGCTGCGATGATGGCGTTGAACGAGTGGCAGACGAGCCAGTTTCCCGCGCTCACCCATATCGTCGTCGGGTCCTCGATCATACCCATGCATCAGATCAGGGCGTGGCATGATCGCGGTGTGCCGGTCAGCCAGATTTATGGCGCGACCGAGACCGGTCCGTCTGCCATCGGCCTGCCGCTCGCCGACAGCCGCTGTAAGGAAGGGTCGGCCGGCATTGCACTCAGGCATTGCGCCATAGAGGTGCGAGACGGAGACGGGACGCCCTGCGCGGACGGTGAAAATGGCGAGATCTGGGTCAGGGGCGACAACGTGATGAGCCACTATTGGCGCAACCCACAACAGACCGCCCAAGTGCTGGTCGACGGGTGGTACAATACGGGCGATATCGGCCATCGCGACGCTGATGGGTTTTTCTGGATCGTCGACCGGTCCAAGGATGTCATTATTTCCGGCGGTGAGAATATCTACCCGGCGGAGGTTGAGGCCGTCGCGCTGCAACATCCGGCCATTGCAGCGATTGCCGTAGTTGGAAAACCCGACCCGCATTGGGGCGAGACGCCGGTTGCCGCAGTTGAAACCAAACCGGGCACAATGCTGACCGAAGTCGACTTCACCCGCTTCTTTGAGGATAAGCTGGCGCGCTACAAACAGCCCAAATCACTGCTTGTGTTTGACCAGCTACCACGCAACGCTATGGGCAAGATCGACAAGGTCGCGCTGCGCAAGCATGTTGCTGGAAAAGGTCCAGACTGAGGCGCTTCGGCCCAAAAACTCGGGGTTGGGGAGGCCCGGATGACCAAACGCATTAAGAATATTTTGTTCATCATGGCCGATCAGCTGCGCTGGGACTACCTGTCCTGCTACGGTCATCCGCATCTTCACACACCGCATATTGATGCTCTTGCGAAACGCGGAGTAACTTTCGATGGGGCCTATGTGCAGTCGCCGGTCTGCGGCCCTTCCCGCGCCAGCTGCTATACGGGTCGAACCGTGTTCAGCCATGGCGCCACCTGGAATTTCGTACCCTTGCCAATCGGCGAAAAGACGCTTGGGGAATATCTCGCTCCGGTTGGCGTGCGCACCGCTGTTGTCGGCAAGACGCATATGATGGCCGACAAGGAAGGCATGGCCCGGCTTGGCCTCAATGCCGAAACCGAGATCGGGATGCTCATTTCGCAACCCGGCTTTGAACCCTTTGAGCGCGATGATGGTTTACATCCGCATCGGGGCCTGGAAATGCGCGGTGGCAAATTGCGCTACAATGACTGGCTCAACGAGCAGGGTTATGAGGGCAAAAACCCCTGGAACGATTATGTCAATTCCGCCGAAGGCGACGATGGTTCCGTTCTTTCCGGCTGGGAATTGCGCCATTCCAGCCTGCCCGCACGGGTAAAAGAGCAGCATTCCGAGACAGCCTATATGACGCAACGTGCGAAAGAGTTCATTGCTGATGCAGGCGATACACCCTGGCTGTGTCATCTTTCCTACATCAAACCGCACTGGCCCTATATTGCTCCAGCGCCCTACCACGCCATGTATGGGCCGGACACGTTTTTGCCCGTCATTCGCGATGAGCGCGAGAGGAGTGATCCCAACCCGGTCTATGGCGCCTTCATGAACGCTTCCGTCGCGCAGACTTTTTCTCGCGATGAGGTGCGTGAAACCGTTCTGCCGGCCTATATGGGGCTGGTGAAGCAGATCGATGATCACATCGGCGATCTGTTCGCGCATATGGAGCAGCTTGGCATCATGGATGAGACCATGATCGTCTTCACATCCGACCATGGCGATTATCTGGGTGATCACTGGATGGGCGAGAAAGAACTGTTCCACGAAGTCTCCGTGCGTGTGCCGCTCATTATCGTTGACCCGCGCGAGCAAGCCGACGCCACGCGCGGTACGAGGAACGCGGATTTTGTGGAAGCCATCGACCTGGTGCCGACTTTCATGGAACTGATGGATGCGCCGCCAGCGCCGCATCGCCTTGAGGGGCGCTCGCTTGTGCCGCTGCTGGAGGGCGACACGCCGGACGACTGGCGCGATGCCGTCTTCTCCGAGATCGACTATGCGATTTATCCGGCTCGCGAAGCACTGGACGTGCATGTGTCGGATGCCCGGGGTTACATGCTTCGAACAGAGCGCTGGAAGCTTGTCTATTTCAAGAGTTTCCCCTCGCAACTGTTCGATCTGGAGAACGATCCGAACGAGTTCGTCGATCTTGGCCGCGATCCGGCTCATGCAAGCGTGGTGGAGGAGCTGAAGGACAAGCTGTTCCGACGGCTGCTTGACCGAAAGAACCGGGTTGCCATGGATGATGAAACCATTGCTGGCCTGCGCAACATCGAGGACAAGGTCGGGGTCATCATCGGTCGATGGTAACTGCGCTCAATGCGAATTGGCGATTGCGGATCAGCATCAAGACATGACAAGATGTCTGTAATCCGTTTGCGCTTTTGGAGGAGAGGCTTTCGGATAACACGTTGAGGCAAAACGAGCCAAAGCAAGAAAGGCCGTATGGCCAATTGGGAGGACAAATATGAAATCATTGAAGAAACTGGCGGCTTTTGGGGCCGCAATGGGGCTTGCCGCATTCCTGTCGGCCAGCGCCAATGCCGCTGAAAACCTGACCGCCGAAACGGCGTCGCCGGGTGGCTCGATCCATCTGTCTTTGGCTCATCTGACCGAAATGGCCGGCAAGAAGGGCATCGCCAACATTCAGCTGGCCGACGGGCAGACGCTCACAAATTCCGTGCAGAATGTGGCTGAGGGCAAGACCGACATTGCCGGCACGCCCTACATTTTGCCATTCCTGTTGGACAAGGGCCGTGGCCCCTACTCCAAACTCGGAGCGGAGAAGGGCGCCGAGCTCGCTTCCAATTTGCGCGCACTGTACCCTGTCACGCTCGGTATTTTTGCGCTCTACGCCTACGATTCGAACAACATTTCCGGATGGGACGGTCTTGAAGGCAAGACCATTCTGAACGGCCCGCCCCGCGGCGCTGCCGTGACCAATGCTCGCGCTGTGATCCAGCTTACGGCAGGACTGAAGGAAGGCGAGGGCTACAAGGGCACGCAGGTTAATTGGGGTCAGGCGACCAAGACCATCATGGATGGTTCCGTGGAAGCCGTTGTGCTGCCCGTTCTGTTTCCAGACAGCCGCATCACGCAGGCCGTCTCAGCAGGCAAGATGACAGTCTGGTCCATTCCCAAGGACAAGTGGGAAACCGAAGCGTTCCAGAAATATCTGCGAGCACCGGGTTCCGCACCGGTGGAAATCCCGGTTGCCGATGCGACCATGCCGGAAGGCGTGACGATCGTTTCCGAGGATGACACCTTTCGCGGGCTGGCCACCATTGGCGGCGATATCGTCCACAAAGACATGCCCTTCGAGCTCGCCAAGGCATTGACCAAGGCTCATATCGACACGCTGGACGAGTTGAAGGCGAAAGCGCCCTTCGCAGCGCAGGCCGGTTACGGCATTGTCGACACGGTGCGCTCCGGCATGTGCGGACCAAACCCGCTGAAGTATCACGCTGGTGCAGTCGCAGCCTGGGAAGAGGCCGGTTACACGATTGACGATTGCGCCAAGCCGGCGAGCTAGAAGCATCGCTTCGACACGATCGCATAAAGGCGCCCGGTCACCCATCTGGCCGGGCGCTTTCACGTCGCATGTGACGACGAGAGGCATAACAACCAGTGTCTGACAGGCCGTCAACAAACGAAAGCAAGCGCGACTTCGGGTTGACGCTCGTTTATTGGCTGGCGCTCGCGCTCGTCATCATCGGCCTGTTGAACTCCATGCCGGGAATCCCCGGTCTGGACGATGCAGCCGTTGCGCTGACCGGCTGGAAAGATCTGGTCATCCGAAAGTACCCGTATGAGTATTTTTACCCCCTTGCCTTCGCGCTGATGATGCTTGTCGTCGCGCTCAAGCATTCGCTGTGGCGCGATTATGCAGGGGCGTCTTCGGTAAAGCGAGGCGCGGGCGCGCTTCTTGATATCGCGCTCATCATTGCCGCTCTCGGCATCTCAGCGACCTACCTCATCGAGATCGAAGCGGTCTGCATCATCGATCAGATCACCGGCGAGCGGGCGCAGCTGATCGCAAAGAGCCTGGCCGAGGAGCGCGAATTTGCCGAGCTTTACGGCCTTCCCGTGCCTGACACCGTAGAAGACCCGCAATGCATCAACACGACGGGCGGATGGCTTGTCGCGATTATGGGCGCGGCGGTGATCATCTTTCTTGCCTATAATGTGAAAGTGTGGGGCCTGCCGCTTGTGCTCGTCGCCATCGCCATCACCGCCTATACGATCATCACCGTGCTGGTCTGGTATGTGCACGGCCCCGATGACATCAACAAATATCTGATGACCAAGCTTGGCGGCGAGCCGCGCCTGCTGTCCGACGGTCGGCCGCGCCTGCATGACGCGCTGATCAACAATTCGACCGGTTTGCTCGGCCGGTTCATGGACATCATCCTGAACACGGTTTTTCCCTATATCGTTTTGGGAGGCTTGTTCGGTGCGTCCGCAGGCGGGCGCTCACTCATCAAACTCGCCTTCTTGTGGACCCGAAAGCTGCGCGGCGGACCGGCCCATGCGGCAATCGTGTCGTCCGCCATGTTCGGCACAATCTCCGGCGGACCGGTGGTCAATGTCCTTTCAACAGGCGTGCTGACGATCCCCATGATGATCAAGCGGGGGTTCTCAAAAACCTTTGCAGGCGGCATGGAGGCAGCGGCCTCTTCGGGCGGCTCCATCATGCCGCCGGTGATGGGCGTTGCGGCGTTCGTTTTGGCCGCACTCACGGCTGTGCCCTATCGAGAAGTGATCATCGCCGCCGCGATCCCGGCACTTGCCTATTTCCTGTGCCTGTTCCTGTCCGCCGTGTTCCAGTCGCGCAAGCAAGGGCTGGAAGCCATCGGGAAGGTGACTGACGACATGATGTTGTCGCAGGCCGACAAGCTCAATCTGATCATGATCTTCGGTCCGATCCTGCTGATTCTGATACTGCTTTTAACACCCAAGGAGGCTGTTGGCTGCGGAATCATAGGAACGTTGTTTGGCGTCCAGACGACCGTTGATGCCAGCGGCAGTTGCGCCGCGGGTGACCTGCCCTGGTTCTTTAAGCTGGTTCAGAATTCGGCTGGCGATGCGGGAAGCGCGGGCTGGTGGGCAGTGTTCCTGCTTTGCTTCCTGCTGTTTCTCGACAAGGACATGCGCGCGCGCCCCAAAAAGTTGCTCGATGCCTTTGCTGAATCCGGCATTTTGATTTCGACCCTCTATCTGATGTTTTTGGCCGTCTCGATCATCGACTTCTGCCTGAATTTCACCGGGCTTTCCGATTTCATCGCGCTGGATGTGTTGGGATGGTTGCGGGCGCTCGACCTTGGCGGGGCTGGATCTGGCCTGTTCCAGTTCATGGCCCTGCTCACAACGATGGCACTGGCAGTATTTTTGGGAATGGGTATGCCGGCTGTTCCCGCCTACATCAATGTCGCGCTGCTGATGGGGCCGTTGTTGACGGGACTGGGACTGTCGCTCTTCACGGCACATATGTTCATCTTTTACTTCGCCGTCGCCTCCGCCATTACGCCGCCTGTTGCGATTGCCGCCTTTGCGGCTGCCTCGATCACCAAGGCCGACCCAATGGCAACGGGCTTTTCCGCCGTACGATCGGGTATCGTCATGTTTGTCATCCCCTTCGTCTTTGCGATGTATCCCGAGATTCTTCTCATCCCAGCCGCCGTACTCGACCCGACATCGCTTCCATCAGCGGCGAAATATTTGCCGGGCTATGACGGAACGCTTGATGTTGGAGCGCTCATTTGGCTGCTGGTTCGATTGGTTCTGGCCCTTTACCTGCTGGCCAGCGGATTGGCGCGCTTTGACCGCAACAAGCTTGATCTTTGGGAATGGGTCCTGCGGCTGGCGCTGGCGGCGCTGGTCCTGTCCGGCGATCCGCTCATCCATGGTGCTGCGCTGCTGGCGTCAATTGCGCTGCTTGCAGTTCATACCATGCGTGCGCGCAGCCAGTCACAAGTCGCGACGCCGCCCGCATGATCAGCCTGAAAGCGCGCCCCTCAATTGATACCAGGACCGCTTCGGCGTCCGCTTCATCGTGTCAAAGTCGACATGAACGAGGCCGAACCGTTTATCATATCCAAGCGACCACTCGTAATTGTCGAGCAATGACCAGATGAAATAACCCTTCAGCGGTACGCCATGGGTGATCGCGCGCCGCACTTGTTCAAGGTGAGCGTTGAGATAACGGATGCGCTGGTCGTCATTGACTGCGCCTTGCTCCAGCACATCATGCCCGGCCATGCCGTTTTCCGTCACATAGATGGGCAAGTCCCCTGTGTAGTCTCGTTGTGCCCATGTAAGAAAGTGATGCAGGCCCTCAGGGTAAATCTCCCAGTCTACGGAGGTCTTTTCCAGCGGACCTTCAACCTCCCTCACCGCGGGCCAGATGCTGGTGCCATCATCCGCGATCAGCTTGCGCGTATAGTAGTTGATGCCAAGCCAATCGACCGGTGCAGCGATTGTGTCGAAATCATCCTGCCAGTTCGCTGGCAGATGCGGTTCCAGTCCGTCCAGCACATCTAGCGGATAGGCGCGCCGGAACACCCCACCCAGAAACCAGCGATTATAGATCCCATCATAAAGCCGCGCGGCAGCGCGTGATGCGTCGCTGTCATCGGCTGCTTGCGCATATTCGAAATTCATCACCACACCGATATTGCTGGCACCCATTGCCCACATCGCTTCCACCGCGCGACCATGCGCCAGCAGGGTATGATGCATGGCATGCGCGGCGGCGCGAATGTCTCGCAGACCAGGCGCGTGGTGGCCCAAAAAGTGGCTCAACCATGCAATGCACCAGGGCTCGTTGAAGGTGGCAGCAGCGTCAATGCGGTCGCCAAGTCGCTTCATCACGATCTGCGCATAGTCAGCGAAACGGCCTGCGATGTCGCGGTTCTGCCAACCGCCCAGCGTTGCCAGAGGGGCCGGCAAATCCCAATGATACAAGGTCAGGTAAGGGCTGATACCGCGCTCCAGCATGCCGTCGACAAGCCGATCGTAAAAGTCGAGACCCTCTTCATTGGCCGCGCCGCTGCCCAACGGTTGCACACGCGCCCATGACGTTGAGAAGCGATAGGCATCAAAGCCGGCATCGCGGATCAGATCGAGGTCTTCCGCCCATCGGTGATAGTGGTCGCACGCAATCGAACCATCTTCGCCCCGCATGGTGTTACCCGGCGTTGCGGCAAACGTGTCCCAGTGGGACATGCCGCAACCGCCAAAGGACGAGCCTTCAATCTGATAGCTCGACGTCGCGGTGCCAAATGTAAACTCTTCGGGAAAGTCCGCCCGATTGAGGGCGATGGTGGCGCTCATGCAGCCCTGCTTTGCCGAACGGGACGCGTTGACCGACCAAGCACCAGGTCGGCCTCCCACAATTCCTGACGCGGCGTATCGTCATCGGCAGTGATTTGCTCAATAAGCATCTGAGCGGCTCGGCGCCCTGCCGCCTGAATGGAAGAGCGCAGGCTGGTAAAAAGGGGCAGCCCGCCTGTTTCCAGCGGGCGCAGAAACGACAGCTGATCATCATAGGTGATGACAGAAACATCCTCGCCCAAAGTCTGGCCAGCTTCCGACAAGGCGCGGTGACCACCCATCGCCGGCAATATGCTGGCGTAGATGATGGCGGTGGGCGGGTTTCTGAGACGCAGAAATCCCAGTGTCGCGTCATAGCCATAGGGCTCGTTCATATCAGCACTTGTCATGAGCGTTGCGTCAATCGTCAGACCATTCGCCTCAAGACCCTCGCAAAAACCCGCACGGCGGCGGGCCGCGAAGTTCATGGTCTCCAGCCCATTCACAAGCGCAATACGCCGATGACCGAGATCGACAAGGCAATCAACGGCACGCCGGAAGGCGCGGGCATTGTTCACGTCAAGCCAGGAATAGTCGCCATCCACCGTGTCGCTGCGGCCATGCACGATGAACGGCACATCTAGTGAGCGCAGCAAGTCGATGCGGGCATCATTTACCTCTGGACCATGAACCACAACACCGTCGACCCGGTTGCGACCAGCGAAATCACGATAGACATCTTCCTCATCCTGCGTGGACACCACCCTGAGCAGCGCATCATAACCGGCTTGAGAGTAGTGCTCCCCCGCCCCGGCCAGAAAATCGGCAAAATGCGGATTGATCATCATGTGCTGCGAGAGCGGGATGACATGACCGATTTGCCCCGTACGGCCGGTGGCGAGATTGGCCGCGCTGTTGTTGGGGCGATAGTTCATCTGCCGGGCAGCAGCTACGACGCGTTCGCGCGTTCGCTCGCTGACTTCGGGGAACCCGTTCAGCGCGCGGCTGACCGTTGTCTGCGACAAACCCAGCTGCTGCGACAGCGATTTGAGACTGACCCTGCTCACCGTTTCCCGATCTTCATGTCCCTGATTTTCTCGCACTCTTGATCCGATGATACCGGTCGCAGCCAAAGCGCTTTGGAAAACTTTCAAAATTGCTCGAAGCATCACTCTAGCCACAAACTCAATCTCTCAGCAACATTGACTAGTGGGCAAAAAATGGCGAAGCTCAACTATCCAAAGCGCTTTGAAGATTGCGCTGTTATTCTATGCCAACGAAAAGCACCAGAAAGGTGCCAGGGAGTTTCCAATATGAAAAAGACGCTGATCTCGGCAGTTGTGTCACTGGGACTTTGTTCCACCGCAGCCTTGGCCGACGGACATGCCAATTTGAAGTTTGCGCCGGGCGAAGGTGCCTTCAACTGGGCGAGCTATGAGGAATTCAAGAACGCCACCGATCTGTCCGGTCAGACACTTACGATTTTCGGCCCTTGGCGCGGCGATGACCAGACGCTGGTCGAAAACATGTTGGCCTATTTCGAAGCCGCAACGGGCGCCAGCGTCGATTACGCGTCTTCTGAAAACTACGAGCAGCAGATCGTGATCGACACGCAGGCAGGCTCTCCGCCCAATATCGCCGTCCTGCCGCAGCCTGGCCTGATTGCAAATCTCGCTGCCAAAGGGTTGCTCACACCGCTTGGCGAAGACACGGCAAATTGGATGAAGGAGAACTATGCGGCCGGGCAGTCCTGGGTCGATCTTGGCTCCTACCCCAATGCAAATGGTGAGAAGGAGTTCTTCGCCTTCTCTTATAAGGCCGATGTGAAATCGCTCGTCTGGTATTCGCCGGAAAACTTTGAGGATGCGGGCTATGACGTGCCACAGTCCATGGAGGAGTTGAAGGCGCTGACCGATCAAATCGTTGCTGATGGGGGAACACCCTGGTGCATCGGGCTGGGCTCTGGCGGCGCCACGGGCTGGCCTGCGACCGACTGGGTTGAGGATTTGCTGCTGCGCACGCAGACACCCGATGTCTACGACCAGTGGGTGAACAACGAACTGAAATTTGATGATCCGAAAATCATCGCGGCCATCGAAGAATTCGGAGCTTTCGCTCGCAACGATGCCTATGTCGATGGCGGTGCAGGCGCAGTGGCGACGACGGATTTCCGCGACTCTCCGAAAGGTCTCTTCGCGTCACCGCCCAAATGCTACATGCATCGTCAGGCTTCTTTCATTCCTTCCTTCTTCCCGGATGGCACCGTCGTTGGTGAGGACGTCGATTTCTTTTACTTCCCGGCCTATGCCGACAAAGATCTTGGCAAGCCGGTTCTGGGTGCGGGAACACTGGCGATCATCACCAAAGACTCGCCCGCTGCACAGGCCTTCATCGACTGGCTGAAGACACCGATCGCGCATGAGATCTGGATGGCTCAGGGTGGTTTGCTCAGCCAGCACAAGGGTGTGAACCCTGATGTCTATGCCAATGAAGCGGCGAGAAAGCAGGGCGATATTCTGTTGAATGCTACCACGTTCCGCTTTGACGGCTCGGATCTGATGCCCGGCAAGATCGGCGCCGGCGCATTCTGGACCGGTATGGTGGACTATGCCGGCGGTAAGGACGCAAAAGAGGTTGCCAGCGAGATTCAGAAAACCTGGGATTCGCTGAACTGAGTTGGGGCGAAAGCGACGGGGTCTTCCGGAAAAGTGACAGGGACCGGAAGACCCTGTTGTCTTGGTGAACGAGCGGACAAGACCAACTCATTTGGCCAGTTTTCCAAACCACGCAGGCCGTGTCGATTGTGGGTTCTGTTCTGATTTTCTCAGAGTCGCGCAAAGCTGTAACCGGTAGTGCCTCAGAGGCGATGCAGCGTTGCGTAGCGTGTCGCATGAACCAACTCAGAAGCATGCGTTCCTGAAACCAGTCAGGCCCAGAGGAAAAGAAGTCAGATGTCGCAACTCATCTTCGCATTGATCACCATGATCATCGGCGTTGGCGGCTGTGTTGCCTATTTCTACGGAACGAACTGGTTGCTCGACAAGGCCCTGCCTGCTTCAGGCCCCGGCATGACGCCGGCACAGGCCAGTTTCAATATCAACCGCGCCAATGCGATCCGGCCATGGCTGTTTCTCGGTCCGGCCCTGCTGCTGTTGACGGCCTATCTCATTTATCCTGTCTTTGACTCCGTTCGACTGTCTCTGAAGGACAATCAGGGCATCGAGTGGGTCGGCCTCGGCAACTATGTCTGGATGGTCAACGATCCGCTGTTTCGCGAGTCGATGTTCAACAATCTGCTGTGGTTGATCGTGGTCCCGACTCTGGCGACCTTCTTTGGACTCATCATAGCCGCGCTGACCGACCGAATCTGGTGGGGCAATATCGCCAAGACCATTATTTTCATGCCCATGGCGATTTCTTTTGTCGGCGCCACAGTGATCTGGAAATTTGTCTATGATTATCGCTCGGAAGGCTCGGAGCAGATTGGCATATTGAACGCTGTCGTCACCGCACTTGGCGGTGAGCCTCAGGCCTGGATCACCATTACCCCATACTGGAACAGTATTTTTCTGATGGTGATCCTGATCTGGATCCAGACCGGTTTTGCCATGGTCATCCTTTCCGCTGCGCTGCGCGGCGTGCCGGAGGAAACGATTGAGGCCGCCGTTATCGATGGTGCCAATCCGATCCAGATTTTCTTCAAGATTATCGTGCCGCAGATCTGGGGCACGATCGCCGTTGTGTGGACCACCATCACCATTCTCGTGCTGAAGGTTTTCGATATCGTGCTGGCCATGACCAACGGTCAGTGGAACACGCAGGTGCTCGCCAATCTGATGTTTGACTGGATGTTCCGCGGCGGCGGAGATTTCGGACGGGGCGCCGCGATCGCGGTCGTGATCATGGTGCTCGTAATCCCGATCATGGTTTGGAACATCCGACGGGCCAATGCCGAAATGGGAGGGCATTGAGATGGCCGCCGCAGCAAAACGGCGTTGGTTGAGCGGCTCTCCGCTGACGCTGGCCGTTCACCTTTCAGCATTCCTGCTTGTAGCGCTTTGGCTGTTGCCAACGCTTGGCCTTTTCATCTCTTCCGTGCGCGACAAGGACCAGATCGCGACGTCCGGCTGGTGGACGGCTTTGACTGCAACCGAGCAGCGCCAGATCTATCGTGCGCCGGGCGCAGACGGACAGAACGAACGTGATAGCCAGTTTGTCATCTCCGGCAATGTGCTGGAGGGCGGAACGGGTACAATTTCAGCCTTTGGCATTTCAAGCCGCGAGGTGGAGCAATTTGCTGCCGGAGACACTGCAGAGCTTCGAAACGGGGCGAAGCTGACGGTTCAGGCCAATGGTGATTTCGAAATCATCAGGGACGAGGCGTTCGAGCGCAGCCGTGGTCAGCGCATCTTTTTCACCGCGACCACCCCACCGCGCTTTACGCTTGAAAATTACGGCCTGGTGATCAATGCGGAAAGTCTTGGGCAAAGCTTCATCAACTCGCTGACGGTGGCGATCCCGGCAACGATCATACCCATCCTGATCGCAGCCTTTGCCGCCTATGCACTCTCCTGGATGGAGTTTCCGGGCAGGGCCATTCTCATCGCTGTCGTGGTGGGGCTGCTCGTAGTGCCGTTGCAGATGTCACTGATTCCGCTGCTGACGGCCTACAACAGCATCGGTGACCTGTTCGGCGTTCCAAGCAAAACCTATCTTGGAATTTGGCTTGCCCATACGGGCTTCGGTCTGCCCTTGGCGATCTATTTACTGCGAAACTATATTGCCGGTCTGCCGCGCGAAATCATGGAATCGGCGCGAGTGGATGGTGCAACGGATTTTCAGATTTTCCTGAAGATCATCCTGCCGCTGTCCTTCCCGGCCCTTGCCTCTTTCGCAATCTTCCAGTTTCTGTGGGTCTGGAACGATCTTCTGGTTGCGCTCGTGTTCCTGGGCGCCGGTGATGACGAATTGGTGCTGACCGGACGCCTCGTTAATCTTCTGGGGTCGCGTGGCGGAGACTGGCACATTCTGACCGCCTCCGCCTTCATCACGATCATCGTGCCACTGATCGTGTTCCTGTCTCTGCAACGCTATCTGGTCCGGGGTCTTTTGGCCGGGTCGGTCAAGGGAGGCTGAGTCACCCGTCATGACCATCGCTACTCTGCAACGCCCAAACGGAAAGCGCACCATCGATTTGTCCGACAAGGATTGGTGGCGCGGTGCCGTGATCTACCAAATCTATCCGCGCTCCTTCATGGATTTGTCGGGCGACGGTGTGGGTGATCTCGCGGGCATCGCCGCCCGCATGAATTACATTGCGTCATTGGGCGTCGATGCGATTTGGATTTCGCCCTTCTTCCCTTCGCCGATGAAAGATTTCGGCTACGACGTTTCCGACTACACCAATGTTGATCCGATGTTCGGCACGCTTCATGACTTCGACCAGGTCATACAGGAAGCCCATGCCAATGGCGTGCGGGTGATGATCGACCAGGTCATTTCGCACACCTCAGACCAGCATGCCTGGTTTGGTGAAAGCGCATCGAGCCGCGATAATGACAAGGCCGATTGGTATGTCTGGGCGGATGCCAAACCGGATGGATCGCCTCCCAACAATTGGCTGTCGATCTTCGGCGGCTCGGCCTGGCAGTGGCACAGTGGACGCTGCCAATACTATCTGCACAATTTCCTGACATCGCAGCCTGATCTCAACTTCCACAATCGGGATGTGCAGGACGCGCTGCTGGACACGGTTCGCTTCTGGCTTGAGCGGGGAGTCGACGGGTTTCGGCTCGATACGATCAACTTCTACTTTCACGACAAGCAGTTGCGCGACAATCCGGCTTTGAGCGAAGCCGACCGCAACGATTCCATCGCCCCCAAGGTCAACCCCTACAACTATCAGAACCACATCCACGACAAGAACCAACCGGAGAATCTGAAGTTCCTGGAACGACTCCGCACCGTCATGGATGAGTATCCAGCTATCGCTGCCGTGGGCGAAGTCGGCGACGCGCAATATGGTCTGAAGCTCATTTCCGACTACACGTCAGGCGATGAGCGGATGCAGATGTGCTACTCATTTGATTTCCTGTCGCCCGAATTGCCGACCGTGGAGCGCATCGCAAATGTTCTCACCAAGATGCAAGAGGCAGCGCCGGATGGATGGCTGTGCTGGGCTTTCTCCAATCATGACGTCATGCGCCACGCCTCTCGCTGGGGCGCATCGGTTGCGGACCAGACCAACTATCTGAAACTGCTATCGGCTCTCTTGTTTTCGCTTCGCGGTTCCGTGTGCATCTATCAAGGTGAAGAATTGGGGCTGACAGAAGCCGATATCGCCTTTGAGGACTTGCAGGACCCTTACGGCAAGCAATTCTGGCCGGAGTTCAAGGGACGAGACGGTTGCCGCACGCCAATGGTTTGGGACGAGAGAGAGCAGAATTGCGGATTCTCGAACGCTGAAACCTGGTTGCCGATTCCTCCCGAACATAGGGCGTTGGCCGTTTCCGAGCAGGACCATCTGCCCGCCTCGCTTCTCAACCACTACCGACAGATGCTCACCTTCAGAGCCGAAAATCTCCCGCTTTCAAAGGGTGATCTGGAGATTGTAATCGCTACAGGCCCTGTCCTTGCCTTCACACGCAGACATGAAAACCAGCGCATCTTCTGCGCGTTCAATATGAGCGAGGATGAGCAAACCATCGACGCTCCGGAAAGGTTGGGCGAGGTTCTTGAAGGCCACGGCTTCGCCTGCCGCATGGATGAAGAAACGATCACTCTTGAAGCCTGGAACGCGTTCTATGCTCGTACCTGATGCCGTCATGACAACTGGAAGGGGGAGGCCATGACCGCCGTTACCTTGCGCAACATCAAGAAGGCCTATGGCCCTGTTGAAGTGATTCACGGCGTTGACCTGGACATTCAGGATGGCGAGTTCGTCGTTTTCGTCGGCCCGTCAGGCTGTGGCAAATCCACACTTTTGCGCATGATCGCCGGGTTGGAGAGCATCACCGGCGGCGACATGCATATTGGCGGCGATCTCGTCAATGACGTTCCGCCATCCCAACGCGGCATCGCTATGGTGTTCCAGTCCTACGCGCTCTACCCGCACATGACGGTGTATGACAATATGGCATTTGGCATGCGCATCGCCAAAGCCTCACGTTCCGAGATCGAAGAGCGCCTTCAGGCGGCAGCCGAAATCTTGCAACTCACACCCTATCTTGATCGGTTGCCGAAAGCCCTGTCGGGTGGTCAGAGGCAACGCGTTGCGATCGGTCGCGCCATCTGCCGCGACCCCAAAGTCTTTCTGTTTGATGAGCCGCTTTCCAACCTGGATGCCGCGTTACGCGTCGCCACCCGCATTGAAATCGCCAAGCTGAAAGAGAGCCTCCCGGACTCCACGATGATTTATGTGACCCATGATCAGGTGGAAGCCATGACGCTGGCTGACCGCATCGTCGTCTTGTCTGCCGGGCGCATCGAGCAGGTCGGTTCACCCATCGAACTCTATGAGCGACCAGCCAATCTTTTCGTGGCACAGTTCATCGGATCGCCGGCCATGAATGTCGTGCCCGCGACCATTACAAAGGCCGGCAAGTCCACAAAGGTGAGCATTCAGGGGCAGAGCGGTGAAATTTCTGTGCCCATCGCAACGCCAGAGCAGATGACCGGAAAATCAGTGAGCCTCGGTTTCCGGCCCGAAGACATGCATGTCGATACCGGGAAGAAGACCCATGTCACCGGAGAAATCACTCTAGTGGAATCGCTGGGGGAAGTGACCAATCTCTATGTTGACGTGGGCGATGTTGCAGAGCCGATCGTTGCAAAGGTGGCGGGCACCCACGACTACAAGCGGCACTCGAAAATTGGCATCAGCGCAGATACGACCAAGATGCATTTGTTCGACGAAGAAGGTCGCTCATTGGCCGTGTGATTGGGGCGCGGCGAGATCAATCACCATCAGATCCTCAGCAATATCGGCCTTGCCTGAAAAGTGCGCGCGCATGTGATAGAGCATCTTGTCGCGTGACGTCGCGTCATCCATCGCGGTGCGCAGATGAGTGAGCAGCAGCTGTTTGACTCGGCAACGCCCGGCAAGCTGTGCAATCTCCACCGCATCCGGCGACATGGACCGAATGAAGGGATGGGCTTCGTCGCCCACCATGCGGTAGCACCAATGGATCAACAGATCGGCACCGCGCGCCAACGTCTCCACGTCATCGCAAAGGGCCGTGTCTCCGGTGTAGACAAATGACGCATCGGCTGTGTCCAGGCGAAACGCCATGCAGGTGAGTTGCGGTTGCGCGTGTGGTGCGTTGCAGCTTGAAAGGCACCACAGGCCAGCATCAATGCGATGACCCGGTTCAATCTCCACGACATGCGGTTCAGGCCAAGGCCGAGGCAACACGCCACCACGCTCTTCCCAGACTTCCTGGCTGCCAGGGTTTTCCGTTCGCGCGATCAAATCCGTTGCAAACACGCCATGGCGTCCAAACAGCTTTTCAGTGATCTCTGCGATTGGGGGCGGGCCGAACACTTTGACGGGCGCACCGCCTTCATCCCAGGCTGCATGCACGAGCCGGGCATAATCCATCATGTGGTCGGAATGCAGATGTGTGAAAAAAATATGGGTGATGTCTGACGGTCTGCGACCAGACTGGATCAGGCGGTCAAAGACTCCGCCGCCGCAATCAAGCAAGACCCTGTCTTCGCCAATTTCCACCAGATAGCCGGAGGATGCGCGCCGCACGCTTGGCTCGGGACAACCTGTTCCCAGACAGATGATCTTCATGATGCAGGCAGTTCCGGTGGCGGTGTTGCAGCGGGTGCGCCCAGCTTGAGCGCGGCTTCGCGCCCGCCATAGGCTTCCACCATGGCCGCCTGATCGCCATGCGCCATGGCGTCAACACTATCAGGATCGCAAATGGCGCGAAGCGCCTCGTCGAGTTCTTCAAGCTTGCCGGCACAACCCGGTTCCCCGGCCAGGTTTTGGAGTTCCTGCAGATCATGCGCCAGATCGAACAATTCGGGTTCGAAGCCGACATAGTGGATGTATTTCCAATCGCCCTTACGGATCATGAAGGCTCCGCTGACCGCACCCGCTGCATGATATTCGCTGAAGACAACCCGTTGGTCGTCTTCGCTTCGTGACGCGATGTCCGGCAATGGCATCCCCGGTCCATTCTCCGGCAGTCTGGTTCCGAAATGATCGACAATCGTTGCGGAAAGATCGAGCAGGCTGACGGGCGTGTGGCATTCACCAACATCGATGTCAGGTCCCGCCATGATCATTGGAACCGCCACGGCCTCTTCATACATGTTGGATTTGCCCCACAGACCACGCGCGCCAACATTGTCGCCATGGTCGGATGTGTAGACCACAGTTGTGTTTTCGCTCAGCCCGGTTTCTTCCAGCGCAGTCAGGATGCGCCCGACATTGTGGTCAAGCCAGCTGCACAAGCCGTAATAGGATGCCATCGCAGCGAGACGCTCGTCAGCGTCGCGAAACTGATCTTCAGACGGTGCAATCGCATTCTGGCGCTCCACCCAGGGATGAAGCCCATGGCCTTGTGAGGGGTGAAGCTTTGCCGGAGGTAACCCCTCATGCGGATAGAGCTTGTAAAACTCATGCGGAACGACAAGCGGAAAATGCGGGGCGACAAGGCCGACATACAGACACCAAGGTCGGCTTTCCTTTCCACTGCGCTGCCTGAACCAGTCGCAACTTCGTTCAACCACAGCCGAATCATAATGCGTATAGGTGCTGTGGCCTGGACCGATATACTCGCCCAACATGCGACGCGGCATTTCGACGCGCTCGTCCTCTTTGCGCATGGAAGCCCACACCATCCCGACGCCATCGGCAACATGCATCGGTATGTGTTCAATGTCGAAGCCAGCCGGGTCCTCGTCGCTGCGATAGTGCAGCTTGCCAATGCTTTCCACACCAATACCGATTTGCTGCAAAGCGTGACCCCAACCTTTCGGCTCCCCCCGATATGGCATGGCATTGTCCCATAGCCTGTTGCAGTGGACATACTGGCCGGAGGCAAAAGAGGCCCGCGCCGGTACGCAGATCGGGCTTGGTGTGTAGGCTCGTGTGAAGCGGGTTCCCCGCGCCGCCAGCGCATCGATATTGGGGGTCTGGATAGAGATTTCGTTGCGCCATTCGCACGCGCAGCCCAACGCCCGCGACTGGTGTTCATCCGACATGATCACCAGCAGATTGGTTTTTTGCTCCACCATTCAGAAATTGATGCGTTCTGAGTTTGTTTGCAGCTTCTCCAAGGCTGAGAAGACGCTCTTTATCTCATCATCCGTCAGATTGTGCAGGAGGTAGTCCTGCCGTTTGCGCATGATCACGATGATACGCTCGTAGATAGCTTTGCCCTTTTGGGTGAGCGACAACAAAATGCGGCGTTGGTCTTTCGGGTCCGTTTCACCTTCCACCAGACCAAGCTCGATGACCTGCTTCAGACCCCGGCTGAACAGACCCTTGTCCATATTGGCGCGTTCGATGATAGCGCCTGACGATATCTCCGGTCCAAAAGCGTGCACCATGAAGACGATGCGCCATTGAACCAAGCTCAAATCGGCATGCTTCTTCAAGATTGCTGCTGCCTGTGCGTTCAACTTTGGATTCAGAACAGAAATTCGGTATGTGACGAAACGCGAAAGTTCTTGCGCCCCTGATACTTGTGTCATGTCTTTCTCGCCCGGATTTGGCAAAGTCCGCCCCGGATAGCATGCGTCCAATGCGCTTGACCGGTCAACCAAGCTGTGAAACTTTAAACTCACAATACATCGATTGGGAGTGTTATCGATGCGCAAACTTGTACTGACGGCCTTGGCTCTGGGGGGCATGGTCGCAGCAAATATCAGTTCAGCCTTCGCCGAATGGGCGCCGCCTGGACCCATAAAACTGACAATTGCATTTCGAGCCGGCGGTGGAGCAGACACCCAGGCCCGTTTGATCGCCGAGCATCTTGAAGCCGAGAAGGGCTGGAAGATCATACCGGAAAACGTGACCGGCAAGGGCGGCATCAACGCCCTGAAGGCGCTGAAGGATCAACCCAATGACGGGACCGCGATCGCGATCGTTGTAACGGAGTCGCTGGGCTACAATCTGGTGGCCGCGAAAAATTCCGGCTTGTCGGTAAGCGACTTCACACCGCTTACAACGACCGCCGGATTCCAGATGGGCGTCGTTGCGAAAACCGAAAAGGGCTGGAAAACCTTTTCCGATGTGATCGAGGCTGCAAAGGGCGGCCAGGCCATCCGGTTCGGCGTGATGAGCCCGAAGCTTGACGATCTGGCCTATATGCTGGGCAAGGCCCATGGGGTCGAGTTCAACACGGTCATGCTGCGCGGCGGCAAGGGCGTGATGAATGGTTTGAATGCCGGAGACATCGATGTCGGCTGGGGAGCGGGAATTCAAAACGCCGCGGTTCAGTCCGGTGACATGGTCAACCTTGCATCCGGGCTGTCCACCAAACTGAGCATCTCGCCAGACGCTCCGACGATGGAAGAGTTGGGTGTGAAATTCAACGCCGACGGCTATTTCGTGTTTGTCGCACCCGCTGGATTGCCAAACGAAGCCCGCACGGCTCTTTCCGAAGCGCTTTCATCCGTTGCTGCCGATGAGGCCACCAAGGCCGGAGGCATGATCAAGAAAGCCTTTGGCGGCGCGCAGATCATCAAGGGCGACGAGCTTGACGCCATCGTCAGCGCAGCAGCTGACGCATCAGCCGAATTGATGAATGCTGCCGAATAGATCCGGGGCGACGGATCAGCGGCAGATTGGAGGGCAACGGGTCATGTATCCGTTGTCCTTTCTCGTTCCAGCACCGACCGGCTCGCAATGAAGCAGGAAACACTGCCGACCACGCACACTGATTTGATTGTCGCAATCGTCGTTTGCCTGGTGGCAGCTCTCATCGGCCTGGCCTGGATTCCGCTCGATGTCGAGACTGGAATATTCGAGAAGGTCCGCAGAAAGTTCGAGATCGGGGATGCCTTCGCCCCCGCCATGGCCACGGCTTTGCTGGCGACAGGTGGTGTGCTGTTGCTGGTGGAAGCATTTCGCAATCCCGGCTCAACGCGCATCAACCGAAAGAGCGCTGCCTTTATGGCCATACTCGTCGCTCTGTTTGCAGCCAGTTTCACCGTCATGCTGTTTGCCGGATCGCTGGCAATTTCTTTGTTCGGCAATGCAGGCGATGAGTACAGACTGCTGCGAGACACACCGCCGTGGAAATATCTGGGATTCTTGCTGGGCGGCACGATCATGGTCAGTGCCCTGATCGGTCTTGTCGAGCGGCGCTTGACGATCTTGGGCGTCCTCACCGGGATCGGCGCGAGCCTGATCATCATTTTCATCTACGACCTGCCATTCGATGATCTGCTCCTGCCACCCAATGGAGACTACTGATGGAAGTCTCAACCTATTTGTGGCTGGGCATTGAGGCCGTCTTTGCCGGCCCCACCGCTTTTTCCATTCTTGGCGTGTCGGTCTCCATCGCCCTGACCATGGTGTTTGCCGGCTTCCTTCTTGGCATCGTGGTTGGCAGCACACCGGGTCTTGCCGGTCCGATGGCGATGGCGATCTCTCTGCCCATTCTCATCTCGATCTTTGGGTATTCGCCGGATGCGCTCTTGCCGGTGTTCGGCTTCCTCATCGGCATCATGAAAGGGGCGACCGTTGGCGGCGCTGTGCCCGCCATCCTGTTCAATACGCCGGGCACGCCAGACGCTTTCATGACCACGCTGGATGGCCATCCCATGGCGCGAAAGGGTGAGGCGGCGAGGGCTTTGCGTGTTGCGCATGTTTCCTCCGCCTCTGGCGACACATTTTCCGATGTAGCGTTGATTGTCTGCGCTCCCTTTCTGGCAATCCTTGTGGAAGCCTATCTGGACCTTCCCGAAAAGACGGCTCTGCTGATCCTCTCCATGGCGTTTATCGCAGCGGTGGTGGGTGGCTCTCCGGCCAAGGGGCTGATTTCAGCTGCGCTCGGCCTGCTCGCAGCCTCTGTCGGAACCGGTGAAGACTTCACCCCGCGATTGACCTTTGGCTTTGACAGCCTTGCTTCGGGATTTCCCATCGTCACCGCAGTGCTTGGTGTTCTTATATTGGGGGAAGTTTTCAAGGCCATCGAGGAAATGTGGCACGAACGCGGTCGAGACGCGGCAACAACCAATGAGCAGATACAAAGACCGGGACGGCTCGACCGTGAAACGCTGCGCCGCATATTTCCCTATGTGGTGCGCTCCTCCTTAATTGGAACGGCGATCGGAGCGTTGCCCGGCATCGGATCAACACTCGCCGCAACGCTTGGCTACACGTCCGGCAAGCTGCTGCACGCACGGCGCAAGGCCGACGACGAACCGGCCTTCGGCGACGGAATCCCCGAAGGTATTGCCGCGACGGAGGCCGCAAACTCTTCCGTATCAGGTGCCAATCTGATTCCGGTTTTGTCGCTCGGAGTGCCCGGAAACGCCGCCGCGGTGTTTCTCATTCTGGCTGCCGATTCGATCGGCGGTTTCAACCCGGGACCTTCCGTCTTTCGCTTCACGACAGACAGCATCAACCCTGAACTGGTGATCGCCTTCGGCCTGTTCACGATGATGATGGTGGCCAATCTGGTGAACTGGACGATTGGAGGTGTCTTCATGCGCTCCATGGGCGCGATGACGCGCATTCCCAAACACCGTCTGCTCCCCGTCATTCTACTTTTGACGCTCACGGCGATCTACATTCAGGAAACCAAGATGGCCGCGCTCTGGTTTGCTGTCGGTTTCGGATTGCTTGGCTATGTGATGCGGCGGCTCGCCATCTCACCCCTCCCCTTCATTATCGCTTTCATTCTTGGCGGGCGTCTGGAAGAGACGGCACGGCAGGCCTTTTCGGCCACGGGCGGCGACCCGTGGTTTCTGTTCAGTTCCGCGACATCGATTGCACTGCTGGTCATGACTGTCGCGGTGGTCGCCGTGCTGTCAGCCAGGGGAAGAGCTTTAGTATGACCTTTGTCCTGGTTCACGGTGGCTGGCATGGGGGCTGGTGTTGGAAGGAGGTTGCAAAGCGGCTTCGCGCCGAAGGCCATGAGGTCTTCACACCGACACTCACAGGTCTTGGGGAGCGTCGTCATTTGATCAAGGCCGTTGAGGGGCCACAAACGCATGTTGAAGACATTTGCAATGTGTTGCTGTTCGAAGAGCTCAGTGATGTGGTGCTGGTCGGTCATTCCTATGGCGGCATGATCATCACCGGCGTGGCCTCGCAGATGCCGGACCGCATCCGCACGCTCGTTTACGTCGATGCCTTCGTCCCGGATCGCGACCAACTGCCAGCCAGCAAAATGTCAACGCCGGAACGCGCAGCGCAGATGACAGCCGCTATTCAAGACGATGACACAATAACACCGAATGGGTTCGAGCGCTGGACGGACAATTCCGAAACCTTGGCCTGGCTGAAGACGATGTGCACCCCGCATCCGGCCAGTTGTTTCGACAAGGGTGTGCGGTTGACGGGCGCTGAGAAGCAAGTTGGCCAGCGCATGTTCATCAAGGCAGGGCGCAATCCTCTCTCGCCCTTTGATCAGTTCCACGAACGCTATCGCGATGACCCACAATGGCGGGTGCACAGCGTCGATGCGCTTCACGACATCATGCTCGATGCACCTGACGAGCTGACCCGACTGCTGCTGGAGACGACACGATGAAACGGCCCAACATTCTGCTGATCTCTGCCGATCAACAACGAGCAGACTGTTTCGGCTTCGAGGGTCGCGCCATTCAGACGCCGCATCTCGACCAACTTGCGGCCAACGGCACCCATTTTGCCGCCTGCATCACCCCCTGCGTGGTCTGCCAACCGGCGCGAGCGTCCATTCTGACCGGTCAGCTTTGTCGTACCAATGGCGTGCATGACAATGGCATCGATCTGGATCCAGCAATCGGCGAGAAGGGCTTTGCGGGAGCGTTGGCGGCAAGTGGCTACGACACGGCTTTTTTCGGCAAGGCCCATTTTTCGACCTACCACACATTCGAGCCGACCGGCACGCCTGAATGCATCGCCTCATCAGCCAGTTATGATGAAGCCTGGAACGGGCCCTATATGGGGTTCGATCATGTTGAGATGATGCTTGTCGGCCACAATTGGTTTCTGCCGGAAAAACCTCCACGCGGGCAGCACTTTGAACGCTGGTACTATGCCGATGGCCGGGGCGATGAGAAAAATGCGCTTTACCGTGCTAATGCGGGCGACACGAAACAGGCCGCGCAGACCTGGCATTCCAAGCTGCCAACGGCCTGGCATAACTCAACCTGGACTGCGGATCGAGCCATCGACTGGATCAAGTCCCGCTCACACGAAACGCCCTTTTGCGCCTGGGTGAGTTTTCCTGACCCGCATCACCCATTTGACTGCCCGGAACCCTGGTCCCGACTGCATGATCCGGCGAAAGTCGACTTGCCTTCGAACCGCAAACGAAGCTTTGAGGGGCGTCCCTGGTGGCATGAAGCTGTGCTGACGTCGGAACCGACTGGCAGCGCGCAAAGTGCCGACATTCGCAAATCTTACAGCCGCATCGTCGAGCAAAGCGATGAGCAGTTGCGGGAAATTATCGCCAACACTTATGGGCAGATCGGGCTGATAGACCATCAGGTCGGACGTTTGATGATTGCTCTGCAAGAGGCTGGCATCACGGAGGACACGTTGGTCGTCTACATCTCCGATCACGGCGACTGGCTTGGCGACCATGGACTGATCCTCAAAGGACCGATGCACTATGAAGGCGTGTTGCGCGTCCCAATGATCTGGTCGGGGCCGGGTGTGCCGAAGGGCAAACGCGTCGAAGACCCGGTCTCCACGCTCGATCTCGCAGCGACCTTCTGCGACTACGCGCACGCCACTGCCTTGCTCGACCAGCATGGAGAGAGCCTGCGCCCACTCATCGAAACGAATGAGGCACACCGAGACATTGCGCGCAATGAATGGGAACTGCTTCCAACTCGTGCCGGCGTCGCCCTCAGCCTGCGCACGGTGCGCAGCAAGACCCACAAACTGACTTACGATCTTCAAAGCGGTGCTGGTGAGATGTACGATCTCGTTGCTGACCCTCACGAGCTGACCAACATCTTCGACCATCCCGCAGCCGCCGAGATACGCGAAACGCTCATGCAGGCAATCCATGCGCGACCCGATGATATGCGGCCGGTTCAGGAGCAAGTCGGCATGGCGTGACGCGAAGCACGGGTGGGCTTTCGGATTGCCAGTCGGGAAGCGTCGGCATCTACGCGTTCTGACACAAAACTGCAATATGGGCGTCGTTAGTGCGGCATTGCCAACGATACTCTTGCCAACCACGTGACCGGACAATGTCATCCAGCTTCTCACAGCGTCTTGCGGCAGAAGGGGTAGGGACAGCGTTTCTGCTCGCCACGGTGGTAGGCTCAGGCATCATGGCGGAGGCGCTGGCCGGGGGAAACGTTGCTATCGCCCTGCTTGGCAACACAATTCCCACCGGCGCCATTCTGGTGGTTCTGATCACCATGTTGGGCCCGATTTCCGGCGCGCATTTCAACCCGGCGGTGACGCTTGTCTTCGCTCTGCGCCGCGAAATCGATGTGAAAGCGTCGCTTGGTTATGTGGCTGTTCAGATCATCGGCGGGCTGCTGGGAGTGCTGACTGCACATCTGATGTTCGGTCTCGACATGATGCAGTTCTCGCAAAAAATACGCAGCGGCGGGTCGCAATGGTTTGCCGAGGGCGTCGCGACGTTCGGGCTTGTCATGACCATATTGCTGACATTGAAAGCGCGCCAACACGCCGTCGCCATGGCTGTCGGCTTGTACATCACCGCCGCCTATTGGTTTACGGCGTCCACATCCTTTGCCAATCCGGCTGTCACCATTGCGCGCGGCTTTTCTGATACGTTTGCGGGCATCCGCCCGGTGGATGTCGCATCTTTCATTGCTGCGCAACTCGTAGCCGCCGTGATCGCGCTGTGGTTTTGCAATTGGCTCTTGTCGCGAAAGGACTGATGGCCATGACGATTGTCATTCATCACAACGAGGAATGCGGCACCTCGCGCAACGCGCTGGCGATGATCCGGGAAGCAGGCATTGAGCCCATCATCATCGACTATCTCAAGACGGGCTGGACAGTCCCACAGTTGCAGGCCCTGTTTGCTGCAGCAGATCTGACCCCGCGCCAGGCACTGCGGGAGACAAAATCCCCGGCGAAGGACTTGGGTTTGCTGGCGGAGGGCATCGCCGATGATACCCTGTTGCAGGCCATGATTGAGCGCCCGGTTCTGGTCAATCGTCCGATTGTTTGCTCTCCTAAAGGCGTGCGGCTTTGCCGACCTTCCGAAACCGTTCGCGAGCTGTTGTAGCGCCGACTGCACATGAAGACAGGCAACCAATGCAATCCGTGATGGCACGACAAGAAAACCGATGTTGAACGCCTTAGCCTGCATGGTCTAACGTCACGAAGCGCCGAGCCATTTTCGGATAGCCACATGTCAGGGATTCTCTCCGGCCCTGCGGCGCACCTTTCCCCAATCGCGGCTCAGCCGTTCAATCGGTCCGGCGGCCATCCGAGCCAAAAAAGTGCAGGCGGGACTCGTCGAATCGCAATCCGATTTCGTGTCCCTTCAGGTCAGTGCCGCTGTCCGGCACGCGCACGGTGAGCACGCCAAGCGAGGAACAATTGACGTAGAGAAACGTATCCGACCCCAGATACTCGGCCACTTCTACCGTTCCACGACAATGCGCGTCGTTACCCTTGGTCACCGTGATATGCTCCGGGCGCACACCAAGATGCTCGACATTTTGCGCGTCCGACTGAAGGTCATGCCTTCCCGCCTCCCGCCCCGCCAGCAGGAACTGACCATCTTGCACCGAGCAAGGCAGGACATTCATTTTCGGGCTGCCAATGAACTGCGCGACGAAGAGATTGACGGGATGCTCGTAAAGCTCCCGGGGTATGCCAACCTGCATGATCAGGCCGTCCTTGAGCACCACGATCTTGTCAGCCAGGGTCATGGCTTCGACCTGATCATGGGTGACATAGATCATGGTCGTCTTCAGCCGATCGTGAAGCTTCGCGATCTCGAAACGCATTTGAACCCGCAATGCGGCGTCGAGGTTCGAGAGCGGCTCATCAAACAGGAAGCCCTTCGGCTCGCGCACAATGGCCCGCCCGATCGCAACACGTTGGCGCTGACCACCGGATAGCGCCTTGGGCCGGCGATCCAGATAGCTGTCGAGTTCGAGAATATCGGCCGCTTCATTCACCTTGTGGTCGATTTCGGCCTTGCTTTCGCCAGCCGTCTTCAGACCGAACCCGACATTTTCCCGCACGCTCATATGCGGATAGAGGGCGTAGGACTGAAACACCATAGACAGTCCGCGTTCAGAAGGGACCTTGTCGGTGACATCCTCGCCGTCGAGCAGAATGCGCCCGCGGCTCGTGTCTTCCAGCCCAGCGATCATGCGCAGCAGGGTGGATTTTCCGCAGCCGGATGGCCCCACAAAGATGACGAATTCGCCATCATCGATCTGCAGATCAATGCCCTTGATGACCTGAACATCTCCAAACCACTTTTCGGCTGCTTCGAGCGTGATCGACCCCATCTGTCGTCTCCTACGCGGCTTCAGTCTTTGCACGCGGTGAAAGCCAGGCGAGCCACATTGCCGCTGTCCAGGAAAAATCCTTTCCGATGCAGCCCTCACCTGTGAGCGGGTCAAAGCACTCCCGGAAACCCGACTTTGTGATCAGCGCCGTGAGGTCGTCCCGGATGCGGTTTGCGAGATCGTGCTCGCCCTGCTCTGCCAAACCACGCGAAATGATGTGGTTCATTTGCGGCCAGACCGGTCCGCACCAATAGCGTTGCGGTTCGAACATCGCCGCATCGGGGTCCCAGCTGGGCAACATATAGGTGACCTTTGCCTGTATTCGGCGCATATGCTCCAGCGTCGCTGCACGCTGATCATCCGTGCCGGCATCCGCCCAAAAGCAAAGCGCACTGGCGCTGCTGAAACCACAGGAAAACGCGCCACTTCGCACATCGCGCGCGCAAAATGCTTCCAGTTCGGGGTTCCAGAGCGTGTTCGTGGCGCCCTCGGCAGCGGCAATCCAGCCCTGGATTTCGCTTGCGCAATCCTCGCGCCCAAACCGTTTGGCAAGTGCCAGCAGATCCCGGTCTGCACGCAGCAAGATGAAATGAATGCCAGGATCAGCCATCAGAAACGGACCTTCATTGGTGAGCCGCCTTTGGTCCCATCCAACGTCTCGTCCAAACTTTATCATCGTGACATATTTGTCGTATTGCTCCTTGCTTGGCCTTTGCGAGGGATCGCTGTGGACAGTGTCGCGGCGCACATAGGCTTCGATATCCGAGTCCACTGCCATGCGCGAAAGCCCCGGTTCCCAATCCGGACAGTTGTCGCGACCCGTTTCCCAGGGATGAACGCTGGCGACGATGTCAAAACCGTCAGGTGTTCGGTCGCGATGATACCAGCGATGCCACTTCAGCATGGGTTCAAACAGGGCCTTGCCGCGGCTGTCATCACCTCCGCTTTCAATGAGCATCCGCACAATTGAAGCAAGAACCGGAGGTTGGGAGATGCCGCCAGACGGGAACTTCCCGCCACCATTTTGCTGGTTGGGGGTGCACCAAACGGAAGGTCCGGGGAAATAGTCGGGGTCGTTTTGCCGAAACAGAATGTGCGGCAGAAGACCATTGCACCACTGCCCGTCCAGCAAGAGTTCTAACTCGCGCCATGCCCTGTTGAGATCGAAGGTCGCAAATCCCAGCGCGACAAAGGCTGAATCCCAGTTCCATTGATAGGGATATAGCCGTGCGGTCGGCACGGTGTATCCACCGCGGTCATTGCTGCGCAGAATATCAATCGCCTGTTGGTCGAGATTGCTTGGCATTGCTATCCTTTCACACTGCCGGCAGTAAGCCCGGCGACCAGAAAGCGCTCAAACCAAAGGAAGATCGCAAGCACCGGAACAGTCGCGATGACAGCACCAGCCATCAGATGCTGGCGCGGCACCTCTGAAGAATTGAGAGAAACGACGCCGCGCGACAAAGTGAACATGTCGAGATCGTCGAGGAACATGAAGGCGAATAGGAATTCGTTCCAGGCGATCATGAACACATAGAGCGACACGGAGGCCAGCGCCGGCAGGGCGAGGGGCAATGTGATCTTGGCAATGACGCCAAGTCGGGAGAGCCCGTCCATCAACCCGGCTTCCTCAAGTTCCGAAGGAAGGCCGCGAAAATAGCCTTGCAGCATATACAGCGCGACGGGAATGGTCGTCGCGGGATAAACGATCATGAGACCGGTGAGCGTGTTGCGCAGTCCGGCTTGAGAAAAGACGGCATAAAGCGGGATGACCAGCACAATAGCCGGAACCATGTAGATGAGCAGGATCGAGCGGGACAAAAAGGTCTGTCCGGGAAAGCGCAAGCGCGCGACCGCATAGGCACCGGGAACGGCGAAAAGCAGCGTAATAATGACAGTGGCCACCGACACTATGGCAGAGTTTAGCAAGAACGTTCCAAAGTGGTACTGCGTGAACAGCTCCACATAAGAGCGGAATAAGGATGCATAGCCCTGGGAGAGATCAATCGAGAAATCGAGCGGGTTGGCGAGCAGACTTTGCTGCGACTTCAAACTGGTCATCACCATCACATAGAAGGGTAACACGACCGCGATGGTGAATATGACAAAGGCGAGGCCTTTCAGAACCCGGATGAGCAACGCTTCGAGGCGGTAACGATTGGCACCGCCGGGTTCATACCCGTCCAGACAAAGGCCAATCGACATCACGGTGAGGCCAGCCCAGATGAACAAGGCGGCGAGTTGATAGACAAGCTGCTCGTCAAAGGCGGCACCGAAGGGACGAAAAGCGCTCACAACCAAAAGCCCCGTGGCTGACACTGCTGCTGCCAGAAAATAGGCACGCCGATCGCGCATCTGCGGTTTTGTGAGAACGGTCAGGCCACCCATTGCTACACCTACCGCCGAGGCGATGGCTACAGGCGGAGCGGCGGCGAGCCCCGAGACCAGCATCAGCAGGACGCCAATGACCAGCATCCAGATGCCGCCCCAAAGCGCGCCAATCACCAACGCCGATACTGTGACCGAACCCAACTTCATCAGCCTTCGTCCTGTGGCGAAAACTTGAAAAAGATCAAGGCGAAGAACAGCAGAACGAAGAAGACAACAACCGCGACAGCCGCACCGGCGCCGAGATTGGAAAGCGCGAAAGCCTGCTCGTAGACGTCAACCGTCAGAGTTCGTGTTCCCGCCGCACCACCGGTCAGCAGGAAGATGTCGTCGAATTTGTTGAACGTCCAGATGAAGCGCAGCAGAAACAAAACCGCGAGAATGCCCATCAGTTGAGGCAGAGACAGATACCAGAATTGCTGCAACGGCGTGGCGCCATCGATTTCAGCAGCTTCATACATATCGGTCGAGATCGATTGCATGCGTGCGAGGATAAACAGGAAGGACAACGGAAAGTAGCGCCAGGCCTCGAAGGCGATCACAGTTGTCAGAGCCATGGGGAACTCGACGGTCAGCCCAAAGATCGGGAACGGAACCGCCCGCTGACCCAGAAAGTTAATGGGACCATCCGTTGCACCCATGCGCTGCAACAGAGCATTCAACGTACCCCCCGGGCCTGCGTCCAACAGCAGAACCCAAGCAAAGGCAACGGCGATAACGGGTGCCACATAGGGAAACAAAAACAAGCCGCGCAGAAGGTTGCGACCCTTGAATGCCGTGTTGAGAATTTGCGCGGCGAAGAGCCCCAGAACCAAGGCTCCCAGCGTTCCAAAGATCGTGTAATAGAGCGAAACGCGCAGCACGCTCCAGAATTCCGACGATGAGAAGACCTTGCGGAAATTGTCCAGCGTGAAGTCAAAGGATGTCAGTATGTTCTTCGACGAATAGGTGAACTGCGCGGGCACATCGCGAGGGCGTTCGCCAGCATCCAGATAGGCCTGTTCAACGGTAACGGGAATCTCCAGATTGAAGCGCCCACCCGGCTCAACATCACCGAAATCGCATTGGAGATCGCGACCGGTGAGCGCACATCGTTCGTCTGCCGGATCGAGCCGAAGCCCCGCCGGAACCGTGTCGCGCATGATCACATTACTGAGCGACTCCTTTTGCGAGGAGTTGCGCAACCTATATCGCAACGTAACTTCATCGCCCGCAGCCCTCGGCCTTGGGCGCAACTGCTCATTGGCGAGCGGTGCGGCGGCCCTCAGATCGCCGAGTTGCACCGGCTTGAAGCTTATCCAGAAATTGGCGAGCAGCGGACCAAGAACGATGCCGATCACAATCAGCAGCGTCGGCACCAACATGGTGTAGGCCAGCGACCGCTCCCTTCGGGCGAGGGCACCAACCTTTGTGGGTGGTCGGCTCTGGCTGGCTGTGAGTGAACTCTGCGACATGATACGGTCGGATCGGCGCGGCAACGGCACGCAAAAGCGCGCCGTTGCTCGTTTTGAGCTCGGTTAGAGAGCCTTGTGCTTTTCCACAATCGCATTGGCCGCATCATCGATGGATTGTTCGCCATCGATGAACTTGCGGATTTCCTGCGCCATGATGCGAGCATTGACGATCTTGGACGCTGCCTCCAATTGGCCGTCGGCAACGCCCCAGCGGTCACCCACTGAAAGACCTGCAACGATGTCGTCGATCACGCCTTTGGGGTAGATGTTGCCGAGCGGTTCCTTGCGGTCGACACCGACATCGAGGCCAGCCCACATTTCCTCGTAATCCGTCTGGCCTTCGGCAGACCCCTTGCGCACCGGGAACTTGCCTTCCGGCGCCATGCCCAACCACTCGCCATAACCTTCAGACAAGGCAAACTTCACAAACTCCTGCGCGACTTCCGTATTGGCGTCATTGGTAATTCCGAGATAGCGCACATCGGCATAGGCTGCTCCGGCCTCGTTTCCAGGTCCTGAAAAGACCGTCACAAAACCTGTGTTTTTTGCCAGTTCCTTGGATGTCGGGTCGTCATTGATCGTCACCGGCGCGCTGTCGCGCAGACCTCCCAACTCATCCAGCAGCGACGGGGACCAGATGATCATCGCCGCCTTGCCATCAAGATAAAGCTCACGCGATTGCTTCCAGAAGAGGTCACCTTCTGGCGATGCGTCGGCGATTGCCTTGTAGAAGCGCAGAACTTCCTTGAGTTTGCTCGTATCCTCATTGACCGACCCATCCGCATTGATCGGCGAATAGCCTGCCGCCAGCGAAATATGCTCGATCAACTGCATCATGTAGGTTTCGTCGATCTTGGTGGCCGCCACGAAGCCATACATGTCCGGTGGGCTATGAAGCTTGGCGATGGCAGCTTCGATATCGGCAAATGTCTTGGGCGGATTAAGCCCCGCTTCCGCAAATTTGTCAGCACGGTAGACGACAAGCTGCGTCCAACCATCCGTCGGCACCGAAACGATCTCGCCATTTGACTTGGCCATGTTAACCGGACCGGAGGCGAAGGAGCCAACACCAAGATCCTCGACGACTTCAGTCGCGGCACCCGCATCTAGAATACCGGCGGTTGCGAAGGGCAGAAGGTGCTGGACGGTATGGTTCAGAACATCAGGCAGATCGCCTGCCCCGAAGGCGGCGGTGGCGCGGGTTGCAATGTCCTTTTCCGTCACGGGAACGATTTTGACTTCATGTCCCGTCTTGGCCTTGAACGCCTCGGCAATGCGCTCCTGCGCGGCCATACGATCCGGCTGCTCCTCCATGGTCCACATGGTGATCGTGTCGGCCCATGCGGTTGAGAAGAGTGATGCGGACAGCATCAGCCCTGCGGTAAGCCTGGCGAGATTTTTCATGTCAGTTCCTCCACTGATTCAAAGTTGGTTGGGTTGTTTTGTGTTGCGCCATCCGTCCATACCGGGCCGTCGGACTTTCGCCGCAAAAGTTCTGCCATGCGCAACTGCTGGAAGTTGCGCGGGTCGCCGCCGTCGATAATGGCAAGCAGCATGTCGCCGAGTTCGCGCCCGGAATGCGACTGCGGTTGGGCCATCGTCGTCAGTGGTGGGTTGGTGTGCCGACCCAGGCGCAGTCCATCATAGCCGATGACGGACACATGCTTGCCGGGCTGCATACCGCGTGACCGAACCGCGGCGAGCGCTCCCAAAGCCTGCGTATCGGTAACACACAAAAGTGCTGTCGGCGCGTTTTCCTGATCGAGGAGATCACCAGCAGCCCGCTCCCCACCATCATCGCTCAATTCGGTGATGCGAACGAGACCTTCGTCCGCCGGCAGCCCATTCATGCGCAGCGCCTGGCGATATCCATCGAGCCGCGACTGCGCGAAATTGTAATAGGTTGGCGCCCCCACGAAACCGATGCGCCGGTGGCCGAGCGACACAAGATGGTCAACAGCGTCGACAAAAGCCTGTTTGGAGTCGACGTCGAACCAGGCATAACTGTCACTGTTGAGTGATCGGCCATGAACGATGAAGGGGAACCGGGCTTCTTGCAGCAGCTTTATGCGTGCGTCGTTCTTGTGGGGGCGAGACAGCACGACCCCGCTCACCCGCCCCGAAGTGACGAGTTTGCGGATCATGTCCGGCTCTTCTTCCGCCGGTACCGATTGCGTGACCAGAAGGTCCCATCCGCGTTTGGACAGGGCGTCGCCCAAGCCGGTCAACAATTGAGCCACAAAGGGCTCCGAGATCGAGCTGTGGCTCTGCGGCATGATATAGGCGACCGCTTCGGCAATGCCGGTCGCCAGCCTGCGAGCGAGCGGATTGGGCCTGTAGCCCAGTTCACGCGCCGCAATCTGCACCCGCTGGCGAGTTGCTTGGCTGATATCTGGATAATCGTTCAATGCCCGCGAAACCGTCCCTTCGCTCAGCGAAAGATGCGCCGCCAGTTTTTTCAAACTCATGCGTTTCGACGTCATTGAAACCATCATCCTCCCGCGCAGAGCCTATTTCGAAAGCGCTTTCGGAATCAAGGTCAATCGGGTTCATGCGACCGGATCGGGGTTGGGTCACGCTTTGGCGGTGTTGGCAGCGATGTTGAGGGCACCGGTCTTCGAGAGTCTGCAATCAACGAAGGCCTCGCGCTCAACACAGACCGAGCGTTCAAAAATCAAACTGCGGGAGATGGTGCTGTTGGGGAGATTTGAACTCCCGACCTCTTCATTACCAATGAAGTGCTCTACCCCTGAGCTACAACAGCCTGGTTGACACCGTTGCGGATGCGATTGCGCTCTTGCCATAGGGGGCAAGCCCTTGCAAGACGCTTGCGCATGCATTGATACGCTGACGACCTATGAAGCGGCTGTGGCAGGCTCTATTGTGATTGCTGCCCGCCAACACAAGGTGCCTGGTCAATGAAGAACAATGGGGAATCAGCATCCAACACTGCCATGGCGCGGCAGGAGCGGGTCAAGGCGGCTTTGCGCGAAAACCTCAAGCGCAGAAAACAGAAGGCCCGGGATTTGAACAAGCGCTCACAGGAAAAAACCAAACCGGCGCATTAAGCATTCGCCAACCATAGTGTTGCTGCATTTGCCGCTATCCCCTACCCTGCGACCACTCATTTGAAGTCATGATCATTCTGGTGGCTCATAATGCCGCCAGTCGCCTCTTTGTTTGCGTCGGCGAGAAAAGCGGCGACTCCACATGTGGGACAATCCATGGACAAGATACTGATTCGCGGCAATGGCGCGCTGAACGGCACAATTCCCATCTCGGGCGCCAAGAATGCGGCCTTACCGCTGATGATTGCTTCGCTGCTGACACGCGATGCGCTGACATTGGAAAACATGCCCCGACTTGCCGATGTCGATGCTCTGATCAGCATTCTGTCCAACCATGGTGTGGACTATCGCGTGCATGGCAAACGGGCGGGCGATGACGCGATGACAGGACGTCGCATCGAGTTTCAGGCGCGCGAAATTGTCGACACGACGGCACCCTATGATCTGGTGCGAAAAATGCGGGCTAGCTTTTGGGTCATCGGCCCGCTGCTGGCCCGGGCGGGCATTGCGAAAGTGTCACTGCCCGGTGGATGCGCGATCGGTACCCGCCCCATCGATTTGTTCATCGATGGGCTTGAGGCACTCGGCGCCCAGATTGATGTTGAGGGCGGCTACGTCAACGCAAAGGCTCCAAGCGGTGGCTTGAAGGGCGGTCATTACGTCTTTCCGAAAGTCTCTGTCGGGGCCACCCATGTTCTCTTGATGGCAGCCTCACTGGCACAGGGGGACACCACCATTGAGAATGCCGCACGCGAACCGGAAGTTGTCGATCTCGCAAATTGTCTGAGTGCGATGGGCGCAAAGATCTCCGGCATTGGCACCAGCACGCTTCGGATCAGCGGGGTCTCTTCCCTGCACGGCGCACGGCACGAAGTGCTCCCGGACAGGATAGAAACCGGCACCTTTGCCGCCTGCGTGGCGATGACAGGCGGAGATGTGCTGCTGAAAGGCGCGCGCGCATCCTTGCTGGAAGCAGCACTCGACTCGCTGAAGTCAACGGGCGCCGAGGTCGAGACGGGCAATGACGGCATAAGAATCCGTCGTAACGGCAATGAGCTGCAACCGATCAATGTCACGACCGATCCCTATCCCGGCTTCCCGACAGACCTGCAAGCCCAATTCATGGCGTTGGCCACCAAGGCCAAGGGGGTCAGCCACATCACCGAAACGATCTTCGAAAACCGTTTCATGCATGTGCAGGAACTCGCGCGTCTTGGCGCCAATATTGACGTCTCCGGTCAGACCGCAACCGTGACCGGCGTGGACAAGCTTTCCGGTGCACCCGTTATGGCCACCGACCTGCGCGCTTCGATGTCACTGGTTATCGCTGGCCTCGTGGCCGACGGCGTGACTGAGGTCAACCGCGTCTACCACCTCGACCGGGGCTTCGAATTGCTGGAGGACAAGCTCTCCGCAGTTGGCGCCAATATTGAACGGATAACGGGCGGATAGCTGGCCTGACGGCCATCGCGCACAAGCCCAGAAAGCTCGCCCTACTCCTCGCGAAACGCGCGGCTGAAGGAATCTGTCAGCGGTTTGCCGAGATATTCGAAGAAGGTGCGCTCACCCGTGTTGATATAGGTCTCCACCGGCATGCCTGGAAAAATCTGCTGCGTTGAAACGCCTTCCGGCAGTTCATCTGCGATCTCCAACCTGGCAGTGAAATAATGCTCGCCGGTGTTCGGGTCGGTCAGGCGGTCCGCCGACTTATAGGTCACCCGGCCCGGAACTTCGGGCGTTGTGCGCTGGTTGAGCGCCGAAAAACGCATGGTCGCGGTCTGTCCCACGGTGACCACATCGACATCCTGCGGTGACAATCGCGCCTCAACGATCAGTTCCCCACCCGTCGGCAACAGAACGAAAAGATCTTCACCCTGCCGCACCACGCTGCCGGGCGTGTTCTTGGCAACATCCACCACGACACCGTCAGACGGTGCGCGGACCACAATACGTTCCAGCACATTCTGGGCGGAACGGCGCTGCTCGATCATATCTGCCATACGCCGACGCATCTCGTTGAGCGATGTCACCGCCGTCTCAGCGCGCTCGGCCTGAAGGCGAGACTTGCGCTGCTTAGCACCGACAATGGAGCTGCGCGCTTCTCCGATTCGAGAACGAACGCCCCCGAGGCGGCCTTCCATCTCGGAGCGATTGCGCTCCAGCCTCAAAAGCTCGGACTTGCTGAGCAGCTGGCGCTTTTGCAGTTGTTCCTTCATTTCGATTTCTTCATCAAGCGTTGCAACCTGATCCTGTGAGGCGCGCAGTTGTACCTCAAGACCGGTAATCTGCTCTTCCAACGCGGCAATCTGCTGATCGAGGATCAGCGCGTCGGTTTCATAGCGGTTGAGACGCTTGTCGAACTCACGTTTCTGCTCGTCCAGGTCGGTCTGGAGACCCGCCTGCACTGCCATCTGTTGCAGCTCTGCGCTGAACACCAAGGGCGTGTCATCACGCTCCGCCTGGAGGCGCTCTATTCGGGCCTTGACCGCGACCATCTCGTTATCGAGTCGGTTCACCGCCGATTCGGCTGCCGTCTTGTCCAATGTCAGCAGGGCCTGCCCTTGCTTGACCTGATCGCCTTCGCGAACGAGGATTTCCTGAATGATCCCCCCTTCGAAGTGCTGAATCTTCAGGTTTTGCCCGCTGGCTGCGACGAAGCCGGGCGCAATCGCGGCGCCCGAAAGCGGTGCGCGGGCGGCCCAGGTTCCGAAACCACCGAAGAACAGTACCAGGATCACCAGCCCGACCGCGGTGGGCAGTTTGATGCTGGTTCGAACCGATTCAGCCCAATTTGACGTTGATGCGGCCGGGGCATGTGGTTCGCCTGCCAACAATGCGGCATGTTCGGCATTGCCGGGTTTGGCCTGGGAGGCTGGCACCTTTGCTGTGGCGATCTTTCCAAGCTGCTCACTCATTGTTCTGTCCCCTTGTTCTCGTCTTTGTCTTTCTTCTTCGGCTTTGGTTCTGGCTTCGGATGATTGCGATAGTCATATGGGTTGTCTTGCGGCGCAATCCTCTTGACTACCGGACGGATTGGTCTGCTTTGCGGCCCGCTACCTTGAGACCCGTTGGGAGTGGCATGGCCATTTGCGGCCCTCTTTCCATCGCTGTCTGCAGTCTTTGAAGGCTCTGCCGGATTGGGATTCGCCCGTGCTGCGGCTTGCTGCTCTCTGGCTTCACGAATTTTCTGAAGCGCCTGCGCAAACTCATCGCGCGTGCCGTAAAAGTCTTTCGATCCTTGATGCAGACGCAACACCTTGTCCACCACGGCAAGAGCCTGTGCGCGCTGCGTGATGACGATGATCGTCACACCGGCCTGTTTGGCGAGCATAAGGGCCCGGTGCAGGGCCGCTTCTCCATCTTCATCGAGATTGGCGTTGGGCTCATCCAGAACCATGATCTGCGGATTGCCATAAAAGGCTCGTGCGAGACCGATGCGTTGTTTCTGGCCTCCCGACAATCCCGTCCCCCCAGGACCGACATGCGTGTCATAACCGTTGGGCAACTTCTGGATCAGTTCATGCACATGCGCCTTTTCGGCCGCTTCCAGAACCTTGGCATCATCCGGAAATTCAGTGAGCCGGGCGATGTTCTGCGCGATCGTTCCCGGTAACAGATCAACAGTCTGGCCCAAATAGCCGATATGCTGTCCAAGTTCGATCGGATCCCAATTTCCAATATCAGTACCGTCAATGCGAACAGTGCCGGTGGTTGGTTTTTGGGCCCCGACCAGCAATCGCGCGAGCGTCGATTTTCCCGAACCCGATGGCCCCACCACCCCAACGCTGTCGCCCGCCGCAACGGCGAATGAGACCCGGTTGATGATGGGCGGGTCCGAGGGACCTCCGGGGCCAAGCACCAACGCGCCATCCACCGTGATGTTGCCCTTGGGCGCGGGAAGCGATGTGCGCTTGATGTCTGGCCCCGCCTCGACCAGCGCAGAGCGAAGCGACGTCCAGGCACGCCAAGCCATGACGGTTTGCTTCCAGCCACCGATCACCTGATCAATCGGTTGCAGGCCGCGGCCTGAAATGATGGACGCGGCGAAAATCATGCCGGCGGTCATTTCACCGCGCAACACCAGCAAAGCCCCAACGCCCAGAATGGCGATTTGCAGGCCCATCCGAAAGGTGCGTGAGATGCCGGTCAGGATCGCATTGCGGCCATCGACCACGTCAAGCGCTTTCAGCGCCTCGGCATTTTGCCCACCCCACAGATCGATTCCGTTGCGCTCCATGCCCATTGCCTGCAACGCCTCCGCATTGGCAGACAGAGATTGCGACACCGCAAAGGCCGAAGACTGCCGGGCGGAGGCCAGTTCGGAAGCCTTGCTCGTGATCCATTGGTTAAGGAGCGCAAGGATGAACAGAAGGACCGCACCTCCGGCTGTCATCCAGAACAGGATGGGATGAATGAAGTAGAGGATCGCGATGAAAATAGGCGAAAAGGGAAAATCGATCAGCGCAAACACACCGCGCGACGAGATGAACGCCCGTACGGTCGACAGATTGCGGATGGCCTGAGCGCCCTTTGGTCCGATGTCCCGGCGCAGCCCCAAACGCAACGCATCGGCACCCAAAATCGTCTCCAACTTGGCGCCGGCGCGCGAAGCAAGCAGGCCGCGGATTGCCTCCAGGGCACCGAGCACCACCAGGGCAGCGGCGGAGATGATGGACAGAAAGACCAGCGTATCCATGTTCTGCGAAGTCAGAACACGGTCGTAAATCTGCAGCATGTACAATGGCATCGTCAGCATCAACAGATTGACGACCAGGGAGAACACAGCCAGTGCAACGAGCACGCGTTTGAAAACCTGGCGGGCTTGCGTCAGCTTTTCCACTTCAGTTGCTCCCTTTCATTGGGCATGGCTTATAGCCTGTTCAGCAAGGACTGGTTGTCTTTGCCTCATTTTGGTCGAGCGTAAAGTAACATTTCGCACAAAAAGGGCCCCGCAGCATTGTACGGAGCCCAAACGCGCAAACAGCGTCATAAGGTCGTTTATTTTTGCAGCGCGTCGCGAATTTCGGTCAGCAGCTTGATGTCTTCCGGTGGAGCGGCGGGCGCTTCCTCAGCCGGCTCTTCCTTGCGGCGCATATTGTTGACCGCCCTGACCATAAGGAAAATGATGAAAGCAATAATGACGAAATTCACAACAGCGGTGATGAAGCTGCCATAAGCGAGAACGGCGCCCTGCTCTTTTGCTGCTTCGAGCGAAGCCGCTGTGACTTCTCCACCCAAAGGCAGAAAATAGTTGGAGAAATCCAATCCGCCAAAAATCGCTCCCACGATCGGCATGATTATGTCGTCAACCATCGATGACGTGATGGCAGCGAAGGCCGCACCGATGATGACACCGACGGCAAGGTCCATGACATTGCCCTTGGCGATAAACTCTTTGAACTCAGACAGCATATTTGTCCCCTTTGGTGAGATGAAACGGAGGCCTGAACCGGCACCCGAAAAGCCTGGGATCGGCATATCACAGAGTTAACCAAAGGTTAAAGTGAAGGCCATCGCTGTTGAAAACGCGGCCTGCCTGTCCGACAACGGGTTCGGGACGGACCAACAAGGCGTTGGACGGGAGGCAAGCTGATGGAAGTATGGGGCTGGGCGATCGTCGCGGTTGCCGTCGCCTATCTTTTGTTTCTGTTTCTGGTTGCCAGCATTGGCGACCGGCGCGCGCGGGCGCTGCCTGTTAGAGCGCGACCAGCCATTTATGCGCTTTCTCTGGCGATATACTGCACATCCTGGACCTTTTTCGGCTCGGTTGGCCTAGCGGCATCGTCTGGACTGAACTTTCTGGCGATCTATGCCGGGCCGGTGTTGATGATCACGCTGGGTTACCCGCTATTTCGTCACATCGTCGCAGTTGCCAAACGCGAACGCATCACATCCGTTGCCGATTTCATCGCTGCGCGCCACGCCAAGAGCACGACTGTCGGGGCGCTGGCAGCGATCATCGCCGTGGTCGGCACCGTTCCCTACATCGCATTGCAGCTGAAGGCGATCTCGGCCTCGATTGACGATATGGTGAGCCAATATCGAACGAGCCTGCTTGAGAACGCGCCAGTGCCCGTCGAAGTATCGTTCCTGGTCGCCGTTCTTCTTGCCGTGTTTGCGATCCTGTTTGGCACACGGCACGCGGACGCCACGGAACATCAGGACGGCCTCATCGTGGCAGTGGCGACCGAATCGATCGTCAAGCTGTTCGCCTTCCTGGCCGTGGGAGCCTTTGTCACCTTCAGCCTGTTTGACGGCTTTGGCGATCTTTGGACCAAGGCTCAGGCCAGTGATTATGTGCGAACGCATTTTTATGCGGGTATCGACCCATCAAGCTTTCTCGTCTTCACGCTTCTGAGCAGCTGCGCGTTCATTCTTCTCCCCCGGCAATTTCATGTCGGCGTTGTCGAGAACCGGTCCACCGCCGAGATCAAAGCAGCCCGCTGGCTGTTTCCGCTCTACCTCGTTCTCATCAACCTTTTCGTCATTCCGGTAGCGCTGGCCGGCATGCTGAACTTCGGAACCAGCATCGAGGCCGACAACTACGTCCTGGCCCTTCCGCTGGAAGCGGGTGCACCCGGCGTCTCCCTGCTTGCCTTTATCGGGGGGCTGTCGGCAGCAACGGCCATGGTGATCGTCGCCTGTGTCGCACTTGCCATCATGATCTCCAACAACCTTGTTGTGCCCTTTCTCGTGGGCGGCGGGCGCGGTCGGCTCAACGAAATTGGACGGCTGGGCGGCGGCATGGCGCTTGCTCTGCTCAATATTCGCCGGACCGCAATCTTCGTCGTTATGGCGATGGCCTATGCCTATTTTCAGATTGCCGATGATTCCGCCGCCCTTGCATCGATCGGTCTTCTGTCCTTCGCGGCCATCGCGCAATTCGCACCTTCAGCCTTTATCGGTCTGGTATGGCGCCGCGCCACATCGACGGGCGCATTGGCGGGCATGTCGGTGGGCTTCTTTGTTTGGGCCTACACTCTGTTTCTCCCAACGATTCTTGACGCTGCGACACCGCTGCTGACCCAGGGACCGTTCGGCATCGGCTGGCTGAAGCCGCAAGCACTGTTTTACGTGTCGGCCGAGCCATTAAACCACGGCGTCACATTCAGTCTGTTGGCAAACATCTTGGCTTATGTGGGCGCCTCCCTGCTGCGCAAACCCAATGCTATCGAGCGCATGCAGGCGGAGGTCTTCGCGCTGGTGGGGCGTGGCGGGCCGAGCAGCCCGATTTTGCAGGAGCGCTCCATCACGCTGGGCGAGTTGAAGGACTGTGTTGGAAACTATCTGGGTCACGAACGTGCCGAGCGTGCCTTTGCGCAGTTTCTTGGACAACGCTTCATCGCGGACAAGCCGCAGGACAGGGCGTCTGACGAAACGCTGAGATTTGCCGAGCAGCTGCTTGCCTCGGCGGTCGGAACCGCATCATCCAGACTTGTGCTTTCGCTCTTGTTGCAGAAGCATGAGGACGCAGGTGAAACGACGATTCAGCTGCTCGATGACGCCTCCGAAGCGTTGCAGTACAATCGAGATCTGCTTCAGACTGCACTTGATCAGGTCGCGCAGGGAATCTGCGTTTTCGATGCACAAATGCGGCTTTCCAGCTGGAACTCACAGTTTCGTCGATTGCTGGAATTGCCCGAACATCTCGGGCAGGCCGGTCTTTCGATCTCGGATGTTGCGGCGGCGATTGAAAGCCGCTGCGAGCCAGACGGGCGCGCCATCGGTGATCTGGTCAAACATCTGTTGATGAGCGGCCAGCCCAAAAGCATCACCATGCGTGATTCAGGCGCCATCATCGAAATTGACACCAAGTCTTTGCCCGATGGCGGCCTGGTGATTTCCTGGAACGATGCAACGGAACGGCGCAATGCAGCCCGTCTGTTGCAGGAAGCCAACGAAACCCTTGAAAAACGCGTGAAGGAGAGAACCGAGGAACTGACACAGCTCAATGTCGATCTTGCCCAGGCGCGCGAAACGGCCGACGCGGCCAATATCGGAAAGACCAAGTTTCTGGCCGCTGTGGGTCATGATATTCTGCAACCGCTCAACGCGGCACGGCTCTACACGTCCAGTCTGGTCGAGCAGTTGCGGGATGATGATGCTCAAAGCCTCGCCAGCAATGTCGACAGTGCGCTTGAATCCGTGGAAGACATTCTCAGTGCCGTGCTTGCCATTTCCAGGCTGGATTCGGGTGCATTAGCGCCGAATGTTACTGTTTTTCCTGCCGACCGACTGTTGCAACGGCTGGAGAACGAGTTCAGCCCCATAGCGAAAGACAAGGGCTTGGACCTGATCGTATCGTCAAACGACTTCCACATTCGATCCGACTACAATTTGCTGCGGCGGCTACTTCAAAATCTCGTTTCAAACGCCATCAAATATACGCCCGAGGGGCGTGTGGTTCTGGATGCGAAAGTCAAAAGCAATGAGCTTATCTTTGAAGTGCGCGACACCGGGCTTGGCATCGCCTCGGACGATCACGACACGATCTTTCGCGAGTTCAGCCGGTTGGACGCGGGCAAGCGCAGCGCTCCGGGACTGGGGCTTGGCCTTTCCATCGTCAAACGGCTGGCGGAGACGCTGAACCATTCCATCACGCTTGAAACCAGCGTTGGACGCGGTTCCGTCTTCTGCGTGGCGACACCACTGGCCGCCATAAAGGGAGCCGATCCACTAGTGCACGGATCGCCGCAAAGGTCAGCCTCAGATTTCCATGGCATGACGATCGCCTGCCTCGACAATGAGGAGCGCATCCTCGACGGCATGCGTACTTTGCTTCAAGGCTGGGGTTGTCAGGTGGAGACGTTTGACAATGGCACTTCGCTGATCGACGCCATGCCGAGTTTGCAGGCGGATGTGGTTCTGGCCGACTACCATCTCGATCACAACACCGGCGTCGATGTGGTATCGACCATTCGCGCGCAGCACGATGTTGAGTTCACCGCTATCCTGATCACGGCAGATCGCAGCGCGGCGGTGCGCAGCCTGGCCAAGGCAGCCGACATGACCGTGCTGAACAAGCCGCTGAAGCCTGCCGCGCTCAGGGCTCTTCTGTCGCGCGTGAGAAAGTCCGCAGCGCATAAGTCTGCCGACGGCGCATCACAGGCCGCTGAGTAGCTGGGGACAACGCCAAATTGTGATGTCAGATAGTGCCGGGCTGCGGCACGGCGTCCGTGCCCAGCTTGGACAATTGAATAACCGCTTGCGTACGGCTGTCGACACCCAGCTTGTGCAGAACCGCGGACACATGCGCCTTAACGGTCGCCTCCGAAACCGAGAGTTCCCAGGCAATCTGCTTGTTAAGCAAGCCTTGAGAGATCATCGACAGGACGCGCATTTGCTGCGGGGTCAGCGTTTCCAGCCTTTCGATAAGGTCTGTGATCTGCGCGTCAGATTGCGCGCCGAGATCGATGTCGTCGGGTTTCCAGACGTCACCGGCCAAAACCGTGTCGATGGCAAGGCGAATGGTTTCAATATTGGCGGATTTGGGAATGAAGCCAGAGGCGCCAAGCTCCAGCGCGCGCCTGATCGTTTCGGGGTCTTCGGTGGCTGACACGATCATGACCGGGATGGCCGCATATTGCGCCCGCAAGCTCAACAGGCCCGAAAAGCCGCTGACACCGGGCATGGCGAGATCCATCAGCACCAGATCGACATCGCCATGTTCCAGCAGCAGGGCTTGCAGATCCGCAAAATTACCTGCCTCAAGAACATCAATCCTGCCGTAGCGGCCTTCATCTGCGCTGCTCAGCGCTTGTTTCATCGCGCCTCGAAACAAGGGATGATCGTCGACAATGAGCAGCCTGATATTCATGCAGCCAGTTCTCCTTGCTTGATCGCCTGGTCGCCGCCACTCGCGCTCAATATGGCACGCTGTCAAGCGAAAGACGCGGCACAGCCTCGCGAAGGTGACATGTTGCACTCGCAACAAAAGCGCGGCAAGAGCCTGCCATGTCCTCACCACTTCGTCCCCAACCGACAACCCGCGCGATCCAGTCTGTTCTGGCCATCATCTTCACGCTTCTGGCGGTCATCGTGGCGATGGGCTTTGCGTTGCTCGTGTCGAATGCGCAAGGTGAAGGCGACGTCGGATCCTATCGTTGGTTTGCCTATTCAGGCTTTCCGCTGATCACGGTCATCGCGATTGCGACCTTTGCGCGCCTTGTCGTCATTGCTGAGAAACGCGGTTCCGGGGAGGGATGATGTTCAATGTCTTTGGCCGATGCCATTCCCGATCTTGACCGAGCGGTCGGACCGCAAACCGTGCTGCGGTTTGTCATCGCATGCGGATTGGCCTTCTTCACTTTCATCGCGTTGCTGTTCACGATGGAGAAACTTGGCCTTTCAGGCCGTGTTGTTTCCGCCGTCGTTACGGTGTGGGCCGTTTTTGCTATCGCCTTTGTGTCCTGGTTCGGCCGGTCGGTCAGCGGCGCGCAGTTCTTTCGTGCACGCGGTCAAAACATGCCCTTCGTTGCCGGGTTGGGCGGTGCGTTTGGCTGGCTAAGCGCAAGTGTGATTTTCGCTCTCTTTGCCCTAGACTCGGCCGAAGCGTTCATCCTTCTGGCGGCGGTGAGCCTGGCTTTCGTGCTTCAGGCGGTTCTCTTTGCGCATCGTTTCGGCGGCTGCGCCCATACGACGCTCCCCGACATGGTTCTGGCGCATTGCGGAGCGAGAGCCTCCGGCCTTGCAACTATGCTCGCCTGCCTGCTGGCACTGGCACCACTTGCCTTGGCGGAGTTCAAGATCGCAGCAAGCCTGTTAACGCAGCTATCCGGCCTCTCCGCCCAGAGTGCCATGATCGCATTGTGCGTCATTGCCACTGTTCCCACCCTGCTTGGAGGATGGCAGTCCCTCATCGTGGTCAATGCCTGTCTGGGCCTGTGGATTCTCTTGTCGTTGTTGTCCCCTGCTGTTCTGGTTGGCTTTCTCCCAACGCTCCTGACCAACATATCAGCCGGCGATGGCAGTTTTCTTGCGCCAATCGACATGAATGCGCAGTCCACCATGCTCGACTTAGCCTCAACGGCAGACGCAATCCTGTTGCTCATTGTGAACGCCACTGGCATTGCAGCCTTCCCGCATCTATTGGCGAGATTACCACTTGCGGGTCAGCGCATCGCATCTATCGAGGGGCTGGCCTGGTCCAGCCTGATCGTATTTCTGGCTTTGAGTGCCCTGCTGCTTTCCGTTGGCCTCGTGCTCACAAACCCCTCCAGCACAGAAATGTCGGTCCTGTTGCAATCGAACACGTCGCTGGCGATCTTGCCTTACGCAGCCTTGTTGTGGACAGCCATCAACGCGCTGTCCATGTGCCTGTTGGTTGCTTCACAAACCCTGGTTCTTTCGCTGCGCGCCCGAATCGAGCGAGAACCGGGGGTTGGGTCGATGTTTGCGGCAAGGCTTGTGGTGATGGCGCTTTCCATCACCTTGTGGGTGTCGGCATCGAAGATCGACCTCAACATCATCGATCTGCTGATTTTGGCGGTCGCCATTTCGGCGTCGAGCGTGTTTCCCTCGCTGTTATCAGCAGCCTGGTTCGATCGCGGTTCCGCAACATTCACAACGCTTTGCACACTGACGAGCAGTTGCCTGGTGGGCTATGCCTTGCTTTATGACCAGCAAAGCGTGATCGCGGCGGCAGCACTTGGCCTGGCGGCATCGCTGGCAATTTTGGCACTTTGGCAAATCGTCCAGGCGCGAAACAGCCCGCAATCACTGTGATTGCATGTCTTTCTTGAGCGTTTGCATCATGTCGAAGAAGCGGCGCATCATCGTCTCCGCCGTCTCAAGTGCCTTATCAAGGTCATCGTTCGACTTTGACGATGGCGCTCCCGACGAGTTTGCTTCCAATTCGGCTACACGCTTTTCGAGAGCTTCAACCTCGGCGGACCAGGCTGCCCTTTCCTCCGCGGCGAGAATGCACACCGGCCCGCCATCCGCATTGCGGCAAAACGAAACCCGGCCGCTTTCACGGTCAACGCGCACGATCTCTTCACCGCGTTCAACCACGATGAAGCGATCCTGCGCTGCAACTTGAGACGCAGCGAACAATCCGGCCATCAAGGTTGCCGTAACGGTGATTTTAAGACAGTGGCTCATGTTCGGTTTCACGGTTCTGCAAGGCATCCGTAATTGACGCTGTCGATGATCAATCACTCTATGGTCAATGCCACCTCAATGTGGCAACAGGCAGACGGTTTATGGGAGACAAAGCGCATGAGTCATCCGGATATCGTCTACAAGATCTGTGCCCGGGAAGACTGGGAGCAGGCGCGCGAAAATGGTCGGTTTGAAGGTGCGCAGATTGATGTCACCGACGGCTTCATCCATTTCTCAAGCGCGGCGCAGGTGCGGGAGACCGCTCGTCGGCACTATGCCGGAAAACGAGATTTGTTGCTCATCGCTATCGATGCGACACAATTGGGCGATGATCTGAAATGGGAGCCGTCGCGTGGCGGCGATCTGTTCCCCCATCTTCACGCAGCCCTGCCTGTGGATACGGTTCTGTGGGAGGCGCCGTTGCCAATCGGTGAGGATGGTGTTCACCAGTTTCCAGAAACACTCATATGAGCGGCATTTACCAGGCGCTCGCGCGGCCGCTGATTTTCAATCTGGACGCTGAGCGGGCTCATGGCGCATCGATAAAGGCCTTGCGTGCGGGCCTGCATCCAAAATACCGTGCAGACACGGACCCGCGTCTCGCAACCGACATTGCCGGACTTTCTCTTCCCAACCCGCTAGGCATGGCGGCAGGCTATGACAAGAATGCGGATGTGCCCGAAGCTCTGTTGAGCATGGGATATGGGCATGTTGAGGTCGGCACCGTGACACCCGTGCCGCAACCGGGCAATGACAAGCCGCGCATCTTTCGGCTGGTGCGAGACGATGCCGTGATCAACCGTCTCGGGTTCAACAGTCGGGGACACGATGTCGTCAAGGCACGGATGTTGAGACTGGCCAGAAACACGCCGGGCCTTGTTGGTGTCAATATCGGTGCCAACAAGAAAAGCGCCGATTTCGCAGCCGACTATGTGATTGGGATAAAATCCTTCGCTTCGCTGGCGGACTATCTGACGATCAATATCTCGTCGCCCAACACGCCGGGTCTGCGCGATCTCCAGCAGTCAAACGCGTTGCGCGATTTGCTAAAGCGCGTGGACGATGCGAGGGGAGCCGCAGAACAGGTCTGCCCAGTCTTCTTAAAGGTTGCGCCAGACCTTGATGAAGCGGCGATGGATGCAATTGCAGACGCCGTGAACGACTCGCATTGCGATGGTCTGATCGTTTCCAACACGACCCTTTCGCGTGAAGGGCTCTTGTCATCCAACAAGGATGAGGCGGGCGGCCTGTCCGGCAAGCCGCTGTTTCATCGCTCAACCGTCGTGTTGGCGCGCATGCGCCAACGCATCAGGCCCGACCTGCCACTGATCGGCGTTGGTGGGGTGCATGATGCAAAAAGCGCGCTGCACAAGATTGAAGCGGGTGCGGACCTGGTCCAGCTCTATACCGGTATGATTTATCGTGGACCTTCCCTGCCCGGAGACATTCTGACAGGCCTATCCAGACTGCTGGACGCTGAGGGACTTTCCTCGATTTCACAAGCCAAGGGTCGAGCGGTCGATCGCTGGGCCGGGCTGGACATAGACGGCTAACCGGCAAAAGTGGCTCGCCGATTTGCACGCAGGCGCCTGTATAGCGTGATCCCACGAATTGCCAAGAAAACGTTGAGCGCCAGCCACAGGCCATGATTGGCGATCAACGGCACGCTGACCCACCAAACGGCCAGAAAGACGGCAAGCGAGAGCAGCATCATATTGCGCATGTCGCGCGTCCATGTCGCGCCGATATAGATACCATCCATCTGAAAGGCCACGACACCGGCCAAAGCGGTGATCGATGCCCAATATAAATAGAGCCGCGCCTGCGACCGCACGGCATAATTGGTTGTGAGCAGATCGATCAGAGACGGTCCGAAAAGCAAAAAGGCAAACAGCAGAACTACCGCCAGAACGAAGCCCCAAAACAGCGTCAAGCGAACCACGTCCTTGAAGGCCTGTTCCTCGCGACGCCCGACCGCCCGACCCGCCAGGCTCTCCGCAGCCGTTGCGAAGCCGTCGAGAAAATAGCCGGAGACGAGAAAAAAGTTCATCAAAACCGCATTGGCGGCAAGTGTGGTCTCTCCGAAATTTGCCCCTTGAGACGTGAAGAAGGCGAAGGCGAACAGAAGGCAGAAGGATCGGATCATGATGTCGCGGTTCACCGCGAAAAGCCGCCACAGCGCTACCTTGTCGAGCAGGCGCGACCGGTCGAGAAAGCTCTGGTTGCGGTGATGCCACGAAACCAGTGCAAGCCCAGCCGTAGCGGTGAGCGCCTCGGCAGTGACCGTCGCCCAGGCCACACCTTCAATGCCCCAGCCCAGGGTCAGGCCCAACCAAATGGACAGCAGGATGTTGGAGCCGTTCAGCAGCGTTTGCAGCGCAAGACCAAGCGTTGCCCGCCCCTGCCCGAGCAGCCAGCCAAGCACGCTGTAATTGGTCAGCGTTAGGGGCGCGGCAAGAATGCGGATGACAAAATAGGCGGACGTCGCAGCCGCCACGCTCTCCGGCACATCCATCGCCCAAAGCCCCGCTGCAAGAATGAGCGGCGACAAAACCAGCGTTGCCATGCCGAGCACCACGGACAACAGCAATGAGCGATACAAAACCAGTTGCTGCGCCTCGTCGTCCCCCGCGCCGAAGGCCTGTGCGACCAGGCCGGTCGTGCTAGCCCGCATGAAATTGAAGGTCGTGAAAACGATGTCGAACAGAATGGCGCCGACTGCCAATCCGCCGATCAGAGCAGCGTCACCGAGCCTTCCGACCACGCCAGTGTCGACCATTCCGAGGATCGGCGTCGACATGTAGGCCAGCGTCGTTGGCCATGCGATGGCGAAGACGCTGCGATGCGTGATGTCCAGTTTGTAACCTGCCGCGCTGCTTCGCTTCATGCGCGCGGCGAACGATAGCTCAGCAGGCGAATGAGCAGGAAGGCAGGAACCACAATCGCTGCCCCCAGTGCCAGATATTCCAGCCAGTCATAGAGAACCGAAAATCCAAGTCTCCAGATACGTTCGACCACGCCGACTATGGAACCCACAACGTCCATCGGGCGAATGTCGAAGAAGCTCATCGTCATGCCGACCAGAATCGACAGGATCACCAGTTTGATGAAGACGCGAAGCGGTGAGTCGCCCAGAAACCGTGTCACTGCATTGCTCATATTCGCTCCTTCAGCCGATGCGCGGATGACCGCTCGCCGGTTCAACCAAGCAGAAAGGCGGCCGCGACCATGACCGCGGTCACCATCAGCGTCAGCGTTGTTCGCAGCGGCATGAACCAAGCGGGAAACTGCCCGGCCATGCCGGAGCGATTGTCCCGGACGCCCTGCGCGACAAATGCGACGGCAAGAAGGGCAAAACCCACCCCCTGGGCGAGAAGCAGGGAACACCAGCCCGCCAGAGATGGCACAACCGACAAAGCGAGTTGCTGCGCCGTCGTCTCATCATCACGCGACAGCCCAAGGCCCCATCGAATGCCACCGAGAAAAGAAAGGACGACGGCACCATAAGCGGCCAGCGCAAAAGTCGCCTGACCGCGTACCCCATCATCCGACAGGAACAGGGCAGCAGCGAGCAGTCCGCCAAAGGGAATGAAACCTGCCAGCGCCAACGCCCATGCCGTTTGTCGCGCGGACACGATCAGTCCTTCCGGAACACGACGCTGGCGAGCCAGCCCGTCGCCATGGCGATAAACACGGCCATGATGCCGTAGAGCAGTCCATTGCGCTGCGCCAGATTGTAGGTCTGTTGTTCAAACCCGCTTTTTGCAACTTCCAGCAGCACCGAGCGCGTGATCAGAAACTCTCCGTCACGAAACAAAAATGCGCGGGCGCGATGATGACCGATGGGCACGTTGGCTGGCACGCGCAACCGCGCGCGAAAGAGCGTGTCGCTCAAAAACTCCACGCCGCCAATCTCTTCCACAAACAGATCGTCGGCCACCTGCAAACGGTTGAGCGATGCACGGAAGGAAGCCAATTCCTCCTCGCTGCGCGGCGTATCCGCGTCAATCAACGGTGAGACATCAAGCTTGTCGAATCCAAGGCTCAGCGACTCCAATGACTCTTCCGTTGCAACTTCGCGCAAAGGCCCTGTCGAGGCGATGGTGTAGAAGGACGGGACATTGTCGAAGACCTGTCCGGCTCCGTTGACCCAGATTCCAAACCGCCTTTCCTTGCGGCGCACACGCACCTGAGTCGGCGGACCTTGCATCACCACAACGATGTCATAGGCATCGCGTTCGATTGCCAAGGGCTCCGGGTTCTCGATCGAACCGAAGACAGCAACTTGCGTTCCAACAAAATTTGACTCGATGGAGACAGCCGGATCGGAAAGGCCGATGCGCAGATCTTCTGCTGTGACCTTCGTTGCTACTAGAGCAAACAACACAGTGATGGTGACGCGCAGCATCAATGCGCCGCCTCCCCCAGCGAGTACAACTCGTCCGGCGTTGCTACCAGATCCCAGCCCAACCGGGCACATACGCCAAGCACGATCAGCCCCAGCAAGGCGCGCAGTTGTTCGCCGCGCATCTTCTGGCCCATCTGCGCGCCAAACTGCGCACCGATAACACCACCGACCATGAGAATAAGCGCCAGAACGATGTCGACAGTCTGGTTGGCGGCGGATTGTGCAACCGTGGTGAAAGCCGTGACAAACATGATCTGAAACAAGGATGTGCCGATCACCACATTGGTCGGCACGCGCAGCAGATAAATCATCGCGGGAACCATGATGAAGCCGCCACCCACGCCCATGATCGAGGCAAGAATGCCAACCAGCATGCCCAGTGCGATGACCGGAATGACGCTCAGATAAAGCTTGGACCGTTCGAAGCGCATCTTCAGCGGCAGATTGCTGATCCAGGAGCGTTGCCGTGGCAGCACTGCCGGTTCCTGCTCGCCCTTGCGGCGCGATTTGCGAATTGCATTGAGGCTTTCAATCACCATCAAGGTTCCAACCGTTCCCAGGAACACGACGTAAAGAAGCGAAATGATGAGATCGAGTTGTCCGATTTCACGCAGCTTGGCGAAGATGAGGACACCCAGACCAGCGCCGATCACACCGCCTATGAGCAGCATGATACCAAGCTTGATATCCACCGTTCCTCGTCGGAAATGCGCCAGGGCGCCAGAAAAGGAAGACGCGACGATTTGGTTGGCTTCCGTCGCAACCGCGACGGCCGGCGGGATGTTGTAGAATATCAGCAGTGGCGTCATTAGAAAGCCGCCACCGACCCCGAACATGCCCGACAAAAAGCCAACGCCTGCGCCCATTGAAAAGAGGACGAAAACGCTGACCGACATCTCGGCGATGGGAAGATATACGTTCACTACGGCTGGCCCGACGAGACGGCGAGAACACAATGGCAGCCGAAGCCGGTGCCACGATGATCCGCTTCATGCGCCCGGCCTGAACGGCTGTCAAACCGTTTGGTGGGAAATCACGCTACACAGGTCAAAAAAACTCAGATGACATGGGCAATGCGCCCATCACACCTGCATATCGAGGGCACGCATCAGGTTCTGATCAACTTCGCCTGTAACCGGAATGCCCGCGCTGCGCTGGAAATCCGAAATCGCCCTGCGCGTCGCCGGTCCCATCAAGCCATCCGGAACACCAGCGCTGAAGCCGCGCTCGTTGAGCAGGGCCTGTGCACGCTGAATGATCTGTTGCTGACTGAGGGGCGCTGATGCCGATGTCGACGAGCCGCCATCACGCCATTCATCGGGAATGTCGACACGATTGGCCGCTTCGTTGAGCGTCGCGACTTGCCAGTTGGCGACGTCCTGCCGGGCCTGTGCCAGATTGTCGGGGTCCATCGCATTGGCCACTTCATCACGTTTGCCCGCAGCATCCGTGTCGCCGGTCTTTGCCGCAATCGCAAACCACTTGTAGCTCTCGGCCAGGTTTTGGGGAACGCCCATGCCCTGACCGTACAAGATGCCAAGGTTGAACTGACTGTCCTTGATGCCGAGATTGGCAGCCTGCTTGAACCACTCAATGGCGCTGGTCATGTCCGGCGCGGCATCCGGCGGATTGCCGGTGGCCCGAATGACGGCGAGGTTGTGCATCGCGCGAGCGTTGCCCTGCTGAGCGGCCTGTTCATAAAGCTGCGCGGAACGCGCCAGATCACGGTCCACGCCGATGCCCTTTTCATAAAGGCTGCCCAGCGAATATTGAGCAGGAGCAAAACCCAGCTCCGCAGCATGGCCGAACCATTTTGCCGATTTCGAAAGGTCACGATCAACGCCGCTGCCCTCGCTGTAGCGAAGACCGATCTGGAACAGCGCCTTTGGGTCGCCACTTTGTGCAGCATCGACCAGGGCCGCCGGTCCCACCTGGGCAGGAACTTCAAAACTGGCTGTTTCAACGGGTGCCGCTTCGGCACTCGCATCGGTGGGCACAGAGACGTTGACGTCAGTGTCTTGCGATTGCGTGTCTTGTGGTTGCGCGTCTTGCAGCACGGATTCAACAACCGGAGCGGCGGCGGTGTCAGCTTCGTCTGCGATCGCGATGTCCTCAATGGCCTGTTGTAGGCTCGCAGATGGCTGCTCGACAGTGGGGCCCGCATTGTCGGAATCATCGATACGACGAACTTCTACATCATTTTTTGGGTCAGCCACCGCGGCGCTCTCAACGGCCAACGGATCAATTTTGATGACCTTGTCAGCATCATCCGTTGCGGAAGGCGCAACATCAACGGACTGGGCAACCGTCTGGTTGACGACAGCGTCAGATGTCTGCGGACCGCTGGCCAACATCTGATAGCCCTTCAGGCCAATCAGCGAGACCAACACCACTGCGGCCGCAAGAACGATAGGCCTGCGCATGGATTTGAAATCGAAGCCGCTACCGGCGCCGGACCGCAGTTCTTTCAACTTGGACATCAAGCCAGGATTGCGAGGCTTCGCAGCAGCCACCTGAGCATTTCGCGCAGCCGTAATTTCACTTTCGGCATGTTTCACGGCGCGCCGAGCGGCGTCGATCACGCTGGCTTGCGTATTGCGCAGCGGTGGCGCAGATGCCTGTCCGGTCTGATGGTGGGGCTGCGCAGTTTCGCCAGTCGGTCGTTCAAGGCGAGGGGCCTCAGAGCCCGGCTCCAGCGGCATATTGTCTTCGGCGGCCATGGCGTCCTGTCTTGCCAGTTCCGCATCGGCTTCCGCTTCCAGATGGCCCGCAGGATCGATGGAGGGGGCCGCAACATTTGCGCTGCGTGCATCTGCGGTTGCGGAAGACAGATAAGCTTCAGCATCGGCCAGAACATGCTCGGTTGTTGCACCGACGTCGTCATGCTGGCCAAAAGAGGCCATCTGACTTTGCGGAGCGGCAAAGGGAGCGGCCGACGCAGTCCCTGCATTCGAAACCTGTAATCCCTCATCAATCGAATCTTCGATGGTCGCGAGGCGGTCGACCAACTGGGCAAGCGTTTCCTGCACCGCCTGAACAGATTGGGTGTTCTTGGCCGAACCTTGCTCGGCAAGATCGCGGAGCGTTTTCAGGTCTTCCGACAGCGCCCCAACCAGTTGTCCCTGTTCGCTGTTGGCTTCCATCATCGCGACAGCCTGCTCGGCAGCGCGTTGGGCGGCCTCCAAAGAGACGTCTTGCACAGTGGCAAGATGAGCCTCGATGTCAGAGAGCCGACCTTCCACCGTTGAGAAGTCACCTCCGTCCTGAGACGGCACCTGCTGACTGACATGCGACAGAATTTGAGCCACCTGCGCCTGCAGATCCGAACCCGCATTGCTCTGCATCGCGGCTTCGAGTGCCTCATTAATGCGCTGGTGCAGATAGCCAAACTGTTGCTGCAACTCCCCGGAAACCCCTTCAGATGAAGTTGTGTCCAGACGCTGATTGAGCTTTCGCAACTCCTCTTCAATGACTGAAATGTCTGCCAGGCGCCCATCCATGTCCGCCAGGTCAACCCTGCCTTCCACCACGGGGCGCTCGTTGAGCTGTTGGAGGATCTGCTCGATCTGGCCTTCCAGCGCAGCCATCTGGTGTGACGTAGAGTGGACACTCGTCGCCTCCTCGACATGCTGATGAAGGCGTTCGATCTGATCCTGAAGATCAATGCCGCCATTGGCGGATTGCTGGGCATCCAGTCTCTCATTGAGCCTGCGCAGCTCCTCCTCGATCATCGACATGTCGGAGGGACCACCATGGGCATCCGCCTGGGCTGAGGCGCCCAGGGCAGCGGGAAACTCGCTCATATAGTTGAACAGATGCCTGATCTGCTCTTCCAGTCCGGCAATTTGCGCTGCCGTCGAGTTTACGTCGGCGGCTTCCTCAACACGCTGATGCAGGCGTTCGATCTGCTCCCGCAGATCCACGGACACCGATGCCGACTCCGTCACCTCCAGGCGTTCGTTGAGCTTGCGAAGCTGCTCCTCGATGATGGAAATGTCGGATTCATGCATGGCTGACTGGGAAGCGGCGAACGCACCGGATCGAGCCTGTTCTTCCAGCGATTCCAGATGTTGACCAAGTCCGGACAGTCGTTTCGACATTTCGGCAATCTCAGTGCCGATCGCATCCTGGCTCGTATCGTTGACCACCATGTCCAGTGCACGCGACACTTCGGTCAACCGCGCTTCGACACGCTCGACCGCCGACAGATCAATCTGCGGCATCTGCGAACCCATATTGGAGACGGCAACGAGCGCGCGCGACACTTCGTCAAGGCGCCGTTCAATGCTGGCAATATGTTCTGAGGAAACCGGCTGATGACCATCCTTGCCGGGCATCGACTCCGCCACCGCCAGCATTGTGTATTCAAGCTTCTCAGCGACTTCGCCGAGCTGTTTCTCCAATTCGTCAATGTCGAGGCGCTGCGGTAGGGAGTCGAGGGCAACGCGCAGCGTATCCATCTGGCCGGCCAGCGCATCGACGGATTGACCCGAATTGGATGCGGCCTGCCGGCCGATTAAGTCGAGGCTGAGGGCCAACTCGTCAAAACGACGATTGACGGCGGCCAGACGTTCTTCATCACCGTGCTTGACTTCCGCAAGCTCGGAGCGGACGGCATGTTTGACATCCTGCTCGACAACCGACCGCATCTGTTCGATTTCACCGATCAGGCGTGCGAAGGTTTCCTCGTCAAACTCACCACCCTTCTTAAGCTCAGCGATCGATTGCGCGATGCGATCGATTTCTTCCTGCGGCACACGCAGCGGATCGGGCTGCATGATCTTCTGCTTCAGCCCGGCAAGTTCGCGTTTCAAATCACCCAGATGGCGCCCGATAGCCACGATGCCCTCAAGCGTCTGATCGTCGTGATGCATGGCTGCGGCAGACTGCGAAGCGGCAGCAGGCACGTGACGCACCATGGATGCGGCTTTGGCAGCTGCGCCATTCAACATGGATTGACGGGCCGCGATCTCCGCAATCGCGGATTGCATCGAACTGTGATTGCCATGCGGCAAACCATCAGACACCGGCGGTTGGCCGACAAACCGGTTTGAAGCCAGCTCAGCAGCTCCGGGCAGCTCTCGGGCCATATCAGGTCGATAGGCGGAGGAATGGTGACGGCCGACGGTGTCCGGGAATGGCGGGTTGTTCCTCACGCCAGCGACGCGCTTTTCGATGGAGTCAATGGCGCGCTTCAAGTGGTCCAGGCGTTCCTGGTCATCCTGCCCGGAACCATTGGAACCGTGACCTTGCGAACCATGCCCCCGATAGCTCGTAAACGATTCGCTCATGGTGTTTCGTCTCGCTTCTGCTTCCAAACCGAACCTGCCAGGGCGCAAAGGGCCGAATCGGCATGGAATTCGGGCGTCGACCGCGACCTTGTGCCAATCATGGTAAACATGGCGTTAATCTTTCCTACCGCGGGGTTTCCAGCCTCTGCTTGGAGGTCCACCGCGTGGCTCTGCGATTGCGCGGCCTGCGATCTATGGGGACTGCGAGGTTGGCTTCCTCAAGTCAGAGCGGCAACTGTGCGGCTCAAGCGGCGTCACAAGAATTGACGTTTGCGTAAACGTCAATTTGGTGGACAATATCGTTCCAGCAGATTATCTTGACGCGAGAAGGCGGCTTGTCGGGCGCATATGGTACATGGCGCCGGTCACGATGCCCGATTTTCCAGACCCACAATCAGGCCGACCCGATGGCCTGAAAAATTTGCCCAATTGACAACCCAGGAGAGAGCCTCATGCCCACTTACCGCGCGCCCGTTGAAGACACGCTGTTTGTTCTCAACGATGTGCTCAACATCCAGCGCTACAACAATCTGCCGGGCTTTGAAGAGGCCTCGCCCGACATGATCGAAGCCATTCTGGGCGAAGCCGGAAAGCTGGCAGAGGAAGTTCTGCAGCCGATCAACCGCATTGGCGATGAAGAGGGCTGCACGCGCCATGAGGACGGGTCTGTCACGACTCCCAAGGGCTTCAAGGAAGCCTATGACACGTATCGCGAATCCGGTTGGGGCGGACTGCCCTTTCCTGAGGAGTATGGTGGCCAGAACCTGCCGGCGACGCTTGCCACCTGCGTTGGCGAATATGTCGCTTCCGCCAATATGGCTTTCGGCATGTATCCCGGTTTGACGGGCGGCGCGGTTGCAGCGCTCTTGCAGCACGCCTCGGAAGAACAGAAGCAAACTTACGTACCCAAGATGATATCCGGTGAATGGTCGGGAACAATGAACCTGACCGAGCCGCATTGCGGCACCGATCTTGGCCTGTTGCGCACAAAAGCCGTCCCGCAGGGCGATGGCAGCTACAAGATTTCCGGGCAGAAAATTTTCATTTCCGCCGGAGAGCATGACCTCACATCCAACATCATCCATCTGGTCCTGGCCCGCATCGAGGGCGCACCGGAAGGTGTGGACGGCATCTCGCTGTTCGTCGTTCCCAAATTCGTGCTCGACGCTGATGGCAATCCCGGTGAGCGCAATGGCGTAAGCTGCGGGTCGATCGAAGAGAAGATGGGCATTCACGGCAATTCGACCGCCGTTTTGAACTATGATGATGCAACCGGCTATCTCGTGGGCGAGGAAAATCGCGGCCTGAAAGCCATGTTCGTTATGATGAACGAGGCGCGTCTTGGCGTCGGCGTTCAGGGTCTCGCCCAATCCGAAGTCGCTTACCAAAATGCGGTCGATTATGCCAAGGAGCGCGTTCAGGGTCGCTCCATCTCTGGCGTCAAAGCGCCGGACAAGAAAGCCGACCCGATCATCGTCCACCCGGACATTCGCCGCATCCTCATGCGCATGAAGAGCTTCAACGAAGCCGCCCGTGCGCTGGTGCTGTGGACGGCGCTGAAAGGAGACATCCATCACCGGTCCGACGACGCTGAAGCCAAGGAAGCCGCGGACGAATTGATGGGCCTGCTCACCCCCATCGTCAAAGGCGTGATCACCGATCGCGGCTTCGACAATGCCGTTGAGGCACAACAGGTTTATGGCGGTCATGGCTATGTCGAGGAATGGGGCATGAGCCAGTTCGTGCGCGATGCTCGCATCGCCATGATCTACGAAGGCGCCAACGGCATTCAGGCGCTCGATCTTGTTGGCCGCAAGCTGCCGCGCAAAGGCGGCAAAGCCGTGCAGGCCTACTTCGCCGAAGTGGGCGCGCTGGCTGACGAGCATATGGGCAATGAGGATTTGAAAGCCTTTGCCGAACCGCTGAAGAAGGGTCTCGGCGAATTGCAGGCCGCGACCATGTGGCTGATGCAAAACGCAACGCAGAACCCGGACGAAGCAGGCGGGGCATCAACCGACTACATGCATCTGTTTGGTCTCGTGGCCTTTGCACATATGTGGCTGTTGATGGCGAAGGCCGCGCAGGAGAAACTCGCGCAGGGCGCCAATGGCAACGCCACCTATTACGAAAACAAGTTGGCCACCGGTCGCTTCTTTATGGCCCGCATGATGCCCGAATGCGGCATGCTGCGCCGCCGTATCGAGGCCGGTGCCGAAACGATGATGGCGCTGGATGCGGAGGCGTTCTAGAGCCGACAGTCGTGAAGCGGGACCGGTTCATATCGGAGTTGAACAAGGAAGCACGTAGGCTCGGCGAGCAGTTTCGGATCGAGAAAGGAAAAGGCAAGGGGAGCCATTTCAAAGCGTATTTTCGGGGCAAGGTAACTATCATTCAAAGCGGCGACCTAACGCCGCTGCGCATGAGAACAATCCGAAAGCAGTTGGGATTTCCCGACCAGGAAAGATGACGAAAGACATGTTGGATTTTGGATATCACGTTCAGTTGGAGGCTGACCCCGATGGTGGCTTCATGGTCACCTGCCGGGATATTCCCGAATTGATCACCGGAGGCGATAGCGAGGCCGATGCACTCTGGACGGCAAGAGATGGTCTTTTCACGGCACTTTCCACCTATTTGGAGCAAGGCAAGCCGTTGCCTGCCAAGACACACAGCTCTGGAGACCTAGTCTATCCCATGCCTTCCGACAGTCTGAAACTTGCGGTGATGGATGCTCTCAACAAAAGCGGTCTAACGACAGCCGAACTCGCCAAACGCGCCAACCTAACAAAGGAAGATGTGGAACTGATTGTGACGTGGAACGAGGAATCCGACCCTGCGAAGGCCGAGCAGGCACTCGCGGCTCTTGGCCAGCGCACCCATCTTTTGGTTGAGGCGGCCTAGCGGCAAAAAAATGACCCGCTGATCAAATCGATCATCGAAGATATAAAGCACAAAACCAATGACCCACCCCCACGAAATCCTCGATGCTCCGACGCCAGCATGGCGCACCGGCGATGTCGCCATGCTGGAGGAGATGGCCAATCAGTTCATGGCCAATGAGGTTGCGCCGCATTATGAACGCTTCGAGAAGCAGGAAATCGTCGACCGCGAAGTCTGGGAGAAGGCGGGCGAAACCGGCCTGCTTTGCGCCTCCATGCCAGAGGAATATGGCGGGGCCGGAGGCACCTATGCCCATGAGGCCGTGATCGCCGAGGCTATCGGCCATCAGGGTGTCGACGGTTTCGGCCTTGCACTGCACAATTCCATCGTTGCGCCCTACATCCTTCATTACGGCTCCGAAGAGCAGAAGAAAAACTGGCTGCCGCGCATGGCCAGCGGCGAGTTGATTGGCGCCATCGCCATGACCGAACCCGGTGCAGGCTCGGACCTGCAGGGCGTCAAAGCCAGTGCGGTGAAGGACGGCAATCACTACAAGATCAACGGCTCGAAAACCTTCATCACCAATGGCCAGCACGCCAATCTGATCGTTGTCGTGACCAAGACCGATCCGTCTAAGGGCGCCAAGGGCACCTCCTTGATCGTCGTGGAAACCGACGAGGTTGCCAATGACGGGGGTGGCTTCGAGCGCGGGCGCAATCTGGACAAGATCGGCTACAAGGCCAACGACACGTCTGAATTGTTTTTCAACGATGTGCGCGTGCCAACCGCCAATCTGCTTGGCACGGAAGAAGGCAAGGGTTTCGGTCAGCTGATGGAACAGTTGCCGCAGGAGCGCCTGCTTATTGCCAATCAGGCGATCTGCTGCATCGAACGGGCACTGATGCTGACGATCGACTATGTGAAAGAGCGCAAGGCCTTTGGCCAGCGTGTGATCGACTTTCAAAACACCCAGTTCAAGCTGGCCGAATTGAAAACGGATGCCACCGTGGCACGGGTTTTCGTGGACAGCTGCGTATCAGAACACCTTGAAGGTCGCCTCGACGCCACCAAGGCCTCCATGGCGAAATACTGGCTCACAGATCTTCAATGCAAGGTGATGGATGAATGCGTGCAGCTGTTCGGCGGCTATGGCTATATGAACGAATATCCAATTGCCCGCATGTTCCGCGATGCGCGCGTGCAGCGTATCTATGGCGGCACAAACGAAATCATGAAATTGCTGATCGCCCGCAGCCTGTAGAATGGAGCGCTACTCAAAAATGAAACCTAGGACACCATGACCTTGGGCTATGATCCAAAGTTCCGCCCGCCATCGGCTGCGTGGATGGATATGATGCCGGTCGAAACGGATCTGGAGAACCGCCGGGTGCGGCTGTCATTCCAGCCCAATGCAGATATGTGCAATTTCGGCGGCACGGTGCAGGGCGGCTTTCTGGCCGCCATGATGGATGATGCGATGGGATCGCTTGCCTTCTTCGTACTGCAAGGCAAATTTGCGCCCGCCTCCATTGACCTGCAAACGCACTTTCTGATGGCCGTGCCGTTGGAACGAATCGAGGTTGAGGCCCGCATCATCCGCACCGGAAAGGCCGTTGCCTTCGCCGAGGCGCATCTGTTCCGTTCCGATGGCGAACTGGCTGCGCGTGCTGCATCTTCCATGAAACTGCGCCCGTTTACGGGGCTTCAATTCCCAACCAAGGAAACCACGTAATGGCCGACTACACGCTGCATTGCTTTTTGGAATCCGGCAATGCCTACAAGCCCGCGCTTATGCTGGAGCTTTCCGGTGCTGACTGGCATGCCCAATGGGTGGACTTCATCAAGGGTGGTGAGCATCGCAGCCCCGAATTTCGAGCCGTCAACAACATGGCGGAAGTGCCGGTCCTCATCGACCATACGGAAGGTGATCTGGCAATCTCCCAATCCGGTGTCATCCTCACCCATCTGGCTGAAAAGACCGACCAGTTCGGCGCGCAGACAAAGGCCGAAGAGCGCGAAATCCTACGCTGGCTGCTTTGGGACAATCACAAATTTACGGGCAATATTTCCGCCTATCGCTTCATGGCCAAGTTCATGGGCAAGGGCGACACCGAAACGGCGCAGAACTACAAGGCGCGGATGATTTCTGCCATCAAGACCCTGAACGCGCATCTGGACGGGCGCGACTGGGTGGCCGCAGATCGCCCGACCATCGCAGACATCTCGCTGATCGGCTATTGCACATGGCCTGATCATTTCGATGTGATCTGGAGTGATTACCCCAATATCGAGGCATGGTTGCAGCGTATGGCTGCCTTGCCCAACTACAAGACACCTGAAGACATTTTGCCAACCGGGCCAACCGCCTGAGCGGGCCGAAACTGAGGAGAGCCATCATGGCCGAAGCATTCATTTACGACCATGTGCGCACACCGCGCGGCCGGGGGAAGAAAGATGGTTCGCTGCACGAAGTGCCGACCAACCATCTGGCTGCCGGCATTCTGGAAAGCCTTCGTGACCGCAACGAACTTGACACATCGCAGGTTGACGACGTCGTCTTTGGCTGCGTCGATCCGGTCAAGGAAGCGGGAGGCGACATCACCCGCACCGCCGTGTTGCAGGCCGGTTATGATGAAAGCGTGCCTGGCATGCAGCTCAATCGCTACTGCGCTTCGGGCCTTGATGCCGTCAACGTCGCAGCCTCCAAAATTCTCGCCGGATCGGACGACATCACGATCGGTGGCGGCGTTGAATCCATGTCGCGTGTGGGGATCGGAGCGGCGGGCAATGCCTGGCCGATGGACCCGTCCATCGCCGTGCCGTCCTATTTCGTGCCGCAAGGCATCTCCGCTGATCTGATCGCCTCCAAGCACGGCTTTTCGCGCGACGATGTCGACGCCTATGCGGTTGAAAGCCAGAAACGGGCCGCCAACGCCTGGGAGAAGGGATACTTCAAAAACTCCATCGCACCCGTCAAGGATATGAACGGGCTCACACTGCTCGATCATGACGAGCATATGCGCCCGGAAACAGACATGCAGTCGCTTGGTGCGCTCAACGCCTCCTTCGCCATGATGGGCGAGATGGGCGGCTTCGACGCTGTCGCTGTGCAACGCTATCCCGAACTGGAAGACATCGACCACGTCCACCATGCGGGCAACTCGTCCGGCATTGTGGATGGCGCGGCTGCCGTGCTTCTGGGGTCCGAGGAAGGTGGCAAGAAAATGGGGCTGAAGCCTCGCGCCAAAATCCGCGCCTTCACGAGCATTGGCTCAGAGCCCGCCATCATGCTCACCGGTCCGGTCGATGTGACCAACAAACTGCTGAAGCAAGCCAATATGAAGATCGAGGACATCGATCTGTTCGAGCTGAACGAGGCGTTCGCTTCGGTCGTGCTGCGCTACATGCAGGCCTTCGACATCCCCCACGACCGCATCAACGTCAATGGCGGGGCCATCGCCATGGGTCACCCGCTGGGTGCGACAGGCGCGATGATCTTCGGCACGGTGCTCGATGAGTTGGAACGGCGTGATCTCAATACCGCGCTTGTCACCCTATGCATCGGCGCCGGCATGGGCACGGCAACAATCATCGAGCGGGTTTGATATGCTGCGGGCTCTGACGATCATCGGCACATGCCTTGTCGCATCAAATGCGTTGGCAAAATCCGTGATCGTCTGCGAGCCGACCGAAGCTGGTGGTAGTCAGGTCGTCATGGACCTTTCCGCACGCTCCGACGGAGAATCGACACTGGCCTGTATCAGTGGCGATTTCGTCAGCGATATGACGCCATGCGCACCCGAAGGCGGATGGGGGATGAGCTTTCCAACTGGCTCCGCTTCGCTATCGGGTGTCACGATGCGCTGGCAAGATTTGGACGAGCATTTTGGCGGTGTTGCGAGCTTCCGCAAAACGTCAACCGAACTGCGTTTCGCTGGAGGATTTGCCGATGGTTCAGGAGTACCTGAAGACGACTGGACATTCACCGCCAACCGTCTCGACGGCACAGCGGCTTTGGTGAATGAAGGCAAGACAAGCGCCTACGCTTGCGAAGCCAAAGAGCAGCTTTTCTAGGCGCTGTCATGCTTGCTGAACACACGAGAGCGCTCAACCGAATTGGTTCTGCAAAAGCGGTCAGCCGTCCTCCATCACCTTGCGGAGCGTGTCGTTGACCAACCTTTGCACATCCGCATCGCCGCCCTTCTGGAAATGGGCAAGGACATCAGGGTCGAGCCGGACCATGCCGCGGTCCGCTTCCTGGTCAGCCCGCCATTTGCGGAACCCCTCTTCGGTGGCTTTTTTCAGCCGAGCGACCTTTTCGGGCACATCGCGCGCATGGACGACCTTGCCCTTTCCATCCCAGGGCTGGGCATCGGGGTCAGACAGAGCGGCGGCGATGATTTCTTCGTTGGTTTTGTCATCCGGCCAGATCAGCTTATCGTCTTTCATTTTTCCACCTTCGAATTTCACTGGGTGTCGCGGGTCTCAACGAGATGAGGCGAGTGACGCCAAATCGTTCAGTGTAAACCGCGATTGCATGGCGACCCTCGATCAAACCAATAACACGCTCCCTTTCTTCCCCGTCAATGAACTCGGTTTCAAGAAAAACGGCGGAGTCCCAGTCAAACCGATCGAACTGGGCCAAGTCCACGCCATGCTTCTGAAGGTTCTTGGCACGCCTCTTTTCGTCCCAGATAAACAAGACTGTTCATCCCACAGATTGCTTCATGCAGTGTGTTGATTGGGCACCTTCAAGTCAAGGAAACCACATGACCTACACCAACTTCACCGTCGAGACCGACAGCGACGGCATCGCGCTTGTGACCTGGGATGCTCCAGGCAAGACGATGAATGTCATCGATGCAACCGTCATGGATGAGATCGACGCATTGCTTGAGCAGATCGAGGGCGATGAGGCGATCAAGGGCGTTGTCTTCACATCCGGCAAGAAGACCTATGGCGCGGGCGCTGATCTGAACTTCCTGCAGGACATGATGGCGCATTACGAGGCCGAGAAGGTCAAGGACGCGACCTCTGCCATGCAGATGCTGTTTGACGGCGCATGGCGGCTCAACAAGACGCTGCGGCGTATCGAGGCCGGAGACAAGCCGTGGGTCGCAGCGATCAACGGAACTGCGCTTGGCGGCGTTTTCGAAATCGCTCTCGCCTGCCATGCCCGCGTGATGACGGATGATGAGACCGCCACAGTTGGCTTACCGGAAGCAAAGGTCGGCCTGTTGCCGGGTGGTGGCGGCACGCAGCGCGTCGCCCGTCTGGTCAACCCGCAAGACGGTGTACAAATGTTGCTGCAAGGCAAGGCGCATCGGCCCGCAAAGGCGAAACAGCTCAATCTGGTGCATGAAGTCGTGCTGGCCGAAGAGGTCGTCGAACGCTCCAAACAGATGATCCGCGACGGGTTGAAGCCGGTCGCTCCATGGGACCAGAAAGGTTTCAAGGCACCCATCAATGTTTGGTCACCCATGGGTGTTCAGATGCTGTCTGCCGGCAATGCTCTTCTGCGCAAGGAAACCTATGGCAATTACCCCAATGCCATCAACATCATGAAATGCGTCTATGAGGGGCTGCAGCTTCCCATCGACCTCGCGCTGAAGCGTGAGAGCCGATACTTCGCCAACACACTGGCAACGCCGGAAGCGAAAGCCATGGTGCGTTCGCTCTTCGTCAATATGCAGGACCTGAACAAGGGTGCGCGTCGCCCGGATGTCGCCAAGGGTCAGTTGAAGAAAGTCGGCGTTCTGGGCGCTGGCTTCATGGGCGCCGGGATCGCCTATGTCTCTGCCAAGGCCGGTCTCGACGTCGTGCTGATCGACCGCGACCAGGCCGCCGCCGACAAGGGCAAGGCCTATTCGAAGGGCTTGCTCGACAAGGCCATCCAGCGAAAGCATTCGACGCCCGAGAAAAAGGAGGCACTGCTTTCAAAAATCAACGCCACCACGTCATATGACACGCTGGCAGATTGTGATCTCATCATCGAAGCGGTGTTTGAAGACAAGGGCGTGAAGAGAGAGGTCACCGAACTTGCCGAGGCCGTGCTGGGCGACAAGGCCATCTTCGCCTCCAACACCTCCACCATTCCGATCACCGAGCTTGCACAAGCCTCAAAGCGCCCGCAGCAATTTGTCGGCATTCATTTCTTCTCGCCCGTCGACAAGATGATGCTGGTGGAAATCATCACCGGCAAGGAAACCGGCGACGATGCACTGGCATTGGCCGTCGATTATGTGACGCGGATCAAGAAGACGCCAATCGTCGTCAACGATACGCGTGGCTTCTACGTCAATCGCTGCGTCATGCGATACATGCAGGAAGCGTGGAACATGATCATCGAGGGCGTGCCCGCGCCGATGGTTGAAAACTCCGCCCGCATGGTTGGCATGCCTGTCGGCCCGCTGACGTTGAACGACGAAGTCGCCATCGATCTGTCCCAAAAGGTCATGCGGCAGACCGTGGCCGATCTCGGCGAAGGCGTCATCGACCCGCGCCACATCAAGCTGATCGATACTCTGGTCGACGAGCATGGCCGCATCGGCAAAAAGGCTGGAAAGGGCTTTTTCGACTATCCCGACAAGCCCGCCAAGAAGCACCTTTGGCCTCAGCTTAAGGAACTCTACCCGCAGCTTGATTCTGACAGGGTAGATGTTGACACGTTGAAGGACCGCTATCTCTACACCATCGCACTGGAGGCAGCGCGTTGCGTCGAGGAAGGCGTCGTCACTGATATTCGTGAAGCTGATGTCGGTGCAATTCTCGGCTTCGGCTTTGCGCCCTGGTCGGGCGGGCCTTTGTCCTATATCGACCGGATCGGTGCCTCCGCCTTCCGTGATCGTGCCAATGAACTGGCCGCACACCATGGCGATCACTTCAAGCCCTGCGCACTCATTGAGGAGATGGCGCAGAAGGGTGAAACCTTCTACAGCCGGTTCGGCCATGCTGCCGAAAAAAAGGCTGCCTGACGGCTTGTCGTGAACAGATATCCGCGTTTAATCCGCGGAGCGCGTTAACCATTCCTTAAAAAATGGGCCTGCGATTCACACATGCAGGCCCTTTCTCAACTAATTTCGGCCAAGCGCCTTGCTTGGCCCCGCATGGTGCTCGTCGCTACGGCCCAGGACGCATCATGTGGAGAGATCGGCAACAGAGTTGGAGACGCTTGCTCGCGACCACGCGACCTGGCGTGTCGAAACCATCAGCGATCTAGATACGATGCGCCGCAATGCCTGGCGCTGGTTGGACGTCGAACGCGATTGCGTTGATCCGGATGCCGCCTTTCAAAGCTTTGCCTGGTGCCTCGCATGGGCTCAAACCTGGTGCAGCGCCAACGGCCCGTCCGAGCTGGCCGTAAAGTTCATCTATCGTGGCGAAACGCTGGTTGCGATCCTGCCCCTGGCCGTCGAACAAGTTGAAGGCGTGAAGCTGCTGACGATGCTTGGGCATCCGCACACACAACTCGCAAACGCTCTGACACGCCCCGATCATGATGCGACTGACGGTTTGTTGCTGGCTTTGGCCGAAGCGGAACTGACCTCCGGTGCCGATGCCATTCAGCTTTCGGCAATCCCGCAAGGCTCTGCCCTGGCCAAGGCCGCTACCCGATCGCGACGTCAAGTTTTGGGTGATCCGGCAGAGCACACTTCGTTTGTGACATGGGACGGCATGGCCAATGGCGAGGACTTCCTGTCGGGCACGTCGCGCACCTTCCGCCGGGATTTTGCCAGGAAGTGGCGACGCTTGCGGCGTGAAGGCAAGCCGCACTTCGAAACGCTGGATGCCTCATCCTATCGTTTCTCGGACTTTGTCGGCCAGGCCTTGGCCATGAAACGTGACTGGCTCAACGCCAACGGACTTGCAGGCAGTGGCTTGACCAGAACGAACACCGAGAAGTTTCTGCACGCCCTGGATACCCATGACGGGACCTTCCATCCCGAGATCGACATATTGACGCTGGATGGAGCGCCGCTTGCATTCTCCATCAACATAACCGGCAATGGATGCCGCAATGGATGGCTTTCAAGCTACAGGCTCGATGCAGCAAGGCACTCCCCGGGAATGCTGATGCATCACTTGTCGATAGCCGGTGCGGTAGATGCGGGGTTAAGTCGCTACGAGTTTTTGGGCCATCCGACGCCGTTCAAGGCAGCCATGTGCAATGGAGCGACCCCGCTGTTGCGTTACGAACAGGCCCTTTCGACAAAGGGGCGTGTGTGGCTCGACTACTGGTCTAACGGACTGCGGCAGATCGCCGTCAAATCCTACCGACAGCTACGCCGATGGACACGGTAACACCCTCTGCGATCTACGCTTTTGGAGTTTTCACCATAACACATCGCGCCACATTTTGAGTTCTGGACACGCCATGGGGTGAGTTCTAGGCGAGAGCAAGCCTTGCCCAGATTGAATCGTTTGAGCGCCGGGAATTTGTGACCTGACAAGGCGCGTGCGACGCCGTGGTGCGGGCACCACAAGCTCGTGCGCAACACAGTCAGGGCGCAAAGAACCAAGCTGAAGCGATTGCAGAGGGATATTCGGCCTTAGGCACCTGATATGAATGGGCTTGGGTGTTTTTCCCGCTCTGGCCGCGTCGAAATCCTCGCGCGATGCCCAGCATCGCTCTGCGGTGTTCTCCTTGCCAGATCGAAAAATCCATCCCATCAAACTGCTTCAATCTGGGCAAGACTTGCTCTAGGATTTAATTCCCGAAACGCTGCGGACCAGCCATGTTTTCTCACAGTCAACTTTGGCAGGCGATCGATGCGCTGGCGCAGCAAAATGACATGTCCGTGTCCCGTCTGGCCCGCAATGCCGGCCTCGACCCGACCACATTCAACAAATCCAAACGCACCAGCAGCGATGGTCGTCCACGCTGGCCGTCAACGGAGTCTCTGGCCAAAATCATGCAGACAACCGGCACAACGATGGATGAGTTCACCGGACTGATGGACGCCAAAACGGCCAGCATGCCATCGGGCTTTCGTGAGGCAGACGAGCAAGCCCAGTTCGCCATGCCTCAGGCCATTCCACTGCTTGGCCTCGCACAGGCCGGAAGCGGTGGCTATTTCGATAATTCCGGATTTCCTGTCGGGCAAGGCTGGGATGCTGTCGACTTCCCCAAGCCCGATGGGCAGTCCGTCTATGCTTTGGAGATCAGCGGCGACTCGATGATGCCCTTCTACCGCGATGGCGACCTCATCATCGTTTCACCGGAGGCGTCCGTGCGGCGCGGTGATCGCGTTGTCGTGCGCACGAAGGAGGGCGAAGTGATGGCGAAAGTGCTGGCGCGAAAGACAGCAACCCGCATTGAACTGGACTCTTTGAATCCGGCCCATGAAAATCGTGATATCGCGCTCGCCGATGTCGATTGGGTCGCCCGAATTCTATGGGCAAGCCAGTGAGGGGTTTGAGGTCATGAACAGATTGATGGTCAACATCGTCGTCGCGGATGTGGCAAAGTCCGCAGCGTTCTACGAGGCACTGTTCGGCTTCCAACGGGCGTTTGACAGTGACTGGTTCTGCAATTTGCAACAGCCCAACAAGGGCGGCGCGGAACTGGGCATCATGAAGCGAGGTCACGATATCGTGCCGCCTCACCTCGCTTCCACTCCAGGAAGCACCTACCTCACCATTGTCGCGGATGATGTCGAAACCGTCTTCGAGGCAGCCACCAAAGCCGGTCACGTGATTACCGAGCCGCCGACCAACATGTTCTACGGTCAGCGCCGCATGCTACTGCACGATCCCGACGGCTATTTGATCGACATATCGTCTCCCACCGTGGCCGGGTGATCGGTTATGCGCAGCGTGCTTGTGGGCATCGGACTGGTGATCTTCGCTGTGATGGCCCTGCCCTTCGTGCTGCCCATCATCATGCCGCAGGCCTATGAAGCATCCAAGCAAAGCGTGGATGCCACACTAAGCGAGCAGGCGATCCAACAAGCGGATGTCTTCCCGCAAGAGCCCATCAAAACCGATGCGCGGCGCGTTGATGCCGAAGAGGCCGATGATGCGCAAACCGCTGTGACGGCGCCGCTCGAGCGGGGCACAGCCGAACAGCCGCAAACCATCGCTCGCCTGCCCGCAAAGCCGCAACTGCCGGTTACACCTGGTTCCAGTGAGACGAGCAAGAGAGTGGAGACCGCTCTTTCGCGACCCTTGATTGAGCAGCCGGGACTGTTGCAAAGCAATGCCTTGCAGGTGTCGCTTTCCGGCACAGTCTCCCCGACGCTGGATTTCAAATGCGAAACCGACCGCGTGACGCATCCTTGCGGGCGGCAGGCGCGCACAGCCTTGCGTCGGTTCATCCGCGGCCGCACCGCCCAATGCGACTTGTCGAAAGATGCGCAAAAGGGCGCGCACGAAACGCGATGCACGGTCGCCGGCAAGGACATCGCAAACTGGCTTGTCCAGCAGGGCTGGGCGCTCGCCGCAGTTGGGTCTGACTATGAAGAGGCTATGGCGGATGCCCGCAAGGCGGGGCGCGGATTGTGGCGCGACGGTTTCGACGCCCAAGCGATCATCGATTTGAAAGACAAGCCGCAAACACAGTAGTCGCGGTCATGTGGCAAGCCGTTCCCGGATCATCGCGACGGTTTCTTCCTTTCCGTAAACTGCTGCGAAAGAGCCAAAGCGCGGGCCCTGATCCTGCCCCAGCAAGACCTGATAGAGCGCCTGAAACCAACCGCGCAAATTGTCGAAGCCATGATCTTTGCCCACCGAGAATGTCTCGGTTTGCAGCGCCTCGGCATCCGAGTCTGTTGGCATGGCGGCCAGTCGTTCCGCAAGGTCTGCCATTGCCGCCCGTTCCTGATCGGTGGGCGCACGAAACTCCTTCGTCGGCTTCACGAAATCTTCGAAATAGGCGATCGCATAACCGACGAGTTCATCCAGTTTCGGATTGTTTTGCGGCGTTGCCGTATCATCATATTTTGAGATGAAACCCCAAAGGGTTGCCTTGTCGGAAGCATTCGCCGCGCTCACGAGGTTGAGCAGCATGGAGAAGGAAACCGGCATGGTCGCCTCCGGCGGCGTGCCGTTGTGAATATGCCAGACGGGGTTGGCCAGCCGCACCTTCTCGTCCTGTCCTTCAAAGGCCGCCAGATGCTGGAAATACTCATCCACCGCGCGGGGGATCACGTCGAAATAAAGCCGCTTGGCCGTCCGGGGCTTAGTGAACATGAACAGCGCGAGACTTTCCGCCGGAGCGTAGCGCAGCCAGTCCTCCACCGCGATGCCATTGCCGGAGGTCTTGGAGATTTTCTGGCCGATCTCGTCGAGAAACAACTCATAGATGAAATGCTCGGGCGCGCGGCCACCCAGCGCTCGGCAAATACGATCATAAAGCGCCGAATTGTTTTGGTGGTCCTTGCCATACATTTCGAAATCGACGCCGAGCGCGGCCCAGCGCATCCCGAAATCGGGCTTCCATTGCAGCTTCGCCATGCCGCCCAGAAAGGACTGCGTCACCTCCTCACCGTCTTCCATGAAGGTGAGCGTTCCCGCTTCCGGGTCGACCGACAGCATCGGCACATAAAGCACCTGCCCCGTCTTCTGGCTGATCGGCAGGAAGGGGGAATAGGTTTCCCGCCGCTCCTCACCCAGGGTTGGCAGCATGATCTCCATGATCGCGTCATAGGCACGGGCGGCGGCTTTCAGCGCCTCGTCAAACCGTCCGCTCGTATAGTGCTGCGTGGCAGACGCGAAGGTGTAGGTGAAGCCGAAAGCGTCGAGAAATGCGCGCAGCTTGGCATTGTTGTGTTCGCCAAAGGAACTGTGCTCGTTGGAAAACGGGCTTGGCACCTGCGTGAGCGGCTTGCCCAGATGCGCCGCCAGCATATCGGCATTGGGCACGCCGCCTGGCACTTTGCGCATGCCGTCCATATCGTCAGAAAAGCAGATGAGGTCTACCGGCACCTTGTCTTCGGTGAGAATACGAAAGGCGGTGATCACCATCGAGGTGCGCACCACTTCGCCAAAGGTCCCGATATGCGGCAGACCCGACGGACCGTATCCGGTTTCAAACAGCACCTTGTCCGGCCAGGCGATATCCTTGCCCTTGCGGAAACGCTTCACCAGCTTGCGCGCCTCTTCGAACGGCCAGGCCTTGGAGGTCTGAGCCGCCTCAACGAGAGCGGGCGTGATGGTGAGCGCAGGGAAGGTCGGATTGGTCATGATGCGGTCAGGCATGCGGAAAGGGGCGGCGCGGCAGTGCTAGAGCAAATCTCGCCTCGGTCAATATCGTGGCGTGGAATGGTGCCAGCACCCCCGACACACTGGCCGGGGTGATGGCTGATTTTAGATGGACATGAACCTATTTCACATCGAAGCGGTCAAGCATCATGACCTTGTCCCAGGCCTTGACGAAATCGGCTACGAAACGCTCCTTCGCATCGTCCTGCGCATAGGCTTCTGCCAGCGCGCGCAGTTGCGAGTTGGAGCCGAAGACGAGATCGGCCCGCGTGCCGGTCCATTTGACCATGCCCGTTTTGCGATCGCGACCCTCATAGATCGCTTCATCTTCTTCCGACACATTCCAGGCGGTGGCCATGTCGAGCAGATTGACGAAGACATCATTGCTCAACTGTCCGGCGCGGTCTGTGAACACGCCATGCGCACTGCCGCCATGGGTTGCACCAAGCGCGCGCAAGCCCCCCACCAGCACGGTCATTTCCGGCGCGGTGAGCGTGAGGAGATGGGCGCGATCAACCAGCAGATTCTCGGACGCCACATCGAAGCCGCCGCGTTGATAGTTACGGAAGCCATCGGCCATCGGTTCCATCGGCTCAAAGCTTGCAGCGTCGGTCTGCGCTTCGGTTGCATCCATTCGGCCCGGAGTGAACGGCACGAAGATGTCGTGACCGGCATCCTTCGCGGCCTTTTCCACCGCTGCACAACCGGCCAGCACGATCAGGTCGGCCAACGACACTTTCTTGCCGCCGGTTGCAGACGCGTTGAAGTCCGTCTGAATGCCTTCGAGCGCCGAAATGACAGCGCCGATCCGGGCCGGTTCATTGGCCTCCCAGTCTTTCTGAGGCGCAAGACGAATGCGAGCGCCATTGGCGCCGCCGCGTTTGTCTGACCCGCGGAAGGTCGAGGCGGACGCCCATGCGGTGAACACCAGATCGGAAACGGAAAGGCCGCTCGCCAGAATTGTGGATTTCAGCGCCGCAATCTCGGCATCGCCAACAAGCTCGTGGTCAACTGCCGGAATCGGATCCTGCCAGATCAGATCTTCCGCAGGAACATCCGGGCCGAGATAGCAGGCTTTCGGCCCCATATCGCGGTGCGTGAGCTTGAACCAGGCCCGCGCGAACGCGTCTGCAAACTCATCCGGATTGTCGCGGAAGCGCAACGAAATCGCCTTGTAGTCCGGGTCCATACGCATCGCCATATCGGCGGTTGTCATCATGGTTGGCACCTTCTTGCCCTGCGTGTGCGCGGCGGGCGCCAAGTCTTCTTCGCTCACGCCAACGGGCGCCCACTGATGTGCGCCAGCGGGGCTTTTGGTCAGCTCCCACTCATAGTCGAACAGCATGTGGAAATAGCCGTCGTCCCATTTGGTCGGATCAGGCGTCCATGCGCCTTCAATGCCGCTGGTGATTGTGTCATCGCCATGGCCGATGCCATATTTCGACAACCAGCCCAGGCCCTGGGCGGGAATGTCCTCGCCTTCCGGCTCAGCACCGACAAGCGCAGCATCACCTGCCCCATGCGCCTTGCCAAATGTGTGGCCGCCCGCTGCAAGTGCAACGGTTTCCTCATCATTCATGGCCATGCGAGCGAAGGTTTCTCGAATGTCGCGCGCCGAAGCGAGCGGATCGGGATTACCATCCGGCCCTTCAGGATTGACGTAGATCAGGCCCATCTGAACGGCGGCGAGCGGCGCTTCCAGATCACGATCGCCGGTGTAACGGCTCTTTGCCTGATCACTTGTTGCCAGCCATTCCTCCTCAGAACCCCAATAAATGTCCTCCTCGGGCTCCCAGACATCCTTGCGGCCGCCGCCAAAGCCAAACACCGGGCCACCCATGGATTCGATTGCGCAATTGCCTGCCAGGATCATGAGATCGCCCCAGGAGAGTGCGTTGCCATATTTCTGCTTAACTGGCCAAAGCAGACGGCGCGCCTTGTCCAGATTGCCGTTGTCCGGCCAGGAGTTCAGCGGGGCAAAGCGCTGCGAACCGGACCCCGCGCCGCCGCGCCCGTCACCCGTGCGATAAGTCCCGGCTGAATGCCAGGCCATACGAATGAAGAACGGGCCATAGTGGCCGTAATCCGCCGGCCACCAGTCTTGACTGTCCGTCATGAGGCCGATGAGGTCTTTCTTCACCGCTTCCAGGTCAAGCGACTTGAACGCTTCCGCATAGTCGAAATCGCCGCCCATCGGGTCGCCCGCCGGGGGATTTTGATGCAGAATTTTGAGATTGAGCTGATTGGGCCACCAATCCCGATTGTTGCGCACCGCGAAGGTGCCATGCATCACCGGGCATTTGCTGATATCGTCGCCAACCTTTGCGTCCATAAAATCCTCCTTGGCCGACCCGCGGCCACGTCTATAGTTTAGAATTATTCCAGATTATCTATTCTATCAGAACGACGGTTTCCAGACCCAATTCGTTTGCGCAGGGCACATAAGTGGTCGCATTCGACAACCGGGCCAATCGGTAGGGCCTGCCGCCCGTATTTCACTGCGACTTGGCAAAGACTATGCGGATGGACATGGGAGACACACGCGTAATGCCCGGCAATCCGGCAAGTTGCATGAGCCTGTCGATGCCCGCGTCGATACCAAGATCTTCGGTGGACAGAAATATGAAGTCCGCAGTGGACACCATCACCCGGTTTTCCCTCAAGCGGGCAACCAGCAGACGCGCATCAAAATCGGTCTCGGTTCCCGCAAAGGAGAGCGTCATTTCTGTTTCCACCTCAATGACCTCGCCAACAGGCAAGTCGCTGAAGGCAGCCAGTTCGACACGGCCGGAAACCGTGGCTTCGCCGCCTGCGAAAACGTGCTCGGCCATGCGCTCATTTCTGATGTCGACATTGGTTTCAGCCGATGTCAGGTCGATTGTTATGGTGACTGTTCCATCCTGCGCCACCGTCCCCGAAACAGAATTGAAGTGATGAACTTCGCCAATGCTGTTGCTCTTGATCGAGCCAAAGGCGATGCGTGATTGCTCAGGTACGGACGTCCATGCCGCTTGGTCCCCGGCTTGACCGGACCCCGCTACCAGCCATGCGCCGAACATAGCGACTAGGAAAACTGCACTGCGAACCAGTGACTGCGGCTTTGTTGTCAACCATTGCTTGTCACAGGCCATGGATCACTCTCCTTTAAACCAGTCGAGGCCGCTCAGGCACTCAAAGTGCCAACAGTGCGCGTCATCCATTCCACATAAGCCGTGCGCGTCATGCTGCGTGCTGCCGCCTGGCTGTCAATGAAACTCAGCAAGGCCTCATCCAACATCATATTGGCGCGCACCGACTTTCCAGACAGCATGATGAGCGGCACCAGCACGGAACTGGCGCCCTTCGGTGGCATATGCGCTCCGGGAGCGGAGGGTTGTGGCAGCGGCTTGCCGCCGTCAATCGCGGCACTGGCAGCATCTCGCAATGCCTCCTCGCCGTTGAGAAGGACTTGTTGAATCGTCTCACCCATGGCCACCACGCCATCAAGATCGGGAAAGGAAAGCCCAAAGGCGCCTTCTTCGCCGTCGATGAAAGCGACATAGTGGGTCATTGTCGTTCTCCTCACTGGCCCCTGCAAATTCAGTCGAGCCTCCACCCTGCTCTTTTGGCAATTGAGCGATAAACCAGAGGAGACACTGTCGGATGGCGTGGCAAAGTGATCGTCCCCCTGATTGCCGGATGCTCGTACAGATCGTGAGACGAACCGTGCCGTTTCAGAACCCAGCCTTCACGGATCAGCTTCGCCCTGATCTTTCGGGTCTTCTGTTCCATCCAGCCTCCGATATGTGCATATATTTGCACAATTCGGTTTATGTCAACTACGGCTACACAATCGTGATGCGATGTGCGAATCGGTGTCGGTTGGCCGCATTGCCTCCGCAATGGCAAAATATTAGGTCGGCACCGCAGAACGGACAGGAAGCAATTTGAATGAGTGCAATTTCAGTACAGGACACGCTTGTCTATGTGATGGTCTCCATCTCAGCCGTGGACAGCGACATGGAGGAGCAGGAATTGCTGCGCATCGGCAACGTCGTCAAAACGCTGCCCGTCTTCAAGGGCTATTCCAGTGACCAGCTGGTCAATGCCGCCAAGAGCTGTCGCGACATTCTGGACAATGATGAAGGCCTGGAGACTGTGCTTGGCCTTGCCGCCGGCCTGCCGGAAAACCTGCGTGAGACGGCCTACGCGCTGGCTGCGGAAATCGCTGCGGCTGACCTCAATGTGACGGCGGAGGAAGTGCGCCTGTTGCAGATGCTGCGCAACAGATTGTCGATCTCGAAACTCAAATGCGCAGCGCTGGAACTGGCCGCGCGCGCACGCCATCAGACCGCTTAGGCCAACCGGGCGACTTCAGGAAACCAAAGCTATGCAGGACTTGATCGCCACAAATGAAGGTGTCATTCGCCTTTCCGTCTTCATCGGTCTGTTCGCCGTGCTGGCCCTTTCGGAATATTTCAAGCCGCGGCGCAAGCTGACAGTGTCCAAGAGCCACCGCTGGACCACCAATATCGCGATCGTGCTGCTCGACAGCGCAATTGTGCGCCTGATTTTCCCGGCCGCCGCCGTTGGCGTTGCGCTTTGGGCTGACATGCAGGGCTACGGTCTGTTTAACTTGATCGAAGTACCGATATGGCTGGCCGTGCTGATCAGTTTCATCGCCCTCGACTTTGCAATCTGGTTCAGCCACCTCCTGTCGCACAAAGTGCCGGTGTTCTGGCGTTTTCACCGCATGCATCACAGCGATCGCGACATCGATGTGACCACGGCGATCCGCTTCCACCCGATCGAGATCGTCCTTTCCATGATGTGGAAAGTGCTGTGGGTCATTGCACTGGGCGCACCCGCAGTTGCCGTGATCATCTTCGAAATCGCGCTGAATGGAACCGCGATGTTCAACCATTCGAACCTCAAGCTTCCGCTGGGTTTGGACCGTTTGCTGCGCCTTGTCGTGGTTACGCCGGACATGCACCGCGTTCACCACTCATCGATCAACCGTGAAACAGATTCCAATTACGGCTTCAACCTGCCTTGGTGGGATCGACTGTTCGGCACCTATATCGACCAGCCCGAACTTGGCCATGACGGCATGGAAATCGGCCTTGCCGAATGGCAGGACGAACGACCGCTGCAACTGGGCTGGAGCCTGTCAGTGCCGTTTCGCGAGCAGTCGGACTATCGCTAAGGCAAGCGGGGCCACGTCTGCGCTCAGTATAGCCCGATCGGAAAATAGCGCAGATAAAGCTCGGCGAACTTGCCCTTCGCATTGATCGACCGCAGCGCGAAATTCAATCCCTCTGTCAGTTCCAGATCATCGCGCTTGACGGCAATTGCCAGGCCCCGGCCGAAATAGGTATGGGCCGGGAACGCTTCTCCAAGAAAGCCGCAACAGGCGCTGCCCTGCTTTCCCTGCAACCAGAAGGCAAGAGACAGCGCATCTGAAAAAACGGCGGCGACGGACTGTTTCTCCAGCGCTGCCAATGCACTGGCCTGGTCTTCAAACAAGCGCAGGCGAATGTCGCCAAACGTCGCCTGGGCAAAGGCGGCATGCGCCGTACCGTGGACGATGCCGACCGCCTTGTCTGCAAGAAGCTTGGCCAAAGGCCCTGTCGCAGCCAGATCATTGGCCGCAACAAATCGGCCCGGAATGTGGAAATAGCTGAGCGTGAACGAGAAGCGTGCCCGACTTTGCGCATCAATGGGAATGCCCGCCATGATCGCCTCGCCTTCGCCGGAATTCAGAGCCGCCTCCAGTTCTCCGAATGGCAGCGCCTGAATCTGACACTGGGCCTGCAATTCAAGCTCACGGCAGATCTCGCGGGCCAGTTCGACGTGAAAACCCACCAGACGATTCTGCTGGTCGATAAAGGAAAAGGGCGGAAAATCCGTCACGGTCAGAAATCGCAGACGGGGTCGGTCCTTGAGGCTGGGTCGGATGAGTCTGTCTTGCGGATCGAAAAAATCCGGGATCACCGGCCCGGCCCCGGTTTGCGCAAGAGATGCCGGTGCGAGCGCACCGGCCAGCACGGCTGCAACTAGGGCTAGCAGGGTTTTGGCGATGGTCAGGCGCATTTTCATCACGGCCCATGTAGCGCTGGCCGTAGCGAAAAGACAGCTTTGGTTGCAAATAGAGGCATTTTACGCGCTTTTGCCCGTCATAACCGGGGTTGAATTTCGGTCCAATTCGGTCTAGGTCCACCGCGCTGTTGGAAAGTGGTCGGGCAGGGCATGCCTTGGCGGCTCGACAGACACTCACAAGCAAATGGCGCGCAACGTTGTGCGCAAGCTTTTGTTCTCATTTGACCTTGAGCGTTTCTGGCGCCGGACGGCGTGAATATCTCATGGTTTTTCAAGGAGTTAAAAATGCCCAAGATGAAAACGAAATCTGGCGCCAAGAAGCGCTTCAAGATCACCGCCACCGGCAAGGTGAAGGTGCAACAGGCCGGCAAGCAGCACGGCATGATCAAACGGTCCAACAAGTTCATTCGCAATGCGCGCGGAACCACGGTTCTTTCTGATCCAGACGCCCGCATCGTGAAGAAATTTCTGCCCTACGCTGGCAAATAACGCCGCTTTTACAGGAGTTTAGATCATGGCACGTGTCAAACGCGGTGTAACCGCCCACGCCAAACACAAGAAGGTCCTCAAAGCCGCCAAAGGCTATTACGGCGCCCGTCGCAAGCAAATTCGCACCGCCAAACAGGCTGTCGAAAAGGCCAATCAATATGCCTATCGTGACCGCAAGGCCCGCAAAGGTGCGTTTCGTCGGTTGTGGACGCAGCGCATCAATGCCGCGGCCCGCGAACATGGTCTGACCTATTCGCGCCTCATTGACGGTATGAACAAGGCGGGTATCGAGATCGACCGCAAGAACCTCTCCGACATGGCAATCAATCAGCCGGAAGCCTTTGCGGCGGTGGTGGCATCAGCCAAAAAAGCGTTGGATTATCTGAAAGATACCACACCGGGTGCATTTGAAGGCGCTGTCAAAGGCTGACCGCGCTTCCATCCCGTTTGAAACTGTTTGGAACCCGTGGCAGCCAGCGCGCTGACACGGGTTTTTGTTATTTGAGCCAAGATCATGACCGACATTGAGACACTTGAAACTGCGATCCTTGCCGACATCGAAGACGCTGGCGATGAAGCCGCACTTGAGGCAGTGCGCGTTGGAGCGCTCGGCAAAAAGGGGTCGGTTTCCGCGCAGATGAAGACGCTCGGTGCCATGAGCGCGGAAGAGCGCCAGGTCGCCGGTCCTGCGCTCAACGGCTTGAAAGCACGCATTGGAGACGCGATCGCCAGCCGCCGCGATGTTCTCAAACAAGCCGCTTTGGAAGCCCGTCTTGCGTCGGAAACCGTTGACGTGACCTTGCCGGTCCGCGCTGATCCGCTGCAAAAGGGACGCATTCATCCCATCAGTCAGGTGATGGACGAAATCACCGCGATCTTTGCCGATATGGGTTTCTCCGTCGCCGAAGGTCCGGATATCGAGACGGACTATTACAACTTCACCGCGCTTAATTTTCCCGAAGGCCACCCGGCCCGCGAGATGCATGACACGTTCTTTCTCCAGCCGGATGCCGAGGGCGAGCAACGTGTGCTGCGCACGCACACTTCACCGGTGCAGATCAGGACGATGGAGGCGCAAAAGCCGCCGATCCGCATCGTCATTCCCGGAAAGACCTACAGGCAGGATTCCGATGCCACCCATTCGGCGATGTTTCATCAGCTTGAAGGGCTTGTTGTCGACACATCGGCCAACATCGCCAATCTGAAATGGACCTTGCTCGAATTCTGCAAGGCATTCTTTGAGATCGACGATGTCGCGATGCGGTTTCGTCCATCCTTCTTTCCCTTCACCGAACCGTCCATGGAGGTCGACATTCAGTGCGACCGGTCTGGCGCCGAGGTGAAGTTCGGTCAGGGCGAAGACTGGATGGAAATTCTGGGCTCCGGCATGGTGCACCCGAATGTGCTGCGCGCCGGTGGTCTGGATCCGGATGTCTATCAGGGCTTTGCCTGGGGCATGGGGATCGACCGCATCGCCATGCTCAAATATGGCATGCCGGACCTGCGCCCGTTCTTCGAGGCCGATCAGCGCTGGATCGACCATTACGGCTTTAGGCCGCTGGATATGCCGACATTGTTTGGAGGGTTGTCGAGCTAGTGCCCGCCGCCCTTCGAAAATACGGATTTCGGTTTCACTTCTATGGCGCCGACGCAGGTGAACCACCACACATCCATGCTTATGGACACGGCGGGCAAGCGAAGATCTGGTTGGATCCCGTTGAAAAATGGGATGCCATTGGACTGAAACAAAACGATCTTAATCGTGCTATGAAAGCGGTTGAGGAACACCAAGATGAGCTAATGGAGGCGTGGAATGACTTCTTCAAACGAATATCCGGAGAAAAGCCAGCCGGTTGAGGCGTGGTGCGATCCGAAATCACTTCATGTGAAGCTCAAAGATGGTCGAGAAGTGATCACACCCCTCTGGTGGTATCCCAGCCTGCTCGGCGCCAAAGCATCGCAGCGCAACAATGTCGAGCTTATGTTTGACGGGGTTCATTGGCCCGATCTTGACGAAGACTTGTCAGTAAAGGGCATGCTTGCTGGATGGCGTTACCCAGATGCAGTCAAACCATCGGCAGCCCAAACCGAGGCTGAAGCCGCTTAGGACGATCTCATGAAATTCACACTCTCCTGGCTCAAGGATCACCTTGAGACCGACGCTTCGCTTGAAACAATCTGCGAGACGCTCACGCGCATCGGACTGGAAGTCGAATCCGTCGATGACAGGACAGCCTTCAAGCCTTTCATCATCGCCAAGGTGCTTTCGGCTGAAAAGCACCCGGATGCAGACAAATTGCGCGTGCTCTCCGTCGACACAGGCTCTGGCAACCCCGTCCAGGTGGTGTGCGGTGCCCCCAATGCCAGGACCGGCCTCATCGGCGCATTCGCAGCGCCCGGAGCCTATGTGCCCGGCATCAACGTCACCCTATCGGTCGGCAATATTCGCGGCGTTGAATCGCGCGGCATGATGTGCTCTGAGCGAGAGTTGGAACTCTCCGACGAGCATGACGGGATCATCGATCTGCCGGAAGATGCGCCTGTTGGAACGCCTTTTGCGGACTATGCCGGGCTGAATGACCCGGTCATTGAAATTGGCATCACGCCGAACCGCCCGGATGCGCTTGGCGTTGCTGGCATCGCCGCCGATCTCGCCGCGGCAGGGCTTGGCACTGTGATCACGCCGAAGATTGAACCGATCTCAGGCTCAGGCGCCTGCCCGGTCGATGTCGATCTGTCGGCGGATGGAGCCGCTGAGTTCTGCCCGGCATTCGGACTGCGCCTTGTGCGCAATGTCAAAAACGGGCCGTCCCCCAGCTGGATGCAGCGGCGCCTCAAGGCCATTGGCCTGCGCCCGATCTCCGCTTTGGTGGATGTCACCAACTATGTGACCTTCGACCGCGGCCGCCCTTTGCATGTGTTCGACGCCGACAAGGTGAAGGGCAAGCTTGCTGTGCGCCGCGCGACGGGCTCGGAAGAGTTTCTCGCGCTGGACGGCAAAACCTATACGCCCAAGCCGGATCATTTCGTGATTGCCGATGAGAACGGCCCGGAATCACTCGCCGGCATTATGGGCGGAGAGGAATCGGGCTGCACGGAAGAGACGACCAATGTGCTTGTTGAATCGGCCCTGTGGGACCCGTTGACGGTTGCCCGTACCGGACGTGATCTCGGCATCATCACCGATGCACGCTACCGTTTCGAGCGCGGCGTGGACCCGGCCTTCATGGAAGCGGGGCTCGACTATGGCACACAACTGGTCATGGAGCTTTGCGGTGGCGAGCCGAGCGAGGCTGTCATCGCCGGTAATGTTCCAACACCCGAAATGGTGATCGAATTCCCACTTTCCGAAACGCAGCGCCTCACCGGCGTTGATGTCGGCGCCAAAGACGCGACCGACATTCTCAACCGCCTGGGTTTTGTCGTTTCGGGTTCCAGCGATGCGCTTTCCGTGACCGTGCCCAGCAACAGGCCGGACGTGCATGGCAAGGCCGATATTGTGGAAGAAATCATCCGTCATCACGGGCTTGATCATGTCGCACCGCAGCCTCTGCCCGCAATGGCCTCGGTTGGCGAAAGAGTTCTGACAACGGGGCAGATGCGCACGCGCAATGCCCGACGCGCCTTGGCGGCGCGCGGCATGAGCGAGGCGGTGACCTATTCCTTCATCGAGCACGATCATGCGACCCATTTCGGCGGTGGCGATGCGGTGCTCACGCTGTCCAACCCGATCGCTTCCGACATGTCAGACATGCGGCCAAGCCTGTTGCCGAGCTTGTTGGGCGCAGCCAAACGCAATGTTGACCGCGGCACCGGCGATCTCACCATTTTCGAAGTCAGCCATGTCTATCGCGGTCTTGAACCGGGCGATCAACTGCGCGCGGCTTCCGGCCTACGTCGAGGGACGTCTCGGTTGGAAAATGCCGGTCGGCACTGGAGCGCGGCGGCAGATATGGTCGGCGTGTTCGACGCCAAGGAAGATGCTCTAAGCGTTTTGGCTGCCTGCGGCATGGACACCGCCAAACTCCAGATCGAGCAGGGTGCGGCCGCATGGTTTCACCCCGGCCGAAGCGGCAGCATCAAGCTTGGCCCAAAAATCACAATCGGCCAGTTTGGCGAGTTTCACCCAAAGACGCTGGAATTGATGGATGTTACCGGACCGATCTGCGGCTTCGAGATCATGCTCGATGCGATTCCCGAACCGCGCAAGAAGGCCAACAGGTCAAAGGGCGCGTTGAGCGTGTCGCCACTTCAACCGGTGCGGCGCGATTTCGCTTTCGTCATGAAAAACGATGTTGCCGCCGGCACGGTGCTGCGCGCCGCGAGTGGTGCGGACAAGAAACTGATCAACGATGTGAAGGTGTTTGATTTGTTTGAAGGCGCATCGCTTGGTGAGGGCAGGAAGTCGCTCGCTATTGAGGTGACCTTGCAGCCCTATGACAAGAGCCTGACGGAGGAGGAGATCGAGGCCGTCTCCGCAAAGGTCATTGCCAATGTCGAGAAAAGCTCGGGCGGCGAGCTGCGGGGCGGCTGACGCCCCGCAAATTCAGTATCGCAATACGCCCAGTGCCGGTGCCACCGACGTACGCAGGAAGATTTGCAAAAAGGTGATGCCCAGCAGAAGCACGATGGGCGATATGTCGATCGTGCCGAGATTGGGCATGAAACGGCGGATTGGCGAAAGAACCGGCTCCGTGGCCTGATAAACAAAATCGCCAATCATGCGCACAAACTGATTGCCCGCATTCACGACATTGAAGGCGTAGAGCCAGGACAAGATCACGGAAATAATGACGATCCACCAATACAGGCTGAGGATCGTGTCTATGAGCCAGAAAACGGCGGCCATGGCACACTCCTAGTAATACTTGCCATGTATGCTGCGTGGCGCATGTTCGCAAGCTGCTGACATGCCAAAACATGATGGACGCTGCCCGTCGGGGCGATTATGCACCAACGAGATCGATATCCGTCACACGCCACAACGATGCCCAAACCCGCCATCCTCGTCATATCCAGCCATGTCGTGCGTGGAACCGTTGGCACAAGAGCGGCGGCATTTGCGCTTGAGGTTCTGGGACACCCGGTTTGGACGGTTCCAACAGTCACATTGCCATGGCATCCGGGTCACACAGGGTTGGCCGGGGCTGGCCAACGCATCATGGCGAGCGACGCGGAATTTGCAGCAATGATGCAGCAATTGGCCGATTCGCCCTGGATCGGTGAGATTGAGGGCATTTTGAGCGGCTATTTCGGAAACGTCGCGCAGGTTGAAGCGGTGGCGAAATTTGTGACACGGGCAAAGGCAAACAACCCAAAGCTGCGCTACCTGCTCGATCCGGTGATTGGCGATCACGGGAACCTGTACGTTGTGCCGGAACAGGCGCAGGCCGTGAAGGAGCAATTGCTGCCGCTTGCCGATATGACCTCTCCCAACCCCTTTGAAATGCAGTGGCTCACTGGCTCGTCGAAAGTTGAAACAGCACTGGAAATGCTCGATCAGGCAAAGAGGCTCGGCCCCGCAAATGTCGCGGTGACGTCCGCTCCCGGAATGAAGAAGAACACGATTGGCATTTTGATGTTATCTGAAGGCGAGGCAGGCCTTGGCGAACATCGCCTCTTTGACAAGGTCCCCAACGGGCTCGGCGACCTCACATCGGCGCTGCTCCTGTCGCACAGCCTGACAGGGCTGGATCCCATGCAGACATTGCGACAGACAACGGCGTCTGTGTTTGAGGTGATGCGTGATGCGGCGCTGCGCGAGGCCGAAGAACTATCGCTTGAAAGTGCGTGGGGGTCCTTGCTTCATCCAAAGGCCCGAATTGACATGACATCACTTTCCCGGCGGCTCAGGAGGTCCAGCCTTCGGCAGCAAGTCGTTTAAGCTGCTGGGGCTCGCAGATCACAAGTCCGCCTCGGGATCTTTCCAGAATTCCCCGGCGCTCAAGCGCTTTCATTTCACGCGACACGATCTCACGACGACTTGAAATTCGATCCGCGATCTCGGCCTGTGGCAAGGCCGGGCTGATGATCCGCTGGTCACGGCGACCGGAGCGCGGGCGCGACAGGCGCAACAACTCGGCGTAGAGCCGATGCTTCGCTTTCAAGAAGCTGAACTCAGCCAGCCTGTTGGACAGCCTTCGCACATGTCCGACAAGATGGTTCATCATCGCCCAGGACACATCTGGCGACTCGAAACATATGGCCTGAAAAACAGACTGCGGCATGAAACACAGCCGTGTTTTCACCGTGGCCGTGACATTTGCAGACCTCAGACCGCCATCGATTGCGGCCAGTTCGCCGAAGAATTGCCCGGCGCCATAGTCGTTGAGAATGACCTCACGTCCTTCCACCATGCGCACGACGATGCGCACATTGCCCTGAACGATAAAGCGAACGTCGGTCGAGCTTTCATGGTGGTCGATGATGAGCTCATCAGGCTCATAGTTTTTCCACACGCATTGCGCGTTGAACCGTTCAACCTGTTCTTCTGTCAGCCCCGCAAGCAGCGGAAAATCTGCCAAACTATCCATCACTTGCGCCCTCGGCCGCACCCTGCTCAGTGAGATACACTCTTACGGACTTTCATTGCCATTGTGAGTGCAATCTCACACATAGGTGACGCTTCGCCAAGCAGGACGTTCAACCTGCTTGAGCAGGTCGACTTTTTGGAATGCCTGGGCGGGCTGCTGCATTGGACAGGCCAAAACGCTCCAGCTCCTCTTGCGTGAAAATATAGAGCTGTTCCGGCGGGGTTTGCATAGCCTTCACCCAAACCGTGAGATCGATACCCATGTCGATCAGCAATTGCTGGCAAAGCGCTGAAATGGTCTGCGCATCGCGCATGCCCTTTTGCAACGTCCCGACGGCCGGTGGAACCGCAAAGACCTGATGGACACCCACAAAGGCGGGGTCTACAGCCTTACGATGTAGCCCACCGGCAAAGATGAGCGGGCAGGAAGACGCGCAATAGCCATTTTTGGGCACATGCGTAGAGATCCCCGCGTCGCGGACCATGCGCGCCATTTCAAGCGCATCGCTGACCGAACCACCAGGAGAATGCAAAACCAGCTCGCCGATCGCCTGCCAGTCATTTTCTGCCAGAAATGCCTTGAATCGTTCGGCCGCACCCGAATCGATGGTGCCAAGCGCTGAGGCGCGACCACCGGCGCCAAGGGCAAATTTCATCGGCGCCGACATATCAGCAGCCACGGGCAAACGATCAAAGCCCGGTAGAGCGGGAGCCGATCGATCCGGTCCCATCGGCATGGTGCGCGGCAGATAGGGTCTTGTCTGATCGCCCGGTTCCGGCAAGCGCATCGGTGCAGGATCAATGCGCTGAGAACCGGGAGCGCCCGCCGGGGCTAGCGCCAGCATGGCACGAAAATCCTGCGTGACCGTTCCAACGGTCAAAGCAAGCATTCCAAGAAAGACGAACTTCAAAAATCGTCCGTCTTGGATAGCGCCGACCAATGCGGAGAGCGGACGTCTCATCGAGCGCTGCCGGATCAGGCCTTGATTGAAGGTAGAGAGGCGATTTTCGGATCAGTCCGCGCTCGATCTTCATGCACCTGTCCGCCATTGTGCGAATTTTCGTCCACAACGATGGAGTTCTCATCCACCGTCGAATCCAGATCCTTTGATTGCACGGCCACGGCTGCGGACGCGTCCGCCTGTTCGAGCGAGCGATACAATTTGATTGCGCGGATCATTTCGCCGGCCGTCACCTCATTGGCGGCAAGATCGGCGCCCTCCTCCCGGCGGATGGCGGCCTGCACGATGCAGATGATGAAGATCATCACCGCTGGCAGAAGGTCGATCGAGATCGCACCTGCCCAGGACGGCATAAAATCACGGGCATAGAGCAGAACGGCTTCCGGAGCGGAAAGGGGTGTAAACCGCACCGGCTCAACCGCTGGGCGCGCCAAAATCGTATCTGCCGCCGCAGCAAGAGCATCACTCTGTGCCTTCACGGACTGTTCCACACGACCGACGACATCGGTCTGGCGGCTGGCAAGATCCGCTGTTCCCCCATCGGCAACCGGCGCGATGAATGTTCGTCCCAGATCTTCAGCCGCTCTTTTGACGGCGGGGGCAATTGACGTTTGCTGCAAGGCTGCAATCGTGCCGGACAAAGCCACCGCCTCTTCGGCAAACGCGTTTGCGCGATCCGCCACTGGTCCCGTCTGCGAGACTAGCTTGCGCATCGTTGAAAGACGTTTTCCACCCTCAGCAAATGCATCCTTTGTGGGTTCGCGAGACGCGACGATTTCCTCACCCAGACCTTCGAGCTGACGCGACATTTGCCGCAGAAGCTGCACCACAGTGCCACTGCCCGACGTTCCGGTGAGAGCGCCGGTTGCAGCTTCTTCTCCGGCGAGACGGGAGAAACGTTGCGACGCCAACTGAATATCCGGCAGCAAGCTCTGGGCCGCGAGCGCATTGTCATGCGCCTGTTCAAGCTTCCGTTGATATTGTTCGGTGGTGTTGGCGAGATGCTGCTCCAAAGCCGCGCCGCCAGCCAAGGCCGCAGCATTCAGCCAGGATGACATCGCAACAATCATGAGGCTGCCAATGGCCATCGCCAAATACAGAAAGCGGCGCCCATCGCCAGACTTCACATGCGGCATGAAGCGCATGAGATAGGACCAGAACCCGAAGATCGCGACGGAAACAGCGATCGAGTAGATGACGGCTCCCAGAAACACCACGGTCGGCGATCCGTTCAACAGTTCGCGCACGCCCAGATAGGTATAGACCCCGGAGGCCAACGCCAGAATCGCCAGCGTTCCACCGGTAATGGTTTCCAGTCCCTTTTGAGCTTTCCGAAGATCGCTGACCATGGACAGCCCTCGCTACACGCTACGCAACAGATACTGATGACTAACTTTCGATTGTGGCCGCAATCGTTACGGGGCGCAACGGTGGTTCAAGCGGCCAAAGAAAATGGCCGGATCGACGATCCGGCCACATGTCATTTATGAATTGTCTTCGCGCGATGTATCAATCGCACGGCGCTTCATAGGTGCGGCCCCGGCGGTCGCGGTAGATGCAGTAGCCGCTGCGTTCCTGCGAACGACCAATCAGCGCTCCGGCAACTGCGCCTCCTGCAGCGCCGATCACTGCCCCACGTCCGCCATCTATCAAAGCGCCGCCAAGGCCGCCAATGGCAGCACCGGTAGCTGCGCCCCGCTCGGTTGCGGTGCAGGCCGAAAGCATCAAGAGAGCGGCGACGACGCCCAAAACCTTCATCATGTCGATCTCCAAAGGGGAGTTTGTGAATTTCTCACTCAAATAGACAAACTGGGCGATAGCAAGACGGTTCCCAAAATCTGCTATGACTTTGTTCCGACTTGGTAAATGGGCGTGCGCAGGAATGGTTCGCAGAGCAAATCTCGTCCCAATGTTAAGAACTGTACGAGCTTCACTCGGCCGCCGCACCGTATGGCACATTTTGTCCGCCATAACGGCGCACGCGCACATTGCACTGTTCGGCATGACCAACGAAGCCTTCAAGTATGCACAGGCGTGAGCCAGCCGCGCCGATCTGCGCCGCCGCCTCATCACTGGTGATCTTCTGATAGGAGTGGGTTTTGAGAAACTTGCCGACCCACAAACCTCCTGTATAACGCCCGGCCTTTTTTGTGGGCAGCGTGTGATTGGTGCCGATCACCTTGTCGCCATTGGCAACATTGGTGCGTGGACCCAGAAACAGGGCGCCGTAGCTGGTCATATTTTCAAGGAACCAGTCGTCGCGATCGGTCATGACCTGCACATGTTCGGAAGCGATATCATTGGCAACGTCGATCATTTCCTCATAGCTTTCGCAGACAATGACCTCACCATAATCCTGCCAGCTTCTTTCAGCGGTTTCGCGAGTGGGCAGAATGGAAAGGATCCGGTCGATCTCCTTCATCGTTTGCTCCGCGAGGCGCTGTGAATTGGTCACGAGAACTGCGGGAGAATTATAGCCATGTTCGGCCTGGCCAAGCAGATCTGTGGCGCACATCTCAGCATCAACCGTTTCATCGGCAATGACCATTGTTTCGGTCGGGCCGGCGAACAAATCGATCCCAACACGTCCGAAGAGCTGCCTTTTGGCTTCTGCGACGAAGGCATTGCCAGGGCCAACCAGCATGTGAACCGGTTCAATGCTCTGCGTGCCAATGGCCATCGCGCCGACAGCCTGAATGCCGCCGAGACAGTAGATTTCGTGCGCACCGCCCAGTTTCATGGCCGCAACAATGGCCGGGTGCGGTGCGCCATTTTGTGGCGGAGCTGACGCGACGATGCGCGGAACGCCCGCCACGGAGGCCGTCAACACCGACATATGAGCAGATGCAACCATCGGGAACTTCCCACCGGGCACATAGCAGCCAACCGACTGAACCGGAATATTCTTGTGACCAAGGATGACGCCGGGCAAGGTTTCCACTTCGATATCGGTCATGGACGACCGTTGCGCTTCGGCAAAATTGCGGATTTGCTCCTGAGCAAAGCGAATGTCGGCCATGTCGCGCTCGGAGACCTTCTGCATGGCCGCTTCGATTTCACTGTCGCTGAGCCGGAACTGCGCTGGCGAATAATTGTCGAACTTCTGCGAAAGTTCGCGAACTGCATCATCGCCTCGCTTCTCGATATCGGCCAGAATCGATTCGACCGTTGCGCGCACTTTCGTGTCGTCTTCCGCGCGGTCGGCTTCACTTCGAGCGGTCTTGAGGTGCTGCATATCGGGTGCCTCCAGATGAAGCGGCAAAGGTGGATGATATTGAAGCTATGCCGAGACGGCAGGCCATATCAACGCCAGACACTCAAAGCGGCTGACTGGGTACGGAGTTGAACGCAGGCTAAGCCGTACCCTATGAGAAAGTGATGGGACCTGGATCCGGATCCGGATCGGGTTGTGGATCCGGATCTGGATCAGGCTGTGGATCCGGTCCCGGCTCGGGCTCAGGTTCAGGTTCAGGTTCAGGTTCAGGTTCAGGTTCAGGTTCAGGTTCAGGTT
>JAPPOQ010000041.1 GCA_028817895.1 Ahrensia sp.
GTGTAGATGTCGGTCAGCCGGTCGCCACTTGTCCAATCCGTCAAACGCATGTGATTGATGGCCTGCGCTTCAACATATCTGTCGGCCATCGTGACGGTTGTGTTGATCGGAGACGCCATGGCGGCCCGACGCCATGCCTGATCGTTTCGTTTTCCCGGCTCAACATCGCCAAACTCGACTTCAACGAGCTTTCTGGCGGTGTTTCGATTCACAGCCCCGCTGATGAACAGATACATGTTAGCGGGAGAATAATGCTTGCGGTGAAAGGCTTCGGCCTGCTCCAACGACAGCGAGGCGATGCTTTCACGCGTCCCGACAACGTTACGTCCCAATGGGTTGTCACCAGCCAATCGCTTGAAGTTGGCATCCCACGATCTTCGATCGGGGTTTTCAACGACACGTAGATCATATTCGCGTGCAACGATGTCCCGCTCCCGCTTCATGAAGGTTTCATTGAGATCAGGAACCGTCAGAAGCCGATGCGCGAAGCTCAATAACTTGCCGATCTCGCTTGTCTGCCTGGCACTGAATTGATGCGACCGCGGTACGGTGCCCAAATAGACGGTGACATATTGATTGACCCAGGCATTGCCGGATCGCCCATGGACCAGTTTTTGATCGGTCCGATCTGCATGCCAATACATGAGATGTTCAAGATAGTGGGCGATGCCTTCCGGCCCCGAAGCATCCGCTTCGCCCGCCACGAAGACCACATCAACCCGAAGGTCCGTGGCATCTATGTCATGGTGCACCCAAACACCACGCAGCGCGGTTTTTGTTTCAACTTCAACATAGGCCGCTTGAGCCGAAGCATGAAGCGCAAGCAGCGGCACCAACACAAACAGAAATTTGCAGAGTCGGGGTCCCATGCGGCCATGATGGACGACCGTTACGTAAAGTCAAAGCCCCAAAGCTACTCCATCACGATCTTTGGTGCAGCTGTTGAGGCACTCTCCAGCTGCGCGACCACTTTGCGCGCAATGTCGAGATAGGCCGTTGCATGCGGACCGTCAGGCATGGAGTCCACAACGGGCGTTCCGCGATCCGAGTTTGTGCGAATGTCCATATGAAGCGGGATTTCACCCAGAAACGGCGTGGCGAGACGCTCCGCCTCTTCGCGTGCGCCGCCATGCCCAAAAATGTCGGAGCGATGTCCGCAGCTTGGGCAGATGAAGGTGCTCATGTTCTCGATGAGGCCGAGAATGGGCACCTCAACACGCTTGAACATGTTCAGGCCCTTTCGGGCATCGATCAGGGCGATGTCCTGCGGCGTCGAAACGATCACCGCCCCCGCAAGCGGCACTTGCTGCGCCATCGTGAGTTGAGCGTCCCCCGTGCCGGGCGGCATATCCACGACGAGAATGTCCAACTCTCCCCAAGCGACTTCCCGCAACATCTGGGTGAGCGCGGAAATCACCATCGGCCCGCGCCAGATCATCGGCGTTTCTTCCTCCACCAGGAAGCCAATCGACATCACCTTCAGGCCGAATTTCTCCATCGGGTCGAGCGTTCGACCTTCGGCTGTTGGCTTGCCGAACAAGCCAAGCATGCGCGGCATGGAAGGGCCGTAAATGTCGGCGTCGAGCAGCCCGACCGACTTACCAAGCCTCGACAGAGCAAGCGCCAGATTGACCGATGTCGTCGATTTGCCCACGCCACCCTTGCCGGAAGCCACGGCGATGATGGACTTCACACCCGGAACACCGGTCTTTGTCGGTGCGGCCGGCTGTTGCGGAGGGGCCATGCGCTGCTGTTGCGGTGATGGAGGTGGCGGAGACGCGGGTGCTGACCCAGCCTTGCGCTCGCCCGTCAGGACGGCCATCACCTTGCCCACGCCGGACAAGTCTTTGACAGCCGTTTCCGCGGCCGCACGCAGGGGTTCCAACTCGCGAGCACGCTCGGCCGGTACGGTGATGGAAAACATCACATCACTGCCGCTGATGTGAACGCCGCTGACCATGTTGAGCGAGACGATATCGCCCTCAAGGTCCGGCCCCCGAACCTTCGAAAGCTGATCCAGCACGGTCTGCTGCGTGATGCTGCTCATAGGCGCTCTGCCCTGCGAATGCTCATAGATACGCATGACTTAGGCGCAAATGAGCGTCTCGTCATCACGTCTGGCCAACAAAGATTCAACGGGTCTTTGCGACTTGAAATCAGGACTCAAATTCGGGGGTCATTTCGCGGCGGCTTCCGTGGCCAGTTTTGGTTCTCCATCACCAGCAGGATGGGTGGAACTCGCCCATCGCAGGATGCTGTATCCCCAAATGCCGGACGCTATCGACCCCAACAACACGCCCAGCCGAACCTGGTTAATCAGCGCCGGATCATCAAAGGCGAGCGTTCCGATGAAGAGGCTCATCGTAAAGCCAATGCCCGCAAGACACCCCGCACCGTAGATCTGTATCCATCGCACTCCCACAGGCAGGCTCGCCATGCCCAGTTTCACAATCGAGAAAGTGAGCACGAAGATGAGGATTTGATTGCCAAAGAACAGGCCCGTCGCAATGCCCAGTGGCAGCGGCGCGGTGATGTCGGCCAGCGACAGACCGGCAAAGGAAATACCAGAATTCGCAAAGGCAAACAGCGGCAGCACCGCGAAAGCCACCCAGGGATGCAGCGAGTGCTCCAAATAGTGGAGCGGCGACTGGGACCCCTCTTCTTTGCCGTTGATGGGGATAGCCAGCGCGGTCACCACGCCTGCCAAAGTTGCATGGACGCCCGATTTCAGCACGCAGACCCAAACGACCAGCCCCACAAGCGCATAGGGCGTGATTGACTTCACACCGGCGCGGTTCAGCGCGACAAGCGCAACAAAACCAACGGCGCCGGCGCCCAGCGCGAGAATTGACAGATTCTCGGTGTAGAAGATCGCGATGATCACGATGGCGCCGATATCGTCCATAATGGCGAGCGCCAGCAGAAAGATTTTGAGCGTCACCGGTACGCGTGTTCCAAGCAGGCTCAGCACACCAAGCGCAAAGGCGATATCCGTGGCGGATGGAATAGCCCAGCCCCGCATGGCGAGCGGATCGCCCCAATTGATGTATGAATAGATGATGGCGGGACCGGCCATGCCGCCAATTGCCCCGAAGAATGGCAGTATCGCCTTGTCGACGCTCGACAATTCGCCTTGCAGAACTTCACGCTTGATCTCCAGACCAACGAGAAAGAAGAAAATGGCCATCAGCCCGTCATTGATCCAAAGCAAAAGGGGCTTTGCGATCTCAAGGGCGCCAATCTGCACCTCGACCGGTGTGTTCAAAAACGCAGCGTAAAGGGGAGAAAGGGGAGAGTTATTGGCGATAAGTGCCAGAATTGCTGCAAAAATCAGGATAATCCCAGCTGATGTTTCCAGCCGCAGAAAGTCCTGAACACGATTGACGATGAGTTTCATGAAATTGTCTTTGGGCCTCAGATTAGAAAAGGAAAAGCCGCCCCTTTGGGTAAGGGGCGGCTATACGGCTGTTTGAGAGGAGGGGGAGGGGAGAACAGCCGAATTAGGTGAAGGAGTTGCGATCCTGAAAAATGTCTCCAACGGGTGATCTGGGAGTGTCGAGAAGAAGGCCCAGCCCGTTCGGCGTGTGCTCGGCACTGGCCTGTTGCAGACTTGCATAGGCTGATGTCGCGGCAGCCAGAGAAAGGGCAACGATGACGACTGAACCAAGCGATTTCATAGTTGTGTTCGATATCTAAGAACGGACACGAGTTGTTTCTTGGCTAGGAAATGGGTGAGGTGACCAAAAGGTTCCAATAGAACATTTCGCACTGACTGATAGAATTTCTCTATCGGTCGGTCACAGTCAATTCGGCGAGTTCTTCCTTCGCGATGGTTCGGATCATGGCAGCCAGATCACCAAAGAGGTTGCTGTGAACGGCACTCTGGCGCCAGACCAGTGCAACCTGCCTTTGCAGACTTGGCATGTTCAGATCGAGAACCGTGATTTCCTCGCGATTGCCGATTTCGGTACGCACATAAAGGGCAGGCAGGAAAGCGATGCCAACGCCCATACCAACCATCAGCCGCAATGTATCGAGACTCGTGCCTTCATAATCTCGAAGCAGCACGGCCCCGAAATCTTCGCAAATGCGGCTGACCTGATCATGCAAGTGGTGTCCACTTTCCATGGCGAGCACGTTCTCACCGGCCAGATCTGAACGCGAAATGGTGTCATGGCCGACAAGCCGGTGGTCTGGCGCGCAAACGAGCCGTAGCGGTTCGCGAAAAAGAGGCTCCACGGTCACGTCGCTCCTCACAACCGGCATCGGCACAATGACGATGTCGTGGCCACCAGCCAACAATTCATTGATCAGCGCGCCGGGCTTCTCTTCGCGCACATAGAGTTTCATATCCGGATAGGCTCCGTGCAGCCTCGGCACGATATGCGGCAAGAGATAGGGGCCAAGCGTCGGCGGCACTCCCAAGCGCACAGTTCCTTCGAAACCGTGCTGAGACGAGCTTGCAAGATCGCGAATATCCTGCACCTGCGCCAGGATGATGCGGGCACGAGCGGCAACTTCACGACCAAGCGGTGTAAGCATGACACCACCGGCTCCGCGCTCGATGAGCGGCACCTTCAACCGCTTCTCCAGTTGCTGCAATTGAGCCGAGAGTGTTGGCTGCGTGACATTTACGCGTTCCGCCGCACGGCGAAAGTGAAGCTCCTGGGCCAGCGCAACCAGATATTCCAGCTGACGAAGTGAGGGCATATCCAAGCACCTGAGAAACTGTTCAAAACCGCTAATGATAGGGAACTTCTATCAAGTGAACACAGTTTATCAATTGGTGACAATCAAGCGGCGTGGCCATCTCCCTATGGAACATCATTGAGGAGATCTTACATGACCGCTGTTGAATTTGTTGTCGTACTTGCCGCAAGCCCGATCGTTTTGGCGCTGATTTACGGAGGCTGGAAATTCTCCGCTGAAAGCGATGCCAACGATCCCAAAGTCGGCGGCTCCGCCTGAAGCTGAGGCGATTGCAGCGGCTTCCAATACTCAAGAGGACCCTCAGGGTTATGAATATCAACCAGCTTTTTGAACAGTTTGTCCGCGGTTCCGCACCGCAAAAACAGCAGCAAGGCGGGCAGCAAGCGCCTACGGGCGGTGTTGCCGAGATGCTTGGCCAATTCACGCAAGGCAAGGCTGGCGGGTTCGCTGGCGGCTTGGCGGCCGGAGGTCTGTTGGGCGCCGTGATGGGCAACAAGAAGATGCGCAAGAAGGCGAAGAAATTCGCTGGCGGCGCTGTTGGCTATGGCGGTTCGGCTGTTTTGGGCGCCCTTGCGCTCAAGGCCTATCAGAATTGGCAATCGTCAAAAGACGCAACACCGGCAACTGCATCTGCACCACAAGGCCAGCCCGCCCTGCCCTCGCCAGAGAAGTTTGATCCGGCACTCAACAACGATGCCACCGGCCAACCCATGCAGTTGGCGCTGGTCAAGGCGATGATTGCGGCAGCCAATGCGGACGGGCACATTGATCAGGAAGAGCAGAAGGCCGTGTTTGACGCGGTCGATACGATGAGCTTGGACGCGCAGTCTAAGGCCGTTGTCTTTGACGTGTTGCGCAATCCCCCAACGGTGGCGCAAATCGCCGGATATGCCGATGGAATTGAGCAAGCGAGCGAGCTTTATTTGGCATCACGTCTCGCAATCGATCCGGACGAAACCTCCGAGCGCATTTATCTGGACAATCTGGCCACGGCCATGGGTTTGCCACGAGAGCTTGCCTACGAAATCGAAATGCAGGTTGATCCCGATCAGGCGCTGCCTCCGCGCGGGGGCGTGGCGCAGTTTGGTCGCGATGAATCGGGCTCTGTTCCCTATCGCCAATCAACGCCGGCAGTTCGCCAGTCCGGCACACTGTGATGAAAGAGATGACCACCCAAACCGATACCCGTTGGAGACCCGAGCCGGGTCGACATCACGGCCAAGACGAGCATGGCCGCTTCACGCGGGGCAAGATGGTTTGTCCCGCAACTCTGCGGGCGCCATGGAACACCGCGCCGCCGGGTCCGGGGCCACAGTCAAACGGCAATCACTGCCTGCCGACAGGCTGGTGATCCCGGCTGTTTGGTCGTTCATCACGGCAGGCCAAAAACCCGAACCGGCTCCGTCAAACCGCGCAGTTGGTGGCTGCCCAGTTCTTGAAACTCAGCAATTGAATGAGACCGCTCCGCTGTCTGCGCATCAATCGCCAGCGGACGGTTCAATTCTTTGCACAGGGACTCCAACCGCGCTGCGCGATTGATCGTGTCACCATAGACGGTAAAGGCTGTCCGGTTTTCCGACCCTATGCTGCCGGAAGCGATGTCACCGGAGGCGATACCAATTCTAACCGGGAAGCCGCGCTCCTCTGCGCCCTCTAACAGATCAAAAGCCGCCGTCACGCAGGCTTGCTCCGGCGCATCCAGCTCAATGGGTGTGTTGAAGGTCGCCAGAAGCCCGTCCCCGGTAAAGCTGATGACGACACCCTTGTGACGGCCGATCACATCGGCCGCCCATGCGAGAAAATCATTCAGTCGCTCGATCACATCGACAGGTGAGCGTTTGGCGGCAAACCCCGTGAAGTTGGCGATATCGAGTACGAGGGCAGTGCCATGGCCCACACGAGGCGCCATGGATCCGGCGTCGCTGATCAGTTCATCGACGATAGCCTCCGGCACGAAGCGGCCAAAGGTGCGCGTTACCTCTTCGCGTCTATGCTGTTCGGCCAGCTGCGCGGCCTCAGCCCTGATCTGGGCAAAGAAAACACCGCGGGCGCGATAGACTGCCAGAGCCAGAATGAGCGCCGCTGAAAACAGCATTGCCGATTCCTGCACGCGATTGCCGCGGCCGATGAAATCGATGGAGAGGAACACCGTTTCGTAGTCTTGAAGCGTCGCATTGTTTGGGATGTCTGCCCATGACAGCGTTCGCGTCATGCGGGAAACCACCCAGCCATAGGCGGCCCACCAGCCTGTAACTGCGACAGCGCCCGCCCAAACAACAAGCCGCCAGGACAGTGACAAGGCGGGCAGCACGATAAAGGGGAACAGGAAATAGATGCCGTAAGCGCGAAAGGCGATAATTTGCGGCAGATCGTCACTTCGGCTGATGGGTATCACCACGAAGAACGAACAGATGGCGGCAATGTCGAGCGCATTGACACCATATTTGATCCACCACCGGTCATAGCGCGATCCGATGATGGCGAAATGCAGCACACCAATCGTGCTCAGGATCAGAAGTGCGATGATACCCCAAATGCGCGGCGAATAGTTGGTGACGGTGGAAATGCCCAACAGCCAGACGAGCGCCGCCACGACGACTACGGTTCGACAAAAAATCGCCAGGCGCAAACCATTGCGCTCCGCTTTTTCAAACCGCTCCTGCGCATTCAATACCGGCGCGGGGCCACGGCGAAATCGACGACGCTTTTCCTTTCGTTCGGATGTCGTCGCCTTTGCCATCAAGCACTCGTGGGCGCTGCGAGAACGCGTCGCGGGTTGAAACTTCCTTTCTCAACATTTCCGATTGCAACCAGTTCCCCACGATGGATCGCGCATACATCCTCACTCTCCACCGGGACATCGCGCCCGCGAAGAATGATGCCGTTGCCCAGCCGAATCCGACGCGCCTGGTCCGCATCGACGCGCAGTTCGGGGTAGCCCGTCATGGCCTGTCGCGGCGAAATCAAATAATCATCCAGCGCTGCAAGGTCGCCTTCAAGCGCGAGAAGATGATCGAGCAATACTGCATCATTTTCTTCAAAGGGTTCAACGAAGGTTCGGCGCAGATCGCTCACATGCGCGCAGCACCCCAGCGCTTCGCCCAGATCACGAGCCAGAGACCGCACATAGGTCCCCGAACCGCAACTCACCTCGAAGGTCGCATGGTCGGCATCACCCATGTCAACGAGATCGAAACTCTCGATGAAGATCTTGCGCGCCTCCAGTTCAACTTCGCGGCCAGCACGGGCCTCGGCATAGGCGCGCTTTCCGTCGATCTTGATGGCTGAAAATGCGGGCGGCACCTGCGCTATCTCCCCACGAAAACGGGGCAGCAATTCCAACACATCGCTTTCACTCGGGCGTTCATCACTCCGCGCGACGACTTCACCTTCGGCATCATCAGTGTTGGTCGCCCGCCCCCAACGTATGGAGAAACGGTAAGACTTCATGCCGTCCGTCACAAAGGGTACGGTTTTGGTGGCCTCGCCGAAAGCAATCGGCAACACTCCCGTTGCAAGCGGATCGAGCGTCCCTGCATGGCCCGCCTTTTGAGCCTGAAACAGCCAGCGCAGCTTACCGACCGCCTGGGTCGATCCCAATTCCAACGGCTTGTCGAGCACCAGCCAGCCAGAAACCGGCCGCCCTTTCTTGCGGCGCGCCATGGGTCACTCGCTGTCCAGATCGCGCGCCACTTGCGGGGAGCGCAGCAATTGGTCGATCCGGGAGAAATTGTCGAAGCTTGTATCGGGGCGAAAACGGAAGCCTGGCATGAACTTCATCTGGTTCAGCAAAGGGGCTGCGCGCCCCCGCAGAAATTTTGCGTTTGCAGCAAGCGCTTTGACAACCGGCTCGATATCGCCACCACCCAGCAGTGAAACAAAGCAAGTCGCGATCTTGAGATCGGGCGACATCCGCACTTCGCTGATGGAGACCAGTTTTCCATCCAGCGCAGGATCGGCCAGCGTCTCGCGCGACAGCACTTCGGTGAGCGCATGACGCACAAGCTCACCGACGCGCAATTGGCGTTGTGATGGGCCTTTGGAAGCCAATTCCGGTCTCCCATTGAATAGCGATTACTTGTCCAGCGACCGCTCTATCAGTTCAACCGTGAAGCACTCGATCACATCGCCGACGCGCATGTCCTGATAGTTGCGGAAGGCCATGCCGCATTCCGTACCCGACTGCACTTCCGCGACTTCATCCTTGAAGCGCTTCAGGGTTTGCAGTTCGCCTTCGTGAATGACGACATCATCACGCAGCAGGCGCACACCCGCACCGCGTTCCACACGACCTTCCGTCACCAAACAACCGGCCACTTTACCGGCTTTGGAATGGTTGAAGATCTGAAGGATCTCGGCATAGCCGATGAAGGTCTCGCGACGTTCCGGCGCAAGCATGCCCGACAATGTGTTTCGCACATCATCGATCAGATCATAGATCACCGAATAGTAGCGGATCTCGATGCCCTCACGGGCCGCCATATCCTTGGCCTGCTTGTTGGGTCGTACATTGAAGGCGATGATCGGGGTTGATGAGGCGACTGCAAGCGTCACATCCGCCTCGGTGATGCCACCAACGCCGGAATGCACGATGCGCGCTTCAACCTCGTCGGTGCCAAGCTTTTCAAGCGACGAATTGATCGCTTCAACCGAGCCCTGCGTGTCACCCTTGACCACGAAGAGCGCCTGATCGGCTCCCTTCTCGGTCAGATTGGTCATCATCTGCTCCAGCGAGCCACGCTGGCCAGCCTGAGCGGCGACGGCCAATTCGCGCGCCTTGCGCTGGCGATAGTCGGAAATCTCACGCGCACGCGCTTCGTTTTCCACCACAACGACAGCATCGCCCGCAGCCGGCGCGCCGGACAGGCCAAGCACTTCGACAGGCGTAGCAGGTCCGGCCTCCTTGCGCTGCTGACCATGATCATCAAGCAGCGCACGAACGCGGCCCCACTCATTGCCGGCAACGACAATATCGCCGACATTCAGCGTTCCTCGTTGCACGATCACCGTTGCAACGGCGCCGCGCCCCTTCTCCAGCTTGGCTTCGATCACAATGCCTTCAGCATCGCGATTCGGATTGGCCTGCAATTCGAGCAGTTCTGCCTGCAAGTTGATGGCGTCCAGCAATCCGTCGATCCCGTCTCCGGTTTTGGCCGAGACTTCCACGTCAAGCACTTCGCCACCCATCGATTCCACAAACACTTCGTGCTGGAGCAGATCGGTGCGCACCTTGTTGGCGTCGGCGCCCTGCGTGTCCATCTTGTTGATGGCGACAATCATCGGCACTTCAGCCGCCTTGGCATGGCTGATGGATTCAATCGTCTGCGGCATGACGGCATCGTCTGCCGCAACGACGAGCACAGCGATGTCGGTTGCGTTGGCGCCTCGCGCGCGCATGGCCGTAAACGCCTCGTGGCCCGGCGTATCCAGGAAGGTAAGCGCCTTGCCGTCGCGCTCGATCTGATAAGCCCCGATATGCTGCGTTATGCCTCCGGCTTCGCCCGCTGCCACACGCGCTTCGCGGATTTTGTCCAGCAGCGAGGTCTTGCCGTGGTCAACATGGCCCATAATGGTGACGACTGGCGGCCGCGGCTGCAAATCTTCGGCTGCATCAGGAGCGTCACTCACTGCAACGTCAATATCGGACTCCGAAACGCGGATAACCTTATGGCCCATCTCTTCGGCAATAAGCTGCGCCATATCGGAATCGATGATATCGCCCGGCTTCAGCATTTGGCCCTGCGCCATCAGCAATTTGACGACGTCCACTGCACGTTCCGACATACGGTTGGCGAGTTCCTGAATGGTAATCGTATCCGGCACCGTCACCTCGCGCATGACCTTTTCCCGCGGGCCGCTCTGCTGGCTGCGCTTTTGCTTCTCGCGCTGACGCCGCACCGATGCGAGCGAACGGGCGCGATTTGATGTGTTGTCATAATTGGTGAGGGTCAGCTTGGTCTTGCGACGATCCTCACCACTTCGTGGGCGAGACGGCCGCTGCTCTTCCTGGCGTGGACGTTGTGCTTCTCGAAGAACGGACGGACCACCGGATTTTTTGGCGACCGGAGCATCTTCCTTAACAGCAAGGGCGGACGCATCGGCAGCCGCAAGGCGTGCCTCCTCTTCCTGACGCTTGCGCTCGGCTTCCTCTTCAGCGGCCCTTGCAGTCGCCTGTTCGGCCTCTTCTTTCTCGCGCTTCTCACGCTCCAACCGTGTGGCCTCGTCCTCGCGAGCGCGGCGTTCTGCCTCTTCCGCAGCACGCTTTGCTTCTTCAACTTCGCGAAGCTTTGCCTCTTCCAAAGCGCGCGCGCGCGCATCCATCTCACCGGCAGAAAGGCTTCCGGCATCGGAGGCCGGAGTTTCCGCGGGTGCGGCCGTCGGCTTGGGCGGCGGCGGCGCGACGGATTCGGACTTCGGCGCGAACACGGGCTTTGATTCGCCCGGCTTTACAAAACGGCGCTTTTTGGTCTCGACAACCACCGAATTGCTGCGACCATGCGAGAAATTCTGGCGCACCGTTCCGGACCCACGCGGCTTCAAAGAAAGCGTCGGGCGGGCTGATTTACTGTCGTCGCCTGCGGTCCTGTCACTCATTTAGCGTCTACCTGTTTGATGCCGCATCCAGTCGGCATCCCTTTGCTGATGTCTTAGGCGCGCGAGGGCGCCTCTGTCCAGTTTCATTGCGCCTTCAAATCGCTTGCCATACCTTGCTTATCGACCGCCTTGGCCAGCATCAGCCCGGGCGGTTTGGTTTCGGTTGTTTGATAGGCCGCCAAACTTTCGAGAGACGAGAGGCATTTTTGCGCCGCACCGCCCTGCATGAGCGCGGCATGTACCACATGTGTGGCACCGAGCGCCAAACTCAATTCGCGCGAGTTCAACACTTGAATGATCGGGAGAACCGCTTTGCCCTGCCCAGCGAACGTTGCCGCGCTGGTCAGTTTCCTCAAGGCGTCGGAAGAGCCATCACGGGCGAGCAACACCGCCACCGCTTTTCCGGACCGGATTGCCGTATCAACTTTACCCGACCCGGTGATGCACTGACCCGCCTTGCAAGCGATACCGAGTGCCGAGAGAACGCGTTTGCGCAGCAAATCCTCGACCTGATCGGCGAGTTGCGCGCCAGCCTTGACCTGGGCCTTCAGTCCGCGTGCAAACAGCGACTTTTGAGCTGCCTTCGCAACACAGTCATGACGCGCTGTGACCCACACACCTCGGCCGGGCAGATTGCGTTTGAGATCGGGAACGACGGACCCGTCCGGGCCCGCCACAAAACGGATCAGCCGTACAGGGTCGCACACTTCGCGAGTGACTATGCAGGTGCGTTCCGCCATGCTGTGTGCGCCGTCCAGAATGATCCCGGCTCCCTCACAATCCTAAACCGACTGGTCTTCGATAACATTGATGACGGCAGCGCGGGTATCTTCCTCGACCGTCTCTTCTTCCTCGATCAGTTCAGGTTCCTTCAAGTCTTCTTCGGTGACCATGCCGCTGGCCAGGCGCGCAGCCATGATCATCTCATCGGCCTGAACGCGCGACAACTCAAACTCATCGAGAATGCCGGGATGGCGGATCATCTCACCGTCCTTGCGTTCATTCCAGCCGATGAGATCGTCAGCAATGCAGCCGGCAAAATCTTCCAGCGACTTGATATCGTCTTCCGATTTGCCCAACGCAACCATCATGGCCGTGGTCATGCCGGGTACTTCACGCATATCGTCCTGCACACCCAGGCGTTTGCGCTCATCGTCCAGTTCCTGTTCCTGCTTCTCGAGGAACTCGCGCGCACGCGCCTGAAGCTCATTGGCGGTTTCTTCGTCAAAGCCTTCAATGGTGGCAATTTCCTGCGCATCGACATAAGCGACTTCTTCCAGTTCGGTGAAGCCTTCGGAAGCCAGCAACTGGCCAACAACTTCATCGACATTCAAGCCTTCAACAAAGGTGTTGGTATTGTCGTTGAACTCCGCCTGGCGACGGCCGGATTCTTCCTCTTCGGTCAGGATATCGATGTCCCAGCCGGTCAACTGTGATGCAAGACGCACATTCTGTCCGCGGCGACCGATGGCCAACGACAGCTGTTCGTCCGGCACCACGACTTCAATGCGCTCTTTTTCCTCGTCCAGAACGACCTTGGCGACTTCCGCCGGTTGCAAGGCATTGACGATGAATCCGGCAGCTTCAGGCGACCAAGGAATGATGTCGATCTTCTCACCCTGCAATTCGCCAACGACAGCCTGAACGCGCGAGCCGCGCATACCGACACAGGCCCCGACCGGGTCGATGCCCGAATCGTTGGAGATCACGGCGATCTTTGCACGCGACCCCGGATCGCGCGCGACGGAGCGAATTTCGATCACGCCATCGTAAATCTCCGGCACTTCCATCTGGAACAGTTTGGCCATGAATTGCGGATGGGTGCGGGACAGGAAGATCTGCGGACCACGCTGTTCGCGACGCACATCATAGATATAGGCGCGCACACGGTCGCCGTAGCGATATTGCTCGCGCGGGATCAGTTCATCACGTCGAATGATGGCTTCCGCGCGACCAAGATCAACGATCACGTTGCCATATTCGACACGTTTGACGGTACCGTTGATGATCTCGCCAACCCGGTCTTTGAATTCCTCAAACTGGCGGTCACGCTCTGCATCGCGCACTTTTTGCACGATAACCTGCTTGGCGGACTGAGCTGCGATCCGGCCAAAATCCATCGGCGGCAACAACTCGCCAATGTGGTCGCCGATCTTGGCCGCCTGATTACGTCTCTTTGCTGATTCCAGGTCGATCTGCGTGTCAACATCCTCAACCCGGTCAACGACTTCAAGCAGGCGCTGCAATTTGATCTCGCCGGTTTTGTCATTGATATCGGCGCGGATATTGGTTTCCAGACCATATCTGGCACGCGCAGCCTTTTCGATGGATTCGGCCATCGCGTCGAGCACGATTGATTTATCGATGAGCTTTTCACGCGCGACCGCATCCGCGATCTGCATCAATTCAAGCCTGTTGGCACTTACAGCCATGTCATCTTCTCCATAAGAACAGCGGATCAGTTATCCGCGCCATCCTCTTCCACAAAACTTGCTTCATTGGCTTCGCGCAGCGCCTTGTCGCGTTTCAGCGCCTCGCGAATGAGGTCATCCGTCAAAACCAGATGCGCGCTGGAAATGGCCAGCAAGGGAACGCGCTGATTGCCTTCTTCTGCATCGCGACGCAGCACCACATCATCGCCCTCAACCGCGATAAGGCGCCCCCGAAATCGTTTGCGCCCTTCAACCAGATAGGCCGTTTCGATTTTCGCAACGTGACCAGCCCATGTCTCAAAATCACTACGCCTGACCAGGGGACGGTCGATTCCCGGCGAGGACACTTCCAGATTGTAGGCCTGCGACACCGGATCGGCGACATCGAGAACCGGTGACACCGCGCGCGAAATCGATTCGCAGTCATTGATCGAGATCGTCCCGTCGGGACGTTCCGCCATGATCTGCATGGTCAGGCCATTGTGCTGCATCATGCGCGCCCGCACGAGCCGGAACCCGAGATCCTCGATCACAGGCGCAACAATGGCCGCAATGCATGCATCAAGACCTTCCTCGCGCACGATGCGATCGCCATGGGCAATGTCTGCAATCTGGTTCAAATGCGTTCCGTTGAGCCTGTTTCAGACCATAAAAAAGAGCGGGTCCGGCTGGGCCCACTCTGACAAATGTCCGAGATTTTCATCGGATATAGCCCCGAAGAGGGGTTTTGGCAAGAAGTCTGCTGACGCGCCTTTCGATATCGTTTGCCGAGAATTCCGATCGGGTTTGAAACTGTATAGTTTATATACCATATTCAAACATGCAATTTGAGTATGATCTAACCAAAAGCGCCTCAAACTTCGAGAAGCATGGAATTGATTTCGAGACGGCTCAGCGGATTTGGGATGATCCCTGGATGTTGGAGATTGAAGCGAAAACGACTGCAGAGAAGCGTTTTCTTTCGGTTGGAGAAATAGACGGCAGGCGTTGGACTGCTGTTTGGACGTACCGGTTTCGCGCGATACGGATCATTTCGGTACGACGTTCGCGTAAGAAGGAGATTGAGCGATATGAAAGCGTCGGATTTTGACAAGAAGTTTGATGATGGCGAAGATGTCGATGATCACATCGACTGGTCATCAGCACGCCGCCCCAACAATACCCTTAAGCGGGTCAATGTCGATTTTCCAAAATGGGTTGTTGAAGGACTGGACAAGCAGGCCAAGCATTTGGGTGTTACGCGACAATCGCTCATCAAAATGTGGATCGCGGAACGCCTTCAATGAGCGAGTTGCCCCTCGGGCGTCAGGTTCAGCCGGTCGCGCCGCTCAAAGCGTGAATTCAATAGTATTGCGGCAACGCCCAATCCTGCCGCCAGTCCGCTCCACACACCAACACCTCCAAGGCCTGCTGGGAAGGCAAAAATGTAGGCAACACTCAGACCGACGCCCCAATAGCTGATGACGGCAATGACGAGCGGAATTTTCGTGTCTTTCAATCCGCGCAGATTGCCCGCCCCCACCGCCTGCGCACTGTCAACGAGTTGAAAGGCTGCTGCCGTCCACAGCAACGGAACGGCATAGGCAACGACCGCTGGAAGGCTTGCATCATCCGCATCAAGAAACAGCATGACCAGCGCGTCGGGGTAGACCAGCATAACGAGGGCGCTCGCCACCGCAAAGATCAATGCCAGCAAAAGAGTAGCGTGCCCTGCCCGACCAATGGCTCGCCTGTCACCCGCTCCAGCAGCGCGGCCGACGCGCACCGACCCCGCCTGCGACAATCCCATTGGAATCATGAAGGCGATGCTGGCAATCTGAAGCGCAATTCCATGGGCCGCCAGCGGCACCGTGCCCAGCCAGCCGATCATCAACGACGCGGCAGAAAACAGACCAGCTTCTGCAAAAATCGTCAATGACACCGGAACGCCGATGCGAAAGGTTTCGGACAGTGCTGGCCAGTCCGGCCGCCAGAATCGCGTGAAGAGCGCGTAAGGCTTCGCCTCTTTGAGCCATGCCACATAGGCAAAGGCGGCAAGAAAGGCCAGGACATTGGCCAACAGGGTGGCAACTGCCGCACCCTGCATTTCGAGACGCGGAGCGCCGAAATTTCCGAAGATGAAGGCATAGTTGAACACGCCATTCAAAATGGCTGTGAAGATGGTGATCCCCAACACAGCATTTGGCCGTTCGATGCTGGTGAGAAAGGCACGCAGCCCGATAATCATCAAGGCAGGAATCAGCGACCATTGCGCAATGCGCATGTAACCCTCGGCTAACTGCGCCAAGAGCGGGTCCTGGCCAAGCAACAGCAAAAGCTCGCCTGTGAACCAGAGGGGAAGCTGTAGCACAAGCCCCAACCCCAGCAGAGCCCAGAGCCCCATGCGGGTGGCGCGCCTCACCTCTTGCGGATTGTCAGCCCCCAAGGCACCGGCGATGAGTGGCATCATGCCGGCACCGAAGCCAATCCCGAAGATCAAGCAGATGAAAAACGCTTGAAAGGCCAGTGTACCGGCGGCCAGTTCTTCCGTCCCCAGCCAACCCAGCATGATCGTGTCCACGACCCCGATCAGCATTTGCGACAGTTGCGCGGCAACGAGTGGCGCACCCAGAACAAGCGTCGCCTTGAGATGTCCGGCAAAGGTCAGTTTGGAGATGTCAGTCATGGGCCGCCTATGCAGCTTCGGCGATGACGAAGCAATCGCAAGTTCGTGCGGCGGAACCGCGACGGAGCTCAGGCAGCCTTTATGGCCTTGCGGATCAGATCCCGTGCTTCGTCAGCGTCGGCCCAGCGTTCCACTTTGACCCATTTGCCGCCTTCAAGATCCTTGTAGCGCTCAAAGAAGTGGGCAATTCGTTTGCGTTGAATTTCAGGAAGATCAAAGATCGAGTGAACATCTTCATACAGTTGCGACACCCGCCCTGACGGCACAGCAATGAGCTTTTCATCCTGTCCGGCCTCGTCGGTCATCATCAGCGCTCCGATTGGGCGACAATTGATAACTGCGCCGGGCATAATTGTGCGCTGATTGGCGATTAGAACATCGATGGGGTCACCATCATCGGAAAGAGTATGCGGCACGAAGCCGTAATTTCCGGGATATTGCATAGCGGTGTAGAGGATGCGGTCAACGATCATGGCGCCCGCTTCCTTATCCATCTCATATTTGACCGGTTCGCCGCCAATCGGAACCTCAACGATCACATTGATATCGTCGGGTGGATTGTCCCCGATGGAAATGGCTTCTATGCGCACCTGGTGCCTCCTGGCTTTTGCATTGCGTGCCCGGAATGGTTGAGCATTTGCACCGCGCTAGCGATGCGGCGCAAAGCGAAAACATCCTATCCAGCGATGTAGCGTTTGAGGTCTTCGGCGTCACGCTCCGCCTGCTCGATCTTTCGTTTAACAACATCGCCGATGGAGACAATGCCCACCAGTTTCCCGTCATCCAGCACCGGCAGATGGCGAAAACGACCGGCCGTCATCATTTCCATGAGTTGGTCGATCGTGTCGCTCGGCTTGCAGGAGACCACCTTCGAGGTCATGAAGTTTCGCACCGGTTCTGCCAGGGCAGCGGCACCGTTCTTGTGGACGGCTCGGATCAAATCGCGCTCGGATGCAATGCCCGTAACGGCGTCCCCCTCGATCACGACAAGCGCGCCGATCTTGTTTTCGGCGAGCATTGCGGCCACATCGGCCACTGAATCGTCGGCAGACGCTGTGACCACGTTGTTGCCTTTGACAGCCAAAATTTCTTGCACAGACATCGCGGTTCTCCTCCATTGTCCTCGTCCCTCAACAACCGAGTTTGCCTGAAGAGCGGCGCAACGTGAAGTAGCCGTAAGATCAAGACCGATAGGGGAGCAATGCAAATCCGCAGCTGCCTGCGATCAGCGATTCCAGAACTGCAAATAGCAGGGCGTCCGACCTTCTCGTATCGCTTTGGCTTCGTAGCGGGTACGCGTCCAGCCCCGCCAGGGCTGCCGCCAATCATCCGCCCGGTTCGCCTGCCAATCAAACACGCCATGCCGGTCGATATTCTGCAGGGTCCAGTTCACATAAGTATCTATGTCTGAGACGAAGCGAAAGAGCCCGCCTGGTTGCAAAACCCGGGCCATACGATCCAAGTTGGCTTGATTGACGAAGCGCCGTTTCCAGTGGCGTTTCTTCGGCCAAGGATCGGGATAAAGAAGATCGACCCGACTCAGAGACTGCGACGGCAACCAGTCGAGCAGCTGCGTTGCGTCATCATCATACAGACGCACATTGGCGAGATCACAATCTTCGACTTTGCCGAGCATTTTGGCCATTCCATTGATGAATGGCTCGACACCTATGAAACCGGTGTCTGAATTGGCCTGAGCCTGCTCTGCAAGATGCTCACCACCGCCGAACCCGATTTCCATGCAGATGGCCGCAGGCGCGTGATCAAAGAGCTCACTCAATTCGGCGGGTGCGGGTCGTTTCACATCAATACGAAGTCGTGGCAACGCCTCATCCATGAGGCGCTGCTTGCGTGGCTGGAGTGGCGGGCCCTTGCGGCGACCGAAAAAGGCTTCGCTGGAGCGCTTGGGACGCGCAGCCACTATGCAGTCCTGATCAGCCGCGTCAGCTGACTGCGTTCTGAATTGCTTCGACCAGATCGGTTTTCTCCCATGAGAAACCGCCATCGGCATCTGGACTGCGGCCGAAATGTCCGTACGCAGCGGTACGCGCAAAGATTGGATTGGTGAGACCCAGCGTCTTGCGGATGCCGGTCGGTGTAAGGTCCATCACCTCTCCAACGGCCTTTTCAAGCTTTTCTTCAAGCGCAGAATTGCCACCAGTATCGACGTAAATCGACAACGGGCTGGCCACACCGATCGCGTAAGACAGTTGGATCGTCGCCCAGTCGCATATGCCGGCGGCTACGATATTCTTGGCGAGGTAACGCGCCGCATAAGCAGCAGACCGGTCCACTTTGGTGGAATCCTTGCCCGAGAAGGCACCTCCGCCGTGAGGTGCGGCGCCGCCATACGTGTCGACGATGATCTTGCGGCCAGTGAGGCCGGCATCACCATCCGGGCCACCAATCACGAATGATCCTGTTGGATTGACGTGCCAAACCGTATCGTCAGTGATCCACCCATCGGGCAGGCAGCCACGCACAGTTGGTTCTACCATGGCACGGATATCGTCAGATGTCTGATCTTCGCTGCTGTGCTGGTGCGAGACCACGATGGAAGAAACACCAACGGGCTTTCCGTTTTCGTAGACGACCGACACCTGGCTCTTGGAGTCCGGGCCAAGCTGACCCTGAAGCGACCCACGTTTGCGCTCATGGGCGAGCTTCTCCAGGATCAGATGGCTGTAGAATATCGGGGCTGGCATGAGTGCTTCATTGCCGGTGCAAGCATAGCCGAACATTATGCCCTGGTCGCCAGCTCCCTCAGCCTGCTGATTGTCGCCCTCGGCCTTGGCTTCAAAGGACTTGTCAACGCCCTGCGCGATATGTGCGGATTGCTCATGCAGCAGAACTTCTACGGTTGAATCGCGCCAGTGAAAGCCGTCCTGCTCATAGCCGATATCCTTGATGGCTTCACGTGCGACCCTTTCGACGTCATCCTTGGTAACACTGTCGGGGCCACGCGTTTCACCCGCAATAACAACACGATTTGTGGTGGTCAGAGTTTCTGCGGCAACGCGCACATTCCACGGATCCATGCCTTCTGCGGCTGCACGACGCAGATAGAGATCGACGACTTCATCGGAGATCCTGTCGGAAACCTTGTCCGGGTGCCCTTCAGACACGGATTCGGACGTAAAGACATAATTCAGGCGAGACATAGCTTGTTTCCTTGGGTCTGGAAGGAAAATGACGGAGCGATTGGTGATGATTGCAACACTGCAGGACAACCCCGAAAAATGAGTGCCTGCTGCAAAATGCGCGTCAGCTACAGCGCTCCGCGCCCACGAGTCAAGTCAAATGAGGTCGGATATAAGGAAAACTTTATAAGACCTCAGGGCGTGCCAAACCTCATTCTGAGGTCTCTTCAAATTCATCGGCCATGGCCTTGACCAAGTCAACGGTCCTGCGTCGCAAAGAAGGGCTGCCAATGCGTTTGAAAGCAAGGTTCAGCTTGAGGCTTTCAGGCGTTGAATAAAAATCAGTCTCATAGGCGGGGCCGTCCGCCTCTGACAAGCCTCGGGCTTCGTTGGCTGCAATAGGTGCATCCTGGTAGAAGAAGGCGACCTGCACGTTCAGCGCAGAGGCGATCTGATACAGCTTGCTGGCACTGATGCGGTTGGTTGCCTTCTCATATTTCTGAATCTGCTGAAACGTCACGCCCAGCTTGTCGCCCAGCGCTTCCTGACTCATTTTCAGCACCATGCGCTGCATACGCACACGCTTGCCCACATGGACATCGATCGGATCCGGATTCTTATCGTCCAAAACAGGCCTTTCGATACAGTTCGGCCAAATGCCGACACAACGAACCGCACCCGACAGGGCCGGAGCTGGATCGTCACATTCTACAATCTTCGGATGTCCCTGCGGTGCAAAACTATCAAAAGCATAAGCAGGAGGCAAACAAACCCGATCACAGGAAGTGTCCCGACCCTGGAAAAGAGGGTTGGCGCGGCGGCGGCGGGCAGCGCACCGTCCACGACCCCGCGCTCGCCCAGCGCCAACTCGGCCTGAACACGACCATGGGCATCGACAATCATCGAAATCCCGCTATTGGCTGCGCGCACCAGCGGCAGCCCTTCTTCGACGGCCCGGATTCGCGCCTGATGGGCGTGCTGATAGGGTCCCGCAGTGTTGCCGAACCAGGCATCATTCGTGACATTGACGATCCATTGCGGCTCAACACCCTCGCCCAGAACCGCACCGGAATAGATGATCTCGTAGCAGATCAGAGGCAAAAAGGCCGGAGTGGCGGCAAATGCAATCGTGCTGCGTCTTGAGCCGCGGGCAAATCCGCCGCGCAATTGTGTCAGTTGTTGCAGGCCAAGATCTTCCAGAAAGGACTGGAAGGGCAAAAACTCTCCGAAAGGTACGAGACGTGTCTTGTCATAGGCGGCGGCGATCTCACCATCACCATCAATGGCATACAGCGCATTGAACACGCGCCTGCCATCAGGTCGATCAGGAGCATTTTCAAGCCGCATAGCACCGGTGAGAAGAACCGTTGAGGCAGGAAGCAGTTCGGCAATGTCTGCCAGCACGTCGCGGCGCTGCGTCAGAATGAACGGAAACGCCGACTCTGGCCACACGATATGGGTGAAGGAAGCGGCGGAGGAATAAGCGGGGCCACGATCAGCATTCGACAGAACGAAATAGCGCTGCATGATCTCCACTTCGTTCTCTTTCACCCATTTTTCGCTTTGCAGCAGATTGGGCTGCACGATCCGCACCACCATATCATCGCGGGTTTCGGTGCCAGCGTTTGAAAGCACGGCAAAGCCGTATCCGATATGTGCCAGCAGCAGCATAAGCGCCGCGACAAGAACTCGGCGCATGCGTCGTGAGCGAGAGTGACCCGCCCCGGCAGTGGGTGCAAAAATCGCAGGCGATGCCGCAACAAAAACGGTGAAAAACGTGACCCCGTAGAGGCCCATCAGGCCTGCACTTTGCATGAATACAGGGGACGGCATGGCGATCATGCCAAGCGTGTTCCACGGCAGGCCCGTCAGCACCGTTGCGCGTAACCATTCGGCAATGGCGAAAGCGCAAGCAAGTCCAACAAGCCTCGCCCATCCTTCGCGCCAGGCGAGGCGGGCCAACATGGCTGCAAAGCCATAAAACAGCGCCAACCCGGCAGGCAGCGCAAGGACAGCGACGGGTAGCAACCACACAAACTCATCCGCATCGACAAGAAACGCTTTGCCGACCCACCACATGCCCGCCAAGAAATAACCCATGCCAAAGAGCCAGCCGACGCGAAAGGCGGGCCAGTAACGCCGAAAGACCGAAAAGATTCCGTCGCTTCCGGCGGGTGGCACGGCCCCGTCCAACAACCAGACCAGAACGGGCAGAGTGACGAAGATGATGGGCCACAGATGATAGGGCGCGAGCCCCAGGGCAGTCAGCGCACCGATCAGAAGCGCCAGAATGGCGGCCCGCCAGCCATCCAGGAGGATAATGGTCTCGGCCAGGCGGGTGAGCGGTGAGGCGGTCAAACGATGGCTCGAATCAATGGTCGGTCAAGTGATGTGGGGACGTTTGTTCCAAGCCAAAAACAAGGTCAAGCGATGAGCGCAGTCCGCGATCCCATCCCCAAACGCTGAAAGACCCGCCAACTGACGGGTCTTTCCATGATACGTCTGACACTCTTTGGGGCTTGAAAGCGCCAGCCGATCAATTGGTTTGCGCGACGGCCTTGCCGTTACAGGCGGCAGCGGCGCACCCGACCGCGACGATCGATCCATGTGTCGGTTTCTTCGTCATAGGAGCGGTAAGCGCGGTAGCAGCGGCGTACATGGCGATCCCAGCGTGATTCGCGGCGTTCGTAGCGGCGTTCGCGGGACGCTGCGCCAACGATGGCTGCGCCAACCAGGGCTCCTGCGATGCCGGCTGCAAGAGCGCGGCGGCGGTGACGACGACCAACTTCAATGACCGGGGCGGCTTCGTCAGCTTCATTTGCTGCCTGGTTCAAAACCGTCTGGGACACGCCACCTGCGAGAGGTGCAATAGGAGCCGCGGAGGCGGGAGTGGCGAATGCTGTTAGAGCGATGGTGCCTGCGGTGACAACGGCGAGAGTGGTTGAAGTGAGCGTTTTCATGGTGAGTTCCCTTTCCTGACCTTTCGCCGTCTGGATGATCCCCTCCGGCTTGTTTCGAACTCTGCTTCGTTCGATGAGGAGACTATGCAGCGCGGTCGCTGGAAACTCTGTGCAATTTTGCACGCTCTGACTTTTTTGTGAGATTTCTGTGATGCAACGTCAAAACATTCGTTTTTTCAATGCCTTAAAAGACACGAAAAACGAAGGGCGTGGTCAGTCGCTCATTTTCAGCGCTTCGATGAACGCCGTTTGCGGGATTTCCACCTTGCCGAACTGGCGCATCTTCTTCTTGCCCGCCTTCTGCTTGTCGAGCAGTTTGCGCTTGCGACTCGCATCGCCGCCATAGCATTTGGCCGTCACATCCTTGCGCAAGGCCGAAAGGGTCTCACGCGCGATGACATTGCCTCCAATGGCGGCCTGGATGGGAATCTTGAACATGTGACGCGGGATGAGCTCTTTGAGCTTCTCGCACATTTGGCGCCCGCGGGCCTCCGCTGCGGAGCGATGCACCAGCATGGACAGCGCATCCACCGGGTCGCCATTGACCAGCATCGACAGTTTGACCAGATCGCCTGCCCGATAGTCAGCAAGCTGGTAATCGAAGCTCGCATAGCCACGCGAGATCGATTTCAACCGATCGTAGAAATCGAAGACAACCTCGTTGAGCGGAAGATCATATTCCAGCATCGCCCGCGGCCCGGCATAGGTGAGGTTGGTCTGAATGCCGCGCCGGTCCTGACACAGCTTCAAAATCGGACCGAGATATTCATCCGGCGTCAGTATAGTTGCCTTGATCCACGGTTCGTGAATCTCGTCAATTTTCATGACATCGGGCATGTCGGCAGGGTTGTGCAACTGCATCTCACTGCCATCACGCATCTTCAATGTGTAAACCACGCTGGGTGCGGTTGCGATCAGATCAAGATCAAATTCGCGCTCAAGGCGCTCCTGGATGATCTCCAGATGCAACAGACCGAGGAAACCGCAGCGAAAGCCGAAGCCCAAAGCTGCGGATGATTCCATTTCGAAGGAAAAACTTGCATCATTGAGCCGTAATTTCCCGACAGCGGAACGCAAATCCTCAAAATCGGCGGCATCGACCGGAAACAATCCGCAAAACACGACCGGTTGTGCTGGCTTGAACCCGGGAAGCGGGTCAGCGGTCGGCCGCTTGTCTTCTGTAATCGTGTCACCGACCCTCGTATCGGCAACTTCCTTGATTGACGCCGTAATGAAGCCAATCTCGCCGGGTCCCAGCGACTTAACGTCGATCAGCTTGGGCGAAATGACGCCGACACGATCAACGGGATATTTTGCGTCCGTACCCATCATGCGGATGGTTTGGCCCTTTTTGAGCCGCCCATCGATGATGCGTACCAACACGATGACGCCCAGATAGGCATCATACCAGGAATCAACCAGAAGGGCCTTGAGCGGGGCATCCGCATCGCCCCCATGTGGCGGCGGCAATTTGTTGACGATCGTCTCCAATACGTCGGAAATTCCAAGACCGGTCTTGGCCGAAATTTCCACCGCGTCCGAAGCATCCAGCCCAATGACCTCCTCGATCTGTGCTTTGACCCGTTCAGGCTCTGCAGCAGGAAGGTCAATCTTGTTGAGCACGGTTGTGATCTCGTGATCATTTTCGATGGCCTGATAGACATTGGCGAGCGTCTGGGCTTCCACGCCTTGGCTGGCATCGACGACCAGCAAAGACCCTTCACAGGCTGACAGGGACCGGGAGACCTCATAGGCGAAGTCAACATGGCCGGGCGTGTCGATCAGATTGAGAACATATTCGTCGCCGTCCTTGGCCTTGTAATAGAGCCGAACGGTCTGCGCCTTGATGGTGATGCCGCGTTCGCGCTCGATTTCCATATTGTCGAGCACCTGCTCCGACATTTCACGATCGGCCAGCCCGCCGCAAATCTGGATCAGACGGTCGGCAAGCGTCGACTTGCCATGATCAATATGCGCGACGATGGAAAAATTGCGAATCTTTGACAACGCGATGGGCGCTTTGTCTCTGGAAGTCTGCACGGTGCTCATGGCCGCTGTTTAGCAGGCTTGCCTAGCTGGGCAAGCCAAATGCGCGCACGGGCAAACATGTCGCGGTGAGTGCCTGACGAGAATGTGAGTCCTGTACCCCTCCATTCTCGCCAGGCTGTGCCGCATCTGTCGAGGTGCGGTCCTGTCGAGACCGCGCGAGCAGTTCGTCGGCGTGAGGGATGGGCCAACAAACGCTTCGCACGGTCTCTTTCGCATGGGGCATCGGGCCACTTGCAAACCCTGTGCCGCATCATGCTGCCGGTCGTTCGAAACGACTTGACCGCAAGCGATCAATCGCCCCGTTCCGACGGCCGACGACAGCCCCTCCCATGCGGGAGGGAGCGAAAGCACGCCGCACCACTCGGTCTGGACGCCCGCCGATCAAGGATCAGCATCATACCATTCCGAATTTGGAATACGGTGTTCCACAACATGATACAAAATGAACGCCGCGTCAATTTGTTGACCAGATCGTCTATCGGCTTTCATTTTTTTGGTGCAATGGAAGAGCGGGCGCGTCAGACCTGTCCGATCGCGGGATCGAGAAATTGGTTTATTGCGTGGCTGTCCTCAGAATATCGCGCATGGTTCTGGCCAAAAGTTCCAGATCATTGTCACGCGACAGACGATGATCGCCGTCCTTGATCAAAGTCATCACCACGTCGTCCTGAGCGAGGCTGCCCACAAGTTGGAGCGCATGGGTGTAGGGAACATCCGGATCCTGCATGCCTTGCAGAATATGCACAGGACAACCTAGTTTCAGCGGCTCACCCAGGACCAGATTGCTTCTTCCATCATCAATGAGGCTCTTGGTGATTATGTTGGGTTCATCCGAATAGGCGCTTTCCTCCTCGACATAGCCTTTCGATTCGAGGTCCTGGCGCTGCTGAGGCGTGAAAGTCGGTTCCATTAAAACCGCAGTGAAGTCGGCCGCCGGGGCGATGAGGATCATACCGCAGATGCGATGCGCCTCGTCGGAGTGCATCAGTTCCAGACAAAGGCGCAGGGCAATCCAGGCGCCCATAGACGAACCGATCAGGACTTGTGGTCCTTCGGTTTGCCGGCGAAACACTGCGCAGCTTTCGTCCACCCAGCGCGAAATCGTGCCGTCACGAAAGGCGCCGCCTGATAGACCGTGGCCGGAATAGTCGAATCGAAGCGATGCGGCCCCCATGCGCTGCGCTTCCTCCACCATGGTTTGCGCCTTGCCGCCCAGCATGTCCGAGCGGAAACCGCCCAACCAAACGAAACCCGGCTGCGAGTTGTCAGAGCGGGATGCGCGCTTTACAGCCAAATCAACCGTTTGCCCCTGCCAAAGATGTGTTTGCGTGATATCGACTTCCATGATGCTGCACCTGCTGGTTGCTCACTCCGCGCATGACTGCACCAACCCTGCCCGGGCAGATCGCACCTTGTCCAGCAGCCTATGAGCATCCGGTCCGTCAGAATCTTGCAGGTCGTTCCGGCACTTGAGACCGGTGGCGCGGAGCGCACCGCCGTCGATATCGGCGCCGCCATCGTCGAACGGGGCTGGACGTCCCTTGTGGCAAGTGCGGGTGGGCGTTTGGTGGAACAGCTTGAACGCGAGGGGAGCCGCCACATCACTCTGCCGCTGGAATCGAAAAGTCCGATCACACTGTGGCGCAACGCAACAGCTCTGACCGGCATTATTCGTGAAAACGGCGTAGACCTCATCCATGCACGCTCACGCGCTCCCGCATGGTCGTCTCTCTTGGCGGCGAGGCGCTGCGCAATCCCCTTTGTGACCACCTATCACGGCGCCTATAACCAAAAGAACGCGGCCAAGGCATTCTACAACTCGGTCATGGCGCGTGCAGATGTCGTCATCGCGAATTCGCAATGGACGGCTGATTTGATCGGTGAACGTCATCCCTCGTCGAAAGACCGGATCGTCCCCATCGCGCGCGGTACCGATCTTGACGCATTCAACCCCAAGACTATTTCGCAGGAGGATCGGGCAAAGCTGCTTCGGCAATGGGGTGTCGAACAACGCGAGAACCGGTTCCTGATCGTCAATCTCGCCCGCTTGACCGAATGGAAGGGGCAGCGCGTTGTCATTGAAGCGGCTGCGCAGATGGTCAAATCGAACCCAGAAGTGCTGTTCGTGCTCGCAGGAGGTGATCAGGGACGGTCAGACTACAGCCAAGACCTGCGCCGCCTGATCGCGCGACATGAATTACACAGCCACGTTTTGTTGCCGGGCCATTGCGACCAACCCGAATCGGCGATGGCCGTGGCCGACGCTGTGGTGGTCGCGTCGATCGAAGCCGAAGCCTTTGGTCGAGCGGCTGTGGAGGCCGGGGCGCTGGAAAGGCCGGTCATCGTGACGCGGATCGGAGCGGTGGGCGAAACGGTTCTGGCGCCTCCAGATGTTGGCAAGAACAAACGCACAGGCTGGAAGGTCGCACCCGGTAGCGCTGACGAAATGGCTCAGGCGCTGCGTGAGGTGATGGAACTGCCGCCAGATGAAAGGGAAGCCATTGGGCGTCGTGCCCGACATCGTGCCAGTCAGCATTTCTCGCTTCAGGCCATGAGTGAAAAGACGTTGGCCATCTACGAAAGGCTTTTGGAACCTCAAACACGACTGGACTGAGGCAAACGAGCCTTCATACCTTTATGCAAGGCAAGATTGTATGGAAGTCGCTCAGAAAATAGACTATAGAGCGGCCCCACATCGTGTTTCAGGCCCAATTTGAAGCGCGATTTGCGCCGTATGAATGACATCAACAGGAGTTACCGACCATTCGCCGCCCACACAGAGCCGCCGCGCCACAGAAAACAGGACCGCGCGCAAATGACGACATCACCGCCCCGGAAGTCCAACTGATTGATGCCGAGGGTGAAAATCACGGCACCGTGAATTTGGAACAGGCGCAAGCCATGGCACGCGATGCCGGCCTCGATCTCGTCGAAATATCGCCTACAAATCGGCCTCCCATCTGCAAGATTCTTGATTTCGGCAAATACAAGTATGCTGCGCAGAAAAAGGCGTCTGAAGCCCGCAAAAAGCAGAAGGTCATCGAGGTCAAGGAGATCAAGATGCGACCCAATATCGACACGCATGATTATGACGTGAAGATGCGCTCGGTGTTTAGGTTCTTCGAAGAAGGCGACAAGGTGAAGGTGACGATGCGGTTCCGCGGTCGCGAAATGGCGCATTTGAATCTTGGCATGGACCTGCTCAAGCGCGTGCGCGAGGATACTGAAGACGTCGCCAAGGTGGAGGCTGAACCGAAGTTGGAAGGCCGCCAGATGATGATGGTGCTCGCCCCGAAATAGGGCCCGACATAGGGTAAAGTGCCGCTGTCGTAGCGGCTCATCCCAGAGCAATGCGGGGCAAAACCCCTCCATTCGTTTGTCGTCTCAGGCTTTGGGCAGAGTGCCCTCATATTTGCAGATGATGCCGAGCATAATCTCGTCGGCGCCACCGCCAATGGAACCGAGCCTGCCGTCGCGGTAGGATCGGCTGACCGGATTATCCGCGGTGAAGCCCATGCCACCCCAATATTGCAGGCATGAATCAGCAACTTCCCGCATGAGTCGACCGACCTTCAACTTTGCCATCGAGGCCAGCCGCGTTACATCCCGTCCATCGACATAGTCCCAAATCGCACTCCAGGTCAGCGCTCGCAGCGATTCCACCTCTGTGCGCAATTCCGCCAGTCGAAAGTGAATGACCTGGTTGTCGAGCAGCGATTTGCCAAAGGTCTTGCGCTGGCGGGTGTAGTCGATGGTCAGGTCAATCATACGATCCAGATGCTTTAGCGCGTTGGCGGCGGCCCACAGCCGTTCTTCCTGAAACTGCATCATCTGCATGGCGAAACCCATGCCTTCCTGGCCGATGAGATTACGACGCGGCACGCGCACATTGTCGAAATAGAGCATTCCAGTGTCGGATGAATGCATGCCTATTTTTTCGATGGGTTGCCTGTCGATTCCGTCGGCGTCCATCGGGACCATTATGAGCGACTTGTTCTTGTGCGCACCGTCAGTCGGATCACCCGTGTTGACGAGCAGACAGCACCAATCGGCCTGAAGCGAATTCGTGATCCACATTTTCGAGCCGTTGATGACGTAGTCGCCGCCCTCCACACGGGCATGGGTCTTGATGGAGGCAACGTCCGATCCTGCACCGGGTTCAGAAACGCCAATGCAACCCACAAGATCGCCAGCAATGGCGGGTGCAAGAAAGTCGCGTTTCAACTCATCCGATCCGAAGCGGGCAAGCGCAGGCGTGCACATATCTGTCTGCACGCCAATGGCCATCGGCACACCGCCGCAATGAACAAGCCCCATCTCCTCCGCCATCACCATGGAATAGGAGAAATCGAGGCCAAGCCCGCCAACGTCTTCGTCATATTTAATGCCCAACAGGCCAAGCTCGCCGAGTTTCTTGAAGACCTCATGCGCGGGAAACGGCGGATGCGCCTCCCACTCATCGACATGCGGGTTGATCTCGTTCTCAACGAATTTTGCGACCGTATCGCGCAATTGCTGATGTTCGGCGGTGAAAGCCATTGCGTCTAACCGTACACCTCAACCGGCGTTCCGGCGAGAGCCGCCATGTTGATGAGGCCCCGCACAGTGATCGACGGGGTGACGATGTGTGCCCGGTTGCCCATGCCGGTGAGGATCGGCCCGACCTCCACGCCGCCCGCAATGGATTTGAGCGCATTTTTCACGCCACCTGCCGTCTCCGCATTGGAGAACACAAAGGCATTTGCTGCACCTTCCAGGCGTGAATTTGGCATCAAACGCTCGCGAAACTCAGGGTCAAGCGCCGCATCGATGGGCATCTCGCCCTCATAAACGAAATCGAGATCCTGGCTGTCGAGAATGTCCAGAGCAGCGCGCATTCTGCGGGCCGATTTTGTGTCAAGCGTGCCGAATTGCGAATTGGAACACAAAGCGATTTTGGGCTCGATTCCAAATCGGCGAATATGACGCGCAGTGGCGATCACTGCATTGGCAACCTGTTCCGGCGTCGGCTCGGGGTGCACATGCGTGTCCGCCACGAAAAGGGGACCCGAATCCAGGATCAGAAGGGAAAGAGCTGCAATCGGGTTCAACTCATCAGTTTGCAGCATTTCCTGCACATATTTCAGATGCCAGAGATAGTTGCCGAAGGTGCCGCAAATCATCGACTCAGCCTCGCCACGGTGCACCATGATGGCGGCAATCACCGTTGTATTGGTTCGCACGATTGCCTGAGCCAGCGTCGGCGAAATGCCACTGCGGCGCATGACGGAGTGGTAAGTCTCCCAATATTCACGGTAGCGGTCGTCATGTTCGGGATTGACGATGTCGCAACCCATGACGAGTTCGGTCGGCAATCCGTAGCGTTCGCAGCGCGTGCGGATCACATCGGGACGACCGATCAGTATGGGCTTATCAATGGTTTCTTCCAGCATTTCCACCGCGGCGCGCAGGACCCTCTCATCCTCTCCTTCAGAAAAGACGATACGACGCGGTTTCACCCGGGCTTGTTCGAAGACCTGACGCATCACCATGGAAGAGCGGAAATGCGAGGCCGACAGCTTGTAGATGTAGTTGTCGAAATCTTCGAGCGGTCGCTGAGCCACACCTGACTCCATCGCCGCCTTGGCCACTGCACCGGCAACAACTTCCAGCAGGCGCGGGTCGAAAGGCTTGGGGATCAGATAGTCCGTCCCGAAAGTGAGATCTTCCTCACCATAGACAGCTGCGGTCTCCGCGGCGGACGTCTTGCGTGCCAGTTCGGCAATGCCTTCCACACAGGCGATCTGCATTTCATCGTTGATTGTGGTCGCCCCAACATCAAGCGCCCCGCGGAAGATGAAGGGGAAGCACAGAACATTGTTCACCTGATTGGGATAGTCTGAGCGACCGGTGGCCACGATCGCGTCGGGCGCAACCTCATAGACCTCTTCGGGCATGATTTCCGGCGTTGGGTTGGCCAAGCCAAATACGATGGGCCTTTTGGCCATCTGTTTGACTTGCGCCTTGGAAAGCACGCGCGGACCTGACAGGCCAAGAAACACGTCTGCCCTACCGATAACATCATCCAAAGTGCGCAAGTCACTCTCTTGCGCATAGGCAGCCTGCTGCTCGCTGACCGAACCGATGCGACCCGTATGCACCAGACCGTCAATATCAAGCAGCCAGACATTCTCGCGCCGCACGCCCAGCTTCAGCAACATGTTGAGGCAGGCAATCCCGGCGGCGCCGCCACCGGTTGAGACGATCTTGATGTCTTCAAACTTGCGGTCGGTGAGGTGCAGCGCATTCTTCATGGCTGCGCAAACCACGATGGCCGTGCCGTGCTGGTCATCGTGAAACACGGGAATGTTCATCTTCTCGCGGCAGATTTGCTCAACGACGAAGCATTCCGGCGCTTTGATGTCTTCCAGATTGATGGCGCCGAAGGTCGGCTCCAGCGCGATCACATGTTCGGCGATCTTTTCTGGATCGCTCTCGTTTAACTCGATATCGAAACAATCGATGTGCGCGAATTGCTTGAAGAGAACGGCCTTGCCTTCCATGATGGGCTTTGAGGCCAATCCGCCAATGTTCCCAAGTCCGAGCGCGGCAGATCCGTTGGACACAACAGCCACCAGATTGCCGCGGCTAGTGTAGCGAGCGGCGGCAAGCGGATCTTCCTTGATGGCAACACACGCTTCCGCGACACCCGGAGAATAGGCAAGAGAAAGATCACGCGGATTGGCGAGCGGCTTGGTCGGGCGGATCTCCAGCTTACCCGGGCGCGGAAACTCGTGATAGTCCAGCGCCGGTGTGCTGGCAGGTTCTGGCTTGGCGGAGGAAATGTCGTCGCTCATATCGTTTTGCTTACCATGCTTTGCGGAGTAAATTGGCCTGATTGGTGTGGCGCGTCGTTTTGAGCTGACAGAATGAGAACTGCTGAAAGTGAGCGCCACGGGCCTGAGCGGTGGCGCGGGGATCGCTCCTATCGCAACGACATCGCCGCTTCATACCACGCCGCGATTTGATGCCGTTCGGCCTGCGTCATGGCTGATAAATTACCTGGTGGCATAGCATGGCTGCGAGCAGATTGTAAATATATTTCACGGGCATAGCGGGCAATCTGCACTTGCGACTCAAGTACTACCCCTTTCGGAGGAACCACCATTCCCTCCCATATCGGCTCTGTTGCATGACACATGGCGCAGCGTCCCTGAATGGCGATCGCCGCCGCCTCGAAGCCCGGGGCTTCCATGAAGTGTCGCTCCACAGGTGAAGGAGTTGCCGCGTTCGCCTCATCCGTTTCGAGGCGCGGAACAGTCGACAGCCAGGCAGCGATGATGAACAGGATGATGGTTGCGAGCCAAGTCCACAAAGGCCCCTCGCCCGTTGCATGCTTCGTATTGAAATAATGGCGAATGGTGACGCCCATCAAAAACACCAAAGCGGCGATCAACCAATTATACTGTGTCGCAAAGGCGAGCGGGTAGTGGTTGGAGATCATGAAGAAGATCACCGGCAGCGTCAGATAGTTGTTGTGGGTAGAGCGTTGTTTCGCGATTTTTCCATACTTGGCATCCGGCACCCGTCCGGCCTTGAGATCAGCCACCACAATGCGTTGGTTCGGCATGATGATGAAAAACACATTGGCCGACATGATGGTCGCCGTGAAAGCGCCGAGATGCAGAAACGCGGCGCGACCGGAAAAGACTTGTGTGTAGCCCCAGGCCATGGCGACCAGCAGCACGAAGAGCAACACCATAAGCCCATTCATGCTCTCACCTATCGGCGATTTGCACAGCCGGTCATAGATGATCCATCCCAGAGTCAGTGAAGCCATCGAGATGGTGATGGCCTGCCAGGTGGCAAGATCTGCCACTGCTTTGTCGATCAGAAACAGCTCTGCACCAAAATAATAGACAATGACCATGAGCGCGAAGCCGGAAAGCCATGTCACATAGCTTTCCCATTTGAACCAGGTCAGGTGCTCCGGCATACGATCGGGCGCGACCATATATTTGTTGATGTGATAGAAGCCGCCGCCATGCACCTGCCACTCCTCGCCGGCGGCACCGGGCGGCAGATCTTCAACTTTGCGCAGGCCAAGATCGAGCGCGATGAAATAAAAAGACGATCCGATCCAGGCTATGCCGGTGATTACATGCAGCCATCGCACGGCCAAGGCCAGCCAGTCCCACATAACGGCATAGTCGTAATACAAGGGCGGTGCTCTCAGACCATTTGAATTTGTTGATTGGCGAACAACGTAAACCTCCCCCCTGGGGAGGTCGAATTGCGCTTGAGCGTTTCGGGTGGGGGTGCACAAGTCGGGTGCATTACCCCCACCCGCATCAGTTTCGCTTCTGCGGCCTCCCCACAAGGGGGAGGCGGAAGCTATGTGGCTGCGTCAGTTCAGAGCCTTATCGGTGATGGCGCTGGTCCACGCACCTTCCGGCTTCTTGGTGATCACCGGGTCCGAACCGCCCGACATCAGCGCCTCGACGGTGCGGTTGTAGTCGGCCTCTTCGAGCGCGCCATTGGAACCCGCCGTCAGCTTGGCGATTTCACCCATCATGCGCTTCTGGTGCTTTTCGGTCTGAGCGCCGGTAGCATCGTTTTCCAGAACGATTTCAGCAGCCTCATCGGGGTTCTCCTCGGCATATTTCCAGCCCTTCATGGAAGCGCGCACGAAACGAACGAGCTTGTCGACCATCTTTTCGTCTTTCAACGATTCTTCCAAGACATAGATGCCGTCTTCCAGCGTGGACACGCCCTGATCTTCATATTTGAAGACAACAAGATCGTCTGGCGTCAGACCTGCATCGATGATTTGCCAATACTCATTATAGGTCATGGTAGAGACGCAATCGGCCTGCTTCTGCAGGATCGGGTCAACATTGAAGCCCTGCTTGAGGACCGTAACGCCACCATCGGACCCGTCCGTCTCCAGGCCAAGCTTGTTCATCCAATTGAGGAACGGATACTCATTGCCACCGAACCAGACGCCGAGCGTCTTGCCTGCAAAGTCAGCAGGTGAGGTGATGCCGGAATCCTTGCGGCAGGTCAGCATCATGCCGGACGATTTGAAGGGTTGCGCGATGTTGACGAGCGGGACACCCTTTTCACGCGATGCGAGAGCCGAAGGCATCCAGTCGAGAACCACATCAGCGCCGCCACCAGCCAGAACCTGCACCGGAGCAACGTCCGGCCCGCCCGGCTTGATTTCAATCTCCAGCCCTTCTTCCTCGTAGAACCCTTTGTCTTTGGCGACATAGTAGCCCGCGAACTGAGCCTGCGTAACCCATTTGAGCTGAAGCGTCAGTTTGTCGGCGGCATTTGCAGCAAAGGCGGCGAGGGAAAACGCGCCTGCGGCCAGAAGGGAAGTCATGAGTCGTTTCATGTTGCGAGTGTCTCCAGGTTAGTTCCGCGCGGACCGCACGGATGGGTGCCAGAATGTCACGGCCCGCTCGATGAGCGCAACCGCACCGTAAAACGCGGACCCTGCAAGGGCCGCGACCGCAATTTCGGCCCAGACCATATCGACATTCATGCGACCGATCTCCACGGAGATGCGGAAGCCCATGCCGACGGTCGGCGTGCCGAAGAATTCCGCAACGATGGCACCGATCAGCGCCAAGGTCGAGTTTATTTTCAACGCATTGAAGATAAAGGGCGCGGCGGCTGGCAGGCGCAGTTTGGTCATGGTCTGCCACCAGCTCGCCCCATAGGTGCGCATGAGGTCGATCTGCATGCGGTCTGCCGCTGCAAAACCCTGAACCGTGTTCACCAGCATGGGAAAGAAGGTCATCACGATGACAACGGCTGCCTTGGACTGCCAGTCAAAACCAAACCACATGACCATGATCGGGGCGATGCCGATGATCGGAAGAGCGGAAACGAAATTGCCCAAGGGGAGCAACCCCCTCTGCAAAAATGGCGAGCGGTCTATTGCTAACGCAACCAAGAAGCCCGCGCCGCAGCCCATCACATATCCTGCGATCACGGCCTTCAGAAAAGTCTGTTGAAAATCCGCCCACAGGATCGGCACAGAATTAATAATGCGTTCCCAGATCGCGGAAGGCGGTGGCAAGAGAACCGGCGAGACCTCCAGCGCGCGCACAACACCTTCCCACAAAACGAAAAGCGTGATGCCAAAGATGAACGGCACAAGCAGATCAATCGCGCGCTTTGCCACGGCATTCGTACCGGTATCAACGCGCACAAGGCGCTGATTGAGCCACCACATGGCGATCCAGAATATGAGCGTGGCGATGAGCAGGAGATTCATGGTGAAACGTCCTCGCGGCTTCGCCCTCCTCCCCCCTGGCGGGGGAGGATAGTCCAACCCCGCAAAGCAAAGCTGAGCGGTTGGTTGGACTTGGAGACGGGGGCAAGAAAGTCGTGATCGTTGATCATTTGCCCGTGGCTTCGCCCCTCACCAAGGTCGACCAACGGCGCTGCTGCGCACCGCCGGGTCTTGCTATCCTCTCCCTCAAGGGGAGAGGAAGCACATGTCGCCGACAGGCCAATCACGCGGCTTGCCCCATGCGGCGCAGCACCATTTTATGGCCGACATCAACCAGCATCACCAGCACCGCTGCGAGCGCAGCGGCGACGAACAGGGCCGACCAGATCTGGATCGTTTGGCCATAGTAGCTGCCCGCCAGCAACCTTGCGCCAAGACCGGCGACCGCTCCCGTTGGAAGTTCGCCAACAATTGCACCAACAAGAGAAATCGCCACCGCAACCTTCAGAGAGGTGAAGAGATAAGGCATGGAAGACGGCCAGCGCAGCATTCTGAAGGTCTGCCAGCGGCTGGCGCTGTAAGTGTGGAACAGATCAAGCTGCGCCCGTTCAGGAGAGCGCAGCCCTTTCACCATGCCCACGACAACGGGAAAGAAGGACAGATAGGTGGAAATCAGCGCCTTCGGCAAAAGCCCCGAAATTCCGACCGCATTCAGCACCACGATGATCATGGGCGCGATGGCCAGTATTGGTATGGTCTGGCTTGTGATGACCCACGGCATCACGGATTTGTCCATCGCCAGATTGTGCACGATCCCCACTGCAAGCGCGATGCCGAGCACGGAGCCGATCAGAAAGCCCAGCAGGGTTGCAGAAAGCGTGATCCAGGCATGATAGATGAGCGAGCGCTTCGAGAAGGGGCGCCCGCGCTGCACCATTGCGCCGGTGGTTTTCCAGATTTCCGCCGCAACCTGATGCGGGGCGGGCAGAACCGGGCGCTCCTGCGTCATTGTATTCTGCACAAGTTGCGAAAAGGCGATCGTCGCTCCCGCGCGCTGCGCCCGATCATATTCCTGCGGTGCGTTGAGCCAGACCGCGGCGGCGTACCAGATCGCCACAATGGCCGTAACGACCGCGAGAATGGGCAGGAACTTTCCTTCTTCGCTGAACAAGGTCATGCCGCCTCCCCGTCCCAGACCATCAACAAAGTGGGCACACCTTCTTCCGTGTCATCATCGCGGCGCTTTGGAATTTCGCGAAGCCCCTCACGCAAATAAAGGCGCTGAGCGTCCTCGTTCAGTTCAAAGACGGTCAGCTCAAAGCCTTGTGGCCAGTCGATCTTCACAGCGTCGAGCAGCCGCTTTCCGACGCCGCCCTCGCGATGCGCCGGTTTCAAATAGAGAGCATGCAGATGCGGCACCATATCTGCTCGCGGTTCCGTGGATGTGTAGCCGATGATCTCACCGCCTCGATCTGCAACAGTGATGTGCCGCCCGCTGGCGGCGGCCTTTTCAAAGATGTCGATCATCTCAGCAAGGTCCGGCGGGTCGGGCAGATAGGACACAGATGTGATCTCATCGACAACGATGGCCGCACAAGCGGCAAGATCGGCAGGCCGCGCCTTTCGGATGACGACATCCTCATGCATTCCCGCTCTCGCTCAATGCTGCTTCACTCATCCGCATGCCCTGCCCGCAAACCCTCGCGCACCCGGTGGGCAATCTTCAAGAATTCGGGCGATTCGCGAATGTCGAGCGGGCGTTCTTTGGGCAGTGTCGTTTCGATCACGTCATGAACACGGCCCGGGCGCGGCGACATGACGACGATGCGTGTCGACAGAAACACCGCTTCGGGAATGGAATGCGTGACGAACAGAACGGTTTTATTGGTCTGCTCCCACAAGGCGAGCAATTGCTCGTTGAGCGTATCGCGGACGATTTCGTCCAGCGCGCCGAAGGGTTCATCCATCAGCAACAGATCGGCATCAAAGGCGAGCGCCCGGGCGATGGAAGCGCGCTGCTGCATGCCGCCGGACAATTGCCACGGATATTTTGCGCCAAAGCCGGAAAGTTCCACCAGATCAAGCACACGCTCAATGCGCTCTTTCTGCTCGGACTTCGGCAGTCCCATTACTTCCAGCGGTACCGCGATGTTGTCGTTGATCGTGCGCCATGGCAGCAGCGACGCTGCCTGAAACACATAGCCATAGGCCCGCTGTTGTCTCGCCTGTGCAGGCGTCAGGCCATTGACCGTCACCGTGCCGCCGGTGGGTTGTTCAAGATCAGCAACGACGCGCAGAAAGGTCGTCTTGCCGCAACCCGAAGGCCCAATGAATGAAACAAAGTCGCCCTGCTCGATATCAAGCGACACGTCCTTCAGCGCATGCACGGGCGCATCTGCCGTCTGAAAGGTGAGCGAAAGGTTCTGGGCTGAGACGACGGGGTTGGTCAAAGTTGACCTCCAGAAACTAACAGGTGCTCCCAACCTCCCCCTTGAGGGGAGGTCGAAGGCGCGCAGCGGCTTCGGGTGGGGGTGCAAGAGGTCAATTCATCAACCCCAGCTTGAAAAGAATGGAGGTGATGCAGCCTTCGAAGTTCCGGCTCAACTCTCCCGTATCTATATGCAGCACGTCATAACCTCTAGCCGCGAACCACTCATCGCGCTCTTTCGTCTTTCTGATACCCTTATTTGTGAAATGAAACTCGCCGTCCACTTCGATCACCAGCTTTTGCTTATGAGCGGCAAAGTCCGCTACATAAGGACCCATGGGTACCTGTCTGCGAAAATGAACGTCGTATAGAGATTTGAATTTGCGCAGTTCGGACCACAATCGCCGCTCGCCTTTCGTGGCTTTGCGACGCAGGTTCTGAGCGTTCCGTATTGAAGCATTCTCGACAACTGTTGGCATCGGCACCCCCACCCGAAACATACTGGCGTATGTTTCGACCTCCCCTCAAGGGGGAGGTTGGGTTTGGCCGCAACCGGAACTCAAACCTCTCGCGCGTCGCGCTTCCAGATGTCCAGCGCATTGTCCCAATCCGGCACCACCTCGGCCTGATAGATCACCACCCTGCCCGTTGCGATCTGCGCGAAGACTTTCTCCGCCTCAAAATGCGCGCCACTTTTGGCGAAACCCTTCATAGCGGGGCCATCACGCCATGCCGTGATCGTGTGATAGACGCCATCAACCTTGCGCGTCGCCGCTGAAAGACAACCGTTGGACTTCTGCGCTTGTCCGAAACTGCGAGACGCATGCCAGACAAAACGCGGACAGTGCCATGGGGCCTTCAGATTGAGGCCGGTGACGACGATGATCATAAGTCGCTGGTGTGCAGACGATCTTCCGGCTTAGGAGCTTGACCGCTACTGCGAGTCAGATGTTATTCGCCTCGTCGATATCGCTCTGCACAGTCTGTTTTTTGCCCGGCTTTCCAAACCCGCTTCTTAAGCCATCAATGTGTTCAAACAATCCGGGCTTGACCGATTGCCACAAAGGATCGAGAACTACCTTGACCCCTTCACGCCTCGCGAGCTTCGCGGCGGGCACAAAGTCAGAATCGCCGGTCACCAAAATAATAGTGTCGACCTGGCGCTTGAGCGTCAGCGACGCGATATCGAGGCCTAATCTCATGTCTACAGCTTTCTGGCGAAACCCTGGATAAAAATCATCGTCTGTCAGTTGGTCAAACTTCTTTTCGCGCTTGAGCAGTTGATTTTGCGATTTCTCGCGCAATATCCATGCGCGTTCGCGTTCCACGGTCCCAAGCCGAACCGCAAAATTTGCTCGTCTTCGCAGGCAATCAAATAGTTTCAACCGCAGCTGTGCTTCATCAGTTTTGGAGTAGTCGATTGCCTTCTTGCTGACGGGCTGATGGGCCCTTCGCACATACGGCATCGCATCGTAGAGAAAACAGCGATATAGTAAGGCGTATGCGGTCTCACCACCATGCAGCTTTTGCAGGTGTTCTAGGTGACTGTAGACCAGTTGCCCAATGGACTTGTCGATGGATATTGCATCGGTTGCATCAATGTCGGGGCGCACGGTCGGAAGCCGTTTCAAGAAAAACCCGCCGTCTATCAATATCGCTGCTTTGGTCATCGCAACTCAAAAAAAAGCCCCAGGGTTCGGCCAGTCTCATGATCGCTAGGAGACTAACGTACTGCCGTGGGGCGGATAACCAAAATATAACGCATAATTATAAACATACAATGTGATTTTGAAACCTGCGCAAGCAGATCAGACCCCCGTGGCTGGTATCCCCGTGCGTTCAACCGGTGTTGGATTGGTGAGTGCCTTCCAGCTTGAGAGGGCCTTGTTGACCGGGCCATTGGCGCCGCGTTTAACGAACTGGCCGTGGCCTTCTTTCGTTTTCACCGCGCCGTCTTCCACCGCGACCATGCCGCGCGTCAGCGTATAGCGCGGCAGGCCTTTGACCTTCTTGCTCTCAAACACATTGTAGTCGATCGCGCTTTGCTGGCTGTCGGCGGAGATCGTCTTTTCCTTGCTCGGGTCCCAGACCACGAGATCAGCATCCGCTCCGACCAGCACGGCACCCTTCTTTGGATAGACATTCAGAATTTTCGCAATATTGGTGGACGTCACGGCTACAAACTCATTCGGCGTCAGGCGGCCCGTTTCCACACCATGGGTCCAAAGCATGGGCAGGCGATCTTCGAGGCCGCCAGTTCCGTTGGGAATCTTGGTGAAATCGCCAACGCCGGTGCGTTTCTGCTCGGTGGTGAAGGCGCAATGGTCCGTCGCGACCACCGAAAGCGAGCCGGATTGAAGGCCGGCCCAGAGCGAATCCTGATGCTGTTTATTGCGGAACGGGGGAGACATGACGCGGCGGGCGGCATGGTCCCAATCCTTGTTGAAATATTCGCTCTCATCCAGCGTTAGATGCTGGATCAGCGGTTCGCCCCAGACCCGTTTGCCCTGCGCTCGCGCGCGGCGGATCGCTTCATGGCTTTCCTCACAGCTTGTATGCACCACATAGAGCGGCGCGCCGGACATATCGGCAATCATGATGGCGCGGTTGGTCGCTTCGCCCTCAACCTGCGGCGGGCGCGAATAGGCATGCGCTTCCGGGCCATTGTTGCCCTCGGCGAGAAGTTTGGCGGAAAGCTCCGCAACCACATCGCCGTTTTCCGCATGGACCATGGGGATCGCGCCAAGCTCTGCGCAACGCTGGAACGAGGCGTAGAGCTCATCATCGTTCACCATCAGCGCGCCCTTATAGGCGAGGAAATGCTTGAACGTATTGATGCCCTTGTCGCGCACCACGGTCTCCATCTCGTTGAAAACCTGCTCGCCCCACCAGGTGATCGCCATGTGGAAGGAATAATCACAGTTGGCGCGGGTGGATTTGTTGTCCCACATTTGCAGCGCTTCAAGCAGGCTTTGATTGGGCGCTGGCAGGCAGAAATCCACCACCATCGTCGTGCCGCCCGCAAGTGCCGCTCGCGTGCCGGATTCAAAATCGTCCGACGAATAAGTGCCCATGAACGGCATTTCCAGATGCACATGCGGGTCGATCCCGCCGGGCATGATGTAGCAATCCGTCGCGTCCAGTTCCGTGCCGCCGGAGAGATTGGGCCCGATGGCGGTGATGACGCCGCCCTCAATCTGAACATCCGCCTTGTAGGTGAGATCAGCGGTGACGATGGTGCCGTTCTTGATGGTGGTGGTCATGGGGTGTGTTCCTTAGCGTTGCGGAGCATATAGATCGAGATGCAGGGCAAGGGCAGAGTCGAGAAGGCTCATCTCCACCGCAGACAAGGCACCAAGTCTTTCACGAATTCGGGTCTTTCGAACGGTCTGCACCTTGTCTGCCTGAATTTTCGACACTTTTGCCAGCCCGTTCGATACAGTTGGTTGAACGTCGACCCGAACAAACATTCCGTCGACCAATTCGCTCGTCACAAGACAAACTGTGACGCTGTCAACAAACGAGCTTTGGTCCGCCTGTACAACAATAGCTGGTCGAACTTTGCCAAAATCACCTTGAATGGCGACGAGCACCACATCTCCGCGCTTCATTAGCTGTAGTCTGGGTCCGGTTCCATCTCGTCAGCTACGGCATCGAGAATGTCATTCGTGCCGTCACGAGCGTCAATTTCGTTGATCTGGCGACATTCTTCTTGAAAAGCTTCCATGTCTTCCTCCGCAATATACGGGCGAAGTGCGACCACCTTTTCAGTTCGAATTTTTGGTTCCATCTCAGCTCTCCTTCGCCGATCAATGTAGCGCAGTGTGTCTCCAGCTTCTAGTTTCGCTTCTGATTCCAAAGGTGGCACTTGGCTTGACCATAATGCAATCAGCGATCCGCGTATGTGCCCTTCTGATGAACTCAATGGTAAAATGATCGCATTCTACACGGCGACCGTCATTCGCATTCTTTCAGTTTTCTTTTGGGCATGGGTGGAGGTGGGGTGCGCCCCAACCTCAAGTTCCAGTAGTGCCAGGATCGTGCATCGATGACCCCAGGCGGCGCTTTGTCAAGCATGCGCATAAACTGCTCATCGCCGAGCTGAGCGCGAATGTGCTTCATGTCCTCGTGCGAAGCATAGCGACAGGCATAAGCGATAAACCGAGGCAGATTGGCGAGCGCAGTCTTGGGCGACTCAAACCAGATGATACGCCGCGCGATCTCGCCGTTCTTCTCGCTTTGATCCAGACTGGGTGTCATGCCCCACTTTCGCCATGGCTTCGAATAGCGTCAAGCTCAGGAAGGTCATCGAGATCGGTTTTCGATACGGCATCAAGCAATCGGGTCTTCACCGACCTTGGCACAGTGTCCAAATCACCCTCCCCGAAATATGAGAGTGCCTTTAGGGTCAGTTGAGGGGTGAATTGCCTCCCATAGATTAACGCCGCTGAAGCAAGAGCATTGGACAAAGTGATCCCAGCACGGGCAATGAGCGCGTCGATATCGATATAGTCTTTAGCTTCCGCCCGCCTCTGCACAACGGCAGCTTTGGTGCCGGCTAGGTCTATCAATGCCGCAACCGACACTCCATCTGACGCCACCTTGTGTGGTTCCGAAATTTGCCCAAGCTTCGGCGTACCGAAAAATGAAACCTGGACCGGACCGCCTCGATCGACAAGTACGGTCAACGTATTGGGTTCCATCTGAAGAACCTGAGCACCAACCAGGAATGGAACGGTGCCCAACAAATGCTGCGGATCGATGGGACGAAACGCAAAGAAATCAAAATCAATCGATTGGCGATGACCGAGCTGCAATGCGATGGCGGTACCGCCATAGAGAACAAAATCCTGGGGTATTTGCGAAAGCTCTGACCAAACCCGCCTCTGAGGTGCGGGCAGAATTTCAAGATGCAGAGTTAAGTCGCTCAATATCACTGGCCTTTGACCACTTCACCCCACAATCTCCGCGGCCTCAACCACTGCATGGAACAGCACTTCTGCGCCCGCCGTGCTCCATTCCTTCGAGATGTCCTCCGCCTCATTGTGGCTCAGGCCGTCGACGCAGGGACACATGACCATCGCAGTCGGCGCGACGCGGTTGATCCAGCAGGCATCGTGACCGGCACCGGAGATGATGTCCATGTGAGAGTAGCCGAGACGCTCGGAGGCGTCACGGATGGACTGAACCAGCGTCTTGTCGAATTCCGGCGGGTCGAACTGGCCGACGATCTCATGTGAGAATTCCACACCGAGCGCTTCACACAGCCTTGGCGCCTCTTCTTCCAGCCGCGCGACCATGGCATTCAGCCGGTCGAGCTCGTGACTGCGAAAGTCAATCGTGAAAACCACCTTGCCGGGAATGATGTTTCGGCTGTTGGGGTAGACATCGATATGGCCGATTGCGCCGACGGCATTGGGCGCATTGTCCATGGCGATCTCGTGCACGAGTTCGGTGATCTGTGCCAAGCCACGACCCGCATTCTTACGCATCGGCATGGGGGTGGAGCCGGTGTGGCTTTCCTTGCCCGTCACCGTGCATTCGATCCAGCGCAGACCCTGCCCATGTGTGACAACGCCAATATCCTTGCCTTGCGCTTCGAGGATCGGGCCCTGCTCGATGTGCAGTTCGAGGAAGGCATGCATCTCGCGCGCGCCAACCTCTTCCTCACCCTTCCAGCCGATGCGCTCCAACTCGTCGCCGAAGCTTTTACCTTCGGCATCGGTCTTGGCATAGGCCCATTCCTGCGTGAACTGCTTGGCGAACACGCCGGATGCCATCATAGCAGGGGCAAAGCGCGTGCCTTCCTCGTTGGTCCAGTTGGTCACGACGATTGGATGCTTGGTCTTGATGTCCATGTCGTTGAGCGTGCGTACGATTTCGAGCCCGGCCAACACGCCGAGTACGCCGTCATAACGTCCACCGGTCGGCTGCGTGTCGAGATGCGAGCCAACATAGACCGGCAGCGCGTCCGGGTCCGCTCCCTCTCGATGCATGAACATGGTGCCCATCTGGTCGACGCCCATGATCAGCCCGGCATCCTCGCACCATTTCTGGAAAAGTCTGCGACCCTCCGCATCTTCGTCCGTGACGGTTTGGCGATTGGAGCCACCGGCAATGCCGGGGCCGATCTTGGCCATGTCGTGGATGGTATCCCACAGCCGGTCGCCATTGATGCGCAGATTTTCGCCCGGTGCGGCGCTCTTTTGCTCCTGCATGATCTGCCCCTTATTCGGCCGCGACGACGGATGGATTGTTGGGATGCTCCGTCCAATTGGCGTAGTCGTCCTGCACGGTCTTGCCGGTGCGCTCATCCACATCGCCAGCGGGCAGTTGCACCATTTCGATGCAGCCTTCGACAGGGCAGACATTCACGCAAAGATTGCAGCCAACACATTCGGCGTCGATCACTTCGAAATGCCGCTTGCCGTCCACCATATTGGTGATGGCCTGGTGCGACGTGTCCTCACAGGCAATGTGGCATCGCCCGCATTTGATGCAGGCGTCCTGATCGATGCGCGCTTTCGTGACATAGTTCAAATTGAGATATTGCCAGTCGGTCACATTGGGCGTTGCCCGTCCGACAATATCGTCGAGGCTCGCATGGCCCTTGGCCGCCATCCAGCCTTCCAGCCCGGCAATCATTTCCTGTACGATCTTGAAACCATAGGTCATCGCGGCGGTGCAGACCTGCACATTGCCAGCGCCAAGCGCCATGAACTCGGCCGCATCGCGCCATGTTGTAATACCGCCGATGCCGGAGATGGGAAGGCCCGCCGTCTCGGCATCGCGTGCAATCTCGGCCACCATGTTCAGCGCGATGGGCTTCACCGCCGGGCCGCAAAAGCCGCCATGCGAGCCTTTGCCGTCGATGGACGGTTCCGGCGAGAACGTGTCGAGATCGACAGAGGTGATTGAAGAGACGGTGTTGATCAGCGAGACCGCATCGGCACCGCCCACCTTGGCGGCGCGTGCCGGGTAGCGAATATCGGTAATATTCGGTGTCAATTTCACGATCACCGGCATGCGCGTATGCGCCTTGCACCAGCGCGTCACCATCTCGATATATTCGGGAACCTGGCCCACAGCTGATCCCATGCCGCGCTCGCTCATGCCATGCGGGCAGCCGAAATTCAGTTCAATCCCGTCCGCTTCGGTCTCTTCAACCAGAGGCAGAATGGCTTCCCAGGCTTCTTCCTCACAGGGTACCATGATGGATACGATCATGGCGCGGTCCGGCCAGTCGCGCTTCACCTCCTTGATTTCACGCAGGTTGAGGTGAAGGTCGCGATCGGTGATCAGTTCAATATTGTTGAGGCCGAGCAGACGCCGGTCCGCCCCATAGATAGCGCCGTAGCGTGGGCCGTTCACATTGACGATGGGCGGCCCGTCTTCGCCCAGCGTTTTCCAGACAACGCCGCCCCAACCGGCCTCAAAGGCCCGCACCACATTGTACTTCTTGTCGGTGGGCGGCGCTGAGGCCAACCAGAAAGGGTTGGGCGATTTGATTCCGCAAAAGGTGTTTGTGATGTCTGGCATGGGTGCACGCCTTTATGGATGAGCCCGTTGAAACATCCACAAATCTTGTGCTTTTGCCGCGACGATGTCCAGTTGCCGCAACGGCTCTTGGCAGATCAGGTTATTCAATCTAAGGTTGCAATAAGGGGCTGTAGAGGAGAAGTCCAATGAAACAAGATGATTGGAGAAGTGCATTTAATTCAGAGTGTGAACGGCTGGACAAACATTTGGAAAGTCAACGCTATTTTTTGAGATCGACAATGGGAATCGCGTCGTTTCTTGTCATCGGCTTTGGCGCATTGGCGTTATTTTTGCTCGGAAGCAGCATCAGTGAGTTGAAGCAGGAAGTCATCACAGTGGCTCAAGCCGCAGTCCAAAGAGAGATCAACACGCAAGCCGACAATGCAAGCGAACTTGCGAAGATTGGCAGAGACTTGAGGAATGCCAAGGCGATATACGAAGACAGCAAGGCGGCGATAGAAGCACTGTCCTATGTCAAAGACGCTGAAAGCATTGATGAGAGAGACCCTTCAGGAGCTTATACAAGGCTTTCGGAGATTGAGGCCAAATACTATCAAAAAGATGACATAGTCCCTACACCAGAGGATCGTGCCGCCGCACTAGCACTCCTCGAGAAAATCATTGAATCCAGCCGAGCGGGAATCGCTGAGCCAAACCTGATATTCAATGCTGCAGTTTCAGCAAGTCGACTTAACTTCCACAGCCAAGCGGTGCAATTGGCTGTTCTTGCTGAATACTGGCAATCAACGACCGCCCATAGAGTTCTCGTGGCAGAATTCTCGCATTTATATGGCCGATCCTACAAGTTTGATGGAGACGAGATTAAGCAAGACGAGGGCAGCCCGGAAGATGTCCGTGCTAACTCGTGGAAACAACTCGAAGACATATTGGTCAGCATGCCACGTCAGGAGAGTGAGCAAGCCTACTCACGGGCGTTCAACATGGCCACACGCAGCCGTGGCGCCGGCAGCTATGAGCAACTGATTGCTTTGATAGAAGCCAGCCTTAGCGCCAAACCAGATAGAGTGACCTCCTATGCGTTGGCGAATCTCGCACAACTGTATTCGATGCAAGGCGATGCAGATTGGAGGCAAAAATATTGGGAAACCGCTGATCTGGCAATCGACAAGCTGCGCGAGGAATCTCCGGCGACGAGCTGGTACGAGCATACGCTTAGAGACCTGTTGAAGTCATCCGACGCGATATCCGAACGTGATGAAATGATAAAGCGGTTGGCTCGTATCCAACCGGACAATACTTGACATCGACTTCCAATCGATGCGGCAGACAAGTTCTCGTCGTGATCGACAAAGCAGCGGTGACGGGACCCTTCTCGTCACCGCATCGTTCTCAAAGGCCAACAAGAACGCCTGCGGTGGACCGACCGCCTCAAACTTCCACTCCGCTCAGCGCCGCATGAATGTTCTCCGCAGCATCGCGGCCCTGGGCGACGGCAGTCACAGTGAGATCGTCGCCGCCTGCAACACAGTCTCCACCGGCCCAAATGCCTTCAGCGGATGTCTGGCCATGTGCACCGATCGTGGCGATGCGACCGGCTGTCATATCGATTCCAGCGTCTGACAAGTCCGCCTCAAAGCTCTGCCCGATGGCGCGGAAGACCTGATCGGCCTCCAGCGTGATGGTCTGACCCGTGCCGGACAATTTGCCGTCTGCCACCTGCGTGTATTCCAGTTCGATCGCTGTGACCGCATCGTTTTGGCCAAGCAGCGCTTTGGGTTGAAGGTTGTGGCGAACACGCACACCCGTGGTCGCTGCGAGTTCCTGCTCATATTGCGACGCGTTCATATGTTCCTGCCCGCGACGATAGGCGATGGTGACGTTCTCGGCCCCCAAAAGCTTCGCCTGCACCGCGCAGTCCACCGCGGTCATCCCGCCCCCGATCACGACAATATCACGCCCAACTGCTATGTCGCTTTTGTTGTCCGCCTGCCGAAGGCGAGCGATGAAATCGACCGCATCTTCAACGCCATCGAGATCATTGCCTTCAACCGAAAGCGCGTTCACGCCGCCAAGGCCGATGCCGATAAACACGGCATCATGCTTCGCGCGCAAATCGTCCAGAGACACATCTTTACCCAGTGCCGTGTCGTAGCGAATGTCTATCCCGCCAATCGCCGTGACGTAATCGACCTCGTGCTGCGCAAAATCATCGATCGTCTTGTAGGCAGCGATGCCATATTCGTTCAGCCCGCCCGGTTTTGGCTTCGCTTCATAGATGACGACATCGTGGCCATGCATGGCGAGCCGATGGGCGCAGGCGAGGCCCGCCGGACCAGCGCCAATGATACCGACGCTTTTGCCGCTCGCTTCCGCGCGGCTGTAAAACTGGCGTTCCTCGCGCATGGCTTGATCCGTCGCGAAGCGTTGAAGCTGACCGATGAGAACGGGCTTGCCTTCCGCCTCTTCACGCACGCAGGCCTGTTCGCAAAGTGTTTCGGTCGGGCACACTCTGGCGCACATCCCGCCCAGAATGTTCTGGTCAAAAATGGTCTGCGCCGCACCAAGCGTATTGCCCGTTGCGATCTGGCGAATGAACATGGGAATGTCGATTTCGGTCGGGCAGGCCGTTACACAGGGCGCATCATAGCAAAAGTAGCAGCGATCTGCGGCAACGAGCGCTTCGTGCTGATCAAGCGGGGGATGAATGTCACCAAAATTCTCTGCAACTTCCTCGGCGGAAAGCCGCCCCGATGCTATTCCGTCGCTGTATCGAATATCCGGCGCTGCGCCCATCGATCATCCCTCATGCTCCGACAAGCGCTGAATCCTAACCTCATCGGCGCCATCGTCAATGCGCTTGTGGTGATGTTTGCGGTGGCGCTTATTTTCAACCCGTACCCCACGGCCCGTGGAAACCTTGTCCCTCTCGGTCAAGCCGCTCAAAACCGTGCGCGCCGAAAAAGTCGCGTTGCGCCTGGATCATATTGGCCGTTCCCCGCGCCGTGCGCATGGCATCGAAATAAGACAGAGCGGCAGACAAAGCCGGTGCCGCATGTCCGGCCAATGCGGCTTGTGCAACGACTTTGCGCAATCCCTTATGGCTGTCTTTCATCATCTGCGCGAAAGAGGGCGCAAACATCAAATTGCGATGCGCATCATCGTCCAGAGCTTGCGCCATGTCGTCGAGCAAGGAAGAACGAATGATGCAACCGGCGCGCCACACTTTCGCGATGTCCGGCAGAGGAAGCGACCAGCCATAGTCGTCGGACGCAGTTGACAGCATGGCAAAGCCCTGCGCGTAGCAGGCGATTTTTCCTGCAAGGAGCGCCGCCTCAAGGGCCTCCAAAGCAACTGCACCGCGATCTATCGCTTGCGGTGCCGCGCCAAACAGCTCTTCACCGGCCTTGCGCTCATCCCGACGGGAGGAGAGGTTGCGCGCTGCCACCGCCGCATCAATAGCCGTCACGGGTGAAGCGCGCATCAGCGCTTCGATGGCCGTCCAGCGACCCGTGCCCTTCTGTCCCGCGCTGTCGGTGATGATGTCAAGCATCGCCTTGCCGGTTTCTGGATCGGTGGCCTCAGCCACGGAAGCCGAGATCTCAATGAGATAGGATTGAAGCCGACCTTCGTTCCATTGCGAGAAGACTTTGGAAATCTCCAGCGGCGTCATGGCCAACCCATCGCGCATGATGCCGTAGACTTCGGCGATCATCTGCATATCGGCATATTCGATGCCGTTATGGACCATCTTCACGTAATGGCCGGAACCGCCCTCGCCCATACAGGCTGCGCAGGGCGTGCCTTCATAGTCAGCCGCAATCGCCTCCAGCATGTCGCTGACACGGTTCCAGGCCACGCGGTTGCCGCCGCCCATGATTGAAGGACCGTGGCGAGCGCCCTCCTCGCCGCCGGAAACGCCGATGCCCAGAAACATCTCACCCGCCGCTTGCGCGGCATCTCCGCGACGATTGGTGTCGCCAAAATTTGCGTTGCCAGCATCGATGATCAGATCATCGGCATCAAGAAACGGGCGCAATTGCTCCATGGTTTTGTCGACAGCATCGCCAGCCGGAACCATGAGCACGATGTTACGTGGAGCCGCCATTGCTGAAACGAAGGCTGCAAGATCATGCGTGGGAACGATACGTGTGGCCAAATCCCCGGAACTCGCATGGAACTCATCCACCACAGAGGCGGTGCGGTTGCACACCGCCAGATCATAGCCCTTCTCGGCGATGTTGAGCGCCAATGCTGCTCCCATAGTGCCCAATCCGTACAGCCCATAATTCGGTTTGGAATCCATCGTCAGTTCTCGTCAGGTGGTGTGTTGGTGCCAGATCGTGATGCTGCTGCATTGGCGCGGTAATGGCAATTGCCCGCAAAGTTCGGCGCGATCACTGTGCATCATCGGACCGCTTGGGTTGAACAAGGGCAATGCCGATCATCAGCAAGGCCAAGGCCAGCCAAATGAAGAGTGACGGCTCCTCACCGAGAACGACTATGGCAATGACGACACCAGCGGGTGTGGCGACATAAGCAACCTGCGCAGCAAACACGGCACCCGCAAATTTGGTGAGCCACAAATAGCCGCAATAAGCGACTACATGCAGCAGCGACGAAATGATAAGCGCCCATTCAGGTCGGCCCAGAGCTTGCGACATGTCGATCAGCGTTCCGCTCGCCCAGCCGATCGGAAAGAGCAGAAGCAATCCGATTACAGAAGCCGCAAAAAGGGTTGCGAATGGGCCCGCTTCTGGCGGCTGGCGCTGCGCAACATAATTGCCTTCGGCTCCGTAGCACAGAGGTGCAAGAAGGCCGATCAGAACGAAAACCGCTTTGGCCGGATCCGGCAGACTGGATTCCGGCAGTACAATCATCGCTATGGCGACGCCGCCAAGCGCAATGCCCAGCAATCGCGCTCGTGTCGCTCGCTCAAACCCCAAAGAGGCCGCGATGAGCATGGAAAACACGGGTACGACGGCGATAATGAGGGCCATAACGCCAGCGGGAAGGTGAAATGCGGTCCAGTAGGAGATCGAGTTCGGCATCAAAGTGCCCGAAATCGCGATAACGGCGTAGTAGACCAGATATCTCGGCGTGAGGTGGATCACAGACCGGCGTATAACAACGATCACGCCAAGCAGGATGGCAGCGATTGCCAATTGCCAAACGATCAGCCCGAAGGAATGGTGGCCGGTTGAGACCGCAATTTTGGTGAGCGGTATGGTCGCGCCCCACAAAATACCGATGATCAGCAGGCACAGGAAAGGGAACAGACGAGAAAAGGACGAGCGCTGATCAACGGAAAGGCGCTTTGCAGTCACATGTCTTCCGTCCAACCGTCTGAAATGAGCTTGTTGAGGCGCTTGAGATCGGTGAGGATCAAAGCGCCTGTGGTTTTGTCGACGATAGTGTCCCGCTTGAGCTTTGCGATCTCGCGAGAGACGACCTCGCGACGCGTGCCAATTCGCGCCGCCAGGTCCTTTTGCGTTGGCGGCGGTGAGATGGATCGCTGACCTTCATGTCCCAATCGAGGACGCGACATGCGCAACAGTTCGGTATAGAGCCGATGCTTGGTTTGCAAAAAGCAGTGCTCGGCCAGTCGCTGGTTGAGATAGCGCACACGCTTGGCGAGAATGCGCATCACCTGCCGGTTAATGCCAGGTTCGCCCTCCAGCATTTCCAGAAAGACGGCCTGCGGCATAACGCATACGGTCGAGCGCTGCAGCGTGGTGACGTTGGCCGAACGTCCTTCATTGTCGATGGCGGCAATCTCGCCGAAGAACTCATTGTCCTTCATTTCCGCCAGAATAACCTCCTTGCCGGTCGCAAATCGCAGAATTATGCGCACTGATCCTGAAACGATGAACCGCACGTCGCGCGAATCGTCCTCATAGTCGATGACCAATTCGTTCGCCTCATAGCGACGCCATTGACAGCGCCGGGACTGTGCCTCCAGCACATCGCAGGGAAGGCTCTTGAACAGCGCGATTTGGGACAGGGATTCCATGGTGTGACTTCGCAGATGCAAGCTTGACGGGATTTACAAACTTGGAGTGTCAGGCACTCACCGCAATCGGTCAAGCAGGCGAAAGATCAACTGGGAAAGGTCTCATTGTCCTGCAAGGCCTGCCCGGCGATGTAGAGCGAACCCGCGATGAGCACGCGCATCTCGTCAAATTCGTCACTGGCCTTGCGCAGCGCCGACGCCAAATCGGCCACAGCGAGCGCTTCGATGCCTGCCTGCTTGACAAAGGTGGCAAGGGCTTCCGGTACATAACCGGCATCGCTGGACGGGATCGGAACGGTGTACACCTTGCGTGCAAGGCCAGCAAAATGTGCCAGATAGGTCGCTGGGTTTTTCGTGGTCAGCATGCCGCAGACCAGTACAAGCGGGAGCGAGTTGCGGTCATTGAGCGCACATATGTGGCGGGCCACCATGTCGGCCGCCGCCTCATTGTGCCCTCCATCCACCCAAAGCTCGGTGTCCGGCGGCAGCAACTCCACCAGCCTGCCCTGGCTGATCAGTTGCAAACGCGCTGGCCATTGCGCGTTGGTCAAGCCAGCATCGCAGGCCGTTTCTGTAATCGACAAATTCTGCCGTTCGGCTAACATTCGGCACGCCGCAATGGCAAGACCCGCATTGTCGATCTGATGTTGTCCGGGCAACCGCGGCAAGGACAAATCAAGCAGCGCAGTCTCGTCCTGGAACACCAACCGGCCCTGTTCAACCCGGGCGTGGTAGTGTTGACCCGCCGCGACAACCGGCGCGTGCAGTTTTGCAGCCTGTCGTTCAATGACCCCCAACGCATCATAATGCTGCGGACCAACGACCACTGGAACTTTCGGCCTAATAATGCCTGCCTTTTCAAAGGCGATCTTTGCGATCGTGTCGCCAAGGTGCATCTCATGGTCCATGGACACGGGTGCGATAACGCTGACTGCCACCTCCGCCATGACATTGGTGCAGTCGAAGCGACCACCAAGACCGACCTCCACGAGACATGCGTCTGCCTCGTGTTCGCTGAACAGCAAGAAAGCAACGGCCGTCAGGATTTCAAAAACGGTGATGGGTTGGCCGTCATTGACGTCAGCGACACGATCAATGGCATCGCACAGCGTCTCGTCATCCACCAGCTTTCCGGCCAGGCGATAACGCTCGTTCCAGCGCACCAGATGTGGGGAAGTGTGGGCGTGTACGAGCAATCCAGAAGCCTCCAGAATGGATCGCGCAAAAGCGATGGTCGAGCCTTTGCCGTTGGTTCCAGCGACATGGATGGTGGGCGGCAGATTCTGATGCGGGTCGCCAAGCGTTGAAAGCAATCGTGTTATGCGCTCAAGCGAAAGGTCAAAGCCTTTGGGGTGAATCCTGGAGAGCGCAGCAATGCGCTGCTCGACCGGGCCGTCGAGGCTGGACATGCCGTGTCGCTCCGACCTGCTCTAATTTGCGGCGGGATCGGCGCTGCTCGCCACGGCAAACCCGCCACCTGAAGCGCTGACCGTCGTCACCTTGGTGATTTTGTCTTCACCGTCGGCCTGGACGCCATCGGCGTCGTTCTGCCCGTCTTGTGAACCGGCCTCGATGACATCATCCACGATCTGTTCGACAGTGGGTTCTGGCTCCTGGGCACTATCCGCTTTTGGCAGATGCATGAGCAGGGTGAGCAGATTGGAGATGGTCTCCTTCAATTGCGTGCGCGGCACAACCATGTCGACCATGCCGTGCTCCTTCAGATATTCAGCCCGCTGGAAACCTTCCGGCAGCTTTTCGCGAATGGTCTGTTCAATAACACGTGGTCCGGCAAACCCAATCAACGCACCGGGTTCGGCGATATGCACGTCACCGAGCATGGCGTAGGAGGCGGAGACCCCACCAGTCGTCGGATTGGTGAGCACCACTATGTAGGGCAGACCGGCTTCGCGCAGAATCTGCACGGCAACAGTGGTGCGCGGCAATTGCATGAGCGATAGAATACCTTCCTGCATGCGTGCACCACCGGAGGCAGCAAACATCACATAAGGCGTCTTGCGGCGTACCGCTTCCTCCATGGAGGCAATGATGGCTTCGCCCGCCGCCATGCCGAGCGAGCCGCCCATGAATTTGAAGTCCTGAACGCAAGCCGTCACGAATTGCCCATTCACCTTGCCAAGCCCGGCATGGATCGTGTCTTCCACGCCCGTTTTCGAACGATTTTCTTTAAGCTTGTCCGTGTAGCGACGTTCGTCACGAAATTTCAGCGGATCGCTGGCGACCTGCGGTTGGGCAAAAACCTCATACTCGCCATCGTCAAAAAAATGCTTCAGCCGTTCCTTGGCGCGAATGGCCATATGGTAGCCGGATGACGGCACGACATACTGATTGGCTTCAAGGTCCTTGTGAAAGACCATCTCGCCAGAATCCGGGTCCTTCACCCAAAGATTTTCCGGCAACTCCTTCTTGCCAAAGAAATCCAGCTTGGGTTTCACATAGTCGGTCAGCCAGTTCATCTGTCAAAATCCCTTGGGGCCATGTTTCAGCGGCCAGCGAAAATGTAATGTCACGCGAATGTGGCGAGAGTCGAGTTCGCGGTGGCTACTGCCGGGCCGAGCGCACACCTTCCGCAATATCATGCACCAGCGCCAGTGTGTTGGTAACGGTGGATGCGGTTGCCGCCCCATCGTTCAGGCTGTCAGCCACGGCCTGCACGATAGCCGTGCCCACGACCACACCATCCGCCGCGCGGCCGATAGCGGCGGCCTGTTCGGCATTGCGCACCCCGAAGCCGACACAAATGGGCAGGTCGGTTTTGCCCTTGATGTGCCGCACGCTCTCTTCAACCAGTTTCGGATCGGGCGCAGCCGTCCCGGTGATGCCATTGATCGATACGTAGTAGACAAAGCCCGACGTGTTGGTGAGCACTTTCGGCAGGCGCTTCTCGTCAGTGGTAGGGGTGGCCAGGCGGATGAAGTTCAAGCCGCGCTCGACAGCTGGAATGCACAATTCCTCGTCCATCTCCGGCGGCAAATCGACGATGATCATCCCGTCAATACCGACCGATTTCGCCTCGTCCAGAAAACGCGTCGCGCCATATTGATAAATCGGATTGTAGTATCCCATCACCACGATGGGCGTCTCGTCATCATCTTCACGGAAAGCGCGCACCATATCGAAGGTTCGCGCGAGCGTTTGCCCACCACCCAGGGCCCGCAACCCACCGGCCTGAATGGTGGGGCCATCCGCCATGGGATCGGAAAACGGCATGCCCAGTTCGATGATGTCTGCACCCGCCCCCGGCAGCCCCTTCATGATGGCGAGTGAGGTTTCGAAATCCGGATCGCCACCCATAAAATAGGTGACGAAAGCGGGCCGGTTTTCATCGGCGAGCCGCGCGAAGCGGTTGGTCATACGGGTTGTCATGAGAATTAGACCGCAAAAACGCGAAAAATGATGGCGATGTTGGTTGCGATGACGAGGCCCAACATCTCGCCGACAAAAGAGAAATTCGTAGCTTTCATTTCACATCTCCACTCCCAGCGCTTCGCCCACGGTGAAGACGTCTTTGTCGCCGCGGCCGCACAGATTCATGATGATGATCTGGTCCTTGTCCATGCCCGGCGCTCGTTTGATGACTTCGGCCAGAGCGTGGCTTGGTTCGAGCGCCGGAATGATGCCTTCCAGCCTGCACAACAGCTGAAACGCTTCCAGCGCTTCATCATCCATGATCGGCACATAATCGACCCGACCAGTATCACGCAGCCACGAATGCTCCGGCCCGATGCCGGGATAGTCGAGACCGGCTGAAATCGACGCCCCTTCCTCGATCTGGCCTTCGGCGTCCTGCAACAAATAGGTGCGGTTGCCATGCAAAACGCCCGGGCGACCGGCTGTGAGCGAGGCGCAATGCTCGTCGCCTTCAAGCCCTTTTCCACCCGCTTCAACGCCGACAATTTGCACGTCCTTATCGTCGAGAAACGGGTGAAACAGCCCGATCGCGTTGGAGCCGCCACCCACGGCGGCAACGATCATGTCCGGCAGCCTGCCCTCAGCCTCCACGATCTGCTCGCGCGCTTCCTTGCCGATGACGGACTGAAAATCGCGCACCAGTTCAGGATAAGGGTGCGGCCCTGCCGCCGTTCCGATCAGATAGTAGGTGTCTTCAACATTGGCGACCCAGTCGCGCAACGCTTCATTCATGGCATCTTTCAGCGTACCGGCACCCGCCGTGACGGAAACGATCTCGGCCCCCAGCAGCTTCATGCGGAACACGTTGGGCGACTGTCGGCCGACATCTTTTGCGCCCATATAGACAACACAGGGATACCCAAACCGCGCAGCCACCGTTGCCGCCGCAACGCCGTGCTGCCCTGCCCCTGTCTCAGCGATGATACGGGTTTTGCCCATCTTCTTAGCCAGCAGAATCTGACCCAGGCAATTGTTGATCTTGTGCGATCCGGTGTGGTTCAGCTCATCGCGCTTGAAGTAAATTTTCGCGCCGCCCAGATGCTCGCTGAGGCGCTCCGCAAAATAGAGCGGGCTCGGGCGTCCGGTGTAATGCTTATTCAAAAAGGCAAGCTCGTCCTGGAAAGCCGGATCCTTCTTGGCGGAGGCATAGGCCCCGCCCAGTTCCAGAATGTTCGGCATCAGCGTTTCGGCGACGAAACGGCCACCATAGATGCCAAACAAGCCCTGCTCATCCGGGCCCATCCGAAAGGAATTCAGGTCTTGCACGTTCATGATTGCACTCTGCGCATTATGCCGCTTGAGCCTGCTTGCACAGGTCCAGAAACTCGGCGATTTTTGCGATGTCCTTAACACCGGGCGCACTCTCAACGCCAGATGAAAGATCAAACCCGACAATCGTATTGCCGGGGCTCGAAACGCGCTCAAGGGCACCCCGAAGATTGTCGCAATCTATGCCGCCGGACAAAAGGACGGGGCTTTTCGTTTGCAGATTATCGATCAACGACCAATCGAAGGAGACCCCATTGCCGCCTGGCAGGCCGGACCCTTTGGGGGGCTTCGCATCCAGCAATAGCATGTCCGCCTCGCCATCATAGTGATGGACCTTGGCCATATCGGCGGCGCTTCGTATGGATAGCGCCTTGATGGTTGGAAGGCCGTAACGCGACTTCAACGCATGGAGCCGTTCTACGGTTTCGGCACCGTGCAATTGAAGCATGTCAGGCGCCATCAGCGACACGATCGCGTCCAGATAGGCATCATCGGCATCGACAGTGACAGCAACGGCCTTTGCGGATTTACGATGCTGGGCCAAAGACGCCGCCCGATCGACGCTCACATGCCTTGGGCTGCGCTCAAAGAAGATGAAACCAAGATGGCTCGCATCGCCTCCCACCGCCGCCTCGATGGCTGGCAGGCTCGACAGCCCGCATATTTTGACTGCAAAAATCACAGTGTTATCTCGCGCTCGATATTGGCGCGATGCGTCGAAGACCGCGCGTCACCACATCCCGCTGTCTTTCGGCGAGCGTAGTTTCATAGTCGGCCTGCAACCGTAACCAGGCGCGCACAGTCGAGCCGATAACGGCTTCCAGACGCAAAGCCATTTCGGGTGAAAGTCCGACTTCGCATCGAATGAGTTGATGCAGTTCGGCCCGCGACACGCCAAGAGCCGCTGCCGCTTCGGTGACCGACAAGCCGAGCTTGTCAATCTCACTCTTCACAACAATGCCGGGATGTTGCGTCGCAGTCATGGACAAGAACACTCATTGTGAGAATTGAGGGACAGGCGAAGCCGAATCTGGACGAGACTTGCTCTTGGCGCGCCTTGTGGTTCCCCTACCCTACCACCGCATGGAGCTTTTGCCCATGCGTGCGCAGCCATTGGCGGTGGCGGTCCATGTGCGGGCACAGCTTCTTCACATGCGCCCAGAATCGGGGGGAATGATTCATCTCCTTGAGATGCGCAACCTCATGTGCAGCCAGATAGTCGAGCACTTCGGGCGGCGCCAAAACGATGCGCCAGGAGAAGTTGAGCGCGCCGCTTGAGGAACATGATCCCCAGCGCGATGTTGTGTCACGAATGGTGATCGATTTGGGCTCCACACCAAGAACTTTGGCATGCAACGTCACGGCGCGGGTCAGATCTTGCCGCGCCTGGCGCTTCAGAAAGTCGACGACACGGCGCTTCAGGAATTGTGGATCACCGTGTACGCGTATCACTGGACCCGCCTCCTCCATGCCCACGGAAACAACGCCGCGCCGCTCGCCGGAATGGCGGATCGTGTGAGGAACGCCGCGTAACTGAATTGTCGCCCCGTCGCATATCTCCTGGGCTTGCGGCAATCTTGCCAGTCGGGCGGCCGCCCAATTTTTGTGACGCTGCAGAAAGGCATCGACCTCATGATCTGCAATGCCCGGTGGGACGGTGAGCCTGAGGCTTTCCTGCTTTATGGTCGCAGGCACGAGCCGCAGAGTCATGCGTGAGGTGCGGGCATTTTCAACGATGCGCACATCGACCATGCGGCCATCAAGATCGAGCAACGTCCAGCGTTCCCTTTGGCCTTTCGGCGATCGTTTTTTGAGCAGCGAGAGCATGGTCATCGTTTAGCTGATTCCCGGCGATCCAAAAACAAAAGGCCCGCCACCGGGGCAGGCCTTCGTTTCAGATCAATGCGAAGAATAGATCACATGCCGGGAACAGCTTCCCCGCCGGATTTCTTCACTCGCTTTGGCTTTTTGGGTGCCTCATCATTGTCCACCGACTTGGCGCGATGCGCCATGAAGGCGTTGAACTCTTCCTCATCCTTGGCGCGGCGCAATTCGCGGGCGTAGTCGTCAAACTCCGCGCGCATCGTGTCGAGTTTAATGCGCTCTTCGTGAAGACGCTTCAGCTCGGCTTCGCGCCACTCGTCAAAGGCGACATTGCCGGTCCGGTCAAAGCCGCGCTTGAACTCGGCGCCCTTGGAAAATATCTGTGAAGCGCGGTCGGTCGTCTCATTGATCGTTGACTTGAATGTATCAAGCCGGTCGCCAAACATGATATAGGCAATCATGGCCAGACCGAGCGGCCAGAAGATCATGAAACCGATAATCATCATCGCGATTGTGACCGGCGTCCATGCTGGTCGGATCAGTGCATTCGTCATGCTCGAAACCCCTCTCAGGTATGATCAAACGGCACCATTGCCGCCTGTTTTCGACATAGGGTTTAGCGGGGTGGTTTCAAGAAAATCCGGCTAAGTTTACGAAACTTAACACAGATTTCGTGCAATTGACGTGCAGATTTCGAAGCGCAAAACTACGCCTATTCGTAGCCCTCAACGATGATCAGTTCAGACTCCGCAGCCGCCTGACGGATCTTCACCGCCTCTTGGTATTCGTCCGAATTGTAGCAATCCAGCGCGTGTTGGACCGAGGGAAATTCGATCACCACATTGCGGGCGCGATTGGTGCCTTCCATGGGTGTCATCTCGCCACCGCGCACCAGAAATTTCGCTTCATGGCGCTCGAATGCGGGCTTTGCGGTCGCAACATAGTCAGGATAGCGGTCCGGGTCATTCACATCGACACGCGCAATCCAGTAACCCTTTGGCATTTGTCCTATCCTCCCAGTGCTTTCATATCCGCGACGATCGCTTCCGCCGCCGCTCTTCGGTCAGAGGCTGCCATGATCGGGCGACCAACGACAAGATGCGATGCTCCGGCTTCCAACGCTTCGGCCGGTGTCATGACACGTTTCTGGTCTCCCGCATCGGCACCGGCCGGACGAATACCGGGTGTCACAACAGCCATCTCACTGCCAACAATCTCGCGAATCGCCCGCGCTTCCCGTGCGGATGCCACAAGCCCTCCCATACCCGCGTCACGGGCCTGTTTGGCGCGCAGGGTCACCAGATCGGCGGCTGTGCCAGCATAGCCGGCTTCCGCAAGGTCTGCGTCATCCATAGAGGTCAATACGGTTACGCCCAGCAACGTCAGTTCACTTCCCCGCGCTGCTTCCACCGCTGCGCGCATGACTTTGGGATAGGCGTGGAGCGTCAACTTTGTGACACCCATTTTCATGACGCTTTCCACGCCCTTAGCCACCGTATTGTCGATGTCGAGAAGTTTCAGGTCGAGGAAAACCGACTTTCCGGCCTCCGCCAAATCGCGCGCAAGATGCAATCCGCTCTCACGCTCCGGCGCGAAGGCGAGTTGGTGCCCGATCTTATAAAATGAAACGCTGTCGCCAAGCTCATCAATTGCCGATCTTGCTTCAACGACCGAGGGCACGTCCAGGGCCACGATCAGGCGAGGGTCGGCCATGACGGCCTCCGATATCAGGCGTAGCGATTGGCAGCCTCTATCAGCCTGTCGCAATAGGTTTGCAACATGTTCTTTGAACGCTCCACCGCCAGATTGCCGTTTTCATCAAAAGCGTTGGCCGCATTGCCGACACCAATCTGCGGAGAGATCACCTCCTGCGCACCGATGCTGATGAGCGTGTCTCGCATATGATTGAGCGCGCGGATTCCACCCAATGCACCCGGCGAACAGGACGCCAAGGCAAAAGCGCGGTTCTGATATGGCTTCACATCGCCCATATCACGCGAGAGCCAGTCGAGCGTGTTCTTCATCAACGGTGTGATGGAGGCATTGTATTCGGGATTAACCAGCACGACCCCCTGATGCAGCGCGATTAACGCCGCCAGGTCCCTAGCTTCTCTCGGCGCGCCGGATGCCTGCTCCAGATCACCATTGTAGATCGGCATGGGATAATCGCTCAGATCAACCAGCGTGATGTCGGCATCCGTGGCCTCAAGCGCCTGCTTGATCGCGACAGCGAGCCTGACATTGTGTGAGCCGGTGCGCGTTGAGCCCGGAATGATGATGATTTTGGTCATAAGGCGATCCGCTTTTCTCGCATGAAGCTTGTAGCACGACAGGTGCCTAAGCCTTGAAAGATTAGCGCAATCTCAAGCGTGATCAATGGGTTACACCGTCAATCGGCCAGAGAATCGAAGAAACCCTTCATGCGCGAGAAGAAGCCGGTTGATTCCGGGCTGTTGTGCTCGCCCGACTGCTCCTCAAACTCGCTGAGCAATTCGCGCTGCCGCTTGGTGAGGTTTGTCGGCACTTCAACGGCAACCTGGATATACATGTCACCCATCTGCACCGAGCGCAGCACCGGCATGCCTTTGCCGCGCAAGCGGAACTGCTTGCCGTTTTGTGTGCCTTCGGGAACCTTCACCTTGGTCTTGACCCCCTCGACCGTGGCAACTTCAAACTGACCACCCAACGCGGCGGTGGTCATGGAGATCGGCACGCGGCAGTAAATATCGGAGCCATCCCGCTGGAAAAACTCATGCGGCTTGATCGACAGGAAGATGTAGAGATCGCCGGTCGGGCCGCCCCGTGTTCCTGCCTCGCCTTCCCCGGCCAGACGGATGCGCGTACCATCCTCGATGCCGGCCGGAACATTGACCGACAGCGTGCGTCGTTCGGTCGTCTTGCCGGTGCCGGAGCACGTGCCGCACGGATCGGTGATGACTTCGCCACGGCCCTGACAGGTCGGGCAAGTACGTTGGATGGAGAAAAAGCCCTGGCTGGCCCGCACCTGGCCCTGACCGCCACAGGTGCCACAGGTTGAAGGTGACGTTCCCGGTTTGGCACCGCTGCCGTCGCAGGTTTTGCAACTCACGGCTGTTGGAATTTCGATTTCTGCCGTCTTGCCCGTAAAGGCTTCTTCCAGCGAGATCTCCATATTGTAGCGCAGATCGGCACCGCGGCTGCGGCCACCGGACTGACGCCGGGCGCCACCCATCATCTCGCCGAAAATATCTTCGAAAATGTCGCTCATGCCGCCCGCGCCCATGCCGCCGAACGGGCCTGCACCACCGCCGCCATTTTCAAAGGCGGCATGGCCGAAACGATCATAAGCGGCGCGCTTTTGTGGGTCTTTCAGCGCTTCGTAGGCCTCGCCGATCTCCTTGAAACGGGCCTCGGCTTCCGGGTCGTCAGGATTGCGGTCCGGATGATATCGCATCGCATTCTTGCGAAATGCGCTCTTCAGCGCAGCAGCATCGGCGTCCCGTGATACGCCGAGCACCTCGTAATAGTCTGCCTTAGACATCGGCCATAATCACTCTCACACAGGACATCAACCCATGAATGGCGCGGCGCCCTTGCGACCGGACACATCAGCGCCCATGAAACCTTCCCTCAAACACAAATCCGCCCGGCAGAACCGGGCGGAGATTGGGTCATGAACACGTCGATCAGGCCGACTTCTTCTCGTCTTCGTCGTTGATCTCTTCAAAATCAGCGTCGACGACATTGTCGTCGGCAGCGGCGTGCATCTCGGCATCCGCTGCAGCGGCCGCTTCTTCTTCGGACTGTTGGGCCTCATAGATCGCCTGACCCATCTTCATGGATGCTTCAGCGAGCGCCTGCGCCTTGGCGTTGATCTCATCGGCATCGTCGCCTTCGATGGCCGTTTTCAGCTCGCCAACCGCGTTTTCAATGGCTTCCTTGTCTTCGGCAGAAACCTTGTCACCATGCTCTTCCAGCGATTTTTCGGTGGAATGAATGAGCGACTCGGCCTGGTTTTTCGCCTCGACAGATTCACGACGCTTCTTGTCTGCGTCAGCATTGGCCTCGGCATCCTTGACCATCTGTTCGATATCCTCGTCCGAAAGACCGCCGGAGGCCTGGATGCGGATTTCGTGGCTTTTGCCGGTGCCCTTGTCCTTGGCGGACACGTTGACGATGCCGTTTGCGTCGATATCGAAGGTCACCTCGATCTGCGGCACGCCGCGCGGAGCAGGAGGAATGCCGACAAGGTCAAACTGACCGAGCAGCTTGTTGTCCGACGCCATTTCGCGCTCGCCCTGGGACACGCGGATCGTCACGGCGTTCTGATTGTCTTCGGCAGTCGAGAAGGTCTGCGACTTCTTCGTCGGGATCGTGGTGTTGCGGTCGATCAGACGCGTAAACACACCACCCAAGGTTTCGATGCCAAGCGACAGCGGCGTCACATCAAGCAACAAAACGTCGGTCACGTCGCCCTGAAGAACACCGGCCTGAATGGCGGCACCCATGGCGACAACCTCATCCGGGTTCACACCCTTGTGCGGCTCCTTGCCGAAGAATTTCTTCACGGTTTCCTGCACAGCAGGCATGCGGGTCATGCCGCCAACGAGAATGACTTCATCGACTTCACCGGCCTTCATGCCAGCATCTTTCAGCGCCTCAGCCATCGGCTTTTCGGTGCGCTTGATGAGATCACCAACCAGCGATTCGAACTTCGAACGGGTCAGCTTCATGGTCAGGTGTTTGGGGCCGGATGCATCAGCCGTGATAAACGGCAGGTTGACTTCGGTCTGAGCCGAAGAGGAGAGTTCGATCTTGGCCTTTTCTGCGGCCTCTTTCAGGCGCTGCAAGGCAAGCTTGTCGGCTTTCAGATCAACGCCCTGGTCCTTCTTGAACTCGGCGGCCAGATACTCAACCAGCGCCATGTCGAAGTCTTCACCACCGAGGAACGTGTCGCCATTGGTGGATTTCACTTCAAACACACCATCGCCAATTTCGAGGATCGAAACGTCAAATGTGCCACCGCCAAGGTCGTAGACGGCGATGGTTTTGCCGTCATTCTTCTCCATGCCGTAAGAAAGGGCAGCGGCGGTCGGCTCGTTGATGATGCGCAGCACTTCCAGACCGGCAATCTTGCCCGCATCTTTCGTGGCCTGACGCTGGGCGTCGTTAAAATAGGCAGGAACGGTGATCACGGCCTGCTCGACCTTCTCGCCGAGATAGGCTTCGGCGGTTTCCTTCATTTTCTGAAGGATCATCGCGGAAACCTGCGATGGGGAATAGGTGTCGTCGTTCACCTTTACCCAGGCATCGCCATTGTCGCCTTTGACAATGTTGTACGGGACCAGCTTCTGGTCCTTCTTGACCGCGGCATCGTCGAACCGGCGGCCGATCAGTCTTTTCACTGCAAAGATTGTGTTTTCGGGGTTCGTAACGGCCTGACGCTTTGCGGGCTGACCGACCAGGCGCTCTGAGTCGTCCGTGAAGGCGACCATGGAGGGTGTCGTGCGCGCACCTTCCGCATTCTCAATAACCTTGGGCTGCTTGCCATCCATCACGGCGACGCAGGAGTTGGTGGTTCCCAGGTCGATACCAATTACTTTTGCCATGCTCTTTTCTCCATTTAGCGCCCTGTCGGAACCCTGTTGGCGTCTCCAGTTTGGAACCGGGGAAAAACGCTGCCCGATGGCAAGGCATTCATTGACAGGACCTGGCGGATTTCTTGTTCTTTTGCCGCCGAATGCACCAACCCCTCCCGAAAAGGAGTTTTGTACGCCACGGCTTTCTGGCGATATATAAGAGGCTTCAAAACCGCTGCAAGGATTCGAAATGCAGAAATTCGCGCGTTTTTGGGGCGATTTTTCCCGCAAATCCTGCACTTTCCGGCAGCACTGATGTGCCAGCGATGATTGAACTGCCGCAGGGCGTGCACCACTGGCCCGGCTATCTTGACCACCAGCAGCAGAAAGTCCTGCTCAGCCTCATTCGAGAAGCTGTCAAACAGGCGCCACTGTTTACGCCACGCATGCCACGAACGGGCAAGCCCATGTCGGTGCGCATGACCAATCTGGGCAGTCATGGTTGGGTGACGGATAGGGAAAGCGGCTATCGCTACCAGACCACCCATCCGCAGACCGGCACAAGCTGGCCGCCCATGCCGGAGATGCTGCTCAATATCTGGAACGAACTCTCCAACTGTTCGCGACCGCCGCAGGCCTGCCTCGTCAATTTCTACGAGGCCGAAGCAAAAATGGGGATGCATCAGGACCGAGATGAGGAGGACTTCGATGCGCCAGTTCTTTCGCTTTCCTTGGGCGATGACTGCCTGTTTCGCGTTGGCGGTACGCAGCGCGGTGGCAAAACGGTTGGTTTTCGGCTGTGCAGCGGCGATGCGATGATGCTGACCGGACCGGCGCGACTCGCCTTTCATGGCGTCGGCAGAATCTATCCGGATACGTCGGATCTGCTGAAACAGGGTGGACGCATCAACCTCACCTTGCGCCGGGTCACCGCGTGACGGCCAGGCCTCCGATCGTTTCAACCAGCCGGTCCCAATCTGAATTCGGTTCCAGATCTTTCGACTGACCGGGACCATATTCCGTGGGTCTGGCAATAAAGGCTGTGCGCAACCCGGCATCGCGCGCCGCGACCAAATCATCATTGTGCGCGGCGACCATCATGACATCGGCAGGGTTGAGCCTCAGAGCGGCACAGTTCGACAGGTAGACCTCGCGTTCTGGCTTGTAATTCTTTGCGATCTCAGCACCCAAAATACAGTCCCACGGCAGGCCGCCATATTTGGCAAGGCGCGTCATCAGCGCGATGGATCCGTTGGAGCAAGGCGCGATAATCGCCTGTTCTTTCAGGTCATTAAGACCCTCCACAACATCGGGCCAGGGATCAAGCTTCTCCCAGGCCCTGTTCAGCGCAGCTCGTTCAGCATTATCAAACTGCGCCTCAAGACCAAAGGTGGCCAACACTCGGTCAAGGTTCTCAAGATGCAGATCGTCCAGCGCGATATAGCCCCGGCCTCCGCTTCGAATGCGCTCCATAGCGGGCTGATACTCACCACGCCAGGCATCGGCAAAACTGCGGGCATCGACATCCAGCCCTCTTGTATCAAAGACGTGTGCGCATTCGCGGGCGACGCTTTCCCGCCAGTCGACCAGCGTGCCGAAGACATCAAAGATATAGGCCTTGGGTGTTGTCACGCGCGGCGCCTCTTGTAACGGATCGTCTGGGCTTCCATGGTCAAGCCATTGATCATGAGCAGTTTGCCGATCAGGCATTGCCCGGCGCCGGTGATCAGCTTGATCGCTTCCAGCGCCTGCATGGTGCCCAGCATCCCGGTCACAGCGCCCATGATCCCGGCTTCGGCGCAGCTTGGCACAATGCCCGCTTCAGGAGCTTGCGGAAACAAATCGCGATAGGATGGGTTGTCGTCTTCCCATGGGCGAAGCGTGGTGATGGACCCGTCAAACCGGCTGACCGCCGCGCTTACCAAGGACACTTTTGCATCTGCGCAAGCATCGGCCGCAGCGTAGCGCGTTTCGAAATTGTCGCTGCAATCCAGTGCAACTGTCTGCCCCATCAGCAGTGAGACGGCATTGGTTTCGTTGAAACGCGCCTGTACGGAGACCACCGCAACATGCGGATTGAGTCGCTTCACGTCTCGCGCAGCACTTTCAACCTTCGCCGACCCAACTTCGCCTGTGCCGTGAACGACCTGACGTTGCAGGTTCGACAGGCTTACCTCATCATCATCGACCAGAGTGAGCGTGCCCACGCCCGCCGCCGCCAGATATTGGATGGCAGGCGCACCCAACCCACCCGCTCCAATAACCAGGACGCGCGCTGCTTTCAGCTTTTGCTGGCCGATACCGCCAATTTCCGGCAGCACCAGATGGCGCGCGTAGCGCTCGATCTCGTCTTGATTCAGAGACGCTTGAGACATCGTGACAGGCTGCACCGCATCACCCGGCCTTGGCAACCGTTCCAGCCGAAACGGTGAGATATTGTGCGCGTCCACCCAATGACTCGAACAAATGCTGATCGGTTCCCGTCATCCAGGCCTGGCACCCCAGGTTATCGATCAGATCAAAGAGCGAAGCGCGTCTGGCGCTGTCGAGATGAGCGGCGACTTCATCGAGCAGAAGGATCGGCACCATCTTTGAGACAGACGCCGTCAGCCGAGCATGGGCGAGGATCAGGCCGAGCAGCAAAGCCTTCTGTTCGCCAGTGGAGCACAAGGCCGCCTCCATATCCTTTTCGGCATGGCGCACGGCAAGGTCGCTGCGATGAGGCCCGTGCAATGTGCGTCCGGCAGCGGCATCCGCAGACCGGTTACGCTGCAACAAGGCGCGATATTCATCTTCAATGTCAGCCGATGCGCCTCGCCCGATCATAGGTTCGATCACCCCTTCCAGCGCGATCTCTGCTTGGGGGAACGTGCCGTGGGGAGCGGTTTCGATCATGCCTCGCAGCAGCGATACGAGCTCAGAACGCGCCGTTGCCACCGCGACCGCCGATTGCACCATTTCCTCCTCGATACCGGACAACCATGCCGGATCGGCGCCTCGGTCTTCGAGCAGCTTGTTGCGCCCGCGCATGGCCTTTTCAAAGGCTGTTACCCGCCGCGCGTGCAATGGATCGATCGCCAGCACAAGCCGATCCAGAAAACGGCGCCGATCGCCAGGAGAGCCCGTGAACAGGCCGTCCATGGCTGGGGTCAGCCAGAGCACCCGACCGTGATCAAGCAGGTCATCGCTGGCCTTTGCAGGTGCGCCATTGATGCGCACGCGCCGTTGCGTCTCGACGCCCGCAGTTGTGGTGCGCAAGCCGGTGCCGATCTGCGCTTCACCGACGGCCCCTTGCAACGTGGCATGCATCGCCCAGCTTCCGTCACCGCCAGCCAAGGCGACTTTGTCATAGGCAGCGCGGCGCAAGCCACGCCCCGGCGACAGAAATGAAACTGCCTCAAGAAGATTGGTCTTGCCGGAACCGTTTTCTCCGGTCAGCACGACATGATGTTGCTCAAGCGGAAGATCGAGCTTCTCGTAGTTTCGAAAGCGATCCAGCTTGAGCCGCTCTATCCAGACGGATGTGGAAGCGCTCACACGCGCATCGGCATCAGCACATAAAGGGCTGCGCTATCGCCCTTCTCGCGAATGAGGGTCGGCGAACCGGGATCGGCCAGCATGAAGTTCGTCTCGTCGGCAGAAAGCTGGTTCGTAATGTCCAGCAGATAGCGTGAGTTGAAGCCAATATCGAGCGCGTCGGACTCGTAGCCCACGGCGATTTCTTCCTCCGCAGAGCCGGAGTCGGGATTGTTGACGGAGAGCTTCAACTGACCCTGGCTGAGCGATAGTTTAACCGCACGGCCACGATCCGACGCGATGGTCGAGACTCGATCAACGGCGGACGAAAACGTGGCCCGATCCAGCACCAGATGCTTGTCATTGTTGGTTGGAATCACGCGATTGTAGTCGGGAAACGTCCCGTCGATCAGTTTGGACGTCAGCACAACCGGCCCGACGGTGAAACGGATTTTGGATTCCGACACTTCGATGGTGACCGTGTCGTCGGAGTTTTCCAGAAGCTTTTGCACTTCACCAACCGCTTTGCGCGGAATGATGATGCCTGGCATGCCATCGACACCCGCAGGCGCCTTTGTCTGGGCCTGCGCAAGACGATGGCCATCCGTTGCCACAGCGCGCAACTTGGCTTCTCCATCATCTTCCACACCGTGCAGATAGATGCCGTTGAGATAGTAGCGCGTTTCTTCGGTCGAAATCGCAAACTGTGTTCGATCGATCAGCCCTTTGAACTCCGCGCAGCCAATGCGGAAAATGTGGCTGAATTCACCCGCCGTCAGGTCGGGAAAGTCGCCCTCCGGCAGCATCTGAAGGCGAAATTGCGAGCGGCCCGACACCAATTTCAGGCCATTATCGTCGCCCACGGCCAGCATCACCTCGGCGCCATCCGGCAATTTGCGCACGATGTCATAGAGCATATGGGCAGAAACGGTGGTTGCCCCGGCAACATCGATCGCGGCCGGTGTGGTTTCCGTTACTTCAATGTCGAGATCGGTGGCTTTGAGCGTTAGAGCACCATCGTCAGCCTTCAGCAGAACATTGGAGAGAATCGGAATCGTGTTGCGGCGTTCAACCACACGCTGCACATGGCTAAGGCTTTTGAGAAGATCGGAACGCTCTAATGTAACGCGCATGGAGACGGGCTTTCCAATGTTGCGGCACCGGCCCTGGCGCCGCCAATTTCATGTCTGGATAAAGATGTGCGCTCAACGCGCCACCATCCTCGGTCTGCCAAGGTGGCGCAAGGATGGAGCCGTTTCAAGATCGCGACAGGCTGGTGCACAGCTTTGAAGCGCGATCGCCGCCCTCGCTTTCAACCAGTGGTCACGCGAAAAGCACTACCCCAGATCGTCGATCAGCCTTTGCAACAACTCGATTTCCTGCGCCAGTTTCGGATCAGCACCCCGCAATTCGGTAATCTTGCGGACCGCATGCAGAACAGTCGTGTGATCGCGACCGCCGAAGCGACGTCCAATCTCCGGCAGCGAGCGCGGCGTCATCATTTTGGACAGATACATGGCGATCTGGCGTGGGCGCACGATGACGCGGGTGCGTCGATTGGACAGAAGATCATTTTTCGACACATCATAGTGTCGGGCGACGACCTTCTGGATGTCCTCAATCCGAACACGCCGCTGCTCGCCGGACATGACGAGATGGCTGAGCATCCTCGAAATGGCCTCAGGATCAAGCGGCCCGTCCGAAAACCGGCTTTGCACGATGAGTTGGTTGAAGGCACCCTCCAGATCCCGCCCGGACGATGCAACCTTAGTAGCCACGAAATCGAGAATATCGTTGGAGATTTCCAGCTGGGGGTCTTCCTTGCGCGCCTCTTCATAACGCAGACCGAGAATGGTTTGACGCATTTCCAGATCGGGCCGCTCAATTTCCAAAGCCACGCCGCCACGCAACCGCGATTTCACGCGATCATTGAGCGATTCAAGCTCCGAGGGCTGCCGATCAGCGGCGACCACCACCTGCTTGGCTGAATCGATCAACGCATTGAGGAGATGGCAAAATTCCTGCTGGATGCTTTGGCCTTGCAGAAACTGCATGTCGTCGATCAACAACAAGTCGATGTCACGCAGCGACTCCTTGAAATCCAGCGCCTGTTTGTCGCGAATGGCCGAGGCGAAGCGCCACATGAAATACTCGGCCGTCAGATACAGGATTTTCGCCTGCTTGTTGCGCACCGTTGCTGCCCAAGCGATGGCCTGCAAGAGATGCGTTTTCCCAAGGCCCACGCCTGCGTGGATGAACAGCGGGTTGAAACGCGCTGCGGACCCGTCCGACTCAGCTACGGAGCGAGCGCCAGCGCAGGCCATTCTGTTGGACGGTCCTTCAACAAAATTCTCGAATGTGAAGCTCGGATCAAGCGGGGAACCGAAGAAACCCCCGCCACGTCCACCAAGCGCCAAAGCCGGCGGCTTTGGTGGCAGCTTTCCACGTTGCCCGTCGCCCATCGCCAGCGGCACAGCCTGTTTGGGAGCGGCCCCGAGCGACGCTGAAGCGGCCTGCTGTCGTGGGCGGGCCACCTCCGCCCGCTGTCCGCCGTTCTCGCCGTTTTCGGATCGAACTGCACTGCGCACCACCACATCGATGCGCAGCAAGTCTTCGATCTGCTCCTTCCACAGCGCCATGAGCAGCTTCGCGTAATGCGTTCTGATCCAGCTTTTCAGAAACATCGTCGGTACCGAGAGCGTCAGTTGACCCGTCGACACGGCTTCAAGTCGGCAACGGCTGAACCAACTCGCATAGGCGTCTTCGCCCAGCTTGGCTTTCAACTGCGCGCAGACACGTTCCCACTGACGAGCATGTTTGGCCGAAACGGTCGAGGCATAGTTGCGGCCCTTCGCGTCTTCATCGGAACCGCTCATGAGAACACCTTGGCCAGCGCTGCGCTGAGCACGAACGCTCCCAGAGCCGGTTGAGCGCGCATTGCGTCGCAATCCAACGCTCTTGCTCGCACTCGTTTTTCGTTCGCTCCCATACCGTTCGCCATTGCCAGTTTCCCCGATCGTTTGCCGCATTGAATTTATTGAACCGCCCTTTTTCTCCTCAACCGGTGAATGGTCTCACCAGCAACCTGCATTCACGCAATGGTCTCCCACGCGCACTCTCAATCACCCTCACATCTTCAAGCCTCTCATCGCCGCAATCGCGACACCCCGCCAAGCGCATCCATCGCGGACGCTGCGCAGAAAGGAACATGCCTCCAAGTCATCCCTGCCTCCACGGAAGACCATCCGCTTTCCAGCCATTGACGTTACCGCGATGCCCCTCGCCGTCGACATCCCCTTCAAATCCCCCAGCCACGTTGTAGGAATTCTCGTAGCCATGCGCGGCCATTGCACGGGCGGCTGCAAGGCTTCGCACCCCGGACCGGCACAAAAAACACAATGGGGTCTGTGTCCCCCTGCCCGCTTCATCTAATCGCGCCTTGAGCGCTTCAACAAAGCCTTCGTCGACCGACATCTGAGGGAAAACCTGCCATTGCTGCCCCAGCCCCAAGGCTCCGTCCGGCAGAACCGGCGTGCCCACATAGGTCCATTCCGCCTGGGTACGCACGTCAACGAGCACTGCGCCCTGATCAACCGAGAGCATATCCCAGCATTGAACCGGCGAAATATCTCCAGCGTAATTCACCGCACACTTCTCCCGTTATCGCACTTGAGCGATCTCATTCTTTGTATAAATTGACTGATTAGCTACGCAATTACTTATGAGACTGGGAAGATTTCTAGAATGAACGCACAATGGCAACTCAACACAAAAACAAATCCTCAAACGCAATCCAGAAACTTGAAATTACCAACGCCTGCACTTGCCAACTTCCCGTTGGAAAAAACCTTAACGACCTTGATTTTTAGACTCAAGCCGACTCCAGCAAGAATCTGAAATCGGCTGACGACTGCCTCGCAACACAGCCGTTGCAGATGCCATTGCGCATGACAAAAACACTGTCGAATCAAGCCGAGTCAGCGAATTGCGCCTTGAATCGCCCCATCAGCGCAACACCGCAGATTTATTTGCTTCACGCGGGCTTGACTCAGATTACGGAGGCCGAATCGAGCAGCGGTGCGGCTAAGGAATGATTAACCTTTTTCTAAGGCACTGAAAAAAATGAACTAATTTTGTCACAAAAGTGTCGAAACCTGGGCGGGTAGATTTGGGAGCAGAGCGAGGCGCTGAAGTCAACGAAACCATGCAGCGATAAGCGCCGGCCGCGAAACATATCACCGCATCACGTCCCGCATTCCAAATAGGCGAGCGCGACCCGAAGGCCGTTTGAGGGTCGCGATCCATGCCGCTTATGCGCAACGAAGCGACCAAGTACGACTTGCTTTGCCAATACGGGCGCGACTGCGCTTCGCAGCGCGAGACCAATTTTTGTGACGTCGGTTCGACTCTCAGCGAACGACGCCGAGCGAAAAACAGGCCTAGCTGCCCAGCGCTTTGACCCGAGCAGACAGGCGCGACATTTTCCGTGCCGCCGTATTTTTATGGATGATGCCCTTCGACGCCGACTTCATGATGACGGGCTGAACGGCTTTCAGTTGTTCCATTGCGGCGGACTGATCACCAGCGGCGATGACTTCTTCCATCTTGCGCAGATGGGTGCGCATATTTGTACGGCGCGATTTGTTGATCGCGGTTTTGCGAGCAATTTTGCGCGTGGCTTTCTTAGCCGAAGTCGTGTTGGCCATGAAAAGCCCTTTCCGTTCTCATCCAAGCGTCGAGCGGCTCGCATTTCCGGCTCGCCCATCTCTTTCGTCTGTTGCTGATTTCGCCGTCGCGCAAAGCCAAGTAGGTCGTGATCACGTCACGGAGCGCTCAAACGAAAGCGGCGGCGCCCGCAGGCACCGCGTGTGGTGAGCGATTTAGTGGCAAGCTATCCGCCTGTCAACGCTTTGAGGCGCATCATTTGTTACGGAATTGGGGTGAGCGCTTTTCAATGAAGGCGTTCATGCCTTCATCCTGATCTTCGGTTGCAAATAGGGAGTGGAACAAGCGTCGCTCAAACAACACGCCCTCGGCAAGTGTCGTCTCATAAGAGCGATTGACAGCCTGCTTGGCAAGCACGACAGACACGCGCGAGAAGTCTGCAATCTTTGCAGCCGCGCCGAGGGCTTCTTCCATGAGATCATTGGCAGGCACGACACGCGAGACCAAGCCGCATCGTTCCGCTTCATCGGCTTCCATCATGCGGCCCGTCAGGCACATATCCATGGCTCTTGACTTGCCGACAAAGCGTGTCAGCCGCTGCGACCCGCCCATGCCCGGCATCACGCCCAGCGTGATCTCGGGTTGGCCGAATTTGGCGTTGTCAGCCGCGATGATGAAGTCGCACATCATGGCCAGTTCGCAACCGCCGCCCAGCGCATAACCGGCGACGGCGGCGATGATCGGTTTTTTGATGCGCGACAGCCCATCCCAATGAGCGAAGAAGTCCTGCTCAAGGGCGTCGACATAGCTGAGCGGCTGCATTTCCTTGATGTCTGCACCGGCGGCAAAGGCTTTTTGCGATCCGGTCAGAACAATCGCGCCGACCTTGCCATCCGCATCGAATTCCTCAGCCGCCAGCACAACCTCACGCATGACCTGCGAGTTCAGCGCATTAAGCGCCTTTGGCCGGTCGAGAGTGATTACGCCAACGCGACCCGTCGTTTCTGTCTTGATCGTCTCGAACCCCATCGCAGTTCCCTCAAATTTCTGTCGACAGCCAGACTACGCAGTCTTGGCCCGCCGCATCGCCTCTTCAGCGTCAGCGCACACGATGCCGTAATGAAAACCGATTGGAAACCATCCCTCTGCCGTTTCGGGATCACGCCGATATTCCTCAAAGCCGAAATTTCCATCGGGCCGCTCAAAAATGTCGACGCAACGCATGTCGCCAGTTGCGTTGATCGAGCGCACGACGCGACCCATTTCTGTGGAGCGACGATACAGGCTCATCGCTGACAGGCCGGGCAATAAAATGTGGAACGGCCCGACTGCACGATGCGGGCTATGGTTCCGTCACAACCAACATGTGCGCAGGGCTGACCTACCCGATCATAAGCCGCGAAGCGATGCTGGAAGTAGCCGAGCGACCCGTCAGCTTGAGCGTGATCACGCAGCGAAGACCCACCCACCTCAATCGCTTCGGAGATGACATCGCGAATGGAGTCGACCAGTCTCACCAGCCTTTGGGTTGGCGCACCCTTTTTTCTCACCAGAGTACCGGCTTTGCGTCGCGGCGAGAGCTGGCTGCGCCAAAGCGCTTCGCACACATAAATGTTGCCGAGTCCGGCGATGATGCGCTGATCCAGAAGTGCCGCCTTTAACGGGGCCTGTTTTCCAGAAAAACGAAGTGCCAGCTCTTCTGCATTGAAAGCGTTGCCCGCCGGTTCGACACCCATGCCTGCAAACAGCTTGTGATCCTCAAGCGCGTCGCGGCGGCTTGTCAGCATGAATCCGAAGCGGCGTGGGTCGTTATAGACCACTTGCGCAGCAGAGCCGTCGCCACCCAGCAAATGAAAGACGACATGATCATGCGCCGCCAGTCGTGACCGCGTATGGTGAAACTCCCCAGGTGCCGCCACCTCATCGCCGATAATTCGAAACGATCCGGACATGCCCAGATGCATGATGATGACCGTCCCGTCATCAAGATCGAGCAGCAGATATTTGGCACGCCGCCCAAGCGACACGATACGGCGACCCTTTGCAGTCTGTGCCAACCCGTCGGGAAAGGGGAAGCGCAAATCGGCGCGGCGCAGTTCCAGGCGCTGCACCACAGCGCCCTCCATGACGGGCGCGAGCCCTCGTCGGACGGTCTCGACTTCGGGAAGCTCAGGCATGACGCATTTGTGTTGGGTGAGGCCGCCTCACAACGTCCTCAAACGTGCTGACCGCCATTCACATGCACCTCGGCGCCACTGACATAGCTGGCCGCGTTTGAACACAGATAAAATATCGTATCGGCAACCTCCATCGGATTGCCCAACCGGCCGAGGGGGATGTCTTCGATCAGATCCTGCGTGCCGGGAGACAATATGGCCGTATCAATCTCACCCGGCGCGATCGCATTGACCCGGATGCCATGCGGCCCGAAATCTGCGGCCATTTCGCGGGTCAGCGAGGCAAGCGCAGCCTTGGACGTCGCATAAGCGCTTCCCGCGAAGGGATGCACCCGCCCACCGGCGATGGATGTCACATTGACCACGGCGCCCTGGGCCGCTTTCAACTCGTCGAACAACGCTCGGGCCAAAAGAATGGGCGCAAAGAAATTCACCTGAAAAACCTGCCGCCAGACTTGTAGCGGCGTATCGATGGAATTGGGCCGCTTGCCGCCTTCAAGTTTTGGGGAAATGCCCGCATTGTTGACCAACGCGTTCAGCACACCGCCCTCTTCGTCGAGCCTTTTGCGAATGTCAGCGACGGCCATGCCGAGAGAATCGGCGTCGCCAAGATCGACCTGAATGTGATTGGCCGCCCCTTCAGGCCAAGGGCAATTGTCGTCAAAGGGTTGCCTTGAGAGCGTGAAAACGCGCCACCCTTCCGCGGAGAAGCGCCGAACGGCGGCATGGCCGATCCCGCGGCTTGCACCGGTGAGAACCAACGTTTTTCGACATTCGCTTTGCTGCGGCTTTTCCATGGCTCCTGTCTATGCGAAGCGAGAGGCTTTGCCTATGGTCTGGCACAGAATTGTGAGGAGGAGAGTTCAGCATGGGCGCCGTATTGGCCATTGACCAGGGCACCACCTCGTCGCGCGCGATCATCTTTGACGCCAATCAGAGCATTATCGCCGTTGCGCAGCAGGAATTCACCCAGCATTTCCCGCAATCCGGCTGGGTTGAGCATGATGCGGAAGAGATCTGGGCGTCAACCGTCGCTGTCTGCCGAGAGGCCATCGCCAAATCCGGGCTTGAGGCGGACGCAATCGCTGCCATCGGCATCACCAATCAGCGCGAAACCACGGTCGTTTGGGACAAGGCCACCGGTAAACCCGTCCACAGAGCCATTGTCTGGCAGGATCGGCGCACCGCCCAATTCTGCCAAACTTTGCGAGAAGCGGGCCATGAAGCTGAGGTGACACAACGCACCGGTCTGCTGCTCGATCCTTACTTTTCGGGCACCAAGGTTCATCACATCCTGCAAAATGTCGAAGGCGCCAGGGAACGGGCGCAACGCGGCGAGCTTGCCTTCGGCACAATCGACAGCTTCCTCATCTGGCGGCTCACGGGCGGCAAACGACATGTGACGGACGCGACCAATGCAGCGCGCACGCTCATGTTCAATATCGGCGACAATCGCTGGGACGATTTCATGCTCGACCTGCTGGACGTTCCGCCAGCGATTTTGCCCGAAGTGCTTGACAGCGCGGCTGAATTTGGGAGCTGCGATGCCGACATTCTGGGGACGCAGATCCCGATCTACGGCGTGGCCGGCGACCAGCAGGCGGCGACAATCGGCAATGCCTGTTTTGAAGCCGGTATGCTGAAATCAACCTATGGCACGGGCTGCTTTGCGCTTTTGAACACCGGCAACGATCTTGTGCGCTCGCAAAACCGAATGCTGTCCACCATAGCCTATCGCCTGAACGGCGAGACCACCTATGCTTTGGAAGGATCGATCTTCATGGCGGGCGCTACCGTGCAATGGCTGCGTGACGGGCTGAAGATCATCGACAATGCAGCGCAAAGCGGTGATTTGGCGGCTCAGGCCGATGCCGGTCAGGATGTCTATATGGTGCCTGCCTTTACCGGGCTTGGCGCGCCCTGGTGGGATGCCGATGCACGCGGCGCAATATTTGGCATGAGCCGCGCGACCGGCCCTGCAGAATTTGCCAAGGCTGCGCTGGAGGCCGTTTGCTATCAGACCCGCGATCTCATGGAAGCGATGCGCGCCGATTGGCCCGATGCAACGGACGAGACAGTGCTGCGCGTCGATGGCGGCATGGTCGCTTCCGACTGGACCATGCAATTTCTCGCCGACATTTTGAACGCCCCGGTGGATCGCCCAACCATATTGGAGACGACGGCTCTGGGAGCCGCATGGCTTGCCGGCTCACATGCCGGTGTTTGGCCCGATCAGGCCGGATTCGCTGCAAACTGGGCGCTCGACCGACGTTTCGAGCCAACCATGAGCGATGCTGACCGTGAAAGAAGATATGCAGGTTGGAAAGACGCGGTTCAGCGGACACTTTCGAATTGAGATTTTTGGGTCTGCTCGCCATAACCGGTTTGTGAAAATGCGGGACTTGCGGCAAAGAGCATTTGGGCCGATTGCTGGTCAGCACCACATCGGAAGCGAAGCAAGGCTGGGGAGACTTCCATGCATTCCACGTTCGTAAGTTCGGCGATCAGACGGTCGCTGCTTGGAGCAGTGACGGCGAGCGCAATCGCCCTTGTCGCTCCATTTGCCCATGCAGCTGATCCTGACCCGAAAGACTGGGATGCTGTACTGGCGCAAGCCAAGGGACAAACCGTTTATTTCAACGCTTGGGGCGGTGCCACCAACATCAATGACTATATCGCCTGGGCAGGCGGCATTGTGGCTGAACGCTACGGTGTGACGGTCGAGCATGTGAAGCTTGATGATACGGCCAATGCGGTTTCCACCGTTCTGGCGGAAAAAACGGCTGGCCGAGATGAAGGCGGCAGCATCGATCTGATCTGGATCAATGGCGAGAACTTCGCCGCGATGAAAGACAAGGGGCTGATGTTCACAGCCGGAGGCGACGGCTGGGTGGAGAAACTTCCAAACTGGTCGCTTGTCGACTTTGAGAACAACGCCACCATCCAAACCGACTTCACGATCCCCGTTGAGGGTCTTGAAGCGCCGTGGGGTGGCGCGAAGCTCGTGTTTTTCCACGACGAAGCGCGCGAGAAATCCGGCCCGCTGCCCGACTCGTTTTTGGAACTCGTGGATTGGTCAAAAGCCAACAAAGGGCGCTTTTCCTACCCCGCTCCGCCGGATTTCATCGGCTCGTCCCTATTGAAGCAGGCCTTGTCTGAACTCGCACCGGAACCGGCAAAATTGCTGCAACCGGTTGAGGCAGAAGAATTCGAGGCCATGACTGCGCCGCTCTTTGCGGCTTTGGATGCACTGCACCCCAATATGTGGCGCAGCGGGCGTGCCTATCCCAAAAACTATCCGGCCATGCTGCAATTGCTTGCGGATGGTGAGTTGGACATCATTTTTGCCTTCAACCCGGCCGCCGCATCGGCGGAAATCGCCAAGAACACGCTGCCAGATACGGTTCGGTCCTTCACCTTTTCAGGGGGAACCCTCGGCAACACGCATTTCACGGCCATTCCCTACAATGCCAATGCCAAAGCGGGTGCGCTCGTCTTTGCGAATTTTCTGATGTCCGCTGAAGCGCAAGCCCAAAAGCAGGACCCTAACATCTGGGGCGATCCGACGATTCTGGCACTCGACAGGCTCTCCGCAGAAGACAAAGCGCGCTTCGATGCTCTCGATCTTGGCATTGCTACGCTCAAACCCGATGAGCTTGGCCCCAAGCTTCCAGAACCACATCCCAGTTGGATGGTGGAAATCGAGAAGGAATGGACCCGTCGCTACGGCGCCGGGAACTGATCGCAACCGCGTGCAGCACCAACAATGCTGCGTCTGGCTCCCGCACTGGCGATCGGCATTTTGCTGGGGCCGGTGGCGTTCGGCATTCTTGCAACGTTGATCCCGGCCTTTGGCTACCTTCCCTCGCTTGGTGCCTTTGAGGTTTCAACGCGCTATTTCGCGGAAGTGTGGGCGACACCCGGCATAGTGCAATCGGCCCTGCTGTCACTTTCGACAGGACTGGTCACCACCGCAGTCGCGCTGCTGGTTGTTTTCCTCTTCGTTGCCGGGTGGCACGGAACGCCGGCCTTTTTACGCATGCAGCACTTCCTGTCGCCGCTGCTTTCGGTTCCGCATGCTGCGGCAGCCTTTGGCCTTGCTTTTTTGATCGCACCATCGGGCCAGATCATGCGTCTACTATCGCCCTGGGCCACGGGCAGCACGCGCCCGCCCGACCTGCTTATCCTACAGGACCCGCTTGGCCTTTCCATGATGGCCGGGCTGATCGTCAAGGAGATCCCGTTTCTGCTGCTGGTCACGCTCGCTGCCTTGCCACAGGCCAGTGTTGCGCGGTCCGGACAAATTGCAGGAGCACTGGGCTATGGCCGCATGAGCGGATTCCTCTTCACGAGCTGGCCCGCGATCTATCGCCAGATCCGGCTCGCCGTATTCGCAGTGATCGCCTATGCGACATCGGTGGTGGATGTCGCCATCATTCTTGGTCCCTCAACGCCTTCGACACTCGCCGTCCGCCTCACGCAATGGATGAACGATCCTGATCTGGCGCTGCGGCTTACGGCATCGGCAGGCGCGCTGGTGCAGCTTGGTCTCACCCTGCTCGCCATCGCCCTTTGGATAGCTGCGGAGTGGATCGGACGCCTGGTCCGGCTTTCGCTTGAACGGCGCGGGAAACGCCTTGCGCGCGACCAGTGGCTGCGCGGCACAGCCCTCGCTGCAACGGTGCTCGCCGGTCTCGCGGTCTTCGCCGGTTTGGCGATCCTTGCCATATGGTCCGTGGCCGGGTTTTGGTCCTTTCCCGATGCACTGCCACGCAACTTCACGCTCGACACATGGTCGCGCGCTTTGCCCAGTATCGGTCGACCGCTTTCGATCACCATCACCACCGCTCTGGCCGCCGTCTTCGCCGCCACTGCGCTGGCACTCGCCTGTCTTGAACTGGAAGCGAGGACCGGTCGAACGGGCGGTTCCCGTGCGCTTTGGTTTGTCTATCTGCCGCTCATCGTGCCTCAGGTGAGTTTCGTCTTCGGTCTGCAACTTTTTTTCCTGAACATCGGCCTTGATGCGACTTGGCTGGCGCTCGCCTTTGTCCATCTCGTTTTCGTGCTGCCCTATGTGTTCCTGTCATTGTCAGACCCATGGCGCGCCTGGGACCAGCGCTACGCCTCTATTGCCTACGGTCTTGGAGCCACGCCCAACCGCACCTTCTGGCGTGTGCGACTGCCCATGCTGCTCAAACCGGCCCTGGCAGCTAGTGCCGTCGGATTTGCTGTCTCAATCGGGCAATATTTGCCGACAGTTTTGATCGGAGCCGGGCGCCTGCCGACGATCACCACGGAAGCGGTTGCGCTGGCCTCTGGCGGTGACCGACGCGTGATCGGCGTCTACGCCTTTTTGCAGATGGTGCTTCCCTTTATTGGATTTGCGCTTGCAACGATGATACCCGCCTTCTTGTTTCGCAACCGCAGGGACATGGGAACGGCTGCTTGAGCGCATTGATCTATGATGGTGTTCGCATTGCGCTGAACGGGCGAACATTGCTCGACATTCAAGCGAATGTCGAAGCCGGGCAAACACTCACCATCATGGGACCATCGGGGTCTGGCAAGTCCTCACTGCTCGCTTACACGGGCGGGTTTTTGGGACCTGCCTTCGAGGCCAGCGGCGCAATCCTTCTCAACGGGCAAGACGTCACGCAACTGCCCGCATATCGGCGTCATACAGGCATTTTGTTTCAGGACCCGCTCTTGTTTCCGCACATGTCTGTTGGCGGCAATCTCATATTCGCCGTACCCCAGTCCATTCGCGGTGCTGAGCGTGATGAGCGCGTCGCCCAGGCATTGGCCCATGCTGAATTGCCGGACTTTGCCGACCGTGATCCGGCTACTCTGTCCGGCGGCCAGAAGGCGCGGGTCGCCTTGATGCGTGTTTTGCTGGCGGAACCCAAGGCCCTGCTGCTGGATGAACCTTTCTCGAAACTCGATTCCGGCCTGCGTGATCAGGTGCGCAGTTTCGTCTTTGCCGAAGCGAAACGGCAGAATCTGCCCACTGTTCTGGTGACCCATGATGAGGCCGATGCGGAAGCCGCGGGCGGACAGGTAATCGCCCTTGGTTGACGCCACATCACAGAATGCAAGGCCCGACCTGCCAATTGATGAAGTCCTGCCGGAGATATTGCGGTCCCTTCGGGACGAGCCAAATCTGGTTCTCGTAGCCCCACCCGGCGCTGGCAAGACAACTGTTTTGCCGCTTGCCCTGCTAAATGCGCCCTGGCGAGGGGATCGAAAGATCATCGTGCTGGAACCGCGCCGACTGGCGGCACGCGCGGCTGCCGAACGCATGGCTGATCTGCTGGGCGAGACGGTTGGGCAGACTGTCGGCTACAGGGTTCGCTTTGACACCAAGGTTTCCGACAAGACACGTATCGAAGTCGTCACGCAAGGCGTGTTCACCCGAATGCTGGCCGCTGACATGGGTTTGGATGGCGTTGCCGCAGTTCTGTTTGACGAGTTCCACGAGCGCAGCCTCGACAGCGACATGTCGCTCGCTCTGTGCCTCGATTTGCAATCCGCGCTGCGTGATGATCTGCGGCTCATCGCAATGTCGGCAACGCTGGATGGTGCTGCCATTGCCGAATTGATGAGCGCGCGGGTGATCGAAAGCCAAGGTCGGTCTTTTCCGGTCGAGATCGTGCATGAACCGCGAAAAGCCGACCAGCGCATTGAGCCAGCCATCATTGATGCCGTGCTGCACCATCGTGAAACACACGGCGACATGCTGGTCTTTCTGCCAGGTCAAGGCGAGATCGAACACTGCGCGGAACGGCTGGGGGAGCGGCTTGGCGACCGATTTGCCGTTCACCGGCTCTATGCCGCTGTGTCGCAGGCGGCGCAGAATGCTGCAATACGGCCTGACCCGGACGGCAGGCGCAAAGTCGTGTTTGCAAGCGCGATCGCCGAAACGTCGCTCACGATAGATGGCGTCACCACCGTCATCGATTCAGGACTTGCCCGACAACCGCTGTTCGAACCCGCGACAGGCTTTACCAGATTGCGTACGCAACGTGCCTCGAGGGCCTCCATCACACAAAGGGCTGGTCGAGCTGGTCGCACGGCGCCCGGACGGGCCATCCGTCTGTGGCATGAGGGGCAAACGGCGGCCCTGCCCGACCGCCCTCCACCCGAAATCGCAAATGCTGATCTGTCATCCCTGCTTCTCAACCTGGCGGAATGGGGCGTGTGCGATCCGAACGCGTTGCGTTGGCTCGACCCGCCATCGGCACCTGCGCTCAATGAGGCACGCAACCTGCTGTTGGCTCTTGGCGCATTGGACGATGCGGGAGCCATCACCGCCCATGGCCGCGCCCTGCATGCTCTGCCATTGCCGCCGCGGCTCGCTCATATGGTGGTCAGAGCCGCTAAATTCGGACGCGTATGCATGCAACGCGCCGCCCTGCTTGGGCTACTCGTTCAGGAACACGGTGCAGGCGGGCCATCTGTCGATCTGGAAACAAGACGCAAGCAGTTGGAACGCTCTAAGCGTCCGCGCGACAAGGCGCTGATAGTGGCTGCAACCCGAATGGCGAAAGTGTCGTCACAATCAGAAGACTCCGAGCTATCCGACGGCGCGCTCCTTGCCCTCGCCTTTCCTGATCGCGTGGCAAAGCGCAGCGGCGCGACCCGCGATGAAATGCAGCGCTACCGCATGGCCAATGGCAGCGGGGCGCAGATAGAAATTGAGGATGCGCTCTCTCGAGAAGACTGGCTCGTCATCGTGGATATGAGCGGACGTGCCGGAGCGTCGCGCGCAACTGCAGCAGCTGCACTGTCAAAAGAAGAACTGCTCGACCTGCTTGGCGAACGCATTCAACAGAAGACGGACATTCTTTTCGACAAGGCGAGCGGCACTCTGCAAGCGTCTCGCAGCCAGATGTTGGGGCAGATCGAACTTTTTCGACCAGAACCGATCGCATTGGATGACGAAACGGCCTTGGCCGGACTGCTCGACGCCTTGCGCGACCACGGCCTGGATTTGCTGCCCTGGCGTGACGAGGACCGGTCGCTGCGGCAGCGTCTTGCTCTTCTTCACAGTGTCTTGGGGTCGCCATGGCCCGATGTTTCAGACAAAAACCTGACCGCCACCTTGGAAGACTGGCTCGCCCCCTTTCTCGCCGGAAAACGCTCGCTGACGGTTCTGCCGTCAGGCACTGTCGGCAACGCCCTGATGCTGTTTGCAGGGCATCCTCCGAAAGCGCAACTCGAAAAACTTGTCCCCAGCTACTTTGAAACGCCTTCGGGTTCGCGCCTGCCCATTCGCTACCAAACCGGTCAAGCCATACTCGCAGTGCGACCGCAGGAACTGTTTGGTCTGGACCATCATCCATCCATTCTTGAGGGGCAACTCCCGGTTACGTTCGAACTCCTATCACCCGCCGGGCGCCCGATACAGCTGACGCAGGACCTTCCCGGTTTCTGGCGCGGGTCCTGGGCCGATGTTCGGGCGGATTTGCGAGGCCGCTATCCAAAACATCCATGGCCGGATGATCCGTTGGCGGCAGAACCGACCAGCCGCGCCAAACCGCGCAGTCGCTAAAGGATAAGTCCCGGTGCATACTGCCCCTGCGTAGATAAAGGTTGACCAAGAGGCACTATGCCGGATACCGATCTAGTCCATGCCATTCGTGAACGCGTGCTCATTCGTCTCGACACGCTGATCAGGCTGAGATGGTATGCCATTATCGGTCAGTTTGGCGCGGTTCTCGTCGTTGCTTTCGGCTTCCAATACACATTGCCGCTGCTGCCCTGCCTGGTATTGATCGCAGTATCCGCCCTGCTGAACCTTTTTCTGGCCTGGCGCTACCGCACGAACTTTCGCCTCGACAGCCGCAACGCCTTTGCGCTGCTCGCTTTTGACATTTTGCAATTGGCGGCTTTGCTTTATCTCACCGGCGGCCTGCAAAATCCGTTTGCCATCCTGTTAATGGCGCCTGTTATCGTTTCATCGACTTCGCTGAAGCGCAATCACACCTTGCTTCTTGGGCTGCTGTCCATCGCCTCGGTCAGCCTGCTGGCTTATCAACATCTACCGCTGCCATGGGCAAGCCAGACGCCGTTGGTGATGCCGTTGCGCTACATCATCGGCACATGGGTAGCGATCGTGTGTACACTGGCCTTTACCGCCATCTACGCCTTCCGTGTTGCGCAGGAAGCGCGAAAACTCGCCGACGCGCTGGCGGCCACGGAAATCGTTCTTCAGCGTGAACAGCACCTGTCTGCGCTAGACGGATTGGCGGCGGCGGCCGCTCACGAATTGGGCACTCCGCTTGCAACGATCGCCCTTGTTTCAAAGGAAATGCTGCATGCTTTCCCGCCCGGCAGCGACATGCATGAGGATGTCCAGTTGCTTCGCTCTCAGGCGCAGCGCTGCCGCGATATCTTGCAACAACTCACCTCGCTCTCCAGCACTGCAGAACCAATCATGACTCAGCAAACTCTGGCAGCCATGATGGAAGAGGTCGTCGCACCGCTTCGCGATTTCGGTATCGAGATCACCGTGCTGCGCAAGGGCGACAAGGCGAACTTGCCGCAGATCGAACGCAACCTTGGTCTGCAATATTCGCTTGGTAATCTCGTGGACAATGCGGTCGACTTTGCGCGGTCGCAGGTGTCCGTGGAACTGGACTGGAGCGCCAGCGCGGTGAGCATCACGATCAGCGACGATGGGCCGGGCTTTCCACCATCCATGATCGAAAGACTGGGAGAGCCCTTTACGACATCGCGCGGCAAAGAGCCCGGCAAGCGACCTCGCGGCCTTGGCCTCGGGCTTTTCATCGCCAAAACCCTGCTCGAACGCAGCGGCGCGACCCTGGCTTTTGAAAATGTTCCTGGAGAACGCGGCAGTGTCGCGGGAGCCAGAGCCGTGATCCGCTGGCCAAGAGCGCGTCTCACTTTGCCGCAGGCGCAAAACGAAACACCCATGACAGCCGTAAAGCTCAACGCTTGATGCACCTGCGGCAAATTGACATGCTTCCAATCGGTCGCTTTAGCGTTGCCGTAGTAACTCTACATATAATTGCGAAAGGTTGTGTGGCTCCATGAGAACCCAAGCGCCATGCAAGCCAGCGACGACATGACAGCGGAGTATGCTTGATGCAGCAGGACCAGAACCAGGATGTCAGTGACGTGATCGGGGAAGGCGTGTCGCCCAGACTGCTGTTGCTGGATGATGACCGCCCGTTTCTCCAGCGCCTCGGGCGAGCGATGGAAAGCCGCGGATTTGACGTTACGACCGCGGAAAGCGTGTCCGAAGGTGTTCGCGTCGTGCGCAAATCACCGCCGGACTACGCCGTGGTTGATATGCGACTGGAAGACGGTAACGGCCTCGATGTCGTTGAGGTCATTCAGGAAAAAGCGCCCGAAGCCCGTGTGATCGTGCTCACAGGCTACGGCAATATTGCGACCGCCGTCACGGCCGTGAAGCTGGGTGCCATTGACTATCTCGCCAAGCCCGCCGATGCCGACGATGTGTTCAGCGCACTCATGCAAAGCCCCGAAGACAAGGCTGATCCGCCGGAAAACCCGATGTCCGCCGACCGGGTGCGATGGGAACATATACAACGCGTCTATGAGCTTTGCGACCGAAACGTCTCTGAAACGGCGCGTCGTCTCAACATGCATCGCAGAACCCTGCAGCGCATTTTGGCAAAGCGCGCTCCAAGGTGATCCGGGCGGTGATCCGGGCATAGTTTTGGGTCAAGACCCATTGATGTTGCGGGCTCACGAGCCGGATTCTGCAAATTCAAGACCTGAATATCCGGCATGGGCGCAACATGCCGAAAGTCGGGTGGCAGCAGCGCGCGCAAAACGCAGATGCACCGTTTTGCGCAAATGCGCCTTCATACGCTCGCCCTCATGGTCCCGCACAATGTGCGCACCGTGACGATCCGCAATAATCAATCCGGCCGACGCAGGAAAAATCTCCGCAGGCACGTCAGATAAAGTGGCAAAATAGAACTGATCGCACCAGGCCAAATAGTCGGGCCATTTCGAATCAGCACGAAAATCGGCAACGGATGATTTGATCTCAACAATCGTGATTCCGCCCTTGGGCGACACCGCAACGAGATCCGCACGTCGGCCATTGTCCAGAGTCAGTTCTGGCAGAAGCGCCCAGTTTCCCTCACCGAACAGCCGCTCGACGCCCGATTTGATCTGCAATGCGCGCCCGGATTGTCGCCCATCGGTGAACGGACTGTCCTTTTGAAGCGAAACAATGGGCATGGTGGCTCCACAGCGGAGTTTGTTCGCCCTTTGTTTACACGATTGAGCCACTGGTGCAATTTTGTCTCACGTCATGCAAAACGCAATTCCCATAGGGTGCAGCCAAAACTTGCGAATTGTGCGCCTGTTTGGCCGCTGGTAAGGACTTTGCCATAGGGTGTTTTCGGGTCTGTGCGGTGTATTGAGCTTTCCAGCTCGCGTTGGGCGCAGACGAATAAGTCCTGCTTCAAACACACGGAAGATGTGATCTATGCCCCCATTCGCCACCGCGTATATGTCCCGCATTTCCGGCCTTATGGCTGTTCTTTTCGCAACGCTCGTCCTGTCTGGCTGCGTTTCCTCTTCAAGCAACACCGCGACCTATGGCGGGCCTTCTGTTGCTTCCACCACCGCAGAACTGCGCAGCGCCCGTCGTGACACGCGTCAGGCCCAGCGCGACGTTCGCAAAGCCGAGCGTGAACAAAAAGCTATTGAACGGCGCATAGCCCGCGCCGAGCGCCGCCTGAAGCGAAAGCTCTCCAAGACCCGAAAGGACAATTTGAAGAAAGCCATTCGCGCCGACAGGAAGGCCCTGCGCAAAGCGCGTCGGGACGTTCGCAAGGCTCGTCGTTCGGCGGCTCGCAAGGCACGTGATGAGCGCAAAGCCGGTCGCAAAGTAGCCGACGCGCGCAAAAGGGTGCAGGAGGCTGAAAAGCGTCTCGCCGCAGACAAAAAGCGCAAGGCCGAGGAACGTGCAAAGCAGCAGGCTCAGCAGGCCCTTGCCCGCGATAATTCCTCGCAATCATCGTCCTATGCGGCGCGGTTGTTCGGTCGCTCCGATCCGGCGCTCAAAAACATCTCTGACTATCGGGCACGCGTCGACAACGCGTTCCCGGTGGTCGCAGTCCCGGTTGAGAAGCTGGACAAGCGCTTTCTGCGCCAGGAAGTGGCTTATCGCTCGCGTCACAAGCCGGGCACCGTGGTGGTCGACCCGCATTCGCGCTTCCTCTATCTGGTCATGTCGGGCAACCGCGCCATGCGCTACGGCATCGGTGTCGGCCGCCAGGGTTTCGAGTGGAAGGGCAACGCCTATATCGGCTGGAAGCAGAAATGGCCGAAATGGACGCCACCGGAAGAGATGATCCAGCGTCAGCCTGAGCTTGCGAAGTGGGGCGTGGACAATGGCGGCATGCCTGGCGGACCCAAGAACCCGCTTGGTGCGCGTGCCCTGTATCTGTTCCAGGACGGCAAGGACACACTGTATCGCCTGCACGGCACGCCGCAATGGGCCTCCATTGGCACGGCAGCGTCATCGGGGTGTATCCGGCTGATGAATCAGGACGTGATCGATCTTTACAACCGTGTGCCGAACGGCGCCAAAGTGGTGGTGCTGTAAACCAAACAGTCCGGCTCAAAAACTTGGTGTGATTCAAATTTGTATGGTCCGGGCCTGCTAGAACGCTTGCCTTTTGCCGTGCAAATCATTACCCAACCACAGTTCGTCGCACGTTCGGCGGACCGGCAGCACCCGTAGCTCAGCTGGATAGAGTACTAGACTACGAATCTAGGGGTCCCAGGTTCGAATCCTGGCGGGTGCGCCATTTCCATTTTCATCATGTTATTTCCTCCTAAGATATTGAATGGTAATGACTTTTTGACGTTCGAAAACCCTCTTTCCCGGTGGTAGGCGATACGGTCGATGAAGCCCAATCTGAGTACTGTTTTGCGCAGGTGCAGTTGGCCAGAAACCCATAGTTTCCAAGGGTTTGAGAGAAATCTCATGGCGAGTTCGAACATTTCGTCGAAGCCATGCTTGGGTTTGCCGAAATTGGCCAGTTTTTCGGTCAAAACAAGCTTCTGACGCTCCAATTTTGCGATCTTGTTCTCGTAGGCGTCGATGACACGATCATTGTCCGCCGCGACAATCCGATCGAGCAATTGATCAATTTGCGGATCTATAGCGGCCAGGTCGCGTTCGATTGTTTGCCCGTTGACTTTGAATTGTTCCAGACGCTGTGACCATGCGTGCTTGAACATGACTTTCGCGATAGAAACGAGATTTTTGGATGGCTGCATGGATTGCAGGATAGCCTCAAACTGTCCTTCGATTTTGTCGCGTGGAATGGACTTGCGATAGCTGTCGCAGCCTTTGTTGTAGCAAAGGTAATAGGGATGTTTTTTACCCGTGCTGCTTTTCGACCAACAAGCCGTTAGCGGTTTACTGCAGTCCCCGCATTCAACAAATCCACGCAGGGGGAAATCTTCGTTGATGTCTTTGCGTGCAGGTGCATATGCTCCCGCCTTGAGGCGTTCTTGAATCTTCTCGAAGGTCTCAAACGAGATTAGGCCTTCGTGGTGTCCTTTACGAAGAGACACATTCCATTTGGGAGCTTCCACGTATCCGGCATAGATGGGCCGTGTGAGAAGATCGGTGATCCGTTGATTGCGAATTTCTCCGTTGGGCAGATCAGATGGATAATCAGGATGGTTCTCCAGGAAGCGTCTCATTTCCGATTGTGTTTGAAAGCGACCAGCTGCAAATCCTTCCAACGCTTCCTGCAAGATTGATGCATGCGGTTCATCGCGTACCAGAAGGTTTCCATGACCGGCAGTGCGCTGATAGCGATATCCAATCGGGGCCTGGAAACACCAATAGCCATTCATGGTCCGTGCACGCATCCGATTGATGGTTTGCTCAGCATTCTTTTGGCGCTGATGCTGGGACACACTTGCCAGCATATTCTCGACGAGGATGGAGTCTGAGTCCTCACCAAATTCGATTGTGGGGCTTTTGAGTATGCCACCAGCCTCACCTATGGCGGATCGCAATTGCAGATGCGCCTCCATGCCACGAGCCAGACGAGAGATGTCATCAATGATGACGATGATCGGTTCTTTCCCGCGATGCTTGTCGAGGTATGTCAGCATCGCTTTCATGCCAGGGCGCGTTGTTAAACTGCCGCTCATATCATCGGTGAAAGTTTCGACGACTTCCAATCCTTTGTAGCGGGCATATTCACGACAGCGGGTTTGCTGAGACCCAAGGCCATCTCCGACTTTGGACTGTTTGGAACTGGAAACACGGCAGTAAATGACCGCTTTGGTTCCGGGTTGGAAATCCTCCTTTGCTGATATCATGCCTTTATCCTTTCCGCGCGATCATCGGCGTGATGATCCGCAGCTTCTGCAAATTGTGTTTTTGGGTATCCTTTCTTTGAGCATATCACATCCGTTGCCATCAGGCTCGACAAATCCAGTTCTTGCTCACAGGCCTGCTGAAGAGGATGCACGCCGAAGCCCAGATCAACAAAACCAACAATGATGTCCCAGAGGCTTTCGAGAAACGCCTGCTTCTCTGCCTCGGACAAATTCGACTCCTTCAGATGGCTTTCATAAAGAGCGTAGTCGATATGAAGGATCGGACGATCCGTTTTAGGCTCGTCTGTAGATGTTGTGTTGATGTCATGGGCTTCTGGCATGTTCTTAACTCCTTCCTACGCTGGCTGGCGTGTTCTGGAGCGTGAGCGACCAGGCTTGGACCGGGATTGCGATTGCCGCTCCTGCTTTTCCGCTTCAATCTGAGGCCGATAATATTTCTCCTCAAGTTCTTTGCCCCAATCGCGGAGTTCAGAATCACGCTCTTCACGGAAGACTTCGTTCATCACCCGACGAGCGCCGACATTGGTGATGTTGAACTCCTGAGCCATCTCTCCGGCATGATGATCGTAGGCCCGGTAGAATGGCATCTTGTCACCGTGCTTTATGGCCTCTCCCGTTTGCTTGACCATTTCCCTGGCATAGTCCCGTGCTTCCTCAGGAAGCTTCTCCTCATTTTCGATGAGTTCCTCACGTAACTGGTTCATGGTTTGACCGGTGCGTGCCCTGAATATGTCGCGAAGCGTCGTTTCCGCTTTCATCGCATCCATATTCGAGGTTCTAGCTAGGGCATGGGAATAGTCGGTCAGCTTCTCCTTGAAGGTGCCTGTTTGGCGGATTTCGCTTTCCAGAATGCCACTCACCGCAACAAAATCGTTAAATTGAGCATCAGTCAGCAACCGGCCTGAGAAGCTGTCTCTTGCTTGAGCTACAGCCTCCATTTCTTTTGGTTCAAAGTGCATGTTCATCGTCTTTCTCCTTTCTGTTTAAGAGTGAACAAAAGCAGAACATTGTGAAGCAGACTCCACCTGTTCCGCAACAAGAAACGGCGTAAGATTGTTTCGTTTTTCGTTTCTTGAAGGACGCCATATTGCCTGCCTTAGTTGGCAGCTTTGGCGCTTTCATTTGGAATCACGGGGGCAATTTTCTCAGTCGCGCCTCCTCTTGATAGAGTGGCGCCGTTCCTGACCATCGCGGCGGTCAGCAGCTCTGGCAAAATCGTTCTTGGGTTTTTCGCGCTGTTTTTGGCGGTGCCCGGCCTGATCCAACAGGCCGTCGATCTCTGCCATTTCCTTCTTCTCAAGATGATCGAGAAGCACGCGGTGTTCATCGCGCACCTGGCGTTCTGCCTGTCGCGTTATGTCTGATTTGTCGAACCGATCAGAGCCGAACCAGCGGTGTTTGAAATCACGGTTCTTCTCACCCGCCTTGTTGATGAGGCGTTTGCGAACAACCTCCACCCGAGTTTTGTATTCCAATTCATAGGCTCGGTTTTCAAACTTAATCAGGTCAGCATACTTCCTTTTGATCTGTTGGAACTGTTTCCACTCATCACCGTTCAGATTGCGAGCAGCTTCCCGTTCCAGAGCAGCTTTTCCGTAAGTCTGCTTGAGTTGCTGGGTGATGTCGCTGGTCATCGTGCCAGCCTCCAGAATGACCAAATTTGCGGCTGGATTTGCCGATTTGGTATTCTGTCATCATGAAGAAATTCAAAGACATTGATGACGTGGAAGAGTGGCTTGCCCCAATGGACTATGCGGGCTTCTGGTATGCGATCGAACCATACGAGTTGATCCTGCAACCGAAGGCCCATTGCGATCAGCAAATCGCCGATGGCGAAGTGGATGAGGCAACAGTTCTCGACGTGCTCAAATATTTTGCGCGCCTGGAGCTGACCCGGCGATACGATCTTCATTGGCGTATGCCGACACCCTGGCTCAAAGTAGTTCATTGACCCGCTCCCTCTGACTTGCGGAAGCGAAGAACTTGGCAACTGCCATCCACTTTCGTGTAGGTCTCAAAGATTCCAGTTGGGCCGACATAGGCGCAACTCGACATGGATCGTGGCATGCGATCCGTCCATGTGAACAGAACGTGTGGCCAACCGACAATGAGATACGCCAGATAGGCAACGGCAGGGATGATCAACCAGGCAAAATACTGCAATCGGATAAGGCGTGGTTTCATTGTGCTACCTCCCTGTCGCCGGTCGGAAGCTCAATCATAATATTCGGTTCGAGCCTTGAGCCTTCCAGATTGCTATCCCTAAGTTCTCCTGCGTAGGGGCCGATGTTCTGCTGGCTGATCTTTTTGCAGTGAATCCAGCCCACACCTTTCACATGCATTATCTGTTGGTCTTTCGGTAGGCGCATCAATTCATCTGCACTCACCAAGCGTTCTTTCGCCGTCTGGTAATTGCCAGAGAAATCTTGTTTTTCTGAGTTGACACTCAGCGAGTGCGTGATGACTTGGCTTTCTCCAATCGCCTTGGAAATTCGCTCAGCCTCTTCAATCGATGAAAACCCGAAATACTGCTTAACCACAGCGTTTTCTTCGATGGTTTGCGTTTCCTTTTCACCATATTTGCGCTGAATTTCAGACCGTGATTGTGCAATCATGTGAACACGCCCACCATAACCGCGCATGGTCGTCAGCCGAGACACCAATTCCTTAAGAGGGCAATTTGAAAACTCATCAACGATGAATTCAGTTGCTCCGACTTCACCGCTCATGACAGAGTCAAGAAAGCTCTGCAGATGCAGAGCGTAGTAGGAGCCGAGGCGCTCCATGTGACGCTGTGGGCCAACAAGGAAAATGACGTACTTTTGCGCCAGAAGCTCTGAGTGTGACTTCTCAATATCTACACCCACTTGATGCAGACGCGAGCCTGGACCGAATATTCGACAAGCACGAACGGCAGTGCCACGATGTTGTGGGAAGTGCTCTTCATCCTTGCTCATATCGACAACATGGCGCGCCAAGGCGGCGAGATGTTCATCTCCTTCATCGGCATCAACATTTGCTGCATCAATCAACAGTTTCGGATTTGAAAGCAGTGAGAACACAGCGCCCGGTGTCGCCAGTTCCGGTCTGCGTGACAGAAGGCTGGTTTGAGCATATTCGATCAGGGTGCGCGGTTCGTCACGAAACCATAGATTCCGGGAATCGCCATCGCTCGGTTCTTCTATTAGTGCGCGATTTGCAGATTCTGCTGCGAAGACAAATTCACCGGCGTCACGATGATGGGCCTCGATCAGGCTTCCGAATGGATTGAGCGAAATTGTTTCAGGCTCTATTTTCTCCAACACGCCAAAATCATCAAGGATGGCGACCTTACGTCCATATCTACGACAGAGTTCGGCGCACTGCGCAGAAATCTCACCTTCTTTGCTGTCCACCACAACGATTGCCTTCGAGTGGTCAGCGATCATGGACAACAAGTAAGGCACCGCGCCGCACGTCGTTTTACCATCGCCAGAGGGAGCCAGAAGCATCGAATGGGACGGTTTGGGTTCAAAGATTGGTCGTCCATCAAACGTCATGCCCAGAAGTCGACGACCAGGGCTTCCCATTGCGCGCTTAGCCATCGGTCATCCCTGCATTTTGCAAGGCGTCCGAAGAAGCCATTTCCGCCGATTTGGGTTGATGTCCCTGAGACGCGAACTTCGACAACGCACGATCACGCAGATAGATTTTAACGGCTAGTCCGATTACTTCGACCACAAGACCAAGCGAAGATAGCCACAGCATGATGGCCAAAAACCCCCACCCCCAGTCTTGAATTGAGCTTGGATACAGCCATGCGCCTATTCCGGTCATAGTGGCAGCAGCCAACAATTTGCCATTGATGGTTGCTGTTGACCCGTATGCTGATGGCGGTGTGTTGATCGACTGGTTCATGAGTTCTCTCCAGATGTTCTTGCTCGTGGTTGCACAATGTTGAGTGAGATGCGCCGGTTACGGCGCATCCTGAATGTTGATTGATCGGGAATCCTGCATGGCCTGTTCGATTGCGTCTCTGACGCGGGCAAGCTGATTGAACCGTCCAAAAACGATTCCGCCCTCATCATCTTTCAGCGAAAGAGCATCGACCTTGAGCGCACCGAACTGGAATGAAGTGATCAGTGCTATTGTCGAAGCTGCAAGCAGCGTTGCGATCTCTCCGACATAGAGATACCGCCACCACAAGAGGGTGATGATGATGCAGCCAACTGCAGGACCGGCAGCGAACAAAAAGAATGTTCGCTTCAGGGACACCGCCTCGAGTTTCTCCAGCGAAAACGTCTTTCGCGGGGTTCGCACGATGCTGTCGGTGACCTGCCAGTCCCGGTCACTGTAATAAGAAACACCCATCACACATCACCTTTAATGTGTGTGCAGGCATTTCCAGCTTGAGCGTGGATCATCAGGGTATCGAGATCGCGGATTTTGGCTGGCCGGAAAAGCGTCAGCGTTCCTGAGTAAATTGCGAACTCGTTTTGAGCTTCCGATACCGCTGCATCAGCCACACAACCACAATAGTCTCCAGCTTTGCCAAGTTTGGCGGTCGTTTTCGCCTTGGCAGCTTTCAAAGCGCGTTCATAAGCAGCTTTGGCCGAGCGCTTTTGGGCTTCATAAACTGAAAGCGTGTCCTGGAGGCTGACGCCAGCTTGTTGACCGGCCATGTTGAAAAACGTTCCAAGCGGACTGTTCGCCATACCTCGGATTGCTCTTGCAGCCATTTCCTTTTCTGGATCAGGGGTTGGCAAAGGAATTTTGCTCATTTCGTCACGCGCTTGGGCAAGAACAGATTTGCCGAAGCCGCGTTCGCATTGGGCAATATGCCCATCGGCGCGCAGGGTTCGTGCGCCAATTTCAGGACCGATCCAGGCCCAGTTGATCGCAGCGTAGGCAACGCCGCCAATGAGCACCGCTTTGGGTGCGACTTCTCCGATTTGTCCAAACATGTTCTTTCCTTTCGTCAGGACGCAGTTCGCCGTTCCCCGATGAGAGGCGAAACTGGAATTGAGTTTTTTGTGTGTGTTTTCGGAGGCGGCTAACACGCCTCCGAATTTGTCACCGACCGAGCTTCTGACGTGTCAGAGCCGACCTTTTCCGTTGCAAACCGAGCAAACCGAAGGGTCTCTGAAACCCTGACCGCCGCACGCAAGGCACATATGCGGGGTGGTGGTGATTGGGGTGGCGATCCAATCCGCATTCGGATCGGAGGTGACAATACATGTACCCGGTGGCACATTATGATGAAGCGCGTTCATGATGGCTGTCCTTAGCTTTTGTGTTGCGCTGCGACCTGGTGAGGTGCAACTCACCAGGTCGCGTTTCTCAGGTGTTGTTATTTCGCGCCGGTGATCGCCACGTTGACCGCATGAGGATTTTGCGGACTTGTGGTCGGAGGATTCGCGGAGTTGATCACCTGATTCTGGATGCCGCTGTAAGTTGACATTAGTTTTCTCCTTTGCATGGTTTGGTTTCACCGCCGAATTGATGCGGCGAACACTTCATGGCACGAAAAAATACTTCAAACGGGACAAAGGTGGGACAATCGACGTTCTGCTAAAAGGACGAACTAAAAAATGGTACGAAGTTACTCTGATGCCGAGTGCGCTCGCGTATGGAACAAATTACTGCATCTTAGATCGCGATATCCGTCTCTGACGTGGACGCTCATGGCGGATCAGATAACCGTGTTCAGAGGTTACCAGTTCCATCGCCGTTATTTCACCAGACTCAAAAGCGGAAAACTCGGCGCAGGTCGTGTTAACGACATCGTTGAGTGGATAACGGGCAATTACGATCGCACTTTCGGGCCGTCGTTGACTGAGGGAACATCTTCCCGAGAGCTCAACTCAAACCAGATTGTTATCAGTCCGATTGACAACACACGCTGGTTCGAACTTCCAAGAGAGTTGAACTCCGCACTTGAAGCTCACCTGAGAAACGGCAAGGGCTCAGAAATTTATTCAGGTATATTGGACATCCGATTTTCATTTCTCGATTTCCTGGACAGTTGCAGATTCATTCGAGTGGTGGCAGCGGAAAGCTCATCTACCCCAATTTCCTGGTTTTTCGAATACAACGGCAATTTCTTTGAGTTTGATGCGCAGAAGGCAACACTGCAGCGATTAAGCCGAATAATACCGTTCACAATTTCACCAACCAATTTGGTGACATATGCTGATTTTGTTCTCCGCCGCCTGTTTGCGAGGGAGTTCACAGTGGTTCAAAGTGTGAAAGACATTCGCGAATTGGCGTATCAAAGAGGCGGTGTGCCGAACTTCGATATCGTTGACGCTGAACGTGCATTTGAATTTCCTCAGTGCTTTTATGACGATGCGATTTCCAGGTACCGAGGTCAATTCGATGCTATTTCATATGGAAAACTATTTCGGTATCGATTTGAGGTCGGTGCCAATTTTTTGGATTTCGAACTCATAGACGAGCTTGAAGTAGCCTCAATCAATCCAAGTCCGGCGCTTACCGAAGTCTCATATGTTTTTCACGACTCACAAAATGATGCTAGCAACACCGACATTGATCACATCACTGAATTTGCCTCTCGGTCCAATCGCGGGAGCAAACTGCTCAAAATTCTAGACGGCAACGGGGTTGGTGTAGTTCGGCGCTACGGCCCAAAGACTTCGTTCCTGTATCTGCATGACCACCAAACACTCATTTTTGTCTTAAATCCAAATGTTGATGTAACCTTGGCGGAACAAGCAGCGCTTCTCATATTGGAATTGCAACGGGCAGCCTCCCAACTGGGAGGTTTTATCCCGCCCGATCCAAGAGCTGACATCACCAAATATGCAGAATATTCTCATGCTTTGAATCTCAATTCATTGCTGGGTATGTGTGAGTTCATCTCAGAAATGATCAGCAGCAACGTTGATGCCCAGCCCTTCATGGATTTCTTGCATCGGAGCGGCTTGACAAAATTCTATGAAAAATGCGTAGCGCAGAGAAGTCGTGAAGAGTTGTATAAAGAGTATACCGAAGTTTATTATTTGCAAAAATTAGAGTAATACTATAATATTATGTAATAATGAATATTAGAAAATATAGCGAAAAAATAGTTGATGAAGAAACGGGCGTTGTTGTTTTTGAAGCCCATTATGATGGTAATCAATTGCATCGGGAAGATGGACCGGCTTGGATTGAGCGGGATCGGTTGACCGGCAGGGAAACCACAGAATGGTGGTATCAAAACGGACTCCGTCATCGTGAGGATGGTCCTGCCGTTCTTGAAAAAACCGACAGAACCGGCATCACCACGCTAGAGGAACATTGGCAGGAAGGAGAGTTGATTGAACAAAATCAAAAAACTATCCGCTCGTTGCGACCAATGGTGCCCAGTATCTGAAAATGGTTCGATCACTGCGAATTGCGCCGAATTGCGCGCGATAAAGTCCAAGGATGGATATTGTATTCGGCCGCAAGCTCTTTGATTGTGCTTCGGTTGGATTTGAGCTCAGCCAAGGCCGAATCAATCTGCGAATTTGTGAGTACTGGCGGTCTCCCCAACCGGACTCCCCGGCGCCGCGCAGCCCTCAAACCTTCTTTGGTTCTTTCAGAAAGGCGATTCCGTTCATGCTCGGCAAATGCGGCTAGGACCGTGTAGATCAACCTTCCATCTGCTGTGCTGGTATCCACTCCCAAAGTCACGATTTGAAATTCTATGCCACGGTCCCGAAGCATCTCCGAATGAACCAAGGCATCAATGGTTGAACGAAACGCGCGGTCCAAATCCCATACGACAAGGGTATCGTGTGGTCGTAATTCTGCGAGAAGGGCGTCAAAAACAGGCCTCATTCGAGCGGTGGCCGATATGCGCTCAACCCGCAGCTCATCACAATGTTCTTTTAAACCATCAATTTGACGGTCCGGCTTTTGCTCTACTGTGCTGACACGCAAATACCCTATCTTTGTCATTCCAATTCAACGCCTTGGCACATTCCCGGAAACGGTTTTGATTCAACAAAAACGTTCCTTTCTGCGTCCAAGTGGCTCTATCCGTGAGCCAACTGCCGGAATTGGCCTAACTCATTGATATTCCGATATTCTGCAATAATTATAGCAAATCGAAGGCGTTCGTGTAAAATTTTACAAAAACGAACGATTATGCGGGTTAATAGTTCGTTAAAATTAAGAAAATATCAACAATTAATACTTATAATACTTATCACGGTGCTTAGCTCGGTTGGGGCGGCTCATGCACGGGACCTGAATGCGGGTTTCGTGCTGAATGAGATGAACGCCGATCAACGTACAGGATATCTGTTTGGGGTCGTGGAAGGACTGGCTTATGCGCGGTTCCTTCGCGATAAGCCAGATCAGACCGGCATGAACTGCATCTATGATTGGTATCACGGTGCTGGAAGTGATCAGAGGCAGGCGAAAGCTAAAGCCTTGATGCAGCGGCACGCTGATAAGCCGGTAGGACCGCTGCTATATGTTTTGATAAAGAAGGAGTGTGGCGCTTAGGAATGGTGAGCTTGGGTGAACATTTTGGTCGCGATGAACGCAGCCGCCATTCCGAGTGGTTGCGACAGCGAAAGTGGTTCATCAAAGCGAAGACCGATCACAAGCGTCGCGAAGAACTGGAAGCCAGAGCTGACGAGAATGGAACAGCCTTTTCGGTTGCAATGGCAACGCCATTTCAAGTTGAAACCTTTGAACGCAAACTCGACGCCTATGACACCGCTATTGTCACTGCGCTGATGGAGAACCAACGCGAGTTTGATCGCGTTCGCGATCAAATCAACGAGATGCTTTCACACGCGTATGTGCTCGAAGATGGTCGCAGGGTGTTCAAATCCGATGATGGCAGCTTCGTCATCGACGAATATGGCCAAAGCGTTTCAGCAGACGAGGTGGATTTCGATGCCATTTCACCCAGTCGACCTACCGCTGAGCAGTTCCTGAAAGCGGCTGCCGAGGAAGCTGAACTTGTCCAGGAACGAGAACGCATCCATGAGTTTCAGGGAAAAGTGGACGCTGCACGTGAAAGTGTCGATGCCGGGGAAATATCGGAAAGCGAACTCGACAAATTGGAGGCTGAGTTGAGCGCTGTTGTTCCAAAATCAGTGAAAGTTCATCTACCTGATGGGCTGAACCCGACGGCCAATGCACCCGACATCCAGCAGGAGTTTCGGGCAACACACGCTAATACTGTCATCACGCCACGAGCATCGCCCGCTGCTATGGAGCTTGATGGATAGCTGCAAATCCAGTCTCCAAAACAAAGGTTTATTTGTGCTGATCCATCGAACCGTCGCTTGAATGAGTTCAGGCCGGAAGCAGCAATTAACGGGCTCCGCAAGATGTGTGTTGTCAGACAACACCATCCTGGCAAGGGAGACGCTGCGCTCTCCCGTTGCATCCCTCTCGCCGACAATGAAACGTTTTTCGCCGATTAACTAGTAGCGGCGCCCGACGCTTCGAATGCTACAGAACACGCTGGGCATTTGGGCGATCTTGTCACTGTTTTGTCCGTAATGCCGATGCCAACCTTTGGATTGATGGCCCGTGTTCGAAGCGTTGCCGAGCTGTCTCCCGAGAAGAAGTCCAATACCTGACGCAGTGTAAGAGTGGCCGCCGAAACAGAAGCCTCCACTCCGAACGGCACAAAGCTGCCAACACTGCATGGTCGGACAACGACCTCCACTTCTGCCGGCTTGATTTTAAGCGGATCGTATCGCCAGGGCTTGCCGTACTCCGGGCGTAAGCACTGATAACACGCATCGTCGGCACCACCTTTGTCCAGGAAGCTCTGCACAGCCGCACCATTACCAAAGATCATTGAATAAACGATTGGTGGGTATCCGGATGAGGCGCGAAGTTCCTTTGCTAAGATGTTTAGCGCCGCCGAGAATCGCTCAGTTCCCGTTGCGTCGATGATGAGATCATAACTCCTGAACTGCCCTAGCATCTCATTTGCTGATTTTGCAATCGGTTCGACATCTGCCGCCGGAAAGTCCCTCAGCAGTTCTTGGGCCATCGCTTCTGCTTTCATTTTGCCAACCGATGAAAAGCCCAATAAGTGCCGACCTACATTTTCGGGAAGGAAAACCTGATTATCGACTAGGGTGAACGCCGTATCCGTACCCGCCCCGGATTGAACCAGCATACGTGCGAGATAGCCCCCTATCGTCCCGCACCCAATCAGGCAAATCCGTTTTCCTGTGAGGGGCGGAGAAGAGTTGGCATTGCGGGATATCATTTCAGCATGTGTGCTGACATGGCCGTAGAACTTTTCAATCTTGATCTTTTCCGCTTGTGCCCGCCATAGATTTTTTGCGCTCGATTTTCGGAAACCTTTGCCCCGAAGCGCCTGCTTGACGGTTGCGTTTTCCTTTCCCCTAAAACCGACAATTCCGTTGCTTCCAATAATGATGGCGGATGGCGCAGACGTGTCTATCGTGTTCTTGAAAAGCCAGTCCTTTTCGGAGCCGACAATCTCATCCAGCCAAGAGGACGCTCTTGCGAGATTGGTTAATGGCGGCGGCGAAGGAATGTCTCCATCGATCACAACCGCAGGAATTTCATCATAGATTTCATACCTCTTTCTGAGTCTGCCAGCCCAATTCTTGATGGACACCTTTGACGACGCTACGACTTGAAGGCCCTTGCCTGATGATAATTCAATGAATCCGCGAGTTACCCTTTTCAATGTTTTTGGATCGTCGATTACATAATAACAATCGCCCCTCCAATACGAGGCGATTTCAGCACGTATGGCGGGTTCTGTATTTCCATGCAGCAGTTCTCGGAGTGTTTCCTGGCACAGCTCGAATACAGCACGGATGGACGCGATCGGTTGAAACGGATCGAGCACGAGAGCGTTTTCATCCGTGTAGCAAAGAGCATTCCCGCCCGATAAATGACCTCTAAGCTGGTGCTCATCGGCAAATCCGGAATCAATGCGGACGACCGGCAAATCCACAAAACTAAAATCCGGGATTTCAAGCACGACAGGCACTTCGACTTTACCCGCCTTCAGCCTTCCCCGGTAGGACGGAATCGCAGTGCCAGCTTTGGGTTGAAATCCCAATTCGGTTAATTGTTTGATGACAAGCGACTTGTCGACCATCAGCCCGATGTGGTGGATCGAACGGGCGTCAGCGCTGCGGGGATTGCCGGCGTTGACAATGATGTAGCGGACTTCGTTTCAACTTCCACCTTCACCAAATCCGGCCGCTGCGGAAATCTGTCGCCAAGCGATTCGATGAAGCGGTCAATCGTTATGTTTTGGTGCATAGTGCCGTTTAAAGCTTGATCGGCATTTCTGTGGAGTTCCTCGGCTGCCTTGATGAAGCTCTGGCGTTCGACATCATTCCAATTATTCAGCACGCTTCCATTATCTGGTAGAACCGGATTCTCGATATCGCTGCGGAAAAGTTTCGGCAGACGTTCCGCAATAAAAAGAAACGTTTTATCGTCCCGATCGTCGTCAAGTTGATGGCGCATTTCTTCAAATACGATCACGGCGCACACCATCAAGGTAATGGATTCCGGACCGCCGGAAAGAAATGTGTAATCTCTCCACGCCTTGAAGTAGCGACAAATCCGCTTCAGTTGAGCGCCAAATTCTGCCGCTTTCTCTTCAAACCAGTCATGGAGAGCCCTCGGGTCGGAAACAATCCAACCCAGTTTTCTGTGGGCGAGCATGACCCTATCAGGGTCAATTCGCAGGGAACGTTCCCGGTCGAGCATGACGAGCACGTTCCCGCTTTGCTCCGACAAATCCGTCCCGAAAGTCCGCATTGCGGCTTTTTCAAGGGTTGTGAACTCATCATCCGGAATTGCGTACAGCGGAAGGTCCAAATGCAGGTCGTCCCCAATTTCTATTCGAACGCACGTGTTTTTGTCTGTGATGAGTTTCCATCCCTCCGCAATGCAAAGCGGCCTCAAGGCATTCTCCACGAATTGGAAGAATCGTTCTGAAGCGATCGCAGGATCGGTATTCTCAAGAAACGAAGTTCGCAGGTATACACCGTCGTCCAGATCTGACTGCTGCGGCGGCTTTTCAGCCGGATCGATATCGGTTTTGTAGACTTTGCTGCCCTGCCACAAAAACCGTACATCAAAGACCGGCTTGCCGTGATCCTTCACAAAGTGACGTGTCGCTAACGCGACCAGCCGTATCTCGGAACCAGCAACTTCTTTTGCCGCAGCTCTAAGTGCAGCACGAATTTTCTTATCTGCGGCTACCAGTCTGGCATGCGCGATCGGACAAGCTGCTATCGCCTGATGAAAGGCTGGTAGTTGGCGGCTTCCTAAGAATAGACTGTGAGCGTTCATCGTCGTCATTTTGCGCCTCGAATCGAATCGGTTTAATTTTGATCATTATACAACGTTTCCGACATCGAACAAACAATGAACATATTTCTTGCCGACTGGTAGCGTCATGATTCAGCTTTTTGAAAAATCATTAGTTATCAGACTGATATTGGTCGTCGGCGTGCTTGTTGCAATAGCCATGTGGATTTGGATACAGCCTACTACAAATACCGAATGGATACGACTTGCATCTGCCACTGTTGCGTTTACTGCAGTGGGTTTGGGTATCCTGGCAGCATCGCCTCTTTGGCGCATCATGTGGTGGGTTGTACGGCCACTGAACTGGTGGATTTTTCCCGATTTGAACGGTGAGTGGCAGGTCGTCATGCGCTCGAATATCGGCAAGTTAGCTGAATTCCATCCAGATCTTAAAGGTGTGGAACCGAGAACCGAGATTACAGGTACGATAACGATCAAGCAGAGCTTGCTCGGAATTGTGTTGGTATTTCGTGGTGACGACAAATATTCGAACTCGGAGACGACCTTTGTGAAGGTAGTTCGTACAAAGGGCTCCGGTCGTTTCAAGCTTGCTTACGTTTATGAGAACGATACGCCAACACCGTTGAAGTCCGATGAACAGCGCCATTTTGGAGCGGGACAATTGGAAGTTTTTTGGGTTGACGGGGACATCAAACTTGAAGGTCTTTACTGGACTAATCGGCGCTGGGCGGACGGACTGAATACCGCAGGTACAATTACCATGGCACGAAATTCCTGAGTTTTGGGATGTTTGGATTTTTTTGGATGAAATTGGATGGAGAAATGGATTGACAAAATGGGTGTAATTGGGTGTATAATTGGATGTAATGATACGAACCAACACCATTGAAGTCACATCCGAAATCCTCAATCTCATATCCGAAATTGATGAGTTCAAAGGTGCGTGGAGAGCATTAGGCACGTTAGCACCGGAACGGCTATCTGCCTTGCGCAGAGTGGCTACGATTGAAAGCGTGGGATCATCCACCCGTATTGAAGGTAGCAAGCTGACAGACCGCGAAGTTGAGGCGCTCCTCAGTAATCTTGAGATCAAGCAGTTCGATACCCGCGATCAGCAGGAAGTAGCAGGCTATGCGGAAGTGATGGAATTGGTGTTCCGATCCTGGGAAGACATCACCATCACCGAAAACCACATAAGGCAATTGCATCGTGATCTTCTGGCACATAGCCAGAAGGATGAACGCCATCGTGGGGAATACAAAACCTCTTCCAACAGCGTTGCTGCATTTGACGAGGACGGCAATCAAGTCGGTATCGTTTTTGAAACCGCAACTCCATTCGACACGCCGGCCTTGATGACCGAACTGGTGGATTGGCTAAACGAAACAAGGGAAAACGGAACGCTTCATCCGCTTTTAATCATTGCTGTTTTCATCGTCATCTTTTTGGAAATTCATCCGTTTCAAGATGGAAACGGACGGCTAAGCCGTGTCTTGACCACATTGCTTTTGTTGCAAGCTGGTTATGCGTACGTGCCGTACAGCTCACTGGAAAGCGTTATCGAGCAGAGCAAAGAAGGCTACTACTTAGCCCTACGCCAAACCCAAGGGACGATACGCACCGATAGTCCCGACTGGCAACCTTGGGTCGTCTTCTTCCTGAGAGCGATGCAACAACAAATGAGCCGACTTGCTAAAAAGGTTGAGCGCGAAAAGCTGCTCCTGTCAGCGCTTCCGGAGCTATCCGTTCAAATCCTCGACCACGCCCGCGCTCACGGCCGTGTTACGGTTCGGGAAATGGTCACGATCACGGGTGCGAGCCGAAATACGCTGAAAGAGCATTTCAAATCGCTGCTGGAAAATGGACACCTAGAACTTCACGGCAAAGGCCGAGGAGCTTGGTATGGGTTAAAATAATGCCCGTCCAGCGAAGCGAAATGTTGTAATCATAATCTAACCCAACACGTCTATTTAGCGAGACATCGATGGGAGAAGCGAAGCGAAAGAGAGAGCTATTGGAAGAGGCTGCTAAGCACAGCAAACCAATATCGCGTGCCCGTTTCAATCTGTACTCAATAGGTACACGCCTAGCCAGATCAGCAGGTCTGTGTGAGGAAATGGCATGGTGGGCATTGAACGATGAAAGTCTCATCGGCATGGTCGGTCGCGACACAGTCGATGATGATTACCTCTGGATGATCTTGGCAAGAGATCGCAACGGGCGGTTTCGTTGTGCAAGCCTCGATTGCAGCATATCGACCCCTGAGAAGGCTGAAACAGACCTAAAGGTAGCTTTGTTTGAAGCCGCCAAACGCGGAGATATTGAAGAGTTCGGTGCTCAGGGAGACGAAACCAACCATCCCATCGATCTGTTTGAGCTCCCGCTGGATCACGATCCAGAAAAGCTTCATCCATACTTTCGGCTTTTGCTTGAGGATGACAGCAAGGCACCTGCAAAAGCTGTGTTGAAAGAGCTTGGACCGTGGCTCACGCCGAGCGATCCTCATTTGGTGGGTGAGTTTCAGGGAAACGGTTTTGATCAGAGGCTTTGGGAGTTTTATCTTTGGGCAACCTTCAAAGAGTTTTTCCTTGACGTTGAGCAGCTAGAAGCACCTGATTTTTTGTGCACTGCTCCCGGCGTAGGATTTACCGTAGAGGCTACAACTGTCGGGCCTTCAAACACGGGAGCTTTGGCTGATCATCCCAACCCTCAGAATGAAGAGGAAAGACAAAAGTTTTTGGCTGATTACATGCCAATGAAATTCGGTTCAGCACTTACAGGAAAATTGAACAAGAAAAATAAGCAAGGTGAGCATTACTGGGAGCGAGAGAAAGCAAAAGGTCTTCCGTTCACAATCGCCATCGCTGATTTCCACAAAGCCGCCGGGCCAAAAGAGCCTGCATCAATGGTCTACACACAATCCGCGCTTTGGCAGTACTTGTACGGAAAACGTGTTCGTATCACGGAGGAAGGCGGAATAGTCGCTGTTAAGGAAGAAGACGTCGATAAACATATCTACAACGGCAAAGAAATTCCCTCTGGATTTTTTGACTTGGAAAACGCGGAGAACGTTTCGGCTGTAATTTTCTCAAACGCAGGTACCATTGCGAAATTTGATCGGATGGGAACCCAAGCTGGATTTGCAAAGGAAGGCTATGATTACTATCGACATGGATTGACGATCAACCCTGATCCTGATGCAACAATGGGAATTCCATTTGTTCGACACGTCAACGCAGATGATTACGAGGAATGGTGGACGCAGGAGGTTATCGTTTTTCACAATCCGAATGCGAAGATTCCGTTGCCGCCAGAATTCCTCATGGGCGCAAGTCACTACCTATTCAAGGAGGATGAACTCCTATCGATAGTTCCTGAGGATGCGGTCTTAAACTCGATCACGATGATTATGAAGTCAGCGTAGATATCTTGACTTAAGGCTGTCCGAGCGGGCTCTATTTCGCTTGAAGGCTCCACCGAGCCAGCAGGCTGTCTCGGCCCATGGGGTTACGATCCCTAACAGAATCATATGGTAGCGACCTATCGGTCACTGAATTTGTTTTATCCGCGTGAGTACCACGCGAATGGAACCTGCTTTTCCAGCTTATACCAATTCCAGCGACGCTGTGGCTGTGCGTCAATGCTCTTTCCGCCGCCATTTCCGTTAGTCATTGGCGGTCTCCCGAGAAGAGTATTGACCCATCGCTGGATATTGATCTCACGTCCAATTGCGGGCACCCGATGAGCGATCATCGGATGACATTTTATTGTCATGTGATTTGGACGCTCGCCGCTGGGCAGAGGTTCATGCGCGGGGTTGTTTTGAAATGACCTTGCTCCCTTGAACCTTAGATACCAGCGAGGAAAAAATGAGTAAATCAAACGAAAACACAAAAATTATCGGAAGATACCACGAAGGGCATACATGGTATTATGTACTGGGTAATCCAGTACTTCCGCTCAAACGCATAAGGGACGAAGCAGTGGCGAGTGGTGATCACGGCTATTTGAAAGAAGAAATCGAAAATGCCGCCTTAAAGCAGGAACCGCAAAGATCGGAAGCCTTAAGATCAATTAGACAACGGGTGCTAAGAGAACTTAATGAGGACATCTCTCAATATCGCCGATGCGCATTTGAACTTCACAGATACCGTGACCTTATGGGCATAGACCCTTCACCTTCGGAAGCTAATATTGTGCATACAAATATGGCGCTTAAGGTAAGCCATATTTTCAATGATTTCGCGCGTCTGGCTTTACTGGATTCGCTGCCTGAACAGCAATTGGACTTGTTTGGTTAAGTTGGAAATAGACTACGGTGAGCGGGAACGTTTTTGAGGCAGTTTCCGCTTGCCGGCCGTTGATCGGGCCTGCTTTGGATTTGGATCGCCCATAGATTGATGTTGCGCAACCTCGTCAAACAGATCACTCAATTGCATGGTGTATGAACTTCTCTCACTCACATGTCGGCATTTTAGTCTGCGACGCTCAGTTAGTTGCTGTTGAACAAGTCGCGCCATTTCCACACGATCACGCAGATCACATCGCATGGCTTCCAACTCGATTTGCTTTTTCATGTTTCTGTATTTGCCTGTTGCACGGAACCAAAGAGCTTTTAGGCCTGTTGGTAGCCGTGCGGTCCGCTGTTTGTTTTCAGCCGTGCGGCGTTGTGTTAAAGCGTCAGAAGCCTCCTGACGAATTTGTCTTTGTCTATCGACAAGCTTCCTGCGTTTAAGCTGAAATACCTCATCGACCATCTTGACCTTGTGGTGTTCCATCTCGACAAACGTATTCAACTTGTTCGCGACAGCTTCATGGATTACCGATCTTGTTTCCTCTACACTCGGCAGCGTGTCAGCTTCGCCAAGTCTGGCACGAATATCCCTTGCTCTCACTCCCACTGAGCGGGCAATCGCGAACACATTCCCATTTATATCAACTGCTACATGCCCACGCCTGTCGCCACGTGCCAGCCAGAAACCAAGTTCTCTGAGTGCATTAGCGAACGCTGATACTGAATCGGACATCGCCCAGGCATCCTGCATCGCTTCCTTGATCTTGCGCGGATCGACTTTGAGGCGTTTTGCCTGTTGCCATTCTTCCAGTGAAAAATTTAACGGATCGCGTTCTTCTGAATTGGCTAGGCCGCGGGGCATCTTCCATTGGTGTTGCAGATAGAGTCCACGTGAAATATCGCGCAGCTTCAACTTGTAATGAGGCAGGTTAATTGCCTTCATTTCGTCGACATTGATCCGCGACCAAACGCAATGCGCATGCCGTCGACCTTCCTTTTCGTGGAACACGATGGCGCGTGGCTGGTCGGTCAGGCTGAGTTTTTCCTCGATATCGGCAATTGCCGCTTCAAAGACATCGACCGGGACATTTTCCGTCTCTGGGGGATTGAGACTCACTGAAAAAAGGAATTGTCTGCATTTGGTTCCGCGACTGATGGCATAGGCTTCGTTGAGCGCACCGTGGAGGTCATCCGCCATGAAGCCACGCAGCTCGTGGACTGCAACATGTTCATTATCCAGAATGTTCGTCAGATGTGCAGCCAACTGACCACCACCGGCTCGTTGATTGCCTTTCAGAATCATTCGCTCTTTACCTTCAATCCCAAGGCTTCAATCAGTTTCACTCTGATCCACGCGATATGGGCACAAGCCAGTTTGATCTCTTCTTCCGTTTCTTCATCCATCAAAAGCGAGCCGCAATTTGCCTCATAAGCAATCTGATTGAGATTGTTGGCCATTCGCGACTGCCCAAGTTTTCCCAAAACCTGAGCAAGAGCTTGTTGATCACGAACCGGAACCCTGCTTCGCGTTTTACGCAGGGACACGTCCTTTCCGAACAACTTCTTTCGGATGTAAGCACTCAGCGAAACACCTTCCGCCGCTTTTATCAGTTTTGCATGCTCTTCGTCCGTCAAACGGAGTGTGACGCGAGGTGTGGCTTTCTTCGTCGCTCTAATCTGGTCAGCAGGCTTGCCAACATAGCTCTTTGCGCTGGCTGACGCCGAGAATTGATCCATCACCCTCATGGTGTTGGCCCTCTCAGCGCGCTTGCTTTTGACCCCTCTTCACCTGGTTGGGGGTCGATATTTTCTGCTTTGAGATAAGCATTCCAGTCGCCTAATGTTTCGAATAGCGCGTTCGAAGTTTCATCCTCCAAGCGCGCCAATTTTGACCGCCGCTGAATTGCGTTTAGCTCGGTGCCGGCGATAGCAGCGGCGGTTGTTTGGCTGTTCCTCAATGACCCCTACGACAATGGCGCCGCGGCGCGGAGCGGTGACTCGTCTCTTGGAATAGGACGGAACCCGGCCTAAGGTGCGGTATGCAATCGTGTTGTGGGAGGGGCCGGACGCATTGCCTGCACTTGATCAACTCGCTGACCCGCAAACGGTGCGCTCCCACGTGCCATTCGCGCCGCGTCGCATTGGCGAAGGCGGCGTCTGGGGAGAGTTGATCGTTGAGGAATTTGCGCCGCAGCCTCCTACAGAGATGGAAACACCCGCGGAGACGCACCACCAGCTCAACGCCTGCTTTTCAAGCGAATGGGCGCTGCGCCGCTGGTCCGGACGTTCCCGATCTGGCATTTTTTCGCGCGAGGATGTCGCTATCATTGCGGCGGGCGAGCCGGTTCACTGGGCCTGGCCCTATGGCTCGGCTCATTGCGTGCATGTGCATCTGCCGGAGCGCCTCCTGAACATGGTTGCAGACGATATTGGCGCGCCCAGGCAGCGTATTGCGCACATAGACAGCACATTGGGATGCCAGAACGATTTGCTGCAACGCCTGTTGTGGTCGCTTTATTGCGAATTGCGAAAAACCGGGCCGGGATCGCGCCTGTTCGTGGATACGATTGCGGTACAGCTTTGCATCGCGATGATCCGTCGCCAGCCTGATGTCTCAGACCAAGATGCGAAGCGAGCCGAACGGCTTCCCACCGATATTGGCCGCGTTGTTGACTATATCGAGGCGCATCTGGGCGAGTCCATCAGCCTGGGAGACCTGGCGAGCCTGTGCGATCTGACTACGCATCAGTTGTTGCGGCGTTTCAAGCGCGCTACGGGCCTGCCGCCGCATCGCTTCGTGATGCAAAGACGGGCTGAGCGGGCAGCCGAAACGCTGCGAAAAGACGCCAGCGAAACGCCGCTGGCGTCTCTGGCCGCTGAACTTGGGTTTGCAGACCAAACGCATTTTACGAAGGTCTTCAAGCAGCATGTTGGTATGACTCCAGCGCGCTATCGTGCGCTTGCAAAATCCTACCAAAATCCCATCCGATTGCGCCAATAGCGTTCTATATCGCTGAAATCGGCCATTGCACGTTTCTAATGCCAGGAACGGAGAAGCCATGCGATGATCGGCGACAGATTTCCCAAAAGCGAATATGAAGACCGTTGGGCCCGTGTACGAGCAGCCTGCAAAGAGCAAGGCTATGACGCGGTTGTCGTGTTTTCTCGCGGCGGGGCGGTGGTCGATTCCTATGCCGACATTCTCTACCTGGTGAATCACTACCATCCCTTTGTTTTCAGCAATGACTTCCCCAACTGGTGGATTGGCCGCGCTCATGCGGGCCTGGTGCTGACCATGGACGATGATCCAGCGCTGGTGGTCGATGTCACCGACTGGCGCCGCGATCTCGTGAAAACATCGGATGTGCGCTTTGACTTCGACGTGCCGGGAACCGTTGTCAAAGTCTTGCATGAGCGCGGGTTGGGCAAGGCTCGCATCGCGCTGGTGGGCGGCAATGCTATGACGGCAAGTGTCTACCGTTTCCTGCTGGAGGCCGCAGGCGAGATCAGCTTCATCAATGACGACAAGCTGGTGGAAACTCTGCGCATCACCAAGAGCCCGCTTGAACAACAGGCCATTCGCGAATCCGTCGCTATTGGCAACCAGGTGATGGAAGCCATGATGACAACCGCCCTGGAGCCGGGCGTCACAGAGGCGCAGTGCATCACGGCAGGTCTATCCATAGCGATGGAGAATTGCATCGCCGTTTATGACGCCGCCTGCGCATCCGGGCCGGAGAGCTTTCACTACTCCTACGGCAGGCTGCCCTCATGGACGGACCGAAAGCTCGAAGCCGGCGACTTTTTCCATGTCGACACCTATGGCGCGCTCGACGGCTACCTTTACGACTTTTCCCGCACCAGCGTGTGTGGCGGCAAACCAACCGCCGACCAGCAGTTCATTTTAGACGCTGCCGTAGAGGCTGTGGATGCCGGTGTGGAGACCATGCGGCCCGGTATTCCCGCCAAGGATGTCTATCACGCCGTGAGGAATGTCTTGGCTGGTCACGACATGATCGGCGACGGGCTTGGTGGCGACTACTCCAACACCCCTGCCTTGTGCGGCAGCTTTCCCGCCCATGGTCACGCGATCGGTCTGTTTTGGGATCCGCCATGGCTGTTGCCGGATGAGGAGATGCTGATCGAACCAGGCATGGCCTTTGGCATCGAATTGATGGCCGGTCGCCCCGGCGTGGGCGCGGTGAAATGCGAGCAGAATGTCATCGTCACAGAAACAGGCTGCGACCTGCTCACCACCATCCCGAAATATTTCGTCTGATCACACCGGAGCATACACACTTCATGCCAACACCCCGCTGCCCCGATCTGGAAGAGCTGGAGATCATCTCCCGGCGCTTCGGCCTGCGGGCCAGCGAGGACGAACTGGCATCTTACAAGGAGCTGATCGAAGACACCCTCAGCTCCTATCGCTGGCTGGAGGACGTGCAGGAACCAAAGCTCCCTGTCATTGTTCCGCGCAGTCCCGGCCAGCGACCCCCTTTGGCTGAAAATCAGTTGGGCGCGTGGGCGGCGCGTTGCAACATCAGCACCGGAAGCGGTGGCCCGCTTGCGGGGAAAACAGTCGCGATCAAAGACAATGTTGCCGTTGCAGGTGTGCCCATGATGAACGGCTCATCCATGCTGGACGGCTTTACACCCGACATAGACGCGACCGTGGTCACGCGCATCTTGGAAGCCGGGGGCACCATCACCGGCAAATCTGTTTGTGAACATCTTTGCTTCTCCGGTGGCAGCCACACATCCGACACCGGGCCGGTACGCAATCCGCATGACATGGCGCGCAATGCGGGCGGCTCTTCCAGCGGCTCTGCGGCGCTGGTTGCGTCAGGCGCCTGCGACATGGCAATCGGCGGGGACCAGGGCGGCTCGATCCGCGTTCCTTCATCCTATTGCGGCTGTGTGGGCCTGAAACCCAGCTTTGGGCTGGTTCCCTATACCGGTGCCGCACCCATCGAACGTACGCTGGATCATTTGGGGCCAATGGCTTCGACGGTTCGCGATGTCGCGCTTTTGCTGGACGCGATTGCCGGGCCGGACGATCTCGACCCGCGGCAGGGTCATGTCAGCGTGGCGGAAGCGCCATATTCGGAAACAATCGACGAGGGTATCGAGAATCTGTCCGTTGGGTTGCTGGCCGAGGGATTTGGGTGGGACCAGTCCGAAACCGATGTGGACGAGACGGTTCGCCAGGCAGCCCTTAAGCTCAGCGAGGCCGGGGCCACGGTCGCCGATACGTCCATTCCCCTACACCGCCAAGGCTTGCATATCTGGACCGGGATTGCGGTCGAAGGCGCCTACAGCACGGTGGTGCGCGGCAACTCTGGCGGCACCAACGCCGCCGGATACTTCGACACGCCGCTGATTGACGCTTTCAGCCGCGCAAAGGCACGCAACGGCGCCGATTTTTCTGTCACGGTGAAGCTCACAATCCTTTTGGGTGAATATCTGCAGTCAACCTATGGCGGCCGCTACTACGCCAAGGCCCGCAATATCTCGCGCAGTCTCATCGCCGCTTATGAGACCGCGTTGCGCAACCATGACGTGATCGCCATGCCAACGACGCCGCGCAAGGCAACCGTTCTGCCCGCTGAGGACGCACCATGGCCCGAAATCATAGACCGTGCATGGGAGTGCGAGGTCAATACGAGACCCTTTGATGTAACCGGCCATCCCGCACTCGCGGTTCCCTGCGGCATGAGCGACGGATTGCCCGTCAGCCTCATGTTGGTTGGCCGCAAGGGAGGGGAAGCAAAGCTTCTGCGCGTCGCTCGAGCAATTGAGCAACTTTGCCCAACACCCCGCCCGTCGCCTCCTGAAGAGGCGACATCATAAACACCGCTTTCCACACTGAAAGGAGACGACGATGAGACGACAGTTGAAAATCGCAATCGCCGCATTGGCACTGATGCTGCTCGCATTGACCAACGTTGCCAAGGCAGAGCCGCTGCGCATCGGATATTCAGACTGGCCAGGCTTCGTGCCTTTCGAGGTTGCGTTGAAGAAGGGCTTCTTTGAGGAAGTCGGGGTCGATGTCGAAATGGTCTGGTTCGAATATGGGCCAAGCATCGACGCCTTTGCGGCCGGTCAGCTTGATGCCGTCACCATTGCTGTCTTCGATGCGCTGGTGCTCGGATCAAGCGGCGTGCCGTCACGCGCGGCCTTTCTGACCGACTATTCCAACGGCAATGAGATGATTGTCGCCCGTCCAGGGATCGACTCCATGGCCGATCTGAAGGGCAAGAAGATCGGCGTGGAAACCAATCTCGTCGAACATCTAGTCCTGTTGAAGGCGCTTGAGCTCGCCGGTTTGACCGCCGATGATGTTGAACTGGTGCATGGTGCCACCGGCGAATTGCCGCGTGTTCTGGCTTCCGGTCAGGTCGATGCGGTGGCTGTTTGGTATCCGGTGGGCGGACAGGCTCTCGCCGAAGTGCCGGGGTCAAAAGCTGTGTTCACAACACGGGAAGTTCCGGGCCTTGTGTTCGACGCGCTGATGGTGACGCCGCAATCGCTCGCCTCGCGTCGCGAAGACTGGGTCAAGGTTGCCCGCGCCTGGTTCATGGGTCTGGATTTTATTCGCGACCCTGCAACCAAGGATGAGGCCATGCAAATCATGGGCGCCAGGGTGAACCTCACGCCGGAGCAGTTTGAAGAAAACCTGGTTGGGTCCGACCCGCTTTCTCTGGAAGACAATGTCAAACACTTCCGCGATGCTGAGGGATTTGAATCCGTCTATGGTTCGGCTCGGCATGTCGATGAATTTGTCCGGGCACAAGGTCTTTACAGCGACCCACAAGACGTTTCGACCTACTTCGACTCAAACGTCATTCCCGACCTGCTCAAATAGGCCACTTGCAAGCATGGCTGCAGGCGGCTGAAACTGGCTCGGTGAGGGATCCGATGCAAAACAGTCGCAGCAACCAGCCGGGATGGTTTGATGTTCGCAAACCGCTGCCACCCGGCAGAGCGGCTGCCCTGAAGGTTCTGGCATTCCTCTTGCCGGTTCTGATCTGGGCAGCCGCCTCCTACATTCCCTTCGATGCCAAACCCTATATGCGCGTTGTTGAGCCTGGCGCGTCATCGTTTCTGACACCCGGCATGCTGATCAAGCGCGATGCTTTTGATCAGGAGCGGCGTTCTTTGAACGATCAGGGGCTTGCCACGCCGACCGGCACTCCCTCCATGCCGATCTATTTGCCCGCGCCGCATGAGGTGGGCGTCGCTCTTTTCACCGCCTTCACCACGACCCCTGCCCGTTCCGACGCTGTGTGGCTGCATGAGAGCCTGTTTCATAGCATCCAGATCATCTTTTGGGGATTTGCTCTGGCCTGCGCGATCGGCGTCCCGCTTGGTGTGTTGGCGGGCACCTTTGATACCGTCTCGAAACTGGTGGAACCCTTTGTTGATTTCGTGCGCTACATGCCGGCTCCCGCTTTTGGCGCGGTAGTGGTCGCGTTCTTCGGCATTTACGATGCACCCAAAATTGCCATCATCTTCATAGGTACATTTTTCCAGATGGTGCTGGTTGTCGCCAATACGACCAGGCTTCTCGACATCGCGCTGATCGAAGCGGCTCAAACGCTCGGTGCCAGCCGCATATCGCTTCTGATGCGGGTCATCATTCCCGGCATTCTGCCCAAACTCTACGATGATCTTCGCATTCTGCTCGGCTGGGCCTGGACCTATCTCATCGTTGCCGAGCTTATCGGTGCTGCTTCCGGCATCAGCTACTTCATCAATCAGCAGGGGCGCTTCAGCCAGTATCAGAATGTCTATGCCGGTATTGTACTGATCGGCCTGATTGGCTTTGCAACCGACCAACTCCTGATGCGCATCAAACCGTATTTGATGCCTTGGATTCCCGGCGGGCGGGCGCTGTTCAGACAGAAGAGTAGCCCCACCTCCGTGAACGAAGCGAAGGCATGAGCACGTCTTCCGCACCGCATGGATCGGCGCCGTTTCAGCTTGAGGTGCGCGGGCTCGGCAAGGTTTTTGAGGCTGAACAGGGTCCGGTAGAAGCGCTTCAGGATATCAGCTTCAACGTGCAAGCTCGTGAGTTCATGACCATCATCGGTCAGTCCGGTTGCGGGAAGTCGACCCTGGCGCGCATTCTTGCCGGCATCGAAACGCAAACCAGTGGTCGCGTTTTGCTGGATGGTGTGCCCGTGAGTGGCCCGGGGCCGGATCGTGGTATGGTGTTTCAAAGCTACACGCTGTTCCCGTGGCTCACCGTGCGCGGCAATGTCATGTTTGGCCCCCGCCGCACCGGAAGGGGCAGAGCCGAAGCCATTGACATCGCCGAACACTGGGTGCGGCTGGTTGGGCTTGAGACCTTTCTCGATGCCTATCCCAGCCAACTTTCAGGCGGCATGAAGCAGCGAGTCGCCATTGCAAGAGCGCTGGCCAACGAGCCGCGCATTCTTCTCATGGACGAACCCTTTGCCGCGCTCGACGCGCAGACCCGCACTGAAGTGCGCGAGGAGTTGCTGAAGCTTTGCGAAAAGACTCCGATGACGGTCGTGTTCATCACCCATGATCTGGACGAAGCGGTGCTTCTCGCCGATCGCATACTCGTTTTGAAGGCAAGGCCGGGCCGGGTTGACCGCATTCTCAACGTTGGGCTTGAGCGCCCACGCGATGCTGCCACCATGGCCGATCCCAGCTTCATAGACTTGCGGAGCACCATCGGTGAGCTGATCCACAAGAGTTAGAGCAAGTCTCGCCCCGATTGAAGCAGTTTGATGGGATGGATTTTTCGATCTGGCAAGGAGAACACCGCAGAGCGATGCTGAGCATCGCACGAGGATTTCGACGCCGTCAGAGCGAAAAAGACACCCAAGCAAATGATGTTCAAGGCATTGAAAATGAAGAGTAATTTGCAATCGTTTGAACTTGTTTCATTGTGCCCTGACTGTGTTACGCACGAACTTGTGGTGCCCGCACCACGGCGTCGCACGCGCCTTGTCAGGTCACA
>JAPPOQ010000017.1 GCA_028817895.1 Ahrensia sp.
ACTGTGTTGCGCACGAACTTGTGGTGCCCGCACCACGGCGTCGCACGCGCCTTGTCAGGTCACAAATTTCCTGCGCTCAAACGATTCAATCGGGACGAGATTTGCTCTAAAGAGCTTTGTCTGCATGACAGTGTTTTGATGGCGAAAGGGCGCCTTGCATCGTGGATCACGAGTTTCTCGAAGAGCTTTTCGCGCCCTTTGGCGTCGTGACGTTGCGCAAGATGTTCGGCGGCACGGGCATATTCTATCGCGGCCTGAATTTTGCCGCTGTCATGGACGGCGTTTTGCGGCTCAAAGCCGATGAAAGCACATTCGCTGAATTTGAGGCCGAAGGGATGGAGCCCTGGACCTATACGCGCAAGGACGGAACGGCTCAGATCATGAATTATTGGCAGGTGCCGGATCGGCTGCTCGATGAACCGCAGGAATTCGCCCTGTGGGCTGAAAGGGCTTTTGACGTCGCTGTGCGTGCAGATGCGGTAAAGCCGCCAAAGCAGCGCAAACTGAAGGAAATTTAGCCGCCCACTTTCGCCGGCTGCATCATGAAGGCGGGGACATGATCGCCCATGCCCTGCGGCGTGCCTTCGCGGTTCTGCGGCTTTCGGCTCTCGGTCGATTTGTCGTTGCCAGGTTTCTTTGCTGCCTTGGCGCTTGATTTAGCGGGGGTCTTGTCGTCGGCTGACTTCTGAACCTCCTTGGCGCAGTCTTTGCCTGCGGACGCTGTCTTCGTCTCGGCACCGGCTTTGCGGGATGAGCCCCTGCCGCGACCAGGTTTCGCTTTGTCGAATTGTGGTTCTGCGTCCACATAGTCGAGTTCGTCGCCCGTCAGGTCTAAAATTGCATCCAGATATTTTTTGTCGGCTGGCGTCACCAGCGTGTAAGCCCAGCCGTCGCGGCCCGCGCGTCCGCAGCGCCCGATGCGGTGCACATAGTCTTCCGCATGGATCGGCACGTCGAAGTTAAACACGTGGCTGACATCGGGAATATCAAGCCCACGTGCCGCAACATCACTGGCCACCAGAAGCTTGATGTTGCCGTCGCGGAAACCGTCCAGCGTCTTGGTGCGTGAGGTCTGGTCCATATCCCCATGCAGGGAACCAACCGAATAGTCCCGGCGCATCAGGGAACGATGCAGAGACGCGACATCGACCTTGCGATTGCAGAAGATGATCGCATTGTTGAGGTTCTCGGCGTTGTCGATCAGGCTGCGCAAAACGGCGCGCTTCTCGTAGTCTTTCTTGGGAGCCGAAACGAGCTTCTGGGCAATCGTGTCCGATGTGGACGATGCAGCCGCGACCGCGACCTGCACTGGATTTTGCAGGAACTTGTCCGCAAGACGTTCAATCTCCGGCGGCATGGTTGCGGAGAAGAACAGCGTCTGGCGCGTAAACGGCACCATGGATACGATGCGCTCGATATCCGGAATAAAGCCCATATCGAGCATGCGATCCGCCTCGTCGATGACGAGAATTTCCACGCCGGTCATGAGAATGCGTCCACGCTCAAACAGGTCCAGCAAACGGCCGGGCGTCGCGATGAGCACATCGGCTCCGCGGTCCAGCGTTTTGAGCTGATCGTCAAACGACACGCCGCCGATAAGCAGTGCAACATTGAGCTTGTGGTTCACGCCATATTCGTTGAACTTCTCTTCAACTTGAGCGGCGAGTTCGCGGGTCGGTTCGAGGATCAGCGTGCGCGGCATACGTGCTCTCGCGCGCCCCTTTTCCACCAGTGAAAGCATCGGCAAGACAAAACCTGCTGTTTTGCCGGTGCCAGTCTGCGCGATGCCCATGACGTCACGACGTTCCAGAACATGCGGAATAGCTTGTTCCTGAATTGGTGTGGGAGTGTCGTAGCCGGATGCTTCGACGGCGGCGAGCACCTTGGCGCTCAGTCCGAGTTCGTTGAATTTCATGCAGCGTTTGCTTTTCGCTCGAGTGTTGCGCTCTCAGCACCCGAAGCGATCGAAACCGTCGGGTGGCGCCAATAAGAAGTGTAGCATAGCACAGAACATTGCGTTCTTGGCGCGTTCCCTAAGACTTACGTTAACGTAAGTCAATCACAGGCTGTGCGATCAAGCTGCGTAATTCAGCCAGATCGGCACATGATCAGAGGGTTTTTCCCAGTCCCGCACGTAAGAATCGACGCTACATCCTTCAAATCTCAGCGTCGCTTCGGGAGACAGAAGCAGATGGTCTATGCGAATGCCGTGGTTCTTCGGCCATGCCCCGGCCTGATAGTCCCAAAACGTGTAGATACCGTCTTCGTGCGTTGAAGTGCGCAAAGCTTCGGTGAATCCCAGTGACTTGAGCTGTTCAAAGCGTGACCGGCTTTGTGGCAGGAACAAAGCGTCGCCCTGCCAGGATGCCGGATCCCAGCAATCTTCGTCTTGCGGGATGACATTGTAATCGCCCGCCAGAATGAGCGGCTCTTCCAGTTCCAGCCTGTCAGCGGACCAGGCGATCAGGCGGTCCATCCATCGAAGTTTGTAGTCAAACTTTCGCGGATCATCGGGCGGGTTTCCATTGGGGAGATAGAGCGAAACGACGCGAAGGACGCCATCTCTTGTGCTGAAAACGCCTTCGATAAAGCGGGCCTGCTCGTCTTCCTCATCGCCAGGCAGGCCGCGATCGACTTCGTCAAACGGCATCTTTGAGAGAATTGCGACGCCATTGAAGCCCTTTTGACCGTGCGTTTCTACATTGTAGCCCAAGGCCTCAAATGAGGCTCGAGGAAAGTTTTCGTCAACCGATTTGATCTCCTGCAGGCAGGCAATGTCTGGATCGGCCTGTTTGAGCCATTCCAGCACGACATCGTGGCGCGCCTTGATGCCGTTGATGTTCCAGCTCGCAATCTTCACGTTTCGGCCCGTTCTGCCCAGCCGGCGAATATCTGCTCAAGCAACACCACCACATAGTAGAGCAGAATGCCGAGGACAGCGAGCGCGATGAGAACCGCAAACATCAGCGGGTAGTCTGCGGAAATCTTGCCCGAATCGAACAGGTGGCCGAGACCTTTGCCGTGCGGCTCGACGATCTCCATAAGATTGGTGCCGATAAAGGCCAGTGTGACAGCGACTTTAAGAGCACCGAAAAATTCCGGCAGCGTCTTTGGCAGGGCGATTTTGCGAAAAATCGTAAAGCGGCTGGCGCCCAGCGAGCGCAGAATATCGCGGTATTCAGGTTCCAGCGTTGACAGGCCGATGGAAATCGAAACTGCAATCGGAAAAAAGGAAATCATGAATGCGATAAGGATCGTATTCATGTCATGGGCGCCGACAAACATAAGGGCGACCACTGGCACGACCGTAGCTTTGGGGATCGCATTGAACCCAACCAGTAGCGGGTAAAGCCCGTCTCGAACTGTTTTCGACAGCCCCATCACCATGCCGATGGCGACACCGACAATGATGGCCAGTAACAGCCCTGCGACCGTACGCCAAAGTGTTTGCCAGCCATAGATGAGAAACAGATCCCAGAATTTCGCATAGGCGGGGATCAGATCGGAAGGCGAGGCCATCTTATAGTTCGGCCAGCCATTGACCCAGACGAGCCATTCCCAAAACACGAGGAAAACGAGGACAGCACCAAGCGGTACGGCGATCTTGCGCAGCATCTCAATTGCCTCCCGGTGCGGCTTTCGGGGCATCGCCCTGCGCGATGCGGATTTGCTCGCGCAACGTTGCGAGCATCTCGCTTGCTCCCGGCGTGTAGAGGTCGTCAAGCGTGCGGTGGCTGCCATTTGTCGGGTCAATGTCCACCGACAGAACGTACTGCGCCGTTGCGGGTCGGCCGGAAAGAACCACCACCTCATCGGCCAGAAATATGCTCTCGCGCAGATCGTGGGTGATCAGCAGCGCGGTGAAGGGTTCCTGACGACGCAGATCATGCATCGCCTGCCACAGATCTTCGCGCGTGAAGGCGTCGAGCGCGCCAAATGGTTCGTCGAGAATGAGCACGTCTGGATTGTGCACCAGTGCCCGGCACAAGGAGGCGCGTTGGCGCATGCCGCCCGACAGTTCGGACGGCCTCTTGTCTTCGAACCCGGCCAGACCGACCAAGGCGAGCAGGTCTTTTGCGCGGGCCTCCCGTTGGGATCGCGAAAGCGAATTCTTGACGATTTCGAGCGGCAGCAGGACATTGTCGAGAATCGTCCGCCATTCCAGCAGAACCGGGTTCTGGAACGCCATGCCGACCGTTGAACGCGGCGAACGCACCTGCTCACCCGCAAGCCAAACTGTGCCCTCATCAGGGCGCATGAGGCCCGCGATCAAACGGGTCAGCGTCGATTTTCCGCAGCCGGATGGCCCGACCACCGCGGTGAATGCGTTTTGCGCCACCTTGATCGAAAGATCGTTGAGAACTGGCAGTTTGCCGCTTTCAGTGTCATAGGCGTGGGTGACGGAATCCAGAGCGATTGTATCGGTCAAAATGCTGCTCAAAATCGAAAGAGTGCAGGGGCCAAAGGAAGGGCGTTTGGCGGCCACCATAGGCCAAACAGAAAGGAGGGCGAGCGCAAAACGCCCGCCCTCACAGGTTTTGACCCGGTCTATTGCAGTTTCAGGCTGCCATCATCCGGCAGAAACTCCGCCGTGAAGATGTCCGCAATCGCTGGCTTGTTTTGAAACTCATAATTTTCAGCAATCTGCTCCATGGCTTTCTCCATGCGCGCTGTATCGACCGACCCCATGCCATCCGCCTTCACTTTGGCGGTGAGCACATTGGCGTCAATTGCGAGTTGCAGGCGACGCTGCTCCAGCGCCGTATCGGCTGCCGGGTTGCGCTTGGCAACGGCCTCTGCACCCATCTTCGGGTCCGCGATAACGTCCTTCCAACCTTTCGCAACTGCCCGCAGAAAGCCGGTGACCTTGTCGCCATTTTCTGCCGCCCATTGGGTGTTTACGATGATGGCATTACCGTAAAGTTCCAGACCGTGATCGGCCATCAAAATGACTTTGATGTCGTCTTCGGGCACGCCAAGCCGCACCAGGTTCAGGTAGGAGGAAAACGAAAATCCGGTGATCGCATCCACCTGACCTTCCGCCAGCATGGGTTCTCGGGTTGGGAATCCAACCGGCTCAACCTTGATGGAGGAGACATCGAGATTGTTGGCACTGGCAAAGGCTGGGAACTGCGCCCAAGCGCCGTCGGGCGGCGGAGCGCCGAGCGTTTTGCCTTCAAGGTCTTTGGGAGCCGAAACGCCCTGCGAAGCGCGGCCCACAACGGCGAATGGCGGCTTGTCATAGACCATCATGACCGCCTTGACCGGCGCACCGGGGTTCTGGTCCAAGAACTTCACAAGGCTGTTGATGTCGGCAAAGCCAACCGGAAATGCGCCGGTGGCAACCTTTGGGATAGCGTCAAGCGAACCTTTGCCAGCCGAGACGTCAACCGACAGGCCTTCTGCTTCAAAATGGCCGTTGTCGATGGCGGCGAAATAAGCCGCGCTCGGGCCTTCAAATTTCCAGTCCAATGCAAAGGGCACTTTCGTGGCATGCCCATCAGCCAGCGCTGATGTGGCGCCCGCTGCGAACAGTGTCAAAGCAAGTGTGAGTGCTTTTATCATGTGGATCTCCAATCCGGTTCAGATGGCGGGATTGGAGAGCATGCCGCAAAATTAATCAAGCATGCAGGCTGCACATTTTGGCGGCAAGCGCTTCGCCAATGGTCGCAGATCAGCCAGCACTACATCGAAAAGCTGGTTCCGCAGCCACACCTCGCGGTGGCATTGGGATTCTTGATCTGGAAGCTCTGGCCCATGAGGTCATCGACGAAATCGACCACCGAACCGTCCATATACATGAGCGAAATGGGGTCGATGGCAACCTTTCCTCCTTCTCTTTCAAGAATGAGGTCGTCATCCTGCACGGCATCGGCGAGATCAAATTTGTAGGAGAAGCCCGAACATCCGCCGCCCTCGACGGAAATGCGCAGCGCCACCATCTCGGGTTCGCTCGCCAGGATTTTGGCGACGCGCTTTCCCGCTGCGGGCGAAACGGAAACGTTGTTCTCAGCCATTGCGTCTCGAACTGCTGTCATCGTCATGTCTCCTGTGTTGGCCAATACTTAGGAAGCCCGCATTGCGTGGTCAATCGGCCAGTCGAGCAGCCGAGCTTGGCGTCAGAGTCTCCGGGTCGGACAATGCTGCGAGTGGCGAACCCTGCAGGATTCGAACCTGCGACCTACTGCTTAGAAGGCAGTTGCTCTATCCAGCTGAGCTAAGGGTCCACAAACGCAACGCTTACATACCGCAGCAGCTCTGGCGAAGCTGAGTTGCTACCGAGGAATCGGGTTTCTTAGGATTCACGCTTGCCAGCGACCCGATCAATGGTCGGAGTGAGAGGATTCGAACCTCCGACCCCGTCGTCCCGAACGACGTGCGCTACCAGGCTGCGCCACACTCCGACCGCAAACTCACAAAGCTTGGATGGCCGCGAAAATCAAGACCGGTGATCGAAAATCATTTGAGAGAACCTGACCTGGCGTCCAGCCGCGCCTTGCATAAGCCGCTCAGTTGTCCGTCGACCGGACTCAGGAATTCCGTGAGCGACGCGATTGACCCCGAAATGGCGCACTTCTATGCATATTCCATTCGAGGGATTGCCAGACTTGTAGTGTTCCATGCGTGATGGTCAGGCCGGATATGTTGAACGTTTCTGGCGAACCACGCTGGTTGCGTGGACACGACTGAGGCGGGACCCTCACACGGTCGGAAATCAAGCCCGTGCCTTGTTGCCCCGGAGGCCGGATGTCTACATACCGTTTGCAGCCGCCATCGTGCTCATCGCCTTCTGCATGATGGTCGTGGATGCGCCGGTCATCCGTATCACCAGACCATATTATGTTGAGCATGAAGGTTCGGTCATCTATTTCAAACAACTCACCAAACTTGGCTCAAGTGGCTGGATTCTCATCATAACCGGAGCGTTGGGAGCCTATCTGGCGGCGACGCGCTGGGAGACCTTTCCAAGGCATGAAAGGCTGCGGCTTGTGCATTGGCATGCCGACGTGTCTTTCATATTCTTCACAACAGCCATCACAGGAAGTGCGGTCTGGCTGATCAAAAGTGCCCTCGGCCGTGCCCGGCCCCGACTATTGGAGGAGTTTGGTCATCTGTATTTTGAGGTGGGTGCATTTGAGGCGGCGTTTGCCTCCTTTCCTTCGGGGCACTCCACAACCTTTGGGTCATTGGGCATGGCGCTGGCGCTCATCTTTCCGCGCCATCGAACGTTCTGGATCTGTTTTGGCATCTTCGGCGCCGCAACCCGAATACTGGTAGGGGCGCACTATCCCTCGGACGTGATTGCAGGGCTCATCTGCGGCGCTGGTTTTGCCTTGCTCGCCGCGCGCTATCTGGCGAGCCGCTCAACCATGTTTCGCTACGACCATTCGTCTCTTCCCATGCGCAAACGCTACCCGTCGAGGAAAGCTGTCAAAGATCTCACAGTCAGGCGAGCGCTGCAAATCCCCGTTCCAGGTCAGCGATAAGGTCTTTGGCGTCCTCCAGCCCGACCTGAATTCGAATGGTCGTTCCCTCATTTGGTCCATGGGCCATGATGCGATCTTCAAATGTCGGCATCACGGCGAGACTTTCATAGCCCGCCCAGGAATAGCCAAGCCCGTGAATGCGCAAGGCGTTCAGAAATGCTCCACATTCTTCGCGCGATTTGTCTTTGATCACGAAGGAAAACAGTCCGCTCGCGCCGCAGAAGTCGCGTTTCCAAAGCGCATGACCGGGATCATCGGGCAGGGCAGGGTAGAGAACGCGCGAAACCATGTCGTGGCCTTGCAACCACTCGCATAGCTGCAAGGTGGTCTGCGCATGTCGTTGCAGACGTACGCCCATGCTGCGAAGACCGCGCAGGCACAGATAGGCGCTGTCGCCGTCCACGCAGACACCAAGCGCCAGCTGCCCGTCACGCAGCTGTTTCCAGTGCTTTTCATTGGCGGAAACGCCACCAAGAAGAACGTCCGAATGCCCCGAGGGGTATTTGGTGAGAGCGTGGATGGAAATGTCGACGCCGTGGTCGAGCGGGCGGAAAAAAAGCGGCGTCGCCCAAGTATTGTCCATCATGACAACACAATTAGGATTTTTTTCATGCGCTGTACGCGCAATCAGCGGGACGTCGCACATTTCGAACGAATTTGATGCTGGCGCTTCGAGCAGAACCATGCCGGTGTTCGGTCTCATGAGCGAAGCAAAGTCTTCTCTAACTGAGGGAGAGAAATACTCTATCTCGATGCCGTAATTTGCGAGAATGGTGTCGCAGAAATGACGGCTCGGACTGTAGAGCGAATCAAGGACCAGCATATGCTGGCCCGCTTTCGCAAAGGCCAGAACGGGGATGCTGATGGCCGCCAATCCCGACGGAACAAGGATCGTTCCGGCAGCTCCTTCGAACTCGCTCAATGCATCTGCCAGGGCGTCCGTGGTTGGCGTTCCACGCGTTCCATAAAGGTAGCGCTGGGAACGATCACGCATCGTTTCATAGTCTGGAAACAGCACCGTTGAGGCGCGCACTACGGGCGGATTGACGAAACCGTGAAAGTCGCGCGGGTTGTGACCGGCATGGGCGAGCCGCGTATTGATGCCCAGGGGATCATCACCAGATTTGTTGTCTTTCATGTTGTCCTTTTTCCCGAATTTCGCCGCACTGCTGTTAACCAAGGTCTCTTCCGTTGTGCGTCTGTTGCGCTTCTACTCGCAATAACCCTTGACCGGGCGGGCATAATGTCCTCAAATCAGGCCGTCAAAGGGGATGCATCCTCTTTCTCTTCAACTCGACAGAGTTTGAGAGAACATAATCCGGCGAAGACTGGCTCTACAGACTGCCTTAACAGGGAGACAGGCTCGAAAGGGAGACCGGCCCGACAAGGGCCAAGCGTCCTCGGGAGACGGGCGTAACAGGGAGAGGCGAGGAGCTGTCCTGCTTGGAACAGGGCCTCGCATTTTTTGCGCGCCGGGCGCATCGGCCTTCAGACATCGACGGTACTTCAAGAACGGTGGTACCGATCAACCAGAAATCAAGAAACCAGAAAGGCTTCTGACATATGAAAACCAAACTTCTTACCATGGCCCTTGGTGCTGCGGCTTTCGCCGGAGTGTCCACTGCTGCATCGGCCGCAACGCTTGATGATGTGAAAGCCAAAGGCTTCCTGCAGTGCGGCGTTTCCACCGGCGTTCCGGGCTTTGCCTTCACGGACGACAATGGTGATTGGCAGGGATTTGACCCGGCGATCTGCCGTGCAGTGGCCGCAGCTGTTTTCGGTGACCCGACTGCGGTGAAATTCACGCCAACCACCGGCAAGACCCGCTTTACCGCGCTGGCTTCCGGCGAAGTCGATATGCTGGCCCGTAACACCACTGAGACATTCTCGCGTGACGTTGACCTGAAGTTCTCCTTCGCACCGGTCAACTACTATGACGGTCAGGGCTTTATGGTCCGCAAAGACCTGGGCGTTGATTCGGCCAAAAGCCTGGATGGCGCAACCATCTGCATCCAGACCGGCACGACCACCGAGTTGAACCTGGCTGATTACTTCCGCGCCAACAACATGAACTACGAGCCGGTTCCAATCGAAACCAATGCTGAGGCGCAGGAAAAATATCTGGCCAATGCTTGCGACGTCTACACGACCGATGCTTCCGGTCTGGCTGCGACGCGTGCCGCTTTTGAGAATGCTGCCGATCACGTCATTCTGCCGGAGATCATCTCCAAAGAGCCGCTTGCTCCGCTCGTGCGCCACGGTGATGACCAGTGGTTCGACATCGTGAAATGGACCGTCAACGCGCTGATCACGGCTGAGGAAAAAGGCGTCACCGGTGCAAATGCTGACGACATGGCCGCAAATTCCAACGACCCAGAAGTGCGCCGTCTGCTCGGCAGCGAAGGCGAGTTGGGTGCAATGTTCGGTCTGGAAGCCAACTGGGCGCTGAACGCGATCAAGGCTGGCGGCAACTACGGCGAAATCTTCGCTCGTTATATCGGCGAAGAAACTCCAGTCGGTCTGGCTCGCGGTCTCAACGCGCTCTACACCGATGGTGGACTGCTGTACTCCGCTCCGTTCCGGTAGGAGCTAGAACTCTGCGGGCGGCGCTTTCTCCCTGTGGGAAACGCCGCCCGCATTGCATTTGACTGCGACATGGCTCTGGCGGCTGCGGTGCCGATATGCTGTGTTTGAAACCCTCAAGTTCAGGCCGCTCTGCTGTCCAGCCTTCGCTGGCTGCTTTGAGTAACAATAGCGGGACGATTGCACGATGACCGCAGCTACCTATTCCGACGGGTCCGAGCCATTCGAATTCCGCATGTTGTTTTACGACAAGCGGTATCGATCAATAACGTTGCAGATTATCACCATCGTTCTTTTTATGCTGGCGGTGGCTTGGCTGGTCGACAATGTCGTCCAGAATTTTCGCGATCTGGGCAAGGATTTTTCGTTTGGCTTTCTGTTCCAACCCGCCTCTTATGATATCAATCAGACTTTGATCGAGTACACATCGCGCTCACCGCATTGGAAGGCGGCCGTGGTGGGCATTCTTAACACGCTGCTGATTGCTTTTCTGGGCTGTATTGCTGCCACCATTGTCGGCGTGTTGATCGGCGTGGCGCGCCTCTCTCAGAACTGGCTCGTCTCGCGCTTCATGACGGTCTACATTGAAGGCTTTCGCAACGTTCCGGTGCTGTTGTGGATCCTGCTGATGAGCACGATCTTCGCCACGGCGCTGCCATCGCCGCGCCAGGCCCCGCAACTTTTGGGAGGGGCGCTGGTCCCGACCAATCGCGGTTTCTACCTGCCAGCCTTCGAGTGGGGCGCGGGGAGCCTGCCACTGGTGATCATCTTCTTGCTCTCTATCGTTGCCATCATCGTTTTTCGCCGTTGGGCAAGGACACGGCAGCAGGAAACCGGAGAGATTTTGCCGGTCTTCTGGATCAGCCTCGCGCTTTTCTTCCTGCCAAGCCTGATTGCGTTTTTTCTGCTGGGCCGACCGATTGGGTTGGAGTTCGCAGAGTTGAAGGGCTTCAACTACCAGGGCGGTCTTTATGTTCGTAACAGTTTCATGGCCCTGTGGCTGGCGCTGTCGCTCTACACCGCGGCCTTCATCGCCGAAAACGTCCGCGCCGGTATTCAGGCCATCTCAAAGGGGCAGACGGAAGCGTCGTATTCGTTGGGGCTGCCGCCATCACGAACGATGAACCTTGTCATCCTGCCTCAGGCATTGCGCATCATCATTCCGCCTTTGATTTCGCAGTATCTCAACCTCACCAAGAACTCGTCGCTCGCGATTGCAGTCGGTTACATGGACATCACTGGCACGCTGGGCGGCATCACGCTCAACCAGACGGGCCGCGAGATGGAATGCCTCCTGCTCGTCATGGGCTTTTACCTGATCGTTTCATTGCTCATTTCCGGGGTGATGAATGTCTATAACAGCGCGGTTGCGCTGAAGGAGCGCTGAGCGATGTCTGATACGCACTCCCAGGCCAACCAATCCATCCACTATGTCGCTCAAAGCATGTTGCCGGAGCAGCCGGCGCCCCTTTCGACAAGCGGGCCCGTTGCCTGGATGCGCGAGAACCTTTTTGCCAATTGGCGTGACACCATTCTGACTGTGATTTTTGGTGCTGCCATTCTCGCCATCATCGTCAATCTGCTGCCGTGGCTGTTTCTCGATGCGGTGTTTTACGCCGACGATATTCGCCAGTGCCGCGAATTGGGGGAGGGCGCCTGTTTTGCAGTGGTCACCTCGCGCTTTGACCAGTTGATTTTCGGCTTTTATCCCGGCCACCTCTATTGGCGACCGATCCTCACCTTTGTCCTCATGCTACTGGCCTTCGCACCGGTGCTGCATGACAATCTGCCACGCAAACTGCTTTGGTTCACGGCTGTCTTTCCGTTGTTGGCCTATTGGCTGCTCTGGGGTGGCTCGATCTGGGGACCAATCCTGATCGTCGCGATGGTTGCGGTCTGTTTCGTCGTGTTCCGCCTGCTGGTCACAGCGATCAATCCGACCCTCAGCGCGTTGGCCACATTCGTCGTTGCCGTTGCCTGGCTGATGTTCGTGCAGGGGCCTTGGACCGATGGCTTGTCGGCAATTGCAAATGTCGGGCTCGAACCGGTCGAATCCGCAAAGTTCGGCGGCTTCCTCATCACTTTCGTGATCGGTGTGACAGGCATCGTCGGTTCTCTGCCGCTGGGCATTCTGCTGGCGCTGGGCCGCAAGTCCGACATGCCCGTCGTGAAGATGATCTGCGTTGGGTTTATCGAGTTTATTCGCGGCGTGCCGCTCATCACGCTGTTGTTTGTGGCTTCAACCCTGCTGAACTACTTCCTGCCGCCCGGCACCAGCTTTGACCTCATTTTGCGCGTGCTGATCATGGTGACGTTGTTTGCGTCGGCCTATATGGCGGAGGTCATTCGAGGCGGCTTGGCGGCTCTCCCGCGCGGCCAGTATGAAGCGGCCGATGCGCTGGGGCTGAATTATTGGCAGGGCACACAGCTGATCATCCTGCCACAGGCATTGAAGATCTCTATTCCCGGCATCGTGAACACCTTTATTGGCCTGTTCAAAGACACGACCCTGGTGTCGATCGTTGGTATTCTCGATCCGATTGGGATCATGCAGCCGATCCGTTCCACGTCGGAATGGAACGGCATCATCTGGGAATTGCCGATCTTCATCGGTCTCGTCTTCTTCGTCGCGTGTTTCGTGATGTCTCGATATTCCATGTATTTCGAGCGCAAGCTCGATACCGGCCACAGGAGCTGATCCCCATGGCAAAAGCGTCTTCAAAAAAAACTGCTAACGATGTGACGGGCGAAGCGCCGGAGAAAGTCCGCAAACCTTCGACCCCGGACAATCTCAAAGAGATTTCGGGCATCGGCGCGGTCCTTGAGACCAAGCTCAACAAAATGGGCATCTGGTCATTTGCCCAGATTGCAGCGTGGAAAAAGCCGCAGGTTGACTATGTGAACCAGTTTCTGCGCTTCAGCGGCCGAATCCAGCGCGAGGAATGGGTGAAGCAGGCCAAACGTCTTGCAAAAGGCAGTTCCATTGACGCAACCGGTGGCGCAAAGCCCGTAAAGGCCGCCGCTTCTAAAGGTGACGAAGCAACAAAGGCTGCTGCTTCGGCGACAGCCCGCAAAGCGGTGCCACCGGTGGCCGCAAAGCCCCGTGATGAAGCGTTGCAGGCAGCATCAAGCGCACCGAAAGCCAATGGCGAGGACGCCTCCGGTCATTCGCAGATGAAGGTCTCTGAGACGGAAGTCGCCATCGAAATTGAAAACATGAACAAGTGGTATGGCGATTTCCACGTTCTGCGCGATATCAATCTGAAAGTGATGGTTGGCGAGCGCATCGTGGTCGCCGGGCCGTCCGGCTCGGGCAAGTCGACCATGATTCGCTGCGTAAACCGGCTGGAAGAGCACCAGAAGGGCAAAATCGTTGTCGATGGCATTGAACTGACTGGCGATCTGAAAAAAATCGATGAAGTGCGCCGTGAAGTCGGCATGGTGTTCCAGCACTTTAATCTGTTTCCGCATCTCACCATTCTTGAAAACTGCACCCTGGCGCCGATCTGGGTGCGCAAGATGCCGCAACGCGAAGCGGAAGAGATAGCGATGCACTATCTGGAGCGCGTTAAGATTCCCGAACAGGCACACAAATATCCCGGACAGCTCTCAGGCGGCCAGCAGCAGCGCGTCGCCATCGCACGTTCGCTCTGCATGAGCCCGCGCATCATGTTGTTCGATGAGCCTACATCTGCGCTCGACCCAGAAATGATCAAGGAAGTGCTGGAAACCATGGTTTCGTTGGCTGAGGAAGGCATGACCATGATCTGCGTGACCCACGAGATGGGCTTTGCGCGTCAGGTCGCCAACCGCGTGATCTTCATGGATCAGGGGCAGATTGTGGAGCAGAACGAGCCGGGCGAGTTTTTCGACAATCCGCAGCATGAGCGCACCAAAGAGTTCCTCAGCCAGATTCTTCACTGAACATGCTCGCATGTGCTGTGGAGACCGAGCGCTGCACCTGTGAAGGGGTGCGTTGGGCAAGGCGTATGGCTGCGCTATTTTGCGTCTGTGCGCATTGAACGGCATTTCTTGCGCAAATCAGCGGCTCAAAGCTTGACCTCACGGCTTTCCTGAATAGGGTGCGCGCCGGAAGCTGGCGGGCGTTGTTGCGCCCCCGCTCGTTCAAACGTTCTGCTCTACCCGGCCAAATTCCGAAGCGGGATCATCAGGACACATCACAGAAATATCAAGGATCGAGGACATGTTACCTCTTTATCTTGCAATCGCTTGCGGTCTGCTTTCGATTGTCTACGCCATTTGGGCGTCTTCATCGGTGATGAATTCCGATGCTGGCAACGCCCGCATGCAGGAGATTGCCGGCGCCATCCAGGAAGGTGCGCAGGCCTATCTCACACGTCAATATATGACCATTGCCATCGTTGGCGCGGTCGTTTTCGTCATTGCCTGGCTCCTTTTGGGTGCTGTCGCCGCCGTTGGCTTTCTGATCGGCGCTGTCCTTTCCGGTGTCGCCGGTTTTATCGGCATGCTGGTTTCGGTTCGCGCCAATGTACGCACGGCACAGGCCTCGTCGGTCAGCTTGGGCGCAGGCCTTGAAGTTGCGTTCAAATCCGGCGCAATCACCGGCCTTCTGGTTGCCGGTCTCGCTCTGCTGGGAGTGGCTGTCTATTACTGGATCCTCACCGGACCCATGGGGTTGGAAAACACCAGCCGCACCGTGATTGATGGCCTTGTGGCTCTCGGCTTTGGCGCATCGCTGATTTCGATTTTTGCCCGTCTCGGCGGTGGCATCTTCACCAAAGGTGCGGATGTCGGCGGCGACCTCGTCGGTAAAGTCGAAGCCGGTATCCCGGAAGATGACCCACGAAATCCGGCAACGATTGCGGACAATGTGGGCGACAATGTTGGCGACTGCGCCGGTATGGCTGCCGACCTGTTCGAAACTTACGCCGTGACGGTTGTTGCAACCATGGTGTTGGCGTCGATCTTCTTCACGGGAGAGACGGCAAGTCTGTTCATGCTGCTGCCGCTGGCGATTGGCGGTATTTGCGTGATCACCTCGATCATTGGCACGTTCTTCGTGAAGCTTGGCGCCAACAACTCGATCATGGGTGCGCTCTACAAGGGCTTTATCGCTTGTGCCGTTTTGTCGGCCATCGCGTTTCTGCCGCTGATGCTCTTCTGGGTGGGCGGCTCAACCGAGTTCACCACATCCACGGGAACGAGCTTTACCGGCATGGATCTGTTCTGGTGCATGCTGGCCGGTCTCATCGTGACGGGCCTGATCATCTGGGTGACGGAATACTATACCGGTGTGGACTATCGTCCGGTGCGTTCGATCTCCCAGGCTTCAGTGACGGGGCACGGCACGAACGTCATTCAGGGTCTGGCGATTTCGCTGGAAGCCTGCGCATTGCCAGCGATCATCATCATTGCCGGTATTCTTGTTACCTACTCGCTGGCCGGTCTTTTCGGTATCGCGATCACAGTGACCGCCATGCTGGCTCTGGCCGGTTTCGTGGTGGCGCTCGATGCCTTCGGCCCGGTGACGGACAATGCCGGCGGTATTGCAGAAATGTCTGGCCTGCCGGACGAAGTGCGCAGCACTACGGACGCGCTGGACGCTGTTGGTAACACCACCAAGGCAGTCACCAAGGGCTACGCGATCGGCTCCGCTGGTCTTGGCGCGCTGGTGCTGTTCGCAGCCTACACGGAAGACTTGAAGTTCTTCTCCGCCAATGCTGCGGAAGGCTCCGTCTTCTCCGGCATCAATGCTGACACGCTGTTCAACCTGTCCAACCCCTATGTGGTTGCCGGTCTGCTGTTTGGCGGCCTGCTGCCATATCTGTTCGGCGGCATGTCGATGACGGCAGTTGGCCGGGCAGGTGGTTCGGTTGTTGAAGAAGTGCGCCGCCAGTTCAAGGCTGATCCGGGTATCATGGAGGGTACATCGAAGCCCGACTATGCCCGTGCGGTGGACATGCTCACCCGCGCTGCGATCAAGGAAATGATCGTTCCGTCGCTGCTTCCCGTGTTGTCGCCCATCGTGGTGTTCTTCCTGGTCAGCTGGATTTCCGGCCCGGCAGATGCCTTTGCGGCGCTCGGCGCGATGTTGCTCGGCGTGATCGTGACAGGTTTCTACGTCGCCGTTTCCATGACGGCTGGCGGTGGTGCCTGGGACAACGCCAAAAAGTCCTTTGAAGACGGTTTTGTCGACAAGGATGGTGTGAAGCACGAAAAGGGCGGTGAGGCTCACAAAGCGTCCGTCACGGGTGATACGGTTGGTGATCCCTACAAGGACACAGCCGGTCCTGCCGTGAACCCGATGATCAAGATCACAAACATCGTGGCCCTGCTGCTGCTGGCAGTTCTGGCCCACTGATTGGGTTCAAGACGAACAAAAGCCCCGCAGTCCAATTCGGATTGCGGGGCCTTTGTGTGACTGTTTGAAACGGGCGGCTGGCTTCTACGAACCGCCCAGTTTCGGGACGACTGCTCCGGCGGCCCCCAGAAGTTGCGACAGGAAGCTAAGCTCCTGACCGCCGGTGGGTGTTACGCGGCCAACGAAATCGAACACTTTACCGTCTTTCAGCCCGTAATTGGCAATCCGCTCGACACTGTTTTCGCCATCAAGATAAACGGCCAGAACGCGTTGATCGACAACGCGCGCCTGCATGAAAGCAACGGGGCGCTGCTTGGTCTGGCTGATGTAATAGAAGGTTTCGTCACCATCCGGCTGACGTTGTGTCGTCGAAGGCGTACCCAGAGAAAGGAGCACCTGCTCACGAGAAGAACCGGTTGGAACGAGGGCAAGCGTGTCTTCGTTGAGCTGATAGCCATGAGTGAAGGTCTGCGACGTGTTGCAGGCCTGAAGCGCCAATGTTGACACCAACGCAGTGGCCAGAACGACCTTGCGCATGTGACGGGCGTGCTTTGATGCTTCACGCTTGCCGGATGTGGCCTTGCGCATGATTTCCCACGATGAGGTCAGCTTGTTCGACATCACCAATCTTCTTTCAACTCAAACTTCGGACCTGGCGCCCAGCGATCACAGAATACAGATCAAAACCTGCCGTGCAAAGCACTTGCGTTCACGGCTTTGCAACGCCACTTGACGTGCGATGACACTCTATTCTGCCCTTACATCGTTTCTCGACCGTTTTGGACGCGATCGCACGCGACAAGCCCTTGCACAACGCCTTTATGGCGCTGTCGTGGCAAGCGCGCGCGATCCGCATTTGTTTCGCAGCTTCGAGATGCCAGACACATTTGATGGCCGTTTCGAGATGCTCACTTTGCACCTCTACCTTCTCAATGATCGATTGAAGGCGGATGGCGAGCCGGGCAGGGCGCTTTCGCAGGATGTGTTTGATCTGTTCATCGAAGATATGGATTCGGCGTTGCGCGAATTGGGCGTGGGCGATCAGACGGTGCCAAAGCGGCTTTCCAAAATGACGCGCGTCGTGCATGGCCGCGCGGCGGCTTATGACCGAGCGCGAGATGATTCAGAAAATGCGGAAGACAAGCTGGCACAGGTCATGGCGCGAAACGTGTTCGACGATCGCAAACCTCAGAGCGCCGAATATGCGACAGCGAGGTGGATGCTCGACACGTTGTCCGGATTGAAAGAGGTGGAAACCGAGCGCCTTGCAAGCATTTGGCCGGCAGGCGAACGAAACCAATTGGCCGAAAGCGCATGACCCCCGAACCGGATCAGCCGCTCTTTTCGTATCCCGTCAAAGTGAGGAAGCTGCCCGCACGCGGCGTTCACGAGACGTTTGAGGCTGATGCCGCAATCGCTGCTGCGGTTGCGGCCGCCTTCGATCTGACCGAAGTGAAGTCTTTGAGGGCTGATGCCCGGATCAAGCCCTGGCAAAGGCAGGGTGTGTCGGTCTCAGGAACCGTGACAGCAGTTGTTGTCCAACCCTGTGCGATATCCGGTGAACCCTTGCAGGCAAGCGTGAGCGAATCGTTTGAACGGTTGTATGTGCCGGAAGGATCCAGACTTGCTGCGCCAAATGGTGCCGACAGTAAGGAATGGGTTCTGGAAGTCGATGGTGATGAGGTGCCGGATACGTTTCAGGGCGACGCCATCGATCTGTCGGAAGCGTGGCTCGAGACGTTCTCTCTTGGGCTTGACCCGTTCGCGCGCCTACCGGATGCTGAATTGCCCGACAACCCGCATGAAGAACCCGCGCCATCACCCTTTGCGGCGTTATCGAAACTCAAATTGAATTGACGGCACGGCGCAGCACATCTTTAAGATGCAGCTCTTGTCAAATACGATCGCCCCAATACGCAAAAGCTCTGCGCCAATGCCCTGTCTTGCACTGCTGTTGCGCCATCACAAACGCACCCCATGACGACACAAACCAAGACCATAACCATCGCACTTGATGTGATGGGCGGTGATTTCGGCCCACAAACGGTGTTGGCCGGGGCTGAGATTTCACGAAAGCGCTATCCAGAAATCCGTTACCTTTTGCACGGGGAGGAGGGCGCTGTCGCACCAGAGCTCGAAAAATACGATCAGCTTAGAACGCAGTCGCAATTCGTGCCATGCGATTTCTCCGTGCCGATGGACATGAAGCCAAGCCAGGCATTGCGGGAAGGTCGGCGTGTCTCCGGCATGTGGAAAGCGCTTGAATCCGTCAAATCCGGTGAGGCTGCGACAATGGTATCGGCGGGAAATACGGGCGCGCTGATGGCGATGTCAAAATTCTGCCTTCGCATGATGCCCGGCATCGAACGACCGGCGCTCGCCGCGGTCTGGCCCAACCTGCAGGGTGAATCGATCGTGCTGGATGTTGGCGCCACGATTGGCGCCGATGCGGATACGCTGGTTGACTACGCGCTGATGGGCAGTGCCATGGCACGAGCCCTGTTTGACATTCCAAGACCGCGCATCGGCCTGCTCAACATTGGCGTGGAAGAAGTGAAGGGGCTGGAAGAAATTCGTCTCGCCGGAAGCCGATTGCGTGAGATCGATCTGCCGGGTCTGGAATATTCCGGCTTCGTCGAGGGCGACGATCTGGGCAAGGGTGGTGTTGATGTCGTTGTGACAGAGGGATTCACTGGCAATATTGCACTAAAGAGCGCGGAGGGTACGGCCAAACAGGTTGGCTCTTATCTGCGCGATGCGATGTCTCGCACTCTGATGGCCCGCATTGGCTATGTGTTTGCCAAGCAGGCTTTTGCCCGACTTCGTGACAAGATGGACCCGCGAAAGGTGAACGGCGCGGTGTTTCTGGGACTGAACGGTGTTGTGATTAAGAGCCATGGCGGGGCGGATGCTCTCGGGATAGCATCGGCCATTGATGTCGCGCACAATATGGCTCGTAACCAGCTTCAGCAGAAAATTGAAGCCGATCTCGACGCGGCGCGTTCCGCGCGCGAGGAAGCAAGCATCGCGTCCAGGGGGGACAGATCATGAAGCGTTCTGTGATCATTGGCTCCGGGGCCGCGCTGCCACGAAATGCCGTGTCAAATGACGAGTTGGCCAAACGTGTTGATACATCCGATGAGTGGATCCGGCAGCGCACCGGCATCGAGCAGCGCTATATCGCGGATGCGGATGAGACTACGGCGTCGCTGGGCGAAGCTGCGGCGCGCAAGGCGCTTGCGGATGCGGATGTCTCGATTGAAGATATCGATCTGATCATTTGCGCAACTTCGACGCCCGACAACACCTTTCCAGCAACCGCCGTCAACATTCAGCACCGTTTGGGCATGACGCATGGCGCGGCCTTTGACATGCAGGCGGTCTGTTCGGGGTTCGTGTTCGCCGTTACGACGGCCAACACTTACATAATGTCGGGTCAAGCTGACCGTGTGCTGGTCATCGGTGCGGAAACGTTCTCCCGCATTCTGGATTGGGAAGACCGCACGACCTGTGTTCTGTTTGGCGATGGAGCAGGCGCTGTCGTGCTAGAAGCGCAGGAAGGTGTTGGACTGTCAAACGATCGCGGTGTTCTGACCAGCCATTTGCGCTCCGACGGCTCACATCGCGATAAGCTATACGTGGATGGTGGTCCGTCCACCACGGCGACCGTGGGCCATTTGCGCATGCAGGGTCGTGAAGTTTTCAAACATGCCGTTGCGATGATCACAGACGTCATCGAGGACGCTTTCGCGGCAACCGGCTTGTCGGCTGATGATATTGACTGGTTCATTCCACACCAGGCCAACCGTCGCATCATTGATGCGTCGGCGAAGAAGCTCAACATTGCACCGGAAAAGGTCGTCATCACGGTTTCCCAACATGGAAACACATCGGCGGCCTCCATCCCGCTTGCAATCGATTCGGCGCGGCACGATGGGCGCCTGAAGAAGGGCGATCTGGTGCTGTTGGAGGCAATGGGCGGCGGCTTCACCTGGGGATCCGTGCTGGTGCGATGGTGATGACGCCGAAATGATTTCCAGGATTTGCTGACCCGGCGGTCCCGACGAAATGGCGCCTTGGAAAGTTTGCCGCGCCGCAAAAAACCCCCCGAAGGTGCCATCACGGCTTCGTGATATCCTTGGTTGACCGGTTTTCAACGAAAGAATAGGTTGACTGATCAGTTTGAGCACTCAACCAAATTTCTGCGGGAGGCGCGCGCCGCGATGACCAAGACACTGACCCGGGCCGATCTGAGCGAAGCCGTTTATCAAAGGGTCGGGTTATCGCGATCTGAGTCCTCCGGTCTGGTCGAAACGGTCATCGAGGAGATTTGCCGAGCCGCAGTTGACGGGCAGAACGTTAAGCTCTCTTCATTTGGCACGTTTGCCGTTCGCTCAAAGAATGAACGCGTCGGCCGCAACCCGAAGACCGGCGAAGAAGTGCCGATCACACCGCGCCGGGTGATGGTGTTCAAGCCGTCCAACATAATGAAAAAGCTGGTGCTTGATGAGCACCGCAAGCGCAGCGCCTGAACAACGATTCAATCTGGGCGAGATTTGCTCTAACGGCTGGCAAAATCGCACCGCACCGGGATATGCTGGACACTCCAGTTTGAGTCGGAGCGCATATTGTGACGAAAAGCCCCGATGCATTGCGCACAATTTCCGAGGTCGCTGAAAGCCTCGATCTGCCGCAGCACGTGCTACGGTTCTGGGAAACCAGGTTTCGCCAGATCAAACCGATGAAACGGGGCGGCGGTCGTCGCTATTACCGTCCGGAAGATGTCGAACTGCTCACCGGCATCCGTCATCTGCTGTATTCTGAAGGTTACACGATCAAGGGCGTTCAGCGCATTTTGAAGGAGCAGGGCAACCGCTTCGTCGCCGCGGCCGGGAAGGGCGGTCTTGCGCTGGCAATCGAAGAAGCTGTGCCTGCAAAGCAGGCCGTTCCCGTTCAGCAATTGACCAGCCAAACTATTTCCAGAGCCGCAGGCAACAGTCGAGCGAACCTCAATTCCGCTCTGGCTGAGCTGCTGGAATGCAAGCGGCTTCTGGACCAGGTGCGATAGCGAGGTGCGATTTGACGCTTGAATTTCGGTTCCGTCATTCGTAAACAGCCCATCAGTCGGAGTATGGCGCAGTCCGGTAGCGCACTCGCCTGGGGGGCGAGGGGTCGTAGGTTCAAATCCTGCTACTCCGACCAGTTTGGCCCCGATGCAGTGGTGAAAGGGGCCGAATGGTGAATTGCTTGATGCCCCATTGCGGACACCAGCGATGACTCAGGCCGAGATTTCCGGGTTTAATACGCGTCAGACCGAAGGTCTTGCCGTCTATGCCGAGCAGGCTGCGAACAGTCGCGGACGGTTGATTGAGGAACCCAAAAGTCCCACTCGGTCAGACTTTCAACGTGACCGCGACCGCATCATTCACAGCGACGCCTTCCGTCGCCTCATGCACAAGACCCAGGTTTTCGTGCACAATGAGGGCGATCATTACCGAACACGCCTCACCCATTCTATCGAAGTTGGACAGATTGCACGTGCCCTTGCGCGTGCGATGGGTTGCGATGAGGACCTCGCGGAAGCGCTCGCGCTCGCCCACGATTTTGGCCACACGCCCTTTGGGCATGCAGGCGAGCGTGTTCTGGATGAGAAGCTGAAGCCCTATGGTGGTTTTGATCACAACGTTCAGGCCCTGCGCGTGGTGACGCGGCTTGAACGTCGCTATGCCGGTTTTAACGGCCTGAACCTGACCTGGGAAACGCTGGAAGGTCTCGTCAAGCACAATGGACCGCTGGCGGACGGGGATGGCGATGGCCTCGACGGGCCGCTCGCGCCCTTTTTGGTCGACTACAACCGCACTCATGATCTCTGGCTTTGGTCCTGGCCATCGATTGAAGCGCAATGTGCGGCGATTGCCGACGATATCGCCTATGACAATCACGATCTTGACGACGGTCTACGCGCTGGATTGTTTACGCTGGATGATCTGGCAAACCTGTCACTAAGCGGCGCGCTTTTGGAAAGGGTCAGGCTGACATACCCATTGCTTGACCATTCTCGCTCTCAGCATGAACTGGTGCGCCGCCAGATCACCGCCATGGTGGAAGACGTAATTTCTGAATCGCTTCTGCGCATCACGGATGCTCAACCGAGTTGCGCTGACGATGTTCGCTATTTTGATCACGCTCTGGTTGGGTTTTCACCGCATATGCGCCGCGCGGAGGAGGAACTGAAGGCGTTTTTGTTCGAACGCATGTATCGCAGCGAAGATGTTATGGCACCCGTCCGCGCTGCCCAACAAATCCTCGGCGATTTGTTTGACGCCCTAATGCAGGGCGATGCCGATATGCCACCGAGTGCCGAATGGGCTTTGGAGGACTGCACCGAGACCCAGCGGGCTGAAAAAATAGCCGATTATCTTGCGGGCATGACAGATCGTTACGCCGTTTCCGAGCATCGACGCCTGTTTGACCACACTCCGCAACTGCGTTAGGCAAGTCTCGCCCAGATTGGAGCAGTTTGATGGGATGGATTTTTCGATCTGGTAAGGAGAACACCGCAGAGCGATGCTGGGCATCGCACGAGGATTTCGACGCCGCCA